>JBGAHJ010000001.1:0-632980 GCA_044226255.1 Rubrivivax sp.
GGTGTGCAGCGCCGGCCGCTCGCATGGGTCCACCCCTGACCGAGAGTCCAGGGCGGTGTCGAGTTGATGAGCGAGGGTCGTGCGGGGAGCCTCATGGAGGCCATCACGCCGCGCGATGCGCGTCATGCGCGCGTGCTCAAGGGCTGGCGGGAACGGTGCGCGGCATCAGGTGCCGCCACGGGGTTCTGCTGCGCCGGTGCGCTTCTGGAGCGCCCAGCCGTCATCGCGGGGATGCGGCTGGCAAGGACCGGGCAGGTCACTGCGGTGGTGGATGACTCGGCACGCTCGCGGCGTCGATCCTTCTGGAGGTCGAGGCCGGTCGCGCCACCCGTTCGGGACGGGAACTTCGGTTGAAGGCACGAGGCAGGTAACGACTGCGACGCCTGCAATGCTCGTCTTCTTCGAGAGGACGGAGCGGGCCAGGAGCCCTCGGGAGCCCACAGTGGAAACCGCGACGCCATCCGCGGTCAAGGCCGCGTGCGCAGCGCCCGCCGCAAGACCCCTGATCGGGCGGCCCTTGGGGCAGGCAGTTGACGGCGCGAGACTCGGCGGCAGGGCCCATCTAGCGTGGCAATGGCCCGGATCGCCAGCAACGGCGCGGGGTTGACAGGCAAGGCTGCCGCCTCAGGTACCTCGCGCGGCCGTCGGTCTGGCTGGCGCGTCCGCAGCCTGTCCGCGCGAGTCGAACTGGACAGGGGTTGAAAGGCCCGCGCGAGGTGAGACCGTGGTGACAGAAGTGCGGCCTGCGAACGGGCTCATGGCGAGCCGCGGGGCGCCTTCTGTCGCTGCGATGCAGTTCCGCTGATCCTGCATTGGCACTGAAGTCGAAAGACGCGCCGATTCGAGGCCATTGAGCGTGGAGAACGCGGCCCGGTGCGGCGACGCTGATCAGCCTTTCAAAGGCAGTCAACTGCGCCAAGGAGCAACTGCATGGAACTCATCGTCAGAGCCGTGGATGTCGGGTCAGGCAACACGAAATTCGTCACCGGCATCTCGGGAGCCGACATCCGATGCGCCAGCTTCCCCTCGGTCGCCTATCCGTCGAGCGCCGACACGTCGGCCATGCCTGCCGCGGAGAAGCGCAAGACGGTCTGTATCCCTGTCGGCTCCTTGTTCTATGAGGTGGGTCCGGACATCCACCTGGCCGCGGACACGTTCCGCGCGAAGCAACTGCACGACGAGTACACCGAGTCGCCGGAGTACATAGCGCTGCTGCGCGGGGCGCTGTCGATGATGAAGGTGCCGCACATCGACCTGCTCGTCGTCGGGCTGCCCGTCGCGCTGCTGGCACTGAAGAAGGCGGCACTCGAGAAGGCGATGACGGGCAGCCACGAGATTGCGGCGGGACGGACCATCACGGTCGGCAAGGCATTGGCGGTGGCGCAACCGCAGGGTGCGCTCGTCCACTACGCGGCCGAGCACGAGAAGATGGCCTCGATCGGCACGGAGCAGAGCTTGGTCATCGACCCGGGATCGAGGACCTTCGACTGGCTGGTCTGCCGCGGCATGCGGCTGGTCCAGAAGCAGTCGCACTCGATCAACCGGGGAATGTCCGATGTGCTGCGGCTGATGGCGGCCGAGATCTCGAAGGACATCGGGACACCCTACCGCGACTACGACGCCATCGACCTCGCCCTGCGGACCGGCAAGGCGCCGGTCATCTTCCAGAAACCCTACGACATGAAGCGGCACCTGCCCATCGCCGAGAGCGTGGCACAGCAGGCCGTGTCGACGATGCGCCAGTGGATCGAGACGCCCGAGAGCCTGCAGAACATCATCCTCGTCGGCGGCGGCGCGTTCCTCTTCAAGAAGGCCGTCAAGGCAGCCTTCCCCAAGCACCGGATCCACGAGGTGAAGGAACCCCTGTACGCGAACGTGAGGGGCTTCCAGCTGGCCGGGCAGAACTACGCGATGACGTCGCTCGCGACGCCGGCGCCTTCGGATCGTGCACCAGGGGGTGGTGCATGAGCGCACAGGAACGCGGAGCCCTTCGACCGATCCGGCTGGTGTTCGAGCTCTCGCGCGAGGAGAACCCCCGCCTGTTCGATGAACTGAGCCAGTTTCGGCAGGGGCGAAAGCGGGTCAACCGTCTGCGCCTGCTGGCCTACGACGGTCTGCTGGCGCAGCACGGCGTGTTTGCGATGGCTAGCCTGAAGACGCCCGACACGATCAAGGTCCCGAAGGAGCCTGACGTGCAGCAGGCCGCTGCGGTGACGAACGGCGTGTTCCAGCCGGCGATCACGGAATGAAGACCGGGAAGGCACGGCGCGGTGACGGCGCTGTTGGGGCGTCCGAGCTGGCGAAGATGGGACGGTGTGAACGCCTGGTGGTTCTCGAATCCGTCCACGGGCCGCGTCGAAGCCCATCGCAGGAAGAGGCCCGCCGCAGGGGTATCGCTGCCCATGCGCGTTTCGAACTGCAGGGGCGGCGCGCCTCAGCGCCAGGTGGCGGTTCGGCTCGACGATCAGGGGAGAGGTGCTTCATCGCGACGATGGTCTTCGGAGACGCCTGGCAGACCGATTCGCTGCGCGACTTCAGGGACACGGTCCTGAGGCCGCGGCCTTGGGGGCGACGCCTGGTGGCGGCCTACTATGCGGCCGGGCCCCGCCTTTGCACAGTTCTGCAGCACTGCCCGCCACTGCTAGGGTTGACTAGGTGGATCCTGGGTTTCGTGGCGCATGGCTGGCGGCGATGGTCGGCAAGGCGTCGACCATGAGGTTCGAGCCGATGTGGCCGTGGGTGCTGCTCCTGGCTGTCGCCTTGGCAGTCGCGTGGCACCTGTTCCGGCGTCACCGCGCACGCGTTGCAGAGTGGAGGGACCGACCGGCCGCTCTGCAGGACGCCGAATTGATCTGCGTGGAGGCGCAGTTCAGGTCGAAGAGCCGCTGGCCCATCGTGGCGAGGGTGGACAGGGCCTATCGGCTGCCGACCGGTGTGGTCGTGCTGGTCGAACTGAAGACGCGGTCGGCCCCAGCGGTGAGAACGTCGGATGTCATCCAGCTCTCGGCGCAGCGGGTGGCCGTTGAGGACGAACTCCGTGTTCGAGTGTCTGACGAGGCGTTCGTCCTCTTCCCTGGCCGGCACTCAGCGCCGCCGGCCGCACGAGTGGTCCGCTTGATGTCGCGGGAGCAAATCGAAGCCGTTGCAGCGAGGCGCCGTCGACTGATCGATGGAATCGAGCTCCCGCAGTGGCCCGACAGCGAGCACGTTTGTCACGGCTGTGGGCAGCGAGCGGCCTGCGGCGCCGCTGGCGAGCGCCTGGCGGGTGCGGTCCGGAGGCGCTAGAATGTCCAAAATATTCGACAAGACTGCAGGCCAAGCTGTGGACCTCTCCAACCTGGGCACCATCATCCGCGAGCGGCGTGAGGCGCTGGGACTGACGCAGTCCCGGCTTGCGCAGCTGAGCGGGCTTTCGCGGCAGACGCTGGTCGGCCTGGAAGCGGGCGCCCTGAGCGATCTGGGATTCAACCGGGTCGCCCAGGTGCTGGCCGTGCTGGGGCTGGACCTCGATCCGCCCAGCCAGGCAGCGCGCGCCCGGAAGCGGGGACTGTGGATGGCGGCGAAGAACGCCAGCGTGAGCTACGTCCAGGAGGTGCCGCCCGACACGCTCGGTCACGCGCTGGTCAGCGGCAGCGTACCGAAGGGCTACGCGGCCCACCTGACGCACCTGCTGGACGAGGCGCCGGTGCCCTTGGTGGTGATGGCCGTGGAGGAAGCCGCCGCGAACGAGGGCGTGGCCCCCAAGGCTGTGTGGCGCAACGTCGCGAAGCTCGCCAGGTCACTGGCCGTGCACCGGCAGGGCCTCTGGGCGTGATGAGCGTGCAATGAGGTCGCTGCCGTCTGGCCCCTGGGAAGTGCTGTTCCAGCGAGCGCTGCAGCTGGTCGACGACATCCAGCGCCATGGGGGGCTTGCGGACCCGTTCTGGACCTTCGGAGGCGGGACCGTCCTGATGTTCAGGTACGGACACCGCCTCAGCAAGGACATCGACATCTTCGTGCCGGATCCGCAGTACCTCGGCTACGTGACGCCCCGACTCAGCGACACGGCGGCATCGCTGACCGAGGAGTACACGGAGATGCCGGGCTCGTTCGTCAAGCTGCAGTTCGAGGAAGGCGAGATCGACTTCGTGGCCGCACCGAACCTCACCGACGCGGCCTGGGAGCGGTGGGAGATCCAGGGGCGGCCGGTGCGCGTCGAGACGGCTGCGGAGGTGATCGCCAAGAAGATGTACCACCGCGGGGACCGTGCGACGGCGCGCGATCTGTTCGACCTCGCCATGGTGGTCGAGCGGGAGCCGGATGCGCTGGCGGCAGCCGCGCCTTTCCTTGTGCGGCACCGGGACAGGTTCCTGGAGCAGATCTGGCAACCCGGGGCCGGGTTTGTGGCGACCTTCGAGGCGATCGCTGCGACCGGGTATCAGCCGAGCATGGAGCACTGCGCAGAGGTTGCCACCGCCTACCTTTCCGCGTTGAAGGACGGATAAGCATCGCGACGTTGCGGGCGACGGGCAGGACCGCCAGAATGTCGTTGCTGATGGTCTCAAGACGTCCCATGCGGACAAGGGGAACAGACGGGGGAACAAGTCAGTTTTCCTCGGCGCTTTTCCCAATGAGATCAACAGCTTAGGTCGCCGTTTTGTATCCCATCAGCCACCCCACCACCCCTCTCGCCTGACTGCTCAGCCGCCCACGCGGGCGCGCATCACGTAGCCCTGGTACGCCGGCAGCGCGACCGCCGCCAGGATGCCCAGGCCCACCACGCCGAGCACGATGATCAGGCCCCACTTGGACCAGCTGCGCTGCACGCGGTTGAAGTGCTCGACGCTGTCCCAACGCTTGTGGCGCCACGCCAGTTCGCGGCCCTTGATGCCGAGGTAGATCGCCACCAGGAAGCCGATGTAGGGCACCAGCGCGAGCAGCCCGATCCACACGCGGTTGAACGGGGCCCAGATCCAGTTCCACAGGAACGCGCCCCAGGACCAGCCCTTGATGCCGGGCGGCAGTTCGATGCGGCTGCCCCCGCCGGAGTTGTTGACGGCGTCGCCGCTGATCTCGGCGACGTCGGCACTGGGCGGTTGATACGGGTTGTGCATGCGGTTTCCTCCCTCCTAGAAACAGTCCGGCGTGCCGAGGCCCATGCGGCAGCTCCACTGGAAGACCTCGACGCCGTTCTTGGTGGATCGCCGGAAGCGCGCGGTGGCTTCGGCGGCGATGGCATCGGGCAGCGGCAGCGCCAGCGTCGCGCCCGAGGTGTTGGTGAAGAAATTGACGAAGCAGGTGGTGTCGGGTGCACACAGCCTCGGGATCTGCGCGCGGTAGGCGGCGATGTCGGCGGCCTGCTCCTTCGGCACGATCACCACCTGCATCAGGCCCTGGCGGCCCACGACCGTCCACGCCGGCTCGTCGGCGCTGGCCGCGGCTGCCAGGCCGGCCAGTGCTGCAGCCGCCGAGACCAGCTGGATTCGACGCGTGACGTTCGTTCGGCGCATGTCGGGCGCGCGCATCATGAACCAGAAGCGCCACGCGGCCAAGCCAGCGCGCGCATCTGCCGGTCCTGCAGGCGTGCCAGCGTGGCCAGCGCCACCGTCGCGCCGATCAGCGCGAACAGCATGTCGGACTGCGTGTCCCAGGGGTCGCCCTGGGTGCCCAGGAACTCGTCGGCGCCCTGGCCCAGCGCGACGGCCGCACCCCACTCGATCAGCTCGTAGGTGGCGCTGATGGCCAGCACCACCGAGCCGACCAGGAAGTGGAGCATGCGGCCGGCACGCAGGTGCCGGCCCTGCAGCAGGATCTCGCGCACCACCAGCGCCGGCACGAAGCCCTGCGCGAAGTGGCCGATCTTGTCGTACGGGTTGCGCTGCAACCCGAACCATTCGGCGAGCTGGAATCCGAAGGGCACGCGGGCGTAGGTGTAGGCACCACCCACCAGCAGGATCACGGCGTGCACGAAGATGCAGGCGTACAGCAGCGGGGTCAGCGGGTAACGCCGCCAGGTGGCGGCCAGCAGCGGCACGGCGACGAAGATCGGCGCCACCTCCATCGCCCAGGTGGCGCGGTCGTAGGGCCGCCAGCCCGACCACGCCAGCAGCACGGCCAGCAGCGCCACCGTGGCCAGCAGCGCGCGCGGCAGCGGCGGTGCCTCAGGCTTCATCGAGCACCGCCATCGCGTACACCGGGTCGACATAGACCTTGCCGGCGAACAGGAACTCCTTGCCGCCGGCGTGCGCGAAGCCGAAGCGCTCGTAGAAGCGCACCGCGCGCAGGTTGCGGTCGTAGACACCCAGCCACATCGAGCGCGCGCCCTGCGCGCGGGCCTCGGCATGCGCCGCCTGCATCATGCGGCGGCCGTGGCCGTGCCCGATGAAGCGACGGGCCAGGTAGAAACGCGCCAGCTCGATGGCGCCCGCGGCCGGCACGCAGGCCGGCGCCTCGGCCCACTTCAGCACCGCATAGCCCGCCATCTCGCCAGCGGCCTCGGCGACCAGCGTGGTGGTGCCTTCCGCCTGCATCACCGCCGCCACCTCGTCGGCCGAGAAGTGCTCGGCGACGTAGCTGGCGATGTCCTCCGGATCGTCGATCTCGCGGTAGGTGTCCCAGAACGCCGTGGCCGCCAGCTGGGCGAGCTCGGCGGCATCCTCGGCGCGCGCACGGCGCACCTGCAGCGTGGCGCCGCCCGCGCGCCACTCGCGGGCGAGCAGCCCGTAGAGCGCGGAGTCCGAGACTTCGGAGCCGACGATCCAGCGCTCGCGCAGCAGGCCCTCGCGCGTGAAGCCGAGGCGCTCCAGGCTGCGCGCCGACGCCGTGTTGCGCGGGTCGATGTCGGCTTCCAGGCGGTTCAGCTGCAGCGGGCCGAACGCCCAGTCCAGCAGCGCACCCACCGCCTCGGACATGTAGCCGCGGCGCCAGTGTGCCGGTGCGATGCCGTAGCCCAGTTCGGCGCGACGGCTCGCCTCGGCGAAGTGGAACAGCGAGCAGGTGCCGATCAGCGCGCCACCTTCGCGCAGGAAGACGCCCAGCCGCAGGTGCTCGCCACGTGCCAGCTCCTGTTGATCCTTCTCGATCAGGGCGTGTGCCTGCGCCAGCGAGGCCCAGGGCTCCGAACTCCAGTAGCGCATGAACTCCGGATCGGCGTAGATGCGCCACAGGCCTTCGGCATCGGGCGGCTCCAGCGGGCGCAGCAGCAGCCGCGGGGTCTCGAGTCGAAGGTCGGTGAAGGATCTCATCGCGGAAGGCATTCTGGGGCAGCCTGCCGCGTCGCGACATGCCGTGTCTTTATGGGGTTAGTGGCGCTGCGCGGCCCATGCGGTGGCGTTGGGCGCCCGCTCCTTTCGCAGGAAGCGCGCCGGCCATCGGCCGTGGATACTACGATTTGATGACGCGGCGGGGCTGGGGGCGGCGAGATGTGGTGTGCCGGGGCATTCGTGGGTAACGGTGGGCGCCGGCTGCTGGTCCTGCTGGCGCTGGTCGCGTCCCTCCTGCCCGCCGTGGCCGCGCCACGGCCCGACGGGCCGGCGCTCACCGACGGTGCACGCCGCTGGCTGGCCGGCCACCCCAGCTGGCGCGTCGGGGTCGTGCGCGAGTGGATGCCCATCGACGGCGTGGACGAACACGGCCGCCACGCCGGCGCGTCGGCGCAGGTGCTGGCACAGGCGGCGGCGCTGCTGGGCGTGGTGGTGGAACCCGTGCCCTTCGACGACTTCACGCAGGCCCTGGATGCGGCGCGCAGCGGCCGCGTCGACCTGCTGAGCTCCACCGCCCGCACGCCGCAGCGCGAGCAGGACCTGCACTTCACGCAGAGCTACCTGCGCGTGCCCGTCGCGTACATCGCGCGCCGCGACAGCACGGACTTCTCCGAGGCCGACGACTTCGGCGGCCGCACGGTCGCCGTGGAACGCGGCTACCGGGTGGACGACATCCTGAGCGCGCGCTTCCCGAACGTGCGGCGCCTGCAGGTCACCGGCACGCTGCAGGCGCTGCGCGCCGTGGCCGAGGGCCGGGCCGACGTCTATCGCGGCGCCCTCACGCCCGCGCACTTCCTGATCGAGCGCGAGCGCATCCCCGGTCTGCGTGTGCTGGGCACGCCGGTGCTCGAGCCTACGCAGCTGGGGTTCGCCAGCCGCGACGCGGCCCTGGTGGAAGCGCTGGATGCTGCCCTGCGCGCCATCGGCGAGGAGCGCCTGGGCGAGATCGAGCGCAGCTGGCAGCCGGCCTACGTGAGCCTGCGCGCGCCGCGCACGCGCCCGCTGCCGCAGCGGCCGGTGGCGGGACTGGACGGCGAGCTGCGCGTGGCCTACGACGCCGGCTTCGCGCCCATCAGCGCCACCCGGGCCGACGGTGCGGCGGACGGCCTCGCGGTGGAGATGTTCCGCCGCAGCGCCGACGCCGCCGGCCTGCGCTACCGCTTCGTGGCCCACGAGAGCTTCGCGTCGGCGCTGAACGCGCTGCGGCGCAGGGAGGCCGACGTGGTGGTGGCCGCGGTGCGCACGCCCGAGCGGCTGCTGGAGGCGGCCTTCGTCGGGCCCTACTACGCGGCGCCTTCGGCCATCGTGAGCCGCCTGCCCAACGGCTGGCCGACGCTGGGTTCGCTGGGCGGGCGGCGCGTGGCCATCGACGAGGAGCACTACCTGATACCGGTGATCCGGCGCGAGCATCCCGGCGTGACGCTCGAAGTGGTGGGCACCGCCGCCGGCGTGCTGGCCGCGGTGGATGCGGGCCGGGCCGACGCCGGCATCACCAACATCGAGGTGGCCTCGCCGCTGGTGGCGATGAAGTACCTGGGTCGGCTGCAGGTCTCGGGCCTGGTCGAGAGCCACCCGAGCGAGCTGTACTTCATGGTCGAGCGCGAACGGCCGAACCTGGCGGAGGTGCTGCGCCGCGGCTTCGAGGCGGTGCCCGAGGACGAGCGCCGCGTGCTGGCCAACGCGCTGCTGCGCACCCACGTCACGCTGGGCACCGACTGGGCATCGGTGGCGCTGGTCGGCGTGCCGCTGCTGGCCGGCCTCACCGGGCTGTGGCTGTCGGCGGCCTGGTCGGCGCGCCGCGTGCGCCAGGAGCGCGACCGGGCACGTCAGGCCGCGCAGATGCGCGCCGACTTCGTGGCCGACATGAGCCATGAGGTGCGCACGCCGCTGGTGGCGCTGGCCGAAGGCCTACGCCTGCTCGAGCGCGAGGCGATGCCCGAGCCGGCACGCCGCGTGCTGCGGCCGATCCTGGCCTCGACCAACCGCCTGGTCGGCCTGCTGAACGTGCTGCTGGACCTGGCCAAGCTCGACGCCGGCAAGCTCGAGATGGCGCTGGAGCCGGTGGATCTCGCACGCCTGGTGCAGGACCTGGCGACGGCCTTCGAGCCGGTCGCCGCGGACAAGGGCCTGCGCCTGCGGGTGGACGTGGATCCCACTCTCGGGCCGGTGATGATGGACCCGCACCGCGTGCAGCAGGTGGTGAACAACCTGATCTCCAACGCGCTCAAGTTCACCGACCAGGGTGAGGTCTGCGTGTCGCTGGCCGGGCGCCCCGTCGGCTCGACGCGGCTCGAGCTGACGCTGCGCGTGCGCGACACCGGACCGGGCATGACCGCCGACGTGCGCGAGCGGCTGTTCGCGCGCTTCGAGCAGGCGCCGGGCGTCGACCGGCAGAAGGGCGGGACGGGCCTGGGCCTGGCGATCGTGCAGCGCCTGGTGCGCGACGGCAACGGATCGATCAGCGTGAACTCGGCGCCGGGCGAGGGCAGTGAATTCGTGGTGGTGGTGCAGGCCGAGCGTGCACCGCACGAGGCGCCGGCCACCGGCTCGCCGCAGCGCACGCGGCGCGTGTTGCTGGTCGACGACGACCCGGTGAACCTGCTGGTGTTCGCCGAGCACCTGCGCCAAGCGGGCTTCGAGGTGGAGCGCGCGCAGAGCGTCGCCGAAGCCGAGCAGGTGCTGCAGGCCAGCCGCTTCGACCTGGTGCTCACCGACATGAACCTGGGCGCCGGCGGCAGGGGCAGCGAACTCGCCGAGCGCGCCGCCGCGAGCGGTGCGCTGCGCGGCGGCACCCTCTACGTGCTGTCTGGCGACGACGCGCCGGAGCGCCTGCCGCGCGGCGCCAGCGGCTGGCTGCCCAAGCCGCGACACCCGGACGACCGGGCGTGGCTGCTCGCGGTGGAACGCATCGCCGGCGCCGGCGCGAGCGAGGTCAGTGGAAGAACAGATACAGGATGAACAGCAGCGTGAACGGCACGCCGAGGATCCACGCCAGAACATACTTGCCCATGGTTCAGCTCCGAGAATGAGTTGGCATGGGCGAACCATAGGAGCACGCGCCGCCGCCGTGTGCAGGCCGCCGGCGCGACCGGCTGTAGGACCGCGGCGACAGGCCGCGGCGCCGCGCTAGGCCACGCGGCCGCCGCGGATGTCTTCGGCGCGGGCGCGTATCGCCTGGCGCTCCGCGTCGTCGAGGCGCATCACGTTGCGCACCTGCGGCGCCAGGCGCGGATGGCTGGCGAAGCGCTGCGCGTGGCGGTCGAGGAACGCCCAGTACAGCGTGGTGAACGGGCAGGCCCGTTCGCCGGTGCGGCGCGCGGGGTCGAAGCGGCAGCCGCGGCAGTGGCCGCTCATGCGCTCGATGTAGCGCCCGCTGGCGACGTAGGGCTTGCTGGCCAGCAGGCCGCCGTCGGCGAACTGGCTCATGCCGAGCGTGTTGGGCAGTTCCACCCACTCCACCGCATCCACGTAGACGCTCAGGTACCAGGCGTGCACCTGCTGCGGCTCCACGCCGTAGAGCAGCGCGAAGAGGCCGGTCACCATCAGGCGCTGGATGTGGTGGGCATAACCGTGGCGCAGCGTCTGGCCGATGGCGTCCGCCAGGCAGCGCATCGACGTGTCGCCGGTCCAGTACCAAGGCGGCAGGTCGTGCCGTGCGTCCAGCGCGTTATGCGCCGCATAGCCGGGCATCTGCAGCCAGTAGACGCCGCGCACGTATTCGCGCCAGCCCAGGATCTGCCGCACGAAGCCCTCGGCCGCCGCCAGCGGCACGCGGCCGGCGCGCCAGGCCGCCTCGGCCGCCGCGACCACCTCGCGCGGATCCAGCAGCTTCAGGTTCAGCGCTGCCGACAGGTGCGCGTGGTAGAGCCAGGGCTCGCCGGGCCACATCGCGTCCTGCCAGCGGCCGAAGTGTTCGAGTCGCTCGTCGACGAAGACCTGCAGGGCCCGCAGCGCCTGCTCGCGCGTCACCGGCCAGCCGAAGGGGTCGGCGCTGCCGGGGTGGCCGGCGAAGCGCTGCTGCACCTGCTCGATCACGCGCCGGGTCAGCGCGTCGGGCTCGAAGCGAAGCGGCGGCGGCAGGAAGCCGGGGCCGTCGGCGCCGAAGGCGGCGCGGTTCTCGGCGTCGAAGTTCCAGCGGTCGCCGCAAGGCTGCTCGCCGTCCATCAGCACGCGGTGGCGGCGCCGCATCTCGCGGTAGAAGGGCTCCATGCGCAGCTGACGCCGGCCGCGTGCATGGGCGGCGAAGGTGGCGCCGTCGCAGAAGAAGTGGCGGTCCTCCAGTACGTCCAGCGGCGTGTCGCCGGCGGCCGCGCGCAGGGCCTGCAGCACGCGCCAGTCGCCCGGCTGCGTGAGCCGCACGCGCTGCGGGCGGTGGCGCTGCAGCGCCTGGCCCAGCGCGGCGGCGAGGCCGCCTTCGCGCAGTTCCTCGTAGTCCAGAGGCAGGCCGGCCTCGCGCAGACCGGCCGCGAAGTGCCGCATCGCGGCCAGGAACATCACGATGCGCTGCCGGCTGCTCCAGACGTGCGTGCTCTCCTCGGCGGCCTCGCACATCCAGACGCGGTCCTGCGCCGCGTCGAAGCCGTCGAAGGCGGCGGCCCGGCGGTCGAGCTGGTCGCCGAGAACGACGACCAGGTGGCGGCAGCCGGCCGGCATGCGTGCATCGCTCCTCAGGGTGCCGGCAGGATGACCTTGTCGATCACGTGAATGACGCCGTTGCTGGCCAGCACGTCGGTGGCGGTGATGTTCGCCGTGCGGTTGCGCTTGTCGGTGATCACGAGCGAGGCGTTCACGGTGAAGGTCTCGCCCTGCACCGTGGTGATCGGCGTGCCGACCGGGACGGCAGCCTTCAGCACGCGCGCAGGCAGCACGTGGTAGGTGAGCACCTGGGTCAGCAGCGCGGTGTCGGCCAGCAGCTGCTGCTTGGTGATGCCGAGCTCGGTGAGCAGCGCCGCGAAGGCCGCGTCGGTGGGCGCGAAGACCGTGAAGGGGCCGGTGCCGCTCAGCGTGGCGCCCAGGTTGGCCGCGGTGACGGCTTCGACCAGGATGCTGAACGTGGGCGTGGCCACCGCCGTCTCGACCACGTTGCGGTTGGCCGGCAGGATCACCTTGTCGATGGCATGCACGACGCCGTTGTTGGCCGGGATGTCGGTCTGCACGATGCGCGACGTGCGGTTGCGCCCGTCGGTGATCACGAGGTCACTGCCGACGGCGTCGACCTTGAAGATGCCGCCGGCGAGCGGCGTGATCGGCAGGCCCGCCGGCACGCCCGAGCGGAACACCCGGGCCGGCAGCACGTGGTACTGCAGCACGGCCGTGAGCAGCGGCTTGTCGGCCAGCAGCTGCGCCTTCGTGATGCCGAGCTCGGTGAGCAGTGCGGCGAAGGCGTCGTTGGTCGGCGCGAACACCGTGTACGGCCCGCTGGCCGACAGCGTGCCGGCCAGGTCGGCGGCCACCACGGCCTCGGCCAGGATGCTGAAGCGTGCGTCGCGCTGCGCGACCTGCACGACGTTGCCGGGCCCGGAAGGCGCGGGGTCGTCGTCGTCGCCGCCGCAGCCGGCAACCAGGGCCACCGCGGCCAGGGCCGCCACCAGTCTCTTGATCCAGTCGAACATCTGTACTGCTCCGTGTCGGTGGTTGTGTGACGGGGCGGCCTGGGTGGCCGCGTCGGACCGGACCGATGTCCGGTCGCGACTAAACTATGCAGTCACACAGAAAACCATATAGTTCACGGTAGTACCAAACGGTAACAGCGGGGCGCGCGCGGCCCTCTCGGGGCCTCCGGGCCCGCGAGGAACGACACGCGCTCAGCGGCGCTCAGGGGCGTTCGATGGGGCTCCGCGGCAGGGGCGCAGACAGTGCCGCGGCCGCCGCGTGCTCACGGGCCGGCAGCATCATCAGCGCGTGCTCCAGCGCGCCCAGCGCCACCAGGGCGGCCAGCAGCAGCAGCGCGGTGCGGTCATGGTCACCGGCGCCCGCGGCCAGCGCGCCGCCGGCCAGCGCCGCCGCAGCCAGCAGCGACAGGCCCAGCGACCACGGGAACAGCGGGTTCATCGGGCGGCGGCGGAAGTAGCTGCCCATGTAGGCCAGGTGCGCCGGCAGCAGGTGGGCCTGCGGGTTGCGCGACCCGAGGAACAGGTTGAGCTTGGCGCTCAGGCGCAGGGCCCACAGGGCCGCGAAGGTCCACATCGCCATCGGGCTGCCGCCGGCGGGCGTGAGAACGACGATCACCGCACCCAGCAGCACCAGCGCCAGCTCGTGGTGCAGCACCGCGCGCACCGCCAGGCGCACGCGCTGCCCCTCCGGCGCGCCTTCGGGGCAGGGCTTGCGGTGCGGCCCCGTCACGTAGCCGAGGAGGAAGGCGAGTTCCTGCCAGCCCCAGACCAGCAGCGCGGCGCAGAAGCCGAGGTAGGCCGCGCCGGCACCGGGCGGCCCGTCGCCGGCGGACGCGGCCACCGCGAACAGCCCCAGCGGCAGCGCCAGCGTGCCCAGCGCCATCACCAGCGGGTGCGTGCGCCGCGGCAGCTTCACCAGCCAGAGGATCGCGGCCGTGCTGCCCCACCACGCCAGCAGCGTGAACAGCGGCGGCAGCGCCAGCGACCACATGGCCGGGCGCCGGGCCTACCAGGCCGGCGCCACGCGCACGTCGCGCGGCAGCTCGTGCTGCAGCGCCGGCAGCGTGTACAGCCGCAGCAGCGCGACGCCGGCCCGGGTGCCGGCCCGCACGCGCAGCAGCAGCCTGCCCAGGCCCTTCAGCGACTTCGCGCGCTCCAGGTCCTCGGCGGCCTGCACCAGCCGGTCCATGTTGGCGCGGAAGGCCGGGTGGTCGATATCCAGGCTGAGCGGGAACACCTGGCGCGAGATCTCGTTGGTGATGCGGAAGACGCGGAAGTCGTAGTCGCTCGCGTCCAGCCCCATCGCGGCGTTCAGCGCCGGGCGCTGGTGGTCGCGCACGTACATCGTGGCGTACACGGCGAGCAGGAAGAAGCGGATCCACAGCCGGTTGCCGCCCTGCAGCAGGTGCGGGTTGGCGCGCAGGATCAGCGCGAACGATTCGCCGTGCCGGAATTCGTCGTTGCACCAGCGCTCGAACCAGCGAAAGATCGGGTGGAAGCGCAGCTCGGGGTGGCGCTCGAGCTGGCGGAAGATCGTGATGTAGCGTGCGTAGCCGATCTTCTCGGACAGGTAGGTGGCGTAGAAGATGTACTTGGGCTTGAAGAAGGTGTAGTGCTTCTCGCGCTTGAGCCCGCCCAGGTCGACGCCGAGCCCGAAGTCCTTCAGCGACTGGTTCAGGAAACCCGCGTGGCGCGATTCGTCGCGCGCCATGAAGCGCATCAGCCTCTTCACGTCGGGGTTGCTGACGTGGCGCGCGATCTCGTTGTAGAGCACGCAGCCCGAGAACTCCGAGGTCAGCGAGCTGACGAGGAAGGCCAGGAACTCGCTGCGCAGCTCGGCCGGCCACTGCGGCGCGGCCGCCGCCAGTTCGTCGGCGAATGCGGCGTCGCGCTGGAAGTGGTCGTGGTTGTTGTCGCCTTCGTACTCGGCCATCAGCGCGTCCCACTCGGCGCGCAGCGGTTGCACGTCCAGGCGGTCCATCGCCGCGTAGTCGGTGGTGTAGAAGCGCGGGTTCAGCAGCGCGCTGGCCTTGGCCTCGGCGTTGCTGTCGTCGGCGCTGTGCAGGGCGGGCGTGCTCATGGCGGTGTCTCCTCGGAATGGAACAGGCGCGCGAACGCGCCCGCATTGGTGGCGCCGAAGGCCTGCAGCTCGATGCGGCGGCCGCTGGCAGGGTCGTGCAGCACGAGCCGGCCGGCGCCTTCCTGGCGCAGTTCGAATGGCTGCTCGTCGTTCAGCCCCAGGCGGCGCCGCTCGCGCGCCAGCCCGCGCAGCGTGCTGCGCACGAAGCCGTCGCGGCCCGGTTCGATGGCCGCCACGCGGCGGCCCAGCGCCGCGTCGACCACGTCGATGCCGCCATCGGGCCGGTCGACGAAGCGCAGCGCGCGCAGGCCCGTGGCGCTGCCCGCCGCCTCGGGCGCGGGCGTGGTCCAGCGGCCCGTGCCGGCGGCGAGCAGGGCGCCCAGCAGCATGCTCGCCAGTGCGGCGGCGACTGCGACGGAACCGGCGCGCGCAGCCATGGCCGGGCGCCGTTCAGGCGGCTCCCTGCTCGCGCACGGCCTGCGCCAGCAGCGCACCGACACGCGCCGCGTCCGGCAGCGCGCGCAGCATCGGCTGGGTGTGCTTCATGCGCCAGGGCCGAGCATGCGGCCACAGGTGCAGCCAGGCGATGCGCTGCCCGCCCTTCAGCGTCAGCGCGATGTCGCCGCAGCCGCCGCCGCGCAGGCGCAGCTCGGCCGCCTCGATCTGGCTGAACGGCAGGTTGAAGGTGACGGTGAGCACGATGCCGATGCGCATCACGACACGGCGGTCGGTGATGGTGTAGACCGCGCTGCGCGCCATCAGCCCGCCCACCAGCGCGAGCAGGCCGAGCGCCAGCAGTGCCAGCGGCAGGCCCAGCAGCGCGGCACGCAGCGCCGCCGCGGCGTCGCCGCCGGCCAGCAGCACGCCGGTGGCCTGCCAGCCGATCAGCAGCGAGAAGTACAGCGCCAGCGCGCGCCAGTGCAGCGCGTCGAAGGTCAGGCGGCGCGCGTCGGGGCTGCCCTGCCACAGCAGCGTCTCGCCGCGCGGCAGCGCCTCGGGCAGGCCGGGCGCGGCTTCGAATTCGTGCTCGTGGCCGACGAGAGCGTTCATCGTGGCACCTGCTTCAGATCAGCGGTTCCTGGCGGTCCGCGGTGGCGTAGAGCGTGCCGGCACCGAAGAAGGCCATGATGCGTTCCTCTTCCAGCAGCGTCACGCTGTCCGGGTTGCGCGTGCGCGGCACCGCGGCCAGCTGCGCGCCCAGCAGCGCGCCGACGCGCACGCGGCCGCGCTCGATGCACGCGAAGTTCATCGGCACCAGCACGCGCTGCGCGCCGCCGGGCAGTTCCACCTCGAGATAGCGGAACAGCGCCTCGGCACGGTCGACCCACAGGTCGCGCACGGTGCCGCCGCTCATGCCGTCGGCACCCAGCACCGCCAGGCCGCGCGGGTCGGGGCTGCCGCCGGCGACGCCATGGTCGGCGGCCACGCGCAGCGGCACCAGCCGCGGCGTGCCTTCCACCGTGGTGTCGGGCACGTCGGCGCGGCGCGCGTAGGCGCCGGGTCCGACCTCGGCCGCGAGCGCATCGCCGTCGGGCACCAGCGGTGCGCCGGGCCAGGCACCGGCGGGGCGCGCGCGCGGCGCGGGCTCGGCCTGCGCGGCGCCCGGCGCGCTGACGGTGCGGCCGTCGCGCAGCAGGTAGGTCTTGGGCGCGGGCACGGGCGGCCAGCCCTGGACCTTCGTGGTGCCGCCGACGCCCTCGCTTTCGAGCGGGTAGCCCTCGCGCTTGTTCTCGCGGTGCAGGTAGTAGACGAGCCCCGCGAAGAAGATCCAGAACGCGTACAGCACGAGCTGCGCGACGTCGATGTACGGGGTGATGGCTCCGGTTTGCATGCGGCTCTCCTAGGAACGGGGTCAGCCAGGGAACTCGGCCAGGCCGATGGGGGCACGCGACGTGCTGCCGACCCGCTGCACCAGCGGGCCGATCGCAACCAGCGTCGCGAACAAGAGGGCGATCTCGAGGTGGTAGACGGCGCTGTAGCCCACGGCCGGGCCGCTGAGCACCTCGCCCAGGCGGCCGGCATCGGCCAGGCCGCCGATGCCGTCGCGGATGGCGCCGCCGAGCAGGATGGCCGCGCCGCCGGCGGTGGCCTGCACCGCGCCCCAGGCGCCCAGCGCCAGGCCGCGGTGCGTGGCCGCGAGGTCCATCGCCGACACCAGCATGCTCACTGCGAACAGCCCGCCGCCGAAGCCGATGCCCACGGTGCCGGCGCGGAACAGGGCCGGGGACTGCAGCGGCGCCGCGAACACCACGGCGGCGAAGGCCACCACGCCCGCGACGACGCCGGCCGCGGCCAGGCGCTGCGGATCGCTGCCGCGCCGCAGGCGCCGTGCCGCGAGCGCGAAGCCGGCCAGCGCACCGGCCGCGAGCAGCGCGGTCAGCAGGCTGGTGTCGCCCACCGGCAGGCCCAGCACCGCGGCGCCGTAGGGCTCGAGCACGATGTCCTGCATGTTGAAGGCCGCCGTGCCCAGGCCCAAGGCGACCAGGTAGCGGCGCGCCGGCCCCTGCGCCGCGAAGGCGGCCCAGGCGGACGCGAAGTCCTCGTGGCGCTCGGCGGCGCCGCGGCGTGCCCGCTCGGGATCGCGCGGCTCCTGCTTCCACAGCGCCACCACGTTGAGCACCATCGTCAGCAGCGCTGCGCCCTGCACGACCTGGATCAGCCGCACCTGGCTGAAGCTTTGCAGCAGCGTGCCGAACAGCAGGCCGCCGAGCAGCATGCCCACCAGCAGCATCACGTACATCAGCGCCACCACGCGCGGCCGCGTGTCGGCCGGCGCCAGGTCGGTGGCCAGCGCGAGGCCGGCAGTCTGCGTGGTCTGCAGCCCCGCACCCACCAGCACGAAGGCCAGCGCCGCCGCGGCCGTGCCCACCCACATCGGGCCGCGCGTGTCGCCCGAGAGGATCAGCAGCGCGAACGGCATGATCGCCAGGCCGCCGAACTGCATCAGCGTGCCGAACCACAGGTAGGGCACGCGCCGCCAGCCGAAGGCCGAGATGTGCGTGTCGGAGCGGAAGCCCACCAGTGCGCGCCACGGCGCGGCCAGCAGCGGCAGCGCCACCATCGCGGCCACCAGCCAGGCGGCCACACCCAGCTCGATGATCATCACCCGGTTCAGCGTGCCCACCAGCAGCGCGCCCGCCATGCCCACCGACACCTGGAACAGAGCCAGGCGCAGCAGCCGCGGCAGCGGCAGCTCGGCACTGGCGGCGTCGGCGAACGGCAGGCAGCGCGGGCCCAGCAGCTGCCAGACACGTGCCATGCGGGCGGGCTGCAGCTTCATCGCAGCCCAAGCTCCAGCGCCTGCGAGGTGTAGAAGCCGCTGGCCACGCGCTGCGTGCGCCGCGGCTGCCAGTGCGCCAGCCCCGGCGTGCGGGCGATACGCTGCGACAGCGCCGGCGGCGCCACCGGCACGATGGCCGGCGCGCGGTCGCCCTGCGGGAACAGGCGACCCACGGCGTGCATCGCGGCCAGCAGCGGCGTGCGTGGCGCGTAGGTAAAGAGCACCGAGCTCCGCGTGCGTGCGGCCAGCCGGTCGAGCGCGCGCACCGCGAGCGCCGACTCGTAGTGGATCAGCGAGTCCATCAGCACCACGTGGTCGAACACGCCCAGCGACGGATCCAGCATGTCGCCCGAGCGGAAGCGCACGCGCTCGCGCAGCTCGGGCGGCAGGCGCTGCGCGGCCAGGTCCACCAGCGTGGGCGACAGGTCGATCGCCACCACCTCGGCGCCGCGCAGGGCGGCCGCGGCGGCGAGTGCGCCGGTGCCGCAGCCGGCGTCCAGCAGGCGCAGGCCGCTCATGTCGGCCGGCAGCCACGACAGCAGCGTCTCGCGCATGCGGTCGCGCCCGGCGCGCACGCTGGCACGGATGCGGCCGAGTGGCGCGTCCGAGGTCAGCCGCGCCCAGGCCGCGGCCGCGGTGCGGTCGAAGTAGGCCTCGATGCGCCCGCGCTGCTCGTGGTACGACAGGTCCGCCATCAGTCGTACCCCAGCAGGTCGAAGATGTCGCGGTCCTTCATCGGCACCGCGGGCAGCGGCTCGCCGCCGGTCCACATGGCCGCGGCCAGCCGCAGGTATTCCTTCTGCACCGCCTCGATCTCGGGCGTGGGGTCCATCTCGAACAGCGTGCACTTCTTCAGCCGGCTGCGGCGGATGGCGTCCAGGTCCGGCAGGTGCGCGGCCAGCTTCAGGCCGGTCTTCTCGTTGTACTTGTCGATCTGGTCGGTGGCCGCGCTGCGGTTGGCGATGACACCGCCCAGCCGCACCTGGTAGTTCTTCGCCTTCGCGCCGATAGCCTGCACGATGCGGTTCATCGCGAAGATCGAGTCGAAGTCGTTCGCGGTGACGATCATCGCCCGCTCGGCGTGCTGCAGCGGCGCCGCGAAGCCGCCGCAGACCACGTCGCCCAGCACGTCGAAGATCACCACGTCGGTGTCTTCCAGCAGGTGGTGCTCCTTCAAGAGCTTCACCGTCTGGCCCACCACGTAGCCGCCGCAGCCGGTGCCGGCCGGCGGGCCGCCGGCTTCCACGCACATCACGCCGTTGTAGCCCTCGAAGACGAAGTCCTCGGGGCGTAGTTCCTCGGCGTGGAAGTTCACGGTCTCCAGCACGTCGATCACGGTCGGCAGCATCTTCTTGGTCAGCGTGAAGGTGCTGTCGTGCTTGGGATCGCAGCCGATCTGCAGCACGCGCTTGCCCATCTTGCTGAAGGCCGCCGACAGGTTCGACGAGGTGGTGCTCTTGCCGATGCCGCCCTTGCCGTAGATCGCGAACACCTTGGCGGTGCCGATCTTCACGGCCGGGTCCATCTGCACCTGCACGCTGCCTTCGCCGTCGGGCCGCGTGCGGCTCGTGGTGCGCACGGTGGGGAAGGGGAGGGTGGTGGTTTCGGTCATGCCGCTGCCTTCTGGATGAACACGCCTTCGAGCCGGTCTTCGAGTTCGTCGCCGGCCCGGCGCAGTGCGTCGAGCACGTCGGCCTCGGGCTGCCAGAAGCGGCGCTCGTGGGCCTCGAGCAGGCGGCTGGCGACACGCGCCGACGCGCCCGGGTTCAACGCCGCGAGCCGTTCGCGCATCGCGGGGTCGAGCACGAAGGTCTCGCTGATGCGCTGGTAGATCCACGGCTGCACCTGGCCCGTGGTGGCCGACCAGCCCATCGTGTTGGTGAGGTGCTGCTCGATCTGGCGCACGCCTTCGTAGCCGTGGTCCAGCAGGCCCTCGTACCACTTCGGGTTCAGCATGCGCGTGCGGGTCTCGAGCGCCACCTGCTCGGACAGCGTGCGCACCGTGCCGCTGCCGATGGCGCCTTGCGTCTGGTCGCCGATGTAGACCGGCGCGGCCTCGCCTCCACCGGCACGCTTGGCGCGGCCGATGGCGCGCGTGATGCCGCCTAGCGTGTCGAAGTAGGTGTCGACGGTGGTGACGCCCAGTTCCACCGAGTCGAGGTTCTGGTAGGCGAGCTGCACGTCGGCCAGCACGCTGGCCAGCAGCTTGGGCTGCTGCAGCGGGCGCCCGCCGCGGCCGTAGGCGAAGCCCTTGCGGCGGGTGTAGGTCTCGGCCAGTTCGTCGCCGTCGTCCCAGCGGCTGCTGTCGACCAGGCTGTTGACGTTGGCCCCGTAGGCGCCTTCGGCGTTGCCGAACACCCGCAGCGAGGCGGTCTCGAGATCGCAGCCCTGCGCGGCCTGGAACGCCAGCGCGTGCTTGCGCACGAAGTTCATGGCCTCGGGTTCGTCGGCGCCGGCGGCCAGGAACGAGGCCTCTGCCAGCAGCCGGATCTGCAGCGGCAGCAGGTCGCGGAAGATGCCCGAGAGCGTCACCACCACGTCGATGCGCGGGCGGCCCAGCTGCTCCAGCGGCAGCAGCTCGGCGCCGGCGAGGCGGCCGTAGCTGTCGAAGCGCGGCTTCGCGCCGATCAGCGCCAGCACCTGCGCGATGGCCGCGCCCTCGGTCTTCAGGTTGTCGGTGCCCCACAGCACGATGGCCACCGATTCCGGCAGCGCATGCCCGTCGGCCAGGTGCCGCTCCAGCAGGCGCTGGGCCTGACGCGCGCCGTCCTTCACCGCGTAGGCGCTGGGCAGCCGGAACGGGTCGAAGCCGTGCAGGTTGCGGCCGGTGGGCAGCACGGCCGGCGTGCGCAGCAGGTCGCCGCCGGGGGCCGGGCGCACGAAGCCGCCGTCGAGCGCGTGCAGCAGCGCGGGCAGTTCGGTGTCGGTGGCCAACTGCTGATCGATCTGCGCCAGCGCCGCGGCGTCGGTGCCGGCGTCGGCGAGGGCCTTCAGCAGCTCGGCGCGCTGCTCCGGGGCCGGCGGCTGGCCGACCACGTGCAGCCCGTGCGGGATCAGCGTGGTCTCGAGCTCGAGCAGGGCCTCGTGGATCGCACCCACCGGGCCGGGCGGCAGTTCGAGCGCGGCGGCCTGCTCGTGGATCATCGCGGCCAGCTCGTCGGCTTCCTGCACCGCCTGCGGCGGCAGCGTGCGGTGGCGCTCGATCAGCGCCTTCAGGTCCGCCAGGCCCTTGTAGACGCCGGCCTGCACGACCGTGGGCGTGAGGTAGCTCACCAGCGTGGCGCCGGCGCGGCGCTTGGCGAGCAACCCTTCCGACGGGTTGTTCGCGGCGTACAGGTACAGGTGCGGCAGTTCGCCGATCAGCCGCTCGGGCCAGCAGGCGCCCGAGAGTCCGGCCTGCTTGCCCGGCATGAACTCCAGCGCGCCGTGGGTGCCGAAGTGCAGCAATGCATGCGCGCCGAAGTCCTCGCGCAGCCAGCGGTAGAAGGCCGCGAAGGCGTGCGTCGGCGCGAAGCCCTTCTCGAACAGCAGGCGCATCGGGTCGCCTTCCCAGCCGAAGGCCGGCTGCAGGCCGACGAACACGTTGCCGAAGCGCTCGCCGAGCACGAACACCGAGCGGCCGTCGCTCTGCACCTTGCCGGGCGCGGCGCCCCACTGCGCTTCGATCTCGCGCAGGTGCGGCTCGCGCCGCACGATGTCGTCGGCGCTGACCCGCGCATGCACGTTGGCCAGCGTGCCGTGGCGCGCGGCGTTGCCTTCGACGATGCGCCGGCGCAGCGTGTCCACGTCCGGCGGCACGTCGACGGTGTAGCCGGCCGCCTTCATCGCCACCAGCGTGTTGAACAGCGACTCGAACACCGCCAGGAAGGCGGCACTGCCGGCATGGCCCGCGTTGGGCGGGAAGTTGAAGAGCACCACCGCCACGCGGCGCTGCGCGCGCTGCGAGCGTCGCAGCTCGACGAGCCTGGCGACCCGGCCGGCCAGCGCCGCGGCGCGTTCGGGGCAGCGCTGCATGTCGGGGCCGGCTTCGCCGCGGCCGCCGAACACCATCGCGCCGGTGGCGCCGTCGAGCTCGGGGATCGCGACCATCATCGTCGCTTCCACCGGCAGCAGTCCGCGCTCCGACGCCTGCCATTCGGCCAGCGTCTGGAACTCCACCGGCAGCGCGGCGAGGTAGGGAATGTCCAGCTTCGCCAGCACCTCTTCGGCGGCCTGCGCGTCGTTGTAGGCCGGGCCGCCGACGAGCGAGAAGCCGGTGAGCGAGACCATCGCGTCCACCGTCGGGCGGCCGTCGGGGTCGGCGAAGTAGGCGTCGATGGCGGGGCGCGCGTCGAGCCCGGTGGCAAACGCCGGCCGCACCGCCAGGCCGCGCGCCTCCAGCGCCTCGATCACGCCGTCGTAGTGGTCGGTGTTGCCGGCCAGCAGGTACGAGCGCATCAGGATCAGGCCCACGGTGCCGCGCAGCGGGCCGCTCGGCCGCGGCAGCGCGTCGGCGCGCGTGTCCAGCTTCTGCGGCAGCCGCGGGTGGTAGACGCCGACCTCGGGGTAGGCCTGCGGCGGCGCCACCGGCGCCAGGCCGCGCAGTGCGGCGCGCGGGCCGTCGGCATATCGGTCCACCAGCAGGTGCACCAGCGAGCCGATGTTGCGCTCCGAACCCGCCAGCCAGTACTGCAGCACCAGGAAGTAGGCGCGCAGGTCCTGCGCCGTGCCCGGCACGAATCGCAGCAATTGCGGCAGCCGGCGCAGCATCTTCATCTGCTGCGCGCCGGCACCGGCGCGCGCGCCCTGCTTCATGCCCTGTTCGTCGGGGCGCCCGGCGCCCTTGCCGCCGCGCAGGCGCTTGAGCCACGAGATCAGCGAGCCGCCGCCGCCGTCCATCGAGAAGCGGCCCATGCGGGTGAGCTTCATCACCTCACCCGCGCACATCGCGCAGACCATTGCGTCGCAGGCGTCGCGGCGGGCGCGCAGCGCCGGCAGCACCGGCAGGAAGTGCTCTTCCATGAAGAGCATCGTGACGATCACCACGTGCGCCGCGGCGATGTCGTCGCGGCAGCGCGCGAGCGCGGCGCCGTCGGCGCCCCACTCGGCGGCGGCGTGCACGTCCAGCCGCAGCCCGGGCAGCGTGCGCGCCAGCGTGCGCTGCGCGCGCGCGGCGGCGCTGGCCAGGTGCGCGTCCATCGTGACGAGCACGACGCGCGTCTCGGCCACGGGGGCGGCCGGGTCAGCGGCTGAAGTGCGCTTTCGCGTCATACAGCGTCTCGATGGTGATGAGCCCGAGCGCACGTTCGCTCGCGAAGCGCTCGGTGTTGCGGCGCGCCCTGGCCCGCACGAAGAAGGGCACCTTGCGCAGCTCCTGCTCGGCTTCGGGCGACCACGCGGCCACGCCGCCCGGCACCTCGATCGGCTGCGCGGAAGCCGGCGCGGCGGCGCGGCCCAGGTGCGAGGGCGCTGCGTCCTCGTGGAACTCGAAGTCGTCGCGGAACATCTGCAGCAGGTGTTCCTCCAGGCCCATCATCAGCGGCTGCACCCAGGTGTCGAACAGCACGTTGGCGCCTTCGAAGCCCATCTGCGGCGAGTGGCGCGCGGGGAAGTCCTGCACGTGCACCGGCGCCGAGATCACCGCGCAGGGCAGGCCCAGGCGCTTGGCGATGTGGCGCTCCATCTGCGTGCCGAGCACCAGGTCGGGCTGCAGCTCGGCGATCTTCGCTTCCACCTCGAGGTAGTCGTCGGTGATCAGCGGCTCGACACCGTACGTGGCCGCGGCCGCGCGCACCTCGCGCGCGAACTCGCGGCTGTAGGTGCCGATGCCCGCGATGGCGAAGCCCAGCTCGTGCGCCGCCACACGCGCGGCGGCCACCGCGTGCGTGGCGTCGCCGAAGACGAACACGCGCTTGCCGGTGAGGTAGGTGGAATCCACCGACTGCGCATACCAGCGCGCGCGCGGCGGCCCCAGGTGCGCGGGCACCTCGATGCCGGCGAGCTGCGCCACCTCGGCGACGAACTCGCGCGTGGCGGCAGCGCCGATGGGCACGGTCTTCGTCATCGGCATGCCGAACTGGCGCTGCAGCCAGCCCGCCGCCTGGGCCGCGACTTCCGGATACAGCACGACGTTGAAGGCGGCGTCGGGCAGGCGGGCCAGGTCGGCCGGCGTGGCGTCGAAAGGCGCGACCACGTTGACCGCGATGCCCATCTCGGCCAGCAGGCGCTTGAGCTCGACCACGTCGTCGCGGTGCCGGAACCCCAGCGCGGTGGCGCCCAGCAGGTTGCAGCTCAGCGGCTGCGGCTCGCGGGTTCGCTTCGCCAGGCGCCGCACCAGCTGGTAGAAGGTCTCCGAGGCGCCCCAGTTCTCCTTGCGCTGGTAGGCCGGCAGCTCCAGCGGCACCACCGGGATCGGCAGGTCGAGCGCGGCGGCCAGGCCGCCCGGGTCGTCCTGGATCAGCTCGGCGGTGCACGAGGCGCCGACGATCATCGCCTGCGGCCGGAAGCGCGCGTAGGCCTCGGCCACGGCGTCCTGGAACAGCTGCGCGGTGTCGCCGCCCAGGTCACGCGCCTGGAAGGTGGTGTAGGTGACGGGCGGGCGGCGGTCGCGCCGCTCGATCATCGTGAACAGCAGGTCGGCGTAGGTGTCGCCCTGGGGCGCGTGCAGCACGTAGTGCAGGCCGCGCATCGCGGTGGCGATGCGCATCGCGCCGACGTGCGGCGGGCCTTCGTAGGTCCAGAGGGTGAGCTGCATGTTCAGGCCGCCAGCAGCTCGCGCCGCCGGATCGGACGCGTAAAGAGTGCTGCGAGATCGCTGGCTTGCTCGTAACCCTGCACCGGCGTGAACACCAGCTCGATCGACCACTTGGTGGTGATGCCTTCGGCCTCCAGCGGATTCGCCAGGCCCAGGCCGCACACCACGAGATCGGGCTGGGCGGCGCGGCAGCGGTCGAGCTGCAGCTCCACGTGCTGGCCTTCGGTGATGACGGTGTCGGGCGGCAGCAGCGCCAGTTCCTCGGCCAGGTGCTGGCGGTGCAGGTACGGCGTGCCCACTTCCAGCAGCGTGCAGCCCAGTTCGCGCGACAGGAAGCGCGCCAGCGGCACTTCCAGCTGCGAGTCGGGGAACAGGAAGACGCGCGTGCCGGCCAGGTGCTCGCGCTGCGCCGCCAGCGATTCGCCCGCGCGCTGCTCGTACGGCGCCAGCACGCGTTCGACACGCGCGGCCGGCACGCCGAAGGCCGCGGCGGCGGCGCGCAGCCAGGCGCCGGTGCCTTCGACGCCGAGCGGGAAGGGCGCCGCGATGCGGGTGGCGCCGCGGTTCTCGAGCGCGCGCGCGGTGTCGGCCAGGAAGGGCTGCGCCAGCAGCACGCGCGTCCGGCGGCCCACCGGCGGCATCGCACCGGCGCGGCGCGCGGGCAGGAAGTGCGCGGGGCCGATGCCGAGTTCGGCGAAGAGGCGGCGGAACTGGTCTTCCACCACGTCGGCGAGCGCGCCGGCAACCACGAGTGCGGGCGCGTCGTCGGCCGGCAGCGTGGGCACCAGCGCAGCCAGGCAGGCGTCCTCGCCCTGCGTGAAGGTGGTCTCGATGCCGCTGCCCGAGTAGTTGAGCACCTGCACCGCCGGTGCGTGGCGGGCGGCCAGCCGCTGCGCCGCGCGCGAGAGATCCAGCTTGATCACTTCCGACGGGCACGAGCCGACCAGGAACAGCATGCGGATCTCGGGCCGGCGTGCCAGCAGGCGCTCGACCACGCGGTCGAGCTCGGCGTTGGCGTCGGCCAGGCCGGCGAGGTCGCGCTCGTCGATGATGGCGGTGGCGAAGCGCGGCTCGGCGAAGATCATCACGCCGGCGGCCGACTGCACCAGGTGCGCGCAGGTGCGCGAGCCGACGACCAGGAAGAACGCGTCCTGGACCTTGCGGTGCAGCCACACGATGCCGGTGAGGCCGCAGAACACCTCGCGCTGGCCGCGTTCGCTGCGGATGGGGATCACGCCGGCGCTCCCGGAACGGCCGCCTGCAGCCGGGCCGCGCGCAGCTTCAGCAGGAACTGCGCCGCGTTGATCACGTAGGCCGCGTAGGCCGCCAGCGCCAGCAGCATGCGGCCGCGCGCGCCCAGCGCGTCGGAGCTCCAGGCCACGAGCCAGGCCGTGTGCAGCGCCAGCACGAGCATGCTGAACACGTCCTCCCAGAAGAACGCGGCGGCGAACAGCCAGCGGCCGAACACCGCCTTCTCCCAGGCGCAGCCGGTCAGCATGATGGTGTAGAGCAGCAGCGTCTTGGCCAGCACCGACAGCGCAGCGGCGGTCTCACCCTGGCCGCTGGCCAGGAAGCGCAGCACCAGCACCAGGCTGACGCCGAACACCACGAACTGCAGCGGCGCCAGCACGCCCTGCACCAGCGTCCAGCGCGTGCCGTCGCGGCGCCGGCGTTGTTCCGGCGTGTACAGCGGCGAGTGGGAAGCCATGGCGGCCAATCTAGACCGGGCGCATCAAAGTGTCAATCAGAGTTGACGTACATGAAAGATGACACTAGGCTTTCCGCGAAAGCAGGGCTTGACCCGGGTGCGCATCGCGCCGACAGTCGGGCGCTGGCACATCGGCGCCGTCCCGAAGATCGGGGTGGCAAGAACGAAGAGGCGACAGGCAAGGCAGTAACAACGACCGATGAGCCAACGGGCCCGACCCCGAATGCGGCCGCCTTCGACGCGCCGACTTCCGAGACCCGCAGCCACCGGCCCACGAGGAGACCGTGGTGCAACTGTTCACGACGAGGGGATCGGTGCCCCCTGCGGCGGGCTCGGCGGGCGAGGACTGTGCGGCCTCGCTGCTGCGCACGATCGAGGCGGAGATCATCCCGCGACTGATGCTCGCGCACGGCGCGGCGCCGAACGAGGCGCTGCCCGGCGCGGCGGGGGCCCCGGCATCCGGCGAGGACCAGGCCGCCGAGCTGGCCGAGATCATCCTGAAGCGCGACGTGGTGGCGGCGCGGGTCTACGTGCAGGCGCGCCGGCGTGCCGGCATGTCGGTCGAGGCGCTGTTCCTCGACCTGCTGGCGCCGGTGGCGCGGCGCCTGGGTGCGATGTGGGAAGCCGACGAGTGCGACTTCACGCAGGTCACCGTGGGCCTGTGGCGGCTGCAGCAGATCGTGCACGAGCACAGCGCGGTGTTCCTGCGCGAGGGGCCGGCGATGCTGGCCGGCCGGCGCGCGCTGCTGATGGCGGCCGCGGGCACGCAGCACACGCTCGGCCTGCTCATGGTGGGCGAGTTCTTCCGCCGCGGCGGCTGGGACGTGGAGGGCGACCCGACGCTGTCGCCGGCGGCGGCCTGCGACCGCGTGGCGGGCGTGCGCTTCGACGTGATCGGCCTTTCCGTCGGCAGCGAGTGTCACGTCCGGGGTGTCAGATCGGCTATCCTCGAACTGCGTCAGGCTTCGTTGAATCCGTCGGTGCTGGTCATGGTCGGCGGGCCCATCGCGGGGTTCCGGAAGGACTTCCTCGAGCTGGTCGGTGCCGACGCGACCGCACCCGATGCGGCGTCCGCGGTGGCGCTGGCCGACCGGCTGGTGAAGGAGCGCGTCGCACCGGCCTGAAGACCACTCACCTCCAGCCGGGCTCCTGGCGCCCCAGCGCCTGCGGTCCGCGCCGTTTCGATGGATGACGCTGACGAGACGACCGTGACCACATTCGCCGCTCCGGAGCAGCTGCTGTCGCAGGTGGACGCCCGCTCGGCCGCGGCGCTGGTCTCGGCGGCCGCCGACGTGGCGCTGGTGATCGACGGACAGGGCGTGATCCGCGACGTGGCCATCGCCAACGCCGAGCTGGTGTTCGACGGCAGTTCGGAGTGGGTGGGCCGCCACTGGCTCGAGACCGTGACCGTGGAGAGCCGGCCCAAGGTGCTGGCGATGCTGCGCGACGTGGCGGCCGGCGCGGCGTCGGGCTGGCGCCAGCTGAACCACCCGATGGCCGACGGCGTCGACGTGCCGGTGCTCTACGCCGCCGTGGCCGTGGGCAGCAGCACCGTCGCGGTGGGGCGCGACCTGCGCCACGTGGCCGGGCTGCAGCAGCGCCTGGTCGATGCGCAGCAGGCGATGGAGCGCGACTACCTGCGCCTGCGCCAGACCGAAGCGCGCTACCGGCTGCTGTTCGACACCGTCGCCGAGGCCATCGTGATCGTCGACGCGGCCACGCTGGCCATCGTCGAGGCCAACCCGGCCGCGCAGCGCCTGTTCGGCGATGCCGCCAAGCGCATGCTGTGGCGCCCTCTGCTGGACGCCCTGGACGCCGGCAGCCGCGCCGACGCCTCGGCGCTGCTGGCCGCCACCCGCACCACGGGCCGCGGCGACGACATCGAGGTGCGCCTGGCCGGCGGCAGCGAGCCGCTGATGATGTCGGCCTCGCTCTTCAAGAGCGAGACCGGCGCGCTGCTGCTGCTGCGGCTGGTGAAGCCGAACGCCGCCGCCGGCGTCGAGCGCACCAAGACCGAGGCCTCGCTGCTGCGCACGGTCGACAGCCTGCCCGACGCCTTCGTCGTCACCGATCCCCAGGGCCGCGTGCTGGTGGCCAACCGCGGCTTCGCCGAGCTGGTGCAGCTGCCGGCCGGCGAACTGCTGGCGGGCCAGCCGCTGGAGCGCTGGGTCGGCCGCTCGGTGGTGGACCTGAACGTGCTGATGGGCACGCTCAAGCAGCACGGCGTGGTGCGCCTGTTCCCCACCACGCTGCGCGGCGCCTTCGGTGCGCCGACCCAGGTGGAGATCTCGGCCGTCGCCGTGCCGCAGGGCGATCCGCCGTGCCTGGGCTTCGTGATCCGCGACGTCGAGCGGCGCCTGGCCGCCGACGCCAGCCTGCGTTCGCGCGAACTGCCGCGCTCGCCCGGCCAGCTCGCCGAGCTGGTGGGGCGCATGCCGCTGAAGGACATCGTCGGCGAGACCACCGACCTGATCGAGCGCATGTGCATCGAGGCGGCGCTGCAGCTCACGCGCGACAACCGCGCCTCGGCCGCCGAGATGCTGGGGCTGTCGCGCCAGAGCCTGTACGTGAAGCTGCGCCGCTACGGCCTGGGCGACCTGAACAGCGCCGATGCCGATGGCGAGGCCGGTGTGTCGGGTGCCGGCTGACGTTCAAGTGTAAATCTATATTGACACTTGAAGCCGGCGAGGCCATAACCGGCGCATGAAGGCCCCGGCCCCGTCGGCGATCGCCGAACTCCTGAAGCCGATCACCTGGTTCCCGCCGATGTGGGCCTTCGGCTGCGGCGTCGTGGCCTCGGGCGAACCGCTGCAGGGCCGCTGGCCGCTGGTGCTGGCCGGCGTGCTGCTGGCCGGGCCGGCGGTGTGCGCTACCAGCCAGGCCGTGAACGACTGGTTCGACCGCGAGGTCGACGCCATCAACGAGCCGGCACGCCCCATTCCGTCGGGCCGCATGCCCGGCCGCTGGGGCCTCTACATCGCGGTGACATGGACCGCGTTGTCGCTGGCGCTGGCCGCGCTGCTGGGGCCGGTGGGATTCGCCGCCGCGCTGCTCGGCCTGCTGCTGGCCTGGGCCTACAGCGCACCGCCGCTGCGCCTGAAGCGCAACGGCTGGTGGGGCAACAGCGCCTGCGCCCTGTGCTACGAAGGCCTGGCCTGGGCCACCGGCGGCGCCGTGATGGTGCTGGGCGGCGGCTGGCCCGATTCGCGTTCGCTGCTGCTGGCGCTGCTGTACAGCGTGGGGGCGCACGGGATCATGACGCTCAACGACTTCAAGGCCATCGAGGGCGACCGCCGCATGGGCATCGGCTCGCTGCCGGTGCGGCTGGGCGTGGACCGCGCGGCCCAGGTGGCCTGCGCGCTGATGCTGGCGCCGCAGGCGGCGGTGGTGGCGCTGCTGCTGCACTGGGGGCAGGGCGTGCATGCCGCCGCCGTGACGGCGCTGGTGGTGGCGCAGGCCCTGATGATGCGGCGCTTCGTGGCCGACGCGCGTGCCCGCGCCACCTGGTACAGCGCCCGCGGCGTGGCGCTCTACGTGAGTGGCATGCTGGTCAGCGCGTTCGCGCTGCGCGCGGCGGGCGGGGGCGGCTGATGGCGGCCGGTGTGCGGGCCTTCGGCTGGGGCGCGGTGGCGCGCCTGGGCCTGGTGCAGGCCGCGCTCGGCGCCATCGTGGTGCTCACCACGTCCACGCTGAACCGCATCATGGTGGTGGAGCTGGCGCTGCCGGCCCTGCTGCCGGGCCTGCTGGTGGCCCTTCACTACGCGGTGCAGCTGGTGCGGCCGCGCGTGGGCCACGGCTCCGATCTCGGCGCGCGGCGCACGCCGTGGATCGTCGGCGGCATGGTGGTTCTGGCCGTCGGCGGCGTGCTGGCGGCGCTGGCGACCGTGTGGATGGCGAGCGCGCGCGGGCCCGGCCTGGCGCTGGCGGTGCTGGCCTTCGTGCTGATCGGCGCCGGTGTGGCGTCCTGCGGCACGTCGCTGCTCGCGCTGCTGGCGCAGCGCGTGGCGCCTGAGCGCCGCGCCGGCGCGGCGACGATGGTCTGGCTGATGATGATCGCCGGCTTCGCGGTCACCGCCGGGCTGGCCGGGCGCGCGCTCGACCCCTACTCGCCGCAGCGCCTGCTCGCCGTGTGCGGCGTGGTGGCGCTGCTGGCGGTGTGCATCGCCGCGCTGGCGATGTGGCGCCTGGAAGGCGCGGGCAGCGCGCCGGCCGAGCGGCCCGCGCCGATCGCCTTCCGCGCCGCGCTGCAGCAGGTGTGGGGCGACGACGAGGCGCGCCGCTTCACGGTCTTCGTGTTCGTCTCGATGCTGGCCTTCAGCGCGCAGGACCTGATCCTCGAGCCGTTTGCCGGCGCATCGCTCGGCTTCACGCCGGGCGAGTCGACGCGGCTGTCGGGCCTGCAGCACGGCGGCGTGCTGGCCGGCATGCTGCTGGCCGCGCTGGCCGGGCGCCAGCGGTTCGGCTCGCTGCGCGCGTGGACCGTCGGCGGCTGCATCGCGTCGGCGCTGGCGCTGGCGGGCATCGCGACGGCGGCATTGGTGGGGCCGGCTTGGCCGTTCCGCGCCAACGTGTTCCTGCTCGGGGCCGCCAACGGCGCGTTCTCCATCGCCGCGATCGGCTCGATGATGCGGCTGGCCAACGAGGGCCGCGAGTCGCGCGCCGGCGTGCGCATGGGCCTGTGGGGCGGCGCGCAGGCCATCGCCTTCGCGCTCGGCGGCGTGGTCGGCACCGGCGCCAGCGATCTCGCGCGCTGGCTGATGGGCGGCCCGCCGGGCAAGGCCTACGGCACCGTGTTCGCGCTGGAGTCGCTGCTGTTCCTGGCGGCGGCGGCGCTGGCCGCGCGCATCGCGACGCCGTTGCCGCGTGCCGGCCTGGCGCTGGCGCGCTGAAAAGGGGAGACCGCATGCAGACCTTCGACGTGGTGGTGATCGGGGGCGGCCCGGCGGGCGCCACGGCCGCCGACGACCTGGCGCGCAGCGGCGCGAAGGTGCTGCTGCTCGACCGCGCCGGTCGCATCAAGCCCTGCGGCGGCGCCGTGCCGCCGCGGCTGATGCGCGACTTCGAGATTCCCGAATCGCTGCTGGTGGCGCGTGCCACCGCCGCGCGCATGGTGGCGCCGAGCGACCGCCAGGTCGACATCCCGATCGAGAACGGCTACGTCGGCATGGTCGACCGCGAGGTGTTCGACGAGTGGCTGCGCGCGCGCGCCGCCGCGCACGGCGCGCACCGCCAGAGCGGGCAGTTCGAGCGCCTGGAGCGCGACGACGACGGCTGCGCCGTCGTGCAGTTCCGCGTGCGCGATCCGGCGCAGCCCGGCGGCCTGGCCGGCACGCCGCACCGCGTGCGCGCCAAGGCCGTGATCGGCGCCGACGGCGCGCGCTCCGAGGTCGCGCGCCAGGCGCTGCCCGATGCGGCCGAACGCGGCGCGTTCGTCTTCGCGTACCACGAGATCGTGCGCACGCCGGCCGCCGTGCCGGCCGGCTTCGAGGGCTCGCGCTGCGAGGTGCACTACCGCGGCAGCCTGTCGCCCGACTTCTACGGCTGGATGTTCCCGCACGGCAACACCATCAGCATCGGCAGCGGCAGTGCCGACCGCGGCTTCTCGCTGCGCGGCGCGGTGGCCGACCTGCGGCGGCGCCTGGCGCTGGCCGGCGCCGAGACGCTGCGCCGCGAAGGCGCGCCGATCCCGATGAAGCCGCTGCCGCGCTGGGACAACGGGCGCGACGTGCTGCTGGCCGGCGACGCCGCCGGCGTGGTGGCGCCGGCCTCGGGCGAAGGCATCTACTACGCGATGGCCTGCGGCCGCATGGCGGGCGAGGCGGTGGCGCAGTTCCTGAAGAGCGGCGACGCGCGCGTGCTGCGCCAGGCGCGGCGGCGCTTCATGCGCGACCACGGCCGCGTGTTCTGGGTGCTCGGCATGATGCAGCGCTTCTGGTACCGCAGCGATGGCCGGCGCGAGCGCTTCGTCGGCATCTGCCGCGACCGCGACGTTCAGCAGCTCACCTTCGAGGCCTACATGCACAAGCGCCTGGTGCGCGCGCGGCCGCTGGCCCACGTGCGCATCTTCTTCAAGGACCTGGCGCACCTGCTGGGCCTGGTGCGTGCATGACGGTGCGCGCGAAGGCGGTGCTCTGCGCCGCGGGCGCGGCGCTGCTGGTGGCCACGCTGGGCGGCCTGTCCACCGACATCGGGCCCTGGTACCAGGGTTTGAAGCAGCCGCCGTGGAAACCCGCCGACATGTGGTTCGGCCCGGTGTGGACCACGATCTTCGCGCTCACCGCGATCGCCGGCTATCTCGCGTGGACCAGGGCCGCGACGCCGGGTGCGCGCGACTCGGTGCTGGCCGCCACCGCCTTCAACGGCGCGCTGAACGTCGGCTGGAGCCTGCTGTTCTTCCGCCTGCGCCGGCCCGACTGGGCGCTGTACGAAGTGGCGGCGCTGTGGCTGTCGATCGTGGTGTTGCTGGTCGTGTTCGGCCGCCACAGCCGGCTCGCGGCGCTGCTGGTCGTGCCCTACCTGGCCTGGGTGAGCTTCGCCGCGGTGCTCAACGCCGCGGTGGTGCGGCTCAACGGGCCCTTCGGCGCATGACGGCCTTGCCCGAACTGCTGGTGCATGGGGTGATCGCCCTCGTGCTGGCCGAGCTGCTGGCGCTGGTGTGGCTGCGGCGCAGCTGGCTGCGCGAACTGCTGGCGCACCTGCTGGCGGGCCTGGGCCTGCTGCTGGCGCTGCGTGCCGTGCTGGCCGGCGACGGCGCGCTGGCGATGAGCGCGTGGCTCGCGCTTGCCGGCGTGGCGCATGCCGCGGCGGTGTGGCGCACCGCGCGTGCAGGAGGACCGAGGCGATGAGTGGCCCCCCGTTCCCGTTCTCGGCCATCGTCGGCCAGGACGAGATGAAGCTCGCGATCCTGATCGCCGCGGTGGAGCCCGCGGTCGGCGGCGTGCTGGTGTTCGGCGACCGCGGCACCGGCAAGAGCACCGCGGTGCGCGCGCTCGCCGCGCTGCTGCCGCCGATGTGGGCCACCGAAGGCTGCAGCTACGCCTGCGACCCTCACGACCACCACGACGGCTGCGAGCGCTGCCGCACGCTCAAGGCCGGCGGCCAGGCGCGCCGCCGCAAGGTGCCGGTGCCGGTGGTGGACCTGCCGCTGGGCGCCACCGAAGACCGCATCGTCGGCGCGCTCGACCTCGAACGTGCGCTCGGCTCGGGCGAGCGCGCCTTCGAGCCGGGGCTGCTGGCGCGCGCGCACCGCGGGTTCCTGTACATCGACGAGGTGAACCTGCTCGAGGATCATCTCGTCGACCTGCTGATCGACGTCGCCGCGTCGGGCGAGAACGTGGTCGAGCGCGAAGGGCTCTCGGTGCGCCACCCCGCGCGCTTCGTGCTGGTGGGCAGCGGCAACCCCGAGGAAGGCGAACTGCGCCCGCAGCTGCTGGACCGCTTCGGCCTCGCGGTGGAGGTGCGCACGCCGGGCGAGATCGCTGCGCGCGTCGAGGTCGTCAAGCGGCGCGACGCGTACGAGCGCGATCCCGCCGCCTTCGTCGAACACTGGAAGAAGGAAGACGCGAAGATCCGCCGCCGCGTCGTCGCGGCGCGCGAGCGGCTGCCCGCGGTGCGCGTGCCCGATGCGATGCTCGAACGCTGCGCGCGGCTGTGCATCGCGCTCGGCACCGACGGTCTGCGCGGCGAGCTGACGCTGATGCGCGCGGCGCGCGCGCTGGCCGCGCTGGACGGTGCCGAAGAGGTCGACGAGTCGCACCTGAAGCGCGTGGCACCTGCCGCGCTGCGCCACCGCCTGCGGCGCGACCCGCTGGACGAAGCCGGCTCCGGCGAACGCGTCGAGAGGGCGCTGGCCGAGGCGCTGTGAACGCCGCTGCGCTGGCGCTGCAGGCTGCGGCGCTGTTCGCGATCGACCCGCAAGGGCTGGCCGGCGTGTGGCTGCGCGCCCGCCCGGGCCCGGCGCGCGAACGCTGGCTGGCGCTGCTGAACACGCTGCTGCCGCAGCCGCCGCGCCGCCTGCCGGCGCACATCGACGACCACCGCCTGCTCGGCGGCCTGGACCTCGCGGCCACGCTGCGCAGCGGCCGCCCGGTGCAGCAGCCCGGCTTGCTGGCCGAGTGCGACGGCGGCGTGCTGGGGCTGGCGATGGCCGAGCGCATGCCGCCCGCGCTGGCGGCGCGGCTGGCTGCGGTGATCGACACCGGCCGCGTGGTCTCGGCTGCCGCCACGGCGCCGGCGCGCCTGGCCTTCGTTGCATTCGACGAGGGCGTGGAGGACGACGAGACGCTGCCGGCCGCGCTGGCCGATCGCCTCGCGATCCACCTGCGCCTGGACGAGGGCAGGGGCACGGCGCCTGCGCCGACGGTCGCGCAGGTGGCCGCCGCGCGCGCGCGGCTCGCCGCGGTGTCGGTCGACGAGGCCTTGCAGCGCCAGGCCTGCGAGGCCGCGGCACTGCTCGGCATCGACTCGTTGCGCGCGCCGTTGCTGGCGCTGCGCCTGATGCGCGCGGCGGCGGCGCTCGCGGGCCGCAGCCGGGCGCATCGCGACGACCTGGATCTGGCGCTGCACCTGGTGCTGGCGCCGCGCGCACGCCACCTGCCGGCACCGCCGCAGGCCGAGCCTCCGGCACCGCCGCCGCCCGGGCAGGACGCCGGCGCCGACGATGCACGCGACGACAGCCCCGCCGACCCCGACACGCAGAAGCCGCTCGACGAACAGGTGCTCGACGCCGCGCACAGCGTGCTGCCCGCCGGCCTGCTGCAGCTGCTGGCCGGCGGCGGCCCGCGCCGCGCGCCGCCCAGCAGCGGCCGCGTCGGCGCCGCCACCGCGTCGCGCCGGCGCGGACGGCCGATCGGCAGCGAGCGCGGGCTGCCCACCGGCGGCGCTCGGCTGGACCTGGTGGCGACGCTGCGCGCGGCCGCACCCTGGCAGCCGTTGCGCCGGCGCGAAGCCGCCTCGGCGACGCGCCCCTTGCACCTGCAGCGCGACGACCTGCACGTGCGCCGCTGCCGCGCGCGGCGCGAGACGACGACGATCTTCGCGGTCGACGCCTCAGGCTCCGCCGCGCTGCACCGCCTGGCCGAGGCCAAGGGCGCGGTGGAGCTGCTGCTGGCCGACTGCTACGTGCGCCGCGACCGCGTCGCGCTGATCGCTTTCCGTGGCGCCGAGGCCGAGCTGCTGCTGCCGCCCACGCGCTCGCTGCCGCGTGCCAAGCGCTGCCTGGCGGCGCTGCCCGGCGGTGGCGGCACGCCGCTGGCCGCGGGCATCGTCGCCGCGCAGGCGCTGGCGCTCACGCTGCAGCGCCAGGGCAGCAGCCCGAGCCTGGTGCTGCTGACCGACGGCCGCGCCAACATCGCACGCGACGGCAGCCCCGGGCGCGATGGCGCGCACCGCGACGCGCTCGCTGCGGCGCGCCAGCTGCGCGATTGCGGACTGCCGGCGCTGCTGATCGACACCTCGCCGCAGACGCAGCCCGCGGCGCAGGCGGTGGCCGAGGCGATGGGCGCGCGCTACCTGGCGCTGCCGCACGCCGACGCGCTGCAGCTCAAGCGCGCGGCGGCGCTCAGCCTGGCGGGCTGAACCATCCCGCGAGACGTTCGGCGAACCAGGCGGGCTGCTCCTCGTGCGCCAGGTGCCCCAGGCCCGGCAGGCGCTGCAGCGTGGCATCGCGCAGACGCGGCGCGATCTGTGCGGCCTGTGCCGGCGGCACAGTGCGGTCGGCATCACCCACCAGCAGCAGCACCGGTTGCGGCAGCCGCGGCAACGCCTCGGCCAGCGGCGCCAGGTCCCAGCCGGCCATCATCGCCAGCGCACCGGCCACATGCCCGGGGCTTGCCACCAGGCGCTGGTAGAGCGCGACGCCGCGTTCGTCCAGCGTCGAGCCGGTGCCGGCGATCAGGCGCCGCAGCGCGCGTGGATCCTGCGCGCGCCAGGCCGCCAGCCGCGGCAGCAGCGGGCCCGCGGCCAGCAGGCGCGCGAGCGGCGCGAACAGCAGGCCGGGCAGGGCGTCGAAGGGACGCAACGCCGGGTTGATCCAGGCCAGGCGCTCGAGCGAGGTCTGTGGCTGCAGCGCCAGCTGCGCCCCGATCGCGGCGCCGGCGGAGTGGCCGACCGCGCCGCGCGCCACGAGCCCCAGCTCGGCCAGCAACGCCGCCAGCGCCGTGGCGAAGCCCGGCAGCGACGTGCGTTCGCGCGGCAGCGCGGCGCTGAAGCCGTGGCCGGGCAGGTCGGGCGCGACCACGGTGAAACGCTCGGCCAGGCGCGGCAGCAGCTCGCGCCACGAATGCGTGGACGCGCCGGTGCCGTGCAGCAGCAGCAGCACAGGCCCCGCGCCGGCCACCTGCACGTGCCAGCGCAGCCCGCCCGCGGCCACGAAGCGGCTGTGCTCGCGGCCCGGCCAGTCGCGACCCTGGTCTTCCCAGCGCAGGCTCATCGGGGGTGCCGGCTATGATGGGTCGACACCCCCGGAGCGCGATGACCCCAGCCCTTGCCTCGAGCGCGCCCCTGTCGCAGCAACTGCGTGGCGCCACGCGCGACCTGCACCGCGCGGCGGAGTCCACCGCCCTCGTGCGCGCGCTGCTGCGCGGCGAACTCGACCGCGGGGCCTACGCTGCGCTGCTGGCGCAGCTGCAGGCGCTGTACGCGGCGCTGGAGCAGGGCCTGGAGCGCCACGCCGTCGAGGCCGGCTTCGCGGCCTTCGAGTTCCACGCGCTGCGGCGCCTGCCCGCGCTGGCGGACGACCTGCGCACGCTGGGCGAGGCGCCCGCCCCGTTGCAGCCGGCGACGCAGGTCTTCGTGCAACGCCTGCACGGCCTGGCCGACGGGGGTCACGCGCCGCGGCTGATCGCCCACGCCTACGTGCGCTACCTGGGCGACCTGAACGGTGGCCAGTCGCTGCGGCGCGCGGTGCGCGGCGCACCCGCGCTGGCGGCGGCCGGCACCGCGTTCTACGACTTCCATGATGCGCCGGCCGTCGCCGTGCGCTTCCGCGCCGCGCTCGACGCGCTGCCCGCCGCCCTGGCGCCCGCGCTGGTCGAGGAAGCCTGCTGGTCGTTCGAACAACATCGGCGGCTGTTCGACGAACTCTCGCTCGCGCAGGCCGGGGCCTAGTCCGCGCCGCGCATGCGGCGGTACAGCGTGGCGGCACGCTGCGTCGAGGCTTCCACCTCGTTGAGCAGCGGCGCCACCATCGGCCCGACCGGGCCCTCGGCGATGTCCATCGCCGCCAGGTTGGCGTTGGTGACGATGGCGCGCAGCACCTCGTCGGCCTCGCGCGCCGCCGGCTGCAGCGCCTGCTCGAGCTGGCGCCGCGCCGCCTGGGCGCGCTGGCTGTCGCTGAGGTCGCCCAGGATCACCATGAAGCCGAGCAGGCTGCCGTCGCGCCCCGGCACGACCTCGATGCGCAGCGCCACCGGCACCGTGGTGCTGCCGCGCTGCAGCTGCAGCTCGCCGCGCCAGGGCTGGCGCGCGCGCTGCAGCGACTGCAGCGCCTGCAGCAGCGCTTCCGGCTGCGTGAACAGCTCGGCCATGTGCTCCAGCGTCGGTGGCGCCTCGGCGGCCTCGGCGCCGAGCAGCGCGTGGAACGCCGGGTTGGCGAACAGCAGCCGGCCGGCCGCATCGGCGATGGCCACCGGCTCGCGCGAGCTGCGCACGGTGGCGCGCACCTGCGCCAGCTGGTGCTCGGCGATGAGCAGCCGCACCGCGCCCACCTGCACGATGATGTCCACCAGCGCCCCGCCCACCGCGCGCGCCAGCGCGATCTCGGTGTTCGACCACGGCAGCGCAGTGCCGCGCACGATCTCCGACCAGGCCGCGAACGAGCGCCGCGGCGAGAGTTCCAGCGGGTTGTCGCCGACCACCGGTTTCGTCGGGTCGCCGGCCCAGGTGACGGTGAGCAGCTGCTCCTTGCGGAACCACATCAGGTAGTCGGGCCGCGCGGTGGACAGCTTCACCGCGAGCACGCCGCTCGCGATCGGCGTCAGCGCCTCCAGCGCCGGATTGGCCTCGGCCACCGACGAGCAGGCGAACGGCAGTTCGCCCCGCTGCGCGTCCACCCAGGCCAGCAGCTCGCGCAGCTCGGGCGTGGACGGCACCTCGCCGGTGCTGAGGATCTCGCCGTCGTGGAACAGCGCCGCGCCGGTGGCCTCCAGCGGCTGCAGCAGCGTGCGCGGGTTGCGGAACAGCGCCAGGCGCCAGTCGCCTTCCACCGAGGTGGCTTCCACCAGGCGCTGCTCGAGCCGGCGCACGAGGATGGCGACCTGCGCGTGCGCGTAGTTCTCGATCGCGGCGATGCGCGTGGACACCACCTCGGACAGCAGGTCGCAGGCTGCGCGCAGCGGGTAGCGCAGGTTGCGCGGCGCGTAGTGGTGGGCGGCGATCAGGCCCCACAGCCGGCCTTCGCGCACCAGCGACACCACCAGCGTGGCGGTGACGCCCATGTTCTTCAGGTACTGCAGGTGCAGCGGCGACATGCTGCGCAGGTAGCACAGCGACATGTCCAGTTCCTGCTGCGTGCCGGGCACCAGGCGCGGCAGCACCGGCACCGGTTCGTAGTGCACGTCCACCAGCACGCGCACGCGGTTGCGCAGGTACAGCTCGCGCGCGCGCTGCGGGATGTCGGAAGCGGGGTAGTGGTGGCCCAGCAGCGAATCGAGCCGCGGCTCGCGCGCCTCCGCGATGATCTTGCCGTGGCCGTCGGGGTCGAACTTGTAGACCATCACCCGGTCGTAGCCGGTCATCTCGCGCACGCTCTGCACCACGGCATCGGCCAGGGCGTTGATGCTGGCGGCGGCACTGAAGCGGCGCACCGCGTGCGACACCGCGTCGACCAGCGTCTGCGGCGGCAGGCTGGCGACGGCGGTGCCGCCGGGGGCCGTCACCTCGACGATGGCCTCGATCTCGACGATCAGCTGCCGCCCGCCCGGATGCCGGTGCACGCCGCCTTCGAAGGCGATGTCGCGGCCGCCGACCGGCAGCCGGCACTGCAGCGGCAGGCTCTCGCCCTCGGCCAGCCCCGCGGCCAGCGCCCGGACCCGTTCGGCGATGTCGCCGCCCAGGCGCTGCAGCGGCTGGCCGAGCAACTGCTCGTGCGCGGCGCCCAGCACCGCCGCCACGTTGGTGCTGGCCTGCAGCACCACGCCGTCGGCATCCAGCACCAGCAGCACGCCATGCGGCTGCACCGAGCCGGCGAGATGGATCAGCTCGCGCTCGCAGTTGCTCAGGTCGGCCTGGCCGAACGGGGGATGGTGCAGCGACGTCACGGGTACAGCGGGGGTGCGTCTCAGGTCAGACCGAGACGCTGCATCCTTTCGGCCAGTTCCGCAACGGGGATGCCGAGCAGTGCGGCGGTGGATCCGGGGTCGCGCGCGCAGCGCAGCAGGGCGTTGGCCACCGCGTGACGCTCGGCCAGCGCGGCGGCCTGGCGCATCAGGTCGGCCAGCGGCAGGTCGCCCACGCCGTCGAGCAGGCGACCCAGGTCGAGCGCGAGTGCCGGGATGTCGACACCCCCGGCGGCGGCCGCCCCGCCGGTACGGCGCAGCGTGAGGCCGATGCATTCCTGGTCGCCCTCGGCGATCAGCGTCGCCGTCACCTGCAGCTGCAGCAGCCCGCGGCTGCCGCCGGCTGCCACCGAGGCCACCTCGGCGATGCCCTCGCGGCGCACCTCGGCCAGCAGCGCCGCCAGCGTGCGCTGCGGATCGCCCAGAACGTCCACCAGCGGACGGCCCGGCACCGGGGCGCCTCCCGGCGCGAGCTGCTCGAACGCCGCGTTGGCCGCCAGCACACGGCCGGCGGAATCGGTGACCACCACCGCGTCGCCGGCCGTTCCGTCGGCGTCGCGCTCGGCGGGGCGCGCGCGCACCAGCAGGCGCTGGCTGTGTTCGGCACCGGGGGCGCGGAACGGCGTGGCCGCCAGCTCGATCAGCGTGCCCGAGGCCAGCCGCGCGTGCACCTCGGCCGCGCGGCCCGAACTGCGTGCCACCACCAGCAGCTCGACGATCGCCGGCGGCAGCGGCGCGCCGGCGAACAGCCGCTCGGCGGCGCGGTTGGACTGCAGCGGCGCCAGCGTCTGCGCGTCGACCACCACCACGGCGTCGCGCGCCACCTGGTCGAGCAGGCGGTGCTGCGCCTGGGCCTGGCGCAGGCGCCAGTACTCGCGCTCCATCTCCTGCTGCGCATCGACGAAGCGCTGCTGGATCGCGGCCACCGCGCGCAGGTCGCGCCCGACGGCCAGCACCGGTCCGCCGGCGCCCAGGCGCACGGCGGTGTAGGCGATCGGGATGTCGGGTGCCCCGGGAGCCGGATGGTTCACCTCGCGGCGGCGCGCGATGCCGGCGCTGCTGACGTCCTGCAGCAGCAGCTCCACCTTGCGCCGCGTGTCGCCGGTGACGGTCTCGACCCACGGCTTGCCGACCCAGCCTTGCGCGGCCGGCCCGGCGTCACCCACCGCGACGCTGCGGATGACGCCGTCGTCGTCGATGACCAGCGCGATGTCGCTGGCCAGCGAGACGAAAGCTGCGGCCAGCTCCGGCGCCAGGCCGGACAGCGGGCTCAGGTCAGCGGGAGCGCCGGACCCGGAACTCACGGTGTCTCCTCTCGGGGCAGGGTCGATGGTGGCAAGGACCATACCACGCGGCCCGGCCCCGGTTCGCGACCGGGTGCCATGCACACCTCCTCGCCAGCGCCGGCCGGCCGGGTGCAAACCCGGGAGGTCGAGTGCGGTTGTGCGGTTGTCAATCAGACATGACAAGTATAGCATCAATTCATGCTGACATACGGCGAAACACCGTCGCCCCTGGCAGCGGCAGGGGCGCCGCGGCGGCCGCACGCGGTGGTCATCGGCAGCGGCTTCGGCGGCCTGGCTGCGGCGGTGCGGCTGGGCGCGCGCGGCTGGCAGGTCACGGTGCTGGAGCAGCTCGACCAGCCCGGCGGCCGTGCGCGCGTGCACCGGGTCGACGGCTACACCTTCGACGCCGGCCCGACCGTGATCACCGCGCCGCACCTGTTCGAGGAACTGTGGGCGCTGTGCGGCCGGCGGCTGGCCGACGAGATCGAGCTGCGGCCCGTCGCGCCCTTCTACCGCATCCGCTTCGACGACGGCACGCTGTTCGACTACAGCGGCCACGCCGCCGCGATGCGCGCCGCCGTGGCTGCGCTGGCGCCGGGCGACGTCGACGGCTACGAGGCCTTCCTGCGCACCAGCCGGGAGATCTACGAGGTGGCGTTCGAGCGCCTGGCGCACCAGCCCTTCGGCAACTGGGCCGACATGGCGCGCGTGCTGCCCGACCTGCTGCGACTGCAGGCCTGGCGCAGCGTGTACTCGATGGCCGCGCGCCACGTGCGCAGCCCCAAGCTGCGCACGGTGCTGAGCTTCCAGTCGCTGCTGGTCGGCGGCAACCCGTTCAGCACCACCTCGGTGTACTGCCTCATCGCCAGCCTCGAGCGCCGCTGGGGTGTGCACTTCCCGGTCGGCGGCACCGGGCGGCTGGTGCGCGGGCTGGTGGGGCTGATCGAAGGGCAGGGCGGCCGCGTGCAGTGCGGCGCCGGGGTGGCCGAGATCCTGGCCGAGGGCGGCGCCGCGTGCGGCGTGCGGCTGGAGTCGGGCGCGGTGCTGCCGGCCGACATCGTGGTGTGCAACGCCGACTCGGCGAACGCCTACCGGCGCCTGCTGCCGGCGCGCCACCGGCACCGCTGGACCGACCGCCGCATCGAACGCGCGCGCTACTCGATGAGCCTGTTCGTCTGGTACTTCGGCACGCGCACCCGCCACCCCGGCATCGCCCAGCACACCATCGCGCTCGGCCCGCGCTACCGCGAGCTGCTGGCCGACATCTTCGAGCGCCGTCGCCTGGCCGAGGACTTCAGCCTCTACCTGCACCGCCCCACCGCGACCGACCCCGCGCTCGCGCCGCCCGGCCACGACGCCTTCTACGCGCTGGCGCCGGTGCCGCACCTGGGCAGCGGCACCGACTGGCGCGCACAGGCCGAGCCCTTCCGCCAGGCCGTGCAGCGCCGGCTGCAGGCCACGCTGCTGCCGAACCTGCAGGATGAGCTGACCGTCTCGATGGTGCTCACGCCGCAGCAGTTCCAGGACGAGCTGGGCAGCTTCCGCGGTGCCGCGTTCGGGCTCGAGCCGGTGCTGACGCAGAGCGCCTGGTTCCGCCCGCACAACCGCAGCGAGGAACTCGAGCGGCTGTTCCTGGTGGGCGCCGGCACGCACCCGGGCGCCGGGCTGCCGGGCGTGCTGTCGTCGGCGCGTGTGCTCGACACCGTGGTGCCGCCCGCCGAGGCCTTCGTCCATGGCTGAGCGGCTGCGCGCCGACGACGTGGCGGCCTGCCGCGCGCTGCTGCGCCAGAACTCGCGCACCTTCCACGCCGCCTCCCTGCTGCTGCCGGCGCGTGTGCGCGCGCCGGCCTCGGTGCTCTACGGCTTCTGCCGCGTGGCCGACGATGCCATCGACCTGCACGGTGGCCGTGGCGGCGCCATCCAGGCCTTGCGGCGCCGGCTGGACGCCGCCTACGCCGGCCATGACAGCGAGCGGGCGCTGGCGGCCGTGTTCGCGCAGCACGGCATTCCGCGCCTGCTGCCCGAGCTGCTGCTCGAGGGCCTGGCCTGGGACGCCGAAGGCCGGCGCTACGCGACGCTGGAAGCGCTGCTCGACTACGCGGCGCGCGTGGCCGGCACGGTGGGCGCGATGATGGCGCTGCTGATGGGCGCGCGCTCGCCCGCGGCGCTGGCGCGTGCCTGCGACCTGGGCGTGGCGATGCAGCTGTCGAACATCGCGCGCGATGTCGGCGAGGACGCGCGTGCCGGCCGGCTGTACCTGCCGAACGAGCTGCTGCGCGCTGCCGGGCTCGACGCCGAGGCCTGGCTGGCTGCGCCGCACTTCAGCCCCGCGCTCGGGCGCGTGGTGCGGGAACTGCTGGCCGTGGCCGACCGGCTCTACGCCCGGGCCGGGGCCGGCATCGCGATGCTGCCGGCCGACTGCCGGCCCGGCATCCAGGCCGCGCGTCTGCTGTACGCGGCGATCGGGCACGAGGTGCTGCGGCGCGGCGGCGATTCGGTGGCCGGCCGCGCCGTGGTGACCGGCGGCCGGCGTGCGCGCCTGCTGGCCCGCGCGCTGCTGACGTCGCCCTGGCCGGGCGGCACGGATGGCGATGCGGCACCGCTGCCGGCCGTGCGCCTGCTGGTGGAAGCGGCTGCGTTGCAGCACGCGCCCCGGGGCTCGGTCGACTTCCTGCTGGGCCTGTTCGAACGCCTGGAGCGCCGCGACCGCGCCCTGCGCCTGGCGCGATGAGCGGCCACACGCTGGGCGTCATCGAGCTGGTGCTCGTGTTCGGCGCGGTGGTCGGCTGGGCGGCGTGGGAGCTGTGGTCGCTGCACCGCCTGCGGGAGCGGCGGCGCGACGAGGAGAAGCGCTAGCCGCGCCGCGGCATGCGGAACGGCAGCAGCGCCTGCACCCAGCGGCTGGCGAAGCGGTCCAGCGACAGGCTCTCGTGCACCGCGCCCGAGCCGTCCGCGCCGACGAGCTGCGAGCGCGCGTAGAAGGGCCCGTCCTCGAGCGTGCGGGCCAGCGCCAGCGCGCCGCGCACCTGGCGCGCGATGCCCCAGCGCGTGGTGGCCAGCGGCATGTGCGGCAGCGCGTCGGTGGGCCGCAGCACGCCGTCGGGCCCGCCTTCCAGGGCCAGCGCGCGCCGGCTGCCGTCGCGCCGGGCCACGTCGTAGTGGATGCGGCAGCCGCCGCCGGGGCGCGACTCGCGCGACCACTGCCAGCCGCTGAAGTCCTGCTCCAGCGGGCGCGTGCCGGCATTGGTGTCGAGGTAGGCGCTGCCCTGCCAGCGGCACGACGGCGCCTCGAAGACCACCTCGACGCGCGCGGCGGGGGCGATCGGGCGCCAGCGGTGGCGGCCGGCGTCGTCGAGCGCATGCACGGCGGTGTTCGGCGTCGGCGGCAGCAGCAGCCGCACATGGCCACGCAGCCGTCGCGGCCACGGCGCGCAGGTCTCGTCGATCCTCACCTCCAGCGCGCCGTCCCGGCAGGTCAGCCCGCTGCGGCCGATGGCCAGGCGCGTGGGGCTGCGCTGCAACGAAGCGGCGCCGCGCTCCGTCATCGCCCAGCGCCGCGTGCCGGGGCCCAGCAGCGCCACGTTCAGCGCGACGTGCCCCAGCGGGTCGGCAGGCCCGCGCCGGCGTGCCGCGGCGTAGTAGGGCGAGAAGACGCTGCCGAGGAAGGCGATCAGCGTCAGCGCATGGCGGCCGTCGTCGCTCAGTGCGTCGAGGTACCACCAGGCATAGCCGTCGGCAGCCAGCGGCGCGTCGAAGCCCAGGCCTGCAGCACATGCAGCGCCGCCTGCCGGCCCGACAGCGCGGCCATCGGCAGCCCCGGCCCCGGGTGCACGCTGCCCCCCGCCAGGAACAGGCCCGGCAGCGGGCTGGTCGCCCCCGGGCGCCGGAACGAAGCCTGCCAGCCGTGGGTCGGCGTGCCGTACAGCGCGCCCGACGTGCCCGGGAACAGCGCTGCGAAGTGCTGCGGCGCCGTCACCAGAGGCGGCGACTGGGACACCAGTTTCAGGCCGCAGCGCTGCAGGCGCTGGAAGCTGGCTTCTTGGCATGCAGCGATCTCCTCGGCGGCCAGCGGCCGCGCCGGCGCATTGACCAGCGCCATCAGGCGCTCGGGCCCGTTCGCGCCGGGCCGGCCGGGCCGGTCCTGCGCACACAGGTAGACGGTGGGGTCGGGTGGCAGGCGGCCCGCGGCCAGCGCCTGGAACTCGGCGCGGTAGTCGGCGCCGAAGAAGACGTTGTGGCGATGCAGCGCCGGGCCTTCGGCGTGCGCCTGCAGGTGCCAGGTCAGCGCCGACAGCGAACGTGCCGGCGGCCCGCGCCAGCCGCGCTGCGCGGCCGGCCCCAGCAGCCCGGCGGCGAGCGCGGCGACGTCGCCGTTGAACACCACCGCATCGGCCTCGAGCCGTTCACCGCCGGCCAGTTGCACGCCGCAGGCACGGCCGTCCCGCACCAGGATCTGCTCGACCTCGGTGCCGCAGCGCAGCCGCGCGCCCTGGCGCTGCGCCACCGCGGCCAGCGCCTCGGCCAGGCGCTGCATGCCGCCTTCGACGAACCAGACGCCGCTGCGCTCCACGTGGGCCACCAGCATCAGCGTGGCCGGCGCCAGCCACGGCGACGAGCCGCAGTAGGTGGCATAACGCCCGAACAGCTGGCGCAGCCGCGGATCGTGGAAATGCCGGCCCAGCGCCGACCACAGCGACGTGAAGGGCGCGATGCGGGCCAGCCCCGGCAGCCCGCGCCAGCCGCCGCGCCACAGCAGCGCGGGCAGGGTGGGGCGCGATGCAAGCAGGTAGGGCTGCTCCAGCGCGTCGTGGATGCGCTGCGCGCGTGCGCAGAAGGCGCGGTAGCGGTCGGCTTCGGCGGTGCCGGCGAAGCGGCCGATCGCATCCACCGCGGCCTGCAGTCCGGCCGGCAGGTCCAGCCACTCGCCGGCGCTCCACGCGTGGCGCGCCAGCACCGCCGCGGCCTGCAGGCGCGGCACGCCGCCGGGCGGGGTGCCGAGCTCGGCGAACAGCTCGTCGAAGACCCAGCGCATCGTCAGCACGGTCGGGCCGGCGTCGAGGCGGCTGGCGCCGAGCGCCACCTCGCGCAGCTTGCCGCCCGGGGCGGCGGCGCGCTCCAGCACCTGCACGTCGCAGCCCGCGCCGCCCAGCCAGGCGGCGGCCGTCAGTCCGCCGACACCGGCGCCGACCACCAGCACACGCGGCGTTGTGTTGATTGACGTGGACATATGACATGTCTATGCTAGTTGACATATGCCTGAAATCAACTGCTCCCACCGGACCGGCGCGCCATGAGCCCGTCGGCGCGCATCGAAGCTGCGCTGGGCGCGGCGCTGGCCCTGGCCGACGGCCCCGGGCGTCCGCCGCGGCTGCTGGCGGCGATGCAGCACGCGGTGTTTCCCGGCGGCGCGCGCGTGCGGCCCCGGCTGACGCTGGCCGTGGCCCGTGCCTGCGGCGCAGACGACCCGGCACTGGCCGACGCGGCTGCCGCGGCGGTGGAACTGCTGCACTGCGCGTCGCTCGTCCACGACGACCTGCCGTGCTTCGACGACGCCGCGCTGCGCCGTGGCCGTGCCTCGGTGCACGTCGCCTATGGCGAACGGCTGGCGGTACTGGCGGGCGATGCGCTCATCGTGCTGGCGTTCCAGTCGCTGGCCGGCGCCGGCGCGCGCGCGCCGGCTCGGCTGGCCCCGCTGCTGGCCCGCCTGGGCGCCGGCGTGGGCATGCCGCTGGGCATTGCCGCCGGCCAGGCCTGGGAGTGCGAACCGCAGGTGCGGCTGCGCGACTACCAGCGTGCCAAGACCGGCGCGCTGTTCGCGGCCGCCAGCGGTGCCGGTGCGCTGGCCGCCGGCGCGGACGCCGCGCCCTGGCTGGCGCTGGGCGATGCGCTGGGCGAGGCCTACCAGGTGGCCGACGACATCCGCGACGTGGCCGCCAGCGCGGCGCTGCTCGGCAAGCCGGTCGGCCGCGACCTGGCGCTCGATCGCCCCAGCACCGCCCGCGAGCACGGGCTCGAGGGCGCGCTGCAGCACTTCCGGCAGCTGATGTCGGCCGCCATCGCGGCGATTCCCGCCTGCCCGGGTGCCGCGGAGCTGCGCCAGCTGGTGCGGCACGAGGCCGAGCGCCTGTTGCCCCGCGAGACGCCGCTGGTGAAGGCGGTCGCGCCGGCCGCCTGAGCGCGCAGGCAGGAAGGGCCGCATGGGCCGCGCGCTCGTCGAACGCTGGCTCGACTGGCCGCAACGCCGCGCCGCCGATCCCGCGTTCCGCCGCTGGGCCGAACGCTTCCCGCTCACGCGCTGGATCGCGCGCCGCCGCGCGCGGCAGTTGTTCGACCTGGTGGCCGGCTTCGTCTACTCGCAGGTGCTGCTCGGCTGCGTGCAGCTTGGCCTGTTCGACCGCCTGGCCGCCGGGCCGCAGACGGTGGAGGCGCTGGCCGCCGCGTTGCGCCTGCCGCCCGAGCGCCTGCGCCGCCTGCTGGACGCCGCGGTGGCGCTGCGCCTGCTGGCCCGGCGCGACGGCGACCGCGTGACGCTGGGCGCGCTGGGCGCCGCGATGGTGGACAACCCGGCGGTCGCGGCGATGGTGCAGCACCACGCAGCCCTCTATGCCGACCTGCGCGACCCGGTGGCCCTGCTGCGTGGCGATGGCGGACCCACCGAGCTCGGGGCGGTGTGGCCCTACGCCGCCAGCGCAAGCCCGGCCAGCCTGTCGGCCGACGCGGTGGCCGGCTACTCGCGGCTGATGGCGGCTTCGCAGCCACTGGTGGCCGACGCGGTGCTGGACGCCTGGCCGGCCGGTCGCCACCGCTGCCTGCTGGACGTGGGCGGCGGCGAGGGCGCGTTCCTGGAAGCCGTCGCGCGCCGCCACCCGGCGCTCGAGCTGATGCTGTTCGACCTGCCGGCCGTGGCCGCCCGTGCGCGCGAGCGCCTGGCGCCGCTGGGCCCGCGCGTGCGCTGCATCGGCGGCGACTTCCTGCGCGACGCGCTGCCGCGTGGCGCCGACCTGATCTCGCTGGTGCGTGTGGTGCACGACCACGACGACACCCATGTGGCCGCGCTGCTGCGCGCCGCGCACGACGCGCTGCCGCCTGGCGGCACGCTGCTGCTGGCCGAGCCGCTGGCCGCCACGCCGGGCGCCGATGCGATGGGCGACGCCTACTTCGGCTGCTACCTGCTGGCGATGGGCAGCGGCCGGCCGCGCAGCGCGACGGCACTGGGCACGCTGCTGGAGGCCGCAGGCTTCGAGCGCGTGCGCCGCATCCCGACGCGGGTGCCGCTGCAGACCAGTGTGTTGGTGGCCCGTCGCAAGGGTTCACCCGAGGTTCTGTAAATTGTAGTTGACGGTTTGACAAGTAAGCGTAGGATGACATCGAGACATCCAACAAGACCATGAGACGCGCCCCCGCAGGTCCTCTCGCAAGCCGCAACCCACGCGGCGGGAAGGCACGGGCATGAAGGGTCTGGCGGTCGTGCTGGAAAAGCCCGAGCAGCTCACGCTGAGCCGGCTGGAGCTGGAACCCCCGGGCGTCGAGGACATCGTGGTCGACGTCGAGTGGAGCGGCATCAGCGCCGGCACCGAACGCCTGCTGTGGACGGGCCGCATGCCCAGCTTCCCGGGCATGGGCTACCCGTTGGTGCCGGGATATGAATCGGTGGGCCGCGTCGTCGAGGCGGGGCCCGACGCCGGCCACCGCGTCGGCGAACGCGTGTTCGTGCCGGGTGCGCGCTGCTTCGGCCCGGTGCGCGGGCTGTTCGGCGGCGCGGCCTCCACGCTCGTGGTGCCCGGCGCACGCGCGCTCGCCGTGGACGAAGGCCTGGGCGAGAAGGCGGTGCTGCTGGCGCTGGCCGCCACCGCGTACCACTCGGTCTCGGGTGGCGGGCGGCGCCACCCCATCGTTCCGCCGGACCTCATCGTCGGCCACGGTGTGCTGGGCCGGCTGCTGGCGCGCCTGAACGTCGCGGCGGGCCACGGGCCGTTCACGGTCTGGGAGCGCGACCCGGTGCGCGCCGCCGGTGCCGAGGGCTACACCGTCACCACGCCCGAGGACGACCCGCGCCGCGACTACCGCGCGATCTACGACATGAGCGGCGACGCCGGCATCCTCGACACGCTGGTCGCGCGCCTGGCGCCCGGCGGCGAGATCGTGCTGGCCGGCTTCTACAGCCAGCCGCTGTCGTTCTCGTTCGCGCCGGCCTTCATGCGCGAGGCGCAGATCCGCTGCGCCGCCGAATGGAAGCGGCCCGACCTGCTGGCGGTGAACGAGCTCGCCGCCAGCGGCGCGTTCTCGCTCGACGGCCTGATCACGCACCACGCGGCGGCCGACGAGGCCGACCGCGCCTACCGCACGGCATTCGGCGATGCCGGCTGTCTGAAGATGGTTCTCGACTGGAGGCACCACGCATGAACGAGCAGCCCGGTTCGGCGCGAACACCGCTGCCGCGTGCGCTGGACGACAGCTTCTGGCTCGCCAGCTGGCTGGCCGCGGTGCTGATGTTCGACTGGAGGCACGCGACGTGAGCGGCACCGTCTCGATCCCCATCACGCGGCTGCAGCAGCAGCTGCGCGCGGAAGCCGCCGTCGAGCCCGACGCCGTCTCCACCGCACCCGCCACCAAGGCCACGCAGATCATCGCGATCTACGGCAAGGGCGGCATCGGCAAGAGCTTCACGCTGGCCAACCTGAGCTACATGATGGCGCAGCAGGGCAAGAAGGTGCTCTTGATCGGCTGCGACCCGAAGAGCGACACCACCAGCCTGCTGTTCGGCGGCAAGGCCTGCCCGACGATCATCGAGACCAGCTCGAAGAAGAAGCTGGCCGGCGAGGCGGTGTCCATCGGCGACGTCTGCTTCAAGCGCGACGGCGTGTTCGCGATGGAGCTCGGCGGCCCCGAGGTGGGCCGCGGCTGCGGCGGGCGCGGGATCATCCACGGCTTCGAGACGCTCGAGAAGCTCGGCTTCCACGACTGGGGCTTCGACTACGTGCTGCTCGACTTCCTGGGCGACGTGGTCTGCGGCGGCTTCGGGCTGCCGATCGCGCGCGACATGTGCCAGAAGGTCATCGTCGTCGGCAGCAACGACCTGCAGAGCCTGTACGTCGCCAACAACGTCTGCAGCGCGGTGGAGTACTTCCGCAAGCTGGGCGGCAACGTCGGCGTGGCCGGCATGGTGATCAACAAGGACGACGGCACCGGCGAGGCGCAGGCCTTCGCGGCGAACGCCGGCATCCCCGTGCTGGCGGCGATTCCGGCTCACGAGGACATACGCCGCAAGAGCGCCAGCTACGAAATCATCGGCCGGCCCGGCACGCCCTGGGCGCCGCTGTTCGAGGAACTGGCCACCAACGTCGCCGAGGCGCCGCCGGTGCGGCCGAAGCCGCAGACGCAGGACCAGCTGCTCGGCCTGTTCTCGGCCGAGAGCACCGGGCGCGACTTCCGGATGGAGCCGGCGACGCTCTTCGACATGGTGGGCAAGGACGAGGTCCACAAGCCCACGCTCGAAGTCATCTACGACGCCGCCTGACGCGATGAGCAGCTGCCACACGGGCGCCGACCTGATGCATGCCGCGGCCGGCGCCGCCGGCAAGTCCGAGGTGCTCGAACGCTACGCGGCCGACTACCCGAAGGGGCCGCACGACCAGCCGCAGAGCATGTGCCCGGCCTTCGGTTCGCTGCGCGTGGGCTTGCGCATGCGGCGCGTGGCCACCATCCTCAGCGGCTCGGCCTGCTGCGTCTACGGCCTGAGCTTCACCTCGCACTTCTACGGCGCGCGGCGCAGCGTGGGCTACGTGCCGTTCAACAGCGAGACGCTGGTCACCGGCAAGCTGTTCGAGGACATCCGCGACGCGGTGCACGCGCAGGCCGACCCGGACAAGCTCGACGCCATCGTCGTGATCAACCTCTGCGTGCCCACCGCCAGCGGCGTGCCGCTGCAGCTGCTGCCCAAGGCCATAGACGGCGTGCGCGTGATCGGCATCGACGTGCCGGGCTTCGGCGTGCCCACGCATGCGGAAGCCAAGGACGTGCTGGCCGGCGCGATGCTGCGCTACGCCCGCGGCGAGGCCGAAGCCGGCCCGGTGGCGATGCCGCGCGGCGGCCGCAGCGACAAGCCCGCCGTCGCGCTGCTGGGCGAGATGTTCCCCGCCGACCCGATGGTGATCGGCGCGCTGCTCGCGCCGCTCGGCCTGGCGGCCGGTCCGGTGGTGCCGATGCGCGAGTGGCGCGAGCTCTACGCCGCGCTCGACGCGCAGGTGGCCGCCGCGATCCACCCGTTCTACACCGCCAGCATCCGCGAGTTCCAGTCCGCGGGCCGCGCGGTGGTGGGCTCGGCTCCGGTGGGCCACGACGGCACCGAGGCGTGGCTGCAGGCGATCGGCGAGGCCGCCAACGTCGATGCCGCGCGCATCGGTGCGGCGAAGAACGCCTGGCTGCCGGCGATCCGTGGCGCGCTCGCCGCGGCCCCGGTGAAGGGTCGCATCACGCTGTCGGGCTACGAGGGCAGCGAGCTGCTCGTCGCCCGCCTGCTGGTGGAGAGCGGCGCCGAGCTGCCCTACGTGGGCACGGCCTGCCCGCGCACGCCGTGGTCCGCGGCCGATGCCGACTGGCTGCAGGCGCGTGGCGTGCACGTGCAGTACCGCGCCTCGCTGGAGCAGGACCTGGCGGCCTTCCACGACGTGAAGCCCGACCTGGCCATCGGCACCACGCCGGTGGTGCAGGCCGCCAAGCAGGCGCGCACGCCGGCGCTGTACTTCACCAACCTGATCTCGGCCCGTCCGCTGATGGGCGCGGCCGGTGCCGGCGCGCTGGCGCAGGTGGTGAACGCCGCCATCGCCAACCGCGCGCGCTTCGAGGCGATGCACGACTTCTTCGGCGACACCGGCGAGGGCGACAAGTCCGGCGTGTGGCAGGAGCCCCCGGTCGCGCGGCCCGAGTTCAGGGCCGAGGTGCGGCGCCAGATCGTCAAGCTGCACGCGAGGCGCAAGGCCGAGGCGATGGTATGAACTTCGTGCTCGATCACGACCGCGCAGGCGGCTACTGGGGCGCGGTGTACGTCTTCACCGCGATCAAGGGCCTGCAGGTGGTGATCGACGGCCCGGTAGGCTGCGAGAACCTGCCGGTGACCAGCGTGCTGCACTACACCGACGCGCTGCCGCCGCACGAGCTGCCCATCGTCGTCACCGGCCTGGCCGAAGAGCAGCTGGGCCGCGAAGGCACCGAGGGCAACCTGCGCCGCGCGCATGCCACGCTGGACCCGGACCTGCCGAGCGTGGTGGTCACGGGCTCGATCGCCGAGATGATCGGCGGCGGCGTCACGCCCGAAGGCACGACGATCCAGCGCTTCCTGCCGCGCACCATCGACGAGGACCAGTGGCAGTGCGCCAACCGCGCGCTCTTGTGGCTGTGGCAGCAGCACGGTCCGCGCAAGGTGCCGGCGCGCGTGCGCCAGCCCGGCCAGAAGCCGCGCGTGAACCTCATCGGCCCGGCCTACGGCATGTTCAACGGGCCCAGCGACACGGCCGAGATCCGGCGGCTCGTCGAAGGCATCGGCGCCGAGATCAACATGGTGTTCCCGCTCGGCAGCCACCTGGCCGACGTGGCGAACCTGGCGAACGCAGACGCCAACGTCTGCCTGTACCGCGAGTACGGCCGCCTGCTGTGCGAGACGCTGGAGCGGCCCTACCTGCAGGCGCCGATCGGGCTGCACAGCACAACGGCCTTCCTGCGTGAGCTGGGCCGTGTGCTCGAGCTCGACCCGGAGCCGTTCATCGAACGCGAGAAGCACACCACGATCAAGCCGCTGTGGGACCTGTGGCGTTCGGTGACGCAGGACTTCTTCGCCACGGCCAGCTTCGCCGTCGTGGCCAACGAGACCTACACCCGCGGCCTGCGCCACTTCCTGGAAGACGAGCTGGGCCTGCCCTGCCGCTTCGCGGTGCCGCGCTGCGCGGGCGCGAAGACGGACCACGCCGAGGTGCGCAGGCTCATCCACGAGCAGACGCCGCTGATCCTCTTCGGCAGCTTCAACGAGCGCATGTACCTGGCCGAGAAGGCACAGGCCGGCCCGATGAAGCCGAGCTACATCCCGGCCTCGTTCCCGGGCGCCATCATCCGCCGCGCCACGGGCACGCCCTTCATGGGCTATGCCGGTGCCACCTACGTGGTGCAGGAGGTGTGCAACGCGCTGTTCGACGCGCTGTTCCACATCCTGCCGCTGGGCACCGAGCTCGACCGCGTGGAAGCCACGCCGGCGCGCGAGCAGCTGCCCTGGGACGAGGAAGCGCGCGCGCTGCTGGAGCGCCTGGTGGAGCGCCAGCCGGTGCTGGTGCGCATCTCGGCCGCCAAGCGGCTGCGCGACGACGCCGAAAGCCGTGCCCGCCGGACGGGCGCGGAACGTGTCAGTGCCGCCTTGCTCGAGGAGGCCATCGAATGAGATCGGACGGTCGTCCGGTGTCACCTCTGCCGCGCGGGGATTGCGCGGTGACGGCCCCAGGGCCACTTTGCAGGAGCGATCGTCATGGCAGACGACAGGAGAGGCTCGCTATCGGGCCTCACGGAGAACGAAGCGCAGGAGTTTCACGGCATCTTCATGAAGAGCTTCATCGGCTTCACGATCATCGCCATCATTGCCCACGTCCTCGTGTGGCAGTGGCGGCCGTGGCTGTAGCCGGGGCTGCGCGCCCTGCCGGCCACCCGTCGGGTGACGGCCGGTCCTTCAACGGCATCTTCGCCCTGGCCTTCGTCGTCGTGCTGGCCATCGCGCTGCTGGCGCAGCTCGTGGCTGCGCCCTGGCGCTCGTGGTTTCCCGGCGCGGAGTCCGAGAAGACGCTGGTCGGTGGCGTGCGCGCTGCCGTCTACACCTTCATGTCGCACCTCACCTGAGGAGAACCTTCCATGTGGAAGATCTGGTTGTTGTTCGATCCCCGGCGCGCGCTCGTGGCGCTGTCGGTCTTTCTGTTCGTGCTGGCGTTGCTGATCCACTTCATCCTGCTCAGCACCGCACGCTTCAACTGGCTGGACGGCGGCAAGAACGCCGGCGCGGCGCCGCCGGCGGCCACGGCACCGAAGTAGGCACGGGGCACCCGTGCCCGAGAGCGGGCGCGGTGCCGCAAGGCACCGCAGCCCGCAACCCGACGACCGCAGGGCGGAGGAGAAGGAGCCCTTCATGGCGATGCTCAGCTTCGAGAGAAAGTACCGCGTGCGCGGAGGCACGCTGCTCGGCGGCGATCTGTTCGACTTCTGGGTCGGGCCCTTCTACGTCGGCTTCTTCGGCGTGACGACGGCGTTCTTCGCGACGCTCGGCACGCTGCTCATCATCTGGGGCGCCTCGCAGGGCGGCACCTGGAACCTGTGGCAGATCAGCATCGCGCCACCGGACATCAAGTACGGCCTCGGCCTCGCGCCGCTGATGCAGGGCGGGCTGTGGCAGCTGATCACGATTTGCGCCATCGGCGCCTTCGTCTCGTGGGCGCTGCGCGAGGTGGAGATCTGCCGCAAGCTCGGCATCGGCCTGCACGTGCCGGTGGCGTTCTCGTTCGCGATCGGCGCCTACGTCACGCTGGTGGTGGTGCGCCCGCTGCTGCTGGGCGCCTGGGGGCACGGCTTCCCGTACGGGATCATCAGCCACCTCGACTGGGTGTCCAACACCGGCTACCAGTACCTGCACTTCCACTACAACCCGGCGCACATGCTGGGGGTGAGTTTCTTCTTCGCGACCACCTTCGCGCTGTCGCTGCACGGCGCGCTGATCCTGTCGGCCACCAACCCGAAGGCCGGCGAGACGGTGAAGACCGCGGAGCACGAGAACACCTTCTTCCGCGACGCCATCGGCTATTCGATCGGCACCCTGGGCATCCACCGGCTGGGCCTGTTCCTGGCGCTGGCGGCGGTGTTCTTCAGCGCCGTGTGCATCGTGATCAGCGGCCCGTTCTGGACCCGCGGCTGGCCCGAATGGTGGACCTGGTGGCTGAACCTGCCGGTCTGGAAGTAGGAGCAAGACGATGGCCGAATACCAGAACCTCTTCACCACCGTGCAGGTGGCGGCGCCGTCGTACCCCGGCATCGGCGTCGGCGCCGACAGCGGCGAACGCAGCCGCGGCACCACGCACTGGCACTGGCTGGGCCGACTGGGCGACGCGCAGCTGGGCCCCATCTACCTGGGCTGGCTGGGCGTGGCCTCGCTGATCTGCGGCTTCGCCGCGTTCGAGATCATCGGGCTCAACATGTTCGCCTCGGTGGGCTGGGACCCCGTGCAGTTCGTGCGCCAGCTGCCCTGGCTGGCGCTGGAGCCGCCGGCACCCAAGTACGGCCTGAAGCTGCCGCCGCTCAACGAGGGCGGCTGGTGGCTGCTGGCGGGCTTCTTCCTCACGGCCTCCGTCCTGCTGTGGTGGGCGCGCATGTACCGCCGCGCCCGCGCCTTGGGCATGGGCACGCACGTGGCCTGGGCCTTCGCCGCGGCGATCTGGCTGTACCTGGTGCTGGGCTTCATCCGCCCGGTGCTGATGGGCAGCTGGGCCGAGGCGGTGCCCTTCGGCATCTTCCCGCACCTGGACTGGACGGCCGCGTTCTCGCTGCGCTACGGCAACCTGTTCTACAACCCGTTCCACATGCTGTCGATCGCGTTCCTGTACGGCGCGACGCTGCTGTTCGCGATGCACGGCGCCACCATCCTGGCGGTCAGCCGCTTCGGCGGCGAGCGCGAGATCGAGCAGATCGTCGACCGCGGCACTGCCAGCGAACGCGCGGCGCTGTTCTGGCGCTGGACGATGGGCTTCAACGCGACGATGGAGTCCATCCACCGCTGGGCCTGGTGGTTCGCGGTGCTGTGCCCGCTGTGCGGCGGCATCGGCATCCTGCTGTCGGGCACGGTGGTCGACAACTGGTACCTGTGGGCGGTGAAGCACCACGTGGCACCCATGTACCCCGCGGTCTATCCGGTGGGCGTCGACCCGGCGCTGATGCAAGGAGTCAAGCCATGAGAACCGCTGCCTGGACCACGGCGCTGGTGGCCGCCTTCCTGGTGGCGGGCTGCGAGCGTCCGCCGATGGACACCACGCAGACGGGCTTCCGCGGCACCGCGATGGGTCGCGTGGAGAACCCGCGCATCAAGGCCGCGCAGCCGGCGCAGGCGGTGCCGGCCGCACTGCCCGGTGCGCCGTCCGAGGGCCCGAAGGCGGCCGAGACGATGCAGAACGTGAAGGTGCTGGGCGACCTCAGCGTCGCCGAGTTCACGCGCACGATGCAGGCCATGACCGAGTGGGTGGCGCCCACGGAGGGCTGCGGCTACTGCCACGACCTGCAGAACCTGGCGGCCGACACCAAGTACACCAAGGTGGTGTCGCGGCGGATGCTGGAGATGACGCGCCAGATCAACAGCGGCTGGAAGAGCCACGTGGCCGGCACCGGCGTCACCTGCTTCACCTGCCACCGCGGGCAGCACGTGCCGGCGCAGGTGTGGTTCAAGGGCACCGGCAAGACCAACAGCTTCGCCGGCAACCGCGCGGGCCAGAACGCACCGGCGCGCAGCGTGGCCTATGCGTCGCTGCCGAACGACCCGCTCTCGGCCTTCCTGCTGAAGGATGCCGCCGAGATCCGCGTCGCCGGTGCTGCCGCGTTGCCGGCCACGGGCAAGCATGGTGCGTCGGTCAAGCAGGCCGAGGCCACGTTCGGCCTGATGATGCACATGTCGCAGTCGCTCAACGTCAACTGCACCTTCTGCCACAACACGCGCTCGTTCGACAACTGGCGCGAGAGCACCCCGCAGCGGCAGACGGCGTGGCACGGCATCCGCATGGCCCGCGACCTGAACGTCAGCTTCCTGGAGCCGCTGACCGGCACCTTCCCGGCGAACCGGCTCGGGCCGGGCGGCGACGTGGCCAAGGTCTCGTGCGCCACCTGCCACCAGGGGCTGAACAAGCCGCTGGGCGGCGCCGCGATGGCGGCGGCCTATCCGGCGCTGACGCCGGCACCCTGAGGTTCTTCCTCAGCGCAGCGGCAGCACCAGGCGCTGCGCCTCGCGGTCGGAGCCGTCCTCGTCGACGGTGAAGCCGCAGGCGTGCGCCAGCGCCAGCATGCCGTGGTTCTCGCGCAGCACCCAGCCCACCAGGCGCGTGGTGCCGTGTGCGCGGCTGTGGCGCAGCAGCTTGTCCAGCAGCAGCCGGCCCAGGCCGCGCTGCTGCAGGTCGGAGCGCACGACGATGGCGAACTCGGCCTCCTCGTTGTCGGGGTCGGCCACCGCGCGCACCACGCCCAGGGTCTCGGCGTCGTCGCCGCGCACGGCCACGAAGGCCATCTCGCGGGCGTAGTCGATCTGCGTCAGCCGGGCCAGCTCGCCGCGGCCCAGGTGCGGCCGCGCCTGGAAGAAGCGCAGCCGCAGGTCCTCGGGCGTCAGCCGGGACAGGAACTCGGCATGCCGCCGCGCGTCGTCCGGGCGGATCGGGCGCAGCAGCAGCGGCTCGCCGCCCGGGCCCTGCACGCGCTCCTCGAGGTCGTCCGGGTAGGGCTGGATCGCGAAGTGCGCGGCGCCGCCGGCCGCCGCCGCGGCGACGCGGATGCGGGCGTCCAGCGCCAGCACGCCGTCGCCGTCGGCCAGCAGCGGGTTGATGTCGAGCTCGGCCAGCTCGGGCACGTCGGCCAGCAGCTGCGAGACGGCCACCAGCACCGCGGCGATGGCGTCCAGGTCGGCCGGCGCGTGGTCGCGGTAGCCGGCCAGGCGGCGCGCGATGCGCGTGCGGCCCACCAGGTCGCGCGCCAGCGGCGCATTCAGCGGCGGCAGCGCCAGCGCGCGGTCGGCCATCACCTCCACCGCCGTGCCGCCGGCGCCGAACAGCAGCACCGGGCCGAACACCGGGTCGATGCTGGTGCCGACGATCAGCTCCTGGGCGTGCGGCCGTCGCGCCATCGCCTGCAGCGTGAAGCCGTCGATGCGCGCCTGCGGCCGTGACGCGCGCACGCGGGCCAGCATCGCGGCCGCGGCGGCACGCAGTGCGTCGGCGTCGGCGATGTCCAGCACCACGCCGCCGACGTCGGACTTGTGCGTGAGGTCGGGCGAGCGGATCTTCAGCGCCACCGGCCAGCCCAGCGTTTCGGCCTCGCGCACCGCCGCCTCGGCATCGGCCGACACGGCGCAGGTGCCCACCACCGGGATGCCGTAGGCCTGCAGCACCGCGCGCACGGCCTCGGCGTCGAGCCAGCCGCCGGCGCCGTGCAGGGCCTCGGCCACCTGCGCGCGCGCCGCCGCGCGGTCGGGCGTGCGGCCGTGCGAGGCGGGTGGCGCCTCCAGCAGCAGCTGCTGGTTGCGCCGGTAGGCCAGCAGCATCGCGAAGGCATGCACCGCCTCCTCGGGCGTGGCGTAGTCGGCGATGCCGGCCTGCGCGAAGCGGCCGCGCGCCTCGGCCACCGCGCGTTCGCCCAGCCAGCAGGCGAGCAGGCGGTCGCGCTGCTGCGTGGCGCGCGGCAGCAGGGCCTCGGCGATGGCCGCGCTGGGCACGATGGCCGTGGGGGCGTGGGCGAACAGGATGGCGCTGCCCGGCGCCTGCTCCAGCAGCGCCTCCAGCGCCGCCACGTAGCGCGTGGTGGGGGCGTCGCCGATGATGTCCACCGGGTTGCCGCGCGACCAGTTGGCCGGCAACGCCGCGTCCAGCGCCTGCAGCAACGCGGGCGCGAGCGGCGCCAGCGGCACGCCTTCGCGTGCCGCGGCGTCGGCCGCCAGCACGCCGGCGCCACCGCCGTTGGTCATCACCACCAGCGAGTCGCTGCGGTTGGCGCGCAGCCGCGCCAGCGTCTCGGCGGCGGTGAAGAGCTCGCCCAGGGTGTCCACGCGCAGCATGCCGGCGCGGCGGATGGCGGCGTCGAAGACGGTGTCGCTGCCGGCCATCGCGCCGGTGTGCGAAGCCGCCGCCTGCACGCCGTTGCCGGCGCGGCCGGCCTTCACCACGATGACCGGCTTGCGCCGCGCCGCGGCGCGCGCGGCGGACATGAACTTGCGCGCCTGGTCGATCGACTCGATGTAGAGCAGGATGGCGCGCGTGTGCGGGTCGCCGCTCAGCCAGTCGAGCAGGTCGCCGAAGTCGACGTCGGCGTGTTCGCCCAGCGACACCAGGCGCGAGAAGCCGATGCCGCGGGCGTTGGCCCAGTCGAGCATCGCGGTGACGAGCGCGCCCGACTGCGAGACGAAGGCCAGCTCGCCGGCCAGCGCGTCGGCATGCGCGAAGCTGGCATTGAGCGCCAGGTGCGGCGTGAGCAGCCCGAGGCAGTTGGGCCCGAGGATGCGCATCACCGTGGGGCGTGCGGCGTCGAGCACGGCCTGCTTCTGGGCCTTGTCGAGCCCGGCCGTCATCACCACCGCGGCGCGGGTGCCGCGTGCGGCCAGCTCGGCCACGAGGCCGGGCACCGTGGCCGCCGGAGTGCAGATCACCGCGAGGTCGGGGGCTTCGGGCAGGTCGGCCACGCGCGCGACCAGCGGCACGCCGCCGATCTCGCGCCGCTTCGCGTTGACGCCCCACACCGGGCCCTGGAAGCGGCCGTGGCGCAGGTTGCGCCAGACGGTGGCGCCCACGCTGGCCTCGCGGTCGGTGGCGCCGATCACCGCCACCGAGCGCGGGTCGAGCAGGCGGTCGAGATGGCGGATCGTCATGCTGCGGCTGCAGTCTAGGCCGCGGCGGCAGCCCGCGGCCTTGAGGTCGATCAAGCGCGCAGCGGCTGGCGCCGCCTAGAGTGCGCCGGCCTCGCATGAACGACGCCGCCCCACCCCTGATCCGCGCCCGCGGCCTGAGCAAGCGCTACGCCAGCGGCGAGGGCGAGGTGTGGGCGCTGCGCGAGGTGGACCTGGACGTGGCGCGGGGCGAGTTCGTGGTGCTGCTCGGCCCTTCAGGCAGCGGCAAGTCGACGCTGCTGAACATCCTCGGCGGGCTCGACGTGCCCAGCACCGGCGAACTGCGCTTCGGCGCGCAGGCGCTCTCGGGGGCCGACGAGGCGGCGCTCACGCGCTACCGGCGCGAGCACGTGGGCTTCGTGTTCCAGTTCTACAACCTGATCCCGAGCCTCACCGCCGAGGAGAACGTCGCGCTGGTCACCGACATCGCGCGCGCGCCGATGCCGCCGGCCGAGGCGCTGGCGCTGGTGGGCCTGGCGCCGCGGCGCGCGCACTTCCCCGCGCAGCTGTCCGGCGGCGAGCAGCAGCGGGTGGCGATCGCACGCGCCATCGCCAAGCGCCCCGACGTGCTGCTGTGCGACGAACCCACCGGCGCGCTGGACTACCAGACCGGCAAGCTGGTGCTCGAGGTCATCGAGCGCATCCACCGCGAGATCGGCACCACGGTGGTGGTGATCACGCACAACGCCGCCATCGCCGGCATGGCCGACCGCGTGATCCACCTGGGCGACGGGCGCATCCAGCGCATCGAGCGCCCCACGGTCAAGCTCGCGCCCGGCGAGCTCAGCTGGTAGGCGGCGACCATGCAGGCGCTGGACCGCAAGCTGCTGCGCGACCTGCGCGCGCTGTGGGCGCAGGCGCTGACCATCGCGATGGTGGTGGCCTGCGGCATCGGCGGCTTCGTCACCAGCCTCTCGGCGGTGGAATCCCTGGCGCTGGCACGCGACCGCTTCTATGCCGAGGGCCGGTTCGCCGACGTGTTCGCCGCGCTCAAGCGCGCGCCGAACGGACTGCTGACCGAGCTGCAGGCGGTGCCCGGCGTGTCCGACCTGCAGGCCACGGTGGAGGCCCTGGTGCGCGTGGAGGTGCCGGGCTCGTCCGACCCCGTGATCGGCCAGCTGGTCGGCGTCGATCGCCTGGCGCCGCCGCGCATGAACCGGGTCACGCTGCGCAGCGGCCGCGCGCTCGACGCCGCCGGCACCTCGCACGGCGTCGGCGCGATCGACGCATTGGTGAACGTGGGCTTCGCGCAGGCGCGCGGGCTGCGGCTGGGCGACACGCTCGCCGTCACCGTGAACGGCAAGCGGCGCGAGCTGCGCATCGTCGGCACCGCGCTGTCGCCCGAGTTCGTGTTCGCCGGACTCTGGGGCATGCCGGACCAGCGCGGCTACGGCGTGTTCTGGGTCGACCGCGAGGCGCTGGCCGCGGCCTACGACATGCAGGGTGCCTTCAACCGCCTCGCGGTGAAGCTCGCACCCGGCGCGTCGGAGCGCGCGGTGGCCGAGGCGCTGGCGCGGCGGCTGGCGGCCTACGGCGGCAGCGACGTGCACGGCCGTGCCGACCAGGCGTCGCACCAGATGCTCGACAACGAGATCAAGGAGCAGAGCGCCATCGGCAGCGTGCTGCCGGCGATCTTCCTGGCGGTGGCGGCCTTCCTGCTGAACGTGGTGGTGTCGCGGCTCGTGAACACGCAGCGCGAGCAGATCGCGGCGCTGAAGGCGCTGGGCTACGGCAACGGCGCGATCGCCGCGCACTACCTGAAGCTGGTGCTGGCGGTGGTGGCGCTGGGCCTGGCGCTGGGGCTCGCGCTCGGCGGCTGGCTGGGCGCGCAGCTCACGGGCCTGTATGCCGAGCTGTTCCACTTCCCGCGCCTGGAGCACCACGTGGCGCCGCCGCTGGTGCTGCTGTGCGCGGCGGTGACGGTGGCCACCGCGGTGCTGGGCACGCTCAACGCCATCCTGGCCACCGTGCGGCTGGCGCCGGCCGAGGCGATGCGGCCGCCGGCACCGGGCCGCTACCGCCGCACGCTGCTCGAGCGGCTGGGGGTGCAGGCGATGGGGCCGTCGCTGCGCATGATCCTGCGCAGCATGGAGCGGCGGCCGCTGCGCACCGCGCTGGCGATCGGCGGCATCGCCGCGGCGGTGGCCATCACCGTGATGGGCAACTTCTTCCGCGACGCGATCGACGTCATCGTCGACACGCAGTTCACGCTGTCGCTGCGTGGCGACGTGACGCTGTGGACCAGCGAGGCGGTGGACGACGTGGCGCGGCTGGCGCTGCAGCGGCTGCCGGGCGTGGAGCAGGTGGAGGCGGTGCGTTTCGTACCGGTGACGCTGGTGAACGGCCACCGCCGCGAACGCAGCCTCATCCGGGGCTACGCGGCACGGCCCGAGCTGTACCGCGTGATCGACGTCGACGGCCGCGAGACGCTGCTCGACGGCGGCCGGCTCGTGCTCACCGACCGCCTGGCCGACAAGCTCGCGCTGGCGCCGGGCGACCGCGTGCGGGTGCAGGTGCTCGAGGGCCGGCCGCGCGAGATCGAGCTGACCGTGGGCGCGACCGTGCGCGACATGATGGGGCTCAACGCCTACATGGACCGCGGCTCGCTCAACCGCGCCCTGGGCGACGGCGACGTCAGCACCGGCTACGTGCTGTCGGTGCAGCGCGGGCAGGAGGACGCGCTGCTGCAGGCCAGCCGCCTGCTGCCGCGGGCCGCCGGCGCCTTCAGCAAGGCCACGATGCTGCGCAACATGCAGGAGATCAGCGCCCGCAACGTGCGCATCATGAGCACGGTGCTCACCGCCTTCGCGGCGGTGATCGCCGTCGGCGTGGTCTACAACAACGCCCGCATCGCGCTGGCCGAACGCGGCTGGGAACTGGCCAGCCTGCGCGTGCTGGGCTTCACGCGCGCCGAGGTGTCCGGGCTGCTGCTGGGCGAGATGGCGATCTCCATCGCGCTTGCCGTGCCGCTGGGCATGCTGCTGGGCTACGGCCTGGTGCGCCTGGTGAGCGCGCTGCTGCGTTCGGACCAGTTCCTGTTCCCGCTGGTCGTCAGCCCCGCCACCTATGCCTGGGCGGCGCTGTGCGTGGTGGCCGCCGGCGTGGCCAGCGCGCTGGTGGTGCGGCGACGCGTCGACCGGCTGGACCTGGTGGCCGTGCTCAAGACACGCGATTGAAGGGCTCGATGCAATGAAGAGAAACACGACGATCGCCGCGGTGGCCGCGGGCCTCGTGCTGGCCGGCCTGGTGGCATGGGCGTTCGCGCCGCGCCCGACGGAGGTGGAGACCGCGACCGTGACGCGCGGGCACTTCGAGTCCAGCATCGACGACGACGCGAAGACACGGCTGCGCGACCGCTACGTGGTATCGGCCCCGCTGGCGGGCCGGCTGGAGCGCCTGGCGCTGCGCGAGGGCGACGCGGTGGCGGCCGGTGCGGTGGTGGCCACCCTGTCGGCCGCGCTGCCGCCCCTGCTGGACGAGCGCACGCGGCGCGAGCTGGAGCTGCGCCTGGCGGCGGCGCAGGCGAACGTGCAGCGTGCCGACGCGCGCATCGGCCGCGCGCGCGTGACGCAGGAGCAGGCGCTGCACGACCAGCTGCGCAGCGAGGAGCTGGCCGGCAGCGGCTTCATCTCGAAGACCAAGCTCGACAGCGACCGCCTCGCGGTGCTGGGGGCGCGCCAGGAGCTCGCGACGGCGGTGGAAGAGCGCCACGTCGCAGGCCACGAGGCCGAGCAGGCGCGCGTGGCGCTGCTCAGCGTGACACGGCCCGACGCCGCAGCCGGGCACCGCGCCTTCGAGGTGCGCTCGCCGGTGGCCGGGCGCGTGGTGCGCGTGCTGCAGGCCAGCGAGGCCGCGGTGGCGCTGGGCGCGCCGCTGGTGGAGCTGGGCGACATGGGCCGGCTCGAGGTGGTGGCCGAGCTGCTGACCTCGGACGCGGTGCAGGCGCGGCCGGGCGCACGCGTGCGCATCCACGGCTGGGGCGGCGAGGGCGAGCTCGAAGGCGTGGTGCGGCGTGTCGAACCCGGGGCCTTCACGAAGGTCTCGGCGCTGGGCGTGGAGGAGCAGCGCGTGCGCGTGGTGATCGACCTGGTCTCGCCAGCCGAGCGCTGGCGCGCCCTGGGCGACGGTTTCCGCGTCGGCGTGCGCATCGTGGCCCGCGCCGCGGACGACGTGGTGAAGGCGCCGGCCAGCGCGGTGTTCCCGCTGCCGGCGGGCGGCATGGGCACCTTCGTGGTGGACGGCGGCCGCGCGCGCCTGGTGCCGGTGCAGGTGGAGGCGCGCAACGGCCACGAGGTGTGGCTGCGCGAAGGCCCGAAGCCGGGGGAGGCGGTGGTCGTCTATCCCGCGTCGGCCATCGCCGATGGCGTGCGCGTGAAGGTGCGGCGCGTCGAGGCGGGAAGCTGATCTTCATCAAGGGCCCGGCCGGCCGGGCCGATAGGCTGCAGCCATCAACCAAGGAGACCCTGCCGTGTTCAAGAACATCCTGGTCGCGCTCGATGAATCCCCGCACTCCGACCGCGCGCTGCAGGCTGCCGTGGGCCTGCTGGCCCAGGCCGGGCCGGAAGCGAAGCTGACCGCGCTGCGCGTGGTGCCCGACTACCACTTCCCCGAGTACTCCGAGGCCTTCCTCAGCGGCACCGAGGCGCTGGAGAAGCTGCGCGGCGGCCTGCTCGAGACCGGCCAGAAGCGGCTTCAGGCGCAGCTGCAGCGCTGCGGGGCACCGGCGTCGACGACGCCCGTGGTGAAGCTCGGGGAGGCCGCCTACCCCGAGGTGCTGCGCTTCGCCAAGGCCCAGCCCTTCGACCTCGTCGTGATGGGCAGCCGCGGCCACGGTTCGGTGGCTGGCGCGCTGCTAGGAAGCCAGACCCACCGCGTGCTGGCCGGCGTGCAGCAGCCGGTGCTGGTGGTGCATTGAGGCGCCGCGCGGCGGGCGGCCGGCGTCGGCTGGGCGCCGGTGCCTGAACTGTTCGGCATGGACGCCTACGCGCCGCGCGAGATCGCGGCGCGCGTGGTGGACGTGGGTGTCGGCAAGGCGCGCCTGCCGGCGCTGACGCTGGCGCTGCTGGGCACGCTGGCCGGGGCCTTCATCGGCCTGGGCGCGCTGATGTTCGTGCTGGTGACCAGCGACGCCACGCTCGGCTTCGCGGCGTCGCGCCTGCTCGGCGGGCTGGTGTTCTCGCTCGGCCTGGTGCTCGTCACGGTGGCCGGCGCCGAACTCTTCACCGGCAACAACCTGATCGCGATGGCCTGGGCCGCCGGCCGCGTGAGCACGCCGCAGCTGCTGCGCCAGTGGGCCCTGGCCTGCGGCGCCAACTTCGCCGGCGCCCTGGGCCTGGCGGTGCTGGTGTGGCTGTCGGGCCACGCGGCGATGAACGGCGGCGCGGTCGGGCGCACGGTGGTGTCGGTGGCGCTCGCGAAGGTGGTGCTGCCCTGGCACGAGGCCTTCTTCCGCGGCGTGCTGTGCAACGTGCTGGTCTGCATGGCGGCGTGGATGGCCATCGGCGGGCGCAGCCTCGTCGACAAGGCCGTGGCGGTGGTGCTGCCGGTCACCGCCTTCGTGGCAGCCGGCTTCGAGCACTCGATCGCCAACATGTACCTGCTGCCGCTGGCGGCCCTGCTGGGGGCGCCGATCGGCCTGCGCGAGATGGCCACCAACCTGCTGCCGGTGATCGCCGGCAACCTGGTCGGCGGCAGCGTGCTGGTGGCGGGCGTGTACTGGGTGATCTACCTGCGCGGCGAAGGCGATCGGGCGCGCTGATCAGGCGCGCTGGAGGGCGCGAGCGTGCTCCTGCGCCGACTGGCAGGCCGCGCAGCGCAGTGCCGCCGGCTGCACCAGCAGGCGCTGCAGCGCGATCGGGTCGCCGCACTCCAGGCAGTCGCCGTAGGTGCCGCTGTCCAGCCGGTGCAACGCCGCCTCGACGCACACCAGTTCGTCGATGTCGCGCCGCTCCTCGGCGTCGCGGATCGAGGCGAACTGCTGGTGCACCGCGCTGTCCTTGCTGTCGCCGGGCTCGGTGCCTTCGGCGGCTTCCTCGCGGTCGTCGGCCTCGGCGGCCTGCAGGTCGGCACGCAGGTCGCGCAGCCGGTACAGCAGCAGGCGGCGCAGGGTGGTCAGGTGCGATTGGGTGGTGATGTCCATGATCGTCTCCGGCCACCACCTTAGCCCCGGCACCGCGGCTCCGGCTTGCGGCAGGTCAACGTCGGCCGGCCCGCCGCGGCCGACGACAATCGCGGCATGGACCGCATCGATGCCCTGGTGATCGGCGCCGGCGTGGTGGGCCTGGCCGTCGGCCGCGCGCTCGCCCGCGGCGGGCTGCAGACGATCGTGGCCGAGGCCGCCGACGCCATCGGCACCGGCGTGAGCTCGCGCAACAGCGAGGTCATCCACGCCGGCCTCTACTACACGCCCGGTTCGCACAAGGCCCGCTTCTGCGTGCGCGGCAAGGAGCTGCTCTACGCGCTGTGCGCCAGCCACGGCGTGCCGCACGCGGCCTGCGGCAAGCTGGTGGTGGCCACCGACGAGGCCCAGCACGCCGCGCTGGAAGGCCTGCACCAGCGCGCCGCGGCCAACGGCGTGCCGGCGTGGATGCTGTCGGCCGCGGAGGCCAGGGCGCTGGAGCCCGAGGTCCGCTGCACGCAGGCGCTGTGGTCGCCCAGCACCGGCATCGTCGACAGCCACGCGCTGATGCTGGCGCTGCAGGGCGACCTGGAGCGTGCCGGCGGGCTGCTGGCGCTGCAGTCCGCGGTGCAGGGCGCGCAGTTCCGGGCCGGCCAGCCCGCGCGGGTGCGCGTGGCCTCGCCGGACGGCGACTTCGAGCTCGAGGCCGACCGCGTCGTCAACGCCGCCAGCCTGCACGCCTGCGACCTGGCGCTGCGCTTCGACGGGCTGGACCCGCGCCATGTGCCGCGCGCCCGCTTCGCGAAGGGCAGCTACTTCACGCTGGCCGGCCGCACGCCGTTCCGCCACCTCGTGTACCCGGCGCCGGTGGACGCCTGGCTGGGCGTGCACGTGACGCTGGACCTGGCCGGCCAGGCCCGCTTCGGGCCCGACCTGGAATGGCTGGAGATCGAGCGGCCGGAGCAGATCGACTACCGCGTGGACCCGGTGCGCGCGCAGCCCTTCGAGGCCGCGATACGGCGCTACTGGCCCGACCTGCCCGACGGCGCGCTGGCGCCCGGCTACAGCGGCGTGCGGCCCAAGATCCACGGCCCGGGCGAGCCCGCGCCCGACTTCCGCATCGACGGCCCGGAACGCCACGGCGTGGCCGGGCTGGTGAACCTGTTCGGGGTCGAGTCGCCCGGGCTGACCTCGGCGCTGGCGATCGGCGAACACGTGGCCATGCAGCTGGCCTGAAAGGCAAAACGGCCCCGCGAGGGGCCGTTTCGTCCGGAGGGGTGAAGCTCAGCCCTTCTTGGCCCAGGCACTGCACCAGCCGTTGGCGGCCACGTGCTTGGTGCCGAACAGCGGGCAGCCGCCGGAGGCATCGCCGGCCTTGCCCTGGTACAGGGCGCAGTTGGCGCACTTCTGGTCGTTGGCGTGCTTGGGGAACTTCTTGGTGTCGGCCTTGGTGGTGTCGTGCACGTAGCCGAGGCCCACGGCCTGCGGATCCTTCTCGTCGACCTTGGCTGCCTGGGCTTGTGCCTTCGCGGCGGCCAGCGCCGAGCCGGCGGCTGCCACTTGCAGAAGGAACGTACGACGGTTGCTATGGGACATGAACGGAGTCTCCGTTAGTGGGGGTGAAACGCGATAACGCGGCTGCCGGTCAGCCCGCCGACACGGCGGTGACGCCGAGGCAATTGTTGCAGCGGCCGAGGCCGCGCAGCCGCGGGTCGGGCTTGCCGTCGCCGGTCTTGAAGTTGGCGTGGCAGCGGATGCAGACGTACATCTTGGAGCTGGACATCATCGGCCGCACGCCGGGTTCGGCGTTGGGCCTGGCGGCCGTGTACTCGGCCTGGGTCTGGCGGAGCTTCGGGCCGGGGGTGGACGTGGTCGGCGTGGTGGCGGCCACGGGAGGCGTGCGGCGAGTGGTCATAGCAGGTGGGTGCCGGGGAGACTGCCCGGATCGACGCGAAGGGCGTATTGTCCCCTGAAAATCGAGCAGTTTGCACTCCGGGGTGACCGCAAGCCCCGCGGCCGCGGGGCCCGGCTGCGGTCCCCCGACTGACCACCATCATGTGCGGCCCTGGAAGTCGGCCACGCGCACCGTGCAGACGATGCCGCGTTCGCCGTTCTCGGCCCAGGCCACCTCGCCGCCCAGCACCTTCACGCGCTTGCGCACGCCGCCCAGGCCCAGGCCGTGCGACCAGGCCTGCGGGTTGCGGCCGTTGCCGTCGTCGGCCACCTGCAGCGTGAGCACGGCGCCTTCGAGGCTGAAGGAGACGTCCACGCGCGTGGCGTTGCCGTGGTAGAGCGCGTTGCTGACCAGCTCGCGCAGCACGCGCGTCAGCGCCGACCACTGCACCACCGTGAGCGGCAGGTCGCGGTCGCTCGCGAACGACCAGCCCAGGGCCACGTGCGCCGCGGTGAGCCGCTGCGTGAGGTCGGCCTTCCACTCGGCCGCGGCGTGCGAGAGGCGGTGCTCGGCCGCGGCCAGGCCGCGCGTGAGCGTCTTCAGGTCGAGCAGCGTGTGGCGGATGTAGTCCTCCATCTCCGGGCTCTGCGCCTGGTACATCAGCGTCAGCAGGCGCGCGCCGATGTCGTCGTGCAGGTCCTGCGCGATGCGCTGGCGCTCCTCGCTGCGGCCGCGCTCCACCGCCATGTCGTAGGCCACGGCGCGGCGCAGCTGGTCCACCACGCGGTCGGCCAGGCGCGCGTCGTCGAGCGTGAAGAGGCGCTGGCCGCGCTGTGCGAAGCGCAGCACCAGCGCGGTGGTGGCGACGCTGGCCGTGCCGTCCTCGTCGGCCGCGCGCATCGGCACCACCAGCGACGAGCCGCCGCCGGTGACGCGCGAGCGCACCGGCACGCGGTCCACGCGCAGCAGCTCCAGCGGCTCGAACAGGTCGCGCAGCAGCTGGGTCAGCAGCTGCGGGTAGCGGTTGGGCCGGGTCTGCACCTCGCGCGCGACGCGGTAGAGCTGGTCGAAGGTGCGCTCGGTGGTGAGCACGCTGGTGCCGATCAGGTGGTTCAGCATCCACTGCCGGGCGCCGGCGTAGAGCGTGAGGCCGATGAAGACGGCGATGGCCAGCGAGGTGAAGGTGCCGAGCGAGAAGACCGCGACGAACAGCAGGTCCAGCGAGGTGGCGACGGTGCTCACGCCGGCCAGCAGCGCGAACTCGCGCAGCACCTGGCGGCTGCGCGCGAGGAAGGGCGTCAGCAGCAGCAGGAAGGCGGCCACCAGGTACCACAGGCCCGCGGCGATGCCGGTGACGGCCGCGCCGCCGTTCTGCAGGCGGCTCGCGGCCCACGTGGCCAGGGTCACCAGCGCGAAGCCGGCGAAGGCGCTGCCGGCGAGACGGCGCATCACCAGCGCGTACGGGTTGGGCTCGACGCGGTGCGAGTGGCCGGCCACCGCCAGCGCACCCAGCGCGAGCAGCAGGCACGCGCCCTGGGCCGGCCACCACAGCGGCAGGGCCTCTCCCGCATAGCCGCGGAAGGCCAGCGCCACCCAGACCAGCGGCAGGGTCCAGCCCGCGGTGGCCACCAGCGCCGCATGCGGCAGCCGGCGCGGATGCAGCGCGTAGAGCTGCAGGCCGGCCGCGGCGGTGCACAGGTCCAGCGCCATGCGCCAGGGCAGGTCGCCCGCCATCAGGCCGGCCGGCGCGCCGATGCCGCCACCCGCCGCCGCCGCCATCAGCACCGCGTTGCCGGCCTGGCACAGCGCCATCAGCACGTACAGCGCGGTGCGCGGGCGCGGCCTGGCCAGCAGCAGCACCACCGCGAACAGATACAGCAGCAGGCCCAGACCGGCGAGCGGCCAGAACGCGACGCCCAGCGCGCCGTAGCCGCGCGGCTTCACGGGTACGTCGACCTCGCTGCCGTCGTCGAAGCGCAGCTGCACGGTGCCGGGCGAGGCGGCCAGCAGCTGCGCCACCGCCTCGAGCTGGGCCACCTGGCGCGCGCGCACGGTGTCGTCCACCTGCCAGCGCGGCCAGCGGTGCAGCAGCAGCGCATCCACCGGCTGCACCGGGCCGAAGTCCTGCGCCAGCCCGCGCAGCACGCGGCCGCGGTGCTCGGCCAGCGCGGGCAGGCGGCTCGACAGCAGCACCAGTTCGCCCGCCGGGCCGGCCTGCCACTCGGCGTCGATGTGCGGCGTGTCCGACAGCCAGCGCGCCAGGCCGAAAAGGCCCAGGCAGCCCAGCACCGCGGCCAGCGCCAGCGCCCGCCGGTGCCAGCTCATCCAGCGCCGCGGGGCGCGGCTGTTCAGGCTGCGCTCGAAGGCGCTGGCCTCGAACAACGAATCGCCGCCGCTGCCGGGGCGCGCCGACGCACTCATCGCGCGCCGGTCCGCGTCAGACCAGGCCCTGCTTGCTGGCCAGCACCGCGGCTTCGGCGCGGCTGGACACGTTGAGCTTCTTGTAGATGGACTTGATGTGGTCGTTGACGGTGAACCACTTGATGCCCATCAGGCTCGCGATCTCCTTGATCGTGAAGCCCTTGCTCAGGTAGGTGAGCACCTCGCTCTCGCGCGGCGTGAGCCGCTCGTGGTCGGGTTGCTTCTCGATCGGCACCGGCTTGCTGGTGGTGAAGGTGGTGGCCGGCATGAAACCCGAGTCGCCCGGTTGGGCATCGCCCACCGGGCCCGAGCGGAAGTGCGTGAGCAGGCGGCGCGCGATGGCGGGCGACAGCGGCGGCTGGCCGCGAACGATCTTCTGCAGCTCCTCCACCAGCACCTCGAAGCGGTCTTCCTTCAGCAGGTAGCCGTCGGCGCCGCACTGCAGCGCGGGGAACAGGTGGTCGTCGTCGGAATAGAGCGTGGTGACGATCTTGGTGGCCGGGTACTGGCTGAGTTCGGCCAGCAGCTCCATGCCGTTGCCGTCGGGCAGTTCCAGGTCCACCAGCACCAGCTTGAACGGGTCGACACCATGCAGGCCCTGCGCCCCGCCGGTGAGCGAGATGTGGCGTCGCGCGGTCTCCAGGTCGCCGGCTTCGGTGATGGCGATGGCGTCGCTGAAGCTCTCGCGCACCACGCGGCACAGGAAGCTGCGTGCGACCGGGTTGTCTTCGAGGATCAGCACCTTGACGGTCATCGGGAGGCACTCCACCCCGGTGCAGGCACCGGGATCGTTCACGAAACGAAGACCGTGATCCTAGCGCGGAACCCCCGGCGAACCGCCGTTCGGCGACACCCTCTTACGGGTTGACCAGCAGCAGCTTGCCGATCACCTGGCGCGAACCCATGCGGGCATAGGCGGCCTTGAGCTCGCTCATCGGCAGCACGCGGTCGATCACCGGCTTGACCTTGCCTTGCGCGTACCACTGCGCCAGCTGAGCGACGGCCGCGGCGTTGGCCTTGGCCTCCCGGCGCACGAAGTCGCCCCAGAACACGCCGACCACGGCCGCGCCCTTCAGCAGCATGAGGTTCCAGGGCAGGGCGGGAATCCCACCGCCGGCAAAGCCCACCACGAGGTAGCGGCCGCGCCAGGCGATGCTGCGGAACACCGGCTCGGCCAGGTCGCCGCCGACGGGGTCGTAGACGACGTCGGGGCCCTTGCCGTCGGTCAGCGCCTTCAGCGTGTCGCGCACGTTCTGGGTGGCGTAGTTCAGCGTCGCGTCGGCGCCCAGCGCCATCAGGCGGGCGCACTTCTCGTCGCTGGACGCGGCGGCGATGACCCGCGCGCCCATCGCCTTCGCGATCTGCACCGCCGCCGTGCCCACGCCGCCGGCCGCGCCCAGCACCAGCACGGTCTCGCCGGGCTGCAACTGCGCGCGGTCCACCAGCGCGTGCTGCGAGGTGCCGTAGGTGAAGGCGAAGGCGGCGCCGTCCTGGATGTCGAAGCCCGGCGGCAGCGGCAGCACGTTCTCGGCGCGCACCACGGCGTGGGTGCCGAAACCGCCGCTGCTGCCGATGGCGGCCACCGCCATGCCCGGCTTCAGGTGCTTCACGCCGTCGCCCACCGCCTCCACGTGGCCCGCGAACTCGGAACCGGGCACGAACGGCAGCGGCGGCTTGATCTGGTATTTGCCCTGCACCGTGAGCAGGTCGGGGAAGTTCAGGCTGGCGGCGCGGATGGCGATGCGCACCTCGCCGGCCTGCGGTTCGGGCGTGGGCACTTCTTCCCAGGCCAGGGCATCCACGCCGTCCAGCGTGCGGCAGATCCAGCCGTGCATCGTGTGCGTCTCCTCGTGTGCTTGTCGTGTGGTCTACAGGCCCTGGCGCTGCAGGCTGGCGGCCAGCGCCTGGCGCAGGGTGTCGGCGCTGTCGGCCAGGTGCATGCGGGTCTCGCCGTCGGTCGAGCGGCGGCCCTGCGCGGCTTCCAGGCGCGACAGCAGCGCCCGCGTCTGCACGCGCACCAGGCCGCGCGCGTCGGTGCGGGCGAACGGCGAAGGCCGCACCAGCGCCGCGGCCAGGCGGTTGACGTGGCTGCGCTGCAGCTCGCGCCGCGCGGGCGCGATGCCGTGGGCGAGGTTGCCGCCGTGGCCGAGCTCGCTCCAGACGTCGTCCATCACGCGCTGGTAGATCTCGCTCAGCTGGAAGGCCTGCGCGGGCTGGTCGAGCTTGGTGCGGTTGTCGAGCACGCGGGCCGCCAGGCCGTCGCTCATCAGGAAGTTCAGCAGCGCGCGCTGCAGGTCCAGCAGGCGCTGCGGCAGCGCGAAGTCGGTGCCGTCGCCGATGAGCTCGGCGCGGTCCAGGAAGTCGGGTGCCAGGCGCCGCTGCAGGCCCGGCGACAGGTTCAGGCCGTCGGCCGCGAGCACCGCCTTGGCCATCAGGTCGAGCGACTCGCGCTGCACCGCGGCCGTCACCGGCGTCAGCGGGTCGCGGCCGCTGCCGGGGAAGTCGCGCAGCGTGCGCACGCCGCCGATCTGGCGCGCCAGCACGCCCACCGCGCGGTAGACGTCGGCGATGGCGTAGCCCAGCGAACGGCGCAGCACGGCGTAGTCGCGGTCCGGCGCCAGCGCGCGCGTTTCCTGGCGCTTGAACAGGTCGCGCGCGATCTCCAGCCGCTTGGCGGCGAAGGCGATCGGGTCGTTGCCGAGGTCGAGCTGGATGATCTCGGGGTCGAGGCCGAAGAACACGTCCTCGTCGGTGCCGTAGGCCAGCTGCGGCTCGGTGTTGCGCGCGGCGATCTTCTGCAGCTCGGCACGCTCGTCGGCCGGCTTCAGGCCCGCGGCCAGCGGCTTGTAGGCGTATTCGATGGCCCAGTAGTCGTAGGGCCCGAGCGTGGTCTGGAACGGCACGCCGCCGGTCTTGCCGGGGCGCGGCAGGTTCACCGCGTTGTATTCCATCACCGAGCCGGTGGTGCCGTGCGCGCGCGTGAACTCGGCGTCCGCCAGCTGCGCCTCGCTGTAGGCGCGCGAGGCGCGGAAGTTGTGGCGCAGGCCGAGCGCGTGCCCGACCTCGTGCATGATGGATTCCTTGACGTAGTCCTGCACGAACTGCTGCGCCAGCGGGCTGTCCGGCTCGAGCTCGCCGCGCGCTTCCAGCACGTCCATCGCGTAGCCCAGCTGCTCGGCGGCGAGCGCGCCGTGCATGCAGCGGGTCCACTGCTCGGCCATCGGCGCCGCGGACGCCCCCTGCAGCTGCACGAGCTCGGCGGGCGGCTGGAACGGCGAGGCGAAGCTGTCGGGCACGCCGCCCGCGGTGGCGGCGGCCGGTGCGGGCAGCACCTGCGCGCGCAGGCCGCGGATGCTGCGCGCCGACATGCCTTCGAACGCGATGTCGGCGTCCAGGATCTCGCCGGTGCGCGGGTCCACGTGGCTCGGGCCGATGGCGCCGAAGGCCGGGTCGGCGTTCATCATCCAGCGCACCGACGCATAGCCGAAGTCCAGCGTGTCGAACTTCGCGTCGTCGCTCTGCTGCTCCACCGCGATGGCGCCCTTGAAGCCGATCTTCTCGAAGGCCTTGTTCCACTCGAGGATGGCAGCGCGAACGGTCTCGCGGTAGGCCAGCGGCACGTTGCGGTCGATCCAGAACGTGATGGGCTTGACGGGTTCGGACATCTCCGCCGCCGGGTCCTTCTTCTCGAGCCGCCAGCGGTTCACGTAGCGCTGGCGCGGCGTGAACTGCAGGTCGTCGCTGAAGTCGAGCACCACGCTCGTGAACATGCCCAGGCGGGGATCGGCGCGGCGCGGCGTCATCGGCTGCTCGGGCAGCGGCGCCAGCGAATAGCTCAGGCCCACCAGCATGCTGCGCGCATCGGGCAGGAAGCGCGGGATCACCGGCATCGGCGCGCCCGGCAGCATCAGCGGCGGCGCCGAGGACAGGCCGCCGCTGTAGAAGTGGTTCTGCGTCTCCAGCGTGGTGGCCGCCGGCGTGCCGCGCACCGCGGTGATCACCGAATTGCTGCGGTCCATCGAGTAGCCCTGGCGCAGGCCGCGGTTGAGCATCATCCCGATGCCCAGCATGTCGTTGAGGAACAGCGCGTTGGCTTCCACCAGCACGCTCTTGCGGTCGGGGTGCGGGCCGCTCACCACCGGCACCGAGCCGAGCAGGCTGTTCGAGTACGACGCTTCCACCGCGCGCGCCTCCGGCGTGCCGGCCTTGGCCAGCACGTCGGTGTTGCGGGCCTGCAGCCGCACCTGGTTGTGCACGCGCACGAACTCCACCACCTGCACGCCGCCGGCGCCGTTGATCGACGAGGCCATCAGGCCGCCGAGCACCCAGGATTCGCTGACGCCGTTCTTGATCTTGGGCGAGAGCAGGAAGGGCTGGCCGAACTGCGACGGCAGCAGCTCGATCCAGACCTTCTCGTCCTTCTGCCACATCACCAGCGGACCGTCGATGCGGCGCGCATCCTTGATCACGGTGGCGAAAGGCGGCGGCCCGCTGTGCGGACCCGATGGTGAACCCGAGGCCGTCAGCGCGCCGCTGGCCGACCGCGCCGGCGCGGCGGCGCTGGCTGCGCGGCCGGCCGGCCCCGCGACCTGGGTGGTCTTGGCCGCCTCGGCCTTCGTGTCGGCAGCGGCCTTGTCGCCCGGCGCGGACGCGCAGGCGGCCAGCAGGCCGGCAGCGGCCAGCGTGAGCGCGGTGCAGGCGGAGGCGCTGGAAGGGGAAGGGCGTTTGCGCATGGTGCAGCGGGCGCCGGGCGCCTGTCGGATCCAAAGGTGGATTGTCGGCCAAACCCGCTGGCGCTGCCTCCCTAGGGGCGAGCAGGCCTGCACACGAGACGGACCCTCAATCGATGGTCTGACGGTACCGGAGCAGGGCCACCGCGCCCATCACCCCGATGAAGCATGCGATGGCGCCGGCCTCGGGCCAGAGCTCGGTCCAGCCGGTGCCCTTGAGCATGATGCCGCGCACGATGCGCAGGAAGTGCGTCAGCGGCAGCAGCTCGCCGATGTGCTGTGCCCAGGCCGGCATGCCGCGGAACGGGAACATGAAGCCCGACAGCAGGATGTTCGGCAGGAAGTAGAACATCGTCATCTGCATGCTCTGCATCTGCGAGCGCGCGATGGTGCTGAACGTGAAGCCGACCGTCAGCGTGGCGACGATGAACAGCAGCACCATCGTCGTCAGCAGCAAGAAGCTGCCCGCCATCGGCACGTCGAACAGGAGTTGCGCGGCCGCGAACACGATCAGCACCTGCACGTAGCCCATCAGCACGTAGGGCAGGATCTTGCCGGCCATCATCTCGAACGGGCGCACCGGCGTGGCCAGCAGGTTCTCCAGCGTGCCGCGCTCGCGTTCGCGCGTCATCGCCATCGCGGTCATCATCACCAGCGTCATCGTCAGGATCACGCCCATCAGCCCCGGCACCACGTTGTAGGCGCTGATGCCCTCGGGGTTGTAGCGGCGGTGCAGGCGCACGTCGAAAGGCGCGGCGCCGCCGCGCAGGTGCGACAGCGGCCCCTGCAGCTCGTGCACGAGCGCGAGCTGGGGCAGCTGCTGCAGCGCCGCCACCGCCGGGCCGGTGGCGGAGGGATCGGCGGCATCGGCGTACACCGCCAGCGCCGGGCGTTCGCCGCGCAGCAGTCGTCGCGAGAAGTCGGCCGGCACCACCAGCACGAACTGCACCTCGCCGCGCTCCAGCATGGCCTCGGCCGCGCTGTCGGACGTGGTGGCGACGACGCGGAAGTAGCCGGTGTTCTCGGCCGCGCGCACGATGGGACGCACCAGCGGGCCGTCGTCCAGCGCCACCACCGCGGTGGGCAGCTGGCGCGGGTCGCCGTTGATCGCGTAGCCGAACAGCAGCAGCTGCAGGATGGGCACGCCGACCAGCATCGCGAACGTGAGCCGGTCGCGCCGCAGCTGCACGAACTCCTTCAGCAGCACGGCGAGGATGCGGCCCCAGCTATGCAAAGTTGTCCCTGGCCATCGCGGTGAGCGCGATGAAGACGTCCTCGAGCCCGGTGGCGATCGGCGTCAGCTGCCAGCGCGCGGCCTGGCCCTGCGCGGCCAGCCAGGCGGGCAGGTCCTCGCCGCGCGCCGCGCTCACGTGCACGGCGCTGCCGAAGGGCACCACCATCCAGCGCGGGTCGGCCTGCAGCAGCGCCGTGGCGGCCGCCAGGTCGTCGCCGCGCAGCTCCCAGGTGGACAGGCCGGACTGTTCGATCACCTCCTCGGCGGTGCCCTTGGCGAGCAGGCGGCCGTAGGAGATGTAGGCCAGCCGGTGGCAGCGCTCCGCCTCGTCCATGTAGTGCGTGCTGACCAGCACCGTCAGGCCCTCGGCCGCCAGCGCGTGGATCTGCTGCCAGAAGTCGCGCCGCGCCTTCGGGTCGACGCCGGCGGTGGGTTCGTCCAGCAGCAGCAGCTCGGGCTGGTGCAGCATGCAGGCGGCGAGCGCCAGGCGCTGCTTCCAGCCGCCGGACAGCGAACCCGCCAGCTGCTGCCGCCGTTCCACCAGCCCCAGGCGCTGCAGTGCCGCGCCCACCACGCCGCGGCGGTCGGGCATGCCGTAGACGCGGGCGACGAAGTCGAGGTTCTCCTCGATCGTGAGGTCTTCGTAGAGGCCGAAGCGCTGCGTCATGTAGCCCACGCGGCGCTTGATGCGCCGCGCATCGCGGCGGATGTCATGGCCCAGGCACAGGCCTTCGCCGGCGTCGGGCTCGAGCAGCCCGCACAGCATGCGGATGGTCGTCGTCTTGCCGCTGCCGTTGGGCCCCAGGAAGCCGCAGATCTCGCCGCGCCGCACCTGGATGGCCACGTCGTCGACCACGGTGCGCGGGCCGAAGCGCTTGGTGAGGCCGCGCACGTCGATGGCAAGGGCCTCGCTCATGGGGATGCGGCGCCGAAGCGCACGTCCAGCGGCTGCCCGGGCCGCAGCGCGGCGCCGCCCAGCGGCTCGGCCTCGACCATGAAGACGAGCTTGCTGCGGCTGTCGTTGCTGTAGATCACCGGCGGCGTGAACTCGGCCTGCGGCGAGACCCAGCGGATGCGCGCCTTCAGCCCGGCGGCGCAACCGTCGCAGGCCAGCAGCACCTCGCGGCCGACGCGCGCCTGCGCCAGCTGCGGTTCGGGCACGAAGAAGCGCACCTTCAGCGCGCCGGGCGGCAGCAGCGCCACCACGGGCGCACCGGCCGGCACCCATTCGCCCGGGCGGAACAGCACGTCGAAGACCTCGGCGGCCAGCGGCGCCGCGCGCTGCTTCTGCCCCTCGCGCCAGCGCGCGAGCGCGAGGTCGGCGGCGGCGCCGCGCTGCTCGGCGCGTGCGGCCTCGACCGTGTCGCTGCGCGCGGCCTGCCCGGCCAGCGCGCGCTGCGCCTGCAGTTCCTTCAGCCGCGCGGTGTCGCGGTCGCGCGCGGCCACCAGTTCGTCGAGGCGCAGCTCGGCGACGAAGCCCTGCTTCACCAGCGCCTGCTGCCGGGTCAGCGTGGCGGTGCTGGCGGCCAGCGCGGCCTGTGCCTGCGCCAGCTGCTCGTCGAGGGCCCGCAGTTCCAGCGGGCGCCGGCCCTTTTCCAGGTCGGCGGTCTGGGCCGCGGCGCGCTCGCTGCGCGCCTGGGCCGACACGCGGCCGAACTGCTCGGCGTCGGCGTCCAGCGCGTAGAGCGGCTGACCGGCGGCCACGCGGTCGCCGCGGCGCACGGGCACGGCCGTCAGCGTGCCGGCGGCGCTGGTGGCGACGTAGGTGAGCTCGGCCTCGGCGTAGCCGCTCATCGGCGCTTCGGCTTCGCGCGACCGGCACGCGGCGAGCAGCAGCACCAGGGCCAGCGCGGCGCAGGGCAGGAGGGCGGGTTTCATCGGGTGACCTTCCCCTTCGTCGACGGCGCCTGCCGCTTCTGCCGGTCTTCCAGCGCCCGCGCCGCCGCCGCCTTCAGCAGGCGCTGGAACGAGGGGCAGGCGGCATGGTTGGGCGCAGGGCAGGCAGCCGCGTGGCGCAGCCCCTCGCTCATGGCCTTCAGGCGCTTGATGGTGAGGTCGATGTCGTCGGCCTTGGCCGAGAGCATGCGGCGGTCGATGCTGGCCTTGCCTTCGGCCGTGAACATCGCGCCGATCTCCTCGAGCGAGAACCCGGCCGCCTGGCCGAGCGCGATCAGCGCCAGCTGGTCCAGCACCGCCGGCGCGAACTTGCGGCGCGCGCCGTCGTGCTGCAGTGGCCGGATCAGCCCGCGTCGCTCGTAGTAGCGCAGCGCGGACGCCGCCACGCCCGACCGCTTCGCGATCTCGGATATGTCCACGCCGGCCTTGACTTGAAGTTGACTTCAACTTCTATATTGAACCCCATCGATCCCGCCGTCAACGCCCCGGAGTCCCTCATGTTCACACCGCAAGACATCGCCCCCGTCGCGCTCGTCGGCGTCGGCGCCACCGCCGTGATGGACCTGTGGCTGCTCCTGCAGCAGCGGCTGGGTCTGCCGACCGGCAACTTCGCGATGGTCGGGCGCTGGGTCGGCCACCTGGCGTCGGGGCGCGTCGCGCACGGCGCGATCGCGAAGGCGCCGCCGGTGGCCCACGAGGGTGCGCTCGGCTGGGCGGTTCACTACGCGGTGGGCGTTGCCTTCGCCGCGCTGCTGCTGGCCGTCGAAGGCCGCGCCTGGCTGGCCGGGCCGGCACTCGTGCCGGCGCTGCGCTTCGGCATCGCCACCGTCGTCTTTCCGCTGTTCGTGATGCAACCGGCGATGGGTGCCGGCCTTGCGTCGTCGAAGACCGCCACGCCGTTCAGGAACTGCCTGCGCAGTGTGGCCAATCACACCGTGTTCGGGGTCGGCCTCTACCTGTCCGCCGCCCTGCTCGCGGCCATCCACCCCTGAAAGGAGAACCTTCGATGTTTCCCCAACGATTCGCGCCGGCGCTGTTCGGCCTGATCCTCTCCGGCCTGATGTCGCTGCTGGTCTCGGGCATCTCGACCTGGCGCGCCATCGGCCTGGCCGACGGCTTCGCCGGCCGCTGGACCGCCGCCTGGCTCACCGCCTGGCTGATCGCGTTCCCCGTGGTGCTGGTGGTGGCCCCGCTGGCGCGGCGGGTGGTGGCGCGGCTGGTGGCCGCGCCCTGAGGCTTCAGCGGATCGGCTTGAAGCGCATGCGCTTCGGCCGCGCGCCTTCCTCGCCCAGGCGCCTGACCTTGTCGGCCTCGTACTCCTGGTAGTTGCCGGGGAAGAACACCCACTGGCTGTCGCCTTCGCAGGCCAGGATGTGGGTGCAGATGCGGTCGAGGAACCAGCGGTCGTGGCTGATCACCATCGCGCTGCCGGCGAACTCGAGCATCGCCTCTTCCAGCGCGCGCAGCGTCTCCACGTCGAGGTCGTTCGACGGTTCGTCCAGCATCAGCACGTTGCCGCCCTGCGCCAGCGTCTTGGCCAGGTGCAGGCGACCGCGTTCGCCGCCCGACAGGCTGCCGACCTGCTTCTGCTGGTCGTTGCCCTTGAAGTTGAAGCGGCCGAGGTAGGCGCGGCTGGGCATCACGAACTGGCCGACGACGATGTTGTCCAGGCCGCCGGAGACGTCCTCCCACACGGTCTTCTCGTTGGCCAGGGTCTCGCGGCTCTGGTCGACGAAGGCGAGCTTGGCGGTCTTGCCGATCAGCACCTCGCCGCTGTCGGGCTTCTCCACGCCCTGCAGCATGCGGAACAGGGTCGACTTGCCGGCGCCGTTGGGGCCGATGATGCCGACGATGGCGCCCGGCGGCACCTTGAAGCTGAGGTTGTCGATCAGCACGCGGTCACCGAAGCTCTTGGTGACGCCCTTGAACTCGATGACCTCGTTGCCCAGGCGCTCGGCCACCGGGATGAAGATCTCGTTGGTCTCGTTGCGGCGCTGGTAGTCGACGTCGCTCAGTTCCTCGAAGCGGGCCAGGCGCGCCTTGCTCTTGGTCTGGCGGCCCTTGGCGTTGGAGCGCACCCACTTGAGTTCCTCCTTCATCGCCTTGATGCGGGCGTCTTCCTTCTTCTGCTCCACCTCCAGGCGCTTCTCCTTCTGGTCCAGCCAGTCGGAGTAGTTGCCCTTCCAGGGGATGCCCTGGCCGCGGTCGAGTTCCAGGATCCACTCGGCCGCGTTGTCGAGGAAGTAGCGGTCGTGGGTGATGGCCACCACGGTGCCGGGGAAGCGCTGCAGGAAGTGCTCCAGCCACTCCACGCTTTCGGCGTCGAGGTGGTTGGTGGGTTCGTCGAGCAGCAGCATGTCGGGCTTGCTCAGCAGCAGGCGGCACAGCGCCACGCGGCGCTTCTCGCCGCCGGACAGGTGCCTGATCACCGCGTCCCAGGGCGGCAGGCGCAGCGCGTCGGCGGCCAGTTCCAGCTGCAGGTCGGTGTTCTCGCTGCCGGCGGCGGCGATCACGGCTTCCAGCTCGGCCTGCTCGGCGGCCAGCTTGTCGAAGTCGGCATCGGGCTCGGCATAGGCGGCGTAGACCTCGTCGAGCCGCTTCTTCGCCGCCAGCACGCCGCCGATGCCCTTCTCCACCGCCTCGCGCACCGTCTCGTCGGGCGCCAGCTGCGGCTCCTGCGGCAGGTATCCGATCTTCAGGCCCGGCATCGGAACGGCTTCGCCCTCGATCTCCCTGTCCAGCCCCGCCATGATCTTCAGCAGCGTGCTCTTGCCGCTGCCGTTCAGGCCCAGCACGCCGATCTTGGCGCCAGGGAAGAAGGACAGGCTGATGTCCTTCAGGATCTGCCGCTTCGGCGGCACGATCTTGCCGACGCGGTTCATGGTGAAGACGTACTGGGCCATGCTCGGTCTCGGGTGGAGGGCGTGGAGGGAAACCCGCGATTATCAGCGACCGGCCTGGAACGCCCTGGAACGTTCTGCGACGTGGCGCCATCCGGGAAAACCGGGTGGCAAAAACCGTACGCCCACTAGGCTCGTTAGCCCTATTCTCGTCGCCGCCCTGGCACCGGGTTGAGGGGCTCGCGGCCTTGGGCGTTGTCCGGTTGTTCCATCCTTTCGTTCAGGAGGAGTTCCATGGTCCGACGTTTCAAGGTTTCCGTCATCGCGGCCGCCGCCACCCTGGCCGCCGCCAGCAGCGCCTTCGCCGCCGCCGCACCCGAGGCCGCGCAGGCACGCGCGATGGAGGCCACCGCCCGCGCCCACATCGCGGCCTTCCCCGGCCGCACGCTGCACGGCAGCGACCACAGCTACACCGCCACCGATTCCGTCATCGACGAGGACGGCAGCCAGCACGTGCGCTTCGAGCGCCAGGTGCGCGGGCTGCGTGTGATCGGCGGCGACTTCGTCGTGCACAGCGACCGCAACGGTGCGCTGCGCGACGTGTCGATGTCGATGGAGCGCGCCGTCAACCTGCCGCGTGGCGCCGCGCTGTCGGCCGGGCGCGCGATCAAGGCCGCGCTCGGTGCCGCCGACGGCAGCACGCGCGGCACGCCGCCGGACCTGGTGGTCTACGCACGCGGCGACGCCCCGGTGCTGGCCTGGGACGTGCGCGTCTTCGGCCAGCAGGCCGACGGCACGCCGACCGAGCTGCACGTGATGGTCGACGCGCAGACCGGCGCGGTGCTGGAGCAGTGGGACGACGTGCACATCGCCGCCGCCACCGGCACCGGGCGCGGCTTCTTCAACGGCACGGTCACGCTGACCACCGACCTCGTCGGCAGCACCTACAACCTGCGCGACCCGAGCCGCGGCAACACGTACACGATCAACATGAACAACCGCACCACCGGCGGTTCGATCTTCACCGACGCCGACAACGTGTGGGGCACCGGCGCACTGAGCAACGTGCAGACGGTGGGCGTCGACGCGCAGTACGGCACCGCGGTGACCTGGGACTACTACAAGAACGTGCACGGCCGCAACGGCATCGCCAACAACGGCACCGGCGCCTACAACCGCGTGCACTACAGCCGCAACTACAACAACGCCTTCTGGTCCGACAGCTGCTTCTGCATGACCTACGGCGACGGCGACGGCACCACCTTCAACCCGTTCGACTCGCTGGACGTGGCCGGCCACGAGATGACGCACGGCGTCACCAGCCGCACCGCGCGGCTGGTGTATTCGGGCGAGTCCGGCGGCCTCAACGAGGGCACCAGCGACATCTTCGGCACCGCGGTGGAGTTCTACGCCAACAACCCCAACGACCCGGGCGACTTCCTCATCGGCGAGGAGCTCTACAAGAGCGGCACCAGCGCGCTGCGCACGATGATCAACCCGAGCCAGGACGGCCGCAGCGCCGACTGCTGGTACAGCGGCGTCGGCAACCTCGACGTGCACTACTCGTCGGGCGTGGCGAACCACTTCTTCTACCTGCTGTCGCAGGGCACCACCAACGGCAGCCCGAGCAAGACCTGCGTCGCGGGCAACACGCGCGTGGCCAGCGGCAACGGCACGGTGGCGGGCATCGGCCGCGCGAAGGCCGAGAAGATCTGGTACCGCGCGCTGACGGTGTACATGACCTCGTCGAGCAACTACGCCGCGGCCCGCAGCGCCACGCTGAACGCGGCACGCGACCTGTACGGCAGCGGCAGCGCCGAGCAGAACGCGGTGGCGGCGGCCTGGACCGCGGTCGGGCGGAACTGATGCGCGCATAAGTCACTGCGACGATCATTCGAAGGCCGGGCATGCCCGGCCTTCTGCTTTGCCACCGGCGCAAGCCCCGAAGAACACCGGATTCACCGGGCTTGACGCCGGCTGGCGCCGGGGCGGCCCCGTAGAATGCAGTCATCGCGTCGCGGCTCCCAGTCATCGCGGCGCTGTCGATTCCGACTTTCAGAAGAACCCTCGCAGCTTACGACTGGCCCGACCGCAACGGCAGGGCACAGGCTGCGAACCCAGGCTCCCGTCGAGGGGCCCACATCCATGCAATTCACCGAACTCGGCCTCGCCGAGCCGCTGCTGCGCGCCGTGCGCGAACAGGGCTACGAGACCCCCACGCCGATCCAGGCCCAGGCGATTCCCGCCGTGCTGAAGGGCGGCGACCTGATGGCCGGCGCGCAGACCGGCACCGGCAAGACCGCCGGCTTCACGCTGCCGCTGCTGCACCGCCTGCTGGCCCACCCGGGCAAGCGCGACGCGCGCGGCCGCATCGCGATCCGCGCGCTCATCCTCACCCCGACGCGCGAGCTCGCCGCGCAGGTGGAGGAGAGCGTGCGCACCTACGGCAAGCACGTGCCGCTCACCAGCATGGTGATGTTCGGCGGCGTCGGCATGCAGCCGCAGATCGACAAGCTGCGGCGCGGCGTCGACATCCTCGTCGCCACGCCCGGCCGCCTGCTGGACCACCACCAGCAGCGCACGCTCGACCTGAGCCATGTCGAGATCTTCGTGCTCGACGAAGCCGACCGCATGCTGGACATGGGCTTCATCCACGACATCAAGAAGGTGCTGGCGATCCTGCCGCAGAAGAAGCAGAGCCTGCTGTTCTCGGCCACCTTCAGCGACGACATCAAGGCGCTGGCCGACCGGCTGCTGAACCAGCCGGCGCTGATCGAGGTGGCGCGCCGCAACGCCACCGCCGACACCATCGCGCAGAAGATCCACCCGGTGGGCCGCGAGCGCAAGAAGGACCTGCTGGCGCACCTGATCAAGCAGGGCGACTGGCACCAGGTGCTGGTGTTCGCGCGCATGAAGCACGGGGCCAACCGGCTCACGGACTACCTGAACGAGCAGGGCATCAGCGCGATGGCCATCCACGGCAACAAGAGCCAGGGCGCGCGCACCAAGGCGCTGGCCGACTTCAAGAGCGGCGACCTGCAGGTGCTGGTGGCCACCGACATCGCGGCGCGCGGCATCGACATCGACCAGCTGCCGCACGTGGTGAACTTCGAGCTGCCCAACGTGCCCGAGGACTACGTGCACCGCATCGGCCGCACGGGCCGCGCCGGCGCGCAGGGCGAGGCGATCTCGCTGGTGTGCCTGGACGAGGAGGTGTTCGTGAAGGACATCGAGCGCCTCATCAAGCGCAGCATCCCGCGCGAGACCATCCCCGGCTTCGAGGCGCCGGCGAGCGAGCGCGCCGAGCCCATCGTGCTCGGCCGCATGACCATCGGCGTCGGCGGCACGCGCCGCAACGCGGGCGGCGGTGGCGGTGGCCGGCCGGGCGGCTTCGGTGGCGGCCGTGGCCACGGCGGCGGTGGTGGTGGTGGTGGCGGCAGGCCGCAGGGCTCGCGGCCGCAGGGCGGCGGCGGGCGTCCGGGCGGCGGCTCGGCGGGCCGCGGCGGACCGCCCAAGCGCTGACGCGTTCGACGCGCGGGGTATCCGCCGGGATCATCGCCGGCGGACGCGGCACCCCCTAATCTGGCGGCACCGGAGCAGGAGCCGCTCATGACACCCCGCCAGTTCATCGCCCTCGTGTCCACCGCCGTCGCGATGGCGACGGCCCAGGCGCAGGGCCTGGGCGCCATCGCGGCGCAGAACGCGCAGTTCGACCAGCAGATGGCCGCCGTGCTCGGCCAGTACCAGCAGCAGAACCGGCAGGCGCAGCTGCAACTGTGGCAGTACCACCTGCGCACCAACGGTCCGCGCCTGCAGCGCGAGTACGCCCAGCTGGTGCGCGCCGGCCAGGCCCCCTTCACGTTCGAGCAGTACGCGTACCACGACCTGATCAGCGCGCGCGGCACCAACGTGCAGGGTGCGCTGCAGGCCCAGCGCGACCAGTTCCGCGGCCAGCAGCAGGCCTACCGCACGGTGCAGGAGGGCTACGCCTCCTACAACCAGGGCTGGGCCGACAACAGCCAGCGCCAGAGCGCGGCGGTCGCGAACTACACGAACCAGGCCATCCGCGGCGTCGGCCCCTACGTCGATCCGGCCAGCGGCCGCGCCACGATGCTGCCGCACCACCTGCCGGCGGGCCAGACGGTCCAGGTCGATGGTCGCACCTACGCCCAGGACGCCGGCGGCACGTACTACCGCCGCGAGTCCGACGGCGCCTGGACGCGGCTGTCGGCCGCCGCCCGCTGATTCCCGCATCCACGAGAGAAGAGAGAGCACGCCATGAAGCTGTCGACCGTTGCCCGCCCGTTGCTGCCCCTGCTGCTGGGCGCGCTGTCCGGCCTTGCCGCCGCGCAGCCGCTGCCCGGCCATGCCTTCCCGACCCAGCCGTCGCAGCCCTCCGGTGGCAGCATGCCGGGCGCGATGCCCGGGATGGGCGCCGCGCCGTCGCTGGACCAGCTGATGGCCTGGGAACGCCAGGACATGGGCGTGGCGCCGCAGCCGCAGCTGCACGAAGGCGCCTTCCACGGCCCGACGCCCAACAAGATCCCCGGCGGCCAGGTCATCACCACCAAGGGCCTGCTGCCGCTGCTGCAGCAGGGCGTGCCGGTGCTGGTGTTCGACGTGCTGGGCGGCGGCCAGACGCTGCCGAACGCGATGCCGCTGGCCTGGGCCGCGCAACCCGGCAGCTTCGACGACGCGGTGCAGCAGCAGCTGGCGCAGGTGCTGCAGCAGGCCACGCGCGGCCGCAACGACCTGCCGCTGGTCTTCTACTGCCAGGGCCCGCAGTGCTGGATGTCGTACAACGCCTCGCTGCGGGCGATCCGCCTGGGTTACCGCAACGTGCTGTGGTATCGCGGCGGTACCGAGGCCTGGCAGCGCGCCGGCCAGCAGCTGCAGGTGGCCGGCGGCGCCGGCGCTGACGGCAGCGGCATGCGCTGAGGGCGCGCAGACTCCTAGCCGCGCGCCAGCGTCTTCAGCGCGTCGAGCCTGCCGGCGCGCAGCTCGGCGCGTATCGGCGTCAGGTCCAGCGGCTGCTGCAGCAGTTTCGTGAAGGCCTTGGCTGAACCCGGCGGCCCCACGTAGAGCCCGCCGGCGAGCTGGCCGCTGCGCACGATCAGGCGCCACCAGGCCTCGTCGCCTTCGCGCGCATGGAAGTCCTCGTCGCCCTCGCGCGCGACGATCTCGCCCTGGCTGCGCAGGTCGATGCCCTCGCACTTGAGCTGCAGCACGATGCGCGGCGTGGCGTAGGGCAGCGGCTCGCCGAGCATCGCCTCCACCGCGGTGGCCGCGTGCGCGGCGCCGATGGGCCACAGCCCGCGCGGCGTGCCCTTCAGGTCGGCGACGTCGCCCACCGCGTAGATGTCGGCGTCGCTGGTGCCCATGAAGCGGTCGACGCGGATGCCGTTGTCGCCCATCGCCAGGCCGGCCTGCTCGGCCAGGAAGGTGTTGGCCTGGATGCCCAAGGCGGCGACGAACACGTCGGCGCGCACGCGCGGGCCGTGGCTGAGCCAGGCCACCTGCAGCTGGGGCGACCCTTCGTAGCGCGTCACCGCGGTGCGCGTCAGCACCTGGATGCCGATGCTCTCCAGGTAGCCCTGCAGCCGCGCGGCGCCGGGCTCGTCGAGCTGCGCGTTCATCAGCCGGTCCGAGCGCTGCAGCAGCGTCACCTTGAGGCCCAGCTTGTGCAGCGCGTCGGCCGCCTCCACGCCCAGCACGCCGCCGCCCACCACCAGCGCCCGCTGCGCCTTGCGGCGGTGCACGTAGTCGCGGATGGCGCGCGCGTCGTCGGCCGAGCGCAGCACGAAGGCATTGGGGTGCTGAAGGAAATCGGCACTCGGCGCGGTGCTGCGCGCGCCGGTGGCCAGCACCAGCTTGTCGTAGGGCAGCGCCTGGCCGTCGGCCAGCTGCAGGCGGCGGGCCTCGCGGTCGATGCGGGCGGCGATGGTCTGCGTCCAGACCTTGACGTCGTGTTGCTGCGGCCAGTCGGGCGGCACCAGCTGCAGCGCGTCCATGCCCGGCGCCTCGTAGATCAGGCGTCCGATGCCCATGCGGTTGTAGAAGGCGTGCGGCTCGTTGCCGATGACGTCGATCTGCACGCTGCGGCTCTCGCGGCGCAGCGCCTCGGCCACGCTCATGCCGGCGACGCCGTTGCCGACGATCACCACGCGGCGCAGGCCGGTGCGCTGCGCACGGTCCGCCTTCGGCGGCACGGGTTTCGCCGCCACCGGCGCGGCGGGCGTCGAACGCGGGTCGCGGTCGATCAGCACCGGCCCCTTCACCGCGCACATGCAGGCCAGCCGAGCGCGGCCCTCCAGCCCCAGCCGGCGCAACGTGGCGAGTTCGTCGTCGCCGGGGGGCGACAGGTGCTCGTGGCCCTCGCAGATGGCCACGGGGTCGGCGCCGCAGACGCCGGCGCGGCAGCCGAAGTTGATCTTCAGGCCGGCGGATTCGATGGCCTCGAGCAGCGTCGCGTCGGGCGCCACCTGGAACGTGATGCCGCTGCCGCGGTCGGTGACCTCGGCCGCCTCGCGGCTGGCGAGCCGCTCCTTCAGGGACGCGCCGCCGCCGATCTGCGTCGTCACGCGCTGGCCTTCGGCGCGCGCGCCGCGCTGCGTGGCCGCGTAGCGCCGCTCGGCGTAGAGCCCGCTGGCGGCCAGCGCCAGCGCCAGCACCACGCCGATGCCGCGCGAAGCCTGCAGCAGCCAGCCCGCGGGTTCGGCGCCGGCCAGGCCCGCGACGGTGTTGACGATCACCGGTCCGGCGAAGGCGTAGAACGCGCACAGCGCGAAAGTGCCGAAGGCCAGCGCCACGCGGTAGGGGTTCGCCGGCGAGAAGGCCACCGCGATCATGTACAGGCCGGCGCTGGCGCAGCCCGCGCCGAACAGCACCAGCGCATGCAGCGGCTCGCCCCAGGCGGGAGCGGGGCCCTGCAGGAAGTAGCCGAGGATCAGCCCCGGCAGGAAGCCCATGAACAGGCGGCGCTGCGCCGCGTGGCGCGGGTCGTCGTCGTAGATGTCGCTGAACACCGCGGCGCGCGGGTTGAAGTCGTAGCAACTCTTCTGGCAGCCCACGCAGGGGTTGCAGTAGCCGTTCTTCACCACGATCAGCGGCGCCTGGCCGTAGATGCGCTGCACCGGCGCCAGCGGGCAGAAGGTGCCGCACCAGCCGCTGCGGCCCTTGAACACAGTGCCGCCCGCGAACGCCAGCAGCAGCACGCCGAGCACGCCGAAGCCGACCAGCACCCCGCTGTGGTTGAGCAGCGGCACGCGCAGCGACACGGCCACCACGAACAAGGCCACCGCGATGCCGAAGGCCGCATTCTTCAGCCCCGCCGGCAGTTCCCGCATGCGGCTGAAGTTGGCCAGCCGAGGCAGCTGGTTCATCGTCGCCATCGGGCACACCTGGCGCCACAGGCCGGGAGCGATCACCAGCAGCGCCGGCACCACGGGAATAGCCAGGCCCCAGAAGAGCTTGAGCCCGAGCTCGGGTTGCACGATGAGCAGCGCGGCCAGCGCCAGCGTGATGCCGACCACCACCACGCGCGCCGCCACCCACACCGCCATCGGCACGCGGCTCTCGAGCTGCGTGTAGTTGCGGAAGAACTGCGTCGCGGCGGGACGGTCGGCGCCGGCGGGGACGATGGGGATGACGGCCGCCATCGGGGACCGTTTCCCTCAGTCGCCCGGCTGCAGCCGCCGCAGCCGTGCGGCGACGTGTGCACCCAGGTCGCGCAGCAGCGCCATCGCGATGCGCGGCTGCCAGGCCGCCAGCTGCTGCAGCGCCTCGGGCGTGAGCATCAGCAGCTCGGCCGGGCCGGCCGCGCCGACGGTGGCGGTGATGCCGCTGGCCGCACCGTCCAGGAAGCTCAGGATGCCGAACACCTCGCCTTCGCCGCGCAGCAGCGGCGCGGCCTTGCGCGGCGCCCCGGCGGCGGCGATCTCGACCTGGCCGCTGGCGATGAAGCACAGCGCCCGCTGCGCCTCGCCGGCACTGACGATCACGGCGCCCCCCGGATAGCGACGCCGCGCCGTGTAGCCGATGAAGCGCTCCCAGTCCTCGCTGCTCAGTTCGCCGAGGATGGTGCGCGGCCCCGCGGCCCTTTCGGGCTCGGCGGCACCGCCGGTGTAGCTGAAGAAGTCGCTCATCGGGCCGGCGGCGCTGCGTGTTCGTCGTAGGCCGTGGCCAGGTGCAGCAGGGCGGCGTCGATGAAGCCCTGCTGCCACGGCAGGCCGGGCGCCAGGCCGAGGTCGTGCCACAGCTGCGTGTAGAGCTCCCACAGCTGCGCGGCGGGCGCCATGCCGGTGCGCTCGCCGAGCGCCTTCTCCAGCGCGGCCGGCGCCATCAGCGCCCCCATGCGCTCGGCGGCGCCGCGGAAGGCGTCGATCAGCCGGTGCTCGTGGGCGGCCAGGTCGAGCCCGGTGCGCTGCAGCACCGCGTCGCCCTCCGCGCCCGGCGCCAGCAGGGCGGCCAGCGCAGCCTCGGTGCTGGCGGCGCGGCGCAGCGGGCTGCTGTCGCGCACGGGCAGCAGCGCCGGCGCATGGCTGCCGAGCTGGCGCCGCGCCTGGGCCTGCTGCTCCAGCAGCTGGCGCAGCGCGACCACGCCGCCGCGCGCGAGCTGGCCCACCTGCCGCGCGGCCTGTGCGGCGTCGCGCCCGGCCAGCTGGCTGGGGTGCAGGCCCAGGCCCTGGGCCAGCGCGGCGACGACGGGATCGACGCTGGCCGGGGAATGGGCCTGCGCCGCAGGTGGCGGCGGCGGCAGCGGTGCGGCCGTCGCCGCGGGCGGCGGGGTCGCCGCGACGACGGCCGCGGGCGGCTCCGCCGGCGCCTCGCCGGGCTTGGGCGCCATGCGGATCTTCGTCACCGCGACCTTCGAGCTTTCGGCCGGCGGCGCGTTGCGCAGGATCTCGGTGAGCCCCACCTTGGGCGGTGGTGCCGCGCCCAGGGCAGCCAGCATCGCCGCCGGGTCGCCCCCGCGCAGCGGCGTGGTGGACTCCACCGACGGTGCCTTCACTGGCGCGGGCGCCGGCGGCAGGTGCACGGTGACATCCGCATCGCGCGCCCCGGCCGTGCCCGCATGCGCGCCATGGCCCTGCACCTCGATGGTGTAGGGCCCCAGTTCGATGCGGTCGCCGTCCTTCAGCACGTGCTCGGCCAGCAGGCGCTGCGCCGCGCCGTTCACGAAGGTGCCGTTGGTGGACAGGTCGCGCAGCAGCACGCGGCTGCCGGCGGCCACGAACTCGCAGTGGCGCGCCGAGATGGCCAGCGTGCGGTCGGGGATGGGCCAGTGGTTCGCCGGGTCGCGGCCGACGCCGAAGCGGGTGAAGGTTTCGGGCAGCTGGGTCTCGGTCAGCACCCCTTCGGCCAGGTCGGCGCCCTTGACGATCCTCAAGCTGAACATCGACCCTGTTCCCTCGCCCAAACGTTGCCGGATGTTGCAACGGTAGCAAGGGCGGGGCCATCCCCATATCCCCCAGGAAGGCGCGGCCGGGTTCGGGATTGGGGGTGTCAGGCGCGGCGCTGCGGCGCCGGGCGGGAGCGGTAGAACTGCATCGGCACGGCGGCCGCTTCCTTGGCGGCGTCCCGCAGCACGTTCTTGCGCATCCGGCCCACCACGTGCATCTCGCAGGGCTTGCAGTCGAAGCGCAGCGTGAGCCTGTCGTTGCCGTGCACCAGCGTCAGCGGCTCGGCCCGCACCGTGCCCTGCACGCCCACCACGCCCTTGGCCTGCTTCGGGCACAGGCTCAGGGACCAGCGCACGCAGTGCTTGGTGATCATCAGGCTCACCTCGCCGAGTTCCTCGTGGCTCTCGTACGCGGCATCCACCACCTTCACGCCGTGCCTGGCGTAGAAGGCCGCGGCCTTGGCGTTGTAGACGTTCGCCAGGTAGCTCAGCGTGTCCTCGGGGTAGGGCACCGGCGGCTCCACCGGCTGCGCGCGCGGCAGGCGCGTGAAGGCCGCGGCGCGTGCGGCTTCCAGCGCCGCCACCGCGTCGCGGCGCAGCGCGTTGGCCACGCTTGCCGGCACGAACCACGGCTGCGACAGGGTCAGCTGCACGTCCCGGGCCTCGAACAGCGTGCCGCCGAGCCTGGCCAGGTGCTCGCGCAGCGTGGACTCGTTGCGCGCGGCATCCTGCGCTGCCTGGTGCGCGTGGCGCACGTGCGCGCTGGCGTGGTGGCCGCGTTCGTCGGTGATGTCCAGCTCGAAGCCGCCGGGCACGTCGCGCAGGAACAGGTCCACCGCGATGCGTCGCTCGGCCGACTTCTTCTCCAGCACGCGGTCCCAGGCCATGTCGCGGTTGCGGCTGATCGCGGCGCCCTTGCGCAGGTCCTTCAGCGTCGCCATCGGCGCGTTGGGGAACAGGCGCCAGCCGCGCCCGCCGAGGGCTTTCGCGATGTTGATGGGCACGCCCTGCAGCTCGCCCTGCAGGTCCCACCAGGTGAGCGCGTCGCCGTTGTGGAGCGCGACGGCCGCGCTGTCGGCGTCGACGTCGAAGTGGTCGGCGCCGACCTTCACCACGTGGCCCACCGGCATGCCGGCGTGCTTGGGTGTGTCGAAGGCGCCGATGTCGATCTGGCGGCCGTTGACGAAGTAGTCGGTGGCGCCGCGGTTGTAGCCGCGGTCGGGGTCGGGCGTGAAGGTGTAGCGGCAGCGGCCGTCGCTGCTGGCGGCGAGCTCGGGACGTTCCTCGAGCAGCGCGTCGAACAGCTGGCGGTAGTGCGCGGTGACGTTCTTCACCGTGCCCATGTCCTTGTAGCGGCCCTCGATCTTGAAGCAGCGGATGCCGGCGTCCACCAGCGCGTGCAGGTTGGCGCTCTGGTTGTTGTCCTTCAGGCTCAGCACGTGCTTCTCGTGCGCGACGATGCGCCCCTGCGCGTCGGTCACCGTGTAGGGCAGGCGGCACTCCTGGCTGCAGCTGCCGCGGTTGGCGCTGCGGCCGGTGTGTGCGTGGCTGATGTAGCAGTTGCCGCTGTAGGCCACGCACAGCGCGCCGTGGATGAAGAACTCCAGCACCGCGTGCTGCACCTGGGCCTGGATGGCGCCGATCTGCTTCAGGTCCAGCTCGCGCGCCAGCACCATCTGCGAGAAGCCCACGTCCTGCAGGAAGCGCGCCTTCTCGGGCGTGCGGATGTCGGTCTGCGTGCTGGCGTGCAGCTGGATCGGCGGCAGGTCCAGCTCCAGCAGCGCCATGTCCTGCACGATCAGCGCGTCGACGCCGGCGTGCCACAGGTCCCACGCGAGGCGGCGGCCGTCCTCGAGTTCGTCGTCGCGCAGGATGGTGTTGTGGGTGACGAAGATGCGCGCGCCGTAGCGGTGCGCGTGGCGGCACAGCTGCTCGATCTCGCCGATCGGGTTGCCCGCCTTGTCGCGCGCGCCGAACGAGGGGCCGCCGATGTACACGGCATCGGCACCGTGGTTGATGGCCTCGATGCCGATCGCGGCATCGCGCGCGGGCGCCAGGAGTTCGAGTTGCTGCCGGGACATGGGCGCGATTCTGCCCGTAAGGCCCGGCGCCCTGGTCCGACAGAGCCAGCGTCAGCGTAGCGACTTACCGCACAGCGACATCCACCCCAACCGACGAGGAGTACCCGATGAAGAACTTCACCCGCACCCTGGCCCTGGCCGCCGCCTCCTTCGCGCTGCTGGCCGGCGCCGGCAGCGCACGCGCCGAGACGATGGACGACAACTCGTTCTCCGGCATGTTCAAGATGACCGCGATGGACAGCAACAAGGACGGCATGGTGTCCAAGGCCGAGTTCCTGGCCATGATGGGCAAGGTCTGGGACATGAAGGCCAAGGAGATGGCCGTCAAGGGCGACAAGATGAGCGGCGACGAGCTGCAGAAGATGGTCACCTGGCTCTCGCGCGGCGGCAACAAGAACTGACCATGGCCCGCGCAGGCGGCGCCTAAACTCCGTCGTCCCACCGACGGAGCCTGCCGATGAAGCCCGCCTGCCACGCCACCTGCCTGTTCGCTGCCGCCCTGCTCGCTGCCTGTGGCGCCGAAGTGGCCGGTGGTGCCGCCACCGCCGCTGCGCTGCAGGCTTCGCAGGCGCAGCAGGCCCAGGCCCAGCAGCAGGCGGTTCGGCAGAAGCTCGATGCCGCGATGCAGGCCGGTGCCGCCGCCACCGCCGAGGCCGCGGCCTCCGCGGGCCAGTAGGCGTTCAGCGCGGCAGGCCCAGCGCCTGCAGCCGCTCGATCTCGGACGCCGCCCGCGCCAGGAAGATCTGGAACACGCGACCCACCATGACGTCGTCGGTGAGTGGCGTGCGGTGGAACAGCGCCAGGTGGCCCAGCAGCCGGCCGTCGCTGGCGACGATGGGCATGCCGAGGTAGGCCTCGTAGGCCGCGTCGCGCGGGAAGCGCGCCGCCACGCCCTGGGGGTGGAAGCACATCTCGCCGCCCTGCAGCACCTGCTCGCAGGGCGTGCCGGAGAGTTCGAACTCGAAGCTCGGCACGGCGCCGCGCATGCGTGACCAGTAGGCCAGCGTGCGCACGCGCGTCGGCGGGCTGTCGATGCACTCGGCGATGAACGCGACGTCGACGCCGAGCGCGCGGGCGAAGTGCTCGACCAGCGCCGCGAACAGCTCGCGGCCGTGGCGGCCGGTGGTGCCGTCGGCCACCGCGTCCAGCACCGCCTGCACCCGGCGCAGCCGGGTGATGTCGGTGTCGATGCCGACCACGCGGTAGGGCAGGCCGTGCTGGTCGCGGATGACCGTGGCGCGCGACAGCACGTGGCGCACGCCGCCGTGGCGGTCCACCAGGCGCAGCTCGTGGTCCACCGGCGCGCCGCCGGCGACATGGCGGGCCAGCGCTGCCTCGAAGCCGGCGCGGTCGTCGGGATGCACGCGGTCCAGCCAGGCCTCGCGCCGGTCGGCCAGTTCGCCCGCCTCGAAATCCAGCATGCTCTTCCAGCGCGGCGACAGGTGCACCGCGCCCGACGACAGCTCCCATTCCCACAACCCGTCCTGGCTGCCGCGCAGCGCCGCCAGGTAGCGCTGCTCGGCGGCGCGCAGGTCGGCCTCGGCGGCAGCGCGGCGGGCCTCGCTGCGCGCCAGCGCCTCGCGCAGGTCGGTGGCGGGCTGCGGCGGCATGCCATCGTCGGGGCGCGGGGCGTCGGCGCGCGCCAGCGTGAAGCTGACGCGCGTGCCGCGCTGCGGTGCGCTGTCCACCGTCAATGGCGAGCCGTGCAGCTGCGCGATGCGGCGCGCGATCGCCAGGCCCAGGCCGCCGTGCGCACCGTCGTCCGGCCCGCCGACCCGCGCGGCACGGTGGTAACGCTCGAACAGGCCGGGCAGTTCCTCCGGCGCGATGCCGGCACCGGTGTCGTGCACGGTGACGCGCACGCGCCCACCGTCCTCCGCCAGTGCGATGCCGACCTCGCCGCCGGGCGGCGTGTGGCGCAGCGCGTTGTGCATCAGCTGGTCGACCAGGCGCTCGATCAGCGCGATGTCGGCGCGCACCTGCGGCAACGCGGCCGGGCCCGGACCGGCCAGGCGCAGCTGGCGGCGTTCGGCTTCGGGCGCGTGCTTCTGCAGCAGGTCCTGCACCAGCTCGGCCGGCGGCAGCGGCTCGGTGTCGGCGCGCATGTCCTCGGCTTCCAGCCGTGCCAGGTCGAACAGGTCCACCACCAGGCGCGACAGGCGCTCGCCCTGGCGCGCCGCGGTCTCCAGGTAGTTGCGCGCCTCGGCCGGCGGCAGCCGCTCGTGCTGCAGCAGCAGCAGCTCGAGGTAGCCCTGCAGCGATGCCAGCGGCGTGCGCAGGTCGTGCGACAGGTTGGCCAGCAGCTCGCGCGGAGGACCTGAGAGCCAGTCAGCCACGGCGGTCGGCGAACTTGTAGCCCACGCCCCAGACCGTGAGGATGAAGCCGGGGTTCGCGGGGTCGCGCTCGATCTTGTTGCGCAGCCGGTTGATGTGCGAGTTGACCGTGTGCTCGTAGCCGCTGTGGCTGTAGCCCCAGACCTGGTCGAGCAGCTGCGCGCGCGTGAACACGCGGCCCGGGCTGCGTGCGAAGAAGGCGAGCAGCTCGAACTCCTTCGCGGTGAGCTCCACCGGCGCGCCGTTGACCAGCGCCTCGTGGCGGACCAGGTCGATGCGCAGACCGTCCAGCTCGATCAGCGCCACCTCGCCGCCGCCGACCGCGCGCTGCGCGGCCTCGGCCTTCTCGGCGCGGCGGAACACGCCCTTCACGCGCGCCGCCAGTTCCAGCACGCTGAAGGGTTTGGTCAGGTAGTCGTCGGCGCCGAGCTCCAGGCCCAGCACGCGGTCGATCTCGCCCGACTTCGCGGTGAGCATCAGGATCGGCGTGTAGCGGTCGCTCTCGCGCAGGCGCCGGCAGATCTGCAGGCCGTCCATGCGCGGCAGCATCAGGTCCAGGATCAGCAGGTCGTAGCGGCCGGCCTGCGCCTCGGCCAGCGCAGTGACGCCGTCGGCGATCAGCTTGCCCTCGCAACCCAGCTCGGCCAGCTGCAGCATCACCAGGCGCCCGATGTCCGGGTCGTCCTCGACCACCAGCACGCGTCGTGACATGGCAGGCATTCTAGGAACCGGGTCGTCCATGGCGCGGGCGTGACTGAAATGTGAGATTCGCGGCCGCGCGCTGCAGCAGCAGCGCCGCCGCGATGCTGGCGCACATGCTGGCGAAGGCCAGCCAGGCATAGGGCCACAGCAGCGGCATGCCGACGAGGATGAGGCCGTCGTTGCCGCCCGGGATCAGCAGGCTGCCCCAGCCCATCAGCACGCCGCCGCCGAAGCAGCGCAGCCATTGCGACGGAGCCGGCCAGGCGCCGTTCCAGCGCCCGGCGCTGTACCCGCCCCAGGCGGCACCGGCCAGCAGCGCCAGCAGCAGCAGCGCACGCGCCGGCAGGCTGTGCGCCATGCCGCGGGCCAGTTCGGCCAGCAGGTCGGTGTAGGCCCAGGCACCCACCAGCAGCAGCATCGCCAGGAAGCTGGCGCCGATCACCAGCGTGGCTTCGTGCGGCTGCCAGAGCTGCCTGCGCCAGCCCGGCGCGCGGCGCAGCAGCCAGGCGGCGCGGCCGGCGGCAACGGCCACCACGCCCAGCGCCAGCCCCGCCGGCGCCTGCAGCAGCGGCGAGGTCTCGTGCAGCGCCCGCGGCGTCGGCATCGCGAACAGCGGGCCCACGCTCAGGCAGCCGGCGTAGAAGCCCAGCGGCGTCAGCGCGTAGGCCCACTCGCCCGAACCCAGTCGCGCGATGGCGCCGAACACGCAGGCGCGGCCGAGCCAGGCGCCCAGCCCCAGCAGCACACCGCCGGCCACGGTCCACGCGCCGGCGGCGTAGCCCGCGGCGGGCATCGGCGGCAGCAGGTGCAGGTGCTGCGCCAGCACCAGCCCGCCGCCGACCCACAAGGCGGCCTCGGCCAGCGCCAGCAGCCGGCGCGCCCGGCGTTCGTTGACCAGTTCGCCCACCGCGGCCACCGTGCAGGTGGCGCCGCGCTGGATGGCGTAGCCCATCAGCAGCGCGCAGCAGGCGGCGGCGGCGAAGGCCAGCGTGAAGGGCACGATGGCCATCAGCGGTGCTCGATCACGCCTTCGATCGGGTCGGCCGCCGCCTCGGTCCACGGCGCGCGCTCGATCATGCGCAGGGTGTCGGCGTAGCCCGCCTGCTCGCGCGCGCGCACGCCGGCGCTGCTGAAGTCGATGTCCTTCGTGTGGTCCTCGCCCTCCAGGCGCGGCGCCACCAGGTGCGCCACGTGCATCGTGGTGCCGCAACCCCAGGAGGCGAGCTCCTTCACGTGCGGGTCGTCGTGCTTCGCGCCGGGCACCTGCTTGTGCAGCTCGCGGATCACGTGGCGCAGGCGGTGGATCTGCTTCTGGCGCGCGATGTGGCTGTCGGCGCGGCTGGCGAACTGGATGTCCTTCTGCCGCCCCATCACCTGCCAGATCGACTCCGGCTCTGGCCCGGTCTGGTGCCACACGTTGACGGCGAAGATCAGCGAGTCGCGCCGCGGCTTGTCGTCCAGCACGGCCTCGATCGGCGTGTTCGAGTAGATGCCGCCGTCCCAGTACGGCTGGCCGCCGATGCGCACCGCGCCGAAGGCCGGCGGCAGCGCGCCGCTGGCCATCACGTGCTCCACGCCCAGGCGTTCCTTCGCGGTGTCGAAGTAGCGCATCTCGCCGCTGCAGACGTTCACCGCGCCCACGGTCATGCGGGTGCGGCACTCGTTGAGCACCTCGAAGTCGACCAGCTCGCCGAGCGTCTCGCGCAGCGGCGCGGTGCTGTAGTAGGCCGCCTGCTCGACGCCCAGGGCCGCCTGGCTGCCGCGCCACGCGTGCAGGCTGGGCACGAAGAAGTCGGGGATGCCGCGCATCACCGTCAGCGCGTTGGCCAGGCCCGGCCACTGGAAGCGGCCCAGGTCGCCGGCGCGCATCTGCTCCCAGAAGCGGTGCAGGCGCGGCAGGCGCTCGTCCGGTGCGTTGCCGGCGATCAGCGCCGCGTTGATCGCGCCGATCGAGGTGCCGATGACCCAGTCGGGCTCGATGCCGGCCTGGTGCAGCGCCTCGTAGACGCCCAGCTGGTAGGCGCCCAGGGCGCCGCCGCCCTGCAGCACCAGCACCACCTGGCCATGCGGCTGCGCCGCCTTCTTCTGCTTCGCTTGGTTCTTCATGGTCGTTCAGTGCAGCGTCCAGCCGCCGTCCATCGCGAGCGCGGTGCCGGTCATCGATGCCGCGGCGTCGGAGGCCAGGAACACCGCCAGCGCCGCCAGTTCGTCCACCTGCACGAACTCCTTGCGCGCCTGGTGCGACAGCATCACGTCGCGCACCACCTGCTCGGGCGGGATGCCGTGGGCCTTGGCCTGGTCGGCGATCTGCTGCTCCACCAGCGGCGTCTTCACGTAGCCCGGGCAGATGGTGTTGGACGTGATGCCGAACTCGGCCAGTTCCACGGCCACCGTCTTCGACAGCCCGATCAGCCCGTGCTTGGCGGCCACGTACGCGCTCTTGAACGGCGACGCGGTCAGCCCGTGCGCCGAGGCCACGTTGATGATGCGGCCGAAGCGGCGCTGCTTCATCCCGGGCGTCACCGCCTTGATCAGGTGGAAGGCCGACGAAAGGTTGATCGCGAGCACCGCGTCCCACTTCGCGTCGGGGAAGTCCTCCACCGGCGCCACGTGCTGGATGCCGGCGTTGTTGACGATGATGTCGACCTTGCCGAACTCGGCGATCGCGGCTTCGGCGAGCACGCGCACCTCGGCCGGACGGCTCATGTCGGCGCCCGAGTAGCGCACGTTGACGCCGAACTCGCGCTGCAGGCCGGCGCGCGTGGCCTCGATGGCCTCGGCCGGGCCGAAGCCGTTGAGCATCACGTCGCAGCCCTGGCGCGCCAGGGCGCGGGCGATGCCGAGCCCGATGCCGCTGGTGGAGCCGGTGACGATGGCGGATTTCTTCTGGAGCATGGTGGTGGTCCTCAGGGTTGGGGTGTGGTGGTGGCGCCCGGCACCGCGTCGATCTCGGCGGTGCGCGTGAAGCGCAGATGGGTGATGTCGGCGGCGAAGCACATGCCCCAGGTCCATTCGACCCAGATGCGCAGCTTGCGGCCCAGCGTGGGCATGCGCAGCAGGTAGTACGCGCGCCACAGCAGCCAGGCCGGCAGGCCCGACAGCCGCAGGCCGGCGAGCTGCGCCACGCCCTTCAGGTGGCCGGTGGTGGCCATCATTCCGCGCGAGCGGTGGCCGAAGCGCGTGGTGTCGCCGCCGCGGATGCGCTGCATCAGGTTGCGGGCCAGCGCTTGCGCCTGCGCCACCGCGAACTGCGCCGTGGGCGGCGCGAAGCCGCCGCCGGCGTCGGCATGGTTGCGCACCAGCGCGCAGTCGCCGATGGCCCAGACGCCCGGGGCGCCCGGCACCGACAGGTCGTCGCCGGTGACGATGCGGCCGCGCTGCGTGGGCAGTCCCAGCGCGTCGGCCAGCGGATTGGCGCGCGTGCCGATGGTGCAGATCACGGTGGCGGCCTCGATGCGCTCGCCGCCCTGCAGCGTCACGCCGTCGGCGTCGACGGCGCCGGCACGGGCCGTCACGCGCACGTCCACGCCGCGCGCGCGCAGCGAGGCCGCGGCCTTGTGGCCCAGCGAGGCCGGCAGCTCGGGCAGCAGCCGCTCGGTGTCCTGCAGCAGCGTGACGCCCAGTTCGCCGGCCCGCACCTGCGGGTAGTAGCGGCCGATGCCGGCCAGGAAGTCGGCCAGTTCGCCGGCGACCTCGACGCCGGAGAAGCCGCCGCCGATGACCACGAAGCGGCCCAGGCGCTGCCGCAGCGCGGGGTCGCTCTCGAGCTCGATGCGCGCCACGCGCTGCAGCACGCGGTTGCGGATGTGCAGCGCGTCGCCCACCAGCTTCAGCGGCAGCGCATGCCGGTCCATGCCGGGCACCAGCGCCAGGTTGGCGCGCGTGCCGAAGGCCAGCACCAGGTGGTCGTAGCGCAGCGTCTGCGCGCCGGCCAGCGTCTGCGCGCCGATCTCGCGGCGCGCCAGGTCGGCGCCGGTCACGCGGCCCATCACGAAGCGGCTGCGGCGCAGCATCTGCCGGATCGGCGCCACCACGTGCTCGGGGAACACCGAAGCGCCCACCACCTCGGCCAGCATCGGGTTGAAGGTGGTGTAGCTCTCCTCCGAGATCAGCACCAGCTGCCAGCCCGGCGGCAGCTGCCGCTCGAGCGCGCGCGCCAGCGTGGTGCCGGCGAAGCCGCCGCCGACGACGACGATGCGCGCGGGCGAGGCGGATGGGGAGGGGTTGTCGGAGTCGTCGAAGGGCTGCATGACCGTGGCACCGTTGTGGAGCCACAGTCTGGGCGCCGGCGCTCACGCGCCGGTCATCGCACCTTCACGGTTTGCTCACATCTCGCTGTCGGCCGGCAGCGCGCCGAACACGGCGTGCATCGAACGCACCTCGGGCAGCACGTAGACCACGCCGCGCTGGCGGCCGAGCGTCGGCGCGATCACGCGGTCGTAGAAGTCCTCGCCGACGATCACGCAGCCGAGCGAGATGCGGTTGTCGGCCGGCGACTCGGACGCCAGCCGCTCCGGCCGGCGCTCGTGCGCCGGAGCCGGGCGCAGGCGGTGGATCGCGAAGGCGGCTTCGTAGTCCACCCAGACGATGCCTTCGCCCTTCAGGTTGTGCCCCGGCTCCGACGCGAAGCGGCCGGCCGGCGTGGTGCGCTCGGACGCCGGGATGCCGGACAGCACGCGCGTGCCGACGCCGGGCGCGGAATCGTCGCCGCTCGCCAGGCCCAGCAGCACCGGCGTCGTGCCGGCGAGCTGGCCGTGCCGGTCGAAGACCCAGATGCGCGCATGGCGCTTGTCGACCACGGCATGCGGTTTGCCCGTGGTGTCGCCGCTCTGCCGCGCCCACTGCAGCAGGGCGTGCGCATCGGGGCTGAGCGCCACGACGGTGGCGCTCGCGCGTTCCGCGGCGCCCGCCGTCGCCATCGAGACCACTGCCGCGCCCAGCGCGGCCCACGCCTTGAATCCCGCCCGCACACGCACCCCGACTGCCCGCCGCGGATGGGCGGGAACCAGGCGCGCATGCTACGGGTTCGGCGTTGCTTCCAGCAGCGAACGGGCGTCGGAAAAGCTAGAGCGCGCGCGCTTTCGCCGGCGTCGCGAGACGCGCTTCACGTTCGGCTGCCGCGCTGACCAGCGCCGGGAAGGCGTCTTCGAGGCGCTTCTGGTCGGGCAGTACATAGATGACCCCACCGCGCGTGCGCAGCGCCGGCCAGAGCGACTGCTCGAAGAACGCCACCGGCAGGTTGATGCAGCCGTAGCTGATGCGCCGGTCGGCCACGCGCGGCGAGGCCAGGCGCTGGAGCCGGCGCTCCTTCGGGTTCGTCAGGCGCACGCGGTGCATCGAGACCGCGTTGTCGTAGTCGACCCAGATCACGTCCTCGCCGATCGCATTGCGCCCGCGCTCGGCGACGAAGCGGCCGGCGGGCGTGGTGCGTTCGTGCGGCTTCACCTGCGCGATGGGGCGCTCGCCGATGCCCGGCACGCTCTCGTCGCCGCGCGCCGAGCCGAGCAGGATGGGCGTGCTGCCGGCCAGGCGTCCGGAGGGCTGGAACAGCAGCAGCTGGGCCTGGCGCTTGTCGACGATCACGAAGGGCCGGTCGCCGTTGTCGCCGCGGTCGACCACGGCCTGCGCCACGCGCCGGGCGTCGGCCGAGACGGCGGCGCTGCCCAGCTGCAACTGCCGTGGCGGCTGCACGACGAGCTGCGCGACCGGGGGCGGCGCCTTCTTCGCGGGCATCAGCGGCAGCAGAACGCCCAGGGCCGCGGCGCCGATCACCAGGCCGAGCAGCAGGCTGCGCAGCACCGAAAGGGCAGGCCGCGTCGGACCTGCCCCTGGCGAGCCATCATCGGCGGCGGTGATGCGGCGATCGCCGTCCACGTGGCCCGCCCGCGATCAGTTGCGGTCGGCCTGTGCGGCGCGCTCGTTCAGCGCGTCGCCGGTCGGCGTGGCCGGCGCGTCGGTCGTGTTCGGCATGCTGCCGGTCGTGCCGTCGCTGCTGGTGGAGCCGGGTTGCTGCTGCGTGGCCTGGGCCTGGCTGTCGGTGGCGGTCGGCGCCGCCATCGGATCGCTGGTCTGCGCGTAGGCCAGGCCGCCCACCACCACCATCGCCGCGGCCGCGCCGCTGATCAGGTACTTGGGGTTCATCATCGAAGCTCCTTGTCTGTCGTGCCCACCGGCAGGGGGCGGGCCGGGTTGCGTGATACGCCGGGACGTGGCCCGACGGCACCAATCTAGGCTTCGACGGTCGGTGCGCGGGTCGGGCACGCGCCTGACCGCGTGTAGGACACCAGGCCACGCGCCGCCGCGCGCCGGCATGCGTTACGCCCGATCACCGGCGTTCACGCTCGAACACGTGTACCGCGAAGCGCGCGCGGCCGTCCATCCACATCTGCAGCGGCAGCCAGCCGGCACGCCGGGCCAGATGCTGGAAGCGCGCCAGGCCGTGCGGGCAGGCCCGCTGCGTCTGGATACTCTCGCCCATGCGGAAGTGGAAGGGACGCCCGAGCACGTGCACGCGCTGCGTGTAGACGCTCACGAGGTGGGTCTCGATGCGCGGCTCGGCGGCGTCTGCGCGCACCTCGTGGCGGAAGGCGTCCGGGCTGAAGTCGGCATCGAGCTCGCGGTTGATGCGCAGCAGCAGGTTGTGGTGGAAGGCGGCGTGGGCGCCGAGCGCGTCGTCGTGGGCCTGCCGCAGCAGGGCCGGGTCCAGGGTGCTGTCGGCGCCGACGACGAAGAGCCCGTCGGGGCCGGCCAGCGCACCGAGGCGCGCCATCAGCGCCACCGCGGCGTCGGGGCCGAAGCCGCCGATCGCGGCGCCGGGCAGGAACACCACGCGCCGTGCACGGCCGAGACGGCCGTTCACTTCGGGTGGCAGCCCGTCGAGGCGGGTGTAGTCGGCCGCCAGCGGCAGCACCGGCAGGCGCGCGACGCGCGCCCGCAGCGGGGCCACCGCGTCGGCCAGCACCGGTGCGTCGATGTGCACCGGCACGTAGGCCGCCGGGCGGCGCAGCGCCTGCAGCAGCAGCGGCGCGTGGCGCCCTGCGTCGCTGCCGAGCTCGATGAGCGCCGCGCCCGGGCCCGCGGCGGCCGCGATCTGCGGCGCGCTGCTGGCCAGGATCGCGGCCTCGGTGCGCGCGGCCGTCCAGGTCTCGAGCGCGGCGATGCGCCCGAACAGCGCCGCGCCGCGCACGTCGTGCAGCCACACCGAGGGCACGTGCCGGCGTGGCCCGGCCAGGCCGTCGAGCACGTCGCGTGCGAAGGCCGAGGCCAGCGCGGGCGCCAGCAGGGGAGTCGCCGCCGCGCGTTCGGCGTGCCAGGCAGGCGGTGGCGAACGGAGGTCGAGGACGGCGCTCATGGTCCGCTCACATCATGTGCGGGTCGAGCTGGGCCTCGCCGGGGAACAGGTCCACCGAGATCAGCACCGCGGGCGTGCCGCCGACGTTCTTCCACCAGTGCGAGGTGCCGTTCTTCTCGGGCGCCACGTCGCCGGCGCGGTGCACGATGGGCACGGCGCAGCTGCTGGCGTACTCGACGACTTCGCCGGAGACGATGTAGATCATCGCCGGGCGTGCGTTGTGGCTGTGCCAGGGCACGATGCCGCCGGGCTGGATGTCGAGCTGGCGCAGCCGGAACTGGCGGCCCTTGATCGCCGCGGGTTCCTTCGCGAGGTCGGTGCTGGCGCGCACCACGTCCACCACGCCCACCGGCGCGCCGGGGCCGGGCTTCTGGCCCTTGCCGTCGGCCACGCGCTGGTCGGCGGGGCACTCGCCGGCGAAGGCGACGTTGGCGGCGAAGCCGAGCACGGCGGCGATGGCGACGCCGAGGGCGACGCGCGGCCACGGGGTGGGACGGCGGAGGGAGATGACGTTCTGCATGGAGAGGCTCCTGGCTTGAGTTGCTTGGGTTGACAGCGCCAGCTGCGGCGCTGGTTGCACTGTGGGTGGCGCCGTTCACGCCGCCGTCCACCGAAGATCACTTGTTCATCACGTGATGGTCCGCGGCCGTGAAGGGCGCTAGAGTCCGCCCCGTTGCGTTGCCCCGGCGAGGGCCCTGGTGATGAAAGACCCGCACGGGCAAGCACTCAGTGCCAGCACCGGCCAGCCCTGGCCGGTCGAGGCCCGGCTCGCAGCCGCCGTCGGCCTGGCCGAGGCGCTGGCCGCGCTGCACGCCGAAGGGCGGCTGCACCTGCAGCTGCACCCGGCCGGTGTGCACTGGCACGCGGCACGGCGCAGCGCCCGGCTGGGCGAACCGGGCCCGGCCGCCACCGCCTGGGGCCGGCTGCCGCCGCAGCGGCTGCGCTACCGGGCGCCCGAGCAGAGCGGGCGCATCGAGGCCGTGGCCGACGCGCGCAGCGACCTCTATGCGCTGGGCGCCATCCTCTACGAGCTGGCCACCGGACAGCCGCCGTTCGAGGCCGACGACGCGCTGGAACTGCTGCACGCCCACCTGGCGCTGCCGCCGCGCGAGCCGGTGCTGCTGCGCCCGGCGCTGCCGCCGCTGCTGTCGGCGCTGCTGATGAAGCTGCTGGCCAAGGCGCCGGAAGACCGCTACCCGAGCGCACGCGCGCTGCTGCACGACCTGCGGCGCGGCGCCGAAGCCTGGGCGGCCGCCGGGCGCATCGAACCCTTCGCGCTGGGCCGCCGCGATGCCGGCGCGGCGCTGGTGGTGTCTCCGCGGCTGATGGGGCGCGAGGCCGAGCTGCGCGCGTTGCTGGCGGCATTCGAGCGCACCTGCAGCGGCGAGGCGGCGTCCCAGCTGGTGCTGGTGGAAGGGTATGCGGGCATCGGCAAGACGGCGCTGATCCAGCAGCTGGTGCGGCCCATCGTGCAGCAGCGCGGCCACTTCATCGCCGGCAAGTTCGACCAGGTGGCGCGCGGCGTGCCTTTCGGCGCCCTGGTGCAGGCGTTGCGCGGCCTGGTGCGGCAGCTGCTCACCGGCAGCGAGGCCCACCTGGCCGCCTGGCGCGCGCGGCTGCTGGACGCGCTGGGCAGCAACGGCGGCGTGCTGGCCGAGGTGATGCCCGAGATCGCGTTCGTGATCGGCTCGCAGCCGGTGCCGGCGGCGCTGGGCAGCACCGAGGCGCAGAACCGCTTCCAGCGCGTGCTGCACACTTTCCTGGCCACGCTGGCGCGACCCGAGCACCCGCTGGTGCTCTTCCTCGACGACCTGCAGTGGGCCGACGCCGCCACCTTGGCCCTGCTGGAGCCGCTGCTGGCCGGCGGCGGCATCCGCGGCCTGCTGGTGATCGGCGCCTGCCGCGAGCACGAACCCGACACCTCGCCGCGCCTGGCGCCAACGCTGGCCGCGCTGCAGGCGGCCGGCGTGGCGCTGCAGCGCCTGAGCCTGGGGCCGCTGGCGCTGCCCGAGCTGACGCAGCTGGCAGCCGACGCGCTGCGCGGCGGGGTCGAACACGCCGCGCCGCTGGCCGGGCTGCTGCTGCAGAAGACGGGCGGCAACCCCTTCTTCGTGGTCCAGTTCCTGCAGGCCCTGGCGACCGACGGCCTGTTGCGCTTCGACGAGGAGCGGCAGCGCTGGGACTACCGACTCGACCGCCTGGCCGCCGCGCCGCTGCCGCACAACGTGGTGGAGCTGATGACGCGCCGCATCCGCGGCCTGCCGCCGGACACGCAGGCGCTGCTGCCGCTGGCCGCCTGCATCGGCAACCGCTTCGAGCGTGCCACGCTGGCGCTGGTGAGCGAGCAGTCGCGCGACGCCGTCGACCGGCAGCTGGCGCCGGCGCTGGCCGCAGGCCTGGTGCAGGACGCCGCCGACGAGGCCCGCTGCGCCTTCCTGCACGACCGCGTGCAGCAGGCCGCCTACGCGCTGATCGCGCCGGAGCGGCGGCCCGCCGTGCACCTGCGCGTGGGCCGGCTGCTGCGCGACCACGGCAGCGCCGACGAGCGCGACACGCGCCTGTTCGACACCGTGCACCACCTGAACCTGGGCCGCGCGCTGCTGGGCGACGCCGCCGAGCGGCGCGCCGTGGCCGCGCTGGACCTGGCCGCCGCCCGGCGCGCGAAGACGGCCACCGCGCACGACACGGCGCGCGAGCTGCTGGAGGCCGGCTGCTCGCTGCTGGACGAGGCCACCTGGCACGAACAGCCGGCCCTCGCCTTCGAGCTCGAGCTGGAGCTTGCCGAGAGCCGCTACCTGTGCGGCCGCTTCGATGCCGCGCTGGCGGCCCAGGACGCGCTGCTGGCGCGCACTCTGGGGCCCGTGCCGCGCGCGCGCGTGCTGCGGCTGCGCAGCGTGCAGTACGAGAACATGGCGCGTTATGGCGACGCGGTGGCCGCGGCGCTCGATGCCCTGACGCCCTTCGGCGTCGACCTGCCGGCCGACGAGCCGGCCCAGCACCGGGCCCTGGAGCGCGAGATCCAGCTCATCGCCACGCTGCGCGGCACGCGCGGCATCGCCGAGCTGGTGGACCTGCCCGAGCTCCGCGACGAGGGCGTGCAGCTGGCGATGGGCATGCTCACGGACATGTGGTCGTCGGCCTACATCCTGGGCCACACCACGCTGGCGCGGCTGATCTCGGCCACGCTGGTGCGGCTGTCGCTGCAGCGCGGGCAGCTGGCGGAGTCGGCCTACGGCTACGTCACGCACGCGATCACCGTGGGTGCCGTGCGCGGCGACGTGCGCGAGGCGCATGCCTTCGGCCTGCTGGCGCTGGCCGTGAACCGGCGCTTCGACGACACGCGCCGGCGCGCCAAGATCTACCAGCAGTTCCACGCCCACGTCGCGTTCTGGTGCGAGCCCTTCCACGCCTGCCTGCCGCATGCGAAGGCCGCCTGCCGCAGCGGGCTGGACAGCGGCGACTTCCTCTACGCCGCCTACGGCGCGGCCACCGAGACCTGGGCCGCCATCGCGGCCACGCAGGACCTGGCCGCCTTCGTCGCCGAGTACGAGCCGCAGATCGCGCTGGTGGAGCGGTTGAAGAACCGCGCCTTTGCCGACGGCATGCGCGCGATCGTGGCCTCGGCGAAGGTTCTGATGGGGGTTGCCGCCGACGCGCCGTCGGCGGGCGGCGAGCCGTTCGACGAGGCGGCCTGGCTGGAGCGCTACCGCGGCCAGCCCTTCTTCGCCAGCGTGCATGCGGTGATGCGGCTGCAGCGTGCGGTGCTGCTGGGCACGCCGCCGCAGGCGGTGCAGGCGGCCCGCGAGGCCCAGGCGCTGATGCCGCATGTCACCGGCACCGTCTGGCCGCTGATCCACGGCCTGTGGTTCGGGCTGGCGCTGGCCGACAGCCTGCCGCAGCTGCCGCCGCCGGCGCAGGCGGCGCAGCTGGCGGAGCTGCGCGGCGTGCAGCGGGACTTCGCGCACTGGGAGGCCGGCTGCGCCGACAACTTCCGCGTGCCGGCGCTGCTGCTGGGCGCGGAGTGCGCCGCGGCCGACGGTCGCCTGGCCGAGGCGCTGGCGGCCTGCGAGCAGGCGATCGAGTTCGCGGCCAGCCGTCCGCTGCGCGCGCTGGAGGCGCTGGCGCACGAGAGGGCCGCGCGCCTGCGGCTGCGCCAGGGGCAGCCGCAGCTGGCCGGCCTGCACCAGCGCCGGGCCGCGGCGCTGTACGCGCTGTGGGGTGCGTGGGCGAAGGCGCGGCTGCTGGACCCAGGCGTGGCGCCGCTGCCGGCGGCTCCCTCGGCGGCCACGCCGGCGGCCGCCACGGCTGCCGACGACGACGGTCTCGACCACGCCAGCGTGCTCAAGGCCGCGCAGGCCATTGCCGGCCTCGTCGAGATGGACGAGCTGCTGGCGCGGCTGCTGCAGATCGCGCTGGAGAACGCCGGCGCGGAATGCGGCGCGCTGGTGCTGCTGGACGGCGACGGGGGTGCGCAGGTGTTCGCCTGCCGGGGTGGCGGCACGCTCGCGCGCGCCGGGCTGCTGGAGGGCTGCGACGCGGTGCCGCAGGGGCTGGTGCACTACGTGCGCCGGACCGGCGAGGCGCTGGTGCTGGCGGCGCCGGGCGACGCCGCCGTGCGCGATGAACCCTGGGCCAGCGAACCCTACCTGCAGCGCGTGCGCCCGCGCTCGCTGGCCTGCCTGCCGGTGGCGCAGCAGGGCCGGCTGGTGGCGGTGCTGGTGCTGGAGCACCGCGGCGTGGCCGGTGCGTTCACGCCGCCGCGCCTGCGCACCTTGCGCGTGCTGGCCACGCAGGCGGCGGTGGCACTGGAGAACGCGCGCCTGGTGGCGCAGCTGGAGGCCGAGAACCGCACGCTGCGGCGCGACCTGGTGGCCAACGTCTCGCACGACCTGCGCACCCCGCTGGCCGCGCTGCGCGGCTACCTGGAGCTGCTGGCCGCGGGCGGCGAGCGCCTGCCGGCCGCGCAGCGCGAGCAGTACCTGGGCGTCGCGCTGCGCCAGAGCGAGCACCTGGCGACGCTGATCGACGAGCTGTTCGAACTCGCCAAGCTCGACTTCAAGGGCGTGGAACTGCAGCGCGAGCCGTTCTGCCTGGCCGACCTGGCGTCCGACGTGATGCACAAGTTCCAGCTCGACGCGCAGGCGCGCCAGGTGACGCTGGCGGTGGAAGCGGCGCCGGGCCTGCCGTGGGTCGACGCGGACCTGAGCCTGATCGAGCGCGTGCTCGACAACCTGGTCGGCAACGCGCTGCGCCACACCCCGCCCGGCGGCTGCGTCTCGCTGCGCGCGACGGCTGCCGACGGCGCCGTGCGAGCCGAGGTCTGCGACACCGGCTGCGGCATCGCGGCGGCCGACCTGCCGCACATCTTCGACCGCTTCTACCGCGGACGCGACGGCAAGGGCAGCGGCAGCACCGGGCTCGGGCTGGCGATCACGAAGCGCATCCTCGAACTGCACGGGGTGTGCGTGCAGGTGGACAGCCGCGCCGGCGAGGGCGCGTGTTTCGGGTTCAGCCTGCCGACAGCGTCACCACCCCCCCGCTGAGCACCGCATTGCCCGACAGCGGATCGCGCGCCGCCGGATCCAGCAGCGCGTTCAGGTTCGCGCCCGGCCGCTCGGCGGCCAGCGCGAGCTTCGTGCCGGGCAGGTCGTGGCCCCAGCCGTGCGGCAGGCTCACCACGCCGGGCATCAGCGTGTCGCTGAGTTCCACCTGCACGGTGACGCTCTGCCCCGCGCCCCGCAGGAGCGCGCTCTCGCCGTCGCGCACGCCGCAGCGTGCGGCGTCGCTCGGGTGCACGAGCAGCGCGCCGCGGAACGGGCCCTTGGCGAGCAGCGGCAGGTTGTGCATCCAGCTGTTGTTGCTGCGCACGTCGCGGCGGCCGATGACCACCAGCGGCGGTGCATCGGCCTGCAGGTCGGCGCGCGCACGGGGCAGGTCGGCCAGCAGCGACGGCGGCGCGAGCTCGATGGTGCCGCTCGGCGTGCGCAGCAGCTCGGGCACGCGCGGCGCCAGTTCGCCCAGGTCCACGCCCGCCGGCGCGGCCTGCACCCGGTCCAGGTTCAGCCCGCCCGGCTTCAGGCCGAAGCCGTCGCCGTAGGGGCCGCCGCGCAGCGCCAGGTCCAGCAGGCGGTCAGGGCCCCTGCGCGTGCCGAGGGCCTTCATCACCAGCGGCGCGTTGTCGCCGGCCAGCTTGCGCACCTCGGCCTCGACGATCTGGTCGTCGAGCGCCAGCACGTCGGCCTTCGCGCCCAGGCCCTGCGCGATGGCGCCGATGCGCAGCAGCGTCTGCCATTCCGGCGGCTGGCCCACGGGCGGCTCGAACACCGGCGCGCTGTAGCGCGCATGGTTGCGGAACGAGAGCTGCGGGAACGCCACGTCGTAGTGGCTGTCCTCCAGCGGGCTCGGCGCCGGCAGCACCACGTGGGCATGGCGCGTGGTCTCGTTGAGGTAGATGTCTAGGCTGACCATGAAGTCCAGCGTGTCCAGCGCCGCGGCCAGGCGCGGCCCGCCGGGTGCCGAGAGCACCGGGTTGGCCGCCACCGTCACCAGCGCGCGCACCTGGCCCGGGCCGGCGGCCTCGATCTCCTCGGCCAGGCAGGTCATCGGCAGCTCGCCGAAGACCTCCGGCGCGCCGCTCACGCGGCTGGCGTGCCGCCCGGTGGCGATGCCGCGGCCGCGGCCGGGCGCGCCCTGCGTGTTGGCGGCGAAGGCGGCGGCCTTCGGGAACATCGCGCCGCCGGGTTCGTCCAGATGGCCGGTGAGCACGTTCAGCAGGTCGATCAGCCACGAGCTCAGCGTGCCGAAGGCCTGCGTGCAGGTGCCGATGCGGCCGTAGACCGCAGCGCGCTCGGTGCCCGCGAGCTCGCGCGCCAGCCGCCGTATGGTGCCGGCCTCGATGCCGCAGCGCGCGGCCACCGCCTCGGGCGTGAACGCGGCCAGCGCGGGCTGCAGCGCCTCGAGGCCGCTCAGGTGCGGCGTCAGCCGGCCGGTGCGCACCAGCCCTTCCTCGAACAGCGTGTGCACCATCGCGGCCAGCAGGAAGACGTCGCTGCCGGGGCGGATGAAGTGGTGCTCGTCGGCCACCGCCGCGGTCTCGCTGCGGCGCGGGTCCACCACCACCAGCCTGCCGCCGCGTGCGCGCAGCGCCTTGGCCTTGCCGCGGAAGTCGGGCACGGTCCACATGCTGCCGTTGCTGGCCACCGGGTTGGCGCCGATCACCAGCAGCCACTGCGTGCGTTCGATGTCCGGCACCGCCACGCTGAGCCAGTGGCCGAACATCAGGCCCGAGGCCAGCTGCTTGGGCATCTGGTCCAGCGTGCTGGCCGAGTAGACGTTCTTCGTGCCCAGCGCCTTCGCCAGCCGGCCGAAGTACAGCAGCAGGCTCATCTTGTGCGCCGACGGGTTGCCCACCGCCACCGCGACCGCGTCCCGCCCGTGCGCCTGCTGGATGGCGGGCAGCCGGCGTTCAATCTCGTCGAAGGCCTCGTCCCAGGTCGCCGGTTCGAGCTGGCCGTTGCGGCGCACGAGCGGGGTGCGCAGCCGGTCCGGGTCCTCGTGCAGCTCCTTCAGCGCCACGCCCTTGGGGCAGACGTAGCCGGCGCTGAACACGTCGTCGTCGGCGCCGCGGATTGCCGTCACCTTGCCGCCTTCGGTCTGCACCTGCAGGCCGCAGCAGGCTTCGCACAGCGGGCAGATGCGGTAGTGGGTGGTGGCGCTCATGGCGGCCTCCTCGCGGACTCGGGACGCGCACGATAGCGCGCCGGCCGGGGCCGGCGGCGTCACCCAGGCGTCACCCAGGCGTCACCCAGGCGTCACCCAGGCGTCACCGCTGCTACTCGGCGGCCGCTCCCAGCGCGCGCAGCTTCGCGAGCCAGCGGCCGCGTTCCTTCGGATCCGGGCTCTCGACCATGCCGATCAGCGTCTCGTGCACCGGCGCGATGCCGACGAAGCCGAGGATGTTGCGTTCCAGGCTCTTCACGCTGTGGGCGCGGAAGTAGTGGCGGTACACCGCGGCCGGCATGCCCATGGTCACCACCACGCGCGCGGAGCGGCCGGTGAGGCCCTTGCGGCCATAGGGCTCGGCCGCGGTGGCGGCCTGGTCCTTCCTGAATGCGAAGTCCGGGCGCGCCACCTGCTCCAGGTAGGCCTTCAGCAGCGCCGGCATGTCGCCCATCCAGAGCGGGAAGCACAGCACCAAGTGCTGGGCCCAGGCGATGTCGGCCTGCGCCTGCCGCAGGCCAGGCGGCAGCGTGCCGTGCAGCCAGTCGGCCTGGCTGCGCAGCAGCGGGAAATCGAGCAGCGCCACCTCGGTGCGGCGCAGCTCGTGGCCGGCTTCGGCCGCGCCGTCGGCGTAGGCGTCGGCCAGCGCGTGGCCGAAGTGGCGGCCGGCGGGATCGGGGTGGCCCTGGATGACCAGGATGCGGCGCGGCAGGTTCTTGTCCATGCGGCCATCGTGCGCCGCGGCGCGGCTGCGGCGCTTGACGCGCCGCAAGCCCGCGTCACTCCGGCGCGGCCAGCACCAGGCTCTGCTTGCGCGTCTGGCCGTTGCGCCACACGCTCAGCGTCACGCTCTCGCCGGGCGAGCGGCGCTCCAGCACGCTCAGCATGTCGTCCAGGTTCTCCACGGCCTCGTCGTTGATCGCGGTGATCACGTCGCCGCCCACCACCTCGCCGCGGTTGCCGCGGCGGAAGGGCTGCAGCCCCGCCTTCGCCGCCGGGGTGGCGTTGCCCACGCCGAGGATGACCACCCCCTTGGGCAGGTTCAGCGCCTGGCGCAGGTTGGCCGGGCCGGCGCTGATGCCGATGGCCGGGCGCACGAACTTGCCGTCGCGGATGAGCCGCGGAACGATGCGGTTCACCTCGTCCACGGGGATCGCGAAGCCGATGCCCGCGCTGGCGCCGCTGGGGCTGGCGATCTGCGTGTTCACGCCGATCAGCCGGCCAGCGGAATCGAGCAGCGGGCCGCCGCTGTTGCCGGGGTTGATGGCCGCGTCGGTCTGGATCACGCCGCGGATGGTGCGGTTGTTGAACGACTCGATCTCTCGGTTCAGCGCGCTGACGATGCCGGTGGTGAGCGTCTGGTCCAGCCCGAAGGGGTTGCCGATGGCATAGACGCGCTGGCCCACCAGCAGCTCGCGGCTGGTGCCGATGGCGATCGGCGGCAGCTTGGCCTTGGGCGCCTCGATGCGCAGCACGGCCAGGTCGCGGTCGGGGAAGGCGCCGACCACCTTGGCATCGAAGCTCGCCTGGTCGGCCAGCGTCACGCGTGCCGCGTCGCCGCCCTGGATCACATGGAAGTTGGTGACGATGTGGCCCTGGTCGTCCCAGACGAAGCCGGTGCCCGTGCCACGCGGCACCTGCTGCACGTTCATGCTGAAGATGTCGCGCTGCACCCCGATGCTGGTGATGTGCACCACCGAAGGCGAGGTCTTCCTGAACAGCTCGATGTTCGCGGTCTCGTCGCTGCCCAGGGCGCCGCGCGGGCTGACGGCGCGCGGCTGCGCGTCGCTGCGGCCCTGCACCAGCGCAGGCACCGAGAAGAAGGCGACGGCGGCGCCGAACAGCGTGGCGGCCAGGATGCTCAGGCGGTGGGGCGACAGGAAGGTCATGGCGGCAGGCGTGGCAGGCGGGCAGAGGCGGAATGCTGCCAGATGGGGCCGCCGGCGCGGGGCTCAAGCCCCCGGTTCAGGCGACGACGTAGGCCGCGGCGGCGTTGGCGATCAGCGTGCCTTCCTGGTTCACCAGGCGCATCTGCGTGCTGCCGATGCGCCCGCCCAGCCGCGTGGGCTCGGCGGTGGCGACGAATCGGCTGCCGATGCCCTGGCGCAGGAAATCCACCCGCAGGTCGATCGTGCCCATGCGGGCGAAGCGGTGCATCACCTGGTTCGTGTCGTCGTGCGGATGGCGTTCGGCGATGCCCACCATCAGCGCCAGCCCGCCCATCGCGTCCAGCACCGCCGAGATCACGCCGCCGTGCAGCCGGCCGTGCTGGAAATGGCCGACGAGCTCGGGCTTCATCTCGAAGGCGGCGCGCACGTCGCCGGGCCGCGCCGCGGCGATCTTCAGGCCCAGCACCTGGTTGAAGGTGATCTTCTGCTCGAAGAGCTCGATCAGCGCGGCTTCGAGGCGGGCGTTCTCTTCGGCGCTGCGGGGCTTCAGGGTCATGCGGCGATGCTACGCAGGCCGAGCCGCTGCCGCGCCTCGGCAGGCGTTGCGACCTCGCGGCCGGCGTTGCGGGCGCAGCGCGCCAGCGCCTCGAGCAGCGCACCGTTGCCGGCCGCCTTCTCGCCGCCCGGCAGGTAGAAGGTGTCCTCCAGCCCGCTGCGCAGCATGCCGCCCAGTTCGGCGGTCTTCTGGTGCACCGGCCAGATCTCGGCGCGGCCGATCAGCGTGGTCTGCCACACCGCGCCGGGCGGTGCGTAGCGCGGCAGCAGCGCCAGCAAATCGGCGTCGCAGGGCATGCCGCTGGCCACGCCCATCACGAAGTTGAGCTCGGGCACGCCGCTGAACATGCGCGCCTTCAGGTACATCGCCACGCTGCGCACGATGCCGACGTCGAAGCATTCGAACTCGGGGTGGATGTGCAGCTCGTTCATCACGTCGAGGAACTGCTGGATCTTGGCCACCGGGTTGTCGAAGACCATCGGCGGCCAGGCCCACTCGCCGTTGTCCTTGATCTTCAGGTAGTTCAGGCTGCCGGCATTGCAGGCCGCGGCTTCCGGCTGCACGCGGCGCAGGCAGGCCAGCGGGCCGCTGATGTCCTTGCCGATCACGCCGGTGGTGAGGTTGATGATCACGCCGGGGCAGGCCTCGCGGATGGCGCCGACCACCGCCTCGGCCACGTCGGGGTCCCAGCTCGGCATGTGGCCGAAGCCTTCCTCCTGGGCGCGCAGGTGCACGTGCATGATCGACGCGCCGGCGTTGAAGGCGTCGCGCGCTTCGGCCGCCATCTGCGCCGGGGTCACCGGCACCGGGTGCTGCTTCGGGTTCGTCAGCACGCCGGTCAGCGCGCAGGTGAGGATGGCCTTGTCCTGCAGGCTCATGGGGCGATCTCCAGTTCCACCAGCACCGTGCCGGCCGCCACCGTGTCCTTCGGCTTCGCGTGCACGGCCTTCACGGTGCCGGCCGCGGCGGCATGCAGCCACATCTCCATCTTCATCGCTTCCACGCACACCAGCGGCTGGCCCGGGCCGACGGCCTGGCCGACCGCGACGCTGACCTGCGCCACGATGCCGGCCACCGGTGCGCGGGCGCGGCACGGGTCGGCACCGGCTTCGCGCGCGGGCCAGGGCGAGGCTTCGGTGAAGGTGAAGACGGCGCCGTCGAACACGAGCGCCAGCCGGTCGCTGCTGCGGTGCAGGCGCGTGTGGCGGATCACGCCGTCGGCGCGCCAGCGCACGCGGCCGTCGGCGACGGCGAGGATCTCGACGCCGTTCGCCGGCGCACGCAGCGTGCGCTTCTCGGCGCCGCAGACGAGCGTGAGGTCGAAACGGGCCACGCTGGCCGGGCGGCCTTCGTTCGTGCCGGCCACCAGCGCAGCGGCCAGCGCCCACGCGGCCTCGGGCGGCAGCGGCCGCTGCAGCAGCGGTTCGCCCTGGGCAGCCCATTCGTCGAGCCGCGTGGTCGTCATCGCGGCGCGGCGGAAGTCGGCGTGGTCCAGCAGGTCGCGCAGGAAGCGGCCGTTGTTGGCGACGCCGATCAGCGGCACCTGCTCGAGCGCCCGGCGCAGCCGGCGGATCGCGTCGTCGCGGTCGCGCCCGTGCGCGATCAGCTTCGCAACCATTGCGTCGTAGTACGGCGTGACCTCGCCGCCTTCGGCGATGCCGTGATCGATGCGGATGCCCGTGTCGTCCATGTCGCCGTGCCGCCAGCCGGCGATGCGGCCGGTCTGCGGCTTCCAGCCGTCGTACGGGTCCTCGGCGTAGAGCCGCACCTCGATGGCGTGGCCGGTGAACGCCACCTGTTCCTGCGTCACCGGCAGAGCCTCGCCGCGGGCGACGCGCAACTGCCACTCCACGAGGTCGAAGCCGGTGATGCACTCGGTGACCGGGTGCTCCACCTGCAGCCGTGTGTTCATCTCCAGGAAATGGTGGCGGCCTTCTTCGTCGACGATGAACTCCACCGTGCCGGCGCCGACGTAGCCCACGGCCTTCGCGGCCGCCACCGCGTCGCGGCCCATCGCCGCGCGCAGCGCGGGGCCGACGATGGGCGAGGGCGCTTCCTCGATCACCTTCTGGCGCCGCCGCTGCGCCGTGCAGTCGCGCTCGCCCAGGTGCAGCGTGTGGCCGTGGCTGTCGGCGAAGACCTGGATCTCGACGTGACGACCGCGATCGATGAGCCGCTCCAGCATCAGCGTGCCGCCGCCGAAGGCGCTGACGGCTTCGCGGCGCGCACCGGCCAGGGCCTCGGGCAGGTCGGCGAAGTCGCGCACCAGCCGCATGCCGCGGCCGCCGCCGCCGGCCACCGCCTTCACCAGCAGCGGCAGGCCCAAGGCTTTCGCCTCCGCGATGAGCCGCTCGTCGGCCTGGTCGTCACCCAGGTAGCCCGGCGCGCAGGGCACGCCGGCTTCGAGCATGCGGCGCTTCGCCAGCGCCTTGTCGCCCATCGCGCGGATCGCCGCAGGCGGTGGGCCGATGAACACGAGGCCGGCGGCGGCGCAGGCTTCGGCGAACTCGGCGCGTTCGGACAGGAAGCCGTAGCCCGGATGCACCGCGTCGGCGCCCGCAGCCCGCGCGGCCGCCAGCAGCGCGCCGATGTTCAGGTACGAATCGGCGGCCGGCGGCGGGCCTATGCACACGGCCTCGTCGGCCAGCCGAACGTGCGGCGCCGCCGCATCCGCATCGCTGAACACCGCCACCGTGGAGTAGCCCAGCCGGTGTGCCGTGCGCATCACGCGGCAGGCGATCTCGCCGCGGTTCGCGACCAGGATCTTCGAGAAGCTCACGAGCCCGCCCCGGGCACCCAGCTGGCCCTGCGCCTGGCCAGGAAGGCGGTCGTGCCCTCGATGCCTTCGGGCCCCAGCGCGGCCTTGGAGAACACCTCGGCCGCGTGCTGCACCAGCGAGGCCGGCGTGTGGAAACGGGCCTGCGCCATCAACGCCTTGGTGGCCGCCACCGCGCCGGGTGCGTTCTGCAGGATGCGCTGCAACGCGTCGGCCAGTGCGTGGTCCAGCGCGCCGGCGGCGTGGATCTCGTGCACCAGCCGCAGGTCCAGCGCGGCCTGCGCGTCGAGCTGGCCGCCGGTGACCGCGAGCCGGCGGGCCTCGGCGTAACCCAGCCGCTCGACGAGGAAGGGCGCGATCTGCGCCGGCACCACGCCCAGCGAGGTCTCGGGCAGCCGGAACACCGCGCCGGTGCCGGCGATCGCCAGGTCCACCGCGCAGGCCAGGCCGAAGCCGCCTCCCATCACCGTGCCTTCCAGCACCGCGACGGTGGCCAGGCCCGTGTTCGCGAACGCGACGCAGAGCTCGCCGAACGCGGCGCTGACCTTCTCGACGGCCTGCGGATCGTCGGCCAGCCGGGCGCGTGCGCCGGCCATGTCCTTGAGGTCGGCGCCGGCACAGAAGTGGCCGCCGGCACCGCGCAGCACCACCACGCGGGTCTGGCCCTGGCTTTCCGCCGCGGCCAGAGCCTCGCGCAGCTCCAGCACCATCGCCAGCGACATCGCGTTGCGCACCTCGGGCCGGTTCAGCACCAGGTGCAGCACCGGCCCGTCGTGCCGGGCGTTGATCGTCTCCATGGCCTTCAGGCGCTGCGCCCGGGGAGCGTGCCTTCGAGCTTGCAGATGATGCCCAGCATCACCTCGTCGGCGCCGCCGCCGATGCTGATGAGGCGGCTGTCGCGGTAGGCCTGGCTGATCGGGTTGTCGGCGGTGAAGCCCATGCCGCCCCAGTACTGCAGGCAGGCGTCGGACACCTCGCGGCTCAGGCGCCCGCACTTCAGCTTGGCCATGCTGGCGAGCTTGGTGACGTCCTTGCCGCCGATGTACATCTCCACCGCGCGGTAGGTCAGCGCACGCAGCGCTTCCACCTCGGTGCGCAGCTCGGCGAGGCGGAAGTGCACCACCTGGTTGTCCAGGATGCTCCTGCCGAAGGCCTTGCGCTGGCGCGTGTACTCGATGGTCTGGTCGATCAGGCGGTCCAGGCTGCGCAGGCTGCCGGCGGCACCCCACAGCCGCTCTTCCTGGAACTGCAGCATCTGGAAGGTGAAGCCCAGGCCTTCCTGGCCGATGAGGTTGCGCTTCGGGACCCGAACGTTGTCGAAGAAGAGCTGCGCGGTGTCGGAGCTGTGCATGCCGATCTTGTGGATCTTCTGGCGCGTGATGCCGGGCGCGTCCATCGGCACCACGATCAGGCTCTTGTTCTTGTGCGGCGGGCCGTCGGAGGTGTTCGCGAGCAGGCAGCACCAGTCGGCCTGCAGGCCGTTGGTGATCCACATCTTGCTGCCGTTGATCACGTAGTCGCCGCCGTCGCTCTTCGCGCTGGTCTTCACCGCGGCCACGTCGCTGCCGCCGCCGGGTTCGCTGACACCCAGGCAGCAGACGTAGTCGCCGGCGATCGTGGGCGCCAGGTATTCCTTGCGCAGTTCGTCGCTGCCGAAGCGCGCCAGCGCCGGCGTGGCCATGTCGGTCTGCACGCCGATGGCCATCGGCACGCCGCCGCAGTTGGCCTGGCCCAGGGCTTCGGCCATCACCATGCTGTAGCTGAAGTCGAGCCCGGCGCCGCCGAACTCCTCGGGGTACTTCAGCCCCAGAAGCCCCAGGTCGCCGAGCTTCTTGAACAGCTCGTGCGAAGGGAACTGCCCGGCCTTCTCCCATTCGGCGACGAAGGGGTTGATCTCCTTGTCGCAGAACTTGATCACCGTGTCTTCGAGTGCGCGGTGTTCGGGCGTGAACTTCATGGCTTGTCTCCTCAGAAGCGGGCCACGCCGAAGGTGTTCGGGCGCAGCGTCCGCTGTTCGGCTTCGGCCGCGATCGCCAGGCACAGGCCCAGGATGCGGCGCGTGTCGCGCGGGTCGATGATCCCGTCGTCCCAGAGGCGTGCGGTGCCGAAGAGCGCGGTGCTCTCGGCGTCGAGCCGGCGCCTGAGGCTGTCGCTCATCGCGGCCAGCGCCTCGTCGTTGGCCGGCAGGCCCATCTTCTGCAGCTTGTTGCGGTTGACGATGTCCATCACCATCGCCGCCTGCGCGCCGCCCATCACGGCGGTTCGTGCGCTGGGCCAGGCGAAGATGAAGCGCGGGTCGAAGCCGCGGCCGCACATGCCGTAGTTGCCGGCGCCGAAGCTGCCGCCCAGCACGACGGTGAACTTCGGCACCCGCGCATTGGCCACCGCCTGGATCATCTTGCTGCCGTGCTTGATGGCACCGGCCTGCTCGGCCGCCTTGCCCACCATGTAGCCGGTGGTGTTCTGCAGGAAGACGAGCGGCGTCCCGCTCTGGTCGCAGAGCTGGATGAACTGCGCGGCCTTGGTCGACCCGGCGGGCTGGATGGGGCCGTTGTTGCCGACGAGGCCCACCGCGTGGCCCTGGATGCGGGCATGGCCGCAGACGGTGTCGGGCGCGTACGGCGCCTTGAACTCCAGGAAGTCGGAGCCGTCGACGAGGCGCGCGACGACCTCGCGCACGTCGTAGGGCTCGCACTCGTCGGCCGGCACCACGCCCATCAGTTCGTCGGCAGGGAAGAGCGGCTCCGGCGCGGCGGCGCGTTCCGGCACGCGGTCCCAGGGCAGCTTGTCCAGCAGGTCGCGCGCCAGCGCGATGGCGTGCGCGTCGTCGTCGGCGAGGTATTCGCCGAGGCCGGTGGTCGTCGCATGCATCTGCGCGCCGCCCAGCTCCTCGTCGCTGGCCTCTTCGCCGATGGCGGCCTTCACCAGCGGCGGGCCGGCGAGGTAGATGCTGCTGCGGTCCTTCACGAGCACCACGTAGTCGGAAAGCCCCGGCAGGTAGGCGCCGCCCGCGGTGGACGAGCCGTACACCACCGCCACCTGCGGAATGCCGGCGGCCGAGAGCCGCGCCTGGTTCGCGAAGGTGCGGCCGCCGTCGACGAAGATCTCGGCCTGGTACATCAGGTTGGCGCCGCCGCTTTCCACCAGTGCAATGAGCGGCAGCTTGTTCTCAGCCGCCAGCTCCTGCGCCCGCAGCGCCTTCTTCAGTCCCATCGGCGCGACGGTGCCGCCCTTCACCGCGCTGTCGGACGCGCTCACCAGCACGCGCTTGCCGGCGACGACGCCGATGCCGACGATGCTGCCGCCGCCCATCACGCTCTTCTTGCCGTCGTCGTCGTGCATGGAGAGGCCCGCCAGCGGGCTGAGCTCCAGGAAAGGCGTGCCGCGGTCCAGCAGCCGCGCCACGCGCTCGCGCGGCAGCAGCTGGCCGCGCTGCTCGAACTTCGCGCGCTTCGATGCCGATTCGGCCACCACCTGCGCCTGCAGCGCCTGCACCTCGGCCAGGCGCTCCTGCATGCGCTTCGTGTTGGCGGCGAACGCGGCGGAGCGCGCGTCGAGCTGGCTCGCGAGCGCGGGCACTACTTCAGCACCTCGGGTGTCACGGCCCGGTGGAAGCCGTCGAACGGGACGGAGGCCGCTTCGCTGCCGAGCGGGAAGATCGCGCTGCCGAGCGAGGCCGCGCCGTCGATCTGCAGCGTGACGCCGGTGATGAAGGACGCGGCCGGCGACAGCAGGAACACGATGGCCGCGCTCACCTCCGCCTCCACGCCCAGGCGGCGCAGCGGCACGTGGTTCTTCAGCTTCGGAATGAAGCTCTTCATCGCGCCGCCGTAGGTGTCCATGCCGCTGCTGGCGATCCAGCCCGGCGCCACCGCGTTCACGCGCACGCCGGCGTGCGCCCACTCGAACGCGGCGGTGGCGGTGAGGTTGGCCATGCCGGCGCGCGCGGCGCCGCTGTGGCCCATGCCGGGCATGCCGTTGCGGAAGTCGGCCGTCATGTTGACGACCGCGCCGCCGTGCCGCTGCAGGCACTGGTTGAACAGCTCGCGCATCATCAGGAAGCCGCCGGTGAGGTTGTTCGCCACCACCGCGTCGAACCCCTTCTTGCTGATGGCCAGCAGCGGGGCCGGGAACTGGCCGCCGGCGTTGTTCACGAGGCCCGTCACCGGCCCGTGCTTCGCGATCGCCGTCGCCACGCCGGCCTTCACCGCTTCTTCGTCGCGGATGTCGAAGGCGAGGGTGTCGCAGCGGCCGCCGTCCTGCGTGATCTCGGCGGCCACGCGGTCGAGCTTCTCCCGGGTGCGCCCGCTGATGAGCACCTGTGCGCCCAGGGCCGCCAGCTCGTGCGCCACGCAGCGCCCGATGCCGCTGCCGCCGCCGGTGACCCAGACGGTCTGGCCGTCGAACAGGCCGGGGCGGAACACGCTGCGATAGCCGGAAGCGGGGTTCATGGGTTGCGCATTAGGCTTCAGGGTGACGTTAACGTCAACCAAATGCCTGATAGGGGATTACGCGGATGTTTGCGGCAGGAGCCAACCCTAGGATGGCGTTCCTCATTCACATCCGGACGTTCCATCCATGGACCTGCAAGCCTGCACCGAAGCCCTGCGCACGAAAGTGGCCGCCGGCGGCAGCCTGAACGCGACGCTGAAGTTCGACTGCGGCGCCGACGGCGTCGCCTACATCGACGGCACGACCACGCCGGGCACGGTGAGCAACGAGAACAAGGACGCCGACTGCACCGTGGCGATCACGACGGAGAACCTGGCGGCACTGCTGAGCGGCGAGCTGGAGCCGGCCACCGGCTTCATGATGGGCAAGTTCAAGGTCAGCGGCGACATGAGCGTCGCGATGAAGCTGCAACGTTTCGTCTGACCATGCTGCAAGCCGTGCCGCGCAGAAGGGCCGCCGCCGCCCAGGAGGCGGTGGACGCGCACCGCGACGCCGACACCGGCGAGCTGTTCGGCATCACCGAGCTGTGCCGCGAGTTCGGCATCACGCTGCGCACCATCCGCTTCTACGAGGACAAGGGCCTCTTGAGCCCGCGCCGCATCAACGGCACGCGCGTCTACACGCGGCGCGACCGGGCGCGGCTGTCGCTGATCCTGCGCAGCAAGGCCATCGGCGCCAGCCTGGCCGAGATCAAGCACTACCTCGATCTCTACGGCGCGCACGGCGAAGGCCGCGTGCAGCAGCTGAAGTTCGTGCTGGACCGCACCGACAAGGCCATCGCCGAGCTGGAGACCAGGCGCGCGCACATCGAGGCCACGCTGGCCGAACTGCGCGTGATCAACGCCACCGTGCGCCGCCAGCTCGACACCAAGTGAACCGGAGGAGCCGCGCATGAGCGACGCCTGCATCTACGAACACTTGCGCACCCCGCGCGGCAAGGGCAAGAAGGACGGCAGCCTGCACCAGGCCACGCCGGTGTGGCTGCTGCGCACGCTGCTGAAGGCGCTGCAGCAGCGCACCGGGCTGGACACCGCGCTGGTGGACGACGTGGTGCTCGGCTGCGTGACGCCGGTGGGCGAGCAGGGCGCCGACATTGCGCGCACCGCGGTGCTGGATGCCGAATGGGCGCAGACGGTGGCCGGCGTGACGCAGAGCCGCTTCTGCGCCAGCGGGCTGGAGAGCGTGAACCTGGCCGCCGCGAAGGTGAAGAGCGGCTACGAAGACCTGGTGGTCGCCGGCGGCGTGGAGAGCATGAGCCGCTGGACCATGGGCAGCGACGGCGGCGCCTGGTTCATGGACCCGCGCATCAACCAGAAGCTGGGCTTCGTGCCGCAGGGCGTGGGCGCGGACCTGATCGCGACGCTGGAAGGCTTCACGCGTGCCGACGTGGACGGCTTCGCGCTGCGTTCGCACCAGCGCGCGGCGGCGGCGCGCGCCGAAGGGCGCTTCAGGCGGGCCATCGTGCCGGTGGTGGACATCGCCGGGCTGCCGATGCTGGCGGAGGACGAGACCATCCGGCCGAACGCCAGCCTGGAGGCGCTGGCCAGGCTCGAACCCAGCTTCGGGATGATGGGTGCGATGGGCTTCGACGCCACCGCGCTGCGCAAGTACACGACGGTGGAGCGCATCGCGCACGTGCATCACGCGGGCAACAGCAGCGGCATCGTCGACGGCGCGGCGCTGATGCTGGTGGGCTCGGCCGCCGGTGGTGCGAGGGCCGGGCTGAAGCCGCGGGCGCGCATCCGCGCGGCGGCGGTGATCGGCAGCGAGCCGACCATCATGCTGACCGGGCCCACGCCGGCCTGCCGCAAGGCGCTGGCGAAGGCCGGGATGTCGCCGAAGGACATCGACCTCTGGGAGATCAACGAGGCCTTCGCGGTGGTGCCGATGAAGACGGCGCGCGACCTGGGCGTCGACCTCGACCGCGTGAACGTCAATGGCGGCGCGATCGCGATGGGACACCCGCTCGGCGCCACCGGCTGCATGCTGCTGGGCACGCTGCTGGACGAGCTGGAACGGCGCGACCTGTCCACCGGCTGCGCGACGCTGTGCGTCGGCGGCGGCATGGGCATCGCCACCATCATCGAGAGGGTCTGACATGGCCCACCCCCGAAGCGGCTTCGCCGCTCCCCCTCAAGGGGGCGCCGCTGGCGGCCCGGCAGAGCCGGTTCCGCGGCGGCTGCTGGATGTATCGCTGTCGCCGACCAACGGATTCACATCATGAGCGCTGTGCGAATCGAGACCGGCGACGACGGCATCGTCGTCGCGACCATGGACCTGCCCGGCCGGCCGATGAACGTCGTCGGCGACGAACTGATGCAGGGCATCGCCGCCGCCATCGAGCGGCTGGCGCAGCCCGACGCGAAGGGCCTGGTGCTGACCTCGGCGAAGGCCGACTTCTGCGCCGGTGGCGACCTCGACCGCATGTCGCAGTGGACGACGCCGCAGCAGCCTTTCGAGGCCAGCATGGCCATGAAAGCCGTGCTGCGCCAGCTGGAGCTGCAGGGCAAGCCGGTGGTGGCCGCGCTCAACGGCCACGCCCTGGGCGGCGGCCTGGAGATCGCGCTGGCCGCGCATGCGCGCTTCGCGCTCGACGACCCGAAGCTGAAGATCGGCCAGCCCGAGGTGAAGCTGGGCCTGCTGCCGGGCGGCGGCGGCACCGTGCGGCTGCCGCGGCTGGTGGGCATCCAGCAGGCCTTGCAGATCTGCGGGGAAGGGGCCGATCTCAGTCCGCAGAAGGCGCTCGGCGTGGGCCTGCTGGCGGGCCTGGCGAAGGACCGCGCCGAACTGCTGGCGGTGTCCCGTACCTGGTGCCTGGCCAACCCCAAGGCCAAGCAACCCTGGGACACCCCGAAGTTCCGCTTCCCCGGCGGCGATTCGCGCGCGCCGGCCGTGGTGCAGATGTGGAGCGTGGCGCCTTCGGTGGCGGCGCAGAAGAGCTGGGGCAACTACCCGGCCGTGCAGCACATCATGAGCAGCATCTTCGAAGGCGGGCTGCTCGACTTCGACGCGGCCAGCGTCGTCGAGAGCCGCTACTTCGCGGCCTGCGCGATGTCGCAGGTCTCGAAGAACATGATCGGCACGCTGTGGTACCAGCTGAACGCGATCAGGAAGGGCGCGTCGCGGCCGGCGGGCGTGCCGAAGTCAGCAGTGAGGAGGCTTGGCATCGTGGGCGCCGGGATGATGGGCGCGGGCATCGCCTACGAGTCGGCCAAGGCCGGCATCGAGGTGGTGCTGCTGGACACCACGGCCGAGGCGGCAGAACGCGGCAAGGGCTATTCGCGCGAGCTGCTGGACAAGGCGGTGAAGAAGGGGCGCAGCACGCCGGAGAAGCGTGATGCGCTGCTGGCGCGCATCAGCACCACCACCGATTTCGCGGCGCTCGCCGGCTGCGATCTCGTGATCGAGGCGGTGTTCGAGGACCGTGCGATCAAGGCCGAGGTGACGCGGAAGGCCGAGGCGGTGATCGGCGCGCAGGCCGTCTTCGCGTCCAACACCTCGACCTTGCCCATCACGGGCCTGGCCGAAGCCAGCAGCCGGCCGGCGAACTTCATCGGCCTGCACTTCTTCAGCCCGGTGGACAGGATGCCGCTGGTGGAGATCATCGTCGGCGCGAAGACCGATGCCACCACGCTGGCGCGCGGTTTCGACTACGTGCTGCAGATCGGCAAGACGCCCATCGTCGTGAACGACAGCCGCGGCTTCTACACGAGCCGGGTGTTCGGCACCTACGTGATGGAAGGCCTGGCGCTGCTGAAGGAGGGCGTGCACCCGCGCAGCATCGAGGTGGCGGGCCTGCAGGCCGGCATGCCGATGCCGCCGCTGGCGCTGCAGGACGAGGTGTCGCTGAGCCTGAGCCTGCACGTGGCCGAGCAGACGAAGAAGGACCTCGCCGCCGAAGGCACGCCGCATGTCGAACACCCGGGCATGGCCGTGGTGCGGCAGCTGTGCGAGATCGGCCGCGTCGGCAAGAAGGTGGGCAAGGGCTTCTACGACTGGACCGACGACGGCCGCCAGCTGTGGCCCGAGCTGGCGACGCTGTATCCCACCGCCACGGCGCAGCCGCCCCAGCGCGAACTGATCGACCGCCTGATGTTCGCGCAGGCCAACGAAGCCGCGCGCTGCGTGCAGGAAGGCGTGCTGCGCTCGGTGGCCGACGGCAACATCGGCTCGATCTTCGGCTGGGGCTTCGCGCCTTTCCACGGCGGTGCGCTGCAGTTCATCAACGCGATGGGGGCGCAGGCGTTCGTCGCCCGCGCGCGCGAGCTCGCCCGGGCCCACGGCCCCCGTTTCGAGCCGGCGGCCATCGTGGTCACAATGGCCGCCGATGGCGGACGATTCGAGGATCACTGAAGCTCGGCGCCTGCTCACGCCGGCGCTGGAACGCGCCGGCGGCCTGTGCGTGCTGACCGGCGCCGGGATGAGCGCCGAGAGCGGCATCCCGACCTTCCGCGACGCGCTCACCGGCCACTGGGCGCGCTTCGACCCGATGGAGCTCGCCAGCGAGGACGGCTTCCGTGCCGATCCGCAGCGCGTGTGGGACTGGTACGCCGAGCGACGCGAAGGCGTGCGGCGCGCGGAGCCCAACGCGGGACACCACGCGCTGGCGGCCCTGGCGGCGGACCATCCGGGCGTGATGACGCTGGTGACCCAGAACGTCGACAACCTGCACCAGCGCGCCGGCAATGCCGACACGATCCGGCTGCACGGCGACATCCTCGAAGACCGCTGGCTCGACGCCTGCAGCCGCCACGCGCAGGGCGGCAACGTCTGCGATCCCGCCTGGGCCGAGGGCAGCCGCCCGCCGCGCTGCGCCGACTGCGAGAACCCGCTGCGGCCTGGCGTCGTGTGGTTCGGCGAACCGCTGCCGATCCAGGCCCTGGGCGCCGCGCAGCGCGCCGCCGACCGCTGCGCGGTGATGCTGGTGGTGGGCACCTCGGGCGCGGTGTGGCCGGCCGCCGGCCTGGCCGGGCGCGCGCGCGCGGCCGGCGCCACGGTGCTGATCCTGAACCCGGAGGCCAGCGAGATCGATGGGGTGGCGCACCGGGTGCTGCGCGGCACCGCGGCGGTGCTGCTGCCCCGGTTGCTGGCCCCTTTCGAGAAGGGTTCACTTGCGCTTTGATCCATGCCTGGACTAATATGAACGAAATGTCCATCCAAGGATCCATCCGATGAGCGCCGTCCTGGCCCCGGTTCAGGCCACCGACATCTCCCCCGAGCGCATGGCGGCGGCCGGCCTGCGCGCCTTCGGGCGCATCGCCGAAGCCTGGGCCCTGAGCGTCGACGAGCAGCTGGCGCTGCTGGGCCAGCCCGCCCGTTCCACCTTCTTCGCGTGGCGCAAACAGCCCGAGAAGGCCACGCTGCCGCGCGACACGCTGGAGCGGCTGTCGAACCTCCTCGGCATCTACAAGAGCCTGCAGATCCTGCTGCCCGACGCCGCGGCTGCCGATGCCTGGGTGCGGCAGCCGAACACCGCCGCGCCGTTCGGCGGCCAGAGCGCGCTGTCGCGCATGCTGGCCGGCAACGTGAGCGACCTGAACCTCGTGCGCCGCTACCTGGATGGCGTGCGCGGCGGCGGCTGGTCCTGAGCGCCGCGCCCGAGGTCAAGCGCGTCCGCTGGCAGCAGGCCTGCCGCATCGTCCCCACGCGCTACCCCACCGTCTCGCTGTTCGACCGCGTGGCCGACGCGGATGACTTCGATGCGCTCTACGCGCTGGAGGCCATGACCAACGAACGCGTGCGCGACGAGGTGGGCCAGATCGAGCGCGTGCCGCGCGACGAGCGCATCTTCGGGCCCGGCAGCAGCCCGATCATGGCCGCCTTCACGCACGTCAACGTGCTGGGCAGCCGCTTCTCGGATGGCCGCCATGGCGTCTTCTACGCAGCGCGCGAGCGCGCCACCGCCATCGCCGAGACCCGCCACCACCACGGCAACTTCCTCGCCGCGACGAAGCAGGCGGCGATGCACCTGCCGATGCGCCTGTACCACGTGGCCATCGACGCCCGGCTGCACGACCTGCGCCCCGTGGGCGCCGCGCCCGAGGCCGTGCACGACCCGGACGACTACGGCCCCGCGCGCGCGCTGGGCCACGCGCTGCACGCCGCGGGCTCGGCGGGCGTGGCCTACCGCAGCGTGCGCCGCCCGGGCGGCCAGTGCGTGGGCCTGTTCCGCCCGCGTGGCGCCAGCCGCTGCCTGCATGCGGCCATCCTGCTCTATGCCTGGGACGGGCAGGCCTTCACCGACGTGTTCGAGAAGACGGAATGAACCGGACGGCCGGCCCGCCCGGCGAACGCTTCGACCGGCTGGACGTGCTGCGCGCGCTGGCCATCGTCTGGATGGCGGCCTTCCACCTCTGCTTCGACCTCAACCACTTCGGCCTCTGGGAGCCGCGCCAGTTCTTCACGCGCGACCCGTTCTGGACCACGCAGCGCAGCTGCATCGTCACGCTGTTCGTGTTCTGCGCGGGGCTGGGGCAGGCGGTGGCGATGAACGCCGCGCAAGGGTGGCCGCGCTTCTGGCGCCGCTGGGCGCAGGTGGCGGGCTGCGCGGTGCTGGTGAGCATCGGCTCGGCGTTCATGTTCCCGCGCAGCTGGATCTTCTTCGGCGTGCTGCACGGCATGGCGGTGATGCTGGTCCTTGCCCGCCTGGCATGGCCGCTGGGGCGCTGGCTGTGGCTGCTGGGCGCGCTGGCCATCGCGCTGCCGCGCGTGTGGCGCCACGGGTTCTTCGATCCGCCGTGGATGCTGTGGGCGGGGCTGGCCACGCGGCGGCCGTTCACCGAGGACTACGTGCCGGTGCTGCCGTGGATCGGCGTGATGTTCATCGGGCTGGCCGCGGGGCGCTGGCTGCTGGAACACCGGCGGGGGCTGCTCGCGGGCCCGGTGCCGCGCGCCGCGCAGCCGCTGGCGCTGCTGGGGCGCTGGAGCCTGAGCTTCTACATGCTGCACCAGCCGGTGTTCATCGGCGCGATCCTGGGCGGGCGCCAGCTGGGGTGGTGGTAGCGCGCGCGGCTACGATGCGGCGATGAGCACCAAGGTCCTGTTCGGCTTCCACGCCGTCACCGTGCGGCTGAAGACCGCGCCGGATTCCATCACCGAGATCCACGTCGACGCCACCCGCCGCGACGCCCGCATGCGCCAGTTCGTCGAGCGCGCGCGGGAAGCCGGCGCGAAGATCGTCGACAGCGACGCCGAACGCCTCGCAGCGCTGGCCGGCGGACCGCGCCACCAGGGCGTGGTGGCGCGCGTGGCGCCGCTGGCGTCCAGGCACTCGCTCGACGAGGTGCTCGACGACGCGGAAGGCCCGCCGCTGGTGCTGGTGCTCGACGGCGTGACCGACCCGCACAACCTCGGTGCCTGCCTGCGCGTGGCCGACGGCGCCGGCGCGCATGCCGTGGTGGCTCCCAAGGACCATGCGGTGGGGCTCAACGCCACCGTCGCGAAGGTGGCCAGCGGCGCGGCCGAGACCGTGCCCTACCTGATGGTGACCAACCTCGCCCGCACGCTGAACGAGCTGAAGGAACGCGACATCCGCGTCATCGGCACCAGCGACGATGCTGAAGGCACGCTCTACGACGTGGACCTCTCCGGCCCGGTGGCGCTGGTGCTGGGGGCCGAAGGGCCCGGCATGCGCCAGCTCACGCGCAAGACCTGCGACGAGCTGGTGCGCATCCCGATGGCGGGCGCCGTCGAAAGCCTCAACGTCAGCGTGGCCGCCGGGGTCTGCCTGTACGAAGCGTTGCGTCAGCGGCGCAAGGCCTGAGAGCGGCACGCCGCTTGCACGAAGGAGGCCACCATGCCCGTCATCGCCGTCACACACCCGCTGGTGCGCCACAAGGTGGGCCTGCTGCGCGACAAGGACATCTCCACCAAGGACTTCCGCGCGCTCACCAACGAGCTCGGTCGCCTGCTGGCCTACGAGGCCACGGCCGACTTTCCGCTCGAGCCGGTGCAGATTGACTGCTGGAGCGGCCCGACCACCATCGAGCAGATCGCAGGCCGCAAGGTGACGGTGGTGCCGATCCTGCGCGCCGGGCTCGGCATGCTCGACGGCGTGCTGGACCTGATGCCCAACGCCAAGGTCAGCGTGGTGGGCCTGTCGCGCAACCACGAGACGCTGCAGCCGGAGCACTATTTCGAGCGCCTGGTGGGCCACCTCGACGAGCGCACCGCCATCATCATCGACCCGATGCTCGCCACGGCCGGTTCGATGATCGCGACGGTCGACCTGCTCAAGGCGCGCGGCTGCAAGGACATCCGCGCGCTGGTGCTGGTGGCCGCCCCCGAGGGCATGCGCGCGCTGGAGGCCGCGCATCCCGAGGTGCGCTGCTGGACGGCCGCGGTGGACAGCCACCTCAACGAGGTGGGCTACATCATCCCGGGCCTGGGCGACGCGGGCGACAAGATCTTCGGCACCAAGAACTGACCAGGCCTCCTAGGCTTCGCTGCGCCGGCGCGCCAGCGCCATCTTGTGCAGCAGCTCCACCAGCATCGCGCGCTCGGCGGCGCTGAGCGTCGACAGCGCGGCCTGCTCGCCGTCCAGCAGCGCCTGCGTGCACTGCTGCACCAGCGCCGTGCCGGCGCGCGACAGGTGGATGTGCTGCACGCGCGCATCGCGGCTGCTGCGCTCGCGCTCGACGAGCCCGCGCGACTCGAGCTTGTCGATCCAGATCGCGATGTTCGGCGGCGTCACCGCCAGCGCGCGCGCGAGCGAGCGAGCGCTGACGCCGGGGTTGGCCTGCACCAGCGCCAGGATCGTGAACTCGACGCGGCGCAGGCCGCCCTCGCGGCTGCCGACACGCTCGTCGAAGACCTGGTCGGTGACGATGGCCGCCTGCGCGAGCTGGTAGCCGACGATGCCGTGCACCGGGCCTTCGGACAGCCGCGATTGCGGTGTGCGGTCGGCATCCGGGATCGCCGGCGGGTGGCTCTTGGGCATGGCGTTTGGGTAGTTTCCTTACTGAACAAGGAGGGATTCTCGGAGGGCAAACCCGGAATTGGATCGGTGAATTGGGTAAGTACGATACCTATTCGCCCAGAACCACACCAGGAGACATCGATGCACCGTCTGGCTTCCCGCGCCCTCGCGGCCAGTATCGCCGCTGCCGCGCTGCCGGCTGTCGCCCACGGCGACGGCCACGTGCCGCAGCTGCCGCCCGCCACGCCCGCGGCCCTGATCGGCGCCTGCGAGGACCTGCTCGCGCGCCTGGCCGGCCTGCCGGCCACCACGATCACCGGCGCCACCACGGTGGCGGCTGGCACGCTCGGCGTGGCCGGGCAGCCGGTGCCCGAACACTGCCGCGTCACCGGCAGGGCGCACGAGCACGTGAGCCCGGTGGACGGCAAGACCTATTCGATCCAGTTCGAGATGCGCCTGCCGAAGGCCTGGAGCGGCCGCTTCTTCCACCAGGGCAACGGCGGCATCGACGGCAGCGTGGTCACCGCCAGCGGGGCCTTCGGCGGCGGCCCGCGCACCAGCGCGCTGCTGCAGGGCTTCGCGGTGCTCAGCTCCGATGCCGGCCACACGCTGGCGCAGGGCGGGCCCGCCTTCGGGCTGGACCCGCAGGCGCGGCTGGACTACGGCTACCAGGCGGTGGGCAAGCTGACGCCGATCGCGAAGGAAGCCATCGCGCGCGCCTACGGCAAGGGCCCCGACCGCTCCTACATCGGCGGCTGCTCGAACGGCGGCCGCCACACGCTGGTGGCCGCGGCGCGTTATGCGCAGGACTACGACGGCTTCCTGGCCGGCGCGCCCGGCTACCGGCTGCCGCTGGCGGCGCTGGCCAACATCTGGGGCGCGCAGCGCTACGCGACGGTGGCCACCGGCGACCCCGCCACGCCCGCCGGCCTGGAGACCGCGTTCACCGCGGCCGAGCGCCAGACCGTCGGCCGCGCGGTGCTGGCCCGCTGCGACGCGCTTGACGGCGCCGTCGACGGCCTGGTGCAGAACGTGCAGGCCTGCCAGCGCCGCTTCGACTTCATGCGCGACGTGCCCACCTGCACCGGCGCCCGCGACGGCAGCTGCCTCAGCACCGCGCAGAAGCTCGCGATCGGACCGATCTTCAGCGGTGCCACGCGCAGCAACGGCCAGCCGTTCTATGCGCCGTTCCCGTTCGACGCCGGCATCGGCGGCGGCGGCATCCCGTTCTGGGAGTTCACCGCGCCGCTGGCACTGGACTCGGGCGCGGTGGGCGCGATCTTCAAGGTGCCGCCGTCGACGCTGGCGCTGACCAACGGACCGGCGTTCTCGCTCGGCCTGGACATCGACGCCACGCTCGCCGAACTCACGGCCACCAATGCCACCTACACCGAGTCGGCGCTGCAGTTCATGACGCCGCCCGATGCCAGCGAGCTGAACGACCTGCGCCGCCGCGGCGCCAAGGTGATCGTCTACCACGGCGTCAGCGACCCGATCTTCTCGGTGGCCGACACCGAGCGCTGGTACCGCGGCGTGGAGCACTCGAGCGGCGGCCGCGCCGAGCAGTTCACGCGCCTGTACCGCGTGCCCGGCATGGGGCACTGCTCGGGCGGCCCGGCCACCGACCAGGCCGACTTCCTGACGCCGCTGGTGGCCTGGGTGGAGCAGGGGCGCGCGCCCGGTGCCATCGTCGCGAGTGCCCGTGGCGCCGGCAATCCGGGTGGCGTGAATGCCGAGGTGCCGGCCAGCTGGGCGCCCGACCGCACGCGGCCGCTGTGCGCCTACCCCGAGGTGGCGATCTACAAGGGCCACGGTGACGTCGAGAAGGCCAGCAGCTGGCAGTGCCGCGAGGGCGGGCACGGCGGCCACGGCCACGGGCACGGCCACCACGGCGACGACTGAGCCGGTTCAGCGCGGCGCGGCGGCCTCCGCCAGCGCGCCGCGCAGGCCGTCGAGATAGACCGGGAAGCTCTGGATGTCGCCGTGCGCGGCGCCGGGCACGCGCAGCAGGCGCGCCTGCGGCACCAGCGCCTGCAGCCGCTCGCTGTGCGCGATGGGGATCAGCGTGTCGCGGTCGCCGTGCACCAGCATCAGCGGGCCCTGCACGCGCGGCAGCCGCTCGTCGGTGCGCAGCGGATAGCGCAGCACGGCCGCCGGCACCCAGGGGTACTTCTCGGCGGCCATCTGCACCATGCTGGCGTAGGGCGACACCAGCACCGTCAGCTCGGAGCGGTTCTCGGTCGCCAGCATCGCGGCCAGGCCGGTGCCCAGCGAGCGGCCGTAGATCACGCGCTTGCGGCCCGCGTACGCCGGCGCCACCTGCGCCCAGGCGGCGCGCACGTCGGCCTCCAGCTGGTCCTGGCTCTCGATGCGGCCGGTGCTCTTGCCGAAGCCGCGGTAGTCCAGCATGAACAGGTCGAGGTTGGCGCGGCGGTAGAAGTCGGTGTTGACGAACCAGCGCTCCAGGTTGCCGGCGTTGCCGTGCAGGAAGAACACCACGCCGTCGGGGTTCGGCAGCTTCAGGTGCAGCGCGTTCAGGCGCGCGCCGGGCACGTCGATCCACGTCTCGTGCACGTCGGCGGCCTGCTCGAACCGGTGGTCGGCCGGCAGCGTCACCGGGTGGAACAGCAGGCCTTCCTGGCCCCACCACAGCCCCGCGATGGCCAGCGCGTAGCACGTGGCGGCGGCCAGCAGCAGGCGGCGCAGCCAGCGCGGCCAGGCCCGCGCGCGCGAGGAGGGCAGGGCCTGGGCAAGGGTGTCGGGCATGGTGTCGTCTACGCGGCGGGCGCCGGGCCGGATGCGCCGCTCACACGTAGCCCAGCGCGCCGGCCAGCGCGCCCACCGCAATCGGCCACAGCGGGCTCCACGTCGTGCGCAGCATGAACACCAGCGCGCCGACGGCCAGCACGATGGCGGTCCACTGCGTGCGCGTGGGGCCGAGCAGGATCCACGAGGTGGCGGCCAGGAGCCCGATCGTCAGCGGCGCCAGCCCGGTGGTGAAGGCGCGCAGGCCGCGCGATTCCTGGTTGCGCTTGGACCATTGCGTGGCCGCCATCGCCAGCGTGGTGCTGGGCAGCAGCGTGCCCGTCATCGTCGCCACCACGCCCGCCAGGCCGCCGACGTTGAAGCCGATCACCGCGACGAACAGCACGTTGGGCCCGGGCGCGGCCTGGGCGAGCGCCACCGAGGCGGTGAACTGCGCATCGGTGAGCCAGCCCTGTTCCTTCACGACGAAGCGCTGCATGTCCGGCACCGTGGTGATGGCACCGCCCACCGCCAGCAGCGACAGGATCAGGAAGTGGGTGAAGAGCGACAGCCAGTCGCCGGCGGCCAGCGGCTGCGCGCCGAACAGCAGCGTGTGCATCACGGCAGCTTCCTCCACGCCAGCGCCATGCCCACGGCGCCCAGCCCCAGCACCACCCACACCAGCGGCCAGCGCAGGAAGCCGATCGTCACCAGCGTGGCCAGCACCAGTGCCGCACAGGCGGGGCGGCCCATCGCGTTCCTGCGCAGGCCGCCCGCCAGCTTCCAGGCCGTCGACAGGATCAGCCCCGAGGCCACCACGCCCATGCCGCGCAAGGCGCCCTCGATGCCGCGCACGCCCTGCGTCTGCTGCGCCAGCACCGCCAGCACCAGCACCACGACCAGCGGTGCCAGCAGGATGCCGACCGTGGCGGTGATCGCGCCGCGCCAGCCGAAGAAGCGGTCGCCGATCATCAGCGCCAGGTTGACGATGTTGGGCCCGGGCAGCACCTGCGCCACGCTCAGCATCTCGAGGAACTGCGCGCGCGTCAGCCAGCGCTGGCGCTCGACGAGCTCGCGCTGCGCCACCGGCAGCACGCCGCCGAAGCCCTGCATCGCCAGCCGCGTGAAGGCCATGAACATCACGCGCTGCGACGCCGGCCGCGCCAGCGGGGTGTCGGTGTCTTCAGCCATGGGCCTGCATCATGCGCCGCGCCGCCCACGTCGACAGCCCCAGCGCGGCGGCCATCCACACCAGGCCGGCATACGGCAGCGGGCCGAATCCGTGCGCCGCCAGCAGCGCGCCGCCGCCGGCCGCGCCCACGGCTTGCCCGCCGTAGATGGCCGAGGTGTTGAGCGCCATCAGCGCCGGCGCCAGCGCCGGCGCGGCCTGCGACAGCCGCGCCTGCTGCGCCGAGTTCGACGCGAAGCAGCCCAGCGCCCAGGGCACGAGGACGACGGCCATGCCCACCGTGCCGCCCAGCAGCGCGTTCGCGCCCGTCAGCGGCCACAGCAGCAGCGACAGCGTGATGAGGGCCATCGCGGTGGCCGTGCCGCGCGCGGCGCCGATGCGGTCGATCGAACGCGACAGCAGCACGTTGCCGATGAAGCCGAAGGCGCCGAACCAGAAGAACAGCAGGCTCATCTGCGTGGCGCCGGCGCCCAAGGCGCTGCGGAAGTAGGGCGCGAAGTAACTGAACAGCGTGAACTGCCCGGCGGCGCCCAGCGCGGTGACGAGCACGATGCCCATCAGCACCGGGTTGGTCAGCGCGGTGCGCCAGCTGGCCAGCGAGAGCGCCGGCGGCCTCACCCCGTTCGGCAGCGCGCGCCAGACCCACAGCGCGCACACCGCCGACAGCACCGCCACGCCCCAGAAGGCCCAGCGCCAGCCGAGCGTTTCGGCGACCAGCCCGGCCATCGGCATGCCCAGCACCGAGGCCAGCGACCAGCCGAGGAACACCGTGGTGATGGCACGCCCGCGGCGCTCGGCCGGCGCCAGCACGCCGATGGCCGCGGCCGCCTGCGGCGTGAAGACGGCGGCACCCAGCACGCCCAGCACGCGCACCGGCAGCAGCGCCGCGAAGCCCGGCACCAGTGCCGCCGCGGCGTGGCCGAGCGCGTAGCAGACGAGGGCCAGCGTCAGCAGCCGGCGGCGGTCCCAGGCGCCCAGCGCCGCGGCGAGCAGCGGCGCGCCGACACCCATCGCCACCGCGCCGGCGGTGATCAGCTGCCCGGCCACCGCGGGCGAGATGGCCAGCGAGCGCGAGATGTCGTTCAACGACCCCGCCACCACCATCACGCCGCTGCCGATGGCGAAGTTGCCCGCCAGCAGCGCGCGGCTGGCCCGCTGCCAGGGCTCCGCCATCAGCGGATCACCTTCAGCGCCTCGGGGTTCACCAGGTTGGTGGGCTGGTTGTTGATGAAGTTGACGACGTTGCGGAAGGCGGCGCCGAAGTAGAGCTCGTAGCTGTCCTGCTCGACGTAGCCGATGTGCGGCGTGCACACCGCGTTCTCCAGCCGCAGCAGCGGATGGCCCTGCAGGATGGGCTCGCTCTCGAACACGTCCACCGCGGCCATGCCGGGGCGCCCGCGGTTCAGCGCCGCCACCAGCGCGTTCTCCTCGATCAGCTCGGCGCGCGAGGTGTTGACGATCAGCGCAGTGGGCTTCATGCGCGAGAGCGCGTCCAGCCGCACGATGCCGCGCGTGACCTCGTTGAGCCGCAGGTGCAGGCTCAGCACGTCCGCGTTCTCGAAGAAGGCCTCGCAGCTCTCGGCGGCGGCGTAGCCTTCGGCCACGGCGCGCTGGCGCGAGGCCTCGCTGCCCCACACCACCACCTGCATGCCGAACGCACGGCCGTAGCCGGCCACCATCTGGCCGATCTTGCCGAAGCCCCAGATGCCCAGCGTCTTGCCCTTGAGCACCATGCCGATGGCGAAGTTGGGCGGCATCGCGGCGCTCTTCAGCCCGCTCTGCTGCCAGGCACCGTGCTTCAGGTTGCCGATGTACTGCGGCAGCCGCCGCATGCTGGCCATGATCAGCGCCCAGGTCATCTCGGCCGGTGCCACCGGCGAGCCCACGCCCTCGGCCACCGCGATGCCCATGCGGGTGCAGGTCTCGACGTCGATGTGCGGGCCGATCTTGCCGGTCTGGCTGATGAGCTTGAGCCGGGGCAGCTTCTCGAGCAGCGCCTTCGGGAACTGCGTGCGCTCGCGGATCAGCACCAGCACGTCGGCGTCGCGCAGCCGCACGCTGAGCTGGCCGATGCCCTTCACGGTGTTGGTGAAGACCTTGGCGTTGAACGGCTCCAGCAGCTTGGCGCACTCGAGCTTGCGCACCGCGTCCTGGTAGTCGTCGAGGATGATGATGTTCATGGGACGAGCATGTTCATCGGGGATTCTGCCCTGTCCGGCACGAATCCTCTGGCGGCGCTAGCATCCGCGCCCGTTCCGCACCACCCCACAGGAGACTCCCCATGTCGATCTCGATGCATTCGGCCAGCGTGCCCGTGTTCGTCCGCGTGCTCAACGCGATGCTCGGCTGGCTGGACAAGGCGCAGGCCCATGCCGAGGCGCGCAAGTTCAGCCCCGACAACTACCTGACGCTGCGCCTGGCGCCGGACATGCTGCCCTTCACCAAGCAGATCCAGATCGCCAGCGACATGGCCAAGGGCTGCGCGGCGCGCCTGGCGGGCCAGGAGGTGCCGAAGTGGGAGGACAACGAGGCCACGCTCGACCAGCTGCGCGCGCGCATCCGCAAGACCATCGACTTCCTGCAGTCGGTGCCCGCGGCGTCGATCGACGGCAGCGAAGGCCGCGAGATCGTGATCCCGGCGCGCAGCGGCGAGCTGCGCTTCGACGGCGAGACCTACCTGAAGCACTACGCCACGCCGAACTTCTACTTCCACGCCACGACCACGTACGCACTGCTGCGCCACGCCGGCGTGGAACTGGGCAAGCGCGACTTCCTCGCGTAACGGCCCACCCCCGAAGCGCCTGCGGCGCTCCCCCTCAAGGGGGCGCCGCTGGCGGCCCGGCAAAGCCGGTTCCGCGGCGGCCGCTGAGTCTTCAGCGCTGCGCGACGCGTACCTTCGGCCCTGAAGCCTTCTTGCGCACGGGCGCGGCCGCCTTTGCAACCTTGCGCGTGCCATGGCTGCCGGCTGCTGCGACCGGGCGCTTGCCCCTGGTCTTGACCGCCACCTTCGGCCGGGCCCGGAATTCGGGCGCCAGGGACAGCGTGCCGTTCTCGGCGATGTGTTCCGAGACGTCGGCCGTGGCGCGCGCCGTGCGCGGCACCAGCAGCGTCGAGCCGGCCTTCACCAGCATGCGCGGCGGGATGCGGTTCACCGCGCGCAGCTGGGCCTCGCTGGTGCCGGCCAGCTTCGCCGCCTCCGCCGGCTTCAGCGTCTTCGGCGCCACCCACGCGGTCCAGCTGGCGGTGGGGCCTTCGTGGCGGTCGAGTGCCTGCAGGAACTGGTTGGCGTTGTCGTAGGGCAGCAGCACCTGCGGCGTGCCGGCCGCCAGGATCACGGGCTTGTTCATCTGCGGATTGAGCTGCTGGAACTCCTCCAGCTGCAGGCCCGACAGCTGGGCCGCGAGCTCGACGTCGATGTCGCGCTCGATCGCCACGCTCATGAAGAACGGGTGGTTCTGCAGCGGCTGCAGCGCCAGGCCGAAGGCCTCGGGCTTCAGCACGATGTTCTTCACCGCCTGCAGCTTGGGCACGTACTCGCGCGTCTCCGCCGGCATGCGCGCGTACAGCGCCAGGTAGTCGGTGTCCTTGCCGGCGCGGCGGTTGCGCTCCACCGCGCGCATCACGTTGCCGGGGCCCCAGTTGTAGGCGGCCAGCGCCAGGTGCCAGTCGCCGAACGTGCCGTGCAGGCGCTGCAGGTAGTCGAGCGCGGCGCGCGTGCTGGCCAGCACGTCGCGGCGGTCGTCGCGGAACAGGTTCTGGCGCAGCTCGAAGTCGCGCCCGGTGCCGGGCATGAACTGCCACATGCCGGACGCCGCCGCGCGCGACATCGCCTGCGGGTTGAACGCGCTTTCGATGAAGGGCAGCAGCGCCAGCTCGAGCGGCAGTTCGCGGCGCTGCACCTCCTCGACGATGTGGAACAGGTAGCGGCCGCCGCGCTCCGTCATGCGCTGCACGTAGGCCGGGTCGCGCGCGTACCACTGCTCCCACTTGCGCACGAGCTCGGTGTCGATGTCGGGCAGCGCGAAGCCGCCGCGCACGCGCTCCCACAGGTCGCCACGCTCGGCGTCCTGGCCGGGGTCGAGCCGGAAGCGCGGCAGCAGCGGCTTCAGCTCGACCGGCTCGGGTTCCGGCGCCGCCTCGGCCACCGCGACCGGCGCCGACGCGGCGGGTTCCGGCAGGGCGACGGGCGTCGCGATCTCGGGCGCCGGCGGTGCGGGATCGGCAGGGGGGACGCTGGCGCAGCCGGCCGCCAGCAGCGCCGCCGCGGCCCACACGAGAAACGCTGCCCGTGCGGGCCTGCGGGGGTGCTTCATCGGTATCGGTTCTTCCATTCGCGCAGCGCGGCGAGCACGCTGACGTCGTCGTCTCCGGCGGAGCCCTGCGCGCGGGCCGAGGCGACCACCTCGGGCACCTCGCAGCGCAGGAAGGGGTTGACCGCGCGCTCCAGCGCGATGCTGGAGGGCAGCGTCGGCTGCCCGTCGGCGCGCAGCGCCTGGCAGTGCCGCTCGTAGTCGGCGCGCGCCGCATTGCCGGGTTCCACCGCGGCCGCGAAGCGCAGGTTCGACAGCGTGTACTCGTGGGTGCAGCAGACGCGCGTGTCGGACGGCAGCGCGGCGAGCTTGGCCAGCGACCGGTTCATCTGCGCCGGCGTGCCTTCGAAGAGCCGCCCGCAGCCGGCGCTGAACAGGGTATCGCCGCAGAACAGCAGCGGCGCCTGCGCCGCACCCTGCTGCACGTAGGCGATGTGGCCGGCGGTGTGGCCGGGCACGTCGAGCACCGTGAAGCGCAGGCCGAGCAGTTCGATCGCATCGCCTTCGGCCAGCGGCTGGAAGGGCTCCGGGATCTTCTCGCGCGCCGGGCCCCACACGGGCCCCTGCAACCGCGGCCGCAGCGCGTTCACGCCGCCGACATGGTCGGCATGGTGATGCGTCACTAGAATGCCCGCCAGTTGCAGCCCGAGGCGATCGAGTGCCTCGATCACGGGCGCCGCGTCACCCGGATCCACCACCGCGGCGCGTTGGCCGTCGTGCAGCATCCAGATGTAGTTGTCGGTGAAGGCAGGCAGTGCCAGCAGGTTCATGGACGGCATGACGAGGGACGAGTCGATTATAGAGTTGGGGGCCTGGCTGCAGACCGCGCCCGGACGGTACCTGCTCGCCTGGGAACAGGACCGGCTCGACCATGCGGTGACCGATGCCTTCGGCTTCCACGCGCTGCAGCTCGGCCTGCCCGAGCTCGACGGCCTGCGCGCCAACCGCATGCCGCACCGCTGGGTGGCCTGCGACTCGCTGGTGATCCCCGAGGCCGTGCCGCTGCCGCCGCCCGACGAGAGCCTGTACACCACGCAGCCGGCGCACGACCCGGTGTCGCTGCACTGCGAGTTCGACGCGCTGCCGTTCCCCAATGCCAGCATCGACCTGGTGGTGCTGCCGCACGCGCTGGAGCTGGCGCGCGACCCGCACCACACGCTGCGCGAGGTGGAGCGCGTGCTGGTGCCGGAGGGCCGGGTGGTGATCGCCGGCTTCAACCCCACCAGCCTGTGGGGCCTGCGCCAGAGCGCCGGCCGCATGCGCCGCGGCATGGGCTTCGGCCGCGGCCAGAGCCTGTACCTGCCGCGCGCCGGCGAGTTCATCGGCTACTGGCGGCTGCGCGACTGGCTGCGCCTGCTCGGCTTCGAGGTCGAGGCCGGCCGCTTCGGCTGCTGGCGCCCGCCGTTCCATACCGACACCTGGCTCGAGCGCTTCGGCTGGATGGACCGCGTGGGCGACCGCTGGTGGCCGGTGCTGGGCGCGGTGTATTTCCTGGTGGCCGTCAAGCGCGTGCGTGGCATGCGCCTGGTAGGCCTGGTGAAGAACGAGCGGCGCAAGGGCGCTGCCGCGCCGGCGGTGGTGACCAACCGCCGCCGCGAGCCGGCGGAACTGCACGCCGAGATGGAGAACTGATGTCGGAGGCGGCGAAGGTGGTGATCTATGCCGACGGTGCGTGCCGCGGCAATCCGGGGCCGGGCGGCTGGGGCGCCTGGCTGAAGGCCGGCGACCATGAGAAGGAGCTCTTCGGCGGCGAGAAGCTCACCACCAACAACCGCATGGAGCTCACCGCGGTGATCCAGGCGCTGGGCTCGCTGAAGCGGCGCTGCGAGGTGGTGGTCTACACCGACAGCAGCTACGTCAAGGACGGCATCACGACCTGGATCCACGGCTGGAAGAAGCGCGGCTGGACCACCGCCGACAAGAAGCCGGTGAAGAACGCCGAGCTGTGGCGGCGGCTGGACGAACTGAACGCCTCCCACCAGGTGGAGTGGCGCTGGGTCAAGGGGCACGCCGGCGACCCCGGCAACGAGCGCGCCGACGCGCTGGCCAACCGGGGCGTGGATTCCGTCCTCGCTTGAAGTCCGGGAAGGGATTCCCTTCTCTGCCTGGGCTGAGGGACGCGGCTACATTCTCAGGTTGCCCGTTGCAGCCTGATTCGTAAGCCCTTGAAGAGACTCCATACCGTGCTGGCCGTGGCCGGCATCGCGATCTCCGGCACCGCCGCCTGGTGGTGGCAGAACGCCCCGGCGCGTGCCCAGGGCAGCGCCGCCGCGCCCGGCGCGGCGCCAGCCGCGGCCCCCGGTCCGGCCGCCGGACCGGCGCCGGTGGAGGTGGCCAAGGTCGAGACGCTCACGCTCACCGACGAGGTTCACGCGGTGGGCTCGCTGAAGGCCAGCCAGGGCGTGATGCTGCGGCCCGAGGTCAGCGGCCGTGTCGCGAAGCTCGGCTTCGTCAACGGCAGCAGCGTCAAGCGCGGCCAGCTGCTGGTGCAGCTGGACGACACGCTGCAGCGCGCGCAGCTGCAGCAGGCCGAGGCCCAGGCCAGCATCGCCCGCACGAACCTGCAGCGCAGCAAGGAGCTGCTGGGCCAGGGTTTCGTGAGCCAGAGCGCGGTGGACCAGAACGGCGCCGCGCTCGAGGTGGCCGAAGCCCAGGTGGCGCTGGCTCAGGCGCAGCTGGCGCGCATGAAGGTGCTGGCGCCCTTCGACGGCACCGCCGGGCTGCGCGCGGTGAACATCGGCGACTACGTGAAGGACGGCGCCGACCTCGTCAACATCGAGGACCTGTCGTCGCTGACGGTGCAGTTCGCGCTGCCCGAGCGCACCATCGAGCGCCTGCGCGCCGGCCAGCCCGTGGAGGTGAAGCTCGACGCGTTGCCCGGCCGCAGCTTCAAGGGCCGCGTGATCGCGGTCGACTCGCAGGTCGACGCCAACGGCCGCGCGCTGCAGGTGCAGGCGCAGGTGGAAAACCCCGGCCTGCTGCTCAGGCCCGGCATGTTCGCGCGGCCGCGCGTGGTGTTCGCGGTGCGCGAAGGTGCGGTCGTGGTGCCCGAGGAGGCACTGGTGCCGATGGGCGCGCGCCAGATGCTGTTCCGCGTGGCCAGCGGCCCCGACGGGCAGAAGACCTCGCAGCGGCTGGAAGCCCGCATCGGCCTGCGCCTGCCGGGCAAGGTGGAGATCCTCGAAGGCCTGAAACCCGGCGACACGGTGGTGACGGCCGGCCATGCGCGCCTGCTGCGCGGTGACGCGGTGCCGCTGCGCGTGATCGACCTCGCCAACCCCACGGCGCCGCGGCCGTCGGCGCCGGCCGGCTCGGCGGCGCGGGCCTGAGGCGGGAAGGACGGCGGCGATGAGACTGTCCGAGACCTCCATCCGCCGGCCGGTGCTGGCCTGCGTGATGTCGCTGCTGGTGATCCTGATCGGCCTGGTGTCGTTCAAGCAGCTGTCGGTGCGCGAATACCCGCGCATCGACGAGCCGCTGGTCAACGTCAGCACGCGGCTGCAGGGCGCCTCGTCGGAGGTGATCGAGTCGCAGGTGACGAAGCCGCTGGAGGACTCCATCGCCGGCATCGACGGCGTGGACATCATCACCTCGGTCTCGCGCACCGAGAGCAGCCAGATCACCGTGCGCTTCAAGCTCACGAAGGACCCGGACACCGCCGCCGCCGAGGTGCGCGACCGCGTGGCGCGCGTGCGCGGCCGCCTGCCCGAGGCGGCCGACGAGCCGGTCATCGCGAAGGTGGAGGCCGACGCCACGCCCACCATCTGGCTGGCCTACACCAGCGAGACCATGGGCACGCTGGAGCTCACCGACATCATCAACCGCGTCGTCAAGCCGCGCCTGCAGACGGTGCCCGGCGTGGCCGACGTGCAGATCGGCGGCGACCGCCGCTACGCGATGCGCGTCTGGCTCGACGCCGACAAGCTGGCCGCCTACCGCCTCACCGTGCAGGACGTGGAAGACGCGATGCGGCGGCAGAACCTGGAGGTGCCGGCCGGCCGCATCGAGAGCGTGCAGCGCGAGTTCAGCGTCACCGCGCGCACCGACCTCAACACGGTGGCGCAGTTCAACGACATCGCGCTCAAGACCGTGGCCGGCTACACCGTGCGGCTGCGCGACGTGGCGCGCGTGGAGGAGGCCGCGGCCAGCGAGCGCAGCCGCGTGCGCCTGAACGGCGTGCCCAGCATCAGCACCGGCGTGATCCGCAACGCCACCGCGAACCCGCTGGAGGTGGCCGACGGCGTGCGCGCGCTGATGCCGCAGATCCAGCGCGACCTGCCGCCCAGCGTGCGCGTGGTGCAGGCCAACGACAACTCGGTCTTCATCGACCGTTCCATCAAGGCCGTCTACCGCACCGTGATCGAGGCCGTGGTGCTGGTGGCGCTGGTGGTGTTCGTGTTCCTGCGCACGCTGCGCGCGTCGATCATCCCGCTGATCACCATCCCGGTGAGCCTGGTGGGCGCCTTCGGGCTCATCGCGCTGGCCGGCTTCACCGTCAACACGCTGACGCTGCTGGCGCTGGTGCTGGCCATCGGCCTGGTGGTGGACGATGCCATCGTGGTGCTGGAGAACATCTTCCGCCACATCGAGGAGGGCCTGTCGCCGTTCCAGGCCGCGATCAAGGGTGTGCGCGAGATCAGCTTCGCCGTCGTGGCGATGACGCTCACGCTGGCCGCGGTGTTCGCGCCGCTGGCCTTCACGCCGGGGCGCACCGGCCGCCTCTTCGGCGAGTTCGCGTTGACGCTGGCCGGCGCCGTGCTGGTGTCGGGCTTCGTGGCGCTGACGCTCACGCCGATGATGTGCAGCAAGCTGCTGCGCCACCAGGCGCATCCCAACGCCTTCGACCGCGTGGTCGAGCGCGGCCTGGGCGCGCTGTCGGGCGGCTACACGCGGCTGCTGCGCTGGACACTCGCGCAGCGCTGGCTGATGGTGCTGGTGATGCTGGCCTCCGGCGGCGGCAGCGCGGCGCTGTTCCTGAGCGCCAAGAGCGAGCTCTCGCCGCTGGAAGACCGCGGCGTGATCGCGATGCCGATCCGCGCGCCCGACGGCGCTTCGCTGGACTACACCGCGCGCTACCTCGACGCGCTGGAGAAGATCACCTCGCAGTACGCGGAGTTCGACCGCCGCTTCCTCTTCATCGGCGGCGGCCAGGTGTCCAGCGCCTTCGGCGTGCTGCGCACGGTGGACTGGACCGAGCGCAAGGCCACCACGCCCGAGCTGGCGCGCCAGCTGCTGCCGCAGTTCATGTCGCTGCCGGGCATCAGCGTGTTCCCGGTCACGCCGCCCAGCCTGGGCCAGGGCTTCCGCGAACGGGCGATCAACTACGTGATCGTCAGCGGCGACAGCTACGAGAACATGTCGCGTGCCGCGCAGGCCATGCTGGCCGAGATGCAGAAGAACCCCGGCATCGTGCAGCCCGACAGCGACCTGCAGCTGAACAAGCCCGAGATCTTCATCGACGTGGACCGCGCGCGCGCTGCCGACATGGGCGTGTCGGTGGAAAGTGTGGCGCGCACGGTGGAGACCATGCTGGGCGGCCGCGTCGTCACGCGCTACAAGCGCGACGCCGAGCAGTACGACGTGCTGGTGCAGACCACCGCCGGCGGCCGCGCCACGCCGGAGGACATCGCCCGCATCTTCGTGCGCGGCCGCAACGAGACGATGGTGCCGCTGTCCTCGCTGGTGCGCGTGCGCGAGGCCGTGAGCCCGCGCGAGCTGAACCACTTCAACCAGCGCCGCTCGGTGGCGCTGTCGGCCAACCTGGCGCCGGGCTATTCGCTCGGCGAGGCGCTGAAGTTCATGGACGACACGGCCGCGCGCGTGCTGCCGCAGGGCTACGCCACCGAGCTGAACGGCGTGAGCCGCGAGTTCCGCGCTTCCTCGGGCTCGCTGGGCCTGGTGTTCGTGCTGGCGCTGCTGTTCATCTTCCTGGTGCTGAGCGCGCAGTTCGAGAGCTTCATCGACCCCTTCGTGATCCTGCTGGCGGTGCCGCTGTCGATGGTGGGCGCGCTGGCGGCGCTGCGGCTTTCGGGCGGCACGCTCAACGTGTTCTCGCAGATCGGCCTCATCACGCTGGTGGGCCTGATCACCAAGCACGGCATCCTGATCGTCGAGTTCAGCAACCAGCTGCGCCAGCAGGGGCGCGGCGTGAAGGACGCGGTGATCGAAGCCGCCAGCCTGCGCCTGCGTCCCATCCTGATGACCACCGGCGCGATGGTGCTGGGCGCGCTGCCGCTGGCGCTGGCCAGCGGTGCCGGCGCCGAGAGCCGGCAGCAGATCGGCTGGGTGATCGTCGGCGGCATGAGCCTGGGTACGCTGCTCACCATCTTCGTCGTGCCGACGGTCTACACGCTGTTCGCACGCCAGGCCGTGCCGGGCGAGATCACCACGCCGGCGCTGGCCGAACCCGCGGCGCACGGGGCCGACTGAGCCCGGCCTGGTGGACACCGGCGTCACAGTCCCCTTGTGGCTGGCGCTGGTGGGCGGCGCGCTGGCGGTGTGGGCGCTGCTCGACCGCCTGCTGCTCCCCTCGGCCCGCTGGGTGGTGCGGCGCCGCGCCGCGAAGGTGCTGGCCGAGGTGGGCCAGCGCCTGAAGATCGACATCCGGCCGTTCCAGCAGATCCGCCGCCAGGCGCTGATCGACCGCCTGATCTTCGACGACAAGGTGCAGCAGGCCGCCAAGGCCTACGCGGAAGCGCAGGGCATGCCGCGCGAGCTGGCGCACGCGCAGGTGCAGCGCTACGCGCGCGAGATCGTCCCGGCCTTCAACGCCTACGTCTACTTCCGCATCGGCTACTGGATCGGCAAGCGCATCAGCCAGGCGCTGTACCGCGTGCGCATCGGCTTCACCGACGACGCCGGGCTGGAGGCGATCCCTTCCGACGCGACGGTGGTGTTCGTGATGAACCACCGCAGCAACATGGACTACATCGTCGCCAGCTACCTGGCGGCCGAGCGCGCGGCGCTCAGCTACGCGGTGGGCGAGTGGGCGCAGGTGATCGGGCTGCAGCAGCTGATCCGCGCGATGGGCGCCTATTTCGTGCGCCGCAACGCCAAGGACGAGCTCTACCGCCGCGTGCTGGAACGCTACATCGCGATGGCCACCGAGGCCGGCGTCACGCAGGCCGTCTACCCCGAAGGCGGCCTGACGAAGGACGGCGCCCTGCGCGAGCCGCGTTTCGGCGTGCTGGACTACATGCTGCGCGGCTACCACCACGAAGGCCCGCGCGACCTCGTGTTCGTGCCGCTGGGCCTGAACTACGACCGCGTGCTCGAGGACCGCACGCAGCTGCGCAGCGGCGATGCGGCCGCCCCGCGCGTCGGCAAGCTGGCGGCCCTGTGGCGCACGCTGGCCTTTGCCGGCGGCCAGCTGGGGCTGCTGCTGCGCAGCCGCTGGCACCGCTTCGGCTACGCCTGCGTGAACTTCGGCAGCCCGGTCTCGGTGCGCGCCTGGTGCGCCTCGCGCGGCCTGGTGCTCGAGCAGCTCGACAAGGCCGCGCGCCAGGCCGAGGTGGCCGAGCTCGGGCGCCACCTGATGGCACAGGTGGGCCGCCTCGTGCCGGTGCTGCCGGTGCCGCTGGTGGCCACGCTGATGGTGGAAGACCTGGCCCGCGCGCGCAGCGAGTTCGAGATCAAGGCCGAGGTCGGCGCGCTGGTGCAGCGCCTGCAGGCCGAGGGCGCGCACCTCTACGTGCCGCGCCAGGACTGGGACTACGCCGTCGCCGCGGGCCTGCGCATGCTGGTGCAGCGGCATCTGGTCGACGAAACCGACGGCCTCTTCACGCCGCGCGCCGCCGAGGCGCCGCTGCTGCGCTACTACGCGAACTCGATCGTGCACCTGGTGCAGCGCGGGAAGCTCCCCGCATCCGCCTGACGGAATCCTGCGTAGCGCTGGTTCGTACAGAACCACCACCCGAGGAGCCCGCATGAAACCGATGACGATCACTGCCCTGTCCCTCAGCCTGATTGCCGGCACCGTCGCGGCGCAGGACCTGGCTGCGGGCAAGGCGCGCGCCGAAAGCGTCTGCGCCGCCTGCCACGGCGCCAACGGCGTCAGCGTGACCGACACCATCCCGAACCTGGCCGGCCAGAAGGCCGCCTACCTGCAAAGCCAGCTGCGTGCGCTGAAGGACGGCACGCGCAAGAACGCCGTGATGGGTGCCATCGCGGCGCAGCTGAGCGCCGACGACATCGTCAACGTCGCCGCGCACTTCGCGGCGTTGCCCGGCGCCGGCGGCATGGCCGCGAAGTCCGACTTCCTGCCGCAGCTGGCCAGGACCTCGGTGACCTTCCCCGAGAACCACCGCACCGGCTACACGCTGTACCAGACCGTCAACCGACCCGACATCAACCAGGTGCGCTATCTCTACGCCAACCCGGTGGCGCTGCAGGCCGCGCGCGACGGCAAGTCGCTGCCCGACGGCTCGGTGCTGGTGCTGGAGCAGTACGCGGCGAAGCTGGGTGCCGACAGGAAGCCCGTCGTCGGCGCCAACGGCTTCTACGAGGCCGACCGCTTCGTGGCCTACGCGGTGATGGCGCGCAACCCGGGCTGGGGCAACGCCATCCCCGAGATGCTGCGCAACGAGGACTGGAACTACGCCGTGTTCACGGGCGACAAGGCGATGCGGCCGGGCGTCAACCAGGCCGAGTGCCTGGCCTGCCACAAGCCGCTCGACAAGAAGAGCTTCACGTTCTCGATCGACGCGCTGGCTGCGGCCGCCAAGGCGCGCTGAGGGTCAGTCGGGCGCGACGGCCCAGCTCACGCTGACATCGAAGGCCGGCGCCACCGCACCCGGCGGCACCGGGTTCAGCGGCATCGCCGTGACGTTGAGCAGCAGGGGGTGCCCCGTTCGCCCTGCCGCCATCAGCGAAGGCGGGACACGCACGCTGAAGGTGGCCGCCTGATCCGGCGGAAACAGGCTCCAGGGCGCCAGGGCCGTCGCGGCGTGCCCAGGGGCGTCGACGCGCAGCCTGGCCTGCAGCAGGGCCGGCCACGCCGCCTTGAGCGGGCGGGGCGTGATCGTCACGCGCAGCAGCGCCGCTCCGTGCGGCGGCGGCGGCAGGCGCATCTCGGCGACGGGCGTGGCCGAGGGCGCCGCCGGCGCCTCGGGTGTCACGGCGCGCGCGCAGGCGGCCACCGCGCCGGCCAGAGCGGCGGCGCACAGCCAGCGCCCGGCCCGGGGTGTCATCACCTGGCGGGCTGCGCGCCGAGGGGAAGCCGGGCGGGGCTCGCGCTCTGGGCCAGCTGCAGTTCGAGGCTTGCGATCCGCAGCTTCGCGCCGCTCGAGGCCTGCTGGCGCTGCGGCACCACCACCAGCTGCACGCTCACGGCCGCACCGACGCCGATGCCGGCGGCTCGCATGCGTTCCAGCGCAGCGCCCAGGTCCACCACGAACGCGGCGTTGGTGGCGCCGCCGCCGTGGGCGTGGTGCCCGTGGGCGTCGGGGTCGTTGAAGAACGCGAAGCTGCCGGCGTACTGGGGGATGTCGGTGCCGGTGGCCGGGCTGGCGTCCGGCATGCCGACGAAGACGCGCACGAAGTAGTCGCCCGACGCGGGTTGCTCCGACGGCACCACGCGCAGCAGCAGCCGCTGCGCGCCTTGGCGGCTGGCGGCGGCCAGCGTCGGGGCGTTGTCCACGGCCAGCACCCGGGTCGCGGCGGCGCCCACGGGCACCTCGAACGCCTCGCTGCGCGCCAGCCTGCCGAGCACGCGCAGCTCGACGCGGCCGCCTTCCTCCAGCAGCCTGCGCAGGGCCACCTCGTCGGCGATGACCCAGGGCCGGGCCACGAGCTGGCAGCTGACGAAGGGGTCGCTGTCGAAGCGATAGCTCAGCAGCGGAGCCAGGTTGAACAGCCCGACGGTGACGTTGTCGACCACGGCGCCGGTGCGGTCGGCGAACATGCCGCCCAGGCTCAGGTTCGTCCAGGCGGGGTCGCTGGTGTTGGCGTTGCCGCGCACGCCGTTCCAGTCCCACCACACGCGCTCGATCATGTTGTGGTGCATCCAGAAGATCGGGTCGAGCGGGGACTGGAAACCTCCCATCACGCCGCCGACGAAGCCGTGCACGGTGTTGTGCGGCGTGCCCTCCAGCGTGCCGTAGCCGACCGGCGGCCGCAGCGTGGTGGCGGGGTCGCTGGCGAAGAGGTTGAAGTTGCTCTCGTCGAGGATCGAGTCCATCAGGGCCGTGCCCACCACCGAGTCGGCCAGGGCGGCCGGCGGCACGCCGCTGCGGCCGGCGGCGAACAGGGGGTTCGAGGCGTCGCCCAGGAAGGGCGCGGGAATCTGGCGCTGGCAGGTCCAGTTCCAGTAGGGCAGCGCAAAGCGGTTCTCGCCGGTGAGCTGGCGGCAGATCTGTTCGAAGTACAGCAGGTAGGCGCGGTGCCAGGGCAGGAAGAACCAGTTGCCGTGCGGGCAATGGTCGAGGTGGATCCGGGCCTGGGCGGTCCAGCTGCGGCGGTCGGTGGCGGGCAGGGCCTTCATCGCCGCCACGGCGGCGCGGTAGGTCTCGATGATCGGGTCGTTGGCGGCCAGCGTGCGCAGGCTGCGGCGGACCGGGCGGTTGCGGATCTTCTCCAGCAGCGACTCGCAGCCGCCCAGCGCCAGCGGCGCCGCGCCGAGCAGGGTCAGGTCGGCGATGGTTCGAAGGGCCGAACGGCGATTGACTCGGGTTGCGTGCATGGCCGAACTCCGGTGAGCCAGGGTGCCGCAGTCAAGCACGCCGCGGCACGGCCGGCATCATCATGCCGTGCGACGCGCCGCCGGGCCAGCCGCCGGCGCGGCCGCCGGTGTCAGCCTGCGGACCGCTGCGCCAGCAGCGCCCGCAGCCGCGCCACCAGCGGCCACACCAGCATCAGGATCGCCAGCCCCGCGATGCCGCCGACGAGCCAGTTGCTCCAGAAGATCGAGAGACTGCCCTGGCTCAGCAGCATCGCCTGGCGGAAGCTGCTCTCGGCCATGTCGCCGAGCACCAGCGCCAGCACCAGCGGGGCCAGCGGGTACTTCAGCTTCTTGAACAGGTAGCCCAGAACGCCGAACACCAGCATCAGCCAGACGTCGAACATCGAGTTGTGCACCGTGTGCGCACCGATGGCGCAGATGGCGATGATCACCGGCGCGATGATCGAGAACGGGATGCGCAGGATCGCCGCCCACCACGGCACCGTGGTCAGCACCACCAGCAGGCCGACGATGTTGCCGATGTACATGCTGGCGATCAGGCCCCAGACGAAGTCCTTCTTCTCGACGAACAGCATCGGCCCGGGCTGCAGGCCCCAGATCAGCAGGCCGCCCAGCAGCACCGCCGCGGTCGGCGAGCCGGGGATGCCCAGGGTGAGCATCGGCAGCAGCGCACTGGTGCCGGCGGCGTGTGCGGCGGTCTCCGGCGCCACCACGCCTTCGATGTTGCCCTTGCCGAAGCTGTTCGGGTCCTTCGACATGCGCCGCGCCATGCCGTAGCTCATGAAGCTGGCCGGCGTGGCGCCGCCCGGCGTGATGCCCATCCAGCAGCCGATCAGCACCGAGCGCAGGAACAGCTGCCAGTGCCGCACCAGTTCGCCCCAGGTCTGCCACACCACCTTGAAGTTGATCTTCGCGCTCTTGCCCTTGAAGGCCAGTCCTTCTTCCATCGTCAGCAGGATCTCGCCGATGCCGAACAGGCCGATCACCGCGATCAGGAAGTCGAACCCCTTCAGCAGCGCCGGGAAGCCGAAGGTCATGCGCAGCTGGCCGGTGACGGAGTCCAGCCCCACGGCCGCGAGTGCGAAGCCCAGCATCATCGCGGCGATGGTCTTGGCCGGCGGCTCCTTGCTCATGCCGACGAAGCTGCAGAAGGTGAGCAGCTGCACCGCGAAGAACTCGGCCGGGCCGAACTTGAGGGCGAAGCTCGCCACCAGCGGCGCCAGGAAGGTGATCAGCGCCACCGCGAACATCGCGCCGACGAAGCTCGAGGTGAAGGCGGCCGTGAGCGCCTGCGCGGCCTTGCCCTGCTGGGCCATCGGGTGGCCGTCGAAGGTGGTGGCCACGCTCCACGGCTCGCCCGGGATGTTGAACAGGATCGAGGTGATCGCCCCGCCGAACAGCGCACCCCAGTAGATGCAGCTCAGCATGATGATCGCCGAGGTCGGGTTCATGCTGAACGTGAGCGGCAGCAGGATCGCCACCCCGTTGGCGCCGCCCAGGCCAGGCAGCACGCCGATCAGCACGCCGAGCGTGATGCCCAGGAACATGTAGCCCATGTTGGGCAGCGTGAAGGCGACGGCGAAGCCGTTGAGCAGGCTGTGGATCTCGTCCATCGCTACAGCCCCAGCAGTGCTTCGAGCGGGCCCTTGGGCAGCGGCACCAGGAACCAGCGTTCGAACACCAGGAAACACGCCAGCGGCACGCCCAGGGCCACCGCCGCGGTGAGCGGCACGCCATGCCTGCCGTGTCGCTTCATGAAGTAGCCGATCAGCGCGAACGAGCCGACGTAGAAGCCCAGCGTCGCCACGAGCCCCACGTAGACCACCATCGGCCACAGGATGGCCCACACGCTGGCGAGCTGCGCACGGGACGCGAACACGTCCGCGCGCGACCAGGCGCGCAGCTGCTGCAGCCCGATGAAGACCGCCGCGGCCGACAGCGCGAGCCCGATGTAGAAGGGGAAGTAGCCCGCCTTCGGGCCGTCGTCGGCCCAGTCGATGCCGATGCGCAGGCTGTCGGCGATCACCAGCAACCCGACCGCCAGCAGCAGCAGTGCCACACCCAGTTCGGGCCAGCGCACGCCGATGGCGCCGCCTTCTTCTTGTTCGTCCATGGAGGCGCTCCGTTCAGTTGGCGAGGAATCCGGCTTCCTTCATCAGTTCCCGGTGCATCTGCTCGTTCTTGCCGAGCCAGTCGACATAGGGCTGACCGGTGAGCGCCGTGGTGTTGAAGGCGCCCTTGGCCATGAACTCCTTCCACTCGGGCAGCGCGCGCAGCCGGTTGAAGAAGTCGACGTAGTACTGCTGCTGCTCGGCCGTGACGCCCGGCGGCATGAAGATGCCGCGCAGCATCAGGTAGCTCACCGGGATGCCGGCCGACGGGCAGGTCGGCACGTCGGCCCAGCTGAGGTTGCCGGCGAGCTTCTCGGGGTAGGGCATCTTGACCTGGTCGAACACGCACAGCGGGCGCAGCTTGCCCGCGCGCCAATGGGCTTCGGCCTCGATCGGGTTGTTGACGGTGGCGTCGATGTGCTTGCCGACGAGCTGCACCGCCACCTCGCCGCCGCCCTTGAACGGCACGTAGGTCATCTTGCGGCCGGCCGCCTTCTCCAGCAGCACCGTGATGATCTGGTCTTCCTGCTTGCTGCCGGTGCCGCCCATCTTCAGCGCCTTGTCGGGGCCGGCCTTCAGCGCGTCGAAGAAGCCCTTCGCGGTGGTGTACGGCGACTCGGCGTTGACCCACAGCACGAACTGGTCGAGCGCCAGCATGCCCACCGGTGTCATGTCGCGCCAGTTGAACGGCACGGCGGTGGCCAGCGGCGTGGTGAACAGGTTGGACAGCGTGATGACGATCTTGTGCGGGTTGCCCTTGTCGCCCTTCACGTCCAGGAAGCCCTCGGCGCCCGCGCCGCCGCTCTTGTTCACCACGACGATGGGCTGCGGCATCAGCTTGTTCTTGGCCGCGATGCCCTGGATGAAGCGGGCCATCTGGTCGGCGCCGCCGCCGGTGCCGGCCGGCACGACGAACTCGACCGGCTTGCTCGGTTCCCACGCCGCGGCCTGCATCGGCAGGGCCAGGACGGCAAGTGCAGCGATGGCGGACAGGCCCGTGAGGGCGGGGCGCTTGAACATCCGGAGCTCTCCCAACGACGTTTTGGAAGCTCCGACTTTAGGCGAGTACCCGTGGCCGGAAGATGGCCAATCGCGGCTTTGCGCCTTGGGGATTTCGCTGATGCGCGGCGGCCCGCGGCGCTGCCGCCGGGGGCCGCTCAGCCGCCGATGTAGTGCATCTCCACGCGCCGTTCGCCGCTGCCGGCGTCGACCTGTCCGGCGCCGCGCAGTTCGGAGTAGCGGTCGTCGCGCCCGCTCCAGATCAGGCCGACGGCCGCCGCGATCTGCTCGTCGGTCCAGGGCTGGCCGTCGGGCGCGCTGCCGCGCAGCAGCGCGCGCAGGTCGTGGCCGCGGCTGGCGAACAGGCACATGAACAGCTTGCCCTCGGTGGACAGCCGGGCGCGGTTGCAGTCGCCGCAGAAGGCCTGGGTGACGCTGCTGATGACGCCGATCTCGCCGCCGCCGTCGGCATAACGCCAGCGCTGCGCGGTCTCGCCGGGCGCACCGGCCTCCAGCGGCTGGAGCGGAAAGGCCTCGGCGAGGCGCCGCACCACCTGCGCCGACGGCAGCACCTCGTCCATGCGCCAGCCGTTGGTGGCGCCCACGTCCATGTACTCGATGAAGCGCAGCACCACGCCGGGGCCGTAGTGCTCGCGCACGTGGCGCGCCAGCGGCACGATCTCGTGGTCGTTGGTGCCGCGCTTGACCACCATGTTGACCTTCACCGGCGCCAGGCCCGCGCGCAGCGCGGCGTCGATGCCGCGCAGCACGTCGGCCACCGGGAAGTCGACGTCGTTCATGCGCCGGAAGATGGTGTCGTCCAGCGCGTCCAGGCTCACCGTCACGCGCCTGAGGCCGGCATCGCGCAGGGCCTGCGCCTTGCGCTCGAGCAGCGAACCGTTGGTGGTGAGCGTGATGTCGAGTTCGTCGCCGTCGGGCGTGCGCAGCGCGGCCAGTTGCTCGATCAGCACTTCCAGGTTCTTGCGCAGCAGCGGTTCGCCGCCGGTGAGCCGCAGCTTGACCACGCCGTGGGCGACGAAGAGGCGCGCGGCCCGGGTGATCTCCTCGAAGCTCAGCAGCGAGCCGTGCGGCAGGAACTTGTAGTGCTTGTCGAAGACGTCCTTCGGCATGCAGTAGCTGCAGCGGAAGTTGCAGCGGTCGGTGACCGAGATGCGCAGGTCGCGCAAGGGCCGGCCGAGGCGGTCGGCCAGCAGGCCGCTGGGTGCCGGCGCCTGCGCGGGCACGTGCGGCACGGCGGCCGCGTAGCGCAGGTCGGCCAGGGGGATGATGCTTTCGCCCATGCCGGCATTGTCGCCCGGCGGCGCGGGGCTACTGGCGCGTGGTGGCTTCGGCGGCGCCCGGAGCGGCCACGGCCAGTTCGGCGCGGCGCGCGCCGTTGAAGCGCTTGGCCCAGTACCGGGTGCTCATGTCCTCGATGCGCACCTGGGCGCCGGAGCGCGGCGCGTGGATGAACTTGCCTTCGCCGACGTAGATGCCCACGTGCGAGAAGGCGCGGCGCATCGTGTTGAAGAACACCAGGTCGCCCGGCTTGAGCTCGTCCTTCTTCACCGCCAGCAGGCCGGCGTCCTTGGCCTGCTGGTCGGCGCGGCGCGGCAGCACCAGGCCCAGGCTGTTCTCGAAGACGTAGCGCGTGAAGCCGCTGCAGTCGAAGCCGGTCTCGGCGTTGTTGCCGCCGCGCCTGTAGCGCACGCCGAGGAAGTTCATGGCCGAGACCACCATCTCGGTGGCGGTGTCGCGCACCTGCTGCACCAGCGGGCTGGCCTCGACCTCCTGGGCCACCTGGGCGGCGATCTGCGCCGGGTCGGTGGGCAGCAGGCCCTTGCTCTGCAGCAGCTGCAGGATGGCGTCGTTGGAGGCGGCGGCCGATGCCGGCGCCGCCGCGGCGGCGGGCGTCGCGTCGGGCGCCGACCGGGCCGGCAGCGCGGCCAGCATCAGCAGCAGCCCGAAGGCGAGGGCGCTGGCGGCCGGAGTGGCGCAGGCCCGGATGGTTCTGGTCTTGGCTACAGGCATCGGCGGGGCGGGAGGATATCAGTGCCGGTCCGGGCGTCAATGGCACGCCGGCCGTGGCACGATGCCTGCCCCCGCCACCCCCGCTGCTACGAAATGTTCAAGGCCTTGCTGCTGGAGAAGGACGATGCCGGGTTCCGCGCCGGTCTCGCGGACCTGGACGAGGGCCGGCTGCCGCCCGGCGACGTGCTCGTGGCGCTCAGCCACTCGACGCTGAACTTCAAGGACGGGCTGGCGCTGACCAACCGCTCGCCCGTGGTGCGCAGCTGGCCGATGGTGCCCGGCATCGATGGCGCCGGCACCGTGCTGGAGAGCAGCCACCCCGACTGGAAGCCGGGCGACCGCTTCGTGCACAACGGCTGGGGCGTCGGTGAGACGCACTGGGGCTGCCTGGCCGGCAAGGCGCGGCTGAAGGGCGACTGGCTGGTCCGGCTGCCGGCCGCATTCACGCCGCGCCAGGCGATGGCGATCGGCACGGCCGGTTACACGGCGATGCTGTGCGTCGTGACTTTGGAACGCCACGGCCTGAAGCCGGGCGACGGCGAGGTGCTGGTCACGGGGGCCACCGGCGGCGTCGGCAGCGTGGCCATCGCGCTGCTGGCGCGGCTGGGCCACCGCGTGGTGGCGGCCAGCGGCAAGCTGGCCGAGGCCGACTACCTGAAGAAGCTGGGCGCCGCTGCCGTGATCGACCGCGCCGAGCTGGCGGGCCCGGGCAAGCCGCTGCAGAAGGAACGCTGGGCCGGCGTGGTGGATGCGGTCGGCAGCCACACGCTGGCCAACGCGCTGGCGCAGACGCGCTACGGCGGCACCGTCGCCGCCTGCGGCCTGGCGCAGGGCATGGACCTGCCGGCCAGCGTGGCGCCCTTCATCCTGCGCGGCGTCACGCTCGCCGGCGTCGACAGCGTGATGGCACCGCGCCCGCGCCGCGAGGAGGCCTGGGCGCGCCTGGCGCGCGACCTCGACCCGGAGCTGCTGGAGGCGATGGTGGAGGAGGTGCCGCTCGAGGGCGCCATCGAAGCCGCCGGCCGCCTGATGGCCGGGCAGGTGCGCGGGCGCATCGTGGTCTCGATCGGCTGAGAAGCTGTGAACGAACCCTCCACGCCCGCTCGGCCGTCCCAGGACGCGCCGCTCGTCGTTGCAAACGCTCGCCATGGCCCGAGCTATGGCTGCGCTTTGCGCCTGTATCGGCACGCCCCGGGCCACCCGCTCGGGCGCGGCCGGTTCATTCACAGCTTCTGACGCGATGGCCAGTCGCCGGCCGAACGTCGTCTTCATCGTCGCCGACGACCTGGGTTACGCCGACCTCGGCTGCTACGGCGGCCGGCCGGCGGCCTTCGGGGCGGTTTCCCCGGTGATCGACGGGCTCGCAGCCGAGGGCCTCCGCTTCACCGAGGGCTATGCGAACTCGCCGGTGTGCTCGCCGACGCGCTTCGCGCTGATGACGGGCCGCTGGCAGTACCGCTTGCGCGGCGCGGCCGACGAGCCCATCAACACGCGGGCCCGCGGCAATCCGGCGCTGGGCCTGCCGCCCTCGCACCCGACGCTGCCTTCGCTGCTGCGCGCGGCCGGCTGGCGCACCGCGCTGATCGGCAAGTGGCACCTGGGCTACCCGCCGCACTTCTCGCCGCTGAAGTCGGGCTACGAGGTCTTCTACGGCCCGATGTCCGGCGGCGTGGACTATTTCAGCCACTGCGGCACCAACGGCGCGCACGACCTCTTCGAAGGCGACGAGGAGCGCAACGACGCCGGCTACCTGACCGACCTGATCACGCGCCGCGCCGTGGACTGGATCGACACGGTGGCCCCGGCCGGTGCGCCCTTCTTCCTGAGCCTGCACTACACCGCGCCGCACTGGCCGTGGGAGACGCGCGACGATGCGCACTTCAGCGCCGACGTGCAGGGCCGGCTGTTCCACCTGGACGGCGGCAGCGTCGAGACCTACCGTCGCATGATCCACCACATGGACGAAGGCATCGGCCAGGTGCTGCAGGCGCTGGCGCGCCACGGCGCGGCCGACGACACGCTGGTGGTCTTCACCAGCGACAACGGCGGCGAGCGCTTCTCGGACAACTGGCCGCTGGTGGGCGGCAAGATGGACCTCACCGAAGGCGGCATCCGCGTGCCCTGGCTGGCCCGCTGGCCGCGGGTCATCGCACCCGGTGGCACCAGCACGCAGCACTGCCTGACGATGGACTGGAGCGCGACGATCCTGGACGCCGCCGGCGTGGCCGCCGACCCGGCGCACCCGCTGGACGGCGTCTCGCTGCTGCCGCACCTGCGGGGCGGCCCGGCCTTCGAGCGCCCGATGTACTGGCGCATGAAGCACCGCGGGCAGCGCGCGCTGCGCCGCGGCCGCTGGAAGTACCTGCAGGTGGATGGCCACGAGTACCTGTTCGACATCGCGGCCGACGCGCGCGAGCGCGCCAACCGCGCCGCCCGCGAGCCGGGGCGACTGGCCGAGATGCGCGACGACTGGCTGCGCTGGCAGGCCGCGCTTCCACCGATTCCCGACGACGCGACCGTGAGCCTCGGCTACTCGGTCGCCGACATGCCGCAGCGCTGAGGAGACCGAGATGAGCCGAAACGTTCGTTGGCTGGCCGCGTTGGGTGCCGCGCTGGCGCTTGCCGCCGCCGCGCAGGCGCAGAGCGCCTGGCCCGAGAAGCCCGTGCGCTTCATCGTGCCGCTGCCGCCGGGCGGGCCGAGCGACATCGTGCTGCGCGGCGCGATCGAGAAGATGCAGCCGGTGCTGAAGCAGCCGCTGGTGGTCGACAACAAGCCCGGCGCCGCGGGCAACCTGGGCGCCGGCGAGGCCGCCCGCGCGGCGCCCGACGGCTACACCTGGCTGTGGACCACCGACACGCTGCTCACCGTCAACCCGCACGTCTACCCGAAGCTGCCCTTCAAGCCCGACGATCTGGTGCCGGTGATGCGCGTCAGCTCGTTCAGCCAGACCCTGGTGTGCCACCCGGGCGTGGGCGCGAAGAGCGTGGCCGACCTGGTGCGTCTGGCCAAGGGAAGGAAGATGTCCTACGCCTCGGGCGGCGCCGGCTCGCCGGGGCATCTCACGACCGAGCTGTTCCTGGCCACGGCCGGCCTCGAGATGACGCACGTGCCCTACAAGGGGCCGGCGCCGGCGATGCAGGACGTCATCGGCGGCCAGGTCGAGTGCGGTTTCCTGGCCGGCCCCACGGTGCTCCCGCAGGTGCGCGCCGGCAAGCTGGTGGCGCTGGCGGTGTCGGGCGCCCGGCGCTCGCCGCTGTTGCCGGAGGTGCCCACCGTGGCCGAATCCGGCTTTCCCGGCTTCGACGCCACCTTCTCGCTGGTGCTGTTCGCGCCGCGCGGCACGCCGGCGAAGGCGGTGGAGGCGATGCATGCGGCCCTCGGTGCCGCGCTGAAGGAGCCCGACCTCGTCGAACGCCTGCGCCAGACCGACCAGGCCGTGGTGGCGGCGTCGCCCGCCGACTCGGCCGCGCGCCTGGCGGCCGACCACAAGACCTGGGGCGGCGTGGCCCGCCGCATCGGCCTGCAGCTGGACTGAGCGGAGGGGCCGGGCATGAGCACCGACACCTTCCCGCCGCCCCCTTCGCTGGTGCCCATGACGCGGGTGCGCTGCGAGGTCGGCGCGCTCGTCACTCTGGGGCCGGCCAAGCACGGCGAGCGCCGCTACGTGCCGCTGGGCGCCGGCACCGTGCGCGGCCCGGAGCTCAACGGCACCCTGGTGGAAGGCGGCGTCGACTGGCAGGTGGCGCGTGCCGATGGCGTGCTGGAGATCGCGGCGCACTACGTGGTGCGCACCGAGGACGGCGCGCTGGTGGAGATCCAGAGCGACGGCATGCGGCACGGCCCGCCCGAGGTGATGGCGCGGCTGGCGCGCGGCGAGCCGGTGGCGCCGCACGAGTACTTCTTCCGCACGCGCGTGCTGTTCCAGACCGGGGCAGCGGCCTGGCTGCACCTCAACAAGGTGATGGCGCTGGCGGTGGGCCGGCGCGAGGCGCGTGCGGTGCTGTTGGACTTCTACCGCATCACCTGAGCGCCGCGCTCAGGGCTTCTTGCAGTCGCCGCTGGTGCTGACGCTGCCGTCCTTGCACTCGGTGACCATGCCACCGGCCGGCCTGGCCGCCGGCCTGGGCGCCGCGGAGGCCGGCGCCGCGGCGCCTTCAGCCTTGCCTTCCTGCACGTAGACGATCTTCTTGCTGCCGCGCTCGCAGCTGCCCACGTTGCGGCCCGGCGCCGAAGCGGCGGCGTCCACCACCGTCAGCGTGAAGCGGGCGACGCCGGCGGCGCGGATCTTGGCGTCGATCTGGTCGCGGATGGCGTCGCAGTTGCTGGCGGCCTGGGCGGCGCCGGCGGACAGCAGCAGGGTGGCGAGGGCGATCGGGAGCTTCATGCCCGGACTGTAGCGCCGGGCGCTGCGGCTTGACGCACGTCAGCCAGCCGAAAACCGCGCGCCACAGAATCGCGCAAAACCCGAGGAGACTGGCATGACGACGCGCTACGAGGACTTCCACCGCCGTTCGGTGCAGGACCGTGACGGCTTCTGGGGCGAGCAGGCCGCCCTGATCGACTGGAAGGAGCCGCCGCGGCAGGTCTGCGACTACAGCAACCCGCCGTTCGCGAAGTGGTTCGTCGGCGGCACCACGAACCTGTGCCACAACGCCGTCGACCGCCACCTGGCGACCCGGCCCGACCAGAACGCGCTGATCTTCGTCTCCACCGAGACCGGCCAGGAGCGCGCCTACAGCTTCCGCGAGCTGCATGCCGAGGTGCAGCGCATGGCGGCCACGCTGAGGAGCCTGGGCGTGAAGAAGGGCGACCGCGTGCTCGTCTACATGCCGATGATCCCGGAGGCCGCGTTCGCGATGCTGGCCTGCACGCGCATCGGCGCGCTGCACTCGGTGGTGTTCGGCGGCTTCGCGAGCGTGAGCCTGGCCAGCCGCATCGACGATGCCGAGCCCACCGTGATCGTCAGCGCCGACGCGGGCAGCCGCTCCGGCAAGGTGGTGCCCTACAAGCCCTTGCTCGATGAAGCCATCCGCCTGGCCGTGCACAAGCCGCAGAAGGTGCTGATGGTGGACCGGGGCCTGGCCGCCTTCGAGCGCGTCGCCGGCCGCGACGAGGACTACGCCGGCTGGCGCGAACGCCACGTCGACACCGCCGTGCCCTGCGAGTGGGTGGATTCCACCCACCCCAGCTACACGCTCTACACCAGCGGCACCACCGGCAAGCCGAAGGGCGTGCAGCGCGACACCGGCGGCTACGCGGTGGCGCTGGCCGCGAGCATGAAGCACATCTTCTGCGGCAACGCGGGCGAGACCTACTTCAGCACCAGCGACATCGGCTGGGTGGTGGGCCACAGCTACATCATCTACGGCCCGCTGATCGCCGGCATGGCGACCATCCTGTACGAAGGCCTGCCGACACGGCCGGACGCCGCCATCTGGTGGAGCCTGGTCGAGAAGTACAAGGTCACCGTGATGTTCTCGGCCCCCACCGCCGTGCGCGTGCTGAAGAAGCAGGATCCGGCGGCGCTGGCGAAACACGACCTGTCCAGCCTGCGCGCGCTGTTCCTGGCCGGCGAGCCGCTGGACGAACCCACCGCGAAGTGGATCGCCGACGCGCTGAAGCGGCCGATCATCGACAACTACTGGCAGACCGAGACCGGCTGGCCCATCCTCACCATCTGCAACGGCGTCGAGCCCGCGCCCAGCAAGTTCGGCAGTCCCGGCAAGGCCGTCTACGGCTACGACGTGAAGCTGATCGACGAAGGCACCGGCGAGGAACTGACGGGCGCCAACCAGAAGGGCGTGGTGGCCATCGAGGGCCCGCTGCCCCCGGGGTGCATGCAGACGGTGTGGCGCGACGACGCGCGCTTCGTCAACACCTACTGGAAGAGCATCCCCGGCCGGCTGATGTACAGCACGTTCGACTGGGGCATCCGCGACGAGCAGGGCTACTTCTTCATCCTCGGCCGCACCGACGACGTGATCAACGTGGCCGGCCACCGGCTGGGCACGCGCGAGATCGAGGAGAGCATCAGCAGCCACCCCAACATCGCCGAGGTGGCGGTGGTGGGGGTGGCCGATCAGCTCAAGGGCCAGGTGGCGATGGCCTTCGCCGTGCTGAAGGACGCCTCGGCCGCCGCCACGCCCGAGGCCGCGCTCAAGCTCGAGGGCGAGGTGATGAAGGTGGTGGACGGCCAGCTCGGCGCCGTGGCGCGGCCGGCGCGCGTGCGCTTCGTCAGCGCGCTGCCGAAGACCCGCTCGGGCAAGATGCTGCGGCGCGCGATCCAGGCCGTCTGCGAGGGCCGCGACCCGGGCGACCTGACGACCATCGAGGATCCGACGGCGCTGCAGCAGATCCGCGACCTGGTGGCCGCGCCGCGCTGAGCGGCGCGGCCGCCGGCCGCCGCGTTCAGATCGTCAGTTCGCGCTCGACGTCCTGGCACTTGCGGCGCGCCAGCGCGAGGTTGGACTTCGACTTGTCGAGCACGAAGTAGATGAACACGCCTTCCTTGCGCGACATCGGGCGGATGATGTGGTACTGCTTGCCCAGCGTGATGAGGATGTCGTCGATCACGTCGTTCAGGCCGAGCTGGCGCATCACCTTCATCTTCGAGCGCACGACCTCGGTGTTGCCGGCGGCGGACACCTCGAGGTCCACGCCGGAGCCCTGCGAGCCGAGCATCATGCCGCTGTTGGAGTCGACGACGGCGGCGCACATCGCGCCGTCCACGGTCAGCAGGTCTTCGAGGCTTTGTCGGATGTTGGGCATGGGTCGGTCCTTTCGTGAGTGGGTCGTTCGGGGAAAACGGTTGTCAGGCCGTGGCCTTCGCGGCGATGCGGTCGCGCAGCGCGCGGTTGAGCAGTTGCAGGCGGCGCCAGTCCACCGCCTCGTAGCGGCCGGCGGCCACCAGCAGCAGCTCGGGTTCCGAACTGCAGCGCATCACGGTGAGGATCGCCGCGGCGTGGTACATCACGGCCGCGCGCAGCTCGCCGAGCGCCTCGAAGTGGCCGCGGTTGCGCTCGTGCAGACGCCAGTAGTCGACGGCGGCCTCCCATAACGAGGCCGCGTTCGCGAGATCGCCGTACGAGGCCCAGACCAGGCCGCTGCCGGCTTCCACCAGCGCGCAGCCCTGCAGCCCTTCGAGCCCGGCCAGTTCGGCCATCGCGGCCGCGAGCGCGGCGCGGTTCATGTGGCTTCGGCAAGCCAGCGCTCGCCGTCCTTCAGCTTGCTCCACACCATGCCCAGCACCACCGAGGCGTCGGTCAGCACGGCCAGCGTCAACGCGCGCTCGCCGCGGCCGACGTTGCGCACCAGCAGGCGGCCCTGGCTGGAGTCCACCAGCACGCAGCGCGGCTCGCCGATGCCGGTTTCATGGCTGGCGGTGTCGCCCAGCGCGCCGATCGAGCTGACCACCGCGGCCAGGTGGTCGACGTCGACGCTGCGCCGCTTGGCGTGGCCGAGCGGGAAACCGTCGGGGGTGCACACCACGACGGCCAGCGCGCTGTCGAGCACGGCCAGCAGTTCGTCGGCGCTGCGCTGGGCCTGCGCCTGCAAGGGGTGGGTCTGTCGTTCCATTCGGGGCTCAGGTGGTGGTGGCGTCGCCGATGTCGGCGGCTTCGGCCTGCGCGACCACGGCCTCGACCAGCATCAGCACGTCGTCGCGCCGGCGCACGTCCACCGCGATCACGGGGAAGGCCAGGTCGCGGGCGGCCAGCGTGTCCGCGAAGTCGTCGAGCGAGGGCTGCGGGTGTTCTTCGGTGCGGCCGACGCCGATCACGCAGGCCATGCCCGGCAGCGTCTCGGCGAAGTGGTCGAGGTAGACGGCCAGGTCGTCCAGCGGCTGCGGGCTGCGGTTGTCGATCAGGATCACGAGGCCCAGCGCCTGCGCCGCGACGATGCGCCACATGAACGCGAAGCGCTGCTGCCCGGGCGTGCCGAACAGCCGCACGCGCAGGCCGTCGCCGAGGTCGACCTGGCCGAAGTCCAGCCCGACCGTGGTGGTGGCCTTGTCGAGCCCGGTGTCGGTGTTGGCCACCTCGGTGCGCATCGGCGCGCTGTCGCTCAGTGCGGCGATCGCGGTGGTCTTGCCGGCGCCGGGCGGGCCGGTGAATACGATCTTCAGGTCCATGCGTGAGGGTTCATCGGCCGGGTGTCAGTCCGAGGCGCCGGCGCAGCGCGGCCAGCAGGCCGGAACGCGCGGTCGGCCGCGGCGCGGCGGGCGCAGGCGCGGGCTCGGCGGGAGGCGTCCGCCGCGGCGGCGGCAAGGCCACGCCGGCCGTCGCGGCGGCCTGGGGCCGTTCCAGGTGCAGCAGCGTGTGGTCCATCAGCGCGCCGACCATGCGTTCGCACTCGGCGCGCTCGACGTTGCTGAGCCGCATCAGCTCGTCCAGCGTCAGCAGGCGGGCCGACATGAAGCTGGCCAGGCGGACGCCGTAGCGCGACTGGGCCAGCAGCTTCGCCGAGGGCCAGCGGCGCAGCCGGAAGCGCAGGCCGTCCCACTGGGCCTGCGTCGGCGCGGGCGCGGCGGCGACGGCCGGCGAATCCGGCGCGGCGGGTGGCGGTGCGGCGGGTGGCGGTGCGGCCGTCGACGGCGCGGCCGGCCGCCGCAGGGCGGCGCCGATGCGCACCTCGGCTTGCACCAGCGCGTCGATGAAGTCGTCGAACTGCAGTGGGCTTCCCAGGGCGCCTTCGGGCGGTGGGCGACCCGCGGCCGGTGCGCAGACCTGGATGTGCACCACCGGTTCGTCGAGCAGGCCGGGGATCGTCGGCGGGCAGTCGAGCGCACTCAGCAGCACGTTGGCGGGACCGTCGTTGACGAGGTTCCAGGCGTGACGCAGGCGCGCGCTGCCGATCGCCAGGAAGGCGCCGACGCGGCGTGCATCGGCGGCCTCGAGGTCGCCGCACATCAGGCGCAGCGCCTTGGCGCCGGCGGTCGCGGACGCTCTTGGCATCTCTCCGCGAATCGAATCTGCTCCCACGGTCCTTCCGGCCCTCGCATGCGTCTCAACAAAAACGCTTCCTGCGCGGCGATGCCGGCCGCGGCGGGCGCATTCTGTCGTGCGGCGCAAGGCGGTGGTGTGCCTTTTTGCCCGTCCGCAGGGCATTCCTGCCGACTCCTTCGCGCCCAGGGGCGCGGACCCCGTTCGATGGTCTGGAGTGAGCCATACCCCTTGTCGGGTGGCCCCGCCCGGGTGACGCCGCGAGGGTGATGGATCGGCGGGCGTCGGCTGCCCACACTGCGGGCATCGTCCACCACATCCGGAGCCCTGCCGATGGAACACCCGCTCTCGCGCCGCCGCCTGCTGTGCGCTGCCGCTTGCGCAGCCCTGCCGTGGCGCGCCACGGCGGCCGCACCGGGCCTGCTGCTGGCCCAGGAATCCGGGCCCGACCCCGACCCCGCCGGCTGGCTCGTCAGCGAGAAGTTCGACGGCGTGCGGGCCTTGTGGGACGGGCGCGCGCTGCGCTTTCGCAGCGGACTGCCGGTGGCCGCGCCGGCGTGGTTCCTGGAGCGCCTGCCGGCCACGCCGCTGGACGGCGAACTGTGGCTGGGACGGGGCCGCTTCGAGGCGCTGTCCGGCGCGGTGCGGCGCGCCGCACCGGACAGCGGCGAATGGCGCGCCCTGCGCTACCTGGTCTTCGAGCAGCCGGGCGGCGCCGGCACCTTCGCCGAGCGTGCACAGCGCCTGGCGGACATCGCGCGCGACAGCGCCTTCCCGTTGCTGCAGGCCGTGCGGCAGGAGACGCTGGCCGACCGCGCCGCCCTGCAGCGCCGGTTGGCCGCGGTGCTGGCCGGCGGCGGGGAAGGGCTGGTGCTGCATCGCGCCGACGCGCCCTACGTCACCGGCCGCAGCGCCGTGCTGCTGAAGCTCAAGCCGCGGCACGACGCCGAGGCGGTGGTGATCGGACACGAGCCCGGTCGCGGCCGCCACGCGGGACGGCTCGGCGCGCTGCGCGTGCGCGGCGCAGACGGCACGGTGTTCCGCATCGGCACCGGCTTCAGCGACGCGCAGCGCGACGCGCCGCCTCCGCCGGGCAGCGTGGTGACCTACCTGCACCGCGGGCACACCGAAGCCGGTGTGCCGCGCTTCGCGAGCTTCCTGCGCGTGCGGGAGCAGCCCTAGGCCATGCGCCGGCGGCGCAGCCACAGCCCCAGCGCGCCGATGCCCGACAGCAGCAGCGTCGAGGGCTCGGGCACCGGCGCGATGCCGTAGGTGAGCGTGTCGAACATCGCGTAGCGCGCAGCCGTGCCGGCGCTGGGCGCGAAGCCGGTGAGGCGGATCGTGCGGATGTCGTTGGCGGCGCTGGTGAAGCTCAGCGTGTCCCAGCCGCTCACGCAGAAGGTCGTGCTGGTGTTGCAGGCGTCGGCAGGGCGGTCCCACTGGTCCAGCCCGATGCGGTTCGCGGCCGACACGGTGGTGCTGTTGTAGACCGCCATGAACGGGTTGCCCGTGCTCTGCGTGTAGAGCTCGGTGCTGACGACGAAGGCCGAGGCGATCGAGACGAAGTTCACCGGCGTGTCGAACACGATGTCGATCGCGCCGTTGGTCTGGTTGAAGACGTAGAAGTTGTTCTGGCCCGAGAGGCCCAGCACGTTGCCCGGCGTCTGCGCGTTCGGCGCGGCCCAGGTGCGCACGGGGCCGGTGCCGGCCAGCGGCGCGTTGAAGGTCAGGCCCGGGTAGGCGTTGGTGATGTTGGCCTGCACCGCGCCGTCGAAGTCGAGCGTCGTCAGCTGGGCTTGCGCGGCCGTGGCGGCGATCATCGCGGCCGCGGCAAGGAGGGTGGATTTCATGGCGTTCCTCAGGTGGGGTGGTTGAACCGAGGACGCCATGCTGGCGAGCGCGCTGTTAAGCGCCCGTTACCTGCGCCGGGGGCGCAGGATCACGAACTAGGGATAACCCGGGGTTCGCCTCCCCCGGGCAGCGGAGGTTCTACAGAACCTCGCTCGCGAAGTCGGCCAGGCGCGAACGCTCGCCGCGCGCCAGCGTCACGTGGCCGCCATGCGGCCAGCCCTTGAAGCGGTCGACCGCGTAGGTGAGGCCGCTCGAACCTTCGGTGAGGTAGGGCGTGTCGATCTGCGCCAGGTTGCCCAGGCAGACGATCTTCGTGCCCGGCCCGGCGCGCGTGATCAGCGTCTTCATCTGCTTGGGCGTGAGGTTCTGCGCCTCGTCGATCAGCACGAACTTGTTGAGGAACGTGCGGCCGCGCATGAAGTTCAGGCTCTTGATCTTGATCTTGCTGCGCACCAGGTCGTTGGTGGCCGCGCGGCCCCATTCGCCGGCGGTGGCATCGGTGCGCGCGAGGACCTCGAGGTTGTCGTCGAGCGCGCCCATCCAGGGTCCCATCTTCTCTTCCTCGTTGCCGGGCAGGAAGCCGATGTCGTCACCCACCGGCACCGTCACGCGCGTGACGATGATCTCGGTGTAGCGGCGGTCGTCCAGCACCTGCGAGAGGCCCGCGGCGAGTGTCATCAGCGTCTTGCCGGTGCCCGCGGTGCCGGTGAGCGTGATGAAGTCGCACTCGGGGTCCATCAGCAGGTTGAGCGCGAAGTTCTGTTCGCGGTTGCGGGCGGTGACGCCCCACACCGCGTTCTTGCCGTGCGTGTAGTCGCGCAGCGTCTTCAGCACGGCGGTCTTGCCCGTGATCTCGGTGACGCGGGCGTACAGCGCCGCGGCGCCGGGCACCTCCAGGTAGACGAACTGGTTGATCAGGAGCGCGGGAACGAGCGGGCCGCTGATGCGGTAGTAGGTGTGGCCGCCCTGCTGCCAGCTCTCCATCGTCTTGCCGTGGCGCTCCCAGAAGTCGGCCGGCAGCGGCAGCACGCCGGTGTAGAGCAGGTCGCCGTCCTCGAGCGTCTTGTCGTTGGTGTAGTCCTCGGCCGGCAGGCCCAGGGCGCGCGCCTTCACGCGCATGTTGATGTCCTTGGACACCAGCACCACCTCGCGCCCGGGCTGCTGCTCGCGCAGGCTCTGCACCACGCCCAGGATCTGGTTGTCGGCCTTGCCCTGCGGCAGGCCGGTGGGCAGCTTGAAGTCGAGGAAGGTGGTCTGGAAGTAGAGCTTGCCGCCGGCCTCGCGGTGGCCGGTGGCGGCGAGTTCGATGCCGGCGTGCGTGTCCAGCGAACCGGCCTTGGCGGCGTGCGCGGCCAGCGCGTCGAGTTCGCGGCTGACCTGGCGCACGCTGCGCGCCACTTCGCTCATGCCCTTCTTGTGGCCGTCCAGTTCCTCCAGGGTCATCATCGGCAGGAACACGTCGTGCTCCTCGAAGCGGAACAGCGACATCGGATCGTGCATCAGCACGTTGGTGTCCAGCACGAAGAGCTTGGCCGGGCCGCTGCTGCGCGGCTTGCGCGGGCGCGGCTGCGGCGCCGGGCGCAGCGGCGCCGACGCCGCCGGCGCGGCCTCTGCCTTCTTCGCCGCGGGGCGCGCAGCCAGGGTGCTGCTGCCGTCGTGCAGCTCCAGCGCGGCCTGGGCCGGGGCGGCCTCGGCGGCGCGGGATTTCAGCGAGCGTTTGTCGGCCTTCGGGGCCGCCTGGGCCTCGTACTCGGCGATGTGCAGCAGGTCACCTTTTTTCGCGGGCGGCTTGGGCAGGGGCATGGTGGGCGTTGTCAGATGAAAGCAAAAAGCCGCACAGGCTGCTGTGCGGCTTCGTTCGGGGGTGCGTCGGCTGCAGCGGGGCGCCGCAGGCGGGCCAGGGGTGGCGGGTGGATCAAGCGGCCTTCTTCAGCGCCTTCACCGCCTTGAGCACTTCGTCCACGTGCCCGGCGACCTTGATGCCGCGCCACTCGGCGCGCATCACGCCTTCGGCGTCGATCAGGAAGGTGCTGCGCTCGATGCCCTTGACCTTCTTGCCGTACATGATCTTGTTCTTGACCACGCCGAACATGTGGCAGAGCTTCTCTTCCGTATCGGCGATCAGCTCGAAGGGCAGTTCGAGGTTCTGCTTGAACTTCTCGTGGCTGGCCATGTTGTCGCGCGACACGCCGAAGACCACCGCACCGGCCTTGACGAAGTCCTTGTGCTGGTCGCGGAACTGCATCGCCTCGGTGGTGCAGCCGGGCGTGTTGTCCTTCGGGTAGAAGTACAGCACCACGGCATGGCCCAGGTGCGACTGCGGCGTGAACTTCACGCCGCCGGTGGCCTGGGCCTCGAAATCAGGGAGGGACTTGTTGATGACAGGCGTCATGGATCGTGTTCTCGCACTGCTCGGGTGACGACCGGCTCTCCGCCAAGCCGGCCCAATCCCGAATTATAGAGACTCCGCCGTGCCGGCCCGGCAGCCGGACATCAAGCCGAGGGGGCGACCAGCAGCGCCGCCAGCACGCGCCGGCGCTCCGAAGCCAGCACGTTGTAGGTGCGGCAGGCGGCCGCGGTGTCCATGGTCTCGAGGCCGATGCGCAGCGCGATCAGCGTGCGCATCAGCGCCGGCGCCGGAAACTGCAGGCGCGGGCCGCTGCCGTAGATCACCACCTCGGGCCTGAGCGCCGCGATGCGCTCGAAGTGCGCCGGCGTCAGGTCGGCGGGCACCACGGCATCCCAGCGCTCGACGTCGCCGCTCCAGGGCACCAGCACGCTGTGCTCGAAGCTCAGCAGGCCCGCAGGCGCGCCCACCCAGATGCGCCCGGCTTCGTGGCGCGCGATCAGGTTGGCGCCTTCGTTCGTCTCGGGCTGGAACTTCATGCGGGATAATTCTAGGTTCACGCCGATGGAGTCCACCGCTTGAAGCCCATTGCCAAGTCCACCAAGCTCGCCAACGTCGGCTACGACATCCGCGGCCCCGTGCTCGACAAGGCGCGGCAGATGGAGGACGAGGGCCACAAGATCATCAAGCTCAACATCGGCAACGTGGCCGCGTTCGGGCTGATGCCGCCCGACGAGATCGTGCAGGACATGATCCGCAACCTGCACTCGTCCACCGCCGCGGGCTACACCGACAGCAAGGGCCTGTTCGCGCCACGCAAGGCGGTGGTGCACTACACGCAGGAAAAGCGCGTGGCCGGTGTCACGGTGGACGACGTCTACCTCGGCAACGGCGCTTCCGAGCTGATCGCGATGAGCATGAACGCGCTGCTCGACGCGGGCGACGAGGTGCTGATCCCGAGCCCCGACTACCCGCTGCACACCGCCGTGGTGTCGCTCTCGGGCGGCACGCCGGTCCACTACCGCTGCGACGAAGGCTCGGGCTGGCTGCCGGACCTGGACGACATCCGCCGCAAGGTGACGCCGAACACGCGCGCCATCGTCGTGATCAACCCGAACAACCCCACCGGCGCGCTGTACCCCGACGACCTGCTGAAGGACATCGTCGAGATCGCGCGCCAGCACCAACTGATCGTCTTCGCCGACGAGATCTACGACAAGACGCTGTACGACGGCCACACCCACACCAGCATCGCGAGCCTGGCCGACGACGTGCTCTTCGTCACCTTCAACGGCCTCAGCAAGAACTACCGCAGCTGCGGCTATCGCGCCGGCTGGATGGTGGTCTCGGGCGACAAGCGCCATGCGAAGGACTACATCGAGGGCCTGAACATGCTGGCCAGCATGCGGCTGTGTGCCAACACGCCGGGGCAGATGGCGATCCAGACCGCACTCGGTGGCTACCAGAGCATCAAGGACCTGGTCGCACCGGGCGGGCGGCTGTGCCGGCAGCGCGACCTGGCCTACGAGCTGCTGAGCGCCATTCCCGGCGTCAGCGTCGTGAAGCCGAAGGCCGCGCTGTACATGTTCCCGCGGCTCGACCCGAAGCTCTACCCCATCGCCGACGACCAGCAGTTCGCCTACGAGTTGCTGGCCGAGGAGAAGGTGCTGATCGTGCAGGGCACCGGCTTCAACTGGCCCGAGCACGACCACTTCCGGCTCGTGTTCCTGCCCAACACCGACGACCTCGGCGAGGCCATCGGCCGCATCGAACGATTCCTGGCTCACTACCGCAAGCGGCATTCCCAATGAACCCCATCAACGTCGGCCTGCTCGGCATCGGCACCGTCGGCAGCGGCACCTTCAAGGTGCTGCAGCGCAACCAGGCGGAGATCACCCGCCGCGCCGGTCGTGGCATCGCGATCACGATGGTGGCCGACCTGGACACGGCGCGTGCCAGGTCCATCGTCGGCGACGCGGCCGAGGTGGTGAACGACGCGCGTGCGGTGATCGCGAACCCGGCGATCGACATCGTGGTGGAGCTGATCGGCGGCTACGGCATCGCGAAGACGCTGGTGCTGGAGGCCATCACCGCCGGCAAGCACGTGGTCACCGCGAACAAGGCGCTGCTGGCGGTGCACGGCAGCGAGATCTTCGAGGCCGCGCGCAGGAAGGGCGTGATGGTGGCCTTCGAGGCCGCGGTGGCCGGCGGCATTCCCATCATCAAGGCGCTGCGCGAAGGCCTCACCGCCAACCGCATCCACTGGGTGGCCGGCATCATCAACGGCACCACGAACTTCATCTTGAGCGAGATGCGCAGCAAGGGCCTGGACTTCGGCGTCGTGCTGAAGGAAGCGCAGGCGCTGGGCTATGCGGAAGCCGACCCCACCTTCGACATCGAGGGCATCGACGCCGCGCACAAGGCGACCATCATGAGCGCCATCGCGTTCGGCGTGCCGGTGCAGTTCGACAAGGCCTACGTCGAAGGCATCGCCGCGCTGCAGGCGCAGGACATCCGCTATGCCGAGCAGCTGGGCTACCGCATCAAGCTGCTGGGCATCAGCAAGCGGCGCGAGCAGGGGATCGAACTGCGCGTGCACCCGACGCTGGTGCCCGCGACGCGGCTGATCGCCAACGTCGAAGGCGCGATGAACGCGGTGCTGGTGCAGGGCGATGCGGTGGGCAACACGCTCTACTACGGCAAGGGCGCCGGCAGCGAGCCGACGGCCAGCGCCGTGATCGCCGATCTCGTCGACATCACGCGCCTGCACACCGCCGATCCCGACCACCGCGTGCCGCACCTGGCGTTCCAGCCCGGGCAGCTGGTGGACACGCCGATCCTGGACATCGGCGAGGTCGTCACCGCTTTCTACCTGCGCCTGGTGGTGGCCGACAAGGCCGGCGTGCTGGCGCGCATCACCGGCATCCTGGCCGAGCACGACATCAGCATCGACGCCGTGCTGCAGCGCGAGAGCGGCGAAGGCGAGAAGCAGACCGACCTGATCATCCTCACGCACGACACCGTGGAAGGGAAGATGCAGGCGGCGCTGGCGCAGATGCAGGCGCTGCCGACCGTGCTGGCGCCCATCGTGCGCATCCGCAAGGAAGAGCTCAGCTGACGATGAAGTACATCAGCACGCGGGGTGACGCCGCAGAGCGCGGCTTCTGCGACATCCTGCTCGAAGGCCTGGCGCCGGACGGCGGGCTGTACCTGCCCACGCACTACCCGAAGGTGGACGCCGCCACGCTCGCACGCTGGCGCGGGCTGCCGTATGCGCAGCTGGCCTTCGAGATCCTCTCGCTCTACGTCGACGACATCCCGCCTGCCGACCTGAAGCGCCTGTGCGAGGCCACCTACACCGAGGCGGTGTTCGGCACGCCGGCCATCGTGCCGCTGAAGCCGCTCGACGGCCAAGGGCTGTACCTCGAAGGCCTGTCCAACGGCCCGACGCTGGCCTTCAAGGACATGGCGATGCAGCTGCTGGGCCACCTGTTCGAGTACGAGCTGGGCCGCCGCGGCGAAGAGCTGAACATCCTCGGCGCGACCAGCGGCGACACCGGCAGCGCCGCCGAGTACGCGATGCGCGGCAAGCGCGGGGTGCGCGTCTTCATGCTCAGCCCGCACGGCCGCATGAGCCCGTTCCAGCAGGCGCAGATGTTCAGCCTGCAGGACGCCAACATCCACAACATCGCGATCGAAGGCGTGTTCGATGACTGCCAGGACATCGTCAAGGCCGTCAGCAACGACCTCGACTTCAAGCGCCGGCACCGCATCGGCACCGTCAACTCGATCAACTGGGCGCGGCTGCTGGCCCAGGTCGTCTACTACTTCGCCGGGTACTTTCAAGCGACCTCCGGTCGCGTCCAGGCCACGCCAGAGCGCGTCAGCTTCGCGGTGCCCAGCGGCAACTTCGGCAACATCTGCGCCGGCCACGTGGCGCGCATGATGGGCCTGCCGATCAGCCTGCTCGTGCTGGCGACGAACGAGAACGACGTGCTCGACGAGTTCTTCCGCACCGGCACCTACCGCGTGCGCGGCACCGCCGAGACGCACGAGACCTCGAGCCCGTCGATGGACATCAGCAAGGCCAGCAACTTCGAGCGCTTCGTGTTCGACCTGCTGGGGCGCGACGGCGCGCGCACGAAGTCGCTGTTCGGCACCGAGCTGTCGACGCAGGGCGGCTTCACCGTCACGCGCGAGGAGTTCGCGCGCATCGCGGCTTTTGGTTTCGTCTCGGGCAGGAGCACGCACGCCGACCGGCTGGCGACGATCCGCCGCACCTGGCAGCAGGCGAAGACGCTGATCGACACCCACACCGCCGACGGCCTGAAGGTGGCGCTGGAACACCGCGAGCCCGGCGTGCCCATGCTGGTGCTGGAAACCGCGCTGCCGGCCAAGTTCGCCGCCACCATCGAGGAAGCGCTCGGCTTCGCACCCGAGGTGCCGGCCGCGCTGCGCGGCATCGAGACGCTGCCCCGCCGCTGCGTGGTGATGAAAGCCGATGCCGCAGCGGTGAAGCGCCACATCGAGCAACATTGCGGCGCATGAGCACCCCGACGACGAAGGACCCGCGCGCGCTGTTGCCGCTGGACGAGGCGCTGGCCCGCCTGGAAGCCGGCACGCGGCCCTTCGCGATCACCGCCACCGAAACCGTCTCGACCTTCGACGCACTCGGCCGCGTGCTGGCCGACGACGTGAAGAGCCCGCTCAACGTGCCGCCCGAGGACAACACCTCGATGGACGGCTACGCGCTGCGCTGCGCCGACGTCGTGGCCGAAGGTGCGGTGCTCGTGGTCGCACAGCGCATCCCCGCGGGCCACGTCGGCCAGCCGCTGCGGCCCGGCAGCGCCGCGCGCATCTTCACCGGTGGCCAGGTGCCGCCGGGCGCCGATGCGGTGGTGATGCAGGAGCAGTGCGAAGCCATCGCGGGTGAGGGCCTGGGCCGCGTGAAGGTGAACGCGGTGCCCGCACCGGGCCAGTGGATCCGCCGCCGCGGCGAGGACGTGCGCGAAGGCGCGGCGGTGCTGCAGCGTGGCGCGCGTCTCACGCCGCAGGCGCTGGGCCTCGCGGCCTCCGTCGGCGCCGGCACGCTCACGGTGCTGCGCCGGCCGCGCGTCGCGATCCTCTCCACCGGCGACGAACTGCAGATGCCCGGCGAGCCGCTGCGTCCCGGCGCCATCTACAACAGCAACCGCTTCACGATGCGCGCGCTGGCGCAGGCCGCGGGCTGCGAGGTGATCGACGGCGGCATCGTGCGCGACACGCTGGCCGACACCCGCGCCGCGCTGCGCGAGATGGCCGCGCGCGCCGACCTCATCGTCACCAGCGGCGGCGTCTCGGTGGGCGAGGAAGACCACCTGAAGCCGGCCGCGCGCGCCGAAGGCACGCTGGAAGACTGGCAGATCGCCGCCAAGCCCGGCAAGCCGCTGGCCTTCGGGCAGATCCGCCGCCCCGATGGCACTGCCGCGCTGCTGATCGGCCTGCCCGGCAACCCGGTCTCGGCCTACGTCACCTGGCTGCTGGCGGTGAACCACGTGCTGCGCGTGCTGCAGGGCCTGGCGCCCGGGCTGCCGCCGGCATTGCCCTTGCGCGCGGCCTTCGACTGGCCGAAGCCCGACAAGCGGCGCGAGTTCATGCGCGCGCGGCTGAACGCGGCCGGCGAACTGGAGCTGTTCCCGAACCAGAGCTCGGGCGTGCTGACCTCGGCGGTGTGGGCCGACGGCTTCGTCGACAACCCGCCCGGCCAGGCCGTCGCGCGTGGTGATGTCGTGCGCTTCCTGCCACTGTCGGAGCTGCTGCAGCGATGAAGGTCACGGTGCGCTACTTCGCCTCGCTGCGCGAGGCACTCGGCCCGCAGGAGACCGTCGATCTGCCCGTCGGCACCACGCTCGGCCAGCTGCGCGACCAGTTGCTCGCGCGTGGCGGTCGCCACGCCGAGGCGCTGGCGCGCGGCCGCGCGCTGCGCTGTGCGCTGAACCAGGCGATGGCCGATGAAGCCACCGTCATGCCCGAGGGCGCCGAGGTGGCCTTCTTCCCGCCGGTCACCGGGGGCTGAGGCCGGCATGGCGCGCGTCTCCATCCAGACCGCCGACTTCGACCTCGCGGCCGAGGTGGCCGCGCTGCGCGCGGGTGACGCTGCCGTGGGCGCGGTGGCCAGCTTCATCGGCACGGTGCGCGACCGCAACGGCGGCCAGGCCGGCGAGGTGAGTGCGATGGAGCTCGAGCACTACCCGGGCATGACCGAGAAGGCGATCGAGGCCATGATCGACGCGGCCTTCACCCGCTTCCGCATCCGCGGCGCCCGCGTGGTGCATCGCGTGGGCGCCTTGCTGCCGGGCGACCAGATCGTGCTCGTGGCCGTCAGCTCGGCGCATCGCGGCGATGCCTTCCAGGCCTGCGAGTTCCTGATGGACTACCTGAAGACACAGGCGCCGTTCTGGAAGAAGGAAAGCACGCCCGAGGGTGCGCGCTGGGTCGACGCCCGCGTGGCCGACGACGAGGCCGCTGCGCGCTGGGGCCTGCCGAGCCAGGCCTGACGTGGACAGCCGCCAGCTCCGCACCGCTCTGGGCCGCTTCGCCACCGGCGTCACCATCGTGACCTGCGCCGACGGCGAAGGGCGCTTCGTCGGGCTCACCGCGAACTCGTTCAACTCGCTGTCGCTGGAGCCGCCGCTGGTGCTGTGGTCGCTGCGCCAGACCAGCCCCAGCCTCGGCGCCTTCCTGGCCGCGCCGCGTTTCGCGGTGAACGTGCTGGCCGAAGCCCAGGTGGATCTCTCGCGCCGCTTCGCCGCGCCGGTGGCCGACCGCTTTGCCGAAGGCGCCTGGGCGCTGGGCGAACACGGCGCGCCGGTGCTGGCGGGCTGCGCGGCCGTGTTCGAGTGCGAGCGCGTCGGCGAGCAGGCCGCGGGCGACCACCGGCTCTTCATCGGGCGTGTGCTGGCCTGCACCGAGTCGGCGCTGCCGCCGCTGGTGTTCCAGGGCGGGCACTACCACCTGCTGGGCGAAGTGCTGTGACCACGCCGCCGGCCCACTGGATCGAGATGTTCGTGGAGGTCTTCCGCCTCTGCGGCGTGAAGGAAGGCGACGCCTGCGCCGTGCTGAGCGAGACGCTCACGCGGCCCGAGCTGCCGGCGCTTTCCATGCTGGCGCTGCAGCGCATCGGCGCGCGGCCGTTCCAGCTGGTGCTGCCGGCGCGCCGGCTCTCGGTCGGCGTGCCGGTGCGTTCCACCGGCGCCAGCGACGCCATCGCGCAGAACCCGGCCGTGGTGCAGGCGCTGGCGGCCTCGGTCTTCGTCGCCGACTGCACCGTGGAAGGCCTGCAGCACGCCGCCGAGCTGCCGAAGGTCCTGGCCGGCGGCGCGCGTGTGCTGGCCATCAGCCACGAGCACCCGGAGATCCTGGAGCGCTGCCTGCCGCGCGCCGAGGACGAGGCCCCGGTGCGCGACGCGATGCGGCGCCTGAAGGCCGCGCGCCACCTGCACGTCACCTCCGATGCCGGCACCGACCTGCGCGTGGATCTGGCGGACGCGCGCGTCGGCGGCGTCTGGGGCTTCACCGCCAAGCCCGGCACGCTGAGCCACTGGCCGGGGGGGCTGGTGCTGGCGTTCCCGGCGGCCGGCAGCGTCAACGGCACGCTGGTGCTGGACCGCGGCGACGTCAACCTCACCTTCAAGCGCTACCTGGACGCGCCGGTGCGGCTGGTGATCGAGAACGACCATGCGGTGGCGGTGGACGGCGAAGGCACCGACGCCGAGATGATGCGCGGCTACCTGGCGAGCTGGAACGAGCGCGAGGCCTACGCCGTCTCGCACCTCGGCTGGGGCCTGAACCGCCGCGCGCGCTGGGACGCGATGACCTTCTACGACAAGGCCGACTTCAACGGCACCGAGCTGCGCGCCTTCGCCGGCAACTTCCTCTACAGCACCGGTGCCAACGAAGTGGCGGGGCGCCACGCCCTGGGCCACTTCGACCTGCCGCTGCGCGGCTGCACCGTGATGCTGGATGGGGTGGCGGTGGTCGAGCGCGGCCGGCTTGTCGGATGAACCGCCTGCCGGCCTTCGACGACGCCGGCCGGGGCGACGCCGTGGTGCTGATGCTGCACGGCATCGGCGGCGGGCGCTCGATCTGGAACGCGCAGGCGTCCGGCACGCTGCAGGCGGTGGCCGACGCGGGCTTTCGTGCCGTGGCGCCGGACCTGCCGGGTTATGGCGACTCGGTGGCGCTGGGCCCGGTGGGCATGGACGCCTTCGTGGCCGCGGTGGAGGCGCTGATCGATCACCTGCAGCCGCGGCGCGTGCTGCTGCTCGGCCACAGCATGGGCGGCATGGTGGCGCAGGAGTTCGCGGCGCGCTTCCCGGCGCAGGTGCACGGCCTCGTGCTCGCCTGCACCTCGGCGCTGTTCGGCAAGCCCGACGGCGCGTGGCAGCAGCAGTTCATCGCCGAGCGGCTGGCGCCGCTGGACGCGGGCCTCGGGATGGCCGGCATGGCCGACCGGCTGGTGCCGGGCCTGGTGGCGCCGGCGGCCCCGGCAGCGGCGCGGCAGGCGGCGCGCGACGTGATGGCGCGCGTGCCCGAGGCCACCTACCGCGCGGCGCTGAAGGCGATCGCCGGCTTCGACCGCCGCGCGGCGCTGGCGTCCATCCGCGTACCCACGCTGCTGCTGGCCGCCGAACACGACCGCACCGCGCCGCCCGAGGTGATGGAGCGCATGGCCGCGCGCATCGCCGGCAGCGAGGTCCTGTGCCTGAAGGACGCCGGCCACATCGCGAACGTGGAAGCGCCGGCCGCGTTCAACGCCGCGGTGGTCGACTTCCTGCGCCGGCGCTGCGCGGCCGGCTGAAGCCTCAGCTGGCTTCCGCCAGCAGCGCGTCGGCCTCGGCCAGGCTGTCGACCGCGGGCTCGGCGTCGGCGCCGCCCACCAGGCGGCTGTCGAGCAGCTGCACCAGCACCGGCTCGGTGCCGTCCGGGCCCACCGCCTCGCACTCGGCGATCTCCACCACCCAGGGTGCGAACTGGCGGAAGCCGGCGGGCGCCGGGTGCAGCTTCTCGCGCGGCACGTCCAGCACGGTCAGCACGTCGTCCACGCGCAGCGCGAACGCCGGGCGCTGGTCGTCGAGCGCCGAGCGCACGACCAGCAGCACGCCGTCACCGGCGCGCGCCGGATAGTCCAGTCCGAACAGGCGCCGCGCGCACAGCGCCGGCACCAGGCGCGGCCCGCCCGGCGCGGGCACCTCGATCATCCCCACCGCCGCACCCTGCGTGCCCGGGGTGTGCACCAGGCCCTTGGGCGCGATGGCTTCCATCACGTGGGCGCTGGGCAGCGCGTAGCGGCCGGCGCCCACCTGGAACACCGCCGCCTCCAGCGTCTCGCGCGCCGCGCCGCCGCGGCCGCCGGGGCTCGCCAGGTCGCGTTCACTCAGCTGCTGATGGCGGCGCTCGCTGGCACCCAGGCGCAGGCCGATCACGGCGCGCACGCCGTTGTCGTAGCCGTCGCTGTTCTTGAACTCGCGGTAGCCGCCGGCCTGCATCGAGGCCACGGCGTAGTGCGTGCCTTCGTGGTCCAGCAGCGTGGCGGCGCGGCCGCCGAGCTGGTGCACCACGCCGGCGGCCAGGGCCGGGTCGCTGGCGGCCAGCACCTGGCCCTGCGCGTCGACGAAGGCGGCAAAGCCCGCGCGATCGGCCATCACGTCGCGCAGCATCGCGGCCAGCTCGGCCGCCGCGTTGAAGACGATCGCGATGCCGCCGACCACGCGCCGCTCGTCGCCCGGGGGGCGCACGGCGGCCAGGTAGACGTAGGTGGGCCCCTGGTCGTGCAGCGGCGTGTCCTCGAAGGGCGACACGGCGTAGCGCTGCGCGTCGCCGAGCTGGCTCACCGCCTTCAGCCAGGCCGCCGGCACCGTGCTGCCCACCAGGCCGTCGCCTTCGCTGCCACGCGAGGTGGCGCGCACGAGGCCCTGCGCGTCGAACGCGACGAGCCGGCTGTACACGGTGTAGAGCCGGTTGATGCCGTCCAGCACGCGCGCCAGCGCCTGCGCATCCGGCTCGGCGGCGGCCAGCTGCTCGCGCAGCACCGGGGACAGCGCCCACCAGCGGCAGTCGTTCGCGCGTTCGTACAGGTTGCGGTCCATGATGTCCGCTGCCAGCCGCGCCAGCTCGCGCGTCTGCCGGCGCGCGCGCGCCAGCGACGTGCGGTGGATGTCCTGGATCGCGCGCGCCACGCGCTGGCGCGTGCGCATGCCGGTCTGGTTGACCTGCTTGAGCACGGCCTTCAGGCGGCCGCGGTCGCCGCCGCCCACCCCGTCGGGGTCGCTGGCGTCGTTGCCGGCCATCAGGCGGCCGTTCCACACCACGCGCCGCAGGTCGCGGTTGATCGCGTCGGCATTGCGGTTCATCGCCACCAGCTCGGCGTTGTCCAGCGGCACCACCTCGCCGCCGGGATCCTCGTTGTCGCGCTGGCGGAACGCGGTCAGCAGCGAGACCATCGCCTGCGCACGCCAGGCCGGCCCGGCGTAGCCCTGGTAGCCCGGGCTGGCACGCCGCACCGCCAGGTACTCGCGGCCGGCGAACGCGGTGAGCGCGATCGCGCTGCCGTCCACCGGCGCCAGCTGCGCACCGATGGGCACGTGGGCCTCGTCGTTGCTGGCCACCACGCGCTGCTGCGCGTCCACCAGCACCAGCGCCAGCTGCAGGTTGCCGGCGTTGATGCTGTCGAAGATGCGGCGCATCTCGTCGGCGAAGCGGAACCGCAGCACCAGCACGCCCACCGCGCGGCCGTCGGCCGCTTCGATGCGGTGCGCATAGAGCAGCGCCGGGGCCGGGCTGGCCGCCAGGTCGCTGGCGCGGAAGTGCTCGACATAGCCGCGGCCCGACAGCGCCTCGGCCACCAGCGGGTCGCTCGTCGCGGCGATCGTGGCCTGGCCGTCCAGGCGCGCCAGCACGGCGCCTTCGGTGGACAGCAGGATGATGTCGTCGTAGACCGTGTACTTCGCCTGGTAGGCGGCGAGCCGCTCCACCATCGCGGCCCGCTCGGCGTCGCTGCGCGTGCCGGCGCCGCAGTAGGCACGCACCACGTCGTCGGTGGCCAGGAAGCCCACGTCGGCGGTGCGCTCGTAGAGGTTGCGCACCAGGATGTCGATCGCGCACTGCGCCTTGGCCGACAGTTCGTCGGCCAGTTCGGCCTGGTTCTCCAGCACCATCTGGTCGACCAGGCGCTGGCGCAGCTCGTCGAAGCGCACGCGGGTGTCTTCCAGCGTCGGCAGGATGGGCGCCACCTCGTCGGGGCAGCTGATCGCCGCGCTCGACTCCACCATGCGCCACACCACGCCCAGGTCGCGCAGGTCGCGCTCGGCCGCGTGCACGCCGCGCATGTGGGTGACGAGATCGTCGGTGCTGATCACGGCGCTGTCCCTGAGGCTGAGTTGCCGGCAGTCTAGGCAGGGGTTCCGGCCCGGCAGCCCCGAAAAGCGCGGCTTCGGCCGGCCAGATCGCCGATTCACGGCTTTGGGGCGGGCCGCTTCGCTACGATGCGCACTGACCTGGAGCACGATCTCATGCCCATGCACATCGCCGGCAACCCGCAGCACCTGAGCGCGCAGCAGCGCGAGCTGATCGAGCTGGCGGCCCGCCTCGGACGCGAGAAGTTCGCGCCCCGCGCCGAGCGCCACGACCGCGAGGCCAGCTTCCCGTTCGAGAACTACGCCGACCTGCGCGAGGCCGGCCTGCTCAAGATCTGCGTGCCGCGTGCCCACGGCGGCCTGGGCGCCGACTTCGCCACCTACGTGATGGTGGCGGCCGAGATCGGCCGCCACTGCGGCGCCACGGCGCTGAGCTGGAACATGCACGTCAGCTCGTGCATGTGGAGCGGCTTCATCGCCGACGCGCTGGAGATGACACCCGAGCAGCGCGCCGACCACGAGGCCAACCGCGCCCTCCACTGCGCCAACATCGTCGAACGCGGCAAGGTCTACTCCCAGCCCTTCAGCGAGGGCGGTGCGGCTGCCGCCGGCAAGGCGCCGTGGGGCACGCTGGCGCTGCCGGTGGACGGTGGCTACCGGGTGACGGGCAAGAAGATCTTCGCCTCGCTGGCCGGCGCGGCCGACTTCTACGGCGTGCTGTGCACGCTGGACAAACCCGGCGCCACCCAGCGCGACTCGCTGTACCTGGCGGTGCCCGCCGACGCGCCGGGCGTGCGCGTGGTGGGCGACTGGGACCCGCTGGGCATGCGCGGCACCGTCAGCCGCACGCTGCTGCTGGAGGACGTGTTCGTGCCGCACAGCGCGCGCCTGATGCCCGAGGGCCTGTACTGGCAGGCCGCGGCACGCTTCCCGCACATGTTCGCCACGCTGTCGCCCACCTACATGGGCATTGCGCAGGCGGCCTACGACTTCACGGTGGCCTACCTGCGCGCCGAGGTCCCCGGCATGCCGCCGGTCAAGCGCCGCATGTACCCGACCAAGCAGATCGCCGTGGCCGAGATGCGCGTGAAGCTCGAGCAGACGCGGGCACTCTTCTTGCAAAACGCGCGCGACGCGACCGTCGATCCCGACAAGGACACGCGCATGCGCCTGTACGCCGCGCACTACACGATCATGGAGAACGCCAACGCGCTGGCCGCGCTGGCCATCCGCACCTGCGGCGGCCAGAGCATGCTGAAGAGCCTGCCGCTGGAGCGCCTGTACCGCGACAGCCGCTGCGGCAGCCTGATGCTGCCGTGGACCGCCGAGCTGTGCATCGACCGCCTCGGCCGCGAGTGCCTCTACGAAGCCGGCGAGCGCGACGAAGCCATCGAGCCCTGAGGCCGCGGCCTTGTTCGACCGCCTCGTTCCCGCCGCGCTCGCCGACGCCGCCACTGCGCACCTGCGGGCCGACGGCGTGGCCCGCGGCGCCATCGTCGCCTGGCTGGGGCACAACAGCTGGGACATGATCGCCACGCTGGTGGCCTGCGAACGCCTGGGCGCCGTGCTGCTGCCGCTCAACGGGCGCCTGGCGGCACCCGAGCTGGCCCGCATCGTCGAACACGCCGGCGCCGGCCACCTGATGGGCACGCCGGAGCTGCAGGCGCTGGCGGAAGACGTGCTGCGGCTGGCCCGCCTGGCACCGGGGCCGGCCGAGGGCGTGGAGGACGGCGACCTGCTGCTGGTCTACACCTCGGGCACCACCGGCGAGCCCAAGGGTGCGATGCACACGAAGGCTGGCCTGCAGGCCAATGCGGCCGCGGCCGTGGCGGCACAGGGCTTCACCGCGGCGACGCGCGTGCTGTCGGTGCTGCCGCTGTTCCACGTCGGCGGGCTGTGCATCCAGACGCTGCCGGCGCTGGCGGTGGGCGCGAAGGTGTCGCTGCTGCCGCGCTTCGAACCCGGCACCTGGTTCGACACCGTCGAGCAGTGGAAGCCCACCACCACGCTGCTGGTGCCGGCGGTGATGAAGGCGCTGGTGGAGCACCCGCGCTGGGCCGGCGCCGACCTGTCGAGCCTGGCCTTCGTCAACAGCGGCTCGCAGATCGTGCCGCTGGCGCTGATCGAGCGTTTCCATGCGCGCGGCGTGCCGGTGGCCCAGGTCTACGGCAGCACCGAGAGCGGGCCGGTGTCCATCGTGCTGAAGCCCGACGAGGCGCTGCACCATGCCGGCCGCGCCGGCCGACCTGCGCTGGGCGTGCAGGTGCGGTTGGCCGCCGACGGCGAACTGCTGCTGAAGGCCCCGAACCTGATGCGCGGCTACCACCGCAGCGCCACGCCGTCGTTCGACGCCGAGGGCTGGTTCCACACCGGCGACCTGGCCGTGCTGCACGCCGACGGCTTCCACGAGATCGTCGGCCGCAGCAAGGAGCTGATCATCTCGGGCGGCGAGAACATCCACCCGGCCGAGATCGAGCAGCTGGTGGCGGCGCTGCCGGGCGTGGCCGAATGCGCCGTGGTCGGCCTGCCCGACGCGCGCTGGGGCGAGGTGCCGGTGCTGGCGGTGGTGGCGCGGCCGGACGTGCCCGCGCCGGAACCCGCCGCGCTGCTGGCGGCGCTGGAAGGCCGCCTGGCCCGCTTCAAGCTGCCCCGGCGCGTGCTGGTGGTCGATGCATTGCCGAAGACGGCGCTCGGCAAGGTGCAGCGCCAGGCGCTGGCCGCGGCATTGCGGGCGCGCTGAAGCCACGATGCTCGAGCACGCGGTCCGCTTCGATCGTTTCGTGCTCGAGCCGCGCGAGCGGCGCCTCCTGGTCGACGGCCGGCCGGCGGCGCTGGGCGCACGCGCGTTCGACGTGCTGCTGTGGCTGGTGGCGCGTGCCGGCTCGCTGGTCACCAAGGCCGAGCTGCTGGACGGCGTCTGGACCGGGCTGGTGGTGGAGGAAGCGAACCTGGCGGTCCAGGTGTCCGGCCTGCGCAAGGTGCTGGGCGGCGAGCTGATCGCCACGATCCCGGGCCGCGGCTACCGCTTCACGGGGCAGGCCGAGCCGCTGGCAGGCGCGGCCGTGCCGGCCGCCGCGGCGGCACCGCCCGCGCCACCGGTGCCAAACGCGCCGCCCGTTCCGGGGTCCGCGCTGGTCGGTCGCGCGGCCGACCTGGCCGCGCTGCGGGCGGCGCTGGCAAGACCGGGCTGCGTGACGCTGGTCGGCCCCGCCGGGGTGGGCAAGACGACGCTGGCGCGGGCGCTGATGGCCGGCCTCGGCGACGCGGCGGTGTGGGTGGACCTGGCGCCGCTCACCACCCCGGCCCAGGTGCCGGCGGCGCTGGCGCATGCGCTCGGCCAGCCGGCGCCGGCACCGGGCGACGAGGCCCGGCTGGCACCCGTGATCGGCACCCGGCTCGTGGTGCTGGACAACGCCGAGCACCTGGTCGATGCGGTCGCCGCGCTGGAATCGGCGCTGCGGATGGCCGCACCCGCGCTGGCCCTGCTGGCCACCTGCCAGCTGCCGCTGGGCGTGGCCGGGGAACAGGTGCTGCGCCTGGAACCGCTGGCGCTGCCGCGCGCCGACGGCGACACCGAGCGCGACGACGGTGCCCTGCAGCTGTTCCTCGACCGCGTACGCTCCGCCGACCACCGCTTCGTGGCCACCGCGGCCAGCGCGCCGCTGCTGCGCGCGATCTGCCGCCAGCTCGACGGCCTGCCGCTGGCCCTGGAGATGGCCGCCGCACGGGTGCCGGCGCTCGGGCTCAAGGGCCTGCACGAGGCCCTGCAGGCCCGCTTCAGCGTGCTGACACGGGGCGTGCGCACGGCGGCCGAGCGCCACCGCACGCTGCACGCGGCACTGGACTGGAGCCATGCGCTGCTGAACGCCGACGAACAGCGCCTGCTCCGCCAGCTGGCGGTGTTCAGCGGCGGCTTCACGCTCGATCTGGCGCTGGCGCTGGCTGCGCGCGCCGACCCGTCCGCCGAGCGCTGGGCCGTCGTCGATACGCTCGCGGCCCTGGTGGACCGCTCGCTGGTGGCGGTGGATGCCGGTGCGGACGCGCTGGCGCCACGCTACCGCCTGCTGGAGACGGTGCGGGCCTATGCACTGGAGCGCCTGCAGGCCGCAGGCGACCACGAGCGCCTGCGCCGCGGCCACGCCGAGGTGCTGCTGGCGCTGTTCGAACGCGCTGCCGCCGCGGACGCCGCCGACGCCGCGCGCAACGCCGCGCTCACCGAGCACGACAACGTCCGCGAGGCCGCGGCCTGGGCGCGCCTGCATGCGCCGGGGCTGGCGGTGCGCCTGACGGCGCGGATCTGCAGCGTGTGCGTCTTCGTGCCGTGGCGCGTGGACGCGCTCGGCTGGCTGCTGGACTGCGCGCCCCTGGTCGACGCTGCCGGGGTCGACGCCGCCGACCGCGCCGACTGGTGGCACGAGCGCGCGCGCCACCAGCTCATCAGCCGCCGGCCGGCCGAGGCGCTGGCTGCCGCGCAGGAGGCGCGCACGCAGTACGGCGCGCTGGGCGACCGGCGCGGGCGCTTCATGGCCGGCGTGGTGATGGTGCGCTGCGGCGCCCTGCCGCCGGTCCAGCTGAGGGCGCAGTGCGCCGAACTGCAGGACCTGCATGCGGCGCACCCCGAGTGGGGGCCGCGCCTGGACGCGGTGCTGCACGGCACGCTGGCGGTGGCGTCCGCCGCGCTGGGCGAGCTGGAGCGGGCGCTGGTGCACCGGCGTGCCGAGCTGGCCACGGTGCGCGCGCTGGGCTCGCAGAACAACATCGACTCGGCCGAGACCAACATCGCCTCGCTGCTGCACAACCTGGGGCGTCACGAGGAGGTGCTGGCGCATTGCGACGCGGTGCTGGCGCGCCTGCAGGGCCGGCCGTCGATCAACGCCGCCTATGCGATGGACAGCCGCTGCGCGTCGCTGGTGGCGCTGGGGCGGCATGACGAGGTGCGGGCGTCGGCGCCGCGCATGGCCCGGCTGGCCCGCGACTTCCAGCTGCCCTTCCTGATGCTGTACTGGGCGCAGGTGCTGGCCGCCGAGGGCCGTCATGCGGCGGCCGCGCAGGTGCTGGGACACATCGAGAGCGCCTATGCGGGCTACGGCACGCCGGTGCCTCACAACCTGGTCGAATCCGCGGCCGACCTCGAGCGCGCCGGCAGCGCCGCGCTCGGGAGCGCGGCGTGGCAGCGGGCGCGGCAGGCCGGGGCCGGGCTCGACCCGGACGGTGTGCAGGCCCTGCTGCATGCGGACCCTGCGGCCTCTTGATTTTGTGGGCCGGGTGCCTCATTTCCCCGGCAACCGAGAGGAAATCACCGATGCGCTTCGACAAACTCACCACCGCCTTCCAGCAGGCCCTGGCCGATGCCCAGAGCGCCGCGGTCGCGCGCGACAACCCCTACATCGAACCCGCGCACCTGCTGGCCGCGATGCTGCAGCAGCCCGAAGGCCCGCGCGCGCTGCTGGAACGCGCCGGCGCCAACGTGCCGGCGCTGGGCACCGCGATGGAGACCGCGATCCGCGCGCTGCCCGGCGTGCAGGGCGGCGGCCAGCCGGTGCAGCCGGGGCGCGAACTGGTGTCGCTGCTGCAGGCGGCCGACAAGGAGGCCGGCAAGCGCGGCGACCAGTTCATCGCCAGCGAGATGTTCCTGCTGGCGCTGGCCGACGCGAAGACCGACCTCGGCGGCGTGGTGCGCGGCCACGGCCTCACGCGCAAGGCGCTGGAAGCCGCCATCGACGCCGTGCGCGGCGGCCAGAAGGTCGATTCGGCGGATGCCGAAGGCCAGCGCGAGGCGCTGAAGAAGTACACGCTGGATCTCACCGACCGCGCCCGCCAGGGCAAGCTGGACCCGGTGATCGGTCGTGACGACGAGATCCGTCGCGCCATCCAGGTGCTGCAGCGGCGCAGCAAGAACAACCCGGTGCTGATCGGCGAGCCGGGCGTCGGCAAGACCGCCATCGTCGAAGGCCTGGCGCAGCGCATCGTCAACGGCGAGGTGCCCGATTCGCTGAAGGACAAGCGCGTGCTGGTGCTGGACATGGCCGGCCTGCTGGCCGGCGCCAAGTACCGCGGCGAGTTCGAGGAGCGGCTGAAGGCCGTGCTGAAGGAAGTGGCCCAGGACGAGGGCCGCATCATCCTCTTCATCGACGAGCTGCACACGATGGTGGGCGCCGGCAAGGCCGAGGGCGCCATCGACGCCGGCAACATGCTCAAGCCCGCGCTGGCGCGCGGCGAGCTGCACTGCATCGGCGCCACCACGCTGGACGAGTACCGCAAGTACGTCGAGAAGGACGCCGCGCTCGAGCGCCGCTTCCAGAAGGTGCTGGTGGAAGAGCCCAGCGTGGAGGCCACGGTCGCCATCCTGCGCGGCCTGCAGGAGAAGTACGAGGTGCACCACGGCGTGGAGATCACCGACCCGGCGATCGTCGCCGCGGCCGAGCTGAGCCACCGCTACATCACCGACCGCTTCCTGCCCGACAAGGCGATCGACCTGATCGACGAGGCGGCCGCCAAGATCAAGATCGAGATCGACTCCAAGCCGGAGGCGATGGACAAGCTCGATCGACGGTTGATCCAGCTGAAGATCGAGCGCGAGGCGGTGCGCAAGGAGAAGGACGAGGCCTCGGTGCGCCGCATGGGGCTGATCGAGGAGGAGATCGCGCGCCTGGAGCGCGAGTACGCCGACCTCGAGGAGATCTGGAAGAGCGAGAAGGCCACCGCGCAGGGCAGCGCGCAGGTGAAGGAGGAGATCGACCGCATCCGCTTCCAGATCGACGAGCTCAAGCGCAAGGGCGACTTCAACAAGGTGGCCGAGCTGCAGTACGGCAAGCTGCCCGAGCTGGAGAAGCGCCTGAAGGAGGCGCAGGCCAAGGAGACCGGCAAGAAGGACGCCGGCCGTCCGCAGCTGCTGCGCACGATGGTGGGTGCCGAAGAGATTGCCGAGGTGGTCTCGCGCGCCACCGGCATTCCGGTGAGCAAGCTGATGCAGGGCGAGCGCGACAAGCTGCTGCAGATGGAAGCGAAGCTGCACGAGCGCGTGGTGGGCCAGGACGAGGCCATCGTCGCGGTGGCCGACGCCATCCGCCGCTCGCGCGCCGGCCTGTCCGACCCCAACCGGCCGCTCGGCTCGTTCCTGTTCCTGGGCCCCACCGGCGTCGGCAAGACCGAGCTGTGCAAGGCGCTGGCCGGGTTCCTGTTCGACAGCGACGACCACATGATCCGCGTCGACATGTCCGAGTACATGGAGAAGCACTCGGTGAGCCGCCTGATCGGCGCGCCGCCGGGCTACGTGGGCTACGACGAGGGCGGTGCGCTCACCGAGGCCGTGCGCCGCAAGCCCTACAGCGTGCTGCTGCTCGACGAGGTGGAGAAGGCCCACCCCGACGTGTTCAACGTGCTGCTGCAGGTGCTGGACGATGGCCGCCTGACCGACGGCCAGGGCCGCACCGTGGACTTCAAGAACACGGTGGTGGTGATGACCAGCAACCTCGGCAGCCAGATGATCATGCAGATGGCCGGCAAGCCGGCTGGCGAGATCCGCGACGCGGTGTGGGCCGAGGTCAAGCAGCACTTCCGGCCCGAGTTCCTGAACCGCATCGACGAGACGGTGGTGTTCCACGCGCTCGACCAGAAGAACATCGAGAACATCGCGAAGATCCAGCTCAGGCTGCTGGAAGCGCGCCTGGAAAAGCTGGAGATGAAGCTCGACGTCAGCCCGGCCGCGCTGGCCGAACTGGCGAAGGTGGGCTTCGACCCGGTGTTCGGCGCGCGGCCGCTGAAGCGGGCGATCCAGCAGCGCATCGAGAACCCGGTGAGCAAGCTGATCCTGCAGGGCCGCTTTGGCCCGAAGGACGTGATCCCGGTGGACGTGGAAGGCGGGGAGTTCGCCTTCTCACGCACGGTTCACTGAATCACTGGGGCGCTTCGATGCGCTCCAGCTGCATGCGTGCCAGCGTGAGGTTGCTGTTGGCGGCCTGCAGCACGATGTGAACGGCGATGCCCGGGTGGCCGGGGATCGGCCGCAGCAGCAGGTGGTGCGTGGGCGTGCTGATGCTGGCCTCCGGCCGCGACGGGCCGAGGCCCAGCGCGCGCCCCGCGTCGTTCATCTGCGACAGCAGCGTGGCACCCTGCTGGGCCAGGCGGTCGCCCGCCGGCGCGGTGCCGGTGCTGGCCAGCACCTGCAGCGAGTGGGTGTCGAACACGGCGCAGGCCTGGCAGCCCTTGATCGCGCCGCAGCGGTCGGCGAAGGCCTGCCAGCTGATGCCGCCCGGCTTGGGCATCGGCATCGGCTGCGTGGCGGGTGCGGCCGGCATCGTCGGCGGGCGGGCGACCGGGCGGGCGCCGTTGTTGCCGCGGGGCGCGAACGACGCCGCCGGCGCGGGCGCCGGGGCGGGCGGCGTGCCCAGCGGGCGCAGGTCCATCGGCTGCGTGGCCGCTTCGCTCACCGGCACGCGCGGGCGCGGCACGGCCAGCGCCATGTCGGTGGGCAGCGCGCGTTCGCCGCTGGGGTTGGTGTGCAGGCGGTTCCAGGCGCCGCCGATGTAGGCCCAGGCCTGGCGCGGCTTCTGCGCGTGCGGCGTCACCTGCACCGCCACCTGGCTGCTGCCGGCGAGCTGCTGGGCCTGCGCCGCCAGCGCGGTGATGCCGCCCAGCGGCACCATCAGGAGGTCGCGGTTCGGCCAGGGGCCGCGCAGCATCGCCTCGTGGAAGGGCTGCAGCTGGCCGGCGAGGGCGTTCGGCTGCAGGTCGCCGATCAGCAGCACGCCGAGGCGGGCATGCGCGAGCATCACGCGCGCCACGTGCTGGCGGGTGACGCTGTCGGCGTTGATGTCGGTGGCGTACACGCGCACGGGCGTGCCGTCGGCCAGCGGCATCTCGACGAACTGGAGGACGGCCAGCGCCACGCCGTGGCCCTGGCGGCGGACGGACAGCCGCTGCACCCGCGCACCGGCCGCGCCGGCCAGGCTGGTGAGCAGGCGCAGGCTGGCGCTCATGCCCACGTCGTGCAGCGCGATGAACTCCGGCGTGTGCATCACGAACTCGCGCTGCAGCGAGCCGGCGACGTCGGCGGTGATGAACAGCTCGACCTGGTCGTCGGAGATGCGGCGGCCCACGTCGTGGCGGCCCTGGCCCAGGTAGGCGTCGCGGTCGGCGACGATCTGGGTGCGCGGATCGAGCAGTTCGTCGCGGCTCGGCGCCACGGTGACGGCGTCTTGCCAGTGGTGGGCGTCGCGGCGGGAGTTCATCGAAAGATCATAGGCGGCGACACCTGTCGAGAGATCATCCCCCTGAAGAGGGGGGCTCCTAGAATGCCAATCTTTCTCGAATTGGCCGCGCTCGACGCGGCGTGGTGAATGCAGGCAGCTCCCCTTACACCCGATGCGCAGAGCCCGGTGGTGATCATCGGCGCCGGGCTCGGCGGCCTGGCGGTGGCGCTGCAACTGGCCGACCAGGTGCCCGTGGTGGTGCTGGCCAAGCGCAACCTGGCCGAAAGCGCCACCGCCTGGGCGCAGGGCGGGATCGTCGGCGTGCTGGGCAGCGACGACAGCATCGACTCCCACGTGCGCGACACGCAGGATGCCGGCGCCGGCATCGTCGACGAGCACACCGCCCGCTTCATCGCCGAGCACAGCGAAGCGGCGATCCGCTGGCTGGTGCAGGCCGGCGTGCCGTTCACGCCCGACTCCGAAGGCCCGCTCGGCCTGCACCTCACGCGCGAGGGCGGGCACGCGGTGCGCCGCATCGCACACGCCGCCGACGCCACCGGCAAGGCGATCCACGACGCGTTGCTGGAGCGCGCTCGCCAGCACCCGAACATCACGCTGCGCGAGCGCTGGATGGCGGTGGACCTGGTCACCAGCCGCCACCTGCGCCGCAGCGAGCCGCCGCGCTGCTACGGCGTCTACGCGCTCGACATCGACGCCGGCCGCGTGATGACGCTGCCCGCCCGCGCCGTGGTGCTGGCCACCGGCGGCGTCGGCAAGGTCTACCGCTACACCAGCAACCCCGACACCGCCACCGGCGACGGCATCGCGATGGCCTGGCGCGCCGGCTGCCGGGTGGGCAACATGGAGTTCATCCAGTTCCACCCGACCTGCCTGTACCACCCGCAGGAACGCAGCTTCCTGATCACCGAGGCGCTGCGGGGGGAGGGTGGCCACCTGAAGCTTCCCGATGGCACGCGCTTCATGGCGGCGCACGACAGCCGACTGGAGCTGGCGCCGCGCGACATCGTCGCCCGTGCGATCGACTTCGAGATGAAGAAACACGGCCTGGACCACGTGTGGCTGGACGCCACGCACCTGGGCGAGGCCTTCCTGAAGGAGCACTTCCCCACCATCCACGCGCGCTGCCTGGCCTTGGGCATCGACATCGCGCGCCAGCCCATTCCGGTGGTGCCCGCCGCGCACTACACCTGCGGCGGCGTGGTCACCGATCTCGAAGGCCGCACCGACCTGCCCGGCCTCTACGCCGTCGGCGAGACCACCTACACCGGCCTGCACGGTGCGAACCGGCTGGCCAGCAACTCGCTGCTCGAATGCGTGGTGCTCGGCAAGACCTGCGCCGAACGCATCATGGCCGAAGGCGAGCGCGCGCCCGAGGTGCTGCCGCCCTGGGACGAGAGCAAGGTGGAAGACGCCGACGAGCAGGTGGTCATCGCGCACAACTGGGACGAGCTGCGCCTGCTGATGTGGAACTACGTCGGCATCGTGCGCACCACCAAGCGGCTGGAGCGTGCGCTGCACCGGATCAAGCTGCTGCGCGGCGAGATCGACGACTACTACGCCAACTTCCGCGTCAACCGCGACCTGCTGGAGCTGCGCAACCTGGTGGTGTGCGCCGAGCTGATCGTGCGCTCCGCGCTGCGCCGCCACGAGAGCCGGGGCCTGCACTACAGCCGCGACTTCCCGAACACGCTGCCGGTGAGCTTCCCCACGGTGCTGACGCGCGCGGCCAAGAGCGGCCCGGGCCGCTAGCGGCGGCCTCGATGCGCGTGCTGCTGGTCGAGGACGACGCGATGATCGGCGAGAGCCTGCGCGAGGCGCTGCGCCAGCGCCAGTTCGCCGCCGACTGGGTGCGCGACGGCAAGCTGGCCGACGAGGTGCTGGCCAGCGAACGCTTCGACGCCGTGCTTCTGGATCTGGGCCTGCCGGGGCGCAGCGGCCTGGACGTGCTGCGCGCGCTGCGCGCGCGCCAGGACACCACGCCGGTGATCGTGCTGACCGCGCGCGACGCCACCGCCGACAAGGTGGCCGGGCTGGATGCGGGCGCCGACGACTATCTCGTCAAGCCCTTCGAGCTGGACGAGCTGCTGGCGCGCCTGCGCGCGGTGGGCCGCCGCGCCGCGGGCCGCGCCGAGACCACCCTGCAGATGGGCCCGCTGCGGCTGGACCCGGCCAGCCGCGAGGTCACGGTCGACGGGCGCGCGGTGCTGCTGTCGGCGCGCGAGTTCACGCTGCTGCAGGCGCTGATGGAGCGGCCGGGCGCGATCCTGTCGCGTGCGCAGCTGGAAGACCGGCTCTATGGCTGGGGCGAGGAGCTGGAGAGCAACGCGATCAGCGTCTACGTGCACCAGCTGCGGCGCAAGATCGGCGCCGAATGGCTGCACACGGTGCGCGGCCTGGGCTACTACGTCGGCCCGGCGAAGGCGGCCTGAACCGGTGCGCTCGCTGCGCCTGCGCCTGTTCGCGTTCACCGCCGCGCTGGCGGCGCTGACGGCGCTGGGGCTGGCCGCCGCCACCTACGCCAGCGTGCACGCGGAGGCCGACCTGCTGTTCGACTACCAGCTGCGCCAGATGGCGCTGTCGCTGCGCGACCAGGGGCGCATCGCGGCCGACGAGCGCAACGCGCTCGACAACCCGGACTTCGACTACGTGGTGCAGATCTGGTCGATCGACGGGCTCTCGCTGTACACCAGCAAGCCGCGGCCGAGTCAGACGCCGCTGCCGCCCACCACGGTGCTGGGGCTGTCGACGGTGGTGCTGGACGGCGCCCCGTGGCGCGTCTACGGCGTCGCGACGCCGCTGCGCATCGTGCAGGTGGCGCAGCCGCTGGCGGTGCGCAAGCGGCTGGCCGCGGTGGCGGCCGCGCGCAGCGTGCTGCCGGTGCTGGTGGCGGCGCCGCTGGTGGCCTTTGCGCTGTGGTGGCTGGTGGGTGTGTCGCTGGCGCCGCTGTCGCGCGTGGCGGAAGCCGCGCGCCGGCAGGACGCGGCAGTACCCGGCGCGCTGCCGACGGCCGGGCTGCCGGCCGAGATCGAGCCGCTGGTCGGCGCCTTCAACGGCCTGCTGGCGCGCCTGGCCGCTTCGTTCGAGAGCCAGCGCGCCTTCGTCGCCGATGCGGCGCACGAGCTGCGCTCGCCGCTCACCGCGCTGAAGCTGCAGATCGGCCTGCTCGCCGACGCGCCCGAGGGCGAGGCGCGGCGCGCGGCGCTGGAGCGGCTGCGCGGCGGCGTGGACCGCGCGACGCGCCTGGTCGAGCAGCTGCTGGCGCTGGCGCGTGCCGAGCCGGGCGCACCGCCGCCCGCGCTGCGCCTGGACCTGGCCGACGTCGCGCGCCAGGCAGTGGCCGATGCGGCAGCGTTGGCGCGCCAGCAGGGCGCGCAGGTCGAGCTGCGCGCCGATGCGGCCTGCCCGGTGCAGGGCGACGCCGACGCGCTGCGCAGCGCGGTGCGCAACCTGCTCGACAACGCGCTGCGGCATGCCGGCCCGCAGCCGCAGGTGACGGTGGGCGTGGCGGTGCAGGGCGCCGAGGCGCTGCTGCAGGTCGACGACCACGGCCCGGGCGTGCCGGAGGCCGAGCGCGAGCGCCTGTTCGACCGCTTCCACCGCCGCGAAGGCGCGGGCGGCGAGGGCAGCGGGCTCGGTCTGGCCATCGTGCGCGCCGTGGTGCAGCGTCACGGTGGTTCGGTGCGCCTGCTGGCCGCGCCCGGCGGCGGCCTGCGCGCGGAGCTGCGGCTGCCGCTGGCGGCCTAATCTTCGCCTCACCTTCGCCTCATCTGTCGCTCATCTGCCTTCGGCACAGTGCCTGCCATGCCCGGAGGCGGGCGCTCAGACGGAGAAGCGACGATGACGACGAGATTCAACCGACGCGTGGTGACCACCGCGGTGCTGCTGGCGCTGGGCGGGGCGGGTGCCGCGCAGGCGCTGTCGCTGCCGAGCTGGCTCGGTGGCGAGAAGAAGACCGAAGCGCCCACCGTGGTGGCTGCCGCCACGCCTTTGCGCGCGCCGCAAGGGGTGGATACGGCGGCCGGCACCGCACCCAACTTCCGCGCCATCGTGCAGAAGCAGGGGCCGGCGGTGGTGGGTGTCACGGTCGCGGGGCTGCGCAACGCCGCCGCCGAGCCGGCTGACGGCGACGACGCGGCCCAGGACGACCCCTTCTTCCGCTTCTTCCGCGGCGTGCCGGGCTTCCGCATGCCGCCGGGCGGTGCCGAGCCGTTCCGCGGCCAGGGCTCGGGCTTCATCATCAGCGCCGATGGCCTGGTGCTGACCAACGCGCACGTGGTGCGCGACGCCAAGCACGTCACCGTGAAGCTCAGCGACCGGCGCGAGTTCGCTGCCAAGGTGCTGGGCAGCGACCCGGCCACCGACGTGGCGGTGCTGAAGATCGATGCGAAGAACCTGCCGGTGGTGGACCTCGGCGACCCGAAGTCGGTGCAGGTGGGCGACTACGTGCTGGCGATCGGCGCCCCCTACGGCTTCGAGCAGACGGCCACGCAGGGCATCGTCAGCGCGAAGGGGCGTTCGCTGCCCGGCGACAGCTACGTTCCCTTCATCCAGACCGACGCCGCGGTGAACCCGGGCAACTCGGGCGGCCCGCTGTTCGACGCGGCAGGCCGCGTGATCGGCATCAACGCCCAGATCTACTCGCGCAGCGGCGGCTTCCAGGGGCTGGCGTTCGCGATTCCCGTCGACGTGGCGCTGCATGCGAAGGACCAGATCGTCGCGAAGGGCCGCGTGGACCACGCGCGGCTGGGCGTGACGCTGCAGGACCTGAGCGCGCCGCTGGCCGAATCCTTCGGCCTGCAGAGCCCGGACGGCGCGCTGATCTCCAGCGTGGCGCCCGGCACTGCGGCGGCAGCCGCCGGGCTGAAGCCGGGTGACGTGATCACCGCGATCGACGGCCAGCCGGTGCACATCGCCGGCGATGTCTCCAGCCGCGTGGGCCTGGCCGCGCCGGGCACCCGCGTGCCGCTGACGGTGTGGCGCGACCACGGCTCGCGCGAGTTGACGGTGTCGCTGGGCCGTGCCGATGCCGAGAAGGCCGAGGTGCTGGCAGACGCCGACGGCCCGAAGCTGGGCCTGGCGCTGCGCCCGCTGGAGCGCAGCGAGGCGCGCCGCGCGGGCGTGGACCACGGCCTGCTGGTGGAAGGCGTCAACGGCCCGGCGCGGCTGGCCGGCGTGCAGCCCGGAGACGTGCTGCTGGCGCTCAACGGCAAGCCGGTGGAGCGCGTCGAGCAGGTGCGCGACGCGCTGAAGAAGAAGCCGCGCCAGGTGGCGCTGCTGGTGGCCCGCGACGGGCAGCAGATCTTCGTGCCGGTGGAACTGGGCTGATCAGCCCATCAGCCTCTCGCGCGCATCGCGGTGCGCGCCTGCACGAAGCCGAAGGCGTACTCCACGGCATCCAGCAGCTGCCGCTCGCTGTCGCCGCGCTCGCGTTCGCTGAGGTAGAAGACGAAGTCGACCTCGTGGCGGATGTAGCGCGGCGCCAGCCGGTTCAGCGCGACGCAGGCCACATCGGCCAGCAGTTCGGCGTTGTGGGCCAGGCCCGGGTAGCGGTCGGCGTGGCGCGACACGGCTTCGAACACGGCGCGCTCGTTGTGGTTGCGCACCGATGTGAAGTCGGCAGCGAGGGTCTCGTTCATCAGGCTTGACTCCGCCCCCTGGCCCAGGGGCATGCCGCGTTATCGGCGGCGCGGGCCCCGCCTTGAGTTCAGGCCGCGCCGATGTTGCGCACGAATCCGCGCTGCGGCGTGGCGAGCGCCGACGGGTTGCGCTTGACGAAGTCGAGCATGCGCTCGATGCAGCCGAGGGCCTGGCTTCGTGTCGGCTCGGGCACGTGGATCTCGCCGCTGCCCTGCTCCAGGCAGGCCAGCACGCCCTGCAGCGCGTTCATCGCCATCCACGGGCAGTGCGCGCAGCTCTTGCAGCTGGCGCTGTTGCCGGCGGTGGGTGCCTCGATCAGCGTCTTGCCCGGCGCCAGCTGGCGCATGCGGTGCAGGATGCCGTTGTCGGTGGCCACGATGTACGCCGGCGCCGTGCCGTTCACCACCGCGTTCAGCAGCTGCGTGGTGCTGCCCACCACATCGGCCTGCGCAACCACGCTCTGCGGCGACTCCGGGTGCACCAGCACCTGCGCGCCCGGGTGCTGCTTCTTCAGCAGCTCCAGCTCCAGGCCCTTGAACTCGTCGTGCACGATGCAGGCGCCGTTCCACAGCAGCATGTCGGCACCGGTCTGCTCCTGGATGTAGCGGCCCAGGTGCCGGTCGGGCGCCCACAGCACCTTCTGGCCCTGGTCCTTCAGGTGCTTGACGATGGCCAGCGCGCAGGAGCTGGTCACCATCCAGTCGGCACGCGCCTTCACCGCGGCGCTGGTGTTGGCGTAGACCACCACCTGGCGGTCGGGGTGGGCATCGCAGAACGCGGCGAAGTCCTCCGGCGGGCAGCCGAGGTCGAGGCTGCAGGTGGCGTCCAGGTCCGGCATCAGCACGCGCTTGTCCGGCGACAGGATCTTCGCGCTCTCGCCCATGAAGCGCACGCCGGCGACGACGAGCGTCTTCGCGGCATGGTCGCGGCCGAAGCGGGCCATCTCCAGCGAGTCGGCGACGATGCCGCCGGTCTCCAGCGCCAGGTCCTGCAGGTCGCCGTCGACGTAGTAGTGCGCCACCAGCACGGCATCCTGCGCCTTCAGCAGGTGGGCGATGCGGGCCTTCGCCGCGCTGCGTTGGTCCGGCGGCAAGGCCTGCGGCACCTTGGCCCAGGCGTGTGCGGTGCAGCTGGCGCCGCTGGCGTCGGGCCGGGTGTAGTCGTAGAGAACCTGGGTACTCATGCGGCTATGGTAGTGGCGACGGCTTTCCGAAGAAGCGCGCAGGGGGAGCCCCCACCGAGCGCCGCACCATCGCGGTGAAGGCGCTGGCGCTGGCGTAGCCGAGCTCGGCGGCGATCACGCCCATCGGACGGCCGCGCGCGGCCAGCGTCATCGCGTGCGCCAGCAGCACCTGCTGGCGCCAGGGGCCGAACGAGCTGCCGAGCTCCTGGCGGAACAGGCGCGCCACGGTGCGTGGGCTGGCCCCGGCTTCTGCCGCCCAGCCGTCGAGCGTGGCGTGCCGTGTCGGCTCGGCCAGCACCGCTTCGCACAGGCTGCGCAGGCGCTTGTCCTGCGGCAGCTCGAAGCCCAGGCGCACCGGTGCCGCGCGGCGCAGCTCGTCGAGCGCCAGCTCACCCAGCCGGCGCTCGCGCGCCAGGGTGTCGGCACCGGGTTCGGCGCTCGCGTGGCCGTCCATTTGCAGCACCAGCTCGCGCAGCAGCGGCGACACCTCCACCACGCGGCACGCGCGCCAGGCGCCCTGCTCGCGCGCGGCCACGCCACCCGGGCCGATGCAGCGCTCGTCCTGGTGGATGTAGAGCGAGCGCAGCTCGGCCGCTTCCACCACGGTGACGGCGTGCTCCACGCCCGGCGGAATCCACACGGCGCGCCAGGCCGGCACCAGGTAGGTGGCGCTTTCGGCATTGATGCGTGCCACCCCGCTGGCGCAGATGGCCACCTGCGCCCAGGCGTGGCGATGCGGCTGGATCTCGGTGTCGCTGGCCAGCCGCTGCGCCTTGGCGCGCACCGGCCGCTCGGGCGTGGGGCGGAAGTGGCGCAGGTCGCTGGGCGGCAGCAGCGCACGCAGGCGCGAGCGGGACGGGGTGCGTGGCACGAATTCGACAGAAGTTGACGAGCTATCGTAACCCCGCCGAATGGCCGAGGCCTACAGTGCGGGCATGAACACCCTGGCCATGCCCGCCTCCGGCTGGCGCCGCGACGCCGCCGTGATCGGGCTGGTGGGCGGCGCGCACAGCATCAGCCACTTCTGCCAGCTCCTGCTGGCGCCGCTGTTCCCGTGGCTGAAGGACGCGTTCGGCGTGAGCTACGCGGAGCTCGGCTTCCTGCTGACGATCTTCTTCGTCGTCTCCTGCGCGGTGCAGGCGATGTCGGGCTTCTGGGTCGACCGCTATGGCCCCCGCCCGGTGCTGTTCAGCGGCCTGGCGCTGCTGGGTACCGCGGCGCTCGGCTACGCGGCCAGCCCGAACTACGCCACGCTGGCGCTGTGGTCGGTGGTGGCCGGCATCGGCAACGGCGTGTTCCACCCCGTGGACTACACGCTGCTGAACCGCAAGGTCGACAAGCTGCGCCTGGGCCACGCCTACAGCGTGCACGGCATCACCGGCAGCCTGGGCTGGGCGCTGGCGCCGGCCTTGCTGGTGCCGCTGACACTGGCCTATTCATGGCGCGTGGCGCTCGTCGCCGCGGCAGTGCTGGCCTATGCGGTGCTGGTGCTGCTGTGGATGCAGCGCGAACACCTGTCGCTGCCCGCCTCGGCGCCCGCGCCTGCACGAGGCACCGCCGCGGACGCCGGCTCGTTCGACTTCCTGAAGCTGCCCGCGGTGTGGCTGTGCTTCGCGTTCTTCTTCTTCTACGCCGGCGCCCTGTCCATCGTGCAGACCTTCGCGCCGCAGGCCGCGCGCGACCTGCACGCGGTGCCACCTGCGCTGGTGGCGATCTGCCTGACCACCTACATGGTCTGCAGCGCCTGCGGCATGGTGCTGGGCGGCTTCCTGGCGTCGGCCAACCCGGAGCGCAGCGAGCGCATCGTCGGCGTGGCGTTCGGCGCCGCGGCCGCCGTGGCGCTGGGCGTGGGCTTCGCGGCGATGCCGGCGTGGCTGGTGCCGGTGGCGTTCGGTGCGATGGGCTTCTTCACCGGGCTGTCGGGCCCGTCGCGCGACATGCTGGTGAAGCGCGCCACGCCGGCCAACGCAACCGGACGCGTCTACGGCGTGGTCTACGGCGGCCTCGACATCGGCCAGGCGCTGGTGCCGCTGGGGGTGGGTCTGCTGATGGACCATGCGCAGCACCGCGCGGTGTGGCTGGCGCTCGCGCTGCTGCAGGGCGTGCTGATCGTGGGTGCGTTCAGGGTCGGGCGGCGCGGGACGGCCGCGGCCTGAGCATCGGCGCGGCGGGCGGCCCGCCGCCGGGCCCGGTGCCGTTCAAGGACAATGCGGGCCTTTCGAGCCGCTGCGCCACCTTGCTGCCGTCCACCCCTCATCCGTTGCCACGCCGGGCGCTGCTCGGCGCCGCCGCCGGCGCCCTGGGCGCGCTGGCGCTGCCCGCGCGCGCTGCGGGCAAGCCGCTGCAGGTGGGCGGCCTGCCCGTCACCTGCAACCTCACGCTGCCGGTGGCCTGCGTGGCGCGCGCCACCGCCAACGCGAAGGGCGCGCCGGCACCGCTGATGGAGTACGAGTACAGCAAGTACAACGGCTGGCCCGAGATCAAGGAATCGCTGATGGCCGGCCGCATCCAGGCGGCCTACATGCTGGCGCCGCTGGTGATGGATCTCGCCGACAAGAAGATCCCGGTGAAGATCGTCTCGCTCGGCCACCGCTCGGGCGCGGTGATCATGGTGCGCAGCGACTCCTCCATCCAGAGCTTCAGGGACCTGGCCGGCAAGCGCATCGCGATCCCGAGCCGATTCGCGGTCGACTTCCTGTTCCTGCGCCGCATGCTGGCGCGCGAGAACATGACGCCCAAGGACATCCAGCTGGTGGAGATGCCGCCGCCGGACATGCCGGCGGCGCTGTACGCCAAGGCGGTGGACGCCTACTGCACCGGCGAGCCCTTCGGCGCGGCCGCGCAGAAAGCCGGTTATGCCCGCGCACTGCGCATGACGCGCGACGAGTGGCGCAACTACATCTGCTGCGTGCTCACGGTGCGCGAGGAGCTGATCCAGAGCAACCGCCCGCTCGTGCAGGCGCTGGTCAACGACGTGCTGGGCGCCGGCCAGTGGCTGGACGAGAAGCAGGACAACCGCAACAAGGCGGTGGCCATCGCAGCGGGCCGCAAGTTCTTCAACCAGGACCCGGCGATCATCCGCTTCGTGATGGAGAACCCGGTCGATCGCGTGACCTACGGCGACCTGCGGATGATCCGCGCCGAGTTCGAGGAACTGATGCAGCTGTCGCAGGCCGCGGGCACGCTGAAGGCGCCGGTGCCGTACGAGAAGTACATGGACGAGAGTTTCGCGAAGGCGGCGCGCGCCAGCGCCATCGGGCTGTGAGCACGCGGCGCGCCATCTTGTCGGCGATGCTGGCGCTGGCGGCCTGCGGCGGCGCGGCCGCTGCGGCGCCGGCGCTCAAGGCCGGCGTCTTCGAGCCGCCGCGCGCCGCGCCCGAGTTCGCACAGCTGCGCGGATCGGACGGACGCGAGCTGAAGCTCGCAGGCCACCGCGGCAAGGTGGTGCTGATGTCCTTCGGCTTCACCTCGTGCCCCGCGGTGTGTCCGACCACGCTGGCGACACTGGCCCAGGCGCGCCGCCAGCTGGGCGCGCAGGCCGACGCCGTGCAGGTGGTCTTCGTGACGGTGGACCCGGAACGCGACGATCCGGCACGCATGAAGGCCTATCTCACGGCCTTCGATCCCACGTTTGTCGGTGCCACCGGCAGCGCGGCGGCCCTGGAAGCCGTGCGCCGCGACTACGGCGTCAGCGCGCGCAAGGTCGCGATGGCCGACGGCTACCTCTTCGATCACTCGTCGTCGATCTTCCTGATCGACCCGGAAGGCCGGCTGCGCGCGATGATGCCCTACGGTCGCGACGCGAAGGACTTCGTGCACGACGTCCAGCGGCTGCTGGCGCGGTGAGGCGGTGCGATGAAGCTGCCGCGGGCCGGTTGGCGCGCCGCGCTGGGTGCGGTTGCGGTGCTGTTCGCCGCCGTGGTGGCCGCAACCGCGCTGGCGCCGCTCGGCTGGTTCGAGGACCGCTCGCGCGACGAGCTGTTCGAGATCCCGAAGGGCACCTACGCGCGTCGCGCGGCGGGCGACGCGGTGGAGATCCTGCCCGACACCATCCGCCTGACCCTCGGCGTGAAGGACGTGCTGCTGCTGCGCAACGCCGACGAGGTGCCGCAGGTCTTCGGCCCGGCGCTGATCATGCCCGGCCAGAGTTTCCGCCTGCCGTTCGAGCAGGCTTCCACCTACAGCTTCGCGTGCACCGCGCACGCCAGTGGACAGATGAGCGTGATCGTCGATCCGGCCCCCAGCGGGCCCTGGGGCCTGCTGACCTGGCGCCTGCAGCGGCTGCTGCAGCGCGGACGCTGAGATGAAGCTGCTGCTGCGCGTGCTGCCGCCGCTGGCGGTGATCGCGGCCGTCACCGCGGTGTGGTGGATCGTGGTCGTGCAGACCCAGAGCGCGATCTTCCCGACGCCCTGGCAGGTGGTCACCGGCGCCTGGGAACTGGTGCAGGACGGCAGCCTGTGGGAGCACGTGGGCGCCTCGCTGTTCCGCGTCGGCTTGGGCTTCGGGCTGGCGCTGCTGGTGGCGGTGCCGCTCGGCCTGTGGATGGGCTGGGTGGCCGGCGCCTACCGCACGCTGAACCCGATCTTCCAGATGCTGAGGCCGATCTCGCCGATCGCGTGGATCCCTGTTGCGATCCTGTGGTTCGGCGTCGGCGACGTGTCGCCGATCTTCCTGATCTTCATCGCCTCGGTGTTCCCGATGATCGTGCAGACCACCGCCGGCGTGCACACCATCGAGCGCCGCTACCTGCGCGCCGCAGCCAACTTCGGCGTCGCGCGCGGGCGGCTGTTCCGCCAGGTGGTGATACCGGCGGTGCTGCCGGAGATCATCGTCGGCATGCGCATCGGCATCGGGGTGGCCTGGCTGGTGGTGGTGGCCGCCGAGATGATCGCGCTGCGCTCGGGCCTGGGCTACCTGATCATGGACTCGCGCAACGCCGGCAACCGCTACGACCTGGTGATCGCCGGCATGATCATCATCGGCTTCATCGGCCTGCTGCTCGATGGCGCGGCGCGGCTGCTGGAGCGCCTGAAACTCGTGAAGTGGCGCTATGTCCGCTGAGAAGATCTCGGTCCGCGACGTCCGCAAGGCCTTCGGCGCCTTGCCGGTCGTCGGCGGCGTCAGCTTCGATGTCGCCGAAGGCGAGTTCGTCGCCATCGTCGGGCCTTCGGGCTGCGGCAAGTCGACGCTGATGAACATGATCGCCGGCTTCGAGCAGCCGGACCGCGGCGAGGTCCGCGTGGACGGCACGACGCTGCACGGCCCGGGCCCCAAGGGCATCGTGATCTCGCAGCACGGCTCGGTGTTCCCGTGGCTCACGGTGCAGCAGAACCTGATGTTCGGGCTGGCGGGCCAGGCGCATGCCCAGGACGCCGCGCTCGCCGACCACTACGCCGAGATGGTGGGCCTGAAGGGCTTCGAGCGCGCCTACCCGCACGAGCTCTCCGGCGGCATGCTCAAGCGCGTGGAGCTGGCGCGGGCGCTCGTCGTCAAGCCCGACATCCTGTACATGGACGAACCCTTCTCGGCGCTGGACGCGCTGATGAACCTGCGCATGCGCAACGAGCTGCTGCGCGTGCTGGGCGAGGAACGCCACACGGTGCTGCTGATCACGCACGACGTCGAGGAGGCGGTCTACATGGCCGACCGCATCCTGGTGCTGTCGCCACGGCCGACGACGATCCAGGCCACCTTCGAGGTGAAGCTGCCGCACCCGCGCCGGCTCGCCGGCCCCGAGGCGCAGGCGCTGCGCGAGGCGGTGCTGAAGGAGCTGGGGCTCTAGACGCAGCGGCGGTGGCGCTCGATGCAGGTGTCCAGCACCTCGCCGCCGTCGCGCTTCCACCAGTGCCCGGTGGAGAAGATCTCCACCTCGCTGAAGCCCGCGTAGCCCTGCGCTTCGACGCAGGCGCGGATGCGCGGGATGTCGATCACGCCGTCGCCCATCATGCCGCGGTCGTTCAGCAGGTCGGTGGTGGGCGTGAGCCAGTCGCAGACGTGCAGGGCCAGCAGGCGCTCGCGGCCGGCGCGGGCGATCTGCGCCTCGAGCTTCGGATCCCACCAGACGTGGTAGACGTCGACCGCCACGCCGAGCGCGCCGCTGCGCTGCGGATCGAGCGCATCGCACAGGTCCAGCGCCTGCTCCAGCGTGTTGATGCAGGCGCGGTCGGCCGCGTACATCGGGTGCAGCGGTTCGATCGCCAGCGGCATGCGGCGTGCGCGCGCGGCGTCGAGCAGCCACGCGATGCCGTCGGCCACCTGCGCGCGTGCGCCGCCGATGTCGCGGTGCGCGGCCTGGCCGTTCAGCGCGCCGGGCAGGCCGCCCACCACCAGCACCAGGCAGGGCGCGCCCAGCGTGCAGGCTTCGTCGAGCGCGCGCAGGTTGTCGCTGCGCACCGCCTCGCGCGACGCGCCGTCGGTGTGCGTGAACATGCCGCCGCGGCAGTAGCCCGAGAGCTGCAGGCCGAGCGCGCGCAGCTGCTTCGCCGTGGCGTCGAGACCCGCGGCAGCGACCTGGTCGCGCCAGGGCGACACCGCACGGATGCCGCGCGCCGCGCAGGCGTCCAGGATCTGCGGCAGCGGCCAGTTCTCGCCGCGCTGCTGGCGCACCGTGGCGGTGTTGATCGACAGCCAGCGATGGTCGTTCGAGAAGTCGCGCATCAGCTGTCGATGCCGTGCAGCGCCAGCAGCGTCTTCATGCGCGCGGCGGCCCGCTCGGCGTCCTCGATCAGCCCGGCCGCGTCCGCCAGGCGGAACAGCTGCACCAGGTGCTGCAGCGAGCGTGCGCTCTGCTGCCCGCCGACCATCGTGAAGTGGCTCTGGTGGCCGTTGAGCCAGGCCACGAAGACGACGCCGGTCTTGTAGAAGCGCGTCGGCGCCTGGAAGATGTGGCGCGACAGCGGCACCGTCGGCGCGAGGATGGCGTGGAAGCGTGCGCTGTCGCCGGCGGCCAGCGCGGCCAGCGCGGCGCTCGCGGCCGGCGCGATGGCGTCGAAGATGCCCAGCAGCGCGTCGCTGTGGCGCTGGCCGTCGCCGGCGATCAGCTCCGCGTAGTTGAAGTCGTCGCCGGTGTACATGCGCACGCTGTCGGGCAGGCGGCGCCGCATCGCGATCTCGGCGTCCTTGTCCAGCAGCGAGATCTTGATGCCGTCCACCTTGCCGACGTGCGCGGCGATCACGCCGAGCGCGGTGTCCATCGCGGCCGCGGTGTCGGTGCTGCCCCAGTAGCCCTTCAACGCGGGGTCGAACATGTCGCCCAGCCAGTGCAGGATCACCGGCTCGCGCGCCTGGCCCAGCACGCGGTCGTAGACCCGCTCGTAGTCGGCCGGGCCCCTGGCCACGCGGGCCAGCGCGCGGCTCGCCATCACGATGAGGCGCCCGCCCAGGCCTTCGATCGCGGCCATCTGTTCCTCGTAGGCGCGGATCACGTCGTCGACGCTGCTGGCGTCATCGGGCGCCAGGTGATCGGTGCCGCAGCCGCTGGCCAGCCGGGCGCCCGGCACGTCGCGCGCGGCATCGATGCTGCGGCGGATGAGCTCCAGCGACGTGGGCCAGTCCAGGCCCATGCCGCGCTGCGCGGTGTCCATCGCCTCGGCCACGCCCAGGCCCAGGCGCCACAGGCGCTGGCGGTAGGCGATCGTGCAGTCCCAGTCGATCGCGCAGGCCAGCCACGGGTCGATGGCCGCGCGCGGGTCGGCCACCACGTGCGCGGCCGAGTACGCGATGCGCGTGAACGGCGTGCCGGGGGCGGCCGGGCGGAACGCCCCCGGGCCGCGCAGCGTGTAGGGGCCGAGCGTGCCGTCGGCCTGGGGCAGGGTGAGCTTGAGCATCGTGCGGCCTACAGGTCCAGCGGTGCCACGTCCACCCAGCGCCGCTCCTTCCAGCTCTGCAGCGCCGCCTCGACCAGCTGCACGCCCTTGGCACCTTCGGGCAGCGTCCAGCGGTAGGGCGCATCTTCCGCCACGTGGCGGATGAAGGCCTCCCACTGGATCTTGAACCCGTTGTCGTAGGTCTGCGAGTCGGGCACTTCCTGCCACTGCTCGAAGAAGTCCATCGCCTGCTTCACGTCGGGGTTCCACACCGGGCGCGGCGTGGTCACGCGGCTCTGGGCGCGGCAGCTCTGCAGGCCGGCCACCGCCGAGCCGTGCGTGCCGTCGACGTGGAAGGTGACGAGGTCGTCGCGCCGCACGCGCGTGGCCCAGCTCATCGTCAGCTGCGCGACGACGGGTTCGCCCGCGTGCCCCTTCAGCTGCGCGGTGGCGTAGGCGGCGTCGTCGGCGCTGGCGGCGTAGGGCCGGCCGGCTTCGTCCCAGCGCTGGCCGATGTGCGTGGCGCCCAGGCAGGTGATGGACTGCACCTCGCCGAACAGGTTGTCCAGCACGTAGCGCCAATGGCACATCATGTCCAGGATCATGCCGCCGCCATCTTCCGCGCGGTAGTTCCAGCTCGGGCGCTGGATCGGCTGCAGGTCGCCTTCGAACACCCAGTAGCCGAAGTCGATGCGCACCGAGAGCATGCGGCCGAAGAAGCCGGCGCGGCGCAGCATGTCGAGCTTGCGCAGGCCGGGCAGGAACAGCTTGTCCTGCACCGCGCCGTGCTTCAGGCCCGAGGCCTGGGCCTGGCGGCAGATGGCCACCGCCTCGTTGAGGTTGGTGGCGATGGGCTTCTCGCAGTAGACGTGCTTGCCGGCACGCAGCGCCCGGGCCAGCAGCTGCGGGCGCATCTGCGTGGTGCCGGCGTCGAAGAACACGCCGTCGGCCTTGTTCGCCAGCGCCGCGTCGAGGTTGGTGCCGAAGCGCGCGACGCCATGGGCCCTGGCCAGCGCCTCTATCTTTTCGGCGTTGCGCCCGATCAGGATCGGGTCGGGCATCACGCGGTCGCCGTTGGCGAGCGTGACACCACCCTGGTCGCGGATGGCGAGGATCGAGCGGATCAGGTGCTGGTTCGTGCCCATGCGGCCTGTGACGCCGTGCATGATGATGCCGAGGGTTCGGGTGGCCATCGTCGGTTGCTTTCGGAAGAAGAGCGGGTGAAGGTCAGACCAGCGCCGGCGCCGCGTCCAGCGGCTGCAGCGCATGCGGGTCGGGGTCGGCGCCGTGCGCGAAGCCGGCCGCGGCCAGCGAGCCGATCGCGATGCGGCCGCCGCGGATCTGCAGCTGCGGCGGATCGCCGGCATAGAGATCGGGATGCGCCGAGGCGAAGGCGCGCGCCTCGGCCGCCGGTGCGGTGTTGAAGCCGCGGCCGTAGTGGTGGCCGTTGCGTTCGCAATGGCGCAGGCCCAGGAACGCGGCCAGCGCGAGGTCCTGCTGCACCGACAGGCCGGCCTGGCAGGTGAGGTCTTCGGCCGACATGAAGGCGCGCGGCGGCTGGCCGTCGCGCGCCGCGGCCTCGTTGAAGGTGTCGCAGCGGGCGCGGTTGATCACGGCCTTGTACAGGCCCTTGCACGACTTCGCCGACACGCCCTGCCAGCCGAGCGCGTAACCGCGCGGGAAGGCGTCGAGCGTGCCGTCGGCCTCGTCCATCAGCAGCGCGGCGGGCATCTGGCGGGTGGGCAGCGAGGCCTCGAACGAGCGCTCGCGCGGGATCGGCTGCTCGATGTAGAGCAGCGCCTGCGGTCGGGCGCGGAAGGCCGGCAGCGCACGCAGCGCCTCGGCCAGCGCTTCGAGCGCGGCGCCGTCGGCCACCTGTTCGTTGCCGTCCAGCGTGTACACGTAACCCGGCACGTGCGCGTCCAGCACCGCGAGCAGCTCGGCCAGCCGGGCGGCATCCGTGTCCGGCTTTCCGCCGAGCTTGATCTTGAAGTGGGTGTGGCCGTGGGTGGCCGCGGCGTCGGCCACGCTGGCCGGCGTGTCGAGCAGGCCGACCGTGTGGCGGGCTTCCAGCGACGTGGCGGGACGGCGCTTCTCGAGCCAGCGCGCCCAGTCGAAGCCGGCGCCCAGCTCCGGCGCCAGCGGCGTCGGCGCCAGGCCGGGCAGGTTGCGCGCCATCGCCTCGAAGAACGAGAGGCCGGCGGCGCGGCACAGCGCATCCAGCACCGCGCGGTCGAGCACCGCGGCACCGTAGGCCGTGGTCAGCGCCGTCTCGCCGGCCGCATCGCCGGCGCGCATCAGCGCGGCGTGGTGGCGCTCGGAGAGGCCGAAGGCCGTGGCCGGCGCGTCGGCCGAATAGGCGCCGGCGGCGCGCCGCACGGCGGCCGCCAGCTGGCCGACGTTGTCGGCCAGCGTGAGACCGGGCCGCTTGTCGAACCAGCGCGGCACCATCATCTCGGCCGCATGGCCCGCCGCCGCGCGGCCGTCCACCGTCGCCTGCACGCGCACGAAGAGCTCCGGGCAGGCGGTGAGCGTGACGCTGCCGAAGCGGAACGGCGCGGCCAGCGTCACCGGCCGCACGCCGAGCGCGACCTCGTGCACCACCAGCTGCGGCGCGGCGGCCTCAGTGGGCATCCAGCGTCCCCTGCGCGTAGAAGTGCGCGCGCAGCTGGCGCGCGTAGGCGCCGAAGGCCTCGCTGCCCATCACCTCCAGCGAACGCGGGCGCGGCAGCTCGATGTCGTAGACCGCGGCGATGCGCCCGGGCCGCTCGCTCATCACGAACACGCGGTCGGACAGGAAGATGGCCTCCGGGATGCTGTGCGTGATCAGCAGCACCGTCTTGCGCTCGGCCTCGCTGCCGGCGCCCATCCAGATGCGCTGCAGCTCCAGGTTCATGCGCTCGCGCGTCATCGCGTCCAGGGCGCCGAAGGGCTCGTCCATCAGCAGCACCGGCGGGTCGTGCAGCAGCGCGCGCAGGATCGCCACCCGCTGCTGCATGCCGCCGGAGAGCTGCCACGGGTACTTGTGCTCGAAGCCCTTGAGTCCCGCCATCTCGATGAGCTGCGCCGCGCGCGCGCGGGCTGCGTCCATCGGCAGCCTGCGGATCTCGGCCTGCAGCAGGATGTTGTCGATGACGCGCCGCCACGGCAGCAGCAGCGCGCTCTGGAACACGATGCCCACGTCGGTCTGCGGGCCCTGCACCGGGTGGCCGTTCAGCAGCAATTCGCCGCCCGAGGTGGGCAGCAGGCCCGCCACCATCTTCATCAGCGTGCTCTTGCCGCAGCCGGAAGGGCCCACCACCGAGACGAACTCGCCGGCGCGAATGCCGAAGTCCAGCGGCTTCAGCGTCTCGACCTCGCCGTCCTGCGTGCGGTAGGTCTTGCGCACGCCGCGCGCCTCGATCAGGAGCGGCGCGGCGGCCCTGGCGCTGGCGGTGGGGGGCCGCTGCAGCGGCTTGACGATGGCATTCACGCGGGCGCAGGCCTTCAGGGCAGGAAGTCGTTGGTGACCCAGTCCTCGGCCTTGCCGCGCAGCGCCGGGTCCAGCCCGCCGTACTGCACCAGCAGGTCCAGCGACTCGTTGACGTCCTTCATCGACGCGCGCAGCGGCCGCTGGCCCTTGGTGGCGTCGGTGTGGTACAGCGGCGTCGTCAGCTTGATGCCGACGATCAGCGTGTCGCGCTGACCGGCCTTCGCGTTGGCCTTCAGCATCGCGTCGATGGCGGCCTCGGGTGCGCGCTCGGCCTCCTCGAACGCCTTGGTGCTGGCGCGCATGAAGCGCTTGACGAGGTCGGCCTTCTTCTCGAGCGTCTCCTTGTTGGCGATCAGGCCCGAGCTGATGAGGTTGACGCCGTAGTCGGCGAAGCGCACCACGGTCACCGGCTTCTTCGTGGCGTCCTGGATCTTGATGTTCTGGTCCATCACGTAGCCCAGCAGCAGGTCGGCCTGGCCGTTGATCACGGCGTTCAGCTTGGTCTGCCCGTCGCCCGACACCACCTTGTACTGGCCCTCCTGCAGCCCGGTCTTCTTCATGAAGAGCGGCCAGATCTGGCTCATCGAGTCACCCGGCGTCATCGCGATGGTCTTGCCGACGATGTCCTTGGGCACCTTGACGTTCTTCTCCGACAGGCCCATCACCGACATCGGGCTGAGCTGCAGCGCCACGCCCACCGCCTTCACCGGCGCGCCCTTGGTGGCGGCGCGGATCATGGTCGGCACGTCGACATAACCGAAGGTGGCCGAGCCGGCCGCCACCGCCTGCACCGAAACGCCGGATCCGCGGCCTTCCTGGATCTCGAGGTCGATGCCCTCGGCCTCGTAGTACCCCTTCTCCTTGCCGATGAAGAAGGGCGCGTGCTCGCTGTAAACGTACCAGTTGAGCAGCAGCACCACCTTCTCGCGCGCCTGGGCGTGGGCCGGAGCGGCAAGGCCCGCGGCCAGCGTGGCGGCGGCGAGGGTCTGGATCAGGGCGCGTCGTTTCATCGGTCTTGTCTCCTTGGGTCTTGGTCGGGAAAGAAGGGGAAGGGCTAGACGCCGAGCTGCACGTCGTGCCGCTGCGACGCGTGCCAGGGCAGCAGCGCGCGCTCGATCAGTTCGAGCGCCAGGAACAGGATCACGCCGACCATCGAGAGGATCACGAGGCCGGCGAACATCAGCGGCAGGTCGAAGGTGCCGTTGGCCTTCTGCAGCACGTAGCCGATGCCGGAATTGCTGCCGACGAACTCGCCCACCACCGCGCCCACCACGGCCAGCGTCACCGAGACCTTCAGGCCGCTGAAGATCGACGGCAGGGCGGTGGGCAGCCGGAACTTGAGGAACACCTTCCAGGGGCTCGCACCCATCGAGCGCGCGAGATCGATCACGTCGGCCTCCACCGACTTGAAGCCCTGCACGGTGGCCACCACCACCGGGAAGAAGCCGAGCAGGAAGGCGGCGATCATCTTCGGCACGATGCCGAAGCCGAACCACACCACGAACAGCGGCGCGATGGCCACCTTCGGGATCGACTGCGAGAACACCAGCAGCGGGTAGACGAAGCTCTCGACCACGCGCGAGTACGCGATCCACATCGCCGCCGCCACGCCGACGATGGCCGACGCGACGAAGCCGCCCAACGTGGCGTAGAGCGTGGGCAGCGTCTCGCGCCACAGCATCGGCCACTCCTTCACCAGTTGCTCGGCCACCGACCAGGGCGTGGGGATCAGGTAGGGCTTGATGTTGAAGACGCGGATGCCGAGGTCCCAGCCGATCACCAGCATCAGCAGCAGCCAGAACGGCCGCGCGGCGGGGGCGGTGATGAAGCGCTTCACGCCGTCACCCGGAACTTCAGCGAGTGGTCGTAGGGCAGGGCGGGCGTCGCGAACTCGACGTCGTTGCGCACGAAGTGCAGCGCGCAGGCGCGGCGCCAGTGGCGGCTGTGGTTGGGGCCGCTCACGTGGAAGGTGTTGCCGTGGTGGAAGCTCACGCCGCCCTTGCGCACCGGGGCCGGCTGCATCGGCTGCTTCTCCAGCACGCTGGCGGGCAGCTGCAGGTTGTAGGGCTCGTTCTCGGGCGCGAAGTGCGGGTACACCGGGCCCTGGTTGGTGCCGTCGCCGAAGTAGAGGCAGCCGTTCTCCAGCGTGGCGTCGTCCAGCGCGATCCAGGCGGTGACCACGCCTTCGATGTCGGTGGGACCGAAGTAGAAGTTGTCCTGGTGCGCCGGCTTCGGGCCGCCGCCTTCGGGCGCCTTGAAGAAGATCTGGCTGAAGTAGACCGAGACGCCGTGCCCGAGGAAGCGCTCGACGAGGTTCACCAGCCGGGGGTCGCGCGCCAGCTTCTGCACCGCGTCGCGCTGGGCGTGCGGGTTGTCGAGCTTGCGCAGCACGGTGCGCGAGGTGACGCCGCCGTCCACGTACCAGGCACGCTTCTCGGGCGGCAGTTCGGCCAGGAAGCTCTCGCCCCAGGCCTCGATGTCGCGCACCACCGTGTCCATCTCGGCGGCCGTGAACACGCCGTTGACGGTGAGGTGGCCCTGGTGGCGGTAGATCGCCAGTTCGGCGTCGGTGAGCGGCGGCTGGGGCGTGGGCATGGCGGGAGTCACTGTCTGGTGAATTGTGCGGAAGTCAGGCGGCGAGCACGTAGCCCATCACCACATCGGTGATGTGGGACAGCCGCTGCGACAGGGCCTTCGGCGACATCAGGTCGCGCCCGAAGATCGCCGACAGCGTGTGGTTGTTCGAGAGGTAGAAGTAGGCGAGCCCGGCGATCGAGATGTACAGCTGCAGCGGGTCGACCCCGCCGCGGAACAGGCCCTCGCGGCGGCCGCGCTCGAGCACCTCGCCCAGCGTCTGGATCAGCGGCGAGTTCATCTCGCGGATGCGCGTGCTCTGCTTCAGGTGCCGCGCCTGGTGCAGGTTCTCGCTGTTCAGCAGCGTCAGGAACTCCGGGTGCAGCAGGTAGTGCTCCCAGGTGAAGGTGACCAGCCGGCGCACGGCTTCCGCCGGCGGCAGGTCGGCCAGGTGCAGCTCGCGCTCGGCCTCGCGGATGTCGGCGTAGGTCTGCTCCATCACGGCCAGGAACAGCGCGTCCTTGCTGCCGTAGTAGTAGTAGATGAGCTTCTTGTTGACGCCGGCGCGTTCCGCGATCGCGTCGATGCGCGCGCCGCCCAGGCCGGCATTCGAGAACTCGGCCATCGCGGCGCGCAGGATCAGCTGCTGCGTGCGGTCGGCATCGCGCGTGCGCAGCGCGACGACGGTGGCGGTGGACGATGGCATCCCGCCATAATTCACCAAACGGAGAATTGAAGCGTCGGGACAAACCCGGGCGATCGGCGGCGGCGGCGGGCCGCCGGTGCGGCGGGCTCTAGGGGGTGCCGTTGCCTTTACAACGCAGGGGGCGCGACCTAGCATGCCCCGCGATGTCCAAGCCCCCACGCCCGCGCCGGGCTCTCGGCGCTGCCGCCAGTCTGCTCGCCGGTGCCGCGGCCCTGCCGGCCCTGGCGCACGTGCCCGCGGAGCGGGCCGCGCTCGAGGGGGCCGCGCTCAAGGCGCGCGTTGCCGCCGTGCGCGCGGCGCTGCAGGCACTGCCGGCCGGCGCCACGGGGCCCTCGTGGACCCTGGCCCAGGCCACCAACTGGACCAACTGGCCCAAGTGGAGCAAGTGGAGCAACTGGGCCAACAAGTGAAACCTGCCGGGCCCCCGCGATGAAGCCGCTGAAGGACTGCGAGTACACCGCCTTCATCAGCTACGCGCACGCCGACGACGCGGCCTGGTTCGACTGGATCACGCAGTTCCGCAACGAGCTGGAGCGCAGCCTGGGCGCGATGCTGCGGGGCATCCGGCTGCCGCGCTTCCACCTCTCGGGCGAGAACGGACCGGTGGCCGGCCAGCTGAGCGACGAGCTGCTGCGCCGCGTGGACGCCTCGTTCGCGATGATCATCGTGGTGCACGACAATTACGCGCAAAGCGAGTGGTGCCTGAAGGAGCTGGAGTACTTCAAGTCGCTGTTCGGCGACGAGGGCTTCCGCCAGCGCCTGTACATCGTGGCGATGTCCGAGGCGGCGATGCTGCAGGTGAGCGGCAGCGCGGCCTGGAAGAAGCTGCTGCCGGGGCCCGACCAGGTGTGGCTGGGCTTCTTCGATCCCGCCGACAAGAACCGGCCGCTGGACATCTACCTGGGCCCGGGCCTGGTGGCGCCGGCCTTCCGTGTGCCGTTCGAGCGGCTGCGCACCGACTTCGCGGCCAAGCTGAAGCAGTCGTCGGTGCTGCCGCCGGCTCCGCCGCCGACGCCGGCACCCACGCCGGCGCCCACGCCCAGGCCAGACAGTGGCGCAGCCCCGCCATCGGTCGGCAACGTGCTGCTGGGCTTCGTGCCGCCGGCGAGCGGGGCCGCAGCGTCGGCCGCGGTGCAGGCGCTGGCCGATCGCGGGATCAGCGCGCGGCTGCTCGGCCCCGACAGCGTGTTCACCGACTTCGCCGACTTCGCTGCCGCTGATCAGCTGGTGCTGGCCTTCGACGACAGCGCGCCGATGATGACCACGCTCGCGCCCGGCGGCCACCTGGAGCTGCAACGCGACGCCTGGCTCAAGAAGGGCAAGGCGCCCGACCGCCTGCACTGGCTGGACCTGCGCGCCGCGCCGCCCGCCGCCACCGCCGAGTGGCAGGGCAGCGCGGCCTTCGTCGCGCGGCTGGGCGTGGCGCCGCTGACGGTGGCGACGCTGGTCGAGCGCCTGCAGCCGCGCAGCGCGGTGGTGGCCACGCCGGGCACGCACGGCGTGCGCATCTACATCGAGAGCAACCGCCACGAGCGCACGCTGTGGGAGCCCCTGGGCGAGCAGATCCGCCGCCAGTGGGACGAGCTCTGCCGCAGCCTGGCGCCGCAGCGCGTTCCGCCGCTCACGCTGCGCGCGCGCGGCCTGCCGGTGGACCAGATCGACAGCTTCCCCGCGCTCGACGACGCCGATGGCGTGGTGCTGCTGTGGGGCCGCAAGACCAGCGAGGCGCTGGTGGCGCAGATCAACAAGGTCGAGAACAAGATGCCGCCGGGGCGCGACGCGCCGCCGGGCATCGTCGCCTACCTGATGCCGCCGCAGCAGTCGCAGGAGCCGGTGCCGGCCTGGGGCTGGCAGGTGCTGCGCTTCAATGCCGCCAGCGAGGATGCGATCGACGTGGTCGGCGAGGAGCTCGACGAACTGCGCCGCTTCCTCAAGCGCGTGTTCGAGCGCCACCAGCTGCGCGAGGGCGGGGCCGGCCCATGACACCGAACCCGCCGACCCTGCCCAGCGACGCGCGCGCCCGGCTGCCGCGCGAGCCCTATCCCGGCCTGCGCCCCTTCCTCGACTTCGAGGCCGCGCTGCTGTTCGGGCGCGAGCGCCAGGTGCGCGAGGTGATCGAGCGCCTGCGCGAGACCCAGTTCGTCGCGGTGCTGGGCGGCTCCGGTTCCGGCAAGAGCAGCCTGATCCACGCCGGCGTGGTGCCGCAGCTGCGCCGCTTCGGCATCCCCGACGCCGGCGACCTGTGGCTGCCGCTCACCTGCACGCCGGGCACCAACGTCGGCGCCGAGGACAGCGCCGCGCGCCGCCACTCGCCGGTGACGCGGCTGGCGCGGCGCTTCGCGGCGCTGCTGAAGTCGCGCGGCAGCGACGAGGCCGACGCGAAGCGCCAGGCCGAGATCGCCGAGGTGTTCCGCCAGGAGGCCGGTTTCGCGCGGCTGCTGGACACCTACGCGGGCGAGCTCGCGGTGCCGCCCGGCCCCGACGCCGCGGACGCGCGCGTGCTGTTCGTGCTGGACCAGTTCGAGGAGGTCTTCCACCCCACCAACAAGGGCGTGGAGGACGCGTCCGTCCTGGTGGAGCGCGTGCTCGACCACTTCTTCAACCCGCACCCGCACTGCCACGTGGTGCTGACGATGCGCAGCGAGCACCTGAACGACTGCGCGGCGTACCTGGAGCTGCCGGACGCGATCAACAAGTCCTCGTACCTGATCCGGCGCCTGGACGACGACGAGCTGCGCGAGGCCATCACCGGCCCCGCGCAGCGCTTCCTGCGCCTGCACGCGCGCAGCGCCGAGGCGGCCGGGCAGGCGCTGCCGCTGCCGCCCGACGTGCGCTTCGACGTCGCCGTGCTCGATCGCCTGCTGCTGGACGCGAAGGCCATCACGCACGACCCCGACCACCTGCCGCTGCTGCAGCACCTGCTGGCGCGGCTGTGGGAGGCCGCGCTGCAGCGCGAGGAAGTGGACATGCCGGTGCCGGCGCGCATCACCATGGCCGACCTGGCCCGCGCCGTGGCGGGCAAGGCGGCCGCGTCGCCGGGCGAGGTGCCGGCGCTGCCCGACCGCATGAACACGCTGCGTGCCTGCGTCGAGAACTGGCCCGAGACGCTGTACGGCCTGCACGATGCGCCGCAGCGGGCGCAGCTGGACGAGCTGTTCCGCCACCTCGCGTTCAAGGATCCGAACACGGGCCAGTACTCGCAGCAGCGCATCGATGTCGACGCCTGCGCGGCGCTGATCGGCGCCGGCACCGACCGCATCGCGCTGCGCAACCTGCTCGGCGAGGGCTTCCTCGGTTCGGTGGACTACCTGTTCTGGGACGACGACGACCCGAGCCGGGTGACGCTGAAGGTCTCGCACGAGTCCTTCATCCGCGGCTGGTCGCGCTTCAGGCACCTCATCGACACCGAGTCCGAGCGCTTCGACGAGTTCGTCGGCGTGCTGCGCCGGTGTGCCGCCTGGGACGTCAGCGGCCGCCGCGAGGACCTGCTGCTGGAGGCCGGCGAGATGCGCCTGCTGCGAGAGAGCAGCTTCCAGCAGCGCCTGCAGCGGCCGGGCCAGCGCGAGGCCTGGTTCCGCTTCCTGCAGCTCGACCGCGACGGTGCGCGCCTGGGGCGCATGGAAGGCGTGTTCGACGAGTTCCTGTCGCGCTCGGCGACGCGGCTCGAGCAGCGCGAGGACTCCGCGCTGCGCCGCAAGTGGTTCGCGCGCCTGAGCATCCTGATGCTGGTGCTGGTGCCGCCCGCGTTCTTCTCGATCGCGATCCAGATCCCGGTGACGCAGCGTGCCGAACAGCTGCTCGATGCCGGCAACCGTGCCAACGGCGCTCCGCTGACACCCGACTACCCCGGCATCGGCGCCGCGGCCAAGCCGATGGACTCGCTGCTGCGCGCCGCCGCGCTGATCGACACCGCACGCACCGGGCGCGACAGCCAGCGCGCGCTGCTCTCGCAGTGGCTGCTCGACCGGCTTTCGTGGATCGGTCCGGTGCGGCGGCAGCGCGACTTCCTCAACATCGTCGCCGGCCAGGCCGAGCCGCCGGTCAACGGCAAGCTGCGCCAGGTGCTGACCACCGCGATGTGGCTTGCCGGCCCGCAGCCGCCCGGCGCCGAAGCGGTGCCGCGGGCCGACACCGAGGTGCGCACCTGCGAGCCGCGCGGCGACGGTTCGTCGGGCGAGCTGCGGCCGCTGACCGGGCGGCTCTTCGTGGTGCCGATCAGCGATCGCAGCCGCGGGCCGGTGCGGCGCGCGCTCTTCGTGCCGCAGCGCGAGCCCGGGCGCGACGACACCATCGAGCTGCGCAGCGCCAGCCTGGACACCGTGGCCGACCGCTGCCAGTTCGACCGCGTCGTGCTGCCGGTGCCGATGCGGCTGGATCCGCACGTGATCATCGACGCCGGGCTGCGCTACGTGGCCTACAGCGCGGCCGGCGCCAACGTCGAGGTGCCCTCGGTCACCGTGCAGGAGCTCACCTGGGACCGGCTGGAGGACCGCACCGCGCGCGCGTTGCAGACGCAGGTGCACGCGGTGGTGACGCACCGCGAGGCCGTGGCCGCGGTGCAGCGTGCCGCCGGCGTGGACCGCGTCGCCGTGGTGGACACCTGGCGCCTGCCCGCCGGCCGCGGGCTGGCCGTGGGCGGGCAGAACTGGCGCCTCGTGACGCAGCAGGCGCAGCGCCTGCCGACGGGCCTGCCGGCGGGCGCCTTCGCCGCGCTGGCGCGCAGCGAGGGCGACACGCCGTGCGCCCGCCTCACCGCCGGCTGGGTGCCCGAGTCGGGCTTCCGCACCGAGGTGTTCGAGTACGGCGGCCAGTGCTACGCCATCACGCGCGGCAACCCCGACGGCTCGCCGCCGGCGGCCGAGGACACGGCGGCCCGCGAACAGGTGCTGGTGGCGGTGTACGAGAAGCCCACGCCCACCGCGCTGGCGCGGCTGGCCGACAACCCGCCGGCGCCGGTGGCCAGCGTGGCACCGTTCGGCGTGGTGCCGGCGAGCGACCGCGAGTGGTTCGTCGGCATCGAGGGGCCGTATGCCGGCTGGCTGGCGGTGCGCGGCAAGGACGGCGCCGGCCACGAGCGCCTGCTGGGGGTGCCGGCCAGCACCTGCGCGCTCTGGCGGCTGGGGCGCGAGCTGGCGGCGGCCGGCGCGGCGGCAGGCGCCGACGGCCGCAACCGGGCCGACGACGAAGAGACCTGCCGCAGCCGCTGACGTCGGCGGGCGCCGACCGGCCGGCTACAGTGCGCGGATGAGTTCCGCCACCACCCCCAAGCCGGCCGGCGCACGCCTGGCCGGCCACGCGCTCGTCGAAGCGCTCGTCGCGCAAGGCATAACCACCTGTTTCGGCGTTCCCGGCGAGAGCTACCTCGCCGTGCTCGACGGCTTCCACGAGCACCGCGAGAAGATCCGCTTCATCGGCTGCCGCCAGGAAGGCGGCGCGGCCTTCATGGCCGAAGCGCAGGGCAAGCTCAGCGGCCGCCCCGGCGTCTGCTTCGTGACGCGCGGCCCCGGCGCCACCAACGCCAGCATCGGCGTGCACACCGCGTTCCAGGACTCCACGCCGATGGTGCTCTTCGTCGGCCAGGTGGCCAGCGACCAGCGCGACCGCGAGGCCTTCCAGGAGATCGACTACCGGCAGATGTTCAGCCCCGGCACGCTGGGGCTGGCCAAGTGGGTGGCGGAGATCGAGAGCGCCGACCGCGTGCCCGAGTACGTCGCCCGCGCCTTCCACACCGCGATGCAGGGCCGCCCCGGCCCGGTGGTGCTGGCGCTGCCCGAGGACATGCTGACCACGCCGACGGACGCGCCCGTGCTGCCGCGCGTGCAGCCCGCGCACGCGTGGCCCGCGCCCGGCGGCCTGCGCGAGCTGCGCACGCTGCTGCTGGCGGCGCAGCGGCCGATCGTCATCGCCGGCGGCTCGGGCTGGGACGCCGAGGCGGCTGCCGCGCTGCAGCGCTTCGCCGAGAACTGGAACCTGCCGGTGGCCTGCGGCTGGCGCTTCCAGGACACCTTCGACAACCGCCACCCGCTCTACGCGGGCGACGTGGGCATCGGCATCAATCCGAAGCTGGCGGCGCGCATCCGCGAGGCCGACCTCGTGATCGCGCTCGGCGTGCGCCTGGGCGAGATGACCACCGGCGGCTACACGCTGCTGGCACCGCCAAAGCCGAAGCAGAAGCTCGTGCACATCCACGCCGGGCCGGAAGAACTCGGCCGTGTCTACAGCGCCGACCTGATGCTGCAGGCCTCGATGGCGGCCGCGGCGAAGGCGCTGGAAGCGCTGACCGCCCCGACCTCGCTGCCGTGGGGCGCGCACACCGACGGCGCGCGCGCCGACTACGAGGCCAACCTCGCCGCCCCGGCCGTCGCGCCGATGGACATGGCGGTGGTCATCAAGACGCTGCAGCGGCTGCTGCCCGAGGACACCGTCTACACCAACGGCGCCGGCAACTACAGCGGCTGGCTGCATCGCTACTGCCGCCACCCGGGCCTGCAGCACCACGGCCGCACGCAGCTGGCGCCGACCTCCGGGGCGATGGGCTACGGCGTGCCGGCGGCCATTGCCGCGGCACTGCTGGAGCCGCAGCGCTGGGCCGTCAACATCGCCGGCGACGGCGACTTCCTGATGACGGGCCAGGAACTCGCCACCGCCACCGGCTACGGTGCGAAGAAGCTGATCAGCGTGGTGGTGGACAACGGCAGCTACGGCACCATCCGCATGCACCAGGAGCGCGAGTACCCGGGCCGCGTCAGCGGCAGCGACCTCTTCAACCCGGACTTCGCGGCGCTGGCGCGCGCCTACGGCTGGCGCGGCGAGTCCATCGACCGCACCGAGGCGTTCGAGCCGGCGCTGGTGAAGGCGATCGAGGCCGGCACGCCGACGCTCTTCCACGTCAAGCTCGACACCGACGTGATCACCACCCGCACCACGCTGGGGGCGATCCGGCAGGCCGCGCAGAAGGCGCGTTAGCTGCGCGCCCGGCCCGACAGCAGCAGCACGACGCCGACCAGCACCACGCCGGCGGCGAGCCACTCGGCGTGGCTCACCACCTCGCCGCCGAGCGTGACGCCCAGCACCAGTCCGATCAGCGGGTTCACGAAGGTGTAGCTCGACGCGAGCGCGGCACCCGTGCGCTGCAGCAGCAGCATGTAGGCCGAGAAGCCGATCAGCGAGCCCGCCACCACGAGGTAGGCCCAGCAGGCCAGCGACACCGCGTCGGGCGGCAGCCTTGGCTGCTCGCCGGTGACCCAGGATGCCGACAGCAGCAGCGCGCCGCCCACCAGCATCTGGCTCGCGTAGCCCGCGGTGCCCGGGGCCAGTGTGAGCTTGCGCCCGCCCGGCAGGCCGTGCAGGGCCCAGATGCTGCCCGCGCTCCAGGTGATGCAGGCGAACGAGATCGCCAGCAGCCCCGGCAGCGACGCCGCGAAGCCCTGGCCGCGCGTGAGCAGCAGCACGCCCACGAGCCCCAGCGTGATGCCCGCGGCCTCCAGGCGCGAGGGCCGCACGCCGTAGGGCCACTGGCCCAGCGCGACGAGGGCCGGCACCACCGCGATGAAGGCGACGACGAGGCCGGAGCTGACGCTGGTCTGCGCCAGCGCGGTGGCGCCGTAGCCGCCGCCGAGCATCAGCGCGCCCAGCACCAGCGCGCTGAACCACTCGCCCTTCGTCGGCCAGCGCGCGCCGCGCCAGGCCGACCATGCGCCCAGCAGCACCGCCGCGGCGATGAAGCGCGTGCCCATCTGGAAGAAGGGCGGAAAGCTGACCAGCGCCCACTTGATCGCGAGGTAGGTGGAGCCCCAGATCAGCCAGGTGGCGGCCAGGCAGGCCACGATGATGGCGGGCAGGCGCGGCAGGCCCGGAGACCGATCATCGCGGGCGGCTAGGGTGCTGTTCATGCCGAGCATGGTATGCAGGTGAAGTGCCTGTTTCCATCTCCGAACGAAGGACACACGACCCGTGTGCCTTGCCTTTGATTGAAATCGAAGGCAAAGTCCTTCGAATGCCTGCCATCCCGCTCGACACCTACGACACCCGCATCCTGGCCGAGCTGCAGGCCGATGCGCGCATCACCCTGGCCGAACTGGGCCGCCGCGTGCACCTGAGCCAGCCGGCCGTGGCGGAGCGCGTGCGCAAGCTGGAAGGGGCCGGTGTGATCACCGGCTACCGCGCCAGCGTGAACCTCGGCGCCCTGGGCTATGGCATCCGTGCGCTGGTGCGGGTGGGGCGCACCGAGTACGAGCGCGTGGTGCGGCTGGTCGAGGCGCAACCGGAGGTGGTGAACGCCTGGAACATCACCGGCGAGGACAGCTGGATGCTGGAGATCGCCGTCACCGACGTGGCGCACCTGGACCAGGTGGTGACGCAGCTGTGCCTGCTGGCCGAGACCTCGACCTCGATCATCCTGAAGACGGTGCTCGCGAACCGGGTGATGCTGCCGCCGCAGGCGCCGGCCGCCTGAACGGCCCCGGTCCTACAATCGGCGCCCTCGGGGTGTAGCGCAGCCTGGTAGCGCAACTGCTTTGGGAGCAGTGGGTCGGACGTTCGAATCGTCTCACCCCGACCACAGGATCCACCGTTAGGGGCACGCCGCCTGCGGGCCGGCGATGGCCTCCCGGCGCCGGTGCGTCCTCTCGTTCACGGACGACCTGCGCCTGCGCACCTTGCGCGCCAGCCGTGGCACGCCTAAATGTCCTCCTCAAGGAGGCACCCCGTCATGGGCAAGCAGTTGCGCTCCGCGGGGTTGGCTGCTGCGCTGACCGCCGCGGCCGGCCTGGCATCGGTCGCGCCCGCCCGGGCCGGCGAGATCTACGGGACCATCAGCGAACGTGGCGTGTCCAGGCCCGGGCTGCCGCTGACGCTGCAGTGCGAGGGCGGCCCCCGCACCGAGGGCAAGACCGACAGCTTCGGTGCCTACCGCCTGTTCGTCGGCTTCCAGGGCCTGTGCCGCCTGTCGGCGCCGGGCATCGAGGCGGCCGTGGTGCGCAGCGCCGGCGAGGCGCAGCGCTACAACCTGGAAATCGTGCGCCCGGCCGGCGGCCCAGCCACCCTGCGCCGGCGTTGACCATGGCGGACCCGCAAGACGACGAGCCGGCCAAGCCGCGCGACCGCTGGGACAAGGCCGACATCCTGCTCAAGGGGCTGTTGCCGCTGGCGGTGGCCGGCGTCGGCTACTTCGGAACCTCGTACCTGGCGCAACGCCAGGCCGAGGACGCCACGCGCCAGTTCTACACGGACCTGCTGGCCCGCCGCGAGGAAGCCGACAGCAACCTGCGCAAGGAGATGTTCCGCTACGTGATCGACAACTTTCTCGGCAAGGAACTGGCGGATCCGCGCAAGCGCGTGCTCGGGCTCGAGATGCTGGCGGTCAACTTCCACGATTCGTTCGACCTCTCGCCCCTGTTCAAGGACGCCTACGAGAGCGTGGCGCGCGGCGCCGATGCCGCCGCGGCGCGCGCCTTGCAGCGCGAGCTGGTGAAGGTCGGCCGCGAGATCGGCGACCGCCAGGTCGCCTCGCTGGCCGACCTCGATCACCGCTGGGAGTTCGAGGTCAGCAGCATCGACAAGCTGATGCGGGGCGACGGCGTCAGCGACATGCTGCTCGACCGCCAGCTCAAGCCGCTGAAGGCCGTTCCAGGCACCGCCGAGGCGCCGCTCACGCTGAAGATCACGGCCACCGCCGCCGACCCCGATCGGCGTGCCGTGCGCGTGCGCGTGACGGTGAGCCGCCCGAATGCGGCCGAGGTGCTGATCGAGCGCGAGTACTGGGTGACGCCGTTCGACTTCCCGGCCCTCAACAGCGTGCGCCTGCCCAATCGCGAGCGGGTCGCCGTGGTGCTGACCCGGTTCGACGAACTGAGCGCCAACCTGATGGCGCTGCACTTCCCGGAGACACGGGCCAGCCTGAAGGAGAAGCCCTACTTCGACGACCTGGTCAACGACCTCAAGCGCCGCATGGAACGCTGAAACGCAAAGGCCACGCGATGAAGATCCGCCCCACCACCGTCCTCGTGCTCGCTGCCTGCGCAGCAGGCCTGCCGCCTGCCGGCGCCCGCGACAAGGCGGCGCCCGCACCGGCGCCGGTGCCGTCGCCCGCAGCCAGCATCGGCTCCGCACCGCCCGCCGGCTGGCGTGTGAACCTGCGGGTGACCGACGAAGGCAACGGTCGCGCCATCGCACGCGCCCGGGTGGACGTGTTCGACGCACGGAACCTGCTGATCGAGCCGCAGCGGCAGACCAACCGCGAGGGCCGCGTCGCGATCGACGACCTGGCGCGGGGCCGCTACCGGCTGCAGATCTCGGCCTCGGACCGCCAGACCGTGAACCTGACGCTGGACCTCACGAACTCGCTGCCGGACGTGGAGACGGTGGTGGTGATGACGAAGGTCAGGCCGTGATGCCGCGCGGCCGGATCCTCGCTGCGGCGTTCCTGGCCTTCGCGGCCGGCGCCGCGCGGTGTGCGCCCCCTCCCAAGGACGACGGTTGCCAGCCCGGGCCCGGACAGGTCGCCCTGTTCGGTGCCCCGAACTTCGCGCCTCCGTGCACGCTGTTCGGTCCGGGCGAACTGGCCGGCACCGAGGCGATCGTGCACGCCGGCAAGCCGGCACGCTCGCTGCGCGTGGGGCCGCAGAGCGAGAGCCTGGCGTGCCGCCTCAACACCTCCGGCCGCGCGCAGTGCTCCGACGCGCGCAGCGATCCCTTCCTGCCCGCGGGCGACCAGGCCATCGCGCTCCTGCGGATCGCGCGCTGGCCTGTGCGCGCCGAGGCCTGCGAGCCTGCGCCCGAAGAACTGGTGGTGGTCTCGGACCGCGAGCGCCGGCTGTGTGCGCGTCTCAAGCCGGGCAACCTGGCCAGCCCCGCGGAACTCGGCTGGGGGGACGACGACAACTTCGGACGGCCCGAGCCGGCAGCCGAGATCGAGCGGCGGCGGCGCGGCGGACAGCTGATGCACAGCGCCGACATCGGGCGCGTGCGGGCCGGGTCGCGCGTGAAGGCGCGCCTGTGCGACCGCGCCGACTTCGGCGGCAACTGCTGGTCGATGCAGCCGGGGGGTTATCAGCTGGCAGCGCGCCCGCCGGTGCGGTCGGTGCAGGTGCTGCGCGACTGCCCGGTGACATCCGGCGAGGCCGTGGTGCACGCGCAGGACGGGTTCTGGGGGCTGTGCGTGCGCCTGCCGGTGGGGCGGCACGAGTCGATCGCCGCGCTGCGGCTGGAGGGTCGCGCCGCACGGGGCGTGCAGGTGGGCCGGGACGTCACCGTCACGGCCTGCTCCGAGGAAGGCCTGAAGGGCGATTGCGCCGAACTGGCGCCGGGGTCCTCGCTGGACGCGCGCGAACTGCGGTCGCTGGCGATCGTGCGCGCCGTGCGAACGCCGGCCGCCAGCGCTTCCGCTCCGGCCGAGGGTCGATGACTCTGGAGTCGGGGATTCGCGCCCGCGCGCGGCGCCGATCATCGAATGGTGCGTCGCAGTCATTCCTCGCTGCATCCTGTTGCAGCTACCCCCGCATCTGCATGCAACCCGGCCCTCGGCGCTTCCCGGGCATCGAGCCGCGTGCTAGCTTCGCCCCCGGTCAACCCATACCGAGGTTCGGATGAAGCGTCGCATGCTGCTTGCCGCGGGTGTTGCCGGAGGGGCCGCGCCCCTGGTGGCGCACAGCGGGTCCTGGTCGTCCCGTCCACCGGCGCGCAGCGCGGCCGGCAAGGAGATCCTCGTCACCGACCTGCCGCGCGGCAGCAGCTCGCGCTGGGTCAGCGACGGGGTGACGTGGCGGCCCGTCAACGGCGCCGTGGTGCTCTATGCGCAGGCCAAGGGCTACAGCGACCCGCTGGGCAGCCTCACCTGGGGCCGCGCGGCCATCACGATGGCGCTGCCGGGCGGCAGCGTGGTCATCCCGGCCGGCACCATCACGCCCGGCCTCACCGAACTGCGCGTCAGCGTGCTGTGGGCCACCGGCGCCGCCAACAGCGGCGGCATCGCGGCGCAGATGACCATCGGCACCTCGAACTCCTGGAGCGACCAGCAGTGCATCGGCGCCTACCTGGGGCCCAACAACGAGTGGGACCAGGTGGCCTCGTTCACCTTCCCCACCGACCGCAGCATGACCCAGGCCTCCTCGTTCACCAGCAAGAACGGGGCGCCGGCCGGCGCGATCGGCGCCGAGTACGGCACCAACATCGACGTCAATGCCGACATGTACGTCAACTTCGGCACCACGCAGGGTGGTGCCACGGGCAACGTGCTGAAGGTCGTGCGGGCCATGGTCGAGCTTTTTCTCTGAGGGTGGCCAGTTCCCCGCGGAACGAACTGGCATTTCCGATCCGCGTGCCGGCGGACTTCGTCGGCATGCATTCGCCGCGTCCGAACGAGCGCTGAATGGCCGCACCCGCCTACACCTACGGCACCTGGCGCTCGCACGACGCCACGGCGATCAGCTGGGCGCGCATGCAGGCCAACCAGGGCGACTACGCCGGCACCGGCACCGACCAGGACCGGATGCAGATCGACTGGACCGAGTTCGATCTCTGCTGCGACCAGGTCCAGCAACGGCGCATCAGCATGATGTGGATGATGTGGCGCTGCCCCACCTGGGCGGTGAGCCCGTCGGACCGCAACTTCACCGACGGCTTCGGCGGTGCGGGCGCGAGCGGCGTGCCGACGAAGATGCAGTTCGTGCGCGACTTCGTCGGCGCCGTGATTCGCCGCGCCTACCGCCGCAACCGCCGCATCCGATACCTGGAACTGTGGAACGAGCCCGAGTTCATGGGGCCGTATCCCGGCTGTGCGTTCACCGGGATGCCGTGGCAGATGGTGCAGATGTGCGCCGCGGCCTACGAGGCGGCCAAGGCGGTGGACCCCGAGGTGGTGGTGCTGTGCCCGTCCCAGTACCTGGCCTTCCGCATGAGCCAGTTCCTGGGCGCGCGCGACCCGGTGGGCGGCAAGTACGGCTACCAGGTGTGCGACGCGCTCAACATCCACCCCTACCGCCAGGGCCCCAACAAGGCCTGCCAGTCGGGCTCCGACGCGCTGTACTGGGCGGCCGGCGGCGGCATCGGCATCCGCGAGGCCAACCGACTGCTGGCGTTGCTGGGCCAGCCGCCCAAGCCGGTCTACGTCACCGAGTGGGGGCTCAGCACCCAGTCCGCCGATCCCGAGGTGATCGCGTTCAACGCGCTGCCCAGCGAGGCCAAGCGCACCTACGTCGCGCGCATGCTGGTGATGGCGGCGCTGGGCGGCTGCCCGCAGTTCACCATCTTCAGCGGCAGCGGCGGCTTCCTGGCCGGCGACTACACGGGCGACGTGAGCGGCGTGATCGCGGCGGTGGACGACGTGCACCACAAGATCGCCGGCCGCACGCTGGTGGCCGGCGGCTGGCTGCCCGACGGCTCGGTGACCGTCACCCTGGACAGCGGCGAGGTCTACACCTGGTAGTGCGTCAGGCGGCGCCGCGCAGCGGCGCGGTGGCCGCCGCGACGCGCCGCGCCAGCGCCGGATCGTGGGCCTCGACCTCGTTGCCCGCCGCGCCGGCCGGGCGCTTGGCCGGCATGGCGCTGTCGTCGATCTCCGAGGCCAGCTTGTCGGCCAGCGTCAGCGCGGTGGCGACCAGCCAGCCGCCGGTCTCCTGGTCCTCGCGCGTGTCCTGGTCGAGGAAGTGGTCGGCCGCGCGCGCGGTGGCGTGCAGCTGGTGTGCGCGCACGCGCAGCTGCGCCACCGCATGCCGAAGCTGGGTGTCGGCGGCGGCCTTGTCCTTGATCAGCCGTGCCAGGCCGTCGATCTCCTCGGCCACGTCGGCGGCCAGCACCAGCGCGGTGGAGATCAGCCAGGAGCCGGTGTTGCGGTCCTCGGCGGTGTCGCGGGCGTTGAAGTGGTCGGCCGCGCGCGTGGCGGCGCGCAGCTGGTGCGCACGCGCGCCGAGCTGGCGCAGCGCCTTGTAGGGGTCTGAGGCGTCGGCGGCATCGGCGGCCGCGGCGCGCGTCGTGGCTCTGGGTTCTGGCATGGGGCCCCCTGCGGCAATCGGCAGGCCGGCATTCTGCCCACGAAAGCCTGTAACCGGCGCGGGCGTGCTCATCCCCCGGTTGCGGGCCGGCCGCGGCGCAGCAGCGCAGCCAGGTCGAGCAGCGGCGCGGCCGCAGGCGCCGGCTGCACGGCGGGCGGCTCGGGGGCGGCGGCGGCCTGCACGTCGAAGTGCGGCAGCAGCGCGTCGGGGATGAAGCGCGTGCGCAGCGCGTACAGGTGGCGGTCGCCGAAGGCGCGCTGCTGCGTGACGTAGAAGCGCTGCGGCACCCACACGTCGAGCTCGTCGCGGGCGCGCGTCATGCCGACGTAGAGCAGGCGGCGTTCTTCCTCGATCTCGTCGGCGTGACCCGTGGCGATGTCCGCCGGCATGCAGCCATCGCTGGCGTTGAGGATGTGCACCGCGCTCCACTCCTGGCCTTTCGCCGAGTGCAGCGTCGACAGGATCAGGTAGTCCTCGTCGAGGTTCGGGTCGCCCGATTCGTCGCTGCTGGCGGCCGGTGGGTCGAGCGTGAGTTCGGTGACGAAACGTTCGCGGCTGGCGTGCCCGCGTGCCATCTGCGCCAGCTGCTGCAGGTCGGCCCAGCGCACGCGCGCGTCGTCGTGCAGGCGCTCCAGCTGCGGCCGGTACCAGGCCAGCACGCGCTGCAGGTCGTCGGGCCAGCCGGCTTCGCCGCTGCGCAGGTGCGAGATCAGCGCCACCAGCTCGCGCCAGCCTCCGGCGGCCGCCGCCGGGGACTTGAACGCTTCGAGCGGGCCGCTGTGGTCGAGCAGCCGTCTCACGCTGACCGGCCCCATGCCCGGCACCAGCCGCGCGGCACGCAGCGCGGCCAGGCGTGAAGCCGGGTTGTCGGCCCAGCGCAGCAGCGCCAGCACGTCCTTCACGTGCGCCGCCTCCATGAACTTCAGCCCGCCGTACTTGACGAACGGGATGCCGCGGCGCGTGAGTTCCAGTTCCAGCGCCATGCTGTGGTGGGAGGTGCGGAACAGCACCGCCTGGCGCTTCAGCGGGAGGCCCGATTCGCGCCGCGCGAGCACCGCGTCGGCCACGCGGCGCGCCTGCTCGGCCTCGTCGGCCACGGTGACGAGGCGCGGCTTCGGGCCCGCGGTGCGCGCGCTCCAGAGGTTCTTCGTGAAGCGCTCGGCCGCGAGGCCGATCACCGCATTGGACGCCTCCAGCACCTGCGGCGTGCTGCGGTAGTTCTGCTCCAGCGTCACCACGCGCGCGGCCTGCGGCTCGCAGCGCCGCGGGAAGTCGAGGATGTGGCGCACGTCGGCGCCGCGGAAGGCATAGATGCTCTGCGCGTCGTCACCCACCGCGGTGAGCCGGCAGCCGGCGCGGCCGAAGGCATGCAGCACGTCGGCCTGCAGCCGGTTGATGTCCTGCACCTCGTCGACCAGCACGTGGTCGAAGCGCGCGGCGATGCGCGCGGCCATCGCCGGCTCGTGCATCAGGTGGTGCCAGGCGAGCAGCAGGTCGTCGAAGTCGAGCGACTGCTGCTGCAGCTTGGCGTCCGCGTAGGCGGCGAACAGTTGCTGCAGCGCCGCTTCGTGGTCGCGGCACCAGGGCCACTGCGCCGCCAGCAACCCGGACAGCGGCTCGCCGGTGTTGACCTGGCGGGAGTGGATCGCCGCGCAGGTGGGCGCGAGCGGGAAGCGCCGGCGGCCGGGCGTCTCGCCCTCGTCGGCGGCCAGGCCCAGCTGCTGGCGCGCGATGGCGAGCAGGTCCTGCGCGTCGGGGCGGTCGAGCACCGTGAAGCCGGGCGGCAGGCCGATCAGCGGTGCTTCCTCGCGCAGCAGCCGCGCGGCCACGCTGTGGAAGGTGCCGCACCAGGGCAGCACGGGCGGCGGGCTCTGCGGCGGCAGGCGCAGCGCCTCGTGCAGCAGCCGGCCGGCGCGGCGCGCCATCTCGCCGGCAGCGCGGCGCGAGAAGGTCAGCAGCAGTGTGCGGTTCGGATCGGCGCCGCAGCGCACCAGCCAGGCCAGGCGCGCGGCCAGCGTCAACGTCTTGCCGCTGCCGGCGCCGGCGATCACCAGCAGCGGGCCGGCATCGGGCGCATGCGCGACGGCTTCCGCCTGTTGCGGGTTCAGCTCGCAGGGAAGGTCGAGGACGTGAGGCAAGGCGGCAGTCGCGGCGGGGAGACCGAGACTGTATGCGCATCCAGCGCGTCGCACAGGGTGGCCTGCCCGGAGGGACTCGAACCCCCGACCTGCTGCTTAGAAGATACCCGCGCTATCTAGGATCCATGCGGGTTATCAGTCGATTCGTCTAATCCCTAGCGCACTACTCGACTGAGTATTCACGCGGCTTCCCAGCCAGTCGTTAGACGGTTTTCTGCTCTTTCTTCAGGGGCGCCGCCTTAGCCCGGCGGCGTGTCTTGCCGGCGATGTAGTCCTCGGTCATCTTGATGCTGGCGTGGCCGAGCAGCAGCTGCGCGGCGTAGGAACCCATGAGGTCGGCCAAGCGGGCACCGGCCTCGCCGCGCAGGTCGTGGATGTGCAGGTCCTCGATGGCCGCCTTCTCCATCGCGCGCACCCAGGCGCTGCGCACGCCGCTGTAGGTGTAGCGCTTGCCGGTGCTCTGCACCAGCAGGTAGCCGATGCGGTCGCGGCCATCGAAGCACTGGTCGACCAGCTTCTTCAGCTCGTCGTCCCACTCCACCACCAGCGGCGCGCCGGTCTTGCCCTGGTCGAACTCGATGCCCTCGTCGGTGCAGTCCTGCGCGCGGCAGGCCAGCACGTCGCTGATGCGCTGCCCGGTCTTCAGGCATAGCGCCAGCATGCGGACGTGCACCGGCCCTCCGCGCTTCGCCTTCATGAAGGCCTGTGCCATCGCGTTAACTTCGGCCGGCGTCACGAGACGCCGGCGCTTCTTGGTCTTGCGCTGCGGCACGTCGTCGACGGGGTTGTAGCCCTCGCGCAGGCCTTCCAGCGCGGCCGCGCTCATCACCTGGCGCAGCACGCTGCGGTGCAGGTTGTAGGTGCGCGGCTTTGCGAGGTAGGTCTTCAGGTACTCGGCGCAGATAGGGGTCTTCACCTGCGCGGGCTTGAAGTCGATGAAGCGCTTCGAGATCGCGGCCGCCACGCGTTCCATGTCCGCCTTGGTGCCGTCGGTCCAATCGCCGGCCAGGATCTTCGCGTCGAGCCAGCGGGTGACCACCGCGGGCATGAAGTCCGAGGCCTTCTCCTGATCGGTGAGCGTGGCCAGCGCGCGCAACATCGCTGGCAGGCCGTCCTTGATCCGCGTGAGCGGGTGCCACCGGCCGTCGGGCGCGACGTAGTAGTAGCGGCCGTGCTTGGGATAGACGCGGCGAGGTAGACCGTCCTTGCGTGTCATGCTGGGCGCAGGCTGGGCTCGGGTTCTCGCTGGATCGGCGCGAGCGCGCCGGCGTTGACGGCTTCGTAGTGGGCTCGCTCGAGGATCACCTCGCCAGTGAGGCGCGAGCGGCGCGCACGATAGTAGCCCTGGCGGTGCAGCTCGGCCAGCTGAGCGGCCGGCTGGACGTAGCCGCCGGTCACGTCCTTGATCTCCGCGAAGGAGAGCGTCACGCGTGGCGCCATCAGATCCCCGCCTCTGGCCGCCACGACGGGTGCTGGTTCGCACGTCGCCAGAACATCGGCTCGTCGCCGCGCATCAGCGTCAGGTGCGCGATCACGTCGTCGGTCGGGCACATCGAGCCGGCCCACGAGTCGGCGTAGTAGCCGATCGGGTGCAGGCACAGCGCGGCCATGAACCGGGTGCTGCGGCGGTCCTTCGTGAGGCCGATGGCCACCGTGGGCCGCAGCCGGCGGAACATGTACGTGACGCCGCTGCGCTTGCTGGTTTCCAGGAAGCTACCCGTCAGCATGTACTGCTTGAAGTGCCGGTGCGGCAGCAGGGTGGCCAGCAGCTGCAGCGCCTTGCTCTCTTGCTCGATGCCCCAGGCGTCGGAGCAGCCGAGCGTGCGCAGCTGCTTGTCCAGGCTGTGCACTGCGGCGATGAAGCCCCAGTCGAGCTTTCCGTCGGCGCGCCGCACAAGGTAGATGTCGCAGCCCTTCCTGCTGTTGAACCAGCAATTCACGACGGTGGCGCCGACGAGCTCCGGCCGGCGGACCTCGCGGTCGCCCTCGGCCTGGCCGATCTTGCCCAGGCCCTCGGCGAACGGATACCGCGGCTCGATGACGAGCTGCTCGCCGTCGAGCGGCATCGGGATGCCCGCCCACTCGTCACGGTCGCCGGCGACGCGCTGCAGGCCGCGGCGCAGCTGCGCGTGCGGGTCCAGCCGGTCGAGCAGCGCGTGCTTATCCGCCGGCGCTGGGCGCGACTGCGACGGAGCGGACAGACTCGGCCTTGACGGTCCGCTTGGTGACCTTGCGGCCCGGCGGGCTTGCCTTTCCTGCTCGCGGCGCTGCAGGCGCGCCAGCTTGGCCTTGTTCTTGGGCATGGGTTTCCTCTTCGGCGTCGGCCTCGGCCGCCGCCACAGGGTCAAAGTCCGCGATCACGTACTCGCAGACGTTCTCGTCGAAGTCGATCGCGCGGGTGAAGGCCTTGCGGCCATCCGTCTCCACCTCGACCAGCAGCGCGTAGCCGCGCCGCAGCATGTCGCGCACGATGCGCGCGGCGCGGATCCGCTCCGCGGGGTTGCTCGGGTCGAACGACAGCTTCGTGTCGCCGGCGCCGACGTTGAGCACGCCTACCTCGCCCTTCATTGCGCGTCCTCGGCGGCGCGCTCGCGCTCGGTGGCGTACATCAGCGCGCTGCCGAACAGGTGGAAGAGCCAGCGGTTCACGACACCCAGCAGGATCAGCGCCCACCAGTTGTGCACCGTCAGGCCGAAGCCGACCGCGAAGGCGGTGAGGGCCATCGCCAGGTCGATGGAGTACATCGCCAGGTGCGCCCACATGCGGCGGCGCAGGATGGAAGTGCGGCCGGGCTGGCTCATGGTCGGTCCTTCGGATTGCGCGCTTCGAGCCCGCAGGCCCTGAGCGCTCGGTAGAGCAGGTCGTAGCTGCCGCGCTGCGTGCGGTGCAGGCCTTCGACGGTGCAGGCGATCGCGTCGTCGTCCTCGCCCTTCAGCAGGCCGCGCTTCCACGCCGCGCGCAGCGCACCGGGGAACGGCGGCGTCTTCTTCAGGACCACGCCGTAGTTGCCGACCTGCGGCGTGCCGCCGATGTTGGCGATCTCGACGCAGCCGATCACGCGCTTACGCGTCTCGTCGCCGCCGGGGACCATCTCAATGGTGCATCTCAGCATGTTCTAGCCTTCGTTCGCCAGCCGCAGCAGCACGTCGGCGTGACAGGGCTGGCCAGGGCGGCACCAGCACGCGAGGTTCTTGCCGCGCAGTTCCTTGAGGTCGCGCGCAGCCCGTTCCAGGTACTCCACCTGCAGGCGCTGGTTCGGCACGCTCGCCGCCACCATTCCGCCCAGCACCAGGTACTCGAACAGTTGAACGCAGCGCGCCTGGTCGCCGTGATGACCGACCGCGAAGGGGTTGCCCCACTTTGTCGAGCGGTCCACCTTCACGGTGTTCGGCGGCATGCGCCAGCCCTTGGCGCGCGAGAGCTGGATGCGCTCAGGCATGAGCCCCCTCGCCGATCAGTTCGCGCGGCACGCCGAAGATGCCCAGCTGCCCGCGCACCGGCACGAAGGGCCGCACACGCTGGTCCTTGAGCACGAAGCCCCAGGTGCCGAGAATCTTCCAGGGGCTGTCGTGCTCCTGCACGCAGTCGGTGATCGTCGCCGAGCCGACGATGCCGCCCAGCAGCATCTCCTCGAACGGCGGCAGCGTGATCGAAGCGCGGTGCGGGTAGTCCTCGGCCAGTTCCTCGGCGAACTCGTCGTGCTCCCGCCTGCTGTACTTCTTGCCGGCGTGGATCAGGATGCGGCCTCGGAACTTCGTCGACCAGCCGCGGTTCTCGATGTCCTTGTGACCGTTGACGATCAGCCAGGCGTAGGGCTGCAGGATGCTGATGCAGGGTAGGTGCGTCATGAGAGCCCCTTGCTGTCTTCGGCCACCTGCGCAGCGAAGCGCGCGGCCAGCGTCACGCAGGCGCGGCGCGTGTAGGCCTTGCCTCGGATCGATCGGTTGTGGGCGCGGCCCTTGTGCACGAAGTGGAAGACCGTGCACGGTTCCAGCGGGCGCTGCTGCGCGCGGTCGCGGCCCTGCACGTAGACGTCGACCAAGCCGTGCGGCGTCGACACGTTGCCGTCCTCGTACTCGTCGTGCTTGAACCAGCCGCGGCTGTGGCTGCGGCCGCCGAGCGAGTAGCTCCAGTCATGTGGGGCTTCGCGCTTCACAGCTCGCCGCCCCAGTCATCGCCCGGCGGCTTGCCCACGTTCTTGCCGCGCAGGATCTTCACCAGCAGCACCAGCAGGATGCAGCCGATGCCGAGGGCCAGCGCGAGGTCGGTGTCGCGGCTCATCACTGCGACGCGCGAAGCTCGGCGCGGACTTCCATCCACAGCTTGCCGAGCATGTTCTGGCCGTCGCGGTTCGGGCCCCAGCCCCAGAAGTCATCGCGCCACGAGTCTTCGACCAGCTCGCGGTCACCGGTGGCAAGCAGCTTGCGGCGCACGTATTCGTGCTGCGCCGCCTTCAGCCGCAGCAGGTCGCGCATGATGTCGACCTTGGCCTCGTCCCAGTCGCCGCGGCGGTGTAGACGGTTGCGCTCAGCGATCTTGAAAGCCTCGTGCGCGGACGGCGCGTCGAGGATCATGTCTCGTATGTAGCGGCCGCCTTCGTCTCGCGCTCCCATCGGGAACTTGAGCCAGTGGTAGGCGTGTTCACTGGTGGGAAAGGTGTTGCCCTTCGCCTTGAGATTGAACGCGCTGAAGTTGCTGAGCACGTAGAAGTCGTGCTCGTAGAACCGCACGCGGGTGTCGGTGTCCAGGCCGCGCAGCAGGTCGGCCGGCGGCACAGCATCTTCGTCCTTCGGCGCCGGGTGCGCGGCGCGGAAGGCCTCGTGTTCGGCGATCTTGGCGTCGAACCACGCTTGCGCGCCGCCGAGGGCTCGCGCCTCGTCCAGGTCCGGCAGGAGTCCGGGCCCTTCCAGCGTGTTCACGATCCACTGCAGGCCGTGCTCCGGCGATTCCAGCTTGCCGGCTATGACCGCCGCGCCCATGGCGATGCTGTGGGTAGCAACGATGTCGCCGAACGTGATCGCGCGGCGCTCGGACTTGATGGCATCCAGGGTGTTCATGCGGGATTGCCTCCGGCAGCCGGCGCCTCTGGCACCAGCAGCTTGGTGAAATGGGTGTGGTAGCCGGGCCAGTCGCTGTCGTCAGGCTGGCCGCACCAGGGCGGCTCGACGATCGGGAGCGTGTGCCAGAGCACGGCGCCCATGTCCTCGTGGAACTCGGCGAGCGGGCGCAGCGTGCGCGCAGCGATGATCTCGGGCGGGTGCTCCAGCGTGTCCGCGTCAGGATCGACCGCGCGATTCTTTGGGTCCAGCAGCACGGCCAGACCCCACACCACGCGCATCAGCGACGCCTTGCCCACCAGGTTCAGTAGGTACGCCAGGGCTTCGTGGCACTGGTCGTGATCGTCGATGTCGAAGGGGCGCGACTGCTCGCTGTTGTTGCTGGTGAGCGCTTCGGGAAAGATGCTGTAGCGCTCCAGCGCTTCGAGCGCGGTGGTAAGTTCCATCGCCATGCGGAGGTCGGCCTCGCTGGCCTTGGCCATCTTGATGGTCATTGCGCTGCTCGCAGTGCAGCCGTGGCCGCTTCAAGGGTCTGCTTCGAAAACTCCAGCTGCGCTTCGAGGATTCGGATCTGGCGGCGCTTGCGCTGGACCAATCCGTGCAGCGCCTCCGCCTTGGTCGGGCTGCACCAGCGAACGCCGCCGCGCAGCGCGAACCTCGGCTTGCGGTAGCTCCACTCGATGCAGTGCAACCAGGCGCCGCGTGGCGTCAGCTTGTCCACGCGAAAGGAGGTCCACTCCAGTTCGACGCCGGCGTCGGCCGACTCGTCGATGGGCGAGCCGTCCACGCTGTACCAGATGGCGCCTACGGCGAAGGCGTCTGCACTCACGCCGGCACGCCCTTGCTCTCCACCAGGTCGATCGCCTCGCGGATCGTGGACCAGGGTTCCCACTCACCGTCGGGGACCTCGATACCGAACTCGTCTTCGATGCCCATGACGAACTCGACCTTGTCCAGGCTGTCGAAGCCGAGGTCGTCGAAGCTCCGTTCGGCGAAGGGCTTCGTGGCCGGCGTCGGATCGCCGGTGGCGGAGGCTGGCGCTTGGACATCGGGGTCGATGCCCAGCGTCTCCCGGATCAGCAGCGCCAGGCGGCGCTCGATGTCTTCGCGCGACATGGCCTAGAGCGCGAGGTCGCGGTGCAGGCGGTTGTCGACGAAGGCGGTGAGGCGCGCGACGCGGAATCGCAGGTCCATCAACTGCCGGCCGAGCGGGCTGTTGGGCGTGGGCTCGGCGGCGCCGGCCGTGCCGTCCTCGTTCTTCGACTCGTCGTAGAGAGTCGGCGCCAAGCGCTGGCCTAGAGCGTTGACCGACGTTTCCAAGCCTTCGATCGTGTTGCTCAGGAACATGAGCTGCGACGCCACTTCCGACGCGGGCTCCGGACTCGGCGCCGGCGCCGGCGGCACTTGACGGGTTCCGACGGTGGCGACGGCGCGGCTGACTGCGTTGCGCTGCAGGTTCTTCGACATAGACGTTTCCTCGGTGGTTGCTGGGTCGCCGGTTACCCTCGTCCGGCACCGCGCTCTTGGCGGTGGGTGCGCGCGTATTGCGCGAGCGGGGCGATCAGCTGCAGGCGCCCATCAGCAGCGGCACGCTGCCCAGGCCTTCCTTGATGTTCTCGATCAGCTCGCGCGCGGCGCCGTCATGCACGCGATCCGCGCGGATCAGTTCGTAGGTGAAGCTCAGCTTGCCGCCGTTGTTGCGGTACTTCAGCCGCGCGCCGATGCTCCAGGCCTGGCCGCCGTGGAAGACGGGGATGCCGAGGCCGAAGCGCTCGAACATGCTCATCGTCTCGACGGTGCCCGCGTCGGGGTCGGAGATGTAGGTCAGCCGCACGCCGCCGCTCTGCAGCTTGACCGCCGACTTCAGCGCACGCTCTTCGTTCATCACGAAGTTCGTGGCCATCTCCAGCATCTGCAGGCTGGTGGGCAGGCCGTTGGCCGTGGCGATGTCTTCGTCGTGCTCCTGGATCCACTCAGCGAAGGACACCTGCGGGAACGAGGCGCGGTCCTTCTCCTTCCAGGCCTTCCACTCGGCCGACATCTCCGGCTTGAGCTTGGCCTGGTGCGCGCGCCAGCCGGCCTTGCCCTTCTCGTGCTCGTCGATCACCGCGGTGAATTCGAGCGCGAAGGTCTGCGGGTTGAAGTTGCACCAGGCGACGGTGCCTTCGGTGGCGTGGCGTTGCACGTAGGCCAGGAAGCTGGCCACGTCGGTGAAGACGGCGACAGCCTTGGTCTTGCGCGGGTTCGGCAGCAGCGCCTCGAGGTCGACCTTGACCTCCTTGAACTCCGCGCTCTTCGGCACCGCGATGTGGCTGATGAAGAGCCCCGGGATGCCCGTCTCGACGGCGCCGATGATCGATGCCTTGGGCAGCACTTCGGCCAGCGTCTCGGCCAGGTTCCGGCCTTCTTGAACGTCCATGTTGAATGGATCCTTTCGGTTGGTGGAGGTGGGCGGTCAGGCCGAGCGCGCTTCGGTAGCGGGCTTCGGTTCCTCGACCGTGCGCACGCCGCCCTTGTTGGCGGGCTCGGCGACGCGGAGATCCAGCGAGCGCTGGTTCGGGTTGTTCACGCTGAGGTTGCCTTCGACCGTCGCGTAGAACAGGTCGGCGTCGGGCGACTTCTCCGGCGTCTTGTCGGTGACCTTGGCCGTGACGCCGATCGCGCCGCTGACCTTCTTTATGTCGAGCGTGATGGTCAGCTTCCCGGCCTTGCCGGTCTCGTCGACGTTGCGCACGACGCCGGCGAACAGGTCGCTGCAGGTGTCGAGGAACAGGCCGCCGTGCAGCAAGCGCAGCGTGTCGGTGATTGGTCTGGTGCTCATCGGGTCCTCTGGTTGGTTGCGGGACGGGGAAGAAAGAGGGCGGCCTTGCGGCGGCGGCGGGGAGTCGAGGGAGGGAGGGAGGAGGAGAGTTGTCCCGCTGCGCGCGCCCTGAAAACTGGTCGTTAGGCGTTCTCGGCAGCGGCCGTGTCCACCTTGGTGAACTCGAACTTGCCCTTGATGTGGCTGGCCACGTACTGGCCCTTCGATTCGGCGGCCGCGAAGTCGTCGGCGATGTCTTGCGGCACGTCCTGGTAGTAGTAGACGTAGGCGCTGTTCTGGAAGCGGATCGCCAGCACGCGCTGGGCCGCGTCGTAGCCGAACGAGTGGACCTGGCTGCTGCCGGTCACGGCGGTGAGTTGAACCATGGGAGGTCTCCTGCGCGATGCGCGTTGAGGGTCAAGCTGCGATGCGCGCCGCCGCGGCGGACGGTGCGATCGGTCGGTACTGCACGCCCGCGAGGGCAGAGCCAGCGGCGACGCCGCGCTCGCGCCGTCGCTCGATGGTTTGTCGCAAGGTGAACTCGCGCGAGGCCACGGGCACAGGGCGCGGCGCGTTGTGCCCGTCGCCCCACTCGTAGCAAGGCACCGCCGGCCCCTGTCGGCCGCGGAGCCAGCAGGTGATGCGCACGAAGCGGTGTTGGTGCAGCGCAGGCAGTAGCCGGGCGAGCGTGTCCTCAGACAAGCCGGTGAGCACCATCAGCTCGGCCTTGCTCTGCGGCCGTCTGCTCATGGCCTCGAACGCGACCTTGAGCGCGGTCAAGTTGCAGCGCGCCTGCCAAGCCACGTCCTTCGCGGCGGCGAAGTGCTTGGTCGGCTCGCGCCGGCGCTGCGTGAGCGGCAGCGGGGCATCGTCGCGCGAGCCGTAGCGCCACATGGGCAGCATCACGAGGTGCTTCTGAGCCGGCGGCGTCCAGGCCTCGATGTGGATCAGGCCCATGTCGCGCAACCGGCGCAGAACGATGTTCAGGCCCTGGCCGCCGACACCCAGGCGGCGGGCCAGGGCGGGGCTGTCGCTGGCCTGGTCCTTGATGGCGACCAGTATCCCTACGTAGCCAAGCATGCCGAAACGCGCGCCCATCACTCGGCCTTCGCGGCGGCCAGCGCCATGATCAGCCGCGGCTGCAGCGCGTCGAGATCCGCGCGCAGTGCCGCCCACCAGTCCGGGCCCATCTTCGGCTGCGTGGGGTACTTCGACTTGAAGGCAACGCCCAGGCGCTCGGTCAGCGACAGGGCCGCGCGCAGCAGCGCGTGCGCCTCGTCGAGCCGGGTCTGCATCGCGAGCGGGCTGGTCAGAACCAGGGTGGCCTTGCCGTCCAGCGGGTACTGCTGCAGCACCTGCTCGACGACCGCGGCCGGCGGGTTGACCGCTTCGGCCTCGCTGGTCTCGATCGACCCATCAGCTGCCGGCGGCTCGTCGAGGTCGGCCAGGTTCAGGCTGATGGTGTCCGCGGGGCCCCGCAGATCCCCCGCATGCGTGGCGTCGTCGCCCGCACCCTTCACCGTCTGCGCCGCGGCGGCCGGGTCCTGGGTGCCCGCTTGGGCGGTTTCCTTGGCCGTTGCCGGCCGGCATGCTTCGACTGCGAGGCCCGTTGGCTGGGTCGGCTTCAGCGCGTTGATCGTGCTGGCCGGAACGAGATAGCCGCCGAGGTCGACCTGGATGCCTTCCTCGCGTGCTTGCTGGACCGCGGCATTGAACTCCGCGCGGCACTGCTCGCGCGCGGCCGCCTCTTCGTAGTAAGCGCGGCCTTCCGCGGCTTCGTGGAAACTCATGCGCTTGGCCAGCCGCACGATGCGGTCGGCCAGAGATTCCGGGGTGGCTTCGCGCTGCTGCGCTGGGTTCTCCGCCTTCCCCGCCCCAGTGTCCGTCGGGTCGGCGCCGGCAGCGGCCGCCGGCGTGGCTGCGGCGCGCGCTTGCGCCGCTTCGAGTTCCTGTCGCTGCTGGGCCAGCGCGGCCGACTCGGCGGCCAGGCGCTGCGCCTCGCGTTCGTTCTCCAGCCGCTGCGCTTCCAGCTGCAGCCCCTGCATCGCGGCTACCGTCTGCGCCTTCCTGGTGTCCCAGTACGCGTGAACGTCGGCCAGGTCCTTCGGCGGGTCGATGTCCCGCAGGGCTGCGATGCCGTTGCCGATGCGCTCGCCGGTGATGCCTTCGATCTTGCAGTGGTCGACCCACTGGCCGAGGATCTCGTCGACCTTGTCGCGCAGACCCTGCAGGCGCTGCTGCTCGGCCAGGCGGTCGGCTTCCTTCTTGTCGTCGAGCACCCTCTGCGCGGCGTCGATGCGCGGCGTGATCGCGGCGTCGGCCTCGGCCCAGCCGGCTTCGACCAGCACCAGCTCGGCGCCGATCGCCTTGCTGACCGCGGCGAGTTTGGTCTTCAGCGCCGGCGCGACCTTGCGCGCCTCGGCCAGCGGCGCCTTGACCTTGCGCTGCCGCAGGCTGATCGCGTCGTCGATCGCCGATTGCGTGCTGAGGTCCAGCACCAGCGCCTCGAAGTCGGCCTTGACCTTCGCCGTCTGCTCGCGCCAGTTGCCGAACTGCGCGAGGGCCACGTCGGTGAGGTTGATCTTCGTGAGGTCGAGCGCGGCCTCGGCGGCCGCAGCGACAGCGGTGCGCGGCACCGGCGCGGCGGCTTCGCCCTCGCGGGGCAGGAGTTCGAGTTCAGCGGTGCTCACGAGGTCACCGCCTTTCCCGCGGTCAGCAGGCCCTGGCGCTGCAGCAGCGCGGTCAGGTACTCGATGTGCTCGCGGCCCTTGACGACGAAGATAGCGCAGTTGGTGTCGGCGGGGCAGGTGCCATCGCCGAACACGCTGACCGGATCGGTATCACGCTGGGCGGCGGACAGCAGTTGCGCCGTGGTGCGGCGGTCGGCACGGATCTCCGTGTGCTGCGGCTTAATGGTGTCGGTGCTCATGGGGCCTCAGAAGGCAGGCGCCAGCGCGTCGGCCGGTGCGGTGGTGGTGGGCGCCGGCGCGGCGGTCTTGACGGCGTGCGCAGCAGGCAGCCGCTCGTACCGCGTCGGGATCTCGCGGTTGCGCAGCAGGGCCTCGAAGCGCTGCGACATGGCGGTGAACTCGACCAGGTCCTTCTCCAGCGCTTCGATCCGGTCGTCGTCGCGCCAGATGCGCTTGACGAATAGGTCCTTGCCCACAGACGCAAGCCAGGGGCAGTAGACGATCAAGTCGATCCACTCCCAGCCTGTGAGCCAAATGCCGCCGTCGATTTGGTCGAGGTACTCGGCCTCGGCTTCCTCTGGGTGCTCCCACACGGAGCCGAGCTTCTCGGAGTCGAGCGGGCACTTGATCTCGACACCACCCGGCGCGTTGTAGACCGCGCCGTCGGTGCTGTAGCCGTAGAGGCGGTCATCGGTCAGGATGACGCCGCCTTCGAGGACCATCACGCCGAAGCGCTCTTCGTAGACCTCGCGGGCCTTCGGCTCCAGCTCGATGCCGCGACGCATGGCATAGGTCTGGAACGTCTCGTCCAGCGGTGCGCAGGCGATGCGCTCCTGCGCCAGCAGCCACGCGTAGCGGCGCGCCGGCACGGAGGGCATGTCCACGCGGCCGCCGGCCAGCACCTTGTCGATGCTCTTGCTGGTTGGCTTGGCCTTGTAGCCCGCCTCTTCCATCGCGGCCTTCTCGCTGGCGCCGCGGCGCAGCGCGGCCACGTAGGCGGCTTGCTGGTCCGTCAGGCCGCCAGTTCGCTCGCGGGCGCGGCTGAAGCGGCTCGCGGTGCACGCGCCGGCGCGCGCTTCCAGCCACTCCTGGCTGCCGGGTTCGCAGGTGACGGTGATCATTGCGACACCGCCTGGCCGACGCGCCGAGCATCCGCTTTCATCTTGGTGAACTCGGACGTGAAGCGCGTGCGCTGCGCGTCGCTGAGAGCCTGCCACCAAGCGTTCAGTCCGGGCAGACCCGTGCGGGACGCGGCCCAGCCTTCCTGCAGCGCAGGCGCGTCGGCCGCACTCTGCTGTTCGTTCTCTTCGTCCTCGGCGTCGCCGCGCGCGCCGCGACCGTTGTTGTCGCGCCCTTCCTCGGGAACGCCGGTCACGTCCAGCAGCGCGTGGCGCTTCAGGAACGTGGCGCTGCTGCGCATCTCCTGCAAGTGGTTCTTGTGGCCGCTGTCGTCGGGCGGCCCTTCGAGCGCCACCTGCCGGAAGTGGCCCAGGCGGTGGCGCAGCGTGACCGTGACCCAGCACCACGGCGCCTTGGTCTCGCCGAAGTCCTTGACCCCGTGCTTGGTGTCGAAGTCGTAGCCGAAGCCATGGCGCGCGAGGGCGGGCCGGATCATGTTGCCGACGACGTGGAACTCGCTCTGCCAGTAGCTCGGCGCGGCCTTGCCGGGATCCTTCGACTTCTGCTTGACCTGCTTGGTCTTCGGGATCGTGATGTTCTCGCCCGTGAACTTGGCGAAGTCGTCCCAGAAGGCCTCTTCCGCGGTCTGCTTGCGCATGCGCTCGGCCCGCTCGTCCAGGTAGCGCTGGTGCTCCCGCTGGCCTTCCTCGAATCGCTGCTGCAGCGTCAGCAGGCGCTCCAGCTGATCCAGGTTCGGATTGCCCGCGGCCATCACCATGTCGATGAGCGCCTGCGGGTTGAGCACGGTGCCGCTCGGGCGCAGCACCGGTGGAGTTGCGGAGGTCGTCGGCGCCAGATCGATGGTCGGCGGGACGGCAGTAGCTTGTGCAGCCTGCATTGAAGTCAACCTTTCAGGTTAGGTCACAGCACGGCGCTGCCAGCCAGGCCAGCAGCGCGCTGCAGAAACGGCGGATGGACCCGGCGCGGCGCGCGGGCGGGGGTTCTATAGAGCCCTTCTCGATGAGCAGTTGCACGTCGAGGGGCGGCGCGGCTTCGCGCAGCTGGTGCAGGCGCACCGCGCGCTCGCAGGCGGCCTGCTGCGCAGTCACGAGGCGATCTCCAGCGCCCAACAGATCAGCGCGACGCAAGGCGCGGCGATCACGATGGCTGCGACGGCGCCCAGGACGACGCGCCACCAGCAGATCAGCTGGCAGTCGAGCGGGTTGGCGCGGTCGTTCATGCCGAGCACCCAGGTTTGACCCAGCGCTCCACACGCTCGCGCACACTGCCCTCGGCCTGCGGCAGGATCTCGTCGACGGTCTTGCCGTGCGCACGCGCCACGCGCCAGAGAAGGAACGCCCGGTAGTGATCGCGGTAGCGCTCGCGCTGCGCCGGGCCGAAGTCCTCGAAGCGCATCGCAGGGAACACGTCGCCGCGCAGGAAGCGCGCGCCGGCGGGGATGTGGTCTTCGGCCTCCGGGTGCTCGCTCAGCGGCGCCTGCACCACCACGATCGTGCGCTGGGCGCAGTTCTCGACGCGGCTCCAGCAGGCCTCAACGATCCACGGGTGGACCGTCGCACGTTCGATCGCGCCGGCGATGACGCCTAGTGCGCCGAAGCCGCTGTGCGCAGCCTGGGGAAGGTGGTCCTGCAAGTCGCCTCCGAAAGCACGCCGGGATGACGTGTTGGAGGCAAGTCTACGTTCAATAGACTTTAATCGTCAACTGTGAATAGACGGCCGCGAAGAAAAATTTGTAACGCGCGTCAGCGACCGCTCGGAACCCCGTAGGCAGGATCGTGGGGATCGGCAGTCCGCGAGCTGGTGCACGACGCATGCGCGCCGAAGAGCAGGGCAGCCCACACCACCGCGGCGACGGCGTACATGCCGGTCCTGAAAGCGCGCGTCAGCAGCCTGGCCGCGCGGCTGGTCTGGCGGTTGCGTTCGGCCCAGCGTGCGGTCCAGCCGAGCGCTTCAGACAGGACGCCGAGTGCCAGAACGGCGGCACCGACGATGAGTAGGAACTCCGTCACGCCAGCCACTCAATTGAGGGATCCAAATCTTAGTGGCTCATGGAGTGAGCCACCTACGAAACAGACTGCCATCGAGGCAACTGCTCCCTGCAACGGGCCGCGAGGCCACAATCTTGGGAGAGCACGATGGAACAAGAACAATGGCAGCTGTGCGGCGCGGTGGCCTCGGTCGTCCGCGCTGGCCGAGGGATCGAAATAACAGTGCGCGGCGTCGTGACCGCGCCGGCTTACGAAGAGCTGCATTCGAGAATGGCGCGGGAGACGGCGCGCGTGACTCTGCGATTCGACGATGCGGCTCTGCTAGCGGTTACGGTGCGCAGCGCCGCCGAGGCCGCGACCCGACGCACGATATGCCGCAGCGGCCGCGTGCTGATCATCTCCGCGCGACCTTGGCGGCTCGCTTGGGCGGTGCGGCACTGCGCGCTTTTGCGGCTCCACGGTATGGCTTCGGTGGGGGTGGTTCTTGAACCGAGTGCGGAGCCGGTGGAATGTTGAGGTAGCGTGTACCTGTGGCGTCCAGGGCGACACTCGCCGCCGGCAGAGGCTTCGGGGTTGCCTCCAGCGCCCGCCGCATCATCGCCAGGAGATCGTCGGTCGGAAGGTCCTCGGCCACGAGCGCCATCACCGTGGTCTCGTAGATCCTGGCCAGCCGCCTGAGTTTGCGCAGGTCGATCGGGTTGACGCCGGTCTCCCAGTGCCCCACGGCCTGCTTGCTCTTCAGCTCCAGCCTTTCGGCCACCGCTTCCAGCGATAGGCCTCTGAGCTGGCGCGCCTGGCGCAGGCGCTGACCTACCGCCTTGAGGAAGGTCTCCGCGTCGGTGTCTTGATCCATGCACGGCAACGTAACGCTGTGCGGAATTGCCGGTCTATCCAGGGTTGACATTGCAGGTCTACGGTGGATAGACTCGGCACATGGATGCAGAGTCAAGCGAAAAGGCCGCCCTTCGTCGGGCCGCGGATGCTCTAGGTGGGCAGGCTGCATTGGCGACGGCGTGCGGGTTCGACGATCGGCGTCACGTCTGGCCGTGGTTCAACACCGATCGGCGCGTGCCCGCAGAGCACTGTCCGGCGATCGAGCGAGCCACGGGCGGCCTGGTCACTTGCGAGGAACTGCGGTCGGATGACCGCTGGTTGCGCGTCACCGACAGGACCTGGCCGTGGCACAAAGCCGGCCGGCCCGTTCTCGACGTGTCGAAGGTGGCCGCTTGAAGCCCGCGCGCATCCTTGAGCTGGCGCGCCAGTACGAAGCCTACCCGCGGTCCATCGAGCCCACGCTGCGCGGCGCCGAGGCCATCGTCGAGTTCGCTCAAGCGCTGCTCGCTGAGCACGTTGCCGAGCAGCAGGACGCCGGCGAACAACCAAAGGCCGCCGCGTGAAGCCGGCCATTTTTTCCCGGCGAGATCGCTCGGGGCAAGCCTTGCGCGGCGCCAGTGTGAGCACCGCGCTCGCGCTGGTCCGTGCGGTAACGAACACGAATTTTCAGCGCCGGGGGCACCCGGCCATGCGAGAGCGCGAAGCGGCTGCAGCGCTCACCACTGCCTGCCCGGTGACCAAGGAAGAGGGCCACGCCGTCGAACGGCTCGCCTTGGCACCGTACCGGCACGATCAACGCCCGGGGTACCAACCCAGCGATACCGACGCGCATCACCGTGGGCACGCACGGCGCGCGCACGGGCTGGGGCCTGGGCACCTTCACTCGCGATCGCCTGGCTTGTCCAAGTCAGCGGCGCGCTGCAAGGCTTCGTTCGCCTTCAGCCGCCAACCGGTCGCGCACATCGCGCGCACCCGATCCAGCATCTTCGCGAGCTCGACCTCGGCCCACGCATTGACGTCGAAGGGGGGCTGATCGATGCCCGGCGAATCACCCACGGACAGCCCCCTGTTCGCTCGCGGCGGCATCGGCGCTGACCCCGAGAAGGCCGACCTGCGCGGCTACATCCCCGGCTGGGTCGCTGGCGTTCTTGACGCCGTGTGCCACGCCCAAGGGGGCAGGGCGCGCATCGACTTGGTCAACGAGATCTTGCACGACTGGGCACAGAAGAAGGCTGAGGAGGCCACTTTCATCCAGCGCGTGCTGCGTGGCAATCCGCCACCAACGGACACCAACGGAAAGGCTTCCGCGTGAGCGCGCCATGCTGAGCAACCAGTTCATCCTCCCCATCGCATCGAAGCTCGTCATCGACTTGTTCGCCGGCGGCGGTGGCGCAAGCACCGGCATCGAGCAGGCCATCGGCCGGCACGTCGACATCGCGGTCAACCACGATCCGGCCGCGGTGTCGCTGCACCAGGCGAACCACCCGCAGACCGCGCACTTCGTCTCCGACGTGTTCGAGGTCGACCCAATGGCGGTGACCCAGGGTCGCGAGGTGGGCCTGCTGTGGGCATCGCCCGACTGCAAGCATTTCAGCAAGGCCAAGGGCGGCAAGCCGGTCTCGAAGAAGATCCGCGGGCTCGCGTGGGTGGTGGTGAAGTGGGCCAAGCTCGTGCGGCCCGACGTCATCTGCCTGGAGAACGTCGAAGAGTTCCAGGACTGGGGCCCGCTCACTCCTGACGGCATGCCGTGCCCGATCAACAAGGGCAAGACCTTCCGCCGCTGGAAGGCGCAGCTGCAGAACCTCGGCTACAAGATCGAGCACCGCGAACTGCGCGCCTGCGACTACGGCGCGCCGACCATCCGCAAGCGCCTGTTCCTCGTTGCGCGCTGCGACGGCCAGCCGATCGTGTGGCCGCAGCCCACGCACGCGAAGGCGCCGGCGAAGGGCAGCGGCCTGAAGCCGTGGCGCACAGCCGCCGAGTGCATCGACTGGTCTATCCCGTGCCCGTCGATCTTCGAGCGCGAGCGCCCGCTGGCCGAGGCCACGCAGCGCCGCATCGCGCACGGCATCAAGCGCTACGTGCTGGACAGCCCGCGACCGTTCATCGTGCCCGTCACGCACCAGGGCGACAACCGCGCCCACGACAGCCGCGAGCCGCTGCGCACCGTCACCAGCGCCAAGCGCGGCGAACTCGCGCTGACGATGCCGAGCATCCAGAAGTTCCGCAGCGGAAGCGTGGGCAGCGCGATCGACGAGCCACTGCACACCGTCACCGCCGGCGGCGAGCAGGCGCGGCCCGGCACGGGCAACGCGATGGGTCTGATGTCGGCGACCCTGGTGCAGACGGGCTACGGCGAGCGCCCGGGCCAGGCGCCGCGCGTGCCGGGCCTGGACAAGCCGCTCGGCACCGCGGTCGACGGGCAGAAGCATGGCCTGGTGGCCGCGTTCCTCGCGAAGCACTACGGCGGCCACGAAGGCCCGGGCATCCCTGCCGACGGCCCGACGAGCACGGTCACCACGCAGGACCATCACCACCTGGTCGCAGCGCACCTGGTCAAGCACTACAGCGGCGAGCCTCAGGCCGGCCGCACCGACGCCAGCCTGGAGACGCCGGCGCCGACCGTGATGGCCCAGGGTGCGAAGCACTCGCTGGTGACTGCGCAGCTGGTCGGCGTGGGCGGGCGACAGGGGCAGGGCCAGTCGCCCAGCTACAGCCCTGCGCAGCCGGCGCGCACCGTGACCGCGAAGGGCGACACCGCGGTGGTGACCGCGCACCTGATCGACGCCGCGCACGCTGACGTGTCGCCCACGGGCGTGAAGCGCTGGGGCGCCGGGCACCGCGACATCGAGGCGCCGACGCAGACCGTGACCGGCAGCGGCGGCAACGCAGCGCTGGCGGCCAGCACCCTGGTGAAGCTGCGCGGGACCAGCAACAGCGCCAGCACCGCCGCGCCGCTGGGCACCGTCAGCGCCCAGGGCTTCCACCACGCCGCGGTGCACGCCTTCATGATGCGCTACTTCGGCGTCGATCAGAACCCGCACATCGATGGTCCGCTGCACACCGTCACGACCAAGCACCGCGACGCCGTGGTGACCGTGATGGTCGACGGCGAGCCCTACGTCATCGCCGACATCGGCATGCGCATGCTGCAGCCGCGCGAGCTGTACCGCGCCCAGGGATTCCCCGACAGCTACGTGATCGACCGCGGCGCCGACGGCCGCGCGCTGACCAAGGCCGAGCAGGTGCGCATGTGCGGCAACAGCGTGTGCCCGCCGCTGGCGCGCGCGATCGTGGCTGCGAACTACAGCGACGACGCTGTGATGCGGAGGGCCGCTTGAGCGACCCCTACCTGCAGTTCCTGCGCGACAAGATAAGGCTCGCGCCGTTCACCGGTTTCGAGGTTGACCCCGCCGAGGTCAATCCCGCACTGAAGCCCCACACCCGCGACATCGTGCGCTGGATGGTGAAGGGTGGCCGCCGCGCCTGCTTCGCCAGCTTCGGCCTGCACAAGACCGCGACGCAGCTGGAGTGCCTGCGCCTGGTCGGCCTGCACCGTCCAGGCCTGCGCCTGCAGGTGGTGCCGCTGACGGTGCGCATCGAGTTCTTCCGCGAGGCGCGCGAGCGCTTCCTCGGCGACTTCGGCGTTGATCTCCGCTTCATCACCAGCGATAGCGAGATCGGTGACGAGCGCACGATCTACCTCACGAATTACGAGTCGGTGCGCGAGGGGAAGATCACCCCGAGCCTGTTCCGCGGCGCCTCGCTCGACGAAGCCGACATTCTGCGCAGCTACGGCAGCAAGACCTACCAGGAGTTCCTGCCCGCTTTCGCACCCGTCGAGTTCAAGTTCGTGGCCACGGCCACGCCGGACCCCAACCGCTTCAAGGAGCTGATCCACTACGCCGGCTACCTCGGCGTGATGGACACCGGTCAGGCTCTGACCCGCTTCTTCCAGCGCGACAGCGAACAGGCGAACAACCTGACGCTCTACCCGCACAAGGAACGCGAGTTCTGGCTCTGGGTGGCCAGCTGGGCCGTGATCATCACGAAGCCCAGCGACCTGGGCCACAGCGACGACGGCTATGTGCTGCCCGAGCTCGACGTGCGCTGGCACGAGATCCCGAGCGACTACCAATCCGCCGGCGCCGACAAGCAGGGGCAGGGCCTGCTGGTGCCCGACGTGGCGATGGGCCTGTCGGCCGCCGCGACCGAGAAGCGCAGCAGCATGGACGCGCGCGTGGCGAAGGTGGCCGAGTTGGTCGCCGAGTCGCCGGCGGACCATTTCGTGCTCTGGCACGACCTCGAGGATGAGCGCCACGCACTGCAGGCTGCGATCCCTGAAGCCGTGAGCGTGTGGGGCAGCCAGGACCGGACCGAGCGCGAGGACCGCCTCATCGCCTTCAGCGACGGCCAGCACCGGATCCTGTCGACGAAGACCGTGATCGCCGGCGCCGGCTGCAACTTCCAGCGCCATTGCCACCGCGAGATCTTCGCCGGCGTGGGCTACAAGTTCCGCGACTTCATCCAGGCGATCCACCGCGTGCACCGCTTCGGCCAGACCGGCAGCGTGCGCATCGACGTGATCCACACCGAGGCCGAGCGCGAGATCGTCGCCGACCTGGTCGAAAAGTGGCGCCGGCACGAGCAGCAGCAGGAAACGGTCGCGCAGCTGGTGCGCACCTACGGCCTGGATCACCTGTCGATGCACGACGCGCTGGCCAGGACCATCGGCGTCGAGCGCACCGAGGTGAAAGGCGAGCGCTTCACCGTTGCGCACAACGACTGCGTGCTCGAAGCTCGCCTGCAGGCGAGCAACTCGGTCGACCTGATCCACACCTCGGTGCCGTTCGCCAACCACTACGAATACACGCCGAGCTACAACGACTTCGGCCACACCGAAGGCAACGAGCACTTCTGGCGTCAGATGGACTTCCTGACGCCCGAGCTGTTCCGCATGCTCAAGCCCGGCCGCATCGCCGCGATCCACGTCAAGGACCGCGTGCTGTTCGGCAACGTGACCGGGCTGGGCCGGCCGAGCATGGACTGCTTCCACGAAGAGACCGTGATGCACTTCCGGCGCCACGGCTTCGTCAAGGCGGGCCTGATCCACATCAACACCGACGTGGTCCGGGAGAACAACCAGACCTATCGCCTCGGCTACACGGAGATGTGCAAGGACGGCAGCCGCATGGGTGTCGGCTGCAGCGAGTACGTGGTGCTGCTGTTCAAGCCCCAGACCGACCTGAGCCGCGGCTACGCCGACGAGCCGGTGGTCAAGCGCAAGGGTGAGTACAGCCTCGCGCGCTGGCAGGTGGACGCGCACGCGTTCTGGCGCAGCAGCGGCAACCGGCTGCTGAGCGCGGCCGAACTCGCCGCGCTGGGCCCGGGCAAGCTGGCCAAGTTCTTCACCGAGGAGAGCCTGCGCCGCGTCTACGACTTCGACTGGCACGTCGACATCGGCGAGCAACTGCTGGCGCGCGGCGCGCTGCCCAGCACCTTCATGAGCCTGGCGCCGGGCAGCCATCACCCGCTGATCTGGCACGACATCAACCGCATGCTCACCCTCAACGGTGAGCAGAGCCGGCGCTCTGTCGAGCAGCACGTCTGCCCGCTCCAGTTCGACATCGTCGATCGCATCATCGAGCGCTACAGCCAGAAGGGCGAGCTGGTCTATGACCCGTTCTGCGGCCTGGGCACGGTGCCCTACCGCGCGATCCTGAAGGGCCGGCGCGGCGGTGGCAGCGAGCTGTCGGAGACCTACTTCCGCGACCAGGTGCACTACCTGCGCGCGGCCGAACGCGAGGTCGCAGCGCCGTCGCTCTTCGACCTCGACGCGATGGACACCGAGAACGGCATCGAGGCGGCAGCATGACGCAGCAGGTACTCGACTTCACCGCCCCGATCCCCCTGGCCGCTGCGCGCGCCGCCGGCGAGGAAGCAGGGAACCGTGCAGCTGACCGCGCCGAGCGCGCGACAGCTGAGTTCCGCGAGAAGGCTGCCACCTGCTTCCTGAAGTACCTGGCCGCGCAGCCGGGCGGCCTGAGCACCGGCGAGCTGATGACCGATGCGGCGAAGCAGGCGGGCATCCGGCCGCCCGACGACCGCGCGTTCGGTCCAGTGTTCCAGGCTCTCAGCCGCGGCAACAAGATCGCCTTCGATGGCTTCGTGCCCCGCACGAAGGGCCACGGCTCGGCCGGCGGCAAGCGCTGGAGGCTGGTGCTGGGATGAGCCGCATCAAAACTGCCGCTCTCTGTGCGGCCTTTCTCGCGACCGTGCCGGTGGCCAACTGGCTGATCGGCAACCTCGGCACCGTGTGTGTACCGAACGGCCCGTGCCTCGTGCCGGTCGGCTTCGGTCTGACGGCACCGAGCGGTGTTCTGATGATCGGCCTAGCGATGGTGCTGCGCGACGCCGTGCGCGAGCGCGTGGGGTTCTTCGCCGCCGCTGCAATGGTCCTCGCCGGCGCTGGCGCCTCGGCGCTGTTCGATCCTGCGGGCCTCGTCGTCGCTTCACTCGCCGCGTTCGCACTAGGTGAACTCGCCGACAGCGTGGCTTACGAGCCGCTGCGCCGGCGCAGCCGAGTACTCGCGATACTGGCTTCTGGACTGGCCGGCTCGCTGTTCGACAGTCTCCTGTTCCTGGCGCTCGCGTTCGGCTCGCTGCAGTACCTGCCGGGGCAGGTGGTCGGAAAGCTGTGGGCCTCGGCTGCTGCCGCGCTGGTGTTGGCGGTGCTGCGGAGGCGCGCCTGATGCGCTTCTTCACCGGACTGCACCAGCCGAGCGACGCGCGGCACTTCGACGCGGCCTTCGTCAGCGTGAAGCGTCTGCGCGGCCGGAAGGCGCCGATGCAGGTCGGCGACTGGATCATGGACAGCGGCGCCTTCAGCGAGATCAGCCAGCACGGCCACTACCGCCACAGCGTGGCCGAGTATGCCGAGCAGATCCGCCGCTGGTCGACGAACGGCAACCTGCTGGCGGCCGTCGCCCAGGACTGGATGTGCGAGCCGTTCATCGTGGCCAAGACTGGCCTGTCGGTGCAGGAACACCAGCGCCTGACGGTCGAGCGATACGACGCGCTGCTGCGCGAGGACACCGCCGGCGTCTACGTGATGCCGGTGGCGCAGGGCTTCACGCCAGGGAGCTACGTCGAGCACTTGCGCATGTACGGCGCGCGCCTGGCGCAAGGCCAGTGGGTCGGCGTCGGCTCGGTCTGCAAGCGCAACGGTGATCCGCGTCAGGTCGCAGCGGTGCTGCTGGCGATCAAGCGCGAGCGACCGGACCTGCGGCTGCACGGCTTCGGCCTGAAGACCACCGCGCTGGCGGATCCGCTGGTGCGCGCGCAGCTGGAGACGGCCGACTCGATGGCCTGGAGCTTCGCCGCCCGCCGCGAGGGGCGCAACCCGAACGACTGGCAGGAGGCTAAGCGCTGGGCGTCGAACATCACGAGCCGGCCGGTGCAGACGGTGCTGGACCTGTTCCGCGTGGGAGCGATGGCTTGAGCGACCTCCGGCCCCCACCGTACCCGGCAGACACGCGAGCCAAGGGCTGGCGCTTCGAGCTGGACTACGAGCAGATCGAGCAGAGCGGCACCTGGGGCGCCGCGATGGCGCTCGCCATGGAAGGTCTGCCGCTCGCTCGCCCGTTCCTGTTGGCCATGTGGTACGCCGCTTGGAAGCAAGTGCCGTGCGGCAGCCTGCCGACGAACGACCGCGAACTGGCCGGCGCCATCGGCATTCCGACCGCGGTGCTTGCCGACTACCGCGAGGTGCTGCTGCGCGGCTGGTGGGTCGCTGCCGATGGGCGCCTGTACCACCCCACGCTGACCGCGCGCGTCGTCGAGATGATGGCCAAGCGCCGCAGCGACGCCGATCGCCAGGCGAAGCGGCGTGGCGCCGTGACTCCACCGGAGTCCGGCGGCGTAGCTGGTGAATCACAAGCGAGTCACACCGATGTCACGCGTGACACCAAGCGGACTCCGCCCGAAGTCGGGCGTGAATCCAGCACCGACCACCGACCACTGAAGAAGTCTTCTCCTTCGTCGAAGACTGTATCGAAGCCTTCGGCTTCTCACCCCGCTGCCGCGGGGTTCCCCGAGTTCTGGCTGGCCTGGCCCAGGGGCGAAAGGCGGCAGGACAAGGCTGCCTGCCTAGAGCTGTGGAAGCGCCGTGGCTACAGCGCGATCGCCGACGTGATCCTCGCCGACGTGCGCGCCAAGCGCGGCACCGAGAAGTGGGCCGAAGGCTACATCGAGGCGCCGCTGGTCTACCTGCGCAACAAGCGCTGGGAAGACCACAACACCGAGGCCGGCGACGACGAACCGCTGGGCGACTGGCGCAAGGACTTCAACACCGTGCAGGCCAAGGCGCTGTCGCTCGGCATGGAGCCGTGGGACCGCGAGGGCTTCGAGAACGGTCGGCACCGCGAGCCCTTCTCGGCGTACGAGGCCAAGGTCGCGGCCAGGGTTGAAGAACTGGAAGGCGTGCCAGCATGACGCGCACCCCCATCCTCCTGCACCCCAGCGAACCCCGCTGCGAGCTTGCCGGCTGCCGCATGCGCTTGCGCTGCGCCCGCGCGATGGCCCCGGCTGGCCAGCACGAGGTATCGGGTGACTGGCAAGACGCGCGATCGGCGCTGTGCAGTGGGCTCCTGAGCTTCGAGGAGGCGCGGCGGGACGCTGGGGCGAAGTACGCCGCGGCGGCGAAGGCGAAGCTGGCATGAGCGAGATCCGCCTGACCCGCCAGCCATCGGCGCCCATCACCGAGGAAGAGAAGGCCTCGGCGCGCCGCGTGCTGTTCGGCTACGTCGACGGACTGGGTGAGATCGACCGCAGCAAGTGGCGCCGCCTGTGGAACCGCATCCTGAAGCTCGAGCCCGGCGAGATCATGGAGTTGCGCACGCACCAGGAACGCATCGGCTGGTTCCACCGCAAGCACATGGTGCTGGAAACCCGGGTGTTCGAGGCGCAGGAGAAGTTCGAGGAGTTCGAGGCCTTCCGCGCCTGGCTCAAGGTCGGCAGCGGCTTCGTGGACTGGTACCCGGGCCCGAAGGGTGGCGTCATCCCCGTGCCGCGCTCGATCAGCTACTCGAAGCTGGAGCAGGGTGACATGGAGCAGGTGCACGCGGACATGTGCCGGTTCCTGCGCACGGAGCACGCGCTGAAGACGCTGTGGCCGAAGCTGCCGGCCGGCCAGCGGTTCGAGGCCATCGAGGCGGTGCTCGACGAGTTTGGGGCGTTCGCGGCATGAGCGGCACGAAGTTCGGCGCTCACCGCGGCCGCTACACCGGCAGCCTGCAGGGCCGCATCGAGGAGTTCTACGCCGCGAACCCGGGCGCCGCGCTGCTGAAGGCCGACGCCTGCGAGCGCTTCGCCTGCACGCCGGCGCAGTGGCGCGACGCCGTGGCGCGGCTGCGCGCGAGCGGCGCGCTCTGCCTGGAGGCGGTGCCCGCTTTCCGCGTGGTTTCCCATGAAACAACCGCCGGGAGTGGTCCGGCGTGAGCGACGCACAAGACCTGGCCGCACTGCAGAGCACCTTCCGTGTGCTGCAGGAGATGCTGGCGCGCGCGAACGATCAGGCCAAGCGCCTGGGCGACAAGATCGAAGCGATGGCGGCGGGCGCTTCCACCGGCACGGCGACATCGGCGGCCGGGCAGCGCGTGCGCACCTGGCTGTTCGAGGGCGAGTACCGAACCGCCGCGCAGCTCGCAAAGCGGGCCGGCTGCAGCGATGTCGCGATGTTCCAGCGGCTGACGAAGCTGCAGCGCTCGCCGGCCGACGCGGTGGCGATGGGCGCGCGGCCGCCGCGCTCCAGCGCCACGCTGTCGTCGGCCTACAGCTTCGACAGGCCCTTCGCCTCGCCCCCGCCGCCAGCCGTCACGCCGGCGCCGACGGCCGCACCCACCCCGGCATCCACCCCGGCACCGACTGCGGCGCCAACGCCGATGCCCACACGCGCGCCCGCGCCGAGCCCGGCGCCGCAGCGCCTCGTGCCAACCCCGGCAGCACCCAGCCCGTTGAAGCTGGCGCGCGAAGTCGAGGCGGTGGTGCCCGCCGGCGTGAAGCGCACGGTGGCGGCAACGCCGCGGGACCGCTTCGCGCCCGACCCGGCGCTGGTGGTGCCGGTGTTCTCGAAGATGCGGCCAGGCGAGTACCTGCCCGAGTCGTCGGCCATCGCGCGGCACTACCGCGGCGACCAGGACTGATGATGGCGCTCGGCACCCGCAAGCAGCCGCCGTCGCGCCCAGCGCGGCAGATGGACTACACGCCGAAGCCGCGGGCAGTCGCCGCGGGCGTGGGCCTGCTGGCGCTGGCGCTCGACGCCGAACCGCTGGTGCTGCAGCAGCCGGTGGCCACCAGCGCCGCCGGCGCGCGCCACATGGGCCGCGTGGCCGCGCTCGGCTGCGCGCTCTGCCGGCGCCTCGGCTTCGGATTTACCGCCGCTGAGGTGCACCACGTCCGCGAAGGGCAGGGCGGGGCGCAGCGCGCGAGCGACTTCCTCACCGTGCCGCTTTGCCCCGAGCACCACCGCGGCGCCACCGGATTCCACGGCCTGGGCCCGCGCGGATTCGAGCGCCGCTACGGCATTGACGAGCTCGGCCTGCTGGCCGAGGTGATCGCAGAGCTGACCACAAGGATCGCCGCCTGATGGCCAAGACCGAGTCGTTCCGCTGGCTGGACCGCCGTATCGCGCTGGCCGGTCCGTATCTCACGCTGGTGCTGAGCGAGGCCGAGTACTTCGCCGCGGTGAAGCACCTGGGCGCGAAGAACCCAGGGCCGTGGATCAAGACGCCACAGTCACACGCGACCGCGCACTACTTCGAGCGGCCTGGAAAGGCGCTGGCCGTCATCGTGGCGTTGAGCGAGGGGCCTGGCAGGGATCCCATCGAGATCGCCGGCTTGCTGGTGCACGAGGCGGTCCACGTCTGGCAGCAGTACGCCGCCGACATGGGCGAGCGCGAGCCCGCCGCGGAACAGGAGGCTTATGCGATCCAGTCGATCGCCCAGGAGTTGATGGCGGAGTTCGCCAGAAGGATGAAGCAATGACCCGCCGCACCGACATCTGGGCCGCGTTCCCTGAGAGCCTGGCCGACGCCGACGAGGCGCTGACCCGGTACGGTCGGTGGGCTGCTGACCGCAGCCGCAACAACCGCCGCTGCGCCAGCGCTGAAGGTCTGTACCAAGGCGAAAGCTGGCAGGCGGTCGAGCGCCGCCGCTCGCCGGCGCCGGTGGCGATGCTGGCCGCCGACGCGATGCTCTGCCAGCGCGCTCTGGTGCGCGTGCCAGACCGCGAGCGGATGGTGCTCAACATTCTCTACATCCCGAAGTCGAAGCCGCCCGAGGCCCAGCTGCGCATCCTGCGCATCCCGCCCCAGCTCTGCCAGGTGCGCCACTTGGCGGGCCTGCGCATGTTCGATAACCTGCACAAGGCGCTGCAACACCAGCGCGAGAGTGCGCTGGCGTAGGAGAAGATCGTGGTGCACTACCTCGTGGGATTTCGCAGCGGCGCGCAGTTGAAGCTCAAGGTGAACGACGGTGCCAAACTGGTCAAGGACATTCTCAGCGGCATCACTGGGAGCCCAAGCTCGCAGGTGCAGTGGTACAGCGAGACCGGCCTCATGTTGCAGGTGAGCGAGATCACCTACGTGGTGCCGATCACGGCGATCGCGGAGGGCGAGTGAGCCGGGATACCCTGCTCGACAACCTGCCGCGCTGCGCACGCTGCGGCGAGATCTTCACGCCCGGCGGAGCCTTCGACACCGTCGGCATCCGCTGGCGCTCGCGCGACGGCCGTGTCGGCCCGCAGCGCGACTTCCATCGCGCCTGCGCGCCGCTGATCAACGGCCGGCTGCCGGCCGCGCTCAACGTCCACGTCGTGCCGGTACCGCTGGTGCAGAACCAGCACTGGCGCGACGGCGCCCAGGTCGGATGGACGATGCGCCGGCTGCTGCCGAACGGCCATGTGCTGGTGCAGGGTGCGGTGGCGATCCACGCTCACCTGTTCACAGAGTTCGGCCGGAAGGTCTACGCTGACGGCCTGCGAAAGGCGCGGCGCCGGTTGCGCAGCATGGCGAAGAAGGGCGGACGATGAAGCACAAGACAGCCGAACTCGCGGGCCCGCGGCTGGCGCGCGCCGTGGCGATCGCAGCGGGCTACCGCGTTGCGCGCGAATACGACGGCAAGGGCTCTTGGGTGGTTTGGCTGCCGCCGGAGGCGACGCGCGACGCGATGCCGGTCGCGTCCTTCAGCGGGCACGGCTGGCGCCTGGCAGCTGGGCGAGGAGGTCGACCTGCCATGATGACGAACGACGCCGACGTCGAGAAGCTGGCCAGCTTTATTGATCTGCCGCGCCCAGCTGACGCGGCGAAGAAGGCCATGATCGCGCGGCTGACGCTGGGCCTCGACGAGGTCGTCGGCCTCGCCATCACCCGCCGGATCGGACATCCCGACTGGCCGTTGACCGAGGTCATCCGGCGCATGATCGCGGAGACCTTCGACGACGGCCGCACCGTGTGGCTCCTCGATGATGAGCCGATCCTCGAAACGTGGCCGCCGGAGGTCGACCTGAAGGCGAACTCGATGACCACGAAGCGGAACTATCGATTCCTCGGGCTGGCCGCGTGAGCGCCTACCGCATCCCGCCCTTGCCGCACCGTCCCCGGGGCCGCCGCGCGCGCCGCGCCGCGTTCTACCGGCGCCAGCGTGGCGCGCGCTTCGTGCGCAAGTGCGAGCGGTGCCTCGTCGCGTACATGGCTGAGACCTACGAGCAGACGCTGGCCAAGTACCTAAGTGGCAGCGCATGGCTGCGGTCGTCGGTGGTGGACGGATCCCCGCACCTGGAGGCCATCCCCGTGATCGACACCATGCGCACCAGCCCCGGAAGTCGCTACACTTCGCCCACCTGACAAGGGGTCAGTGACGCGGCGTGCCAGATGGCATGGCCGCGCGCCCCCGAAAGAAGCCCGCCGATCGCAAGGTCCGCGGGCTTCGTCGTTTTCAGGCCTCCGATCCGATCCACCGAAAGGACCATCATGTTCAAGCCCTTCCGCTCCCTGGTGCTGCTGGCCGTCGTGGCCGTCGCTTCGATCGCCAGCGTCGTCTCCGCGACCGCGCGCTGGGTCTACGCCGGCGCCGTCGCCCTGGCGCGCGATACCTTCGTCGGCCCCGTCGACCTGGTGGCCACCGAGGCCGCGACGCCGCAGCGCCCGCTGGTCCAAGCCCGCGCGTTCGTGCTGCGCCTGCTGAAGCGCGAGCGCCCGGTGATCACCAACGACTGGCGCCTCTGCCCGTCGACCTGACCCACCTGCTGCTCTGCAGCCGCGCTGACTGACGGGCGCGGCTCAGTCCGAGGCCGGCGAACAACCCCGGCGAGCGGAGGACGGTCAGACCGGCCACCCGGGCGATGCGCTTGCCGGACGCGCACTCTCCAGCCCAACACGCGGACACATGCCGCGCCGACCTCGGCGCAACCCTGAGAGCGTCATAGCTTGGGGCCAACTCGGGCGACATGCCGCCGGACGCGTAACCGGCAAAGACACCGGCCTGCTCTGCCGCATCGCAGACCATCCTTGCCCGTCCCGGGGCCCGGTCAACGCGAGCACCAGGCCCACGCCATCGCCGGGCTGAGCGGCGGGCAAAGAGCCCCGGCAGCCGCCGACGTGGTTAGACGAGCTGGCGCGGTCTCCTCGCAGCACAGCGGCGGGCGGCGGCAGAACCTTGGAGCGAAAGCACGTTGAAGAAGACCCAGGCCGCGGCGCTCAAGCGCCAGCGGCCGCTTCCGCCTGACCCGATGCCGGCCTCGTTCTGGCCGGCGCCCGAGGTGGCCGCCTGGATCCGTGCCCAGATCCTCGAGGCCGAGGGCGCGCTGCACAACCCGGACCACAAGCACCTGCTCGACACCGACACCGCGGTGCTGTGGGCCGCCGAGGGCTTCACCACCCGCGGCAAGACCGTGATCGGCCAGGCCGAGGAGGTGCTGTTCCGCTGCAACCGCTGGCAGAAGGGCCGCCAGGAGCAGCAGATGGTCGCGTGGTTCGGCCGCGTGCCCGACTTCCTGCTGACCTTCGACGCCAGCTACAGCGCCACCTGCGACGACATCGCGTGGTGCGCGCTGGTCGAGCACGAGCTCTACCACGTCGCCCAGAAGCTGGACGACTTCGGCGCCCCAGCGTTCACGAAGGACGGAACGCCCAAGGTCGAGATCCGCGCTCACGACGTCGAGGAGTTCGTCGGAGTGGTGCGCCGGTACGGCGTGGGCCCTTCCGGAGGCAGCCTGCAGCGCCTGATCGAAGCCGGGAAGCGGTCTCCCGAAGTGGGCCGCGTGGCGATCGCTGGTGCGTGTGGCACCTGCCTGCTGCGCGCTGCGTAGTGGTTCCAATCAGTTCCACCGGAGCCCCTGAAATTGCCCGCCCTGAATGGTGCGATCAAGGTCTTCATCGTCGAGCGGCTGGCCTGCTTCGATCGACCGGGCGAAGTGCAGAAGGCAGTGGAACAGACCTTCAAGGTCAAGGTCAGCCTGACGCAGTTGATGGTCTACGACCCGAAGCACGCGGCCGGCGCGCGTCTGAGCAAGACGCTGAAGGAGCACTTCGAAGCGACCCGCGCGGCGTTCCTGAAGGACACCAGCGGCATCGCGATCTCGCACAAGTCCTACCGCCTGAGGCTGCTGGACCGGATGGCCGAGCAGGCGGCCGAGAAGGGCAACGTGGTGGTGGCCGCCCAGCTGCTGGAGCAGGCGGCCAAGGAAGAGGGCGGGGCGTTCACCAACCGCCAGAAGCACGAGCACACCGGCAAGGACGGAGGTCCCATCGAGATGAAGCACCTGACCGACGCTGAACGCGCGAGCCGGGTGGCGTCGATCATGGAGCGTGCGCGTCAGCGTGCCCAGGGCGGAGGCAAGCCCGAATGATCGTCGCGCCGCCGGATCGCCTGCTCCCGGACCTGGATCCGAAGGAGCTTGTCCGGCTGATGCCCCACATGACGGCCGCCGAGCGCGAGGAGCTCGACGCCCTGCTGACCGTCGGCCTGGGCCCGTGGCTGGAGCAGATCGGCCCGCAGATGAAGGCGCTCGACTCGCCGGCCGACATCGTCTACTACGGTGGCCAGGCCGGCGGCGGCAAGACCGACCTGCTGCTGGGCCTGGCACTCACGCAGCACGAGAAGAGCATCATCTTCCGGCGCGAGGCGGTGCAGCTGGTCGGCATCGAGGAACGCCTGACCACGATCCTCGGCACCCGCAAGGGCTACAACAGCCAGGACGGCGTGTGGCACCTGCCGGTCGAAGGCAACCGCGTGCTCGAGCTCGGCAGCGTGAAGGAGCCGAACGACTGGCTCAAGTACCAGGGCCGGCCGCACGACCTCAAGGCCTTCGACGAGATCCCCCACTTCCTGGAGATTCAGTTCCGCGCGCTCATCGGCTGGATGCGCACGGACAACCCGAACATCCGCCAGCGCGTGGTCTGCGCCGGCAACCCGCCGACCGATCCGGACGGCGAGTGGGTGATCCGCTTCTGGGCGCCGTGGCTGGACCCGCTGCACCCGAACCCGGCCAAGGACGGCGAGCTGCGCTGGTTCGTCACGGACGAGGCGGGCAAGGACCTGGAGGTGCCCGGGCCCGAGCCGGTGATGGTCGGCGGCGAGCTGATGAAGCCGAAGAGCCGCACCTTCATCCGCTCCAGCGTCGACGACAACCTGTTCCTGACGCTGACCGACTACAAGGCCACGCTGCAGGCGCTGCCCGAGCCGCTGCGCTCGCAGATGCTGCGCGGCGACTTCATGGCCGGCCGTACCGACCCCGTGTGGCAGGCGATCCCGACCGAGTGGATCAAGGCGGCGCAGGCGCGCTGGAAGCCGCGCGAGGTCAAGGGCCCGATGACCGTGCTCGGCTTGGACCCGGCCCGCGGCGGCGTCGACAACACCTGCGCGGCGCGGCGCCACGGCACCTGGTTCGACGAGATGGTGCAGGCGCCTGGCATCGTCACCAAGGACGGTCCGACCACCGCGGCTTTCGCGGCGCCGCTCGTGCGCAACGGCGCCCCGATCGCGGTCGACGGCATCGGTATCGGCTCGTCCGCGCTCGACTTCCTGATCGGGTTGAACCTGCGGGTGCATCCGGTGGTCGGCTCCGAGGGTTCGAAGGCCCGGGACGTCACCGGCACGCTGCGCTTCAAGAACGTGCGCGCCGAGATGTACTGGCGCCTGCGCGAAGCGCTGGACCCGACCAACCCGGATCCGATCTCGCTGCCGCCCGACCAGGAACTGCTCGGCGACCTGGCGGCCGTGCGCTTCAAGGTCGTGCAGATGGGCCAGGCGCTGGCCGGCATCCAGATGCGCGACAAGGACGAGATCCGCGAGGTGCTCGGCCGCTCGCCCGACAAGGGCGACGCCGTGGCCATGACGTTCGCCGATGGCATCCCGCCTGCTGGCCTGGGCGATGACGCGGCGGCCTACCGCCGCGGCCGCGGCCACGACCGTGACGATCGCGACGAGGACGACGAATGAAGCTGCTGCCGCCGCCCATCGACCTCGGCCGCGCCGACCCGCGCCGCGACGAAGCATCGAAGGACGGCTTCTCGCTCACCGCGCTCGAAGCGCTGCTCAGCGACTGCGAGGCCCAGCCGAACTGGCGCTGGCGCGCCGACCGCGCCCACGCGTTCTACGACATCGGCAAGCAGCTCTCGCCGCAGCAGGAAGCCAAGATCCGCCACGACTGGGGCATCGAGCCGCGGCAGACCAACCTGATCCACGGCGTGATCAACGGCGTGCTTGGCCAGGAGGCGAAGGCCCGGTCGGACGTGCGCGTCGAGGCCGACGAGGACGAACTGGCCGACCTGACCGACGTGTTCAACGTGCGGATCAAGGAAGCCACCCGCGAATCGTGCGCCGACATGGCGGTCTCGAACGCCTACGCCAGCAGCGTGAAGGGCGGGCTCGGCTGGGTCGAGGTGAGCCGCGCCTCCGACCCGCTCGACTACCCGTACCGCATCCGCGACATCCACCGCAACGAGATCTGGTACGACTGGCGGGCCAAGGACATCGGCCTCAACGACGCCCGCTGGCAGGTGCGCAAGCGCTGGGAGGACATGGACGAGGCGATCGCGCTGATGCCTCAGTTCAAGGAGATCCTGCTGGGCGCGGTCAACGGCTGGGACATCGTCAACCTGCCCGAGGATGACGACAACATGGTGAGCCTGCGGCGCGCCGTGTGGAACGAGCGCATCACGACGATCCAGCGCGACGAGTGGTGCGACACGCGCCGCCGCCGGCTGAAGTTCTTCGAGACCTGGTACCGGGTGCCGGCCGAGGTGATCGTGATGCAGGTCTCGCCGACCCGCCGCATCATGTACGACGAGCGCAACCCGCTGCACCACGAGGCGGTGGCGCGCGGCCGCGTGAAGCTGAGCCGGGCGATCACGCGGCAGATTCGGATGGCGCTGTTCGCCGGCCCGCACCGCCTGATCGACGTGGGCACCACGCGCCGGCGCTTCCCCTACATCCCGTTCTTCGCGTTCCGCGACGACGAGGACCGCAGCCCATACGGCTTGATCGAGGGGATGATCTCCCCGCAGGAGGAATACAACGAGCGGCGCCAGATGGTGAACTGGATGCTCAAGGCCCGCCAGGTGCAAGTCGAGAGCGACGCGCTCGACAAGACCTACAACACCATCAATGACCTGCGTCGCGAGGCGACGCGACCCGACTTCATGGCGGTGCTCAATCCGAACCGCAAGAATTTGACCGGCGGCCTGAAGATCGGCCAGGACCTGCAGATGCAGTCCGAGCAGTTCGAGATGATGCAGGACTCGAAGGCCCTGATCCAGGAGGTTCCCCGCGTCTACGGCCCGCAGCTCGGCGACGCGCCGACCGGTGTCACCTCGGGCTATGCGATCAACTCGCTGGTCGAGCAGGGCGTGGTGGCGATGGGCGAGCTCAACGACAACTACCGGTTCGCCCGCCGGATGGTGCACGAGAACCTGCTGGACCTGATCGTCGAAGACCACCTCGACGAAGAGATGCAGGTGGTGATCGGATCCGGCAAGCAGCGCCGCGTCATCGTGCTCAACACCTGGGACCCACAGACCGGCGCACCGGTCAACCGGGTCAAGGACGCCCCGATGCGCATCGGCCTGTCGGATGTTCCCGCCTCGCCGGCCTACCGCATGCAAGAGCAGCAGCAGCTGGCCACCATCATTCAGGGCCTGCAGGCGAATCCGGCCGCGATGGCCGTGCTGGCGCCGGCGTACATCGAGGGTTCCTCGCTGTCGAACCGCCAGCAGTACGCCGACGACCTGCGCCGCGCCACCGGCGTGCCGACGCCTGGCGATCGCCAGGGCCAGGAGCAGGCCGACGCCAAGGCCCAGGCCGACGCGCAGCAGCAGGCCCAGCTTCAGCAGGCCGCGGTGCAGACCGAGATGGAGGCGAAGAACGCGACCACGCAGCTGACGCTGGCCAAGGCGCGGCTCGAGGATGCGCGCGCCACGCAGACCGCTCAGCAGACGGCGATCGCCGCGCTGCCGCCGGCCGCGAACGAGGATCAACTGGTTCAAGACGCCCTGGCCGAGGCCGCGGGCTGACCACGCTTTAGGCCGGGCAGGAAGCCTGGCCATCCCCGCACCCAGCGATCGCCGCTGCTGGGTGTTGGAGGTATCACCAGCGGTGCAACGGCAAGGCCCGCCTTCAGCAATGGAGCGCGGGCTTTGTCGTTTCCGGACTCATCCGACAACTGAGACGAGGAACCATTGGCAACCGACATCCGATCACTGAACCCGGACGATCCCGACTACGACCGCCAGGTCGAAGCGGCGCTGCAGGAGGAAGACGAGGCCGACGGCCGCGCCGACCCGCCTGCGGTTGTCGACGAGGACGAAGGCACCCCCGGCGAGGGCGAAGAGCGCACCGACCCGGTAGACCCGCCTGCCGTCGCGGCGACGCCAGCGCCGAGTCCCGTGCCCTCGCCTGCACCGACGACGGCGCCCGCACCGGCCGATGCCACACCGGCGCCGAAGGACCCGCCAGTCGGCGGTGTCCTGGGCGCCGACGGCAAGACCGTGCTGCCGTACGCCGCGCTGAAGGGCGCGCGCCAGGAAGCCAAGACGAACCGGCTCGCCCGTGAGGCGGCCGAGGCGCGCGTGGCCGAACTGGAAGCGCAACTCGAAGCCGAGCGTGCGAAGGGCGGTGGCCCGACCGACGAGCAGCGCCAGCGCGCTGAAGGCGGTCTGCTCACCGACGAGGAGCGCACGGAGTTTCCGATCCTGGCGAAGCTCGAGACCGCGATCGAGAAGAAGCTGGCCGCGTCGCCTGCTGCTGCACCTGCAGCGCCCGCGCCGACGCCGGCTCCACAAGACCAGGCCGCCGAGCCGACCGAAGACGATGTGCAAGAGGCCATCGACTCGGTGCCCGCGCTGGCCGGTTGGCAGGCCTCCGATCCGGAGAAGTGGTCCCGGGCCGTGGCGCACGACAAGGTGCTCCGCGACAGCCCGAAGTGGAAGGACAAGCCGCTCGCCGAGCGCTTCGTCCAGGTTGCAAAGCTGGTGAAGCAGGAGTTCGACGAAGAGGTCGACCCGCCGCCGGCCCCCAAGCCCAGTCCCTCGCCTGCACCCACCGCCGCGCCGCGCCGAGATCCCCGGCAAGCCGCTGCAGCTGCACCGCGCGCCGCGCCGAACACGCTCAGCGACTTCAAGGGTGGCGCGCCCGACCCCTCCGGCGATCCGATCGACCGTCTGCCCGCGCAAGCGCAGGTGCAGAAGTTCTCGGAGATGACGGACGCGGAGATCGACCGCCAACTCGCGCGGCTGGGCTGACCCAACCCATCTGACTCGAAGGAACCGAAATGTCCGGTACCAGCGTCCCGAACGGCAGCACCCTGGCGCTGCCGCAACACTCCAACGCCGTCACCGCGCAGATCATCCGCGCGCCCGGCAACCTCAACGCCCTGACCGGCCCGGCGCCGAAGACTCAGGACCAGGCCGAAGCCAACCTGAAGCAGCAGACCGAAGCGGGCATGCCCTTCGTGCGCATCACCGACCTGTCGGTGGACCCGAAGGGCGACACCGTCTACGTCGACGCGTTCGACGTGACCGGCGGCAAGCCGATCATGGGTGACCGCAACGCCGAGGGCCAAGGCAAGGCGCTGTCGAGCTCGAGCTTCCCCGTGAAGATCGACCTCGCGACGCACAACGTCGACGCCGGCGGCAAGATGTCGCGCCAGCGCACGCGCTGGGACCTGCGCCGCCTGGCGCGGGCCGAGATCGCGGCCTACTTCCCCCGCCTGGTCTGGCAGCGTTGCATCACGCACCTGTTCGGCATGCGCGGCAGCCAGAACGGTGTGTCGTGGGATGTCCCCCTGGACACCGACGACGACTTCGCCGAGATCATGATCAACGCCGTCAAGGCCCCGACGCGCAACCGGCACTACGTGCTGGACGACACGAACGGGCTGGTGATGGGCGGCGAGCTGGTCAACGCGCTGGCCACGGCCGACGTGTGGAAGCTGTCGCGCCTGGACGAGCTGGCCTGGATCCTGGAAGCGATGGAGACCAAGATCCCGCCGCCCCGGATCGTGGGCGACGAGCAGGCGATGGACGCTCCGCTGAAGGGCATCCTGATGATGCCGCCCGGCTCCTACAACCAGCTGATCACGGACGTGACGGCGGGCAACAACCTGCGTGCCTTCCAGGCCGCGGTCGAGCAGCGCCAGAAGTGGGCTCCGAACAGCGCGGTGTTCCGCGGCGAGTGCGGCATCTGGCGCAACATCCTCGTCAAGAAGATGGAGCACACCATCTACCGCGACGCCGGCGAACTGGTCAGCTACGTGTCGGCAGCCAACAAGCTGACGGCCACGGAGTCGACCATCGCGGTGGCCGCTTTCGGCGCGGGCTACCAGATGGAGCGCTCGGTGCTCATGGGTGCCCAGTGCCTGGCGCGCGCCGAGGGTGCCTCGAACTCCGGCGTGCAGGCCGCGATCATCGAGAACACCTACAACGCCGGTCGCAACTACGAGTACCTGGGCGAGTTCATGGGCGGCGAAGCGAAGTTCCGCTTCAAGTTCCCGAACGCGGCCGGCGACAAGGAGCCGACCGACAACGTCCTGGTGATCGACGCGGTCGCTCGCAAGATCGCCGCGTGATCGCGCTGGCGGGGCCTAGCGCCCCGCCTCGCTCCCCAACTTCCAGAAAGAGGTTTCAACCATGGCTCAATTCAAGGCCAAGCGAGTGACCAGCAACCGGGGCGAGTACATGCAAGCCTTCGGCAACGCGGTCGCTCTCGACGACACGGTGACGCCCGGCGCGGCCCTCGCGCTGAACGACACCATCGACGTGATGCGCATTGCGCGTGGCACCCGGCTCCACGAACTGTTCAAGACGAACGGCGACCAGGACACCGGCACCACGCTGCAGTACAAGCTCGGCTACCGCAAGGTGAACTCGGACGGCGCTCTCGCCGACAACGACGCCTACTTCGCGGCGGCCGGCGCCACCGACCTGCAGGCGGCGGTGACCGGCGCGGCGCCCACGCGCTACGCCTTCGCGCCGATCACGTTCGACGAGGACGTGTTCATCACGATGACGATCACCGCGGCCGCCACGGGCGTGTCGGGTACGCCGTCGATCACGTTCTACGCCCGCGGCCAGGCCGTCGGCGGCAAGTAACCACCCGGGCAGTTGCCCAAGCGGGCCGACCTCTCGCGGGGTCGGCCCGCTTTCCTTTGGAGATCGCGATGACGAATCCGTCCGACCGGGTGCGGGTCAAGCACATCGGCAAGCACGCCCGGCGTGCCGACACGATGAGCGGCGAAGGCACCGTATGGAACGGCGAGGGCGACATTCAGACGGTGTCGCGCCGTGCCTGGGAGAACCACCTGAAGAAGCACCCCGACCTCTGGGTGCTGGCCGAGGATGGCGAGCAGGGCAAGCAGGCGGTGGCGAGCACCGCCGAGGTCGACGCGCAGCGCGCCGCGAACGAGCGTGCGGCCGCTGAACTGGCCGATCGCCAGCGCCAGCTCGACGAGCAGGCCGAGGCCCAGCGCCTGCAGCAGGAGGCGCTCGACAAGCGCCAGCGCGAGCTCGACGAAGCGGCCGGCGGTTCGAACGACGGTGCCGGCCTTGACAGCGTCGCGAGCGGCAGCACCGACTACGAGGCCATGAGCCGCAACCAGTTGGCCAAGCTGGCCACCGAGCGCAAGCTCGAGGTCGACGGCCGCAGCGACAAGGCGACGCTGATGGCGGCGCTCAAGGCCGCCGACACGGCGAAGGCGCAGGCCTGAGATGGGCACGCTGACCGGGACGGCTCTGATCACGCAGCTTCGCGTGACGCTGCTGGACCCGGCGCCGGGGGTGACGTGGACCGACGCGATCCTCCTCGGCAACATCAACTCGGCGCAGCGCGCGGTGTGTCTCGTGCGGCCCGAGCTCTACACGACGCGCGCTGCCGTCGACCTGGTCGAGGGCACCGAGCAGCAACTGCCCGCCGGCAGCACGGCGCTGCTGCGCGCCGAGCACAACGTGGCGAGCGGCCGCGTCTGCCGGCTGGTCGATGCCGCGCTGGTCGACGCGCTTGCGCCGTTCTGGCACGCAGCGACGCAGGAGACCGACGTCACCGACTACATGCTCGACCCGCGGGACCGCGTGCGGTACCGGGTGCTGCCGCCGAACGACGGCGATGGGCAGTTGATGGTGCTGCGCGGGCTGACGCCGCCGCCCCTGAGTGCGGTCGGCGAACCGATCGCACTCGACGACATCTACGAGGACCCGATCAAGCAGTTCGTCCTCGGCGAGTGCTACGCGGCGAACACGAAGCGCCAGGACCTGGCCAAGGCCGCGGCCGCGCGCGACGAGTTCGCCAAGATGCTCGGCATCAACGCCCAGTCGCTGGCCGCGTTGCTGCTGCGCACCGGCACCCAGCAACCGGGGATGAACTGATGGCACAGCAAGCCGTGATCGACCTGCTCGGCGACGTGGCCCAGATTTGCCGCCAGGCGCCGACGCCGACGCTGATCGCGGCCTACGTGCGCGCGGCGCGGCGCTTCTGCCTCGAATCGCGGTGGCTGGTGGTGGAGGTGCCAGGCGTCACCGAGGCCGGCACGAAGACCTACGCCCTCGGCACCGACCCCTACGCCGAGATCTTCGGCATCGCCGGCATCACGCTCTACGAATCGGCGACGGAGCCGGTGATCCTCGACGAGGGCGACTCCGGCCTGTGGGATCCGACCGAGCCGCAGGCCGTGCCGTCGGAGTACCAGTACCTGCCCGAGGCGCAGTTCGCGCTGCACGCCACGCCGAACGCGGTCTACAACATGACGATCGGGGCGGTGATCACGCCCAAGCGTGGGGTCAACTCGATCGACAGCCGGCTGGTGACGAAGTGGGAGTACGCGCTGCAGGATGGCGCGCTCGCCTACCTGCTGGCGCTGCCGAACGTGGCCTGGTCGAACCTGCAGTTGGCGCAGGTGCACGAGGAGAAGTTCCTCGCGCGTGCGATGGACGCGGCCAACATAGCCTCGCTCGGCTACAACCCCGGCGCGACGCCGCTGCGGTCGCAACCGCTATGAGCAGCGGCTTCGGCGTCCGGCCCGTGCGCACCGGGTCGGAGGGCGCGCCTGTCACGCCCGAGGACTTCCCCGACTTCCTGCAGTTCCGCTTCAACGGCGTGGATCTCGGCGGGCCCGATGCGACTACCGTGAACTTCGTAGGCGGCGCGGTCACGGTCGAGCGCGGCACCGGCGACGACGCGAACAAGATCACCGTGAGGATCGACATGCTGTCAGCACCTGTTGTGCCGGTGACCACCGCGAACCACGACGTGCTGCCTGCCGAGGCCGGCAGCTACTTCCGGTTCACGGCGACGGGCGCGAAGACCGCGACCTTCGATGCGGCCGACGGGTTCGTCGAGCGGCAGGAGTTCCACGTCACCAACCGCGCAGCCAGCGGCAACGTGACGCTCACTCCGGTCGGTGGCATGGTGCTCAACGTCCCCAAGGGAGGCACGCTGGTGCTCGAGCCTGGTGACACCGTGACCGTGAAGATGGTCGACGTCGACGAGGCCGACGTGATGGGCTCGGTGGACGCGGCATGATCCCTGGCATCGTGGCCGGCGGTGCGGCGGCAGCAGGTGCGGGCCCGGCGCTGTGGACGCTGGCCAACCTGGCGAACCCGCCGGCTAGTTGGTTCAACGAGACGAGCCCTGTCACGGGCACGACAAACGCCGCCCAGTGGAACGACATCACGGGCAACGGCAACCACCTGACGCAGGGATCCGCTGGTGCGCAGCCGGCGATCGTCGCCGCTGGTCTGGCTGGCAAGCGCACGCTGCTGTTTGACGGCTCCGACGATGTCATGCGCTTCGCCGCCCCGACGTTCGCGAACGCGACCGGGGGCTGGGTGGCCGCGTTGGTGAGTCGCAGCGCTCTCGACGTGTCGGCAGTAGGCAGGCTGCTGTGCTTCGTCCCGGTCTCGACCAACCAAGGCAACTCGCGGCTGAGCCTTGCCCTTGCTCAGACCAGCGCCAACCGTCTTGGAGCAGCTGCTCGCCGCCTAGACGGGGACAGCGCCGGCCTACTCGCCGGAGACACGATCGTCGACACAGGCTGGCACATGGTGCTGCTGATCGTCGACTGGGCCAATGGCGACGGCTTCCTGCACTTCGACGGCAACGCGCCGGCTTCGAACACCAGCCTGACCTCGAACGGCTCGACCAGCAACACAGCGCCCGCAACGACGGGCTGCGTCGGGGCCGCCACCAGCGGCGCCGGGGCAATCATCTCGATGTCGAACATGGGCCTGGCCGAACTCGCTCTTGGGTTCGGCGCTCTACCCACGGCCCTCGAGGTGCCGAAGATGTTCGGCAGCTGGTGCCACAAGTGGGGCATCGCGAGCAGACTGCCTGCCGGTCATCCATACAAGGCGGCACCGCCGACGGTCTGACCATGCCCTTCGGTGTCACTCCCACCCCTGTCGAGTCGCACGGGTTCGGCGTCGGCGCGGCTGCCGCGCTCGCGCACGGATTCGAGGCCGAGGCCGCAGCGCTCGCAGCCCGCGTGCCGGCCGACGGCTTCATCCAGTGGCAGTTCAACGGCGTGAACCTGGGCGACAAGAACGTGGCGGTGGTGGACTGGGTCGACGAGCGCCAGGCGCTGCGCGCCACGCGCGGCGTCGGTGTGAATTCGCACGTCGTGACCATCGCCGAGTCCGATGCGGTGAACCCGGACGCCAACCCGCCCGAGGCCGATCACTGGTGGTGGGACTTCGACGATGTCTCGCCGGCGACGCAGTTCACCGACCGCGGCCAGCGCCAATCGCACATGACTGCAGTGCCGAACCTCGCTGGCGTATCGACCGCGAGCGGCATGGCGGGCAGGGCGGCCGACCGAGGCGTCGGCGGCACCGGCCGGCTGATCTACCTGCCGCGCTCGCGCACCGACCTCGACTTCGGCCCGACCGACAGCTTTAGCTTCGGGGTCTGGATCTACCCGACCTCGCTGCCAAACGACGGCTACACGAAGGGTGTGATGGGCCGCTGGGCCGCGCCGAAGGATCCGCCGGGCCTCGACGTGACCGGCTACGACGGCGGCATCCACACCTCCTACGGCCTGTGCGTCCTCAACGGCCTGGCCAACCTCTACATGATCGAACCGGGCGCGGCGATCCGCACGATCCTCAACACGACCATGACGCTCAACGCGTGGCAGCTGATGGTCGGCGTGATCGATATCGCTGGAGGCCAGATGCGCATGGGCATCAACGCGGCAGCGTTCACCACCACCGCGATCGCGCAGGGCCCGCGCAACGACATCAGCGTCAAGGCGAACTTCATCTTTGGCAATCCGATGCACACCGACCAGACCGGCGGCATGGACTTCGCGAAGCGCGAGTTCCTGGGTCGCATGGATCGAGCTTTCGTCACCCGCCGCATGTTGACCCTGGCAGACCGCACCTGGCTCTACAACGCCGGCGCCGGCCGCTCGTACGACGAGGCCCTCGCGCAAGGGATCCTGACGCCATGAGGCTCGCGCTCGATTCCTTCCGCGGCGAGGCCCCGCGGCTGACGCCGCGCGCGCTGCCGGCGAACGCCGCCCAGGCCGCGGTGAACGCAAAGCTGGTGTCGGGCGACCTCGAACCGTGGCGGCAGTTCCTGAACACGAAGCTGCTGACGGCCGCCGCGGCCGTGCGCTCGATCTACCTGCTGAACGACAAGTGGCTGTCCTGGACCCAGCAGGTCGACGTCGCCCGCGGGATCATCGCGGGCGACAACACCTACCGGACCTATCTCACCTGCCCGGCGCTGTACGGCAAGCCGCAGTGGACGAACTACGCGATGGCCACCACCGGCGCCGAGCCGTACCCGGTGGCCACGCGGCCGCTCGGTGTGCCGGCACCAGACACGGCGCCCACCGTGGCTGTCGACGTGACGGCGTCGACCGAGTCGAACGTCGCGCTCACGAACCCCGGAGCCGAGATCGGCACCACCACCGGCTGGACGGTTTCGTCCGGGTCGCTGGTGGCCATCGCCAACGGCACCATCGTCGGGCTCAACGCCCAGGCCGGGACGCGGTTCTTCGGCGGTGGCAACGCAGCCGCGAGTCTGGCCTACCAGGACGTGAACCTGACGGCACTGGGGGTCATCGCCGGCCAGGGCCTCAAGCTCGCGTGGTACCAGGCCACCGGCGCGGCCGGCAGCACAGCTGGCATGGGCATCGAGTTCTACGATGACACGGCCACGCTCATCGCCACCGTCGACCTGGATCAGCTGGCCCCCGCCACGGTGCACACCTGGCAGCGCCGCGAGATGACGGTCCCGACGCCGGATGGCGCGGCAACCGCGCGGCTGCGCCAGATCTACACCCGCGTGGGCGCGGGGCCGGCGATCGATGCCTACATCGACGCGATCACGCTGGACACCGTCGAGTACTCGAACTACTTCGACGGCTCCTCGCTCACCGGCTGGGACTACGCTTCCAACGCGGGCACGCCGGGCGGCGACTCCTGGCGCGAGGTCGCGATCGATGCCGCGGTCGGCTGGGCCCAGCCTTCGATCCTGATGCGCGGCGACGAGCTGGTGCCCTGGTTCCACCGCGACTTCAGCACCAGCAACAGCCCGGCCGTCACGGTCAAGTTCGACTTCCTGCAGACCCTGGAGCCAGGCCACGGCCTGCACGTCCTTCTGTTCGCCAACGACACCGGCCGCGGTGCGTCGGTGTTTCTGGGCACTGCCGGCGTGTCGATCGCCAGCAGCTCGGCATGGGACGATGGTGGCGTGTTCGTCGAGGCGGTCGGCGGCAGCCTGCCGGCCGGCGTGGTCTACACGGTCACGCTCACCGCGGAGCAGGTGAGTGCATCGCAGGCACGCGTCACGATCCGGGCGGTCGCAGCCGACGGCACCGTGGCGGTGAACGACCTCAAGGCGAACCTGACGATCGATGGGTCGCGCATCGGCTTCAAGCCGCAGGTCGGCGCGCTCGAAGGCCGCTGGTACATCGACAACATCTACGTGACCGTGGCCGCGCCGAAACTTCGCGACACGGTCGAGTCGATCGCCACCAGCTACGTCTACAGGTTCCTGAACGACGTTGGCGAAGCGAGTGCGCCGAGCCTGGCCAGCGACACGGTGATCCGCCCCGACGGTGGCGCGGTGATCGTGACCACGCCGACTACCACGCCGCTCGGCACCGATCCGCTCTACGGCATCACGAAGAAGCAGATCTACCGGGCGATCAGCGGAGCCAGCGGCACGGCCTACGTGTTCGTCGCCGAGATCCCGCTGGCTCAGGCCGAGTACCTTGACGCCTTCGACGACGCCGACATCGCCGAAAACGAGGTGCTGAACTCCGAGGAATGGGACCTTCCTCCCGATGACTTGGAAGGGATCATCGCGCTGCCCAACGGCATGATGGCCGGCTTCCGGCGCAACCAGCTGTGCCTGTCGGTCGCTGGCTTCCCTCACGCCTGGCGCGTGCGCGACCGCAAGCCCACTGACACCGACATCGTCGCCATCGCGAACATCGACAACACGATCGTGATCGGCACCAAGAAGTTCGTCTACACCGCGACCGGCAACTCGAACGACTCCTACTCGATGAGCGCGCCCGGCGCGGCGCAGGCCTGCCTCTCGAAGCGCGGCATGGTGTTCCTGGACGGCATCGGGGTCGTGTTCCCGTCGCCCGATGGGTGGATGGCCTGCGCCGGATCGGCTGGCAGCCTGTCGCACATCAGCGAAGGGTTCTTCAGCAAGAAGCAGTGGGAGGCGCTGGACCCCACGTCGGTGATCGCGGCCGTCCACGACGGCGCCTTGTTCTGGTTCAGCACCGGCCAGACACCCGATTCCGGGTTCTCGCTCGACGTGCGGCCCAGTGGATCGGGCCTCACATCGCTGTCGTTCCACGCGGCGGCCGTGCACGTTGACCCGCTGAGCGACGGCCTGTACCTGGTGCTCGACGCCGTCAACGAGCCGACCGAGGCGCTCCTGCCGGTGGCCAGCAGCGCGCCGGTGCCGGCCAGCCCGGCCAAGACCATCTTCAAGTTCGACGGGGCGACGAACGGCGACCTGCTGCGGTTCGCGTGGAAGGGCAAGCTGCACCTCACGCCGTACCCGTGCTCGCTGCCGTTCGGCCAGGTGCAGGCGCTCTCGTTCGCAAACCTGGTGCTGCGGGTCTACGCCGACGGCGCGCTGATCCACACGCGGCTGCTAGCCAGCGCCACGGAGTTTCAGGTGCCGGCGCTCAAGGCCTACAGCAGCTACGAGGTCGAGCTGGTCGGCACGTCGACCGCGCGCACGGTGCAGCTGGCCGAAGACATCGGCGAACTGGTCTGACCATGGTGACGAAGCTCGGGACCCCGGCGATCACAACGCCGGGGCAGCTGACCCTGCGCGCGGTGCAGTCAGCGGTCGACAACATCCGCGAGCGCCTGGTGGCCGTGGAGGCGGTGGCAACGGCCAGCGCCAGGGCCGTTGCCACGCCAGCGGCCGCCGGAGCCGACCTGTCGAGCGCGGTGCTGGCGCTGCAGCGCGAGGTGGCCAACCTCGCGGCCGCAGTCGGGGCCGCGGATCTCGACGACCTCGCGCCGGCGTCCAGCCCGCCGCGTGCGCAAGAGGACGACCTGGCGCCGCCCGGCGTATCGCGCGCCGAGCTTGCACTGCTGGTCGATCGAATCGAAGCACTCGAACTGGAGCCACTGCGGTGACCACGACCAAGCAAGTCCTCCTGCAGACCAAGTACCTCGAAGACGCCGAGACGACGCAGTACATCGCGCCGACAAGCGTCAAGCAGGTGCTGGTCGACGAGTTCACTGTGTCCAACCGAAGCGCGGGCCCGGTCACGTTGATCGTGCGCGTGGTTCCGAGCGGCGGCACGCCAGGTGTCGAACATGAGCTCTTCCCCTCGAAGACTCTGGCGGCCGGAGAGGTGTACCCCGTGCCGCCGTTCAGCCTCGGGCCAGGTGACTTCATTCGCACGGATCCTGGTGCGGCGAGTTCCCTCGTGGCTCGAATCAGCGGCCGGGTTGTGACGTGATCGCAGGCACCGGCTTCCGCCTCGTCGACATCGACGACGTGTGGCCGCGCTACGCCGACCGAGCGCGCCGCTCCGGCGCCGGCGAGGAGCACCTGCGTTGGGTGGTTGCGCGGTGCCAGGCGCAGATGGCCGTGTGCATGGAGTGCGACGACGGCGTGCTGGTGCTGACCGCGGTCTGGCCGCAGGTGAGGGTGCTGCTGTCGGCGTCGCGCGGCGGCACGGGCGTGCTGCATCGGCGCGAGGCCGAGGTGCTGGCAGTCGCCAAGGAACTCGGCGGCGCGGTGCTGTCCTTCCGCACCGACCGTGTGCGCGCGTGGCGGCGCGTGCTCGGTGCCGCGTGGCATCACGAAGGTGATCGATTCTGGAGGTCCATCTGATGGGCAAGGCCAAGGAACAGCAGGAGAGCGAACAGGAGCGGGCGCTGGCCGATGTCGCCCGCCAGCAGATTGCGACCTTCGACGCGAAGTGGCGGCCGCAGCAACAGCGCCTGGCGCGCGAGGTCGTGGCCGCTGGAGCGCCCGACTCGTTCGAACGCCGGCGCGCCGAGACGATGGCCAAGGCCGACACCGGCGCGGCTTTCGCGGCGACGCGAGAGAAGGTCAACGCCGGTGCGGCGGCGAGCGGTCAATTCGGCAGTTCGGGGCACAAGCTTGGGCTGGCGGGCGTCGACCAGGACCAAGCCACCTCGAGCGGTCTGGCCACCGTTGCAGCCGACCAGGCCACCGACGACGCGATGGTGTCGGGACTCAATGCGGTGACCGCCCTGGGTCGGGGCGAGAAGGCAACGGCCGTGAACGGCATGGCGCAGGCCGCGGGCATCGGTGCCGCGCAGGCGCGCGCCGACGCCGAGCGGTCGTTCCAGAACCGTGCGGGCAATGCGCAGCTCGCAGGCACTGCGGCTGGCGTAGGCGCCGGCCTCTACATGGCCAGGCCCGCGGGTGCATCAGGAGTGGACTGGGCCGCGGCGCCCGACCAGTTGCCCAACGAGACGGCGCGCCTGCAGCGGCGTGCGCCGGTCGGGCTGAGCTGAGGAGACCGACATGCCAGCAGGCCTCTCGACCACGATGTACCGCGCCGCGGGCCAGGGCGGCGGGCTGTCCGCGGACCAGACCTTCGCCGCGCTGACCCGCCAGCAGTGGCAGGACTGGGTCCGCAACTTCGCGCCGTACGAGGACCGCCTGATCGCCTACTCGAGCGACCCGCAGGTGGTGACCAACGCAATGGCCGACGCCGGCGCCAGTGCACGGACTGCCTTCGCCAACCGTGCAGCGGCGTCGCAGCGCGGTCTGCGCGAACTCGGCCTGTCGCTGGACCCCGACGAGCAGCGCGCCGTCGACCGCTCGAACAGCCTGGCCGCTTCGCTCGCCGATGTGCAGGCTCAGAACACAGCGCGCGACGCCACGCGCGCGCGGCAATCCTCGATCCTCGGCAACCCTAGCCCGATGGTCCCTCGCGCCTGACAGGAGAGCAGCATGGCAGGAATCGGAACCTACGGCCTCGGCACCTCGGTGCGGACGCCAGCCGGTGGGCCCCCCGGGCTGGCCTCCGTCGCCGGCGCCGAGCAGCAGCAAGCCACGGCGACGCTGGGCCAGGTGGCGCGCATGGAGACCGAGCGCAACATGGCCAACAAGGCCTCGGCACAGGCGCAGAAGCAGGGTGCGCTCGGCCTGGCGGCCAGCGGCGGCGCAACCGGCGCGATGGTCGGTGGACCGTGGGGTGCTGCGATCGGCGGCACTCTCGGTCTGATCGCAGGAGGGCTCTTCTGATGGCAACCAGCGTGGGTGGCGCGATCGCCGAAGGCCTGGAGTCCGGTCTGCGGATCGGCACGGGTCTGGTGGACCGGCAGCGGAACATCAAGCGCCAGGACGAAGCCGACCAGATGGCGCGCGAGGATCGGGCTCTCGGCCTGGAAGACCGGCAGCGGCGCATCGCGCGCGAGACCCGTGCCGACGGGCTGAGCGCGATCGACGCGCAGATGGCTACGTTGAAGGCCGAGGGCGCAGCGCTGGGCGAAGGGGCGACGCCGGCTCAGAAGGCGCAGCTGGCGCAGCGCTTCGACACCCTGAGCAGCGCGCGTCAACGCGCCCTGGTGGCCGCCGGCGGCTACGACTTCGAGGCCGAGGACCGCGAAGCGCGCTCCGACATCGAGGTGCTGAAAGCCGGGCAGGGCGCTTCGCTGCCGCCGGCGCGCCGCGTGCGCGCGATCACCGCGGCCACCGGACGCGACATCAGCGACTTCCGCCGCGTGGGCGGAGCGCCGTCGCGCATCGGCCAGGCCATCCAGGACTTCAGCGGCGGCCTGACCGAGGCCGACAACGACCGCATGCTGGCCGGCGCGAATGTGCTCTTCGCCTCGGACCTGGCCAAGGGCGTCGGCACCGACAGCCCCTACGGCGGCAAGATCGTCGGCAAGCAGTTCGTGGCCTTCGACCCGGATCCGAACTCGCCGCCCGATGCCCCGCGCGTGATCCCGCGGCTGAAGGTCTACGTGAACGACGGCAAGGCGCGCTCGCCGGCCGACGTGAAGAAGATCGAGCAGCTGCGCGCGGCCGATCCGAACGCGCCGGCCGAGGCCACCGGCTACTACTTCGCGCCCGTGACCGAGGACCGTAGCAGCAGCCCCGATGCGCGCGTGAAGTCGATCGGCATGCGCGAGGGCATGGAGTACATCGACAAGCTGCAGCAACTCGACGAGCTGATCAACGATCCCTCGGTGGCTGCGGACATCGACGCCGGCGTGGGCCAGTTCGACCAGCAGCGCTACCTGCGCGCGCGTGCGGGCCTGGGTCTGCCTACCGGCCGCGAGAAGAAGACCGAGTTCAAGAGCATCCCGCAGGGCGGATCGCTGCTGCCGGTCACCACCGACGACACCGGCAAGGTCACCACCGGCCAGCCGATCATGGGCCGCGACAAGCAGTTCTCCAACCGCGAGAGCGTCTACCAGATCGCCGAGCGCCTGGCTCGCGACAACGGCACGACGATCGACGAGGAAATGGCCAACCTGCGCCCGGACCAGGCGGCGCTGGCGGAACTGCGCAACCGCACGGATCCCAACCGCCCGCACGGCGGTGGCGCTGGCGGTGCTGGCGGCGGCAACAAGGTGCGCTCCACCCGCGTCGGCGACAACGGCAACATCCTGCTGGTGATGAGCGACGGCACGGTCAAGGACACCGGGCAGAAGGACGCGTCGTTCAACCGCTCGGTGGCCAATCTGATCGCCAAGCTGGGCAAGGACGACTACAAGTTCCAGAAGCTGCCGGCTGCCGAGCAGCGCGCTCGCGCGCTCGACATGCTCGGCGGTGGTGCCGCTGCACCGGCAACGCCTGCAGCACCTGCCGGCGGCGTCCCGAAGCCCAAGACGCAGGCCGAGTACGACGCCCTTCCCAAGGGCTCGAAGTACATGCGCGACGACGGTCGCACCTACACCAAGCAGTAGGCCATGACGATCAACTTCGGCGCCGACGACACCGTCGAAGACGCGCCGATCAAGTTCGGCGCCGACGACGAACGCGATGCTTCTCGCCCGCTGCCCGCCGGCGTGAAGCCGAGCAGCGCTGGCGCGGGCCGCGGTGGTCAGGGCGGGCCCGGTCTCGCGGACGTTGCGCCGCGCCGCGGCACCACGCGCGCAGTCGCGCCCTACGGTGCCGGCGATGAGCGCGTGAACCCGCCGCCGACCGGGTCGGTGCTTGACCGGCCGGCTGGCCCGGATCCGACGCTGGACCCCGGCCTGTCCTTCGTCGAAGCCAGCCGCCAGCGAAACGCCGTCGACGCGCAGCGTGCGGCTGCTGCCGCACGGCGCCCCGAGCAGTCGATCGGCCCGGCCACGCCGGCGCAGTCGCTGCAGATGGACGTGGCCGAGATGACGCCGAACCCGGTGGCGCGCGGCCTGGTCGCCGGCGTCGCCAGCCTCGGCAAGGTCGGTACCGGCGCCGTCCGCCTGGCCGCCGACCTGGTGGGCGCGGACAGCGTCGAGCAGTTCGCGCGCGGTGCTGCTGGCCTCGCCGGCGCAACGGAGCAAGGCGCGATGCAGGGCCTGGCCGGGAACGACAAGCTGGTGGCGGACGTCACCAGTTCGATCCTGAACTCGGTCCCGTCGCTCACGCTCGGCGTCGCCGGCGGCCCGGCGCTGCGTGGCCTGTTCGTGCAGTCGGCCCTGCAGGAGTACAACGACGGCCGCGATGCCGGCTTCGACACCGGCGAGTCGCTGGCGCGCGCGGGGATCATGGGCACCGCCGAGGCGCTGGGCGAGCGGTTCGGCTTCTCCGAACAGATCCAACTGCTGAAGGCCGCGGCGCGCAACCTGCCGCAGAACGACCTGGCTAAGGTGGTCGGCAGCCTGCTCCTGAAGGAGATCCCGGGCGAGCAGCTGACCACCGCGATCCAGTTCGCGGCCGACAAGCTGGGCCCGGCCGCGCTGCACCCGAACGCCACGATCGAGGACTACCTCAACGCTGCGGGCGACACGCTCAAGGTCACCATCGGCCAAATGGCGGTGATGGGCGGCGGGCCGGCTGCGATCGTCACCGGACGCGAGGTCTATCGCAACGCGGACGCCGCGGCCGCCGGCGCCACGCCGGCGCTGCCCGCCACCCCACCGGAAGCGCCACCGGCGCCGGTGGGCACGCCGTACGAGCGCGCCCAGGCGGTGGGCTTCCACGTCGACCCGCCGCTGAGCACCGACAGCCCGCAGGTGCAGCGCAAGAAGACCGACGAGATCTTCGCCGGCGTGGCCGCGATGTACGGCATCCCGCCGAAGATGGTGGCGCTGGCGCGCGAGGCCAGCGAGGGCCGGCCGCTGCGCGACCTTGGTGCCTTCTACCGCCGGTTCGTCGGCGCGCTGCAGCGGCGCGGCCTGGCGCCCGAGGACATCGCGCCCGAGGCGCTGGATGCGCTGGAGCACGGCGCTGTGCCGCCGCCGCCCGAGGAGACCGCCGAAGCCTCGGCAGCGCCTGCAGCAGCACCGGCACCGGCCGCGGCGCCAGCTGCCGCCGTGTCGCGCATCGAGGACACGCTCCGCAGCGCCGGCGCGCTGGCCGATGCCGCGCCGAGCGCGATCGACACGGCAGCGCACGCGGCCGCCACCTCGCCGCTCAACGACCGCCCCGAGCCAACCTACGCCCAGAAGGAAGCCGGGAACTACGCCAAGGGCCACGTCCGAATCAGCGGCATGGATGTGTCGATCGAGAACCCCAAGGGCTCGATGCGCCGCAGTAAGGCCGACGCGGCCGAGTCGTGGGAAGTGGAGATGCCGGCGCACTACGGCTACATCCGCGGCACCAAGGGCGCGGACGGCGACCACGTCGACCTCACGATCGGGCCGAAGGGCGACAACGGCCGGTTCTGGGTCATCAACCAGACGACGCCCGACGGCAAGGCCTTCGACGAGCACAAGGTCTTCACCGGGGTGGACAGCGCCGACGAGGCCGTGACGCTCTACAAGGCCAGCTTCGCGGACGGGTTCGGCGACCGGGTCTTCCAGTCGATCAGCGGCGAGCAGAACGCCGACCAGTTGAAGGCGATGCTGCCGGACCTGGAGAAGCCAAAGCCGGTGGTCGATGGCACTGAGCTTACCGCCGAGCAGGCGAAGTGGCTGCGCGCGCGCCCCGGCCTGGCCAAAGAGCCGCTGTCGCGGATCCTCAGTGCATGGAGCTGGGAACGGGCCGTCAATGCTCTGCACGCGGCCTACGGTGACTACACCAGGGCCAAGGAAGCCGAGGTCCGCATCGACGACGAGCTGCTGGCCGAGCTCGGCTACCCGGCCTATGGCGACGAGGCGGCGCTGGCGCGATTCGAGGACGCTCGGCTGGAGCGCCTTCGGGACGAGGCAGCGAGGGTCCGCAAGGAAGCCGAAACCGAAGGTACCTTCGAGAACAAGCTGCGCCGCAAGCGCGACGACGAGCATCTCGAGCAGACGGTCGCCGCGATGCACAAGGCGAATCTGGAGGAGATCGACCTCGCTGCCCAAGAGCTGAAGGACCTTGAGCGGCAGGGACGCGTGACGCCGCAAGACGTCGCCGCCGTCGACGAGATCGCTGCCACATCGAAGGACAGCGGCGAAACCGCCGACCGGTTGCACGATCTCGTCGAGAGCAAGCGAGTCAAGGCCCGCGAGGTGCAGCGAGAACCAGGAGCCGCGGCGAACGAAGGCACTGTGCTTTCCGCTCGCCGCACCGGCGCGCGCCGCACGGCCAAGCACCCGCAGACCGTGATGGGCTCGCGCCTGCTGGCCATCATCAGCGCCTCGAACTCGCTCAACGGCCTGTCGCCGAAGCTGCTCTCCGAGTACAGCGAGAGCGTGCCCACCGGCCGCAAGGACCGCAACGGCACGCCGATCAACGACTACCGCAACCCGCTGATCCCAGGTGTCGGCAAGCTGTTCCGCGCCGGCGGTACTGAGGACCGCGGGCGCATCGCCGAACTCCTCGAGGACTACGGCTACTTGGCGCCTGGAGAGGTCGCTGCCGACCACCAGGCTGCCAGCGAGAAAGCCAAGGACCTGATCCGTGCGGCGCTGAACCGCGAGGAGCCCCAGACGCTGGACCAGCAGGTGGCCGAGCAGCAGGCGGATGACGAGCGCCAGCGCGAGGCGTACCATGCCGAGCAGCAGGCCGAAGCGGAGCAGGAGGCGCAAGCCGAACGCGAAGCCATCATGGCCGAGGCCGGGCTCACGACGAGTGACCTGGCGGCGCTGACGGACGATCAGGTCGAGTCGTTCCAGGTGCTGGACACCGCCGCGGGCATGCGCGCTCTCGGCTTCACCGAGCAGGAGATCGCCGATGAACTCGCCCACGAAGCCAACCGCCAAGCAGAAGCAGGTGCTGCTGAAGCTCGCGCGCGTGGCTCCGACGCAGCGGCAGCGGCTGATGCAGCTCGAAGCGCAGAAGCGCGGCCTGACGAAGAAGGCCTAGTCAGCTACAGCGCCGACGACCTGCGCGAGCGCGACGAAGCGCGCGACGCAGCCGAAGGTGCAGAGCGCCGGCGCAAGGCCGGCGAGCAGCAGCAGCTGCAGCGCGAAGCCGACGAGCGCGACAACCGTAAGCGCGCCGACGACACCGTCGACGACTTCCAGCTGGGCCAGACAGCCGAGCAACAGATGTCCGGTATGGGCGACCTGTTCGCCAGCGAGCCGGCGCGCGCCAAGCCGCGCCCCGAACACCTCATCGAACTGCGCAAGCGCCTCTCCGTGCTGGAGTCGCTGCGCGCCTGCCTGAAGGGCTGACCATGACCGATTCGAAGAAGGCTTCCACGTCCGTCGAGGACTTCATCGCGGCGGTGGCGTCGATCAAGGAAGCGGCTGCCCGCGATGATCGGCTGGAGCAGTTGTTCAAGGAACTGCTCCTGGCCATCGGCGAGATCAGCAACGACCCGACGAAGCTGGTGCAGGCGCTGACCGAGGCCATCAAGGGCATCAAGTTTCCGACGCCGCAGGTGACGGTGCAGGCCACCGTGCAGGCGCAGATCCCGCCAGCGCCGCCGCCGGATATCCGGTTCATGCCTGCACCCGAGCGTGAGCCGAACTACGTCTACGAGATCGATATCCCCAACACCTACGGGGGCGGCAGCCGCAAGATGACCATCAAGCGCAAGACCGCCTGACCACCACCTCTCCAACACCAGCCGCCTCCGGGCGGCTTTTTCTTTCCTGAGCGAAGAAGGAGCCCACGATGGCACTGCTTGTACCGAACAACGGCGAGGGCGACGCTCTCGACGGCTTCACCGGGAAGACCGCCCTGAGCACGCTGGTGCTGCGGCTCTTCTCCAACAACATCACGCCGGCCGAGACCGACACCGCCGCCACGTACACGGAGTACGCGGCCACCGGCTACGCCTCGATCACCCTGACCGCGGGCAGCTGGACCACCACGGAAGGCGCGCCGTCCCACACGGACTACGCGCAGCAAACCTTCACGATGAGTGGAGCCGGTGACGCGTACGGCTACTACATGACGCGCAACACCGGCGGCCGGATCGCGCTGGCCGAGCGCTTCAGCGGCGCGCCGTTCTCGATTCCATCGGGCGGCGGAACGATCAAGGTCACCCCTGTCATCACTGCGGACTGAACATCATGACGATCATTCGAAACGGTATGTGGGTGCGCGGCAGCGCCGGCGTGGGCATCTTCATGATCGAGAACCTCGCCGTGAAGGAAGACGGCTCCAAGCGCAAGCTCGCCGGCGGCGATGGCCTGCGCGAAGGTGAACGCCTGGTACGCGAGCCGTGGGTGCACCTGACGAACAAGGACGGCACCACCTTCGCCGAGATTCCGGCCCAGGCAGCCGGCGAACTGCGGCAGGCCAAGGTCGAAGACATCCCTCCGGCGCGCATCGCGCACCTGAGCGCGGAAGCGCTCGCTGAGATGGGCTACGCCTAACTCGCTCGCATGTTCATCGGTTCGATCGGGCGGCTGCCCGCCCCGCCGCGGATTCCCGCTGTTGCGAGGCAGAGCAGTTCGGCCCAACCGGGCGGCTACTTCATCGACTTCACCACCGCCGCCGCGCAGACCCCGCTGTCCGCAGGCGGCATCTGGACCAACAACACGCAGGGCACTGGCGGCAATGTCGCGATGAACGCGCAGAGCAGCATGCGCGTGATCGCGGCTGCATCGGGCAGCATCAACATCGCCGCGGGCGACTCGCTGGGCCAGAGCGAACCGTTCGACTACCTGGACAGCTTCGCGTTCGTGCCCGGGTACCCAGGCAACCAGCGCATCACGGCGACGATGTACGTCAACGCCGGGTACTTCCCGCCGACGGACACCGACAACCACGAGCTGGAACTGCTGCTCGGGTGCTCTTCCAGTGCCGGCGCCCGCACCTGGATTTCATGCACCTGGAACCGTGACGGGGCCCGGATCATGGCCCTCATGAACGGGCCGGCCAACGGGTTCACGATCATGAGCCCGATAGACAGCGGCAGCGCCATCCCGCTGGTTGACGGTGACGTGTGGGTGGCCGAACTGTACCGCTCCACGAACATCGTGGTCACCTACCGCAACGGGGTCGAGAACATGCGCAGCCAGGCCGGCGAGGCTTCGCTAGTGGCAACGGCCGCGGGTAGTGGCATCGGCATCGGGTCGTTCCGTCGCACGGCTGCTGGCCAGAGTGCGGCGAACCGCTACGGGTTCCGCAGCGTCGCGCTGCAGAGCTTCTAGTGGCCGCGTCTCAACAGGAGAGCTTGATGAATCTCACCTACACCCTCGGCACCAACGGCTTCTACCTGCTGGATCGTGCGGGCGACCCCATCTACATCGAGGTCGCTGACGGCGTCATCTACAGGGTAAATCCGCAGACGCTGGCGCGGGAGTCAACGGTCACACGCGACGACTTGGACGAAGGCAACGTGTTCGGTGCCGTCCGGATCACGGGCCGAGGCCCGGCAGCCTGACCCTGAGTCGCGCGCGGAGCAAGCATGCAACTGCTGACGCCGGCCAACAGATCGATGATCCTGCCGGGGGGGTTCGAGCGCCTCAAGCCGCCGACGGGGGTTTGGCGCCCGAGACTCCGGCCCTTCATCGCGCCGCCGTTCAGTTACCGCAGGCTAGGCCTTCTCGCGCCGACCATCACCGACAGCGTCGGCAACACCGGGACTGGAACGAGCGTTTCTGCCGCCGGCCTAGTCATCGGGGCTGGTGACATCGTCTACGCAGCGACGCTCCTCTCCGACGGCTCGCCTGGTGGCATGACGTCGGTCGTGTCGAGCGGCGGCGGTGGAGCGTTCTCGTCGATCGCCGACTCGGGTGTGCGCGAGTCCTTCCTGCGCCTGCACGTCTGGCGCAGCACAAGCCCGACGGCCGGCACGGTCACCATCACCTCGACGCCCGCCGCCTCCACCGGCGAGATCGGGCTCATCGTGGTGTCGCTCTCTGGCGTCGACACCGTCACGCCGAACGGCTCCCTCGTCTTCTCGAATGGGAACGGCACCGCCGACGCCGCATCGGGTTCAGTGTCGAGCGGCACCGACGCCCTGGTGCTGGACTTCATCGGCCGCTTCCAGAACGCCGCGATGGGTCTGGGCGCAGGGCAGACCCAGCTCGAGCAGGCAAACCAGGGAGCCATCCTGCAGATCGGCTCGTCCTGGAAGGCTGGCGCTGCCACGGTCTCCACGTCGTGGACGGTCAACGCCGCCGGCACGGTCTCGAACTGGCAGTGGGTGCTCGGCGCGCTGTCGATCAACGGTGCCACCGATGGCGGCGCGCCCACCTCGTTCCCGCCCATCAACCGCAGCGCACGACGCGCTCGCATGCTTCACTTCTAGGAGGGCATCATGTCCGGTGTATTTGGAGTTCCGTTCGCCTACACAGGCAACGCCAACGTCGACTTGGCCGAGATCACTGCGGCTGCTGGCAAGCCCTGCGTGATCCTGGGCTACAACATCTTCCAGACCAGCGATGTCGGCGACGCGCAGGAAGAGAACCTGCGGCTGTTGATATTTACGGGCGCTACCGCTAGCGGTAGCGGTGGTAGCTCGTCGACGCCCTACGCGAAGGATTCTTCGAACAGCTCTGCGTCGTTCGCGGCGGAGCAGGGCAACACCACCAAGGCCAGCGGCGGCACGCCCACGCAGCGCTGGAAAGGCGGCTGGAACGTTCGTGTCTCCGACAACATCCGCTTCACGCAGGAAGAGCAAGTGCTGGTGCAGGCCGGCGTGCGAGCGACCTTCGAGATCGCGGCAGCAGCCGACTCACTCACCATCGAAGGTGAATTGATCGTTCAGGAGATCGGCTGATATGAGCACCACCAACAAGGGCAAGACCTTCACCGCCGCAGACCTGCCACGCGGCTGCCGCTGGTCCGAAGAGCGCAAGAAGCAGTGGTGCGAGCAGATGACCGCGCACCACGCAGTCGTGGCGATGGACGGCGACTACCCGGTTATCGCCGAAGAGCTTCAGGAGCGTATCGTGCGCCGCCTGAGCCCGCAGTTGCTCTCGCACGCGCGCAACCTGCTGCAGTTGTCGGCGGCCGAGCGCGCCGAATTGCTTGCCGCCTTCGACGAGAAGGGTGAGCTGATCAACTGCCTCGACCCGGTCTGAGGGGGTAGCGCCGTATGTTCCGGCCGCTGTTCCGGCCGCGGCCGCGGATCCGCGTTCCGCGTGGCAGGTGGCTGCCCGGCATCGCGCCGACGGGCTTCACCTACACCGGCAGTGGCGGCATCACGTTCGGTGGGTCCGCCACAGCATCGTTCACGGCCGCTTTCGCCGCGACCGCGTCGGGTGGCATCCAGTTCGGCGGTGCGGCCTCGGCGACGGCTGCTTATGCGTTCGCGGCCACCGGCTCAGGCGGGTTGTCGTTCGCCGGTGCCGGGACCGCGAGCTTCACCGCAGCGTTCAGCGCGACCGGGTCCGGTGGCCTGACCTTCGCTGGCGCCGCGACCTCGGCCTACACAGCCGCCTTCGCCGTGACGGGCGCCGGCGGCCTGGTGTTCGGCGGCTCGGCCAGTGCAAGCGCTGGAAACGACTTCGAGGTGACCGGCTCCGGCGGCGCGCTGTTCGCCGGTGCCGCGACGTGCACCTTCACCGCCGCGCACGCTGCGCAGGGCAGCGGTGGCCTCAGTTTCGCCGGTGCGGCGTTGGCAGCGCAGACCGACTACGGCTACATCGCCGCCGGCGGCCTGCTGCTCGGCGGCGCGGCCGGCGTTAGCACCACGGCCCAGGCGCCGAGCAGCGGGATGCTCAGCGGCCCTGACGACGACGAGTTCGACCTGCAACGCGACCCGGACGAGCTAGACGACGAGCTGTTCGGTATCGCGATTGCCATCATCACCAGCGGAGTTCTCGAGTGTCGCTGACCAGCTGCATCAACAAGGCGGGCGACGCACTGCGGCCCGAGGACAAGCGCGCGATCATCGACCGTGCGTTCGACCTGCGCAGAGAAGGGCGGCCAAGCGCCGAGGCCTCGCTGCAGGCCGTCGAAGAGCGGATCGCCGAGGTGCGGTCGCTCGTCGAGGCCGAAGAGAAGGTGGTGCGTGAGGCGGAAGCCGCGGCGGCGCCGGCTGCGCGCGCAGCTATCCCGGCCGCGTCGGCGGCCCTCGAGCCTGACCCGGACGACTACACTGCCGGCAAGCCCTATGAAACCGACCTCTTCGGAAACCCCGTACCCGCTCCAGCCGGACGGCGCCAGCGCGTTGAGCGACCTGGTGGAGCCGAAGCCGGGGCAGGGAACGTGGACGCCGGCGGCCCCGTACAGCGACCCGCCGGCGACTACCGCACAACCACCCGGCTCGTCACCACCCGCCAGCAGCAACTCGGGCACGTAGGTCCGATCCGATCGCTGGGCGACGCTGCCAATGCGCTCGCCTACCTCGGCCGCAGCGCCGTCGAGCGCCTCGATGCTCTGGTGACCGACTCAGCCGGCAAGCCGCTGGCCATCGTCGGCGGCTTCAAGGGCGCGCTGTCGCAGACGCCGGTGTTTCCAGCCACCATCGTCGGCGAGGCCTTCCAGGTCCCAGGAGCGACGCAGCTCTGGCTCGTGCACAACCACCCGAGCGGCACCCCCGATCTCTCGCGCGCGGACGAGATGGTCCTGCGCACGATGGGCAACGTCTTCGACGGTACTGGCATCAAGGTGAAGGGCATGCTGGCCATCGGCAACGATCGGTGGGGCGGCATGGACGACTGGGGCCAGAGCGAGAAGGGCGCACTGCAACCCGCCGCAGGGCCCTCCGTTCCGGCTCAGGAGCGGCAGTTGCAGGACCGCGGGCAGTTGGGGCCATCGATCACCGGGCCTTCGAGCGGGGCGGCCGCGGTGCGCGGCCTTTCTCAGCAGCACGGCGGTGTGTCGGGCATCGCGCTGCTGAACGCGCAGAACCAGCCGATCGCCTTCGTGCCCTGGAGCGGCGCCGACGCCATGCCGCTGAAGGACAACGGCAAGCTGGACGCGCTGTACCGCGCCGTCAGCTTCTCGAACGCCGGCGCGGCCATGATCGCAACGGGCGTGAACCGGAGCATGTCGCTCGCCGAGGCGCAGAACCTGGCCAAGGGGCTCTCGCAGGTCGACGTCCGCGCTTTGGACATCGTGCACAACGATGGACTGACGGAAGCCCAGAAGGGCTCCAAGATCGAGGCGGACCGCCTCTACTCGCGCGAGGGCGCGATGTCGCCCGAGCTCGCACAGCGCCTGGCGGAGATCCGCCGGCCGGCCACGGTCGACTCGGTGCGCGCCGCGTTGCGCGACCTGGTCAATGGCATCGGCCTGCTGCCGAACCAGCTTGGGCGCGTGGTTGTCACCACCAGCACCGGCATCAAGAGCGAGTGGGAGCCGTTGATCGGCGCCGTGCGCCTGGACTCGGAAAGCGCCGGCGCAGCGATGGCGTTCTTCGACCCGAAGAGCAAGACGGTGTTCCTGATAGCCGACCGCATCCCCGCTGGCCAGGAACAGGCGGTGGTGCTGCACGAGCTGATGCACAAGCACGGCCGCGCGGTGCTCGGCAACGACGGCTGGAACCGGCTGCATAGCGTCATCGGCTCCTGGGCCGAAGCGCCGGAAGGCAGCATCGAGCGCCGCGTGCACGACGACGCGGTGGCGCGGGTGAACGACTCGCGCGGCGATGCAGACGCCGGCGCGCACTCCACGGAGGAGCTGTTCCCGTACGCCGTGCAGGTGGCGATCGAGATGGGCGTGAAGCCGAACCTGCTGGCGAAGCAGGGCACGGTGGCCCGCTGGCTCGGTGAGGTGCGCAAGGCGCTGCGCGACGTGTGGGCCAAGGTCTTCGGCAAGGCCAAGGCCGGCCAGTTCGATGCGCAGGACATGGTGAACCTCGCCTTCGGCATCGCGCAGCGCGAGAACCCGGCTCACTGGGGCGAACTCGACAACGCCACGCGAGGCGCCGTGCCGCCACCCGACGTCAAGGTGCAGGTGAAGCAGGACGGGTTCCCGCGCTTCGCCAGCGCCAAGGTGGTCATCGAGAACCCAGTGCGCAAGACCGACCTCGGCGTGATCGAGACCGAGGACGGCGGGAAGCTGGTCGGCTACACGGTGCGCGACCCCGCGACGCGGGCCCCGATCGGCAAGGTCGACCTGCTCATACAGGACGGCAAGCCGGTCTCGCTGATCAACATCGCGATGACCGAACGCGGCGGCGGCAGCGGTCGCGCCGTCGTCGAAGCGCTGCTGGCCGCGAACCCGGACAGCGAGCTGAACATCTCGAACATCGTGCCCGAGGCCCGCGGCTTCTGGGACCGCATGGGTATCCCGCAGCAGTACCAGCCCGACGGCGACGCCTACGACGGAACGATCAACTGGCGCCAGTTCCGCGACGCGCAGTCCGATCGCGCCGCGCCGGCGCCGGACCTGAGCGGCGTCGAGGCGCGTGAGCTGTCGCTCGAGGAGACTGCCGACCTGCAGTTCTCGCGCGGCGGTGGCGGCCGTGTGCCGCCCGGCGAACCGCCTGCTGCTGCAGCTGCAGCGCCGACGCCGCGTCGCTCGGCCTGGCTCGACGCATCCAACCGCGTGCAGTTCGCGCCCGGCGCGTGGCTGTACGAGGCTCTGGGCAAGGCGGCCGACCCGGTGCTCACCCGGCTGCAGCTGAAGGCCGCCAGCCCGGCGCTGCGGCGCCAGCTGCGGCAGATGAAGCTGGCGGTGGCCAAGGCCCAGGAAACCGCGGCCTCGGTGGCGCGCGACATGCAGAGCCTGTCCCCGGGCGAGCGCGAGATGGTGTCCGACATCATCGAGCGTGAGGTGGCCAGCGGCGTCGTGCCGCCGGAGCACGCGGTGCGCCTGGCGGCCGCGATGACCCAGGCCATGAGCGGCCAGTCGCGCGAGCTGGTGCGGCTGGGCATGCTGAGCGAGGAAGCCGCGCAGCGCTGGGACGGTGCCTACCTGCCGCGCTTCTACGAAAGCAAGCTGCGCAAGTCGGTCGACGCCTGGGCGGACGCGATCCGCCAGATGGTGAGCCGGCCGGCCGCCATGAAGGGCATCAAGGGCAAGCACCTCAAGGGCCGCGGCCTGTACGAGACGATCCCCGAGGCCGACCTGCCGCACTACGAGGCGATGGGCTGGGAGGTGCGCGACCCCGACTACCAGCCCAACCTGCCCAGCGTCGACGGCACCGTGCAGGTCTGGCGGGACTTCTCGCGCGCCGAACGCGACCAGATGGGCGAGATCCGCGATGCGGGGTTCCGGTTCGTCATGGGCTACATGCAGACCCAGCGCGACATCGCCCTGGGTCGGATGTTCGAAGCGCTGGCCAACGACCCAGCCATGTCGTCGCGGACCCCGCGCGAGGGCTGGGTGCGCGTGCCCGACGGCACGATCGAAGGCACCGGCGCCACGCGCTACGGCAAGCTGGCGGGCCGCTACGTGCCTGCCGAGGTGCTGAGCCACCTGTCGTCGATCGAGGAGGCCCAGTCCGCGGCCTGGACCATGTACCGCAAGGCGATGGGCTGGTGGAAGATGGGCAAGACCGCCATGAACCCGGTCTCGCACGTCAACAACATCGTGTCGAACCTTTCGATGGCGCACTTCGCCGGCGTGGGCTATCACCGGGCGGACAAGTACCTGGGCGCACTGCGCGACTTCATCACGAAGGCGCCGATGCTGCAGGAGGCGAAGGACAACGGCGTGTTCGGCGCGACCATGAACGCCGAGGAACTGGTCAAGGACCTGCCGCCTGAACTGCGCGAGCTGGCCATGAAGGCGGAGAGCAAGCTAGCACGCGGGGCCAAGCTGACCTTCGACCTGCTGACCTTCTTCCTGCGCAAGCCCATGAGCGCGGCCTACGAGTTCGAGGACCAGTTCTTCCGGTACCTGCTCTACAAGGATGCGCGCGACCGGGGCATGGAGCCGCAGGACGCCGTCGACCAGGCGCAGCGCTACATCTTCGCCTACGACGATCTCCCCAAGGGCGCACGCTACGTGCGCGACTTCGGCATCCCGTTCTTCAGCTACACGTACAAGGCGATCCCTGCGCTCCTGCACACCGCGCTCGCCTACCCGTGGCGCATCGCCGCTCCGGCGGCCGTGCTCTGGGCCACGAACGCCGCGGCCTATGCGATCGCCACCGACGATGACGACACCTGGCAGGAGGCGCTGCAGAAGTACCTCAACGACCCGGCGTTCCGCCAGCGCGTGCGCGAGAAGGAGCAGTCCGAGCGCGAGCACCTGCCGCCGTGGATGAAGGGCACGACCTCGCTGGCCACGCCCAAGGCCCTCCGGCTGGGCGAGGACGAGGTGACGAAGCTGCCGCTGTTCATCGACATGGCGCGCGTGATCCCCGGCGGCGACATCTTCGACGTGAGCCCGAACGCCGGCGGCGTGCCGCTGCCGCAGCCCATCACGCCGAGCCACCCGCTGTTCAGCCTGGCCACCGCCATGATCGCGAACAAGGACACCTGGACCGGCAAGGACCTGGTGGACAAGAACGACACCCGCGGCGAGGCGGCCACAAAGCGCGCCGACTGGATCTGGAAGCAGTTTGCGCCGGCCGCCGCGATGGGCAACGCGCACTGGGAGCGCGGGATGAACGCGCTGGCCCAGGCCACCGGCGGCGAGGTGCAGTGGCTGCCCGGCGCACCCGAGGCCATCGCGAAGACCTACACCGGCGTGGGCCGGGATGGCCAGCCGGTGCAGCCCAAGCACGCGGCGATGCAGACCTTCGGGATCAAGGTCCGGCCGATCGACCTCGAACTCTCCGCTGTGATCGACAAGAGCCAGCGCGAGAAGATGATCCGCGACATCGATGCGGAGCTGCGCCAACTGCGTCGCCTGGCTGGCAAGGGTGCGATCAGCGACAAGGCCATGGACGCCGCGACGGAGAAGGCAGTCGAGAAGAAGGACCGGCTGCGCCAAGGCCTGACGGTCGACGGCGACAAGAAGGACTGATGGTGCGCTAGACTCGCGCCGTCATCGCGAACTACCTCCGAACGGAGTGACCGGCATGCGTTTTCGCAGGCCGAGCCGTCTGAGGTAGACCCCACCACCGAAGCCCCGGCATGCGCAAGCAGCCGGGGCTTTCGCTTTTCCGAGGTTACCATGTGGACACCAGCACCTGACAAGGCGCTGCACTTCGGCGCCGGCGCGATCGCCACGGCAGCCGGTTACGCGGCCCGCGCGCTGGCCAGCCTCTACGTCAACGCCGCGCCCTCTGCGCTGCTCCACGGCCTGGCCTTTGTGGCCGCGGCGGCGCTGGCGCGCGAGGCCTACAACGTGGCCCGCGGCGGGCAGTGGAGCTGGGCCGACATCGGCGCCACGCTGCTCGGCGCCGTTCCCGTGGTGCTTGCTGCCGAGGTCGGCCGATGAACCGAGAGCAGCTGCACCAGATCGCGGCTGCCGCCTCCGAGGCGCTGCACGCGCCGGCGGTGAAGGCTTCCGGCGCGATGACTGGCGTCGCTGGCGCGATGACGGTGCCGCCAGTGCTGCACGCCGAGCCGGCCACGCCCTGGATGCTGTGGATCGCAGTCGCGAGCCTGGGGTTCACCGCGCTGACGTTCGTCGTCAAGGCGTGGCAGGCCTACCGCGACAACAAGCGCGCCGATGAAGCGCGCTTCGAAGAGTCGGCCATCAACGCGGCCAGGCTGCGCCGGCTCGAGCACGGCCTGCCGATCCCGACCGGCGTCGACAGCGGCGCGATCCCACTGGAAAGGGCGAAGCGATGAAGCTCATCCCGAACTGGCGCCGCGCCTGGCGCATGTTCAGCGTGCAGGCCCAGGCCGGCGCGGTGGCCATCCTCGGTGGCTACCAGGCGCTGCCCGATGACCTGCGCGCCACGCTGCCGCCGGCGCTGGTCTACGGTCTCACGATCGCGCTGCTGGTGCTGGGCATCGCCGGCCGGCTCGTCGACCAGCCGAAGACGCGAGGACCGAAGCCATGAGCGAACCACTCTGGCTTGCCGAGGCCCGCAGCGACATCGGCGTCCGCGAGCTGCCCGGCGCTCCGACCGCGCCGCGTATCAGCGACTGGCTGGCGAAGCTGGGCGCCTGGTGGCGCGACGATGAAACCCCGTGGTGCGGCACCGCGGTGGCAGCCTGGATGATGGCCGCCGGCGTGGCGCGGCCGCAGCACTGGTACCGCGCGAAGGCGTGGGCCGACTGGGGCCAGAAGCTGCGCGATCCGATCCACGGTTGCGTGGTCGTGTTCGAACGCACCGGCGGTGGCCACGTCGGCCTCGTGGTGGGCCAGACCAGCATCGGCGACCTGCTGGTGCTGGGCGGCAACCAGGGCGACGCGGTCAACGTGCGGTCCTTCCCGCGCACCCGCGCGATCGCCTACCGCTGGCCACCCGGACAGGACCTGCCGGCCCGGCCCGAGTTGCCGGTGGGCGCGGCGCCGCTGTCGCGTTCGGAGGCCTGACTGTGCTGGCGCTGCTGAAGCTGGTCCCGATCAAGGGCTGGCTGGCGGTGCTGGCCGGCGCGCTGCTCGTCGGCTCGCTGTGGATCTACGGCGGCAAGCGCGAGGCCGCGGGCTACCGCGCTGGCCAGGCCGAGGTGCAGGCGCGCTGGACCGCCGCCGACCTGCGCCGCGCCGCGGCGGCGGGCAAGGCACGCGAAGAGGCCCAGGCCGAGGAACAGCGCCGCTTCTCGGCGCACCAGGAGGTACTCGATGCTCTGCAGGCTGAACTCACGCGCGCTCGCGCTGACGCTGCTATCGCTGACGCTGCTGCTGGCCGGTTGCGGCAGCGTGTCAACGCCCTCATCGCCGCCGCCCGAAGTGGTGCCGCCGGCCAAGGTCCCGCGGCTGGCGCAGCAGGCCCGCCAGCCGACGACGCCGCCGGAGTGTGCGAAAGGGTGCTTGAGGACGTTGGCCGACTTGCTCGACGCTATGCTGCCATCGCCGACGAGCGAGGCGCCGCAGGCAGAGCCTGCGAAGCAACCTACGACGCGTTGATCCCGCCGGCCGAGTAGCCGGCGTGCAGCTTCGCCTTGGCATCCAGGTAGACCGCGTGGGCCACGGCCTCGCTCTCGTACAGACCGAGGTACAGCTGCACCGTGTGCCCAGCCAACTCGGTTTTGATGGTGGCCGTGAAGCCGCCACGCCGCCCCGGCGAGACACCCAGCAAGCCGACGATGCTGGTGGCTTTGGCGGAGCGGATGTTTTCATTGTTCACCCGCACTGTCGCCGCTCGAAGATTGACGATGCGGTTGTCACGCCGGTTGCCGTTGACGTGATCGATGGGGAACTCCGGCAACGTGCCGTGGACGTAGAGCCAAGCCAGTCGGTGGGCTCTCCACATCTTGCCCTCGAAGCGGATGCGCACGTAGCCGTTGTCGTCCCCGTGGCCGATCGCCGTGCCGTCCTTCCATCTGCCGCACCTGGTTCCACGGCGGAGGAATATCCCGGTCTCTGGATCGTAGGTCAGCGCAGCGCGAACACGCTCCGCAATATCATCGGCTGTAGCCATGAGGCACCTCGGTTGCTGATTGGTCAGAGGCTCGCCGGTGTTGGTAGCACCGCGCGGGCCTCGCTATTTTCAGCCTGACCCAGTCCCGACGGCAAGGCCGTTGCGCAGCACCAGGTACTCGGACACTCCCGGCCCGTAGGGGCTGGTGAACGAGTCCACCAGCGCCAGCCCCCGGCGCTTGAAGAAATCGAGCACCCACGCTCGGCTGCAGGTGCATGGCAGCACCTCGCCTGATGCCAGCCACTTCGCCGTGAACTCCTCGGTGAAGCAGCTGTCTGCCAGCAGGTCGAACACCGCGAAGCCTCCCGGCTTGAGCACGCGGCAAACCTCCTCCCAGTAGCGCACCGACACCAGGAACGGCGTGTAGACGAACACGCCGTGAGCGTGCACCAGGTCCGCGCTCCGATCCGGCGTGCCGGCCAGCGTCGAGCCGTCCGTCGGCATGGACGTGATCGGGTAGGTCCTGGCCAGCCACTCGGCCCAATCGGTGGCCGTCTCGTAGCTCAGGTAGTTCGTCGGCGCGCAGCGCTCGATCAGCTTCTCGGCGTAGCGGCCGGTGCCGGCTCCGATCTCCACCACAGACATGCCACGCGTCAGCGCTCCGGCCTGCTCCATGCGGTCGACGATGCGCTGCGTCGCGCCCACCAGCGCCCATTTCCGTTCGAGGTAGTCGCACACGCTCAGCCCCGCGCGCGTGGCCGCGGCGACCGTCTGCTTGGCCGGGATATAGCGGTTGGTGCGGCGGATCTCGAAGCCGGTCTTGGCGACCAAGGCCCGCAGGGTGCGCTTCAGCATCGCGAGATCATGGCATGGCCACCGGCACGCACCTCCACACCTGCCGGTGCTCGATGATGCGCCGCCGCTTCTCCTCCGCCGGTCGATAGCTCTCCAGCTCGACGCCGGCCAGCGAGAAGCTGCCGTCCTTGATCGCCTCCAGCGTCACGTCACCGATGGTCAGCAGCGAGCGCTGCCGCACCGTGCCGTACTCCGAGAAGACCTGCGCGACCTTCATGGGTCGCCCGAAGCTGGTCTCGGTCATCCACTGGGTTTCGAGCATGCCGCGCACGGGCGGGTCAAGCTCCGCGGCCCGAAGCCTCAAGCCCTTGCGGCGCAGCAGCGTGACGTCGACGAGCATCTAGGCGTCGTTCGCCGCCACCGGCCACCACTGCGGATCCCATGGGCCGAACGGCCACGGCACGCCGCAGCCCGACAGGCCGGCTTCGAAGATCAGCGCGGCCAGCGGGGACCAACGTAGGCCGAAAGGGTTGGCGGGTTCGCGGGGCATTCAAATTAGACAGAGGCCGCCGTATTAGACACGTTAGTGAGCACTATCGCCAATCGCAAGGACTGGCCTGCCCGGAGGGACTCGAACCCCCGACCTGCTGCTTAGAAGGCAGCTGCTCTATCCAGTTGAGCTACGGGCAGCGGATGGCAAGCGCGCGATTCTAGGCAGCGGCTTCAGCGCTGCTGGTACTGCGTCTTGCCGAACAGCATCTCGCGGGCCTTGTCGTCGGTGACCGGCTTGCGGCGGTCGGCCAGCACCTCCACGCCGCGCATCACCGCGGGCCGCGCCGCGATCTCGTCGAACCAGCCCTTGAGGTGCGGGTGGTCCGCCCAGTCGATGCCCTGGTTCTTCCAGCTTCTGAGCCAGGGGAACACGGCCATGTCGGCGATGCTGTAGGCCTTGCCGCCGAGGTACTTGCTCTTCGCGAGGCGCTTGTTCATCACGCCGTACAGGCGCCGGGCCTCGTTCGTGTAGCGGTCGACCGCGTAGGGGATCTTCTCGGGGGCGTAGATGCGGAAGTGGTGGGCCTGGCCCAGCATCGGGCCGACGCCGCCCATCTGGAACATCAGCCACTCGAGCACCTCGTACTTGCCGCGCGTGTCCGCGGGCAGGAAGCGGCCGGTCTTGCCGGCGAGGTAGAGCAGGATCGCGCCGCTCTCGAAGAGGCTGATCGGCTGCCCGTCGGGGCCTTCGGAATCGACGATGGCCGGGATCTTGTTGTTCGGGCTGATGGCCAGGAACTCGGGCTTGAACTGGTCGCCCGCGCCGATGTCGATCCCATGAACGCGATAGGGCAGGCCGCACTCTTCCAGCATGATGTGGACCTTGTGGCCATTGGGCGTTGCCCACGAATACACTTCAATCATGGGTGCTCCTCGCGGCCTTGCCCCCTGAAGGCTTTCAATGGGCTGCCATCGTCACGGACTCTAAACCATGCTCGAAGGCTTCAAGCGCTTGTTCTCCGGCAGTGGCTCCGCGGCGCCGGCCGAGGGCTGGGAGGCCATCGCGCCGTGGGCGCAGTCGAAGCAGTACGGTTTCCGCGGCGTGCAGAACGAAGGCTTCGTGATCGACGGCCGGCTCGGCGCCACGCCGTGGCGCCTGGAGTGGGGCCCGTCGCAGCGGCCGTACATCCAGGGCCAGGAACTGCGCATCCGCGCCGAGATGGGCCTGTCGTCCGAACTGCAGGTGGTGGTGATGAACCGCGCGCTGCAGGAGGCGATGGAGAAGGCGGTCTTCGACCAGTACGTCGAGGGCGTGCAGACGCGCATCGACAACCAGACGCCGCCCGAGATGCGCTGGCTCGTGATGTTCCCGAAGCTGTCCGGCGCCGAGATGCCGCTGCTGAAGGAGCGCTATGTCGCGCTGGCCAGCACCAAGACCTGGCTGCGGCAGTGGCTGGACGGTGCGCTGTCGCAGGTGCTCGCGGCCCAGTCGGTCGAATCGACCGTGCCCGTGGTGCTGATGATCGGCCGTGGCCGGCTGATGCTGCGCACCGCGCTGCCCGACGCCGACGTGGCCCCGGTGCAGCACTGGCTGCGGGTGTTCGAGACCGCCATGCGCGAGGCGCTGCGCGTCTCGAACGACAGCACCGATTCGGTCTCGCCGAGCGCGCCGCCGAGCCTGTGGTCGGCCAGCGCGCTGCCCGGCGACGAGCACGAGAACAAGTAGCTACATCGCCGTCTTGCCGAGCTCGATCTTGGCGATGGCGTTGCGGTGCACCTCGTCCGGGCCGTCGGCGAAGCGCAGCGTGCGGGCGAGGGTGTAGAAGTAGGCCAGCGGCGTATCCTGGCTCATGCCGGCGCCGCCGAACACCTGCATCGCCCAGTCGATCACCTGGCAGGCCATGCGCGGCGCCACCACCTTGATCATCGCGATCTCGGCCTTGGCGGTCTTGTTGCCGGCCACGTCCATCATCCACGCGGCCTTCAGCGTGAGCAGGCGGGCCTGGTCGATCATGCAGCGGGCCTCGGCGATGCGCTCCTGCGTCACCGTCTGCTGCGCGATCGTGCGGCCGAACGCGGTGCGGCTGGCCGCGCGCTGGCACATCAGCTTCAGCGCGCGCTCGGCCAGGCCGATGAGGCGCATGCAGTGGTGGATGCGGCCCGGGCCCAGGCGGCCTTGCGCGATCTCGAAGCCGCGCCCTTCGCCGAGCAGGATGCTGCCGGCCGGCACCCGCACGTTCGTGAAGTCGACCTCCATGTGGCCGTGCGGCGCGTCGTCGTAGCCGAACACGTGCAGCGGGCGCAGCACCTTCACGCCGGGCGTGTCGGCGGGCACGAGGATCATGCTCTGCTGCGAGTGCCTGGGCGCCGACGCATCGGTCTTGCCCATGAAGATGTAGACCGCGCAGCGGGGGTCGCCGGCACCGCTGGTCCACCACTTGCGGCCGTTGATGACGTAGCTGTCGCCGTCGCGCCGGATGTCGGCCTCGATGTTGGTGGCGTCGGACGAGGCCACTGCCGGCTCCGTCATCGCGAACGCGCTGCGGATCTCGCCGGCCAGCAGCGGTTCGAGCCAGCGCTTCTTCTGCTCGGCCGTGCCGTAGCGCGCGATGGTCTCCATGTTGCCGGTGTCGGGCGCCGAGCAGTTGAAGACCTCGCTGCTCCAGGGCACCGCGCCCATGATCTCGGCCAGCGGCGCGTAGTCCTGGTTGCTGAGGCCGAAGCCGAACTCGTCGCTGGCCGAGCCGCGCGTGTGCGAGCCGTCGGCCGAGGGCGGCAGGAACAGGTTCCACAGGCCGGCGGCGCGCGCCTTCGGCTTGAGCTTCTCGATCACCTCCAGCGGCGTCCAGCGCCTGCCGGCGCGCGTGTTGGCCTCGATCTCGGCCCACCACTGCGGCTCGGCGGGGTAGACATGCTCGGCCATGAAGGCGTTGAGCCGCGCGGACAGGTCCTGCGTGCGCGTGGAGTAGCTGAAGTCCATGGGAACGGTCTCCTTGAATGCGGTCAGCGCTGTTTCTGCGCGAAGCCCCAGGCCATCTGCGCCAGCGTGCGCGTGGCCGCGCCGGTGGCGCGCGCCTGAGCGCTGGAGGCGATGCCGTCCACCACGCGCTTGGCGATGCCCTGCGTGATGCTGGCCAGGCGGAACAGGTTGTAGGCGAGGTAGAAGTTCCAGTCGGCCATCAGTGCGTCGGGGTCGGCGCGGCCGGTGCGTTCGCAGTAGCGCCGCACGTAGTCCAGCTCGCTCGGGATGCCGAGCGCGGCGATGTCGAGCCCGCCGATGCCGCGGAACACGCCGGGCGGTATGTGCCAGGCCATGCAGTGGTAGCTGAAGTCGGCGAGCGGGTGGCCCAGCGTCGACAGTTCCCAGTCGAGCACGGCGATGATGCGCGGCTCGGCCTTGTCGAAGACCAGGTTGTCGAGCCGGTAGTCGCCGTGCACGATGGCCGGGGCTGCGCCGTCGCGCGCACCGGCCGGCATGTGCGCGGGCAGCCACTCGATCAGGCGGTCCATCTCGCCGATGGCTTCGGTGACGCTGGCCTGGTACTGCTTGCTCCAGCGCGCGATCTGGCGCTCGAAGTAGTTGCCGGGCTTGCCGTAGTCGGCCAGGCCCACGGACGCGGCGTCCACGCGGTGCAGCGCGGCGATCACGCGGTTCATCTCGTCGTAGACCGCGCCGCGCTCGGCCTGGGCAAGGCCCGGCAGCGACTGGTCCCACAGCACGCGGCCGTCCATGAAGGCCATCACGTAGAAGGCGCGGCCGATCACGGCCTCGTCCTCGCACAGCAGGTGCATCTCGGCCACCGGCACACCGCTGCCGGCCAGCGCCTGCATCACGCGGAACTCGCGCTCGATGGCGTGCGCCGAGGGCAGCAGCCTGGCCGCCGGGCCGGGTTTGGTGCGCATCACGTAGGCGCGGCCCGGCGTGATGAGCTTGTAGGTGGGATTGGACTGGCCACCCTTGAACTGCTCGACGGTGAGCGGGCCCCTGAAGCCACTCATTTCGCGCGACAGGTGGCTTTCGAGCGCGCCGATGTCGAAGGCGTGGCTGGCCGCGACGGGCTTGGTGCCGGTGAAGTGTTCCATCTCAGTTCAGCGCTCGGCGATGGCCATCAGCTTGTCGCGCGACAGCACCACCAGCCGTGCCGGCTCCACGCGCACCGCGCCCTCGCGCTCGAAGCCCTTCAGCTCCTGGTTCACGCGCTGGCGCGATGCGCCCAGCAGCTGCGCCAGGTCTTCCTGGGCCAGCGCCAGGCCGATGCGGATCTCCTCGCCCTGCTCGATGCCGTAGCTCCTGGCCAGCAGCAGCACCTGCTTGGCCAGCCGTGCCTGCAGCGGGCGCGTGTTGAGGTCCTCGAACTGGTCGAACATCAGCCGCAGGCGGCGGCAGTTCAGGCGCAGCAGCGCGTCGTACAGCTCCACGTGCTGCGTCAGCAGCTGCTTGAAGTCGGCCTTGCGCACCGTCAGCAGCGTGGTGGCGCCGTGGGCATCGGCATCGTGGGTGCGCGGCAGGCCGTCGAAGAGCGCGATGTCGCCGAACCAGGTGCCCGGCTCGACGTAGGTCAGCGTGACCTGCTTGCCCGACAGCGAGGTGCTGCTCACCCGCACCGCGCCGCGCGCCACGCCGACCCATTCCTCGGCCGGCGTGCCGCGCGACGCGAGCGGGTCGCCGTCGGCGAGGCGGCGCACCAGCGCACGCGAGAGGATGGCGCGCTGCAGCGCTTGCGAGAGCTTGCTGAACCATGCGCCGTTGTCGATGTTCTGTTGCTCTTCCATTGTAAGAACGGGGGTATTCATGGCTTGTCTCTGGCGCGACAGGGAAGCGACGATCACGGATTGTCCATGTGGCCCCGGAGCGCGACCATGCCTGCAACCACCCCCCACGTGCCCAGCCTGCGCGGCCGCGTGAGCGACGCCGAGTGGCAGCTGCGCGTGGACCTGGCCGCGGCCTACCGGCTGGTGGCGCTGTTCGGCTGGGACGACCTGGTCTTCACGCACATCAGCGCACGGCTGCCCGGCCCGGCCGGAGACCACGGCGGCGAGTTCCTGATCAACCCCTACGGCTTCATGTTCGAGGAGATCACGGCGTCGAGCCTCGTGAAGGTCGATGCGGCCGGGCGCAAGCTCGACGACTCGCCGTTCGAGATCAACCCCGCCGGCTTCGTGATCCACAGCGCGGTGCACGGCGCGCGCCATGACGCCGGCTGCGTGCTGCACACGCACACGCTCAACGGCATCGCGGTGTCGGCGCAGAAGGGGGGCGTGTTGCCGCTGTCGCAGCAGAGCATCTTCGTGCTGGCCTCGCTGGGCTACCACGGCTACGAAGGGGTGGCGCTGCGCGACGACGAGAAGCCGCGCCTGGTTGCAGACCTGGGCGACCGAACCTACCTGATGCTGCGCAACCACGGCCTGCTCACGGTCGGCCCGACGATCCCCGACGCCTTCCTGTCGATGTACCTGTTCGAAACCGTCTGCGCGATCCAGGTGCGGGCGATGGCCGGCTGCGGCGAGCTCGTGCGCGTCGATCCGGCGATCATCGCCACCGCTGGCCAGCAGGCGCGCGAGGCCACGCGGGGCCTGGGCGCGCGGCTCACGTGGCCGGGCCTGCTGCGCCGGCTGGAGCGCCACCACCCGGGCTTCGAACACTGAGGGGCGCAGCGTGGCAAAGGCCGCGCTTTCCGCGGGCGCGCTAGGGCGGCGCACCTCGGAGCAGGCCCACACCCCATGCTAGAGTCGTTCGACGCCTTACCGGGCAGAACCACCTCCACTTTTCGCGGCATGCACACCAAGCGGCCCTGGCTTGCCATGGTCTTCGCCGGCGCGATGCTCGCGCCCCTGACGGCCCTCGCGGCGAATCCCGCAGACGGTGCACCGGTCCTCCTCGCGCAGGCCAACGGCGCGGCGCGTCCGCCGTCGCCGGCCGCCTCGGCCGCGGCGGACCGCATCGCGGGCCTGGAGCGCACGGTCGACGGCTTGCGCGGTGAAGCGCGCGCCAACCGCGAGCTGGCCGCCCAGCTGCGCGAGCGCCTGACCCGGGCCGAGGAGGCCGGCCGCTGGACGCTGCCGCTGTTGTTCGGCGTGCTGTTCCTCACCGGCCTGGCCGCCTGGCTGGCGTGGCGGCTCAACACGGCCCGTCGCGTCCGGGCGGCCTGGCCGGCCAGCCCGTCGCGGCCGCAGGTGCTGTCGGGCGCCGGCGCGCTGACCGACCCGCCGACCCGCAAGCCCCAGACCTCGCCGATTCCGTTCGTCGCCTCGGCGCCGCCGGGCGCGGCGCCGAACGCACGTCCCCGCGCGCCGGCGCCGCGGCTCGTGCCGCAGGCCCCGGGCATGGAGGACACGCAGCCCTTGAGCCCGCGCTCGGCCTACGAGCTCGCGATGGCGCGCAGCCAGGCGCTGGCCTCGCGCGCGGAAGGCGGCGAGGGCGTGATCCGCGAGGTCAGCATCGAGGAGCTGATCGACCTCGAGCAGCAGGCCGAGTTCTTCGTCGTGCTGGGCCAGGACGATGCAGCCGTGGAGCTGCTCGTGGAACACCTGCGCCAGACCGGCGGCACCAGCCCGCTGCCCTACCTGAAGCTGCTCGAGATCTACCGCCGCCGCGGCGCGCGCACCGAGTACGAGCGGATGCGCGCGCGCTTCAACCAGCGCTTCAGCGCCTTCGCGCCCGACTGGGACAGCGACCTGCAGGCCGGTCGCACACTCGAGAGCTACCCGGGCGTGATGCCGCGGCTGCAGCAGGCCTGGGCGCGCCCGCTGGACGCGATGGCCGAACTGGATGCCCTGCTGTTCCGGCGTGCCCGCGGCGAGCTGTTCGAGCTGCCCGCCTACCGCGAGGCGCTGCTGCTGTACTCGATGGCGCGCGACCTGCTGGACCGCGAGGTGGCGGGCACCGGCCAGGTCGACCTGCTGCTGCCGCTGCCCGAAGGGGTGGAGTTCGGCGCCACCACGCCCTCGCCCTACCTGGGCCTGGAGCGCGACGGCAGCCTGGCGCCGCCCGAGATGGCCGACGAACGCGCCGTCGCCTCGGGGCTGGACCTCGACCTCTCGTCCGAGGCCGGTCGCCCGGCCAGCATCTTCGACACGCTGGACCCGATCGAAGAGAACCCGGCCGCCACGGCCAAGCCGCGCGGCTGATCCGTCAGAGCTTGCGCAGCCGCTGCAGCGCCTGCTGCAGCGTGTCGTCCTTCTTCGCGAAGCACAGGCGGGCCAGGCCCTGCTCGAAGCCCCCTTCGTAGAACGCGGACAGCGGGATCGCCGCCACGCCCACTTCACGCGTCAGCCATTGGCAGAAGCCGGCCTCGGGCAGGCTGCTCACGGCGGAGTAGTCCACCAGCTGGAAGTAGCTGCCCTGGGTGTGCAGCGGCTTCAGGCGGGTCTGCTTCAGGCCGTCCAGGAACAGGTCGCGCTTGCGCTGGTAAAAGGCCGGCAGCTCGAGGTAGGGCCGCGGGTCCGCCATGTAGCGCGCCAGCGCGTGCTGCACCGGCGTGTTGACGGTGAAGACGTTGAACTGGTGCACCTTGCGGAATTCCGCCGTCAGCGCGGCGGGGGCGGCGACGTAGCCCACCTTCCAGCCCGTGACGTGGTAGGTCTTGCCGAAGCTGGACACCACGAAGGCCCGCGACGCCAGCGCCGGCACCGACGAGACGCTCAGGTGCGGCTGACCGTCGTAGACCATGTGCTCGTAGACCTCGTCGGACAGCAGCAGCGCCTGGGTGGGGGCCAGCAGGTCGGCCAGCTGCTGCAGCTCGGCCCGCGTCCACACCGTCGCGCTCGGGTTGTGCGGGCTGTTGATCATCACCAGCCGCGTGCGCGGCGACAGCGCGGCCGCGATGCGCGCGAAGTCCGGCCGGAAGCTGCCCGGGGTGAGCGGCACGCGCACGACCTTGCCGCCGGCCAGCTCGATGTTGGGCGCGTAACTGTCGTAGCAGGGCTCCAGCACGATCACCTCGTCGCCCGGATGCACGCAGCACAGCACCGCGGTGAGGATGGCCTGCGTGGCGCCGGCGGTGACCGTGATCTCGCTGTTCGCGTCGTAGCGTCTCCCGTAGAGGCGCTCGATCTTCTCGGCGACGGCCTGGCGCAGCTGCGGCACGCCGGTCATCGGCGGGTACTGGTTGAGCCCGTCGCGCATCGCGTCGGCCACGTGGTTCACCAGCGCCGGGTCGCAGTCGAAGTCGGGGAAGCCCTGGCCGAGGTTCACCGCGCCCACCTCCTGCGCCAGCGCGGACATCACGGTGAAGATGGTGGTGCCGACGCTGGGCAGGCGGGACTCGATGCGGGGCGTGTCGTGCAGGACGTTCATCGGATGAGGCTTCAGAGTTCGTAGTCGGTGCCGGCGGCGCCGCCGCTCATGGCGCGCTGCAGCAGCGAGGCGGTGAGGCGGGGCGACAGCAGCTCGGCGAAGTTCAGCACGAACTGGCGCAGGTAGGCGCCGCGCTTGAAGGCCACGCGCGTGACGTTGGTGCCGAACAGGTGGCCGAGCGGGCGCGACACCAGCTCGCCGCCGTCGGCGTTGGCGTCGCCGCGCATCGCCAGCTCGGTGACGATGCCGACCCCCAGGCCCAGCCGCACGTAGGTCTTGATCACGTCGGAGTCGATGGCCTCCAGCGCCACCAGCGGCCGCAGGCGGGCGCGCTCGAAGGCCTGGTCGATGCGCGTGCGGCCCGTCACCGTGGACTGGTAGAGCACCAGCGGGTGCTCGGCCAGCTGCTCCAGCGTGGGCCGCTCCACCTCGGCCAGCGCATGTCCGCGCGGCACCACCAGGGCATGCTGCCATTCGTAGCAGGGCAGGGTGACGAGCTCCGCGTGCGCGGCCAGCGCCTCGGTGGCCAGGCCGATCTCGGCCACGTCGTCCAGCAGCATGCGCGCCACCTGCTCGGGCATGCCCTGGTGCAGCACCACCTGCACCTTGGGGTGGCGGCGGCGCAGCTGCGCCACCGGCTCGGGCAGGAAGTAGCGCGCCTGCGTGTGCGTGGTGGCGATCGACAGCGTGCCGGCGTCCTGCTTGGAGAACTCCTCGCCGATGCGCTTCAGGTTCGCCACCTCGCGCATGATGATCTCCACCGAGCGCAGCACCAGCTGGCCGGGCTCGGTGACGCGCTTCAGGCGCTTGCCGTGGCGCGCGAAGATGTCGACGCCCAGTTCCTCCTCGAGCTCGAGGATGGCCTTGCTGATGCCGGGCTGCGAGGTGAACAGAGCCTTCGCGGTCTCCGTGAGGTTCAGGTCGCGGCGCACCGCCTCCTGGACGAAGCGGAACTGGTGCAGGTTCATAGGGGTTGCAGCATGCGCGCGGCGGCCTCGGCCATGGCCGCGACCACGGCCGGGTTCTCGCCGACGGCGCCATGCAGTTCGAAGGTCAGGCCCGGGTGCGCGGCGCGCAGCGCGTCGACGAGCCGGGGCAGGTCCTTGCGCACGTGGCCGCCGGCGCCCAGGAACAGCGGCAGCACGGCCACCTGCGTGCAGCCGGCGGCGGCGAGCGACGCCCCGGCTTCGGGCAGCGAAGGCGACATCAGTTCCAGGAAGGCCAGGCGCACCTCGGCCGCCGGCTGCGCCCGGCGCACCTGGGCCGCCACGGCCTCGAAGGGTGCGGCCCAGGCGGGGTCGCGCGCGCCGTGGGCGAAGAGGATCAGGCCGGCCTTCATGCGCCTAACGGTAGCGCACCAGCCAGGCGAAGGCGGCCATCGACAGCAGCAGGTACGCCAGGCTCGGCGTCGCGGCGGCGATCCATGGCGTCCAGCCGCGCAGCATGCCGATGTGGCCCGACAGGTTGTTCAGCAGCAGGAAGCTGATGCCCAGCATGATGCCGCCGAACACCTTCAGGCTCACGCCGCCGGCACGCGCGTGCAGGTAGGCGAAGGGCAGCGCCAGCGCCACCATCACCAGGCAGGCCAGCGGGTACAGCGCCTTGCGCCAGAAGCGGATCTGGTGCTGCTGCACAGCCTGTTCCTGGTCGGACAGGTGGGCGCTGTAGCGCCAGAGTTCGAGCGTGGTCATGGACCCCACCGGCAGCACCGCCGCCGCGACCACCGACGCGCCCAGCGAACTCGTCCAGCGCAGCGTCGCATGCCGCTCCAGCTTCACGGCGTCGGCTTCGCTGCGGGCGCGCGGCCAGCGCGCGACCGTGGCGTCGGACAGTGTCCAGGTGCCGTCGTCGTCGACCCGGCCTTCGCGCGCACCGGTGCGCGACACCAGCCGGCCGTCGGCGTCGAACTCGAAGATGCGGATACCCACCAGCGTGCCCGATGCGCTGGCACCGGCCACGTTCACGGAGTAGCTGCGCTCGCCGTCCGGCGTGCGCTGGCGGTCCTTCAGCCAGGCGCCGGCCCCGCCCAGCTTGAGGCCGCCGCCGACCCGCGCCTTCAGCAGCACCGCCTCGCGTTCGCTCGCCGGTGCCAGGTAGTCGCCGGTCGCGAAGGTCAGCACGCCGAAGGCGACGCCCAGCACCGCCAGCAGCGACAGCGCACGGCCCGGCCCGAGGCCGCCGGTGCGCAGGATGGTGAACTCCGACGACTGGGCCAGCCGCGCCAGCGAATAGATCGTGCCGATCAGCACCGCGATCGGGAACAGGTCGTACAGGTGGCCGGGAAGTTCGAGACCGGCGGCCGCCAGCGCATGCCAGGCGTTGCGGCCGCCGCGGCCCACGCCGTCCAGTTCGTCGACGAGGTCGATGAAGAAGAACAGGCCCAGGAAGGCCAGGGCGACGAAGGCGACCGAGGCCGCGATGTCCCGGTACAGGAGGCGGCGGACGGTCTTCATGCGGCGGGCACCGCGCGCGGCCGCTTCAGCGAGAAGCGCGTGCAGGCCGAGTGGTCGCGCCACCACAGCAGCGCCAGCCCGACCGCGAGCGCACCGCCGTGCAGCGCCACCAGCGCCGCGCCCATCGAGAGCCGGCCGCCGGCCACCCAGGCCTGCGACAGGTTGATCAGGTTGTAGTACGTGAAGAACGCGAGCAGCGCGAACAGCAGGTTCCAGTTGCTGGCGCGCCGCGGGTTGGTGGCCGAAAGGCCGACGCCCAGCAGCAGCAGGTTGGCCGCGCCGAGCAGCATGCCGAAGCGCCAGGTCAGCTCGGCCTGGTTCTGCGGCGTGGGCCGGCGGATCAGTTCGATGGTGCGCGTGGCCTTGGGCGGCCGTGCCTCGGCCGAGCGCACCGCCCGGTCGGTGGCCAGCACGCGGTAGCTCTCGAAGCTGGACAGCGTGCGTTCGCCGGTCTGCGTGTCGACGTCGTTGCGCTGCCCGCGCTCCAGCACCAGGAAGCGCTCGTCGCCTTCGCTCTCCAGGCGCCCGGCGCGGGCCGAGGTGACCGACTCGCCGCGTTCGTGGTTCTGCAGGATGAAGACGTTGCGCGCATTGACGCCGTCGGCACTCTCGCGTTCGATGAAGAACACGCGCTGGCCGTCGCTGCTGGTCTGGAACACGCCGGGGGTCACGCGGGACAGATCGGAACGCTGCTGGTAGCGGTCGCGCAGTTCGATGCTGTTCTGGTTGCCCCAGGGCCAGGCCACCAGCAGCAGCAGCGCGATCACCAGCAGTGCCGGCAGCCCCGTGCGCAGCACCGGGCGCACGAAGCGCGTGAGGCCCACGCCGCTGGCGAACCAGATCGCCATCTCGCTGTCGCGGTACATGCGGCCGAGCGTGACCACCACGGCGACGAACAGCGACAGCGCCATCATCGTCGGCAGGTGGCCGAGCGCGACGTAGCCGAGCAGCAGCACCACGTCCTGCGGCGCGATCGCGCCGCTCGCGGCCTGCCCGACCGTGCGGATCAGGAAGCTCGTCAGCACGATCGTCAGGATGACGACGAGCGTCGCGCCGAACCCTCGCGAGAGCTCACGACGCACAGTTGAATCGAATAACATCTTGCGCTTTTAGCCTCGGGCGGAATTATGGACTTCAAGACGCAGGTGACCGGTGCATCCGGTCTTGCGGGCGTGGGCGCGGATGCGCTCCTGATCCTGGTGGCCGGGGGCGCGCTGCCCGATGGCCTGGACGCACCGCTGGCCGAGACGCTGGCGTCCGCCGTGAAGGACGGCGACTTCGCCTACAAGAACGGCCAGACGCTGTATGCCCACCGCGTGCCGGGCGTGAAGGCTTCACGGGTGCTGTTCGCCCATCTGGGCGACGCCTCGGCCAAGACGCTGCGCAAGGTGCTGGGCCTGGCGCTGGCCTACATCCGGAGCGGCGGCAGCCGCAGCCTGGCGGTGGCGATGAGTGGCGCGCCCTGGACCGCGGCGCAGGCCGAGGCCCTGGTGGCCGCGGTGGCCGAAGCCACCTACGTCTACCGCCACACCAAGCCCAGCGCGCCGCCGGCGGCCAAGCTGGCCAGCGTGAGCCTCGTCTGCGCGAAGGCGGAGGCGGCGGCGCTGAACGCCGCGCTGCGCCGCGGCGAAGCCTTTGCCGAAGGCACCGCGCTGGCGCGCGAATGTGCCAACCGGCCCGGCAACCACTGCACACCCAGCTTCCTCGCCGATCAGGCCAGGAAGCTCGGCAAGGAGCACGGCCTGAAGGTCGAGATCCTCGAGCGCAAGGACTGCGAGAAGCTCGGCATGGGCTCCTTCCTCGCGGTGGCACAGGGTTCCGACGAGCCGTTGAAGTTCATCGTCGCGCGCTGGATGGGCGGCGCGAAGGACGCGGCGCCCGTCGTGCTGGTGGGCAAGGGCATCACCTTCGACACCGGCGGCATCAGCATCAAGCCGGCCGCCGAGATGGACGAGATGAAGTTCGACATGGGCGGCGCGGCCAGCGTGCTGGGCACGCTGAAGGCCGTGGCGATGATGAAGGCCAAGGTCAACCTCGTCGGCATCATCCCGGCCTGCGAGAACATGCCCAGCGGCCGCGCGGTGAAGCCGGGCGACGTGGTCACGAGCCTGTCGGGCCAGACAATCGAGATCCTGAACACCGACGCCGAAGGTCGCCTCATCCTGTGCGACGCGCTGACCTACGCCGAGCGCTTCAAGCCGGCCGCGGTGGTCGACATCGCCACGCTCACCGGCGCCTGCGTGATCGCGCTCGGCCATCACCGCTCGGGCCTGTTCAGCCCCGACGACGCGCTGGCCGCCGAACTGCTGGCCGCCGGCGAGCAGGTGCAGGATCCGGCCTGGCGCATGCCGCTGGACGAGGACTATGACGAGGCGCTCAAGAGCAGCTTCGCCGACATGGCCAACGTCGGCAACCGCGCCGGCGGCGCGATCACGGCGGCGATGTTCCTGAAGCGCTTCACGGCCAAGCTGCGCTGGGCGCACCTGGACGTGGCCGGCACCGCGTGGAAGTCGGGCCAGGCCAAGGGCGCCACCGGTCGCCCGGTGCCGCTGCTGACGAACTTCGTGCTCGGCCGCGCCCGCTGACACCCGGCCAGGGCGCGTGGAAGAGGTCGAGTTCCACACCGGCGTGGCCGACCGCATCGGCTTCGCGTGCCGCCTGTTGCGCAAGGCCTACCGGCGCGGCGTGCGCATGCGCGTGACCGCGCCGCCCGAGGATCTGGCCGCGCTCGACCGCGCGCTGTGGGTGTTCGAGGAGCGCGACTTCCTGCCCCATGTGCGCATGCCCGGCGCACCCGCCGCGGTGGCGGCGCGCACGCCGATCTGGCTGTCGGCGCAGATCGGCAGCGAGGCCGGGGCGCCGCGCGTCCTGCTCAACCTGGGCGCCGAGCCGCCGCAGGACCTGGGTGCGCTGGAGCGCCTGATCGAGGTCGTCGGCAACGAGCCCGACGACGTCGAACGCGGCCGCGGTCGCTGGCGTGCCTACAAGCAGGCCGGCCTGCAGATCCGGCACCACGCCACGGCGGCCGGCGACTGACCACCACCCGGAACAACCCTGTCTCCCGGCGGCGGCGCTGCCGCGTTGGGGACGCACCGCACCCCGGCCCGCCGTGGGTCGGTCCCGGGTGGACGCAGAGATTTTTTGCGTTATCGTCCCCCGCTTGGGTCTTTTCTCCCCGTTCGCTTTCGCGACAACAGTTCACACCGGAGGTATTTGCATGCAAGTCAAGCTGAACGTGATCGTCGGCGCCGCGGCCCTGCTGCTGGGCGGTTCCGTGTACGCGCAGGACCTGATCGTCAAGATCGGCCACGTCGGCCCGACCAGCGGCGCCATCGCCCACCTGGGCAAGGACAACGAAAACGGCGCGCGCCTGGCGATCGAGGAACTCAACGCCAAGGGCGTGGCGATCGGCGGCAAGAAGGCCAAGTTCGAACTGCTGGCCGAAGACGACGGCGCCGACCCGAAGCAGGGCACCGCCGCCGCGCAGAAGCTGGTCGACAGCAAGGTGAACGGCGTCGTGGGCCACCTGAACAGCGGCACCTCGATCCCCGCGTCGAAGATCTACAGCGACGCCGGCATCCCGCAGATCAGCCCCTCGGCCACCAACCCGAAGTACACCCGCCAGGGCTACAAGACCACCTTCCGCGTCGTTGCCGACGACGTGCACCTGGGTGGCACGCTGGGCCGCTACGCGGTGGACACGCTCAAGGGCAAGAGCATCGCCGTCATCGACGACCGCACCGCCTACGGCCAGGGCGTCGCCGACGAGTTCGAGAAGGGCGTGAAGGGCAAGGGCGGCAAGATCGTCGGCCGCGAGTTCACCAACGACAAGGCCACGGACTTCACCGCCATCCTGACCAGCCTGAAGGCCAAGAACCCGGACATCGTGTTCTTCGGCGGCATGGACGCGGTGGCCGGCCCGATGCTGCGCCAGATGAAGCAGCTCGGCATCAACGCCAAGTTCATGGGCGGCGACGGCATCTGCTCGGGCGAACTGCCCAAGCTGGCTGCCGGCACGATGGGTGACGGCCAGGTGGTGTGCGCCGAGGCCGGCGGCATCGACAGCAAGGACACGGCCGCCGTGAAGACGATGGACGCGTTCAAGGCCAAGTTCAAGGCCAAGTTCAACGCCGACGTCCAGATCTACGCCCCGTACGTCTACGACGCGGTGAACGTGCTGGCCGCCGCGATGGTCAAGGCGAACTCGGCCGATCCGGCGAAGTACCTGCCGGTGCTGGCCAAGACCAGCGGCTACAAGGGCGTGACCGGCAACATCACCTTCGACGAGAAGGGCGACATCAAGAACGGCGCGCTGACGCTGCACTCGTACGAGGGTGGCAAGCAGACCAACATTGGAGTCGTGCGCTAAGCGATATCGCACGGACCAAAAGCAAAACCCGCCGAAGGCGGGTTTTCTTTTGCCATCCAGCGGACGCCGCGGAACCGGCTTTGCCGGGCCGCCAGGCCGCTTCGGGGGTGGGCTTACTTCAGCTTCACTTCCTTGTAGATCACGTGCTTGCGCGCCTTCGGGTCGAACTTCAGGAATTCGAGCTTCTCGGGCGTGGTCTTCTTGTTCTTGCTGGTGGTGTAGAAGTGGCCGGTGCCCGCCGTGGACTCCAGCTTGATCTTTTCGCGTCCGCCTTTGCTGGCCATGTCGTGCTCCTAGGGCTCAGATTTCGCCACGGGCGCGGAGGTCGGCGACGACCTGCTCGATGCCCTTCTTGTCGATGAGGCGCAGCGCGGCGTTGCTCACGCGCAGGCGCACCCAGCGGTTCTCGGTCTCCAGCCAGAAGCGGCGGTACTGCAGGTTCGGCAGGAACCGGCGCTTGGTCTTGTTGTTGGCGTGGCTGACGTTGTGGCCCACCATCGGGCGCTTGCCGGTGACTTGACAGACGCGTGCCATGACGCTTCTCCGAATGAGTTGAAGTGCGCTGCCGCTCGGCGTACCTGCCCCGGCTGATCCTGGACGAATCACCAGTGAGCGGACGCCACGCTCAGCAAAGCCCGCGATTGTAGCCCGATTTTCAGCCTTCCTGCTGTTCCAGGAAGCGCTGCGCATCCAGCGCCGCCATGCAGCCGGTGCCGGCGCTCGTGATGGCCTGCCGGTAGACGTGGTCCTGCACGTCGCCGGCGGCGAAGACGCCGGGGATGCTGGTCATCGTGGCCATGCCGTCCAGGCCGGTCTTCGTGACGATGTAGCCGTCCTTCATCTCGAGTTGGCCCTTGAAGATGTCGGTGTTGGGCTGGTGGCCGATCGCGATGAAGCAGCCCTTCACGGCCACCTCGCTGGTGCTGCCGTCCTGGGTGTTCTTCAGCCGCACGCCGGTGACGCCGCTGTCGTCGCCCAGCACGGCATCCAGCGTGTTCCACAGGTGCAGCCTGATCTTGCCGGCCGCCACCTTCGCATGCACCTTGTCGATCAGGATCGCCTCGGCGCGGAACTTGTCGCGGCGGTGGATCAGGTGCACGGTGCTGGCGATGTTGGACAGGTACAGCGCCTCTTCCACCGCCGTGTTGCCGCCGCCCACCACGCAGACCTCGTCGCCGCGGTAGAAGAAGCCGTCGCAGGTGGCGCAGCCGCTGACGCCCTTGCCCATGAAGGCGGTCTCGCTGGGCAGGCCCAGGTACTTGGCGCTGGCGCCGGTGGCGATGACCAGCGCATCGCAGGTGTACGTGCCGGAGTCGCCCTTGAGCGTGAACGGGCGCTTGGCCAGGTCGACCTGGTTGATGTGGTCGAACACGATCTTCGTGTTGAAGCGCTCGGCGTGCTCCAGGAAGCGCTGCATCAGCTCGGGGCCCTGCACGCCGTGGACGTCGGCCGGCCAGTTGTCGACCTCGGTGGTCGTCATCAGTTGTCCGCCCTGGGCGATGCCGGTGACGAGCATGGGCTGCAGGTTGGCACGGGCGGCATAGATCGCCGCGGTGTAGCCGGCGGGGCCGGAGCCCAGGATGAGGACGCGCGCGTGCTGGTTGGTTGGGGCTGACATGGTCTTCGTTTCTTCGGGTTCGGGGGCCTGGCCGTCGCGTCGATCCGACGCTGTCCGGACAGATCGGGGCGGCCGGCCGGCGGATCAAGCGATTCCGTCGGCACAATACGGCGATTCTTGCAGAGCGCCGGATGCGTCGCTGCAGGCGTGGCAAGAGACAACAAGAGGAGCCGAGTCGATGTCGATGCTGTCCAACCTGGACCTGATCCGCCGCGTACCGCTGTTCTCGATGCTCACCGCCGAACAGGCGCAGGCGATCGCCGACAGCGTCGTCAAGCGCCGCTTCCGCCGCGGCGAACTGGTGGTGGAGCAGGGCCGCAAGAGCAACGCGCTGTTCATCCTGCTCAATGGCCGCGCGCGTGTGCTCACCAGCGACACGCGCGGACGCGAGGTGATCCTGGCCGTGCTGGAGTCGGGCGACTACGTCGGCGAGATGAGCCTGATCGACAACGAGCCGCACTCCGCCACGGTGCGTGCCGAGATCCAGACCGACATGCTGGTGCTGGCGCGCCAGGACTTCGCGCGCTGCCTGCCCGAGAACAGCACGCTGAGCTACGGCATCCTGCGCGGCCTGGTGAAGCGGCTGCGCAATGCCGACCGCCAGATCGAAAGCCTGGCGCTGCTGGACGTGTACGGCCGCGTCGCCCGCACGCTGCTGGACATGGCCGAGGAAGACCCGGACGGCGTGAAGATCATCCGCCACAAGGTGAGCCGCCAGGACATGGCCAAGGTGGTGGGCGCCTCGCGCGAGATGGTCAGCCGGGTCATGAAGGACCTGGAGGAGCGCGGCGTCATCGAGACGCAGGAGAACGGCTCCGTGATCATCAAGGAGCGCCTGTCGAACGACTGAGGCGCGCGCGCGGGTCGGCCGGAATCGTTCGGCCACAATCGCGCCCATGAGTTTTCCGCTCGGGTCCCTTGCCGCCGACGGCGCTGCCGCGCTGGCCGCGGCACCGGCCGTGTCGGCCCCGCGCTGGCGCCAGAAGGCCTGGCTGCTGGCCGGTGGCCTGCTCTGGCTGCTGTTCCTGCTGGCGATGTCCACGCACAGCGGCAGCGACGCCGCGTTCAGCACCTCGGGCACCGGCGAGCCGCTGCGCAACAAGGCCGGCCTGCTCGGTGCCCGGGTCTCGGACATGGCGCTGTTCCTGTTCGGCTACTCGGCCTGGTGGCTGGTGCCGGTGTCGGCCCGTGCCTGGCTGTCGGGCCTGGCCACGCTGCTGCGCGGGCCCTCGGCGACGCCGCGGCCGCCGCGCCTGCTGTTCTGGATAGGCCTGCTGCTGCTGGTGGCGGCCAGCTGCGCGCTGGAGTGGACGCGGCTGTACCGCTTCGAACCCCTGCTGCCGGGCCATGCCGGCGGGGTGCTCGGCTGGGTGCTGGGCTCGCTGTCGGTGCGCTGGCTGGGCTTCGCCGGGTCCGGCGTGCTCTGGATCGCGCTGCTGGTGACCGGCTCCGCGCTGGCGCTGCGCTTCTCGTGGCTGCACCTGGCGGAGGCGATCGGCGAATGCGTGGACCGCCTGCGCGAGAACCGCCAGCACGTGCGCGAAGCCGAGGAAGACCGGCGCCTGGGTGAACTCGCCGCGCGCGAGCGCGAGGCGGTGGTGGAGGTGCAGCGCGTCGAGGTCGAGGAGCACCTGCCGGTGGTGATCGAGCCGGTGCTGCTGGAAGTGCCGAAGTCGCAGCGGGTCGCCAAGGAACGCCAGCAGCCGCTGTTCACCGAGCTCGTCGACACCAAGCTGCCGCAGGTCGACCTGCTGGACGCCGTCACCGCCAGCCAGCGCCAGGAGACCGTGACGCCCGAGTCGATCGAGATGACCTCGCGGCTGATCGAGAAGAAGCTGAAGGACTTCGGCGTCGAGGTGCGCGTGGTCGCGGCGTCGCCGGGCCCGGTGATCACGCGCTACGAGATCGAGCCCGCCACCGGCGTGAAGGGCGCGCAGATCGTCAACCTGGCCAGGGATCTGGCGCGTTCGCTGTCGCTCGTCAGCATCCGCGTGGTGGAGGTGATCCCGGGCAAGAACTACATGGCGCTGGAGCTGCCGAACGCGCGCCGCCAGACCATCCGCCTGTCCGAGATCCTCGGCTCCGAGGTCTACAACGCCTCGGCCTCGCTGCTGACGATGGGCCTGGGCAAGGACATCGTCGGCCATCCGGTGGTGGCCGACCTGGCGAAGATGCCGCACTGCCTGGTGGCCGGCACCACCGGCTCGGGCAAGTCGGTCGGCATCAACGCGATGATCCTGAGCCTGCTCTACAAGGCCGAGGCGCGCGACGTGCGCCTGATCCTGATCGATCCGAAGATGCTCGAAATGAGCGTCTACGAGGGCATACCGCACCTGCTGGCGCCGGTGGTCACCGACATGAAGCAGGCGGGCAACGCGCTCAACTGGTGCGTCGGCGAGATGGAGCGGCGCTACAAGCTGATGAGCAAGCTGGGCGTGCGCAACCTGGCTGGCTACAACAAGAAGATCGCCGAAAGCCTGGAGCGCGGCGAGAGGATCGGCAACCCCTTCAGCCTGACGCCCGAGGAGCCCGAGCCGCTCGAACGCCTGCCGCACGTGGTGGTGGTGATCGACGAGCTGGCCGACCTGATGATGGTGGTCGGCAAGAAGATCGAGGAGCTGATCGCGCGCCTGGCGCAGAAGGCGCGTGCCGCGGGCATCCACCTGATCCTGGCCACGCAGCGGCCCAGCGTCGACGTGATCACCGGCCTCATCAAGGCCAACATCCCCACGCGCCTCAGTTTCCAGGTCAGCAGCAAGATCGACAGCCGCACCATCCTCGACCAGATGGGCGCGGAGGCGCTGCTGGGCCAGGGCGACATGCTGTACCTGGCGCCGGGCACCGGGCTGCCGGTGCGCGTGCACGGCGCCTTCGTCAGCGACGACGAGGTGCACCGCGTCGTCGACTACCTGAAGACCCAGGGCGAGCCGAACTACATCGAAGGCATCCTCGAAGGCGGCGTGCTGGACGAGGACGGGGGCGAGGCGCCGCTCGGCGGCCCGACGGGCGGCGGCGAGAGCGACGCCATGTACGACCAGGCGGTGGCCATCGTGCTGCAGCACAAGCGCGCGTCGATCTCGCTGGTGCAGCGCCACCTGCGCATCGGCTACAACCGCGCGGCGCGGCTGCTGGAACAAATGGAGAAGTCCGGACTCGTAACCCCGATGGGACACAACGGCAACCGGGACATCATCGTGCCCCGGCGCGACGAATGAAGAAGCTGATGTTCATCGCCGCGGCGCTGCTGGCTGCCGGCAGCGCCCGCGCCGACAGCGCCGACACCTTGCGCGAGTTCGTGCGCGACGTGAAGAGCGGCCGCGCCGCGTTCACGCAGACCGTCACCAGCACCGACGGCGCGCGCAAGAAGGTGTCGAGCGGACAGTTCGAATTCGTGCGTCCGAACCGCTTCCGCTTCGACTACCAGAAGCCCTTCGAGCAACGCATCGTCGCCGACGGCACGAAGGTGTGGATCTACGACGCCGACCTGAACCAGGCCAGCTCGCGCCGCATCGCGCAGGCGCTGGGCTCCACGCCCGCGGCGCTGCTGGCCGGCAGCTCGATGGACAAGGAGTTCACGCTGTCGCCGCTGCCCGCGGCCGACGGCCTCGACTGGGCGCTGGCGATGCCCAAGGCCAAGGACGGCCCGTTCCAGTCGATGAAGGTGGGTTTCCGCGGCAAGGAGCTCGCCGTCGTGGAGGTCACCGACAGCTTCGGCCAGCGTTCGCTGCTGCAGTTCAGCCGCTTCGAGAGCAACCCGGCGCTGGACGAGCAGCGCTTCCGGTTCACGCCACCGGCCGGTGCCGACGTCGTCGAGCAGTAGGCCTCAGAACGCCCAGCGCAGGCCCACGCTGGTCAGGCGGGTGTGCGGCTCGCGCCGTTCCTGACCGAACGCAAGGTTCAGGTAGAGCTTGTCCTCGATCAGCGTGCCGCGCAGGCCGAGGCTGAGCGTGGAGCCCATGTCGCGCGTGCCGAAGAGCTCGACCATCGGGGCCCACGCCGTGGTGCCCACCGGCAGCGGGTTCCACTCGTAGGCCGCGCCCCAGGTGGTGGCCAGCAGCTGCGACGGGATGTCGCGGTAGCGACCCACGTTGAGGTGCACGTTGCCCGGCCCGGCGGGCACGGTGGCGACCAGGCTCAGGCGCCCGCGGGCGGTGCGCCAGTGGCCTTCGGTCTGGTCGGCGCCGACCACCGCGGCCAGTGCCCAGCGCAGGCCGTCATCGGCGCCGCCGAGCCGCAGCTTGCCGCCGACCTGGGCGCTGCGGCTGCGCTCGCCGCCTTCGCGTCCCTCGGCAAAGGCGAATCCGGCCTGCAGGCGCGGCACCAGGCCGCATTGCAATCCGGCGCCGGTTTCGCTGGCGTCGTGCGACAGGCGCAGGTACGAGGCCTCCAGTTCGCACTGGCCCTTGTCCAGGGCGTCGGCGTCCTCGGTCTGCAGCGGCGACGCCGCGTGGGCCACACCGATGGCGCCCCAGGCGGCGATCTGGAGGGATATGACGACGCGACGGGCTGTGGTGGTGATAAATGCGTTCACGCTGCAATCTTCGGCGTCCGCGGCTCGCGATGAAGCGAAAAGGCGCGGCCGGGCCGCGCCTTTGTTCACGGCCGCAAGCGGCTCAGTGTGCGGCGGCACCCTGGTCCATCAGGCCCATCTCGGGGCTGCGCATCAGCGCCTCGATGTCCATCAGGATCAGCATGCGCTCCTCGTCGCCGTGGCGCACCGTGCCCAGCCCGGTGATGTAGCTGGCATCGATCGCCGCGTTGAAGTCCGGCGCCGGCTTCACCTGCCCGGGCTCGAGTTCCAGCACGTCGCTGACCGAGTCCACGACCATGCCCACGGTCCGGCCGGCCACGTTGAGCACGATCACCACCGTGAATCCGTTGTACTGGACGTCGGCCAGGCCGAAACGCACGCGCATGTCGACCACCGGCACGATCACGCCGCGCAGGTTGGTCACGCCCTTGATGAAACCGGGCGCGTTGGCCACGCGCGTCGGCGCCTCGTAGCCGCGGATTTCCTGCACGCGCAGGATGTCGATGCCGTATTCCTCGGCGCCGAGCTTGAACGAGAGCACCTCGCGCGGCGCGGCGTGCAGCAGCGGCTGCGCGCCGGGAGTGGTGGTCGATGCGGAGGAAACAGCGGAGCTCATGGCATGGACGGTCGTGCGGGGAGGCCGCCAGTTTGGGCGCCGGGCGCGGCGACGAAACGCGGATAAGCGGGGCGGAGCCCCGCCAGATCGGCTGCGACAATGGGCTCATGCCCGCCGCCCCGTCCCAGCAGGACGCCCTGTTCGCCGACGAGCCGCCCGCCGCGGCGCCCGAGGGCGCGCCGCTCGCCGAGCGGCTGCGGCCGCACCGGCTCGACGACGTGGTGGGCCAGCGGCACCTGCTGGGGACCGGCCGGCCGTTGCGCGTGGCCTTCGGCTCCGGGCGCCTGCCGTCGATGATCCTCTGGGGCCCGCCGGGCGTCGGCAAGACCACGCTGGCCCGCCTGATCGCGCAGGCCAGCGGCTCGCACTTCATCACGCTGTCGGCGGTGCTCGCCGGCGTGAAGGACATCCGCGAGGCGGTCGAGCAGGCGCAGGCGCTGCGCAGGGGCGGACGCTCGACGGTGGTCTTCGTCGACGAGGTGCACCGCTTCAACAAGGCGCAGCAGGACGCCTTCCTGCCGCACGTCGAGTCGGGCCTGTTCAGCTTCATCGGGGCGACCACCGAGAACCCGTCGTTCGAGGTGAACTCGGCGCTGCTGTCGCGCGCCACGGTGCATGTGCTGAAGGCGCTGGACGACGATGACCTAGGCCTGCTGCTGGAACGTGCGCAGGCCCTGCTGCAGGCGCCGGTGCTGAGCGATGCCGCGCGTTCCCGCCTGATCACGCATGCCGATGGCGATGCGCGCCGGCTGCTCAACGCCTACGAGAACCTCGTCGCGGCCAACCCCGGCGTGCCCGAGCTCGACGAGCCGCGGCTCGAAGCCACCCTGGGCGAGCTGCTGCGCCGCGGCGACAAGGGCGGCGACGTCTTCTACGACACCATCTCGGCGCTGCACAAGAGCGTGCGCGGCAGCGACCCCGACGCGTCGCTGTACTGGCTGGCGCGGCTGCTCGACGCCGGCATGGACCCGCGTTATGCGGCGCGCCGCATCGTGCGCATGGCGGCCGAGGACATCGGTCTGGCCGATCCGCGCGCGCTGCGCCTGGCGCTGGACGCCGCCGAGGTCTACGAACGGCTGGGTTCGCCCGAGGGCGAGCTGGCGCTGGCCGAGGCCGTCGCCTACCTGGCCGTAGCCCCCAAGTCGAATGCGGTCTACAAGGCCTGGGGTGCGGTGCAGGCGCTGGTCAAGAGCGACGGCACCCGGCCGGTGCCGATGCACCTGCGCAACGCACCGACTCGCCTGATGAAGGGCCTCGGCCACGGCGCCGGCTACCGCTACGCACACGACGAAGCCGACGGCTACGCCGCCGGCGAGACCTACCTGCCCGAGGGCCTGCCGCAGCAGCGCTTCTACGAGCCGGTGGCGCGCGGGCTCGAGGCGCGCATCGCCGACAAGCTGGCCGAACTGCGGGCGCGGGACGCCGCCGCGGGCCACGCAGCGCCCGAGCGCGACTAGAAAAGCCAAGGGGGTTACCCCGCCCTTTTTGGTGCACCGCCGCACCTAGAATCGCGCCCCACCGCGGGCCCGCCAGGGCCATGGACGGGGCCGGCGAGGCCGGTTTCTTGCATGGCATCCGGCACGCCGCGCGGTGCGTGGCAACCGGAGTCCCTATTCGATGGAAACCTTCTTCCAGCAGATCATCAATGGTCTGGTGCTGGGCGCGATGTACGCGCTGGTGGCACTGGGCTACACGATGGTGTACGGCATCATCAACCTCATCAACTTCGCCCACGGCGAGGTGCTGATGGTGGGGGCGCTGACCAGCTGGACCGTGGTGGTGGCCCTCGCCGACAGCGGGCTGCCGGGCTGGGTGCTGATGCTGATCTCGCTGGTGTGCGCCACCGTGGTCTGCGCGGCGCTGAACTTCACGATCGAGAAGCTCGCCTACCGGCCGCTGCGCACGGCGCCGCGCCTGGCGCCGCTGATCACCGCGATGGGCATGAGCCTCTTGCTGCAGACCCTGGCGATGATCGTCTGGAAGCCGAATCCCAAGCCCTATCCGCTGCTGCTGCCGACCGAGCCGATCAGCCTGGGCGGCCCGGTCATCAGCGTCACGCAGTGCCTGATCCTCGGTGTCACGGTGGCCGTGCTGGCCGCGCTGATGTACCTGGTGAACCGCACCAAGCTCGGCCGTGCGATGCGGGCCACCGCCGAGAACCCGCGCGTGGCGGCGCTGATGGGCGTCAAGCCGGACATGGTGATCTCGGCCACCTTCATCATCGGCGCCGCGCTGGCTGCGGTGGCCGGCGTGATGTGGGCGGCCAACTACGGGACCGTGCAGCACAGCATGGGCTTCCTGCCGGGGCTGAAGGCCTTCACGGCGGCGGTGCTGGGCGGCATCGGCAACCTGGCCGGTGCCGTGGTGGGCGGCCTCGTGCTGGGGCTCGTGGAAGCGCTGGGCGCCGGCTACCTGGGGCCGTTGACCGGCGGCGTGCTGGGCAGCCAGTACACCGACATCTTCGCCTTCGCGGCGCTGATCCTCGTGCTGACGCTCAGGCCCGCGGGCCTGCTGGGCGAACGCGTGGCCGACCGGGCTTGAGGAGGCGGCCATGGAGATGAAGAACAAGATCGTCTGGTTCGTGGTCGCCGGCGTGGCGCTGGTGCTGCTGCCGCTGTTCGCGCAGTACTTCGGCCAGGGCTGGGTGCGCATCCTGTCGCAGGCGCTGCTGTACGTGCTGCTGGCACTCGGCCTGAACATCGTGGTCGGCTACGCCGGCCTGCTCGACCTGGGGTACGTGGCCTTCTACGCGGTCGGCGCCTACATGTACGCGCTGCTGGCGAGCCCGCACCTGGCCGAGAACTTCGAGTGGATCGCCGCGGCCATCGGCCCGAACGGCATGCACACGCCGATTTTCATCGCGATCCCGCTCGCGGCAGGCCTGGCGGCGATCGCCGGCGTGCTGCTCGGCACCCCGGTGCTGAAGCTGCGCGGCGACTACCTGGCGATCGTGACGCTCGGCTTCGGCGAGATCATCCGCGTGTTCATGAACAACCTGGAGCAGCCGCTCAACATCACGAACGGCCCGCGGGGGCTGGACCGCATCGACCCGATGCACCTGTTCGACTTCAGCTTCGGCAAGGCCATCGAGATCGGCGATTACCGCATCTCGTCGGTGGTCCTCTACTACTACCTGTTCCTGCTGCTGGTGGTGTTCAGCGTGATCATCTGCCACCGGCTCGAGAACTCGCGCATCGGCCGCGGCTGGATGGCGATCCGCGAGGACGAGATCGCCGCCAAGGCGATGGGCATCAACACCCGCAACATGAAGCTGCTGGCCTTCGGCATGGGCGCCACCTTCGGCGGCGTGTCGGGCGCGATGTTCGCGGCCTTCCAGGGTTTCGTCTCGCCGGAGTCGTTCAGCCTGCAGGAGAGCATCACGATCGTCGCGATGGTGGTGCTGGGCGGCATGGGGCACCTGCCGGGCGTGATCCTCGGCGCGCTGATGCTCGCCGCGATGCCCGAGGTGCTGCGCTACGTGGCCGGCGACGTGCAGAACATGACCGGCGGGCGCATCGACGCGTCCATCCTGCGCCAGCTGCTGATCGCGCTGGCGATGATCGGCATCATGCTGAGCCGGCCGCGCGGCCTGTGGCCCGCGCGCGAGCACGGCAAGGGCGCTCCGGCGCCGGTGAAGTGAGGAGGGCCGCACGATGAGCACCCCCGTCCTCAAGGTCCAGAACGTCAGCAAGCGCTTCGGCGGGCTGCAGGCGCTGTCCGACGTCGGCATCACCATCGAAGCCGGCCAGGTCTACGGCCTGATCGGCCCCAACGGCGCCGGCAAGACCACCTTCTTCAACGTCATCACCGGGCTCTACATCCCCGACAGCGGCAGCTTCGAGCTCGGCGGCGCGCCCTACAAGCCGAGCGCGGTGCACGAGGTGGCCAAGGCCGGCATCGCGCGCACGTTCCAGAACATCCGCCTGTTCCCCGAGATGACGGCGCTGGAGAACGTGATGGTCGGCCGCCACGTGCGCACGAACTCGGGGCTGTTCGGCGCGGTGTTCCGCACCGCGTCGTTCAAGAAGGAAGAAGCCGAGATCACCGGCCGCGCGCAGGAACTGCTGGACTACGTGGGCATCGGCAAGTACGCCGAGTTCAAGGCGCGCACGCTCAGCTACGGCGACCAGCGGCGGCTGGAGATCGCGCGCGCGCTGGCCACCGACCCCAAGCTGATCGCGCTGGACGAGCCCGCCGCCGGCATGAACGCCACCGAGAAGGTGGTGCTGCGCGAGCTGATCGACCGCATCCGCAAGGACGGCCGCACCATCCTGCTGATCGAACACGACGTGAAGCTGGTGATGGGCCTGTGCGACCGCGTCACGGTGCTCGACTACGGCAAGCAGATCGCCGAAGGCAACCCCGCCGAGGTGCAGAAGAACGAGAAGGTCATCGAGGCGTATCTCGGTGCGGGAGGCCACTGAGATGAGCCAGACCATGTTGAAGGTGAGCGGCCTGAAGGTCGCGTACGGCGGCATCCAGGCCGTCAAGGGCGTGAGCTTCGAGGTGCAGCAGGGCGAGCTGGTGAGCCTGATCGGCGCCAACGGCGCCGGCAAGACCACCACGCTGAAGGCCATCACCGGCACCCAGCAGGTGGCCGCGGGCGACATCGAGTTCCTGGGCAAGAGCATCAAGGGCCAGGGGCCCTGGGACCTGGTGCGCCAGGGCCTGGTGATGGTGCCGGAAGGGCGCGGCACCTTCACGCGCATGACCATCACCGAGAACCTGCAGATGGGCGCCTTCGTGCGCGACGACAAGGCGCAGATCGAGGCCGACATCGAAGAGGTGTTCCGCATCTTCCCGCGCCTGAAGGAGCGCCGCAACCAGCTCGCCGGCACCATGAGCGGCGGCGAGCAGCAGATGCTCGCGATGGGCCGCGCGATGATGGCCAAGCCGAAGGTGCTGCTGCTGGACGAACCCTCGATGGGCCTGAGCCCGATCATGGTCGACAAGATCTTCGAGGAGGTCGGCAACTTCCACAGCCGCGGCACCACCATCCTGCTGGTGGAGCAGAACGCGAGCCGCGCCCTGGGCCTGGCGAACCGCGGCTACGTGATGGACTCGGGCGAGGTCACGATGAGCGGCGAGGCCAAGGCGCTGCTGGCCGACCCGAAGGTGCGCGCCGCGTACCTCGGCGAATAGCCTTCAGTCGGCCTTCGCCCCGGAGGCCTTCACCACCGGTTCGTACTTCGCCAGTTCGGCCTTCACGAAGGCGCCGAACTGCGCAGGGGTCATCGGCGAAGGCTCGGCCATCAGCGTGGCCAGGCGCGCCTTCAGCTCGGGCGTGCCCAGTGCGTCGACGAAGGCCTTGTTGAGCTTCGCCGTCACGTCGGCCGGCAGGTTCGCCGGGCCGAAGAGGCCGAACCAGGTGCCGATGTCGAAGCTCTTGAGGCCGAGGGCGGCGCCGGCCTCGGCCACGGTGGGCACGTCGGGCATCGCGCTCGAGCGCTTCGCGGTGGTCACCGCCAGCGCCTTCAGCTTGCCGCTGCGGATGTTCGCGGACGCCGCGGCGAGGTTGTCGAAGTTGAAGTCGACCTGGCCGCTCACCAGCGCCAGCTGCGCCGGCGGGCCGCCGGCGAACGGGATGTGCACCGCGAAGACACCGGCCTGGGCCTTGAACATCTCGCCGGCCAGGTGGCCCGCGCTGCCGTTGCCGCCGCTGCCGTAGTTGAGCCTGCCCGGGTTGCGCTTCGCGTAGCCCACCAGGTCGGCCAGGCTCTGGATGCCCAGCCGCTGCGCGGCCTCGGTGTTCATCACCAGCACGTTGGGCACCTGGGCCACCAGCGTCAGCGGCGTGAAGTCGCGCTGCGCGTCGTAGGGCATCTTCGCGTACAGCCACGGGTTGATCGCGTGCGTGGCGACGGCGCCCATCACGATCGTGTGGCCGTCCGGGGCCGACTTGGCGACGAGGTCGGCGCCGAGGTTGCCGCCGGCGCCGGGGCGGTTCTCGACCACCACGTTGCCCAGGCTGTCCTTCGCCGCCAGCGCGAGGGCGCGCGCGGCGATGTCGAGCGGGCCGCCGGGCGGGTAGGGCACCACCAGGCGCAGCGTGCCGGCGGGCTGCTGGGCCCAGGCGGCGGGGGTGGCAAGAAGGCTGGTGGCCAGCAGGGCCTGGCGGCGGTTCGGCACGGGAGATCTCGTCGAAGGTGAGGAGGTCGAGAGCCTAGCGCAATCGCCGGCGTCACCCCGTTCGCCAGGCTGCGCCGTAGAAGCCCGGGTCACCGCTGCCGGAGCCTTCGATGCCTACCTCTTCCGTCCTGCGAGCGCTCGTCTTCGCCGCTCTCGCAGCCACCGCGCTGGCCGCCGATGCGGCCGCCACCCTGAAGCCCTACCGCGACGAAGCCGAGTTCGCCGCCAGCGTGCAGCGCTGGCGCACCGAGGTGCAGCGGCGCCAGGCGCCGGCGCGGCAGCGCGCCGAGGCGTCGATGGCGGCCCAGGGCATGGTCGCCGCGCCGGCCGCGGCACCGGCCAAGGAGTCTGCCGACGCCGCGGCCGGCTCGGCAGCCGACAGCATCACCAACGTGCAGACCGCCGGTGTCGACGAAGGCGGCATCGTCAAGCGCGCCGGCGAACATCTCGTCGTGCTGCGGCGCGGGCGCCTGTTCACCGTGCGCGTCGGCGGCGACCAGCTGCAGCCGGTGGCGCGCATCGACGCCTACGCGCCGGGCAGCGACCCGCGCGGCGCCTGGTACGACGAGCTGCTGGTGTCGGGCCGCGACGTGGTGGTGATCGGCTACAGCTACGCCCGCGGCGGCACCGAGGTCGGGCTGTTCGAGCTGTCCGACGACGGTGCGCTGCGCTACCGTGCCACCTACCACCTGCGCAGCTTCGACTACTACTCGTCGCGCAACTACGCGAGCCGCCTCATCGGCCGCAAGCTCGTCTTCTACACGCCGACCGTGCTGTCGCCGTGGAACGCCGCGCCGGCCGCGCAGTGGCTGCCGGCGGTGCGGCGCTGGCAGCCGCAGCTGCCCGAGGAGTTCCAGCGCATCCTGCCGGCCACGCGCATCTACCGCACCGACGACGACTTCAGCCCCGACGAGCCGCTGGCGCTGCACACCGTGACCGGCTGCGATCTCGGCGATGCCGTGCTGCGCTGCGAGTCCACCGCCGTGCTGGGCCCCGCCGGGCGCGTGTTCTACGTCTCAGCCGGCTCCGTTTACGTCTGGACCAGCGGCGTGCCGCGCCGCAGCTGGTCGGCCTGGGACCGCACGGCGCCGGCTGCGCCGCCGCTGTCGGCAGTCTTCCGCCTGCCGCTGGATGGCAGCGCGCCCAGCGGCATCAAGACCGCCGGCGTGCCGGTGGACCAGATGTCGTTCCTGGAAGACGGCGGGCGCGGCCGGCTGAACGTGCTGGTGCGCGAGCACGGCAGCGGCGAAGGCATGTGGGGCGCCGAGCGTGCGGCCGGCGGCGTGGCGCTGCTGCGACTGCCGCTCGCGGACTTCGGCGATGGCCGCAGCGCCGCCGCGCGCGACCGCTACCGCTTGCTGCCCGGTGGCAGCACGCCGGGCGGCGCGATGCAGAACCGCTACGTCGGCGACTGGCTGCTGTGGTCCGGCCCCGACGGCGCCTGGGCGGTGCGGCACACCGATGGCGGCGACGCGTCGCAGCTGGCGCCGGGCCACGCGGTCGAACGCATCGAGGCCATCGGCGAGCGCGCGCTGCTGGTGGGCAACCGCGGCAGCGAGCTGCACTTCAGCGCCGTGCGCCTGCCGTCGCGCGGCGAGGCGCGGCTCGAAGGCCGCCACGTGCAGCCCGACGCGCGCCAGGGCGAGACCCGCACCCACGGCTTCTTCTACCGCGCCACCGGCCGCGACGACGGCCTGCTGGGCCTGCCGGTGATCGCCAGCGGCGAACGTGGCGGCCGGGGCGCGGCAGCGGTGGTGTTCCTGCGCCAGCGCGGGCCCGCGTTCACCGCGCTGGGTGCGCTCGAAGCCAGCTCCGGCGCTCAGCGCGACGACGCCTGCAAGGCCTCGTGCGTCGACTGGTACGGCAACGCGCGGCCGATCTTTCTCGGCGACCGCGTGCTGGCGCTGATGGGCTACGAGATCGTCGAAGGCCGCGCCGACAGCCGCGGCTGGGACGAGCGCATCGAGGAGCGGCGGCGCGTGAACTTCGGCCCGCCGGCGCGCGGCACCCATGGCCGGCCTTCGCCGTTCGAATGAGCCTCAGGTGCCGTGCTTGTGGCTACGGCTCACATGGCTGGCGCCATGTGACCCTGCGCCGCAAGCATGGCAACGCTCAGGCGTTGCCATGCTTGTCAGCCTCGGAGGTGAACGAGTCGGCATAGAACTCGTCGTCCGGCAGGCCGCACTGCGCCACGAAGTCGCGGTGCGCCGACTCCACCACGATTGGCGCGCCGCAGGCATAGACCTGGTGGCCCGAGAGATCCGGGAAATCGTCCATCACGGCGCGATGGACGAAGCCCGTGCGGCCGGTCCAGCCGTCTTCCGGCAGCGGCTCCGACAGCACCGGCACGTAGCGCAGGTTCGGCATCGTTGCCACCGCTTCCAGGCACCAGTCGTGCTGGTACAGGTCGGCCTTGCGTCGGCAGCCCCAGTAGAGCACCGCCGGCCGCGTGACGGCCTTGTGCCGCATCTGCTGGATGATCGCCTTGAGCGGCGCGAAGCCGGTGCCGCTGGCCAGCAGGATCATCGGCTTCGTCGAGTCCTCGCGCAGGAAGAAGCTGCCCAGGGGGCCTTCCATGCGCAGGATGTCCTTCTCCTTCATGGCCGAGAACACGTGGTCGGTGAACTGGCCGCCGGGCATGTGGCGCACGTGCAGCTCGATGGCCGGCGGGCTGCCCAGCTCGTGCGGCGCGTTGGCCATGCTGTAGCTGCGGCGGGCCCCGTCGCGCAGGATGAACTCGATGTACTGCCCGGCCCGGTACTGCAGGTTCTGGTTGGCCGGCAGCTGCATGCGCAGAACGGCCACGTCGGCTGCAGGCCTGGTGATGCTCAGCACCCGCGTGGGCATCTTCAGCACCGGGTACTCGCCGGCGCCGGGCACGCTGCGCGCTTCCACCATGCAGTCGGTCTGCGGCGTGGCGCAGCAGGTGAGGATGTAGCCGGCGTCCTCCTCGGCCGCCGACAGCGCCTTGGCCTGGTGCGCGCCGTGGATCACGCGGCCCTCGAGCAGCCTGCTCTTGCAGGAGCCGCAGGCACCGTCGCGGCAGCCGTAGGGCAGGCCCACGCCCTGGCGGATGGCGGCGGGCAGGATGGATTCGTCGCGCTCGACCGTGAAGCTGCGGCCGGCGGGCTGGATCGTGATCGTGAAGGTCATGAAGCAGCGGGCAGGGTGCCCGTACACTCGTTGCGATGATTGTGCCCCGCCGCCCCCGGCTGCTCGTCGTCGGCTGCGGCGACATCGGCATGCGCGTGCTGGCCCTGCTGCGCGGCCGCTGGCAGGTGCTGGCGCTGACCTCGAGCCCGCAGCGCGTGGGTGCCCTGCGCGCCGCCGGTGCCACGCCGCTGCTGGGCAACCTCGACGAGCCGGCGACGCTGGGCCGCCTGGGCGCGCTGGCCGACGCGGTGCTGCACCTCGCGCCGCCGCCCGCCGACGGCGCCGGCGACCCGCGCACGCAGGCGCTGCTGCAGGCCCTGGCGCGCGGCGGCAGCGTGCGGCGCATCGTCTACGCCAGCACCACCGGCGTCTACGGCGACTGCGGCGGCGCCCGCTTCGACGAGACCCGCGCGCTGAACCCGGCCACCGCACGCGCGCGGCGCCGTGTCGACGCCGAGGCGCAGCTGCGCTGGTTCGGCCGCCGCACCGGCGCGGCGGTGACCATCCTGCGGGTGCCCGGCATCTACGCGCCCGACCGCCCCGGCGGCCACCCGCGCGAGCGGCTGGCGCGCGGCACGCCGGTGCTGGCGGCCGACGACGATGTCTACACCAACCACATCCACGCCGACGACCTGGCGCGCGCCTGCGTCGCCGCGCTGTTCCGCGGCCGCCCGCAGCGCGTGCTGCACGCCAGCGACGACAGCGAGCTGAAGATGGGCGACTACTTCGACCTGGCGGCCGAACTGTGCGGCATGCCCCGGCCTGCGCGCCTGCCGCGCGAGCAGGCCGCGCGCGAGCTGAACCCGATGCTGCTGAGCTTCATGAGCGAATCGCGCCGGCTCGACAACACACGGCTGCGGCGCGAGCTGCGCCTGGTGCTGCGCTACCCGACGGTGCGCGAGGGCCTGGCCTCAGCGGCGGCGGCTTGAGCGCCAGTTGCCGCGCCAGAAGGCCATCATCAGCCAGCCTCCCAGCATGCCGCCCAGGTGGGCGAAGTGCGCGATGCCGGTGTGCACGAAGAGGCCGAGGACCAGCTCGATGGCTCCGAAGATCGACACCATCACCAGCGCGCGCACGTGGACCGGCGGGATCGGCACCAGCTGACGGTTGGTGACCATCATCAGGTACAGCAGCACGCCCAGCATCTGCAGCGACTCCGACGGCGCCAGGAACAGCAGCATCGGCAGGAAGCCGACGAGGTCGAACTGGCGGCCGGGGAAGGTCAGCGCGTAGGCCAGCAGCAGGCCGTAGACCGCGCCGGAGGCGCCGACCGTCTGGTGCAGCGAGCCCATCGCCGCCGTCACCAGCAACTGCGTCGCGGCAGCCGTGACCGCGGCGACCGCGAGGAACTGCAGGTAGCGCCTGGTGCCCCAGAGCTTCTCGAGTTCGGAGCCGAACATCCACAGCGCCAGCATGTTGAGGAACAGGTGCAACGGATTGCCGTGTTCGATGGCGTACGTCAGCACCTGCCACGGCATGAAGCGCCCGCTGCCCAGCGGCCACAGTGCCAGCCAGGTCTGCATCGGTGCCGTCCACCTGAAATAGTGCAGGCAGAACACCGACACGCAGACGAGCATCAGGTTCTTGGTGACGGGCGGGATCGGGAACATGCGTCCTGGGCCGTGGCGGCGGGTACCGTCTTGTCTGGTGCCCCCGGCCAGACTCGAACTGGCACGCCTTGCGGCGGCGGATTTTGAATCCGCTACGTCTACCGATTTCGTCACGAGGGCGGCGCGCCCCGGGCGGTGGCCCCGAGGCGGCGCGGATTATCACATGGGGGTCCGGCGCGGCCCTGCTGGCGCTGCGACAATGCGGCGCATGCAGGAACGAGCCCCATCGATGACCGCCGACGCGCCGGCGTACCGGACGCTGGAAGACGTGATCGGCCGCACCCCGCTGGTGGCGCTGCAGCGTCTGCCCGGGGCCGCCGGCAGCGCGCGGGGCAACGTGATCCTGGGCAAGCTCGAAGGCAACAACCCGGCAGGCTCGGTGAAGGACCGGCCGGCCATCAGCATGATCCGCCGCGCCGAGGCGCGCGGCGAGATCCGCCCCGGCGACACGCTGATCGAGGCCACCAGCGGCAACACCGGCATCGCGCTGGCGATGGCCGCCGCCATCCGCGGCTACCGCATGGTGCTGGTGATGCCGGAAGACCTGTCGGTGGAGCGCGCGCAGACCATGAAGGCCTTCGGCGCCGAGCTGATCCTCACGCCGCGCTCCGGCGGCATGGAGTACGCGCGCGACCTGGCCGAGCAGATGCAGCGCGACGGCAAGGGCCGCGTGCTGGACCAGTTCGCCAACGGCGACAACCCGCTCGAGCACTACGAGACCACCGGGCCGGAGATCTGGGCCGACACCGCCGGCCGCGTGACCCACTTCGTCAGCGCGATGGGCACCACCGGCACCATCACCGGCGTGTCGCGCTTCCTGAAGGAGAAGAACGCGGGCGTGCGCATCATCGGCGCGCAGCCTGCCGAAGGCTCGCGCATCCCCGGCATCCGCAAGTGGCCCGAGGCCTACCTGCCGAAGATCTACGACCCCACCGGCGTCGACGAAACGGTGCTGGTGGCGCAGGCCGACGCGGAGGAGATGGCGCGCCGCCTGGCGCGCGAGGAAGGCCTGTTCGCCGGCATCTCCGCCGCCGGGGCCTGCTGGGTGGCGCTGCAGATCGCGCAGCGGGTGCAGAACGCGACCATCGTGTTCGTGGTCTGCGACCGCGGCGACCGCTACCTGTCCACCGGCGTGTTCCCCGCGTGAGCATCACCGAGGCCCGCTTCTGCCTCGCCTGCGGCCAGCCGCTGGCGCCGCAGGTGATGGACGAGGACGGCGGCCCGAAGGAGCGGCTGCGCTGCGCGGCCTGCGGCTGGACGCACTGGAACAACCCGACGCCGGTGCTGGCCGCCATCGTCGAGTGCAGCGACCGCGAGGGCCGTGTGCTGCTGGCCCGCAACGCGGCCTGGACGCACCGCACGTTCGCGCTGATCACCGGGTTCATGGAGGCCGGCGAGTCGCCGCAGGACGGCATCCGGCGCGAGGTGAAGGAAGAGACGGCGCTGGACGTCTCGGCGCTGTCGCTCGTGGGCGTCTACGAGTTCCTGCGCATGAACCAGGTCATCATCGTCTACCACGCGCTGGCCAGCGGCGAGATCCGCCTCTCGCCCGAGCTCGCCGAGTACAAGCTGTTTGCGCCGCAGGACATCCGCTGCTGGCCCGCCGGCACCGGCTACGGCCTGGCCGACTGGCTGCGCAGCCGCGGCCACGAACCCCAGTTCATCGACCTGCCACCCCGGAAGTAGATCCCACCATGGACGTTGCCAAGGAACTCGACACGCGCGGGCTGAACTGCCCGCTGCCCATCCTGAAGGCGAAGAAGGCGCTGGCCGACATGGCCAGCGGCGACCTGCTGCGCGTGGTGTCCACCGACCCCGGCTCGATGCGCGACTTCCAGGCCTTCGCGCGCCAGACCGGCAACGAGCTGGTGGAGCAGAACACCGCCGGGGCGGAATTCACGCACGTGCTGCGCCGACGCTGACGGGCGCCCTCAAGTCCACGGCGTCGCGACCGAGATTGCGACGGAAGTGGCCTCTTTCGTCGGAGGTCGGGCAGTACTCTCTGACGAAGAAGGGAAGCGTGCATGGAAGCGATGGTGCCGTCGAACGAAGCCGCGTGGATCCTGCCCGGCCGCCAAGGTGCACCGGCCGAGGCACTGGGGCGCATCGGCGTGATCTGCGGCGGCATGCCGGACCTGTTCGGCGCCCTGCTGGCCGTGCTGGGCACGCACCAGGCGGTGTCCGTGGCCATCCTGGCGGCGGCGGTGAAGCAGTTCCGGGCCGATCTCGCCGACCTCTCCAACGACGACGTGGCCGCGCTGCTGACGGCCATCCGCAACGGCGGCATCCAGGGCTTCGAGGCGGTGCTGCGCTCGCGCCGCAAGGGTGAGCGCAAGGGCGGCGGCTTCCCCTGGGGCACCGACTCCACGGACCACGGCGCCCGCGTGCAGCGGCGCCGCTAGCGGCGGCCGGCCCGCCTCAGAGCTCGAGCCGCTTCAGGTAGTCGCGGAAGCCGGCGCCCAGCAGCGGGTGCTGCAGCGCCAGCTCGACGTTGGCTTCGAGGAAACCTTCCTTGCTGCCGCAGTCGTAGCGCTTGCCTTCGTAGCGGTAGGCGAACACCTTCTCGCGCCGCAGCAGCGAGGCGATGCCGTCGGTGAGCTGGATCTCGCCGCCCACGCCGCGCGGCTGGGTGGCGATCTCGTGGAACACGCCGGGCGTCAGGATGTAGCGGCCGGCCACCCCGAGGCGCGACGGCGCCTCGGCCGGGGCCGGCTTCTCGACGATGCGCGTCACGTCCATCATGCGGTCGTTGACGGCGGTGCCGGCGACGATGCCGTAGCGCTTGGTGTGTTCGGCCGGCACCTCCTGCACCGCCAGGATCGACGCCCGCCATTCGGCGAACTGGTCCACCATCTGCTTGAGCACCGGCGGCTCGCCCACCATCAGGTCGTCGGCCAGCAGCACCGCGAAGGGCTGGTCGCCCACCAGCCGCTGGCCGCACAGCACGGCGTGCCCGAGGCCGAGCGCCTGCGCCTGGCGCACGTAGATGCACTCCATGTCGTCGGGCTTGACGCTGCGCACCACCTCGAGCAGGTCGCGCTTGTTCGACTGCTCGAGCGCCACCTCGAGCTCGTAGGTCATGTCGAAGTGGTCCTCGATCGGCCGCTTGTGGCGCCCGGTGACGAAGATCATCTCGCGCACGCCGGCGGCATAGGCCTCTTCGACTGCGTACTGGATCAGCGGCTTGTCGACCACCGGCAGCATTTCCTTGGGCTGGGCCTTGGTGGCCGGCAGGAAGCGGGTGCCGAGACCGGCGACGGGGAAGATGGCCTTGTTGACGACGCTCATGCGGCAGGTCCCTTTTTCAATCGGTTCAGCAGTTCCTCGATGCGCACCAGGTCGCGCTCGAACGCGGCCAGGCGTGCGCGCTCCTGCTCCACCACGGCGGCGGGTGCGCGGGCGACGAAGCTCTCGTTGCCGAGCTTGCCCTGGGCCTTCGCGATCTCGCCGCGCAGCCGCGCCGCTTCCTTTTCCTGGCGCGCGACTTCCGCAGCCACGTCGATCTCGACATGCAGCGCCAGCCGCAGCTCGCCGTTCACCACCACCGGCGCGGCCTGCGTGGCGGCGGCGAAGGCGGCCTCGTCGGCCAGCGGCTTCACGCCGGCCAGCTTGGCCAGCGCCTGGATCAGCGGCGCGGCGGCGTCGACGAACGCGGTGTCGCCCAGCGTCAGCAGCGGCACGCGGTCGCCGGGCTGCAGGCCCATCTCGCTGCGCAGGCGGCGGATGTCCGCCATCACGCTCTTGAGCCGCGCCACCCAGGCGTCGGCGGCCGGGTCCACCTTCTCGAGCTGGGCCTGCGGGTAGCGCGCGGTGACGACGCTGTCGGTCTTCTTCATGCCCGCCACCGGGGCCACGGTCTCCCACAGCTCGGCGGTGATGAAGGGCGCCACCGGGTGCAGCAGCCGCAGCACGGTCTCCAGCGTGCGGATCAGCGTGCGGCGCGTGGCGCGCTGCTCGGCTTCGGTGCCGCCGGCGATCTGAACCTTCGCGATCTCGAGGTACCAGTCGCAGTACTCCTCCCAGACGAAGGCGTAGATCGCGTTGGCGACGATGTCGAGCCGGTAGTCCGCAAAGCCCTGGGCCACCGCCGCCTCCACGCGCTGCAGCTCGCCGCTGATCCAGCGGTCGGCGGCGCTGAAGCGCATGTAGCCGTGGAACGGGCCGCCGGGCTCGCAGTCGGCCTTGGTGTGCTCCTTCAGCCCGCAGTCCTTGCCCTCGCAGTTCATCAGCACGAACTTGGTGGCGTTCCAGAGCTTGTTGCAGAAATTGCGGTAACCCTCGCAGCGCTTCGAGTCGAAGTTGATGTTGCGGCCGAGCGTGGCGTAGCTCGCCATCGTAAAGCGCAGCGCGTCGGCGCCGAAGGCCGGGATGCCCTGCGGGAACTCCTTCTCGGTGTCCTTGCGCACGCGCGGCGCGGTCTCGGGCTTGCGCAGGCCGGTGGTTCGCTTGTCCAGCAGCGGCCCGAGCTCGATGCCGTCGATCAGGTCCACCGGGTCGAGCACGTTGCCTTCGCTCTTGCTCATCTTGTGGCCCTGCGCGTCGCGCACCAGGCCGTGGATGTAGACGTCGCGGAAGGGCACCTGGCCGGTGAAGTGCGTGGTCATCATGATCATCCGGGCGACCCAGAAGAAGATGATGTCGAAGCCGGTCACGAGCACCGTGCTGGGCAGGAACAGCTGCTGCTCCAGGGGCTTCCCGGGCCAGCCCAGCGTGCTGAAGGGCACCAGCGCGCTGCTGTACCAGGTGTCCAGCACGTCCTCGTCGCGGGTCAGCGCGCCGGCATAGCCCGCGGCGGTGGCGCGCGCGCGCGCCTCGTCCTCGCTGCGCGCGACGAAGAGCTCGCCACCCGTGCCGTACCAGGCCGGGATCTGGTGGCCCCACCACAGCTGGCGGCTGATGCACCAGTCCTGCAGGTTGTTCATCCAGTGGTTGTAGGTGTTGACCCACTGCTCCGGCACGAACCGTACCTGCCCCGAGCTCACCGCCTGGCGCGCCTTCTCGGCGATGCTGGTGCCGTCGGCGCCCGCCTTGTTGACGGCGACGAACCACTGGTCGGTGAGCATCGGCTCCACCACCTGGCCGGTGCGCGCGCAGCGCGGCACCTGCAACCGGTGCTTCTTCGTTTCCACCAGCAGGCCGGCGGCGTCGAGGTCGGCCACGACCTTCTTGCGCGCCACGAAGCGGTCCAGGCCGCGGTAGGCCGCCGGCGCGTGGTCGTTGAGCGTCGCGTCGAGGTTCAGCACGCCGATCATCGGCAGGCCGTGGCGCTGGCCGACCGCGTAGTCGTTGTGGTCGTGCGCCGGGGTCACCTTCACCACGCCGGTGCCGAATTCGCGGTCGACGTAGGCGTCGGCGATGATCGGGATCACGCGCTCGGTCAGCGGCAGCTTCACGGTCCTGCCGACCAGGGCCGCATAGCGCTCGTCCTCCGGGTGCACCATCACCGCCGTGTCGCCGAGCATGGTCTCGGGGCGCGTGGTGGCCACCACCAGGCTGCCCGAGCCGTCGGCCAGCGGGTAGCGGATGTGCCAGAGGAAGCCGTCCTCCTCCTCGCTTTCGACCTCCAGGTCGGAGACGGCCGACTTCAGCTGCGGGTCCCAGCTCACCAGCCGCTTGCCGCGGTAGATCAGGCCTTCGTCGAACAGGCGCACGAAGGTCTCGGTGACGATGGCCGAGAGCGTCTCGTCCATCGTGAAGTACTCGCGGCTCCAGTCGACGCTGTCGCCCATGCGCCGCATCTGGTTCGTGATGGTCGCGCCGGAGCTGCTCTTCCAGTCCCACACCTGGGCGACGAAGTTCTTGCGGCCCAGGTCGTGGCGCGACAGACCGCTCTCCTGCAGCTGCCGCTCCACCACGATCTGCGTCGCGATGCCGGCGTGGTCGGTGCCGGGCACCCACAGCGTGTTGTGGCCGCGCATCCGGTGGTAGCGCGTCAGCGCGTCCATGATCGTCTGGTTGAAGGCGTGGCCCATGTGCAGCGTGCCGGTCACGTTGGGCGGCGGCAGCTGGATGCTGAACGAGGGCTTGGCCGGGTCCAGCGTCGGGCGGAAGACGTCGCCCGAGGCCCAGCGTTGCCCCCAGCGGGCTTCGATGGCGGCGGGTTCGAACGACTTCGCGAGTTCGGTCATGGCGGAGACGGCAGGTGGGGAGAAGGCTTCACCGTCACGTTGCGATTGGCAACGCGCACGGTTCCGAGGGATGCTGCAATTCTAGGTGGCGGGCCGCACCGGTCCCGCCAGGAACGGGAGACCGATGAACGGGATCACTTCGCGCGCACGTGCGGGCGCCTGGATGCTGGCCGTGGCGCTGCTGGCGGCCTGCGGCGGCGGCGGCGACTCGTCCGGCAGCGAAAGCAGCGCCGGCTGCAGCGTGGCCGAGCACAAGAGCTGGCTGGGCGACTACATGGACGACTGGTACTTCTGGTACCGCGTCTCGCCGCGGCCGGACGCCGCCGGTTTCACGACCGTGCCCGACTACTTCCGCGCGCTGCTCTACGCCGGCGCCAGCCCCGCCTTCCCGGCCGACCGCTGGAGCAACGTGCAGAGCTCCGAGAGCTTCAACCGCTTCTTCGGCGACGGCGCGACGCTGGGCTACGGCGTCTCGGTGGCCGGCCTGGAGACCGACGGCGACACCAGCAGCCCGCTGTGGGTGCGCCAGGTGGACCCGGGTTCGCCGGCGGCGGCGGCCGGCGTGGTGCGCGGCGACCAGATCGTCAGCCTCGACGGACGTCCGGCCACCGAAGCCATTGCCGCGCGCGACTTCGGGGCCCTGGGCGCCAATGCCGCCGGCGACCGCCTGACGCTGGTGCTGCGCAACGCCGGGGTCGACCGCACGCTGACGCTCACCGCCGCGGTCTACAACCTGGTGCCGGTGCTGCCGCAGACGGTGCTCACCAGCGAGGGGGGCCGCAGGATCGGCGTGCTGCAGGTCAACCAAATGATCAGCCAGGCGGCGGCGCCGCTGGACAGCGCGTTCGCGCAGTTCCTGGCCCAGGGCGTGCAGGACCTGGTGCTGGACCTGCGCTACAACGGTGGCGGCCTGGTGACCGTGGGCGGCACGCTGGCCTCCTACGTCGGCGGCTCCCGCAGTGCCGGCCAGCGTTATGCGACGCTGATCTACAACGACCGCCACCAGGCCAGCAACGGGCCCTACGACTTCTCGCTGCCCGCCAACGCGCTGTCGCTGCCGCGGGTGTTCGTGCTGCAGGGGCCGCGCACCTGTTCGGCCAGCGAGCAGGTGATCAACGGCCTGGCCGGCGCCGGCGTGCAGGTGATCGCCGTCGGCGCCACCACCTGCGGCAAGCCGGTCGGCTTCAACCCGGTGTCGCGCTGCGGCAGCACCTACAGCGTGGTGAACTTCGAGAGCCAGAACCGGCTCGGCGTCGGCCGCTACTTCGACGGCCTGGCCGCCACCTGCGCGGTGGCCGAGGACTTCAGCGTGGCGCAGAACGGCGCCGCCGACCCGCTGCTGGCCGGCGCGCTGCAGTTCGCCGACAGCGGCCAGTGCGGGCGTTCGGCACCGCTGCCGCGCGCGCTGCGGGCCGGCACGGTGCGCGAGCCGGGCGGCTTCGCGGGGATGCTGGCGCGCTGAGGTTTCAGCCGGCGCGCTGCCGGTGCAGCGCCGGGTCCACCGCGCGCACCATCGCGGCGGTGTCGAGCGGCAGCTCGAGGAAGGCCTCGAGCCTCGCCGCCACCTCCTGCGGATCGCGCAGCACCTCGTGGTAGGGCTGCCTCAGCACCCGGATGGAAGGCTGCGCGGCGAGCCAGGCGTCCAGTTGCGCGAGCTGCGCTTCGAAGGCCTTCTTCAGCACGGCCGGGTCGGCGGCGGCCTTGCCGTCGCGCGCCAGCATCGCGCGCTGGCTGGCCAGCACCTCGTCCAGCGGCCGCTGCATGAAGACGATGCGGTAGGCGAGCGAGCCGTCGACGCGCAGGTCGCGCAGCAGCAGGTGGATGATCTTCACGACATGGCCGCGCGCCTGCGGCAGCCACGAGCTGTCGCTGCGCAGCCGCTTCACCGGTTCGTACTCGAGGTAGCCGCGCGGGTTGTTCTCGTCGGCCGCGCGCTGCCCGTCGGTCAGGGCCGGCAGGCCGCCGGCGTGCAGCATCTGCATCATCAGCGAGGTGCCCGAGCGCGGCAGGCCGCTGACCACCGTGACGAAGTCGTGCGCCATCAGTCCAGCGCCGGCTGCGGCAGGCCTTCGGCGATGACGCGGCGCGCGGCTTCGCGGTGCGTCGCGGAGCGCTCGTTCTGGCCGAGCTTGGCCGCGATCATCGAGACGTAGCGGTGCGCGATGGCGAAGTTCGGCAGGATCGTCAGGCACAGCTCGAAGGCCTGCAGCGAGCGCTCGTACCAGCCCATGCGCGACAGCACCGCGCCGAGCTGGAAGTGGGCCAGCGGCATGTCGTGCGCCAGCGCGATGGCCTGCAGCCCGCTCTGCACGCCTTCCTCCAGCTTGCCCTGGCGCGGCAGGGCCACGCTCAGGCCGTAGTGCGCCTCGGCGTTGTCCTTGTCGAGCGCAAGCGACTTGCGGAAGGCCTCCTCCGCGCGTTTCCACAGCCGCAGCCGCAGGTAGGCGCGGCCGATGCGGCACTGCAGCCAGGCGTTGTCCTGGCCCTGCTGCGCGGCGAGCTGGAAGTTGTCCAGCGCACCGACCACGTCGTTGCCGAGCCAGGCGTGGAAGGCGCGGAACATCGGCAGCTGGTTGTGGTCCGGCGCCAGCGCCGCCAGCTGCGTGGCGATGCGGCCCAGCGCCTCGCCGTCGCCGGCCGAGATCGCGGCCTGGCCTGCGAACACCAGGTGCGCGGGTTCGCCGGGGAACTGCTGCGCCAGCTCCAGCGCCAGCGCCAGCGCGCGGCCCGAGTGCTTGCCGTCCATGCAGCAACAGGCCAGGTTGAACTTCTGCGCGGCGCGGGCCCGCACGATGTCGCGCTGCAGGTCCTCGGTGGGCGCCTCGATGTAGCCGAGCTCCACCAGCTGCTGCATCGCGGCGGCCGCGGCCTCGGGGTCTTCCTCGGTCGCCGTCTGCTGCAGCCAGGCGTCGTACACGGGGTCGGGCACCTGCTCCCAGGAGTCGATGCGCTGGATCGCCGGCGGCTGCTCGAAGGCGTGCACCAGTACCTTGCCTTCCATGTCGCGGCCCACCGGCAGCCCGAAGAGGGTGAGGATGGTGGGTGCGATGTCCAGCAGCGTCGCGCCCGGGATGGTCTCGTCCTTCCGGATGCCGGGCCCGGCGAGCAGGAAGGCGCCGAAGTTGCGGTGCCAGCGTGCCGGGTCGCCGGGGCCGACGGGGCGCGTGGCGCCGCTGAGGAAGCCGTGGTCGGAGACCAGCATCACGTGCGCCTCGGGCCCGGCCAGCTCGAGCAGCCGCCCCAGCATCTGGTCGTGGAACTCGTAGACGGCGTTCATCACGCCCTTGAGCGGCTCGTAGAGATCGGGCCGCACGTTCTCCAGGCGCGGCGGGTGGAACACCATGAAGTCATGGCCCACGCGGTCGATGGTGTCGTAGTAGGCGGTGCAGAAGTCCCACTCGTGCTCTTCCATCAGCGCGGTGGTCAGCGCGTGCAGCGAGACGCACTCGGCGAGGCGCCGCGCCAGCATCGTCAGCAGGCGCTGCACCTCGGGGTCGCGCTGGTCGAGCTGCGGTGCGTTCGGGATGAACTGCTGCAGCATCGCACCCGTCACCTCGCGCGGGTGGAAGCGCAGTTCGGCGAGGTCCTCGGCCAGGTCGGGCGGGTACACGGCCTGCGGCAGCGGCGGCCAGTCGTCGGGCGTCGACGAGGGCGGCGCCACATGGAACAGCTGCGAGACGCAGACGCCGTTGATGTTCTCGGCCGGATGGCTGGCGAACCAGCCCAGTGCCTGGCAGCGCCGGCCCTGGTGGGCCAGGATGTTCCACAGCGCCTTGCACTGGCGCGTGGTGCTGGCGGTGGGGCGCAGCCCGCTGCCGTCGGGGGTGGGCTCGACGAAGCCGTGCACGCCGTGCAGGTAGGCGCGCTTGCCGGTGGCGATGGAGGTCCACAGCAGCGGCGACAGCACGGGTTGCAGCGTCGCCAGGTTGCCGATGGTGCCGTTCTCGACCAGCCGCTTCAGGTGCGGCATGCGGCCGGCGTCGATCAGCGGATGCATCATCTGCCAGTCGGCGGCATCCCAGCCGACGAGCAGCAGTTTCTTGGCGAGCGGTTCGGTCATGACAAACGAAAAACCGCGCCTGCGCCAAAAGCCGGCGCAGGCGCGGTTCGGGTTGGACTCAGCGGATCAGCTTAACCGCTTGCAGCCTCAGCTGGCCAGCTTGCGCTGACGGCGGATGCGGCGCAGGTTGACCGCGCCCAGGGCCAGCGCGCCCACGGCGAGCATGGCGCCGGTGGCGGGCTCCGGCACCACCGCGGCCGGGATCGTGATCGCGGCGCCGGTGTTCTCGAAGCTCCAGCTGGTGACGGTCAGCGGGAAGCCGCTGGTGCCGCCGACGCTCAGCGTCGCGTAGCCGTAGTTGATGGCGCTGGTGGCCTCGTTCCAGAAGCGGAAGCCCAGGGTGTGCGTGCCGACCGTCTGGAAGGCCGCCGTGGCCGTGCCGGCCGTGACCTGCGCGAACGTGGAGGCAGCCGAGATCGTGGAACCGGCGGGCAGGTCCGAGTACGGACCGGTGGTGCTGCCGGCGACGCCGCTGGCCTGGCTGGGCGTGGCGCTCCAGAAGAAGCTCAGCGTGGTGCCCGAGTTGTACGGGTTCCAGTCCCAGCCGGCGATGCCGGCGCCGGTGGCACCGGTGCCGCCGGTGAGGAAGTTGATGTAGGTGCCGTCGAAGCTGTTCGTCACCACGATGGGCGTGTTGAACGTGACGACGGCAGCGTTCGCGCTGGCCACCATGCCGGCGGTGCCGGCCAGCGCCGTGGCGCACATGCCCAGGCGCATGGCGACGGTCGACGGATCGAGTTTCGGAGAGGATTGAGTTCTCATGCTGACTTTTGAAGGTTGGAAGTTGGGGACGTTGGATGGATCCCGCTTTCAGCACAAAACCGATCCGGCCGGTCAGACTTCGAGAGCCTGACATCACCAGGACACAGCTTCTGCCGCTTTTGGGTGAGCGGTGAGTGGACCGTACTATCGGCTCACAGGCTGGTCAACAAAATGGCCCCCCGCGATTCGGGGGGCCGTGCGCCGGTCGTAGCGCCTGACCTTGACAGCGTGCCCGCCCGTAGCATCGGGCGCCCGCCGTGCAGGCCTTCGACCCTGCTCGTTTTCCCTAGAGAACCCGATACCGTGGAAAGGACTGAAGTGGACCCAACGAGCCGGCACGGCAGCGCGGTGGTGTGGCTCACGGGCCTGTCGGGCGCGGGCAAGTCGACGGTCGCCGCGGAGCTCGAGCGGCAGCTGCGCGCGCACGGCGTGCGCTGCTTCGTGCTCGACGGCGACATCGTGCGCCAGGGCCTGTGCAGGGACCTCGGCTTCAGCCCGCAGGACCGCGCCGAGAACATCCGCCGCGTGGCCGAGGTGGCGCGCATGATGGTCGACGCGGGGCTGATCGTGGTCACCGCGCTGATCTCGCCCTTTCGCGCCGAGCGCCGGCTGGCGCGCGAGCGCTTCGCGCCGGGCGAGTTCTTCGAGGTGTTCGTCGACACGCCGCTGGCGGTGGCCGAGCAGCGCGACCCGAAGGGCCTGTACAAGCGGGCCCGGCGCGGCGAGCTGAAGGACTTCACCGGCATCGACTCGCCCTACGAGGCGCCGGAGCACGCCGACATCACGATCGACACCACGCGGCTCGCGCCCGGCCAGGCGGCCGAGGGCATCGTCGGGCGGCTGCGCGCCGCCGGGGTGCTGCGCGAATGACGCAGGAGGTGCAGGCGACGCTGCGCCGCGCCTACGAGCACCACCAGCACGGCCGCGTGCGCGAGGCCCAGGGCCTCTACGAGCAGGTGCTGGCGCTCGATCCGCACCAGGTCGACGCGCTGCACCTGCTGGGCGTGCTGGCGCTGCAGCACGGCCAGCCCGACGTGGCCGCCGGGCTGATCCAGCAGGCGCTGGCCCTGCGGCCGGACATGGCGGCGGCGCACAGCAACCTGGGCCACGCCTATGCGCAGCTGGGCCACGTCGGCGCCGCCATCGACTGCCAGCTGGAGGCCCTGCACCTGGCCGACACCGAGCCGTTCCGCGCCGCCTTCGTGCAGGCGGTGCGTGCCGCTCACTTCGGCGCACCGCATCCGGCGGCGCGCGCGGCCTTGCTGCGGGCGCTGGAGCAGGGCTGGGCCGAGGTCGAGGACCTGCTGACGCCGGCCGTGAGCCTGATCGAGTGCGACGGGGTGGTGAGCCGGGCGCTGGCGGCGCGCGCGGACCCCGACGACGGCGTGCTGGACGCGCTCGCCGCCGACCGGCTGCTGATGGCGCTGCTGCCGCTGGAGACCCTCAACAGCCCCGCACTCGAGCGCCTGCTGACGGCCGTGCGGCGCCGCCTGCTGGCCGCCGCGCTGGCCGGCAGCACCGGGCCGGCCGCGCACGCCGCGCTGCACGCCGCCATCGCGCGCCAGTGTTTCCTCAACGAGTACGTCTACGCCTGCAGCGCGGCCGAGGCGGCGGAGCTGGCGACGCTGCAGGGCCGCCTGGAGCGGCACCTGGCGGACGGCACGCCGCCCGAGCCGCAGGCGGTGGTGGCCTGCGCGGCCTATGCCCCGCTGCACACGCTGCGCGGCGCCCAGGCCTGGGCCGGCATGGACGGGCCGGCGGCGGTCGACGCGCTGCTCACGCAGCAGCTGCGCGAGCCTGCGCAGGAGCTGGCCCTGCGCACCACGCTGCCCTGCCTCACGCCGATCGACGACCCGGTCTCGCGCGACGTGCGCCAGCAGTACGAGCAGCACCCCTACCCGCGCTGGGTGAGCGCGCCGCGCGCGGGCCCGCCGCTGGCGCTCGATCGCCTGCTGCAGCTGCGCTTCCCCGGCGCGCCGTTCGTGCCGCTGGCCAAGGCCGGCACGCTCGACGTGCTGGTGGCGGGCTGCGGCACCGGGCAGCACCCGATCCGCGTCGCGCGCGAGCTCGCCGACGCGCGCGTGCTGGCGGTCGACCTGAGCCTGGCCAGCCTGGCCTACGCGAAGCGCAAGACGGCCGAGCTCGGGATCGCGTCGATCGATCATGCGCAGGCCGACATCCTGCGGCTGGGCGCGCTGGGCCGCCGCTTCGACCTGATCGAGTCGTCCGGCGTGCTGCACCACATGGCCGATCCGCTGGCCGGCTGGCAGGTGCTGGCGGGGCTGCTGAGGCCGGGCGGCGTGATGGCGATCGGGCTGTACAGCGAGCTCGGCCGGCGCGACGTGGTGGCGGCCCGTGCGCGGCTGGCCACCGCGGGCCTGCCGGGCACCGACGACGAGATCCGCCGCTGCCGCCAGCGCCTGATGGACGATCCCGCGGCGGCCACGCTGCCGTTCCTCGCCTCGCGCGACTTCCATGCCACCAGCGGCTGCCGCGACCTGCTGTTCCACGTGCAGGAGCACCGCTTCACGCTGCCGCAGCTGAAGGCGGCGCTGCAGCGGCTGGGCCTGGTGTTCATCGGCTTCGCGCTGGAACCCGCGGCGCTGGCCGACTACAGCCGCCGCTTCCCGGAGGATCCGGCGCGCACCGACCTCGACCGCTGGCATCGCTTCGAGACCGAACGGCCCGAGACCTTCGCGCGCATGTACCAGTTCTGGGCGCAGAAGCCGCGCGGCTGATGCCTCAGCCCTGCGGGCCGGTGCCGTCGAAGGCGCGCTGCAGCAGCGCGCGCAGGGCCGTGCGTTCGAGCGGCCGGGGGTTGGGGTAGGGCGTCTGGGTCGCGAGCTCGGCGGCGCGATCCAGGTCGTCGGCCCTCATGCCGATCGCGGCCAGGCTCGTCGGCGCGCCGTGCGCGCGGGCCAGCTGCTGCAGCGCGAGTGGCGCGTCGTGCGCCTGCAGCGCCTGCGCGACGCGCGCCAGCGCCCGCGGCGCCGCGGCCGCGTTGTAGGCCAGCGCGTGCGGCAGCACCACGGTGTGCGTCTCCGCATGCGGCAGGTTGAAGCTGCCGCCGAGCGTGTGGCACAGCTTGTGGTGCAGGCCCATCGTCACGCTGCCGAGCACGGTGCCGCAGAGCCAGGCGCCGTAGAGCGCGTCGCCGCGCGCGTCCACGTCGCGCGGCTCGCGCTGCAGCGCCGGCAGCGCCGCGGCGCTGGCGCGGATGCCCTCCTCGGCCATCAGCGCGACGATCGGGTTGGCGTCGGGGGCATAGAGGCCCTCGGCCGCGTGCGCGATGGCGTTGATCGCGCTGGTGACCGTGGTGGCCAGCGGCAGCGTCAGCGACAGCTCGGGGTCGTAGATCACCGCGCGCGGCAGCACCTTCGGTGAGCGGCCGGTGCGCTTCAGGCCGCCTTCGGTGAGGCCCCAGATCGGGCTGACCTCGCTGCCGGCGTAGGTGGTGGGCACCGCGACCACCGGCAGCCCGAGCTCGAGGGCGATGGCCTTGCCGAGGCCCGTGGTGGAGCCGCCGCCGATCGCCACCACGCTGTCGGCACCGAGGCGCCGCGCTTCGTCGCAGGCGGCGCGCGCCACCTCCACCGGCACGTGCATCGCGGCCCGCGCGAACACGCCGGCGGCCTGCGCACCGAGCAGACCGGTGCAGCGTGCCGCGAGTGCGGACTGCCCCGGCGTGCTGAGCACCAGCGCGCGCTGCAGGCCGAGCCGCTGCAGCTCCTGCGGCAGCCGGTCCAGGGCGCCGGCGCCGAACACGATGCGCGCCGGGTTGGCGTCGTAGCTGAAGGCTTGCATGGCCGCGAGCGTACGATGCCGCGGTGATCTTCGTCTTCCACCTGCTCGACAAGCCCGGCAGCGCCGAACTGCGCCAGCGCGTGCGGCCGGAACACAAGGCGTACCTGGCGCGCGTGGCGGACCGCCTCGCCTTCGCCGGCCCGCTGCTGCACGACGACGGCACGACGATGCAGGGCAGCCTGCTCGCGATCGACTTCGACAGCCGCACCGCCGCCCAGGCCTGGCTCGCCGACGAGCCCTTCACGCGCGCCGGGCTCTATGCCGAGACGCGCATCCACGCGTTCCAGAACCTGTGGCCGCAGAAGACGGGCTGGCCGCCCGGCTGATCAGCCCGGCCGCTGCCGCGCCAGCATCTGCAGCGCGGTCTTGCGCACGATCACCGCGAAGGCCAGCAGCGCGGGCGCCTTGGCGTCCTGCGCGCGCCACAGCAGCCCCGGGGTGCGGATGGGCGTGGGGCTCTCGATCGGCACCGTGCGCAGGCCCGGGAGCTTCTCGGGCACGGCGTTGGCCGAGATGATGGTGCCCACCGGCGCGCGCAGCACCAGGCCGATCATCGGCGCCACGGTCGACATCTCGGCCACCACCGAGGGCTCGGCGCCGCAGGCCGCGAAACACTCGTCGAGCATCGTGCGCGTGGTGAAGCGCGGCGGCAGCAGCACCAGCGGCTGCTGGTGCAGCTCCACCATGCGGATGCGCCGGCGGCCGGCCAGCGGGTGGGTGTCGGCCACCACCAGCACCATCTCCTCGTTGTAGAGCGGCTCGAACGCGAGGTCGGTGGGCCCGCCCGGCCGGTAGGCGATGCCGAGGTCCAGCGTGCCGGCGCGCAGCTGCGCGCCGATGTCGGCGGCCGGCAGCTCCTCGACGCTCAGCTTCACGGTCGGGTGGCGCTCCAGGAACAGCGCCACGCACTCGGGAATCAGGCCGATGTTGAAGGTGTGGGTCGCACCCACGCGCACCTGGCCGGTGAGCCCGCCGGCGGCCGGCTGCAGCATCGCGATGCCCGCGTCCACCTCCTTCAGCGCGCGTGCCGCGTAGGCCAGGAACAGCTGCCCGGCCTCGGTGGTGACCACGCGCTTGCCGATGCGCTCGAACAGCGGCTGGCCGATCTGTTCCTCGAGCTGCCGGATCTGGTGCGACAGCGTGGACTGCGTGACGTGCACGCGCTCCGCCGCACGCGTGAAGCTGAGGCATTCGGCGAGGGCCACGAAGTAGCGAAGATGCCGAAGCTCCATGAAAACCCTTCGGAATGATCGATGCGGTCGATGATATCGATGGGGATTCATCACCCAGCAGAACGGCCGGCCTGCCTATCCTGCGGGCGTTCACCGGGCCCCACGACAACACGACAGGAGACAGACGATGAACACGGTTTCGCGCCGCGGCGCCATGGGTTTGACGCTCGCCGGCCTGGCCGGCGCCGCCGGTTGGGTGCGGGCTCAGAGTGGCCCCATCCGCATCGGCAGCACGCTGGCGCTGACCGGGCCGCTGTCGGCCACCGCGCAGATCCACAGGATCGTCGGCGAGATCTACGTCGACCAGGTCAACGCCCGCGGCGGCTGGCTCGGCCGCAAGCTCGAGTGGGTGCTGAAGGACGACCAGAGCAAGCCCGACCTGGCGCGCACGCTCTACGAGCAGCTCGTCACCGCCGACAAGGTGGACCTGCTGATGGGCCCCTACGCCACCGGCGCGATCCTGTCCGCGATGGGCGTGGCGCAGCGCTACGGCAAGGTGCTGGTGCACCACACGCTGGGCATTCCCTCGCTCGCTAAGTACGAGATGCAGTTCCCGGGCTGGTCGCTCGGCTCCGACCCGCAGACCACCGTGCCCAACACCGTGTTCGACGCACTGGCCGCCGGCCCGAAGCCACCCAAGACCGTGGCGGTGGTGACGAGCAAGTTCCCGTCGATCCAGTTCATGAGCGCCGGCGCGCGCGAGGTGCTGAAGAAGCGCGGCCTCAACGAAGTGCTGTTCCTCGAATGGGACTTCGGCAACCGCGACTTCGGGCCGATCGCCAACCGCGTGAAGGACGCGAAGCCCGACTTCGTGTGGGTCGGCGCGATCGGCCTCGAGGGCAACCTGCTGCTGGACGCGATGAAGAAGATCGACTACGTGCCGCCGCAGCACTTCTACCTCTACCCGGCGCCGGGGCCGCTGGTGTCGCTGCCCGAGGCGAAGAACGCACTCTCGGTGACGATCTTCGAGGAGCAGCCGCCGTTCAGCAACGCGCCGGGGGCGGCCGAGTTCATCAAGATCTACCGCGAGCGCGCCACCGCGGCGAAGCTGCCCGACCCGTCGGTGGAAGTGCAGGCCGCGGCCTCCTACACCGCGTGGCAGATCCTCGAAGCGGGCGTCGCGGCGACCAAGAGCCTCGACGACAAGGCCATCGCCGCCCATCTGAAGGCCAACGGCGCGACCACCATCCAGGGCAAGCTGCGCTTCAACGGCACCGGCAACTACGGTGACGACCTGATGCGCGTGAAACAGGTGCAGAACGGCCACTGGACCGTGGTGTGGCCCAAGGAATTCACCGCCGGCGGCGCGAAGCTCCTGTCGAACTGAAAGCGCCATGTCGGGATTCACGATGCCCAGCGCGACGCTGCTGGCACAGAGCGTCCTGTCCGGCGTTTTTGTCGGCGCGCTCTATGGCCTGCTCGGGCTGGGGCTCAGCCTCTCGTGGGGGCTGCTGAGGCTTATCAACCTGGCGCACTTCGCGTTTGCGTTCCTCGCCGCCTACCTCTGCTACCAGATGGCGGCGATGGGCGTGGACCCGATGCTGTCGCTGCTGGGCATCGTGCCGCTGTTCTTCGCTATCGGTGCCGGGCTGCATGCGCTGATGGCGCGCTTTGCGATCACGCCCTTCAACTCGCTGCTGATCACCTTCGGCTTGACCGGCATCGTCGAGGCGCTGATCCAGTCGATCTGGACCGCCGACTTTCGAAAGCTCGAATCGAGCTATGGCGAACACCGCTTCAAGGTGCTGGGGCTCTATGTGCCGCTGCCCGAGCTGATCACGCTGCTCTTCGCGGTGGGCCTTTCGTTCGCGGTGTGGGCCGTGCTGCGCTACACCGACCTCGGCAAGGCGCTGCGCGCCTCGGCCGAAGACGCGCCGGTGGCCGCGGCCTTCGGCATCCACCAGAAGCGCAACGCGCAGCTGCTCGCGGGCACCTGCTCGGCGCTGGCCGCGGTGGCCGGCGTGTGCCTGGCGCTCAGCTTCACGCTGGCGCCGTCGCAGATCTACGCCTGGATCGGCGTGGTCTTCGCGGCGGTGATGCTGGGCGGCCTGGGCCGCGCGCTGGCGCCGCTGATCGCGGGCGTGGTGATCGGCGTCAGCGAGGCGGTGACGATGGCCGTGACGGCGCCGTCCTGGGCGCCGCTGGTGAGCTTTGCGCTGCTCATCGCGATCCTGCTCTTCCGACCGGGGCGCGCCGCATGAGCGCCGTGATCACCAACGCTGCCGACGTGCCCGCGCCCATGCAGAAGGCCGCATCGCCGTGGCGCACGCCGGTCGCCATCGTCGCCGCCGCCATCGCGCTCGGCTTCGTGCCCAAGCTCGGGCTGCCGGCCTTCTACGACTCGCTCCTGTACCTGATCCTGCACTGGATCGTGCTGGCCACCTCGTGGAACATCCTCTCGGGCTACACCGGCTACTTCTCGTTCGGCCACGGCGCGTTCTTCGGCGCCGGGCTCTACACCACGGCCACGCTGCTGTCGCGCTACGAGTGGCCTTTCCTGTGGACGCTGCCGGTCGCGGCGCTGGTGGCCTGCGTGCTGGGCGTCGCGTTGGGCGCGGTGGTGTTCCGCGTCAAGGGCATCCGCGGCGAGGTGTTCGCGCTGCTGACGCTGGCCGTCACCTTCGTGATCGGCACCATCATCGTCAACACGCCGATCGACGGCGGCAACGGCGTCTCGCTGTCGGCGGTAGCGGTGCCGGCGATCGGGCCGACACCCTCGTCGACCTTCTACCTGCTGGCGCTGGCCGCAGCCACCGTGACGCTGCTGGTGGCCTGGCGCATCACGCAGACGAAGTTCGGCGCCGGCCTCTTCGCGATCCACGACGACGAGGACGCGGCCGAGGTGATGGGCGTGCCGACCTACCGCTACAAGCTGGTGGCTTTGGGCATCTCGTGCGCGCTGGCCGGCGTGGCGGGTGGCATCCACGCGCTGTTCCTGTCGTACGTGACGGTGGGCGAGGTGTTCACGATCACGGTGCCGCTGACCGTGGTGCTGATGAGCGTGCTCGGCGGCTCGCGCCACTGGGCCGGCCCGGCCATCGGCGCGGTGGCGATCACGCTGCTGCTCTACAGCTTCACCGCCGCCAACCACGCGGTGGCCGGCAAGGCGATGGTCGGCGTGATCCTGATCGCCGCGATCCTCTTCATGCCCGACGGCATCCTGCCGCGGCTGCTGAAGTGGCTGCCGAAGCGCATGCCCGTGGTGCCGCACGCGCCACCGGCGGCAGCGGCGGCCGCGGCCGCGCCGGCCGGCGAGGTGCTGCTGCGCACCCAGGCGCTCGCGAAGTCCTTCCGCGGCGTGAAGGCCCTGGGCGGCGTGGACGTGGAGGTGCGACGCGGCGAGATCCTCGGCCTGCTGGGGCCCAACGGCTCGGGCAAGTCGACCTTCATCAACGTCGTCAGCGGCCACTACCTGCCCACCGGCGGGCGTGTGCAGTTCGAGGGGCAGGAACTGGCGGGCCAGGCGGCGCACCGCATCGCGCGCGCCGGCATCTCGCGCACCTACCAGATCCCGCGCCCGTTCCCGCACCAGACGGTGCTGGACAACGTCGCGTTGGCCGCGATGTTCGGCGGCGGCCTGCCGACGCCGGCCGCGGCGCGCAGCCAGGCGATGACCTGGCTGACGTTCGCCGGGCTGGAAGAGAAGGCGCACGTGCTGCCCGACCAGCTGAACCTGCACCAGCGCAAGTTCCTGGAGCTGGCGCGCGCGCTGGCCTCGCGGCCGCGCCTCGTGCTGCTGGACGAGGTGCTGTGCGGCCTGACGCCGGGCGAGATCGACGACGCGGTGGCCCTCGTTCGCCGCATCCGCGACCAGGGCTCCACCGTCGTCTTCGTCGAGCACGTGATGCGCGCGGTGATGGCGCTCACCGACCGCGTGGTGGTCTTCGACGGCGGCCAGGTGCTGGCGGTCGGCCCGGCTGCCGAGGTGATGCAGCGCCCCGAGGTGATGACCGCCTACCTCGGCCAGCCCGCCGCGGCGCTGGAGAAACCCGATGCTTGAGGTGCGCGACCTCCAGGTGGCCTACGGCCCCGCGCCCGCGCTGTGGGGCGTGAGCTTCGAGCTGCGCCCGCGCGAGCTGCTGTGCATCGTGGGCCCCAACGGCGCAGGCAAGACGACGCTGATCAACACGCTGGCCGGCATCCTGCGCGCGAAGACCGGCCGCATCGTGTTCGAAGGGCGCGACATCACCGCGCTGCCGCCGCACCGCTTCTGCGAGGCCGGCATCGCCATCGTGCCCGAGGGCCGGCGCCTCTTCGGCGGCATGACGGTGCTGGAGAACCTGGAGATCGGCAGCGTGCTGCCGGCCGCGAAGGCGCAGCGCGCCGCGTCGCTGGACGCGGTGCTGGCGCTGTTCCCGGCGTTGAAGGCGAAGCTGCAGCAGGCGGCCGGCGAACTGTCCGGCGGCCAGCAGCAGATGGTGGCGATAGGCCGTGCGCTGATGGCGCGCCCGCGCCTGCTGTTGCTGGACGAACCGTCGCTGGGCCTGTCGCCGCTGATCGTCGGCGAGATGTTCTCCGCCATCCGCCGCGTCAACGACGAAGGCACCGCGGTGCTGCTGGTCGAGCAGAACGTCTCGATGGCGCTGCGTGTCGCGCACCGGGCCTACGTGCTGGAAGAGGGCCGCATGGCCGCCGAAGGCAAGCCCGATGAACTCCTGAACCGCGACGAGATTCGCCGCGCCTACCTCGGCACCTGAAAGACAAGGAGCGCTCCGATGCTGTTTCCCACCACCATCGTCGGCAGCTTCCCGCAGCCCGACTGGCTGATCGACCGCGAGAAGCTCGCCGGCCGCTTCCCGCCGCGCGTGCGGGCGCGCGAGCTGTGGCGCATCCCGCCGCAGTACCTGGAGTCCGCACAGGAGGACGCGACGCTGATTGCGATCCGCGCGCAGGAGGAAGCGGGCCTGGACATCGTCAGCGACGGCGAGATCCGGCGCGAGAGCTACTCCAACCGCTTCGCCACCGCGCTCGACGGCGTGGACCTGGACAACCCCGGCACCGCGCTCGACCGCTCCGGCCACCCGAACCCGGTGCCGCGCATCGTCGGCCGCATCAAGCGCCGCCACGCGGTGGAGGTGGGCGACCTGAAGTTCCTGCGCGCCAACACCACGCGCCAGGTGAAGATCACCGTGCCGGGGCCGTTCACGATGCTGCAGCAGGCGCAGAACGACTTCTACGAGAGCGAGGAAGAAGCGGCGATGGACTACGCCGCCGCGGTGAACGCCGAGATCCAGGACCTCTTCGCCGCCGGCGCCGACGTGGTGCAGATCGACGAGCCCTACATGCAGGCGCGGCCCGAGAAGGCGCGCCGCTACGGCCTGGCGGCGCTGAACCGCGCGCTCGAAGGCGTCAAGGGCACGACGGCGGTGCACATCTGCTTCGGCTACGCGGCCATCATCCACGAGCGGCCGAGCGGCTATTCGTTCCTGCCCGAGCTGGCGCAGTGCAGCTGCGCCCAGGTGTCCATCGAGACCGCGCAATCCAACCTCGACTGCAGCGCGCTGCTGCCGCTGGCGGGCAAGAAGGTGATGGTGGGCTGCATCGATCTGTCGGACCCCAACGTGGAGACCCCGGACGTGATCGTGCGGCGCATCGAGCGCGCGCTGCCCTACATCGCGCCGCAGAACGTGATCCTGGCGCCCGACTGCGGCATGAAGTACATCCCACGCGCCACCGCGTCGGCCAAGCTGGCCGCGATGGTGGAGGCGGCGCGCGTGCTGCGCCGGCTGCACGGCTGAAGGCGACACACCAAGCCCACCCGTCGGCGATTGGCGGGGCACCACGAGGAGACCTGAGACATGTGCAGACTCTGTGACCAAGGCCGCCCGCAGAACCACCGCTGGGATTCGCGGCGCGGCTTCCTCAAGGCCACCGCGGCCGCCGCCACCGCCGCCAGTGCGGGCGGCCTGACGCTGTTCGCCCCCCGCACCGCACGCGCGCACGACGGCGGCGGCCCGCCCGAAGGCAACGGCCGGCACGGCCACCGCTACCTGATCAAGGGCGGCTCGGTGATGTCGATGGACCCGACGGTGGGCGACTTCGCCAGTGCCGACGTGCTGATCGACGGCAAGAAGATCCTCGCCATCGCTCCGCACATCTCGGCGCCCGGCGTGCCGCAGATCGACGCGCGCGGCAAGATCGTGATGCCGGGTTTCATCGACACGCACCACCACCAGTTCGAGACCGCGCTGCGCAGTTTCCTGGCCGACGGCATCCTGATCAACGACGGCTCCGGCTCGCCCAGCGGCAACCAGACCTACTTCGAGTACATCCTGTCGCGCTTCGCACCGGTGTACCGCCCGCAGGACGTCTACATCAACGAGCTGTTCGGCGGCCTGAGTCAGCTCGACCACGGCGTGACGACGGTGCACGACATCTCGCAGATCCACCACACGCCGCAGCACTCGGATGCGGTGGCGCAGGCCCTGTTCGACACCGGCCGCCGCGCGGCCCTCGGCTACTTCGAAGGCGCCGGCGCCACCCACCCGGCCAACTACGCCTACCCGCAGGACGCGGTGCGGCTGAAGCAGCGCTGGTTCTCGTCGAGCGACCAGCTGGTGCACATGACGATGGGCGGCGAGGTCTACCTGGGCGCACCCACCTACACGCAGGCCTGGACCATCGGCCGCCAGCTCGGGCTGCAGGTGGTCGCGCACATCCTGTCGCCGTTCGGTATCCGGCCCATCATGGACCAGCTGGCGCAGGGGCAGGGCGGCACCAACGGCGACATCGGCATCGGCCCCGACAACCTGTTCATCCACTTCACCGGCATGTCCGACATGGCCTGGCAGCGCGTGAAGGACGTCGGCGCCAACATCTCGCTGGCGGTGCCGATCGAGATGAACATGCGCCACGGCATCCCGCCGATCCTGAAGATGCAGAGCCTGGGGATCGAGCCCTCGCTCAGCACCGACGTCGAGTGCACGATGACGGCGGACTTCTTCACTCAGATGCGCTCGATGATGACGATGCAGCGCATGGTGGTGAACCAGATGATCCTGGACCCCGGCTTCCCGGGCGGCAACTGGTGGCCCACGCCGGGCGCCGGCACGCCGCCGCTGCTGAACACGCGCGACGTGCTGCGCTACGCCACGATCAACGGCGCCAGGCACCTGCGGCTGGACCACAAGGTGGGTTCGCTCAAGCCCGGGAAGGAAGCCGACATCCTGATCCTGGACGCGCAGGCCCTCAACGTCGCGCCGCTGAACCACGTGCCGGGTGCGGTGGTGTCGCTGATGGACCGCGGCAACGTCGAGACCGTGATCGTCGCCGGCAAGGTGCGCAAGTGGAAGGGCGAGCTGCTCGAGATGGACCTGCGCAGCCTGCGCCGCCAGCTGGAGAACTCGCGCGACTACGTGTTCAACGCGGCCGGCATCCCGAAGGACCTGTTCAACCCGAACTGAGAACGACGATGGCCACTCCGACTCCAGGACAACAGATCAACGACCTCACGAGCGCGGTGCTGCGCACCTTCGAGAACTGCGGCGACGAGCGCTACAAGGAAATCATGTCCGCCGTGGTGCGCCACCTGCACGCGCTGGTGCGCGAGGTGGACCTGAAGCCCGACGAGTGGATGGCGGCCATCCAGTTCATCACGCGGGTCGGCCAGACCTGCGACGAGCAGCGCCAGGAGTGCATCCTGCTGTCGGACACTTTAGGTGTCTCGATGACGGTGGTGCAGCTCGAGCAGGCGCGCCGCTCGGCCAAGGCGCTGACCGACCCCGAGCGCACGGTGATGCCCACCGAGGCCACGGTGCAGGGGCCGTTCTACTGGGTGGGCGCGCCGGTGCTGCCGGCCGGCAGCGACATCGGCAAGGGCATGCCCGGCGAGCCCGCGCTCTACACCGGCACGGTCAGCGACACCCACGGCCGCCCGATCCCGAACTGCTGCCTGGACGTGTGGTCCGGCGACGGCGAAGGGGTCTACGACATGCAGATGGGCGGCGACGTCGGCATGCGGCTGCGCGCGCGCTTCCATACCGACGCGCAGGGCCGCTACCACTTCTGGTCGGTCAAGCCCACCTACTACCCGATCCCGATGGACGGCCCGGTGGGCGAGATGATCAACAAGATGGGCCGGCATCCGAACCGTCCGGGCCACATCCACGCGATGGTCTACGCCGACGGCTACGTGCCGGTGACCACGCACCTGTTCCCGTCCGACAGCCCGTTCCTGGATTCCGACGTGGTGTTCGGCGTGCGCGACAGCCTGGTCGTGCCCTGGCAGAAGCACGCCCCCGGCACCGCGCCCGACGGCCGCCGCATGGAGCAGCCGTTCTACAGCGCGGTGTACGACTTCCACCTGGCACCCGCATGAAGATCGGCAAGACGACGGTCGTCGAATCGGCCATCTGCACCTCGGACGACGAGACCATCGTCGTCCGCGGCCAGAACCTGACGCAGGACCTGATCGGGCGGCTGAACTTCGTCGACTACTTCTTCCTGCTCGTCACCGGCAAGCGGCCGGACGCCGCCGCCAGCCGCGTGCTGGACGCAACCCTGGTGGCCATCGCCGAGCACGGCCTCGTGCCCAGCGTGCAGGCGGCGCGCATGACGCTGGCCGCCGCGCCCGACGCGTTGCAGGGCGCGGTGGCGGCCGGCGTGCTGGGCTGCGGCTCGGTGATCCTCGGCGCGTCGGAAACGGCGGGCCGGCTGTTCGCCCGCATCGATGCGCTGGCGCGCGAGAAGGCACTCACGCCGGACGCGGCGGCCGATGCCGTGGTGCGCGAGCTGCGGGCCGAAGGCAAGGCCATCCCCGGTTACGGCCACCCGCTGCACAAGGCGCGCGACCCGCGCGTGGCGCGCCTGTTCGAGGTGGCCGCCGAGGCCGGCACGCCCGGCCGCTTCGTCGCCATCGCCGAAGCGGTGGAGCGTGTGCTGCCGGCCATCACCGGCCGCGAGCTGAAGCTCAACGTCTCGGCCGCGATCCCCGCCGTGCTGCTGGACGTGGGCTTCCCGCTCGAGGCGCTGAAGGGCGTGCCCATCCTGGCGCGCACCGCGGGGCTGATCGGCCACCTCACCGAGGAACTGGCGAAGCCCATCGGCTTCGCGCTCTCGTACCAGGCCACGCGCGAGCAGCGCTACAGCGGCGAACTGCCGGCGGGCTGGACTCCCAAGACCGAATGAACCTTCCGATGAAGCACACGCTCGCAGCCGCTCTCGCGGTGTTCGCCGTCTCCGCCTTCGCGCAGGGCGCCAAGCCGATCAAGCTGGTCGTGCCCTTCGGCCCCGGCACCTCCACCGACATCGTCGCGCGCGCCGTGGGCGACGAACTCGGCAAGGCGCTGGGCCAGACGGTCGTCGTCGAGAACAAGGCCGGCGCCGGCGGCACGGTCGCCACCGCCGCCGTGGCGCAGGGCGAAGCCGACGGCCACACGCTGGTGATGGGCACCGTCGGCACGCACGCGATCAACGGCGCGCTGTACCGCAGGATCACCTACAGCGCCTTGAAGGACTTCGCGCCGGTGGCCTACGTGGGCGCCACGCCGACGCTGCTGGTGGTCGCGTCGTCGTCGCCGGTGACCGGGCTGCGCGACCTGAAGGCCGCGATGGGCAGGCCCGGCGGCGTCACCTACGCCTCGGCCGGCAACGGCACCTCGGGCCACCTGGCCGGTGCGCTGCTGCAGGCGCGGCTGGGCGGCGAGGCGGTGCACGTGCCGTACAAGGAAGGCGGCCTCGCGCTGACGGAGGTGATGGGCGGGCAACCGCTGTTCATGTTCTACCACCCGGCCGCGGTGCTGCCGCACATCAAGTCCGGCAAGCTGCGCGCTTTGGGCGTGTCGAGTGCCAAGCGCAGCGGCGCGGCGCCCGAGGTGCCCACGCTGCAGGAGCAGGGCGTGGCCGACTTCGACCTCGTTGCCTGGTTCATGCTCTACGCGCCGGCGGCCACGCCGCAGCCGATGCTGGCGAAACTGCGCGAGGCTGCCGCGAAGGCGCTGGCCACGCCGGCGCTGAAGGAGCGGATGGCGGCGCAGGGCATCGAGACGCAGCCGATGAATGCGGCCCAGATGGCCGAGTTCGGCACGCGCGAAGCGGCGAAGTGGGCCGAGGCCGTGAAGAGCTCCGGCGCGCAGGTCGATTGAGCCGGAGCCAGCAAGCGATGAACGCCGCCGACGTGCTCCAGCGCTACCCCGGCCCGGTGCGCACCATCCCCGAGCTGCTGCATTCGCGCGCGGCCGTGGTGCCGCAGCAGCCGGCCGTGGAGTTCGAGGACGAGGTCTGGACCTACGAGCAGCTGCAGCGCGGCATGCGCGCGCTGGCGCGCGAGCTGGCGGGTTTGGGCATCCGCCACGGCGACCGCGTCGCTCACGTCGAGACCAACTCCGACCTCGCGGTGCTGCTGTTCCTGGCCACCGTGACGCTGGGCGCGATCTTCGTGCCAATGAACCCGGCGCTGACCGACGACGACCTGGGCTACCAGCTCGGCCACTGCGGCGCCGCGCTGGTGGTGAGCTCGGCCGCCGAGGCGCCGCGCTTCGACGCGCTGCTGCGCCAGATCGGCCTGCCGGCGCGGCGCCTGACGCTGGAAGCCATCGCCACGCTGGCGCAGGGCGATCAGGCCCCGTTCGAGAGCCCCGCGCTCGAACCCGGCACGCCGGCCGTGGTGATCTACACCTCGGGCACCACGGGCCGGCCCAAGGGCGTGCTGCACAGCCACGCGAACTACGTGCTCAGCGCCGAGGCCTTCGTCGGCCGGCTGGACCTGAAGCCCGACGACCGGCTGCTGACGGTGTTCCCGCTGTTCCACATCAACGCGCTGTTCTATTCGCTGGGCGGCGCGTGGGCGGCCGGCGCGGCCTTCATCACCGCGCGGCGCTTCTCGGCGTCGAGCTTCTGGCAGCTGGCGGCGAAGACCCGCGCCACCGAGCTGAACATCCTGGCCTCGCTGGCGAAGATCCTGGCGGTGCGGCCGCGCGCGGAGTTCGACACCAGCCACCGCATCCGCATGATCTACGGCGGCCCGATCAGCGCCGACATCTTCCAGACCTTCCAGAACGACTTCCACGTGCCCGTGCTGCTGGAAGGTTATGGCATGTCCGAGATCCCGGCCGCGGCCTGCAACCCGCTGCACGGCGTGCAGAAGATCGGCAGCATCGGCCTGCCGGGCACGCACCCGCTGCACCCCGGGTCCTTCGTGCAGATGCGGGTCTGCGACGAACACGGCCGCGAGCTGCCCGACGGCACCACCGGCGAGCTGCAGGTGAAGACGCCGGCGCTCTTCCTCGGCTACCTGAACGACCCCGGGCAGACCGCCGCCTCGTTCCACGACGGCTGGTTCCGCACCGGCGACCTGGTGCGCCGCGACGCCGACGGCTACTTCTTCTTCGTGGCGCGGCAGAAGGACATCATCCGCCGTCGCGGCGAGAACATCTCGGGCGCCGAGCTCGACCGCGTGTTCGAGAGCCACCCGCAGGTGGCGCAGGCCGCCGCGATCGCGGTGCCCTCGGAACTCGGCGAGGACGAGGTGCTGGTGGCCGTGGTCACCGCGCCGCAGGCGGAGCTGTCGCCCGGCGAGCTCTCGGGCTGGTGCCGCTCGCGCCTGGCGCCGGTGAAGTGGCCGCGCTACATCGTGTTCGTGGACGCCCTGCCGCAGACGCCCACCCAGCGCGTGGCCAAGCACGTGCTGCGGCAGGACACCCCCACGCTGCTGGCCCGCGCACACGATCTGGGCTGAAGCCGTACGATCGTTGCGCCAGCGCCGAAAGCGGGCGCGAAAGGGAGGGGCGGTGAAGCTGAAACTGGCCGGGATCTCCATCGCCGGGGTGGTGACGCTCACCATCGCGGCGGCAGCCTTCCGCGTCTGGACCGCGCCCGAACGCATCCGCATGCGTCTGGACGCCGCCAAGACCACCTGCCTGAATGCGGGGGGTCAATGGGTGCGTGAAGGGCGCGAGGAGTGGTGCAAGCCGGCGCCCGACGGCCGCAGAATCTGACCATCCGCATTCCCGCCGAGGCTCGACCATGTCACTGCTCCGCCGGCTGCTGCCCGCAGCCCTGTCGTTCGCCGCCGCCGCCCAGGCCGCCACCGTCTGGGACGAGGGCACGCAGGGCGACCTCTCCGGCAACGGGCTGGCCCCCACGCCGGTGGCGTTGCAGCCGGGCTCGAACCTGCTGCTGGGCAGCACGGGCCGCGGCAGCGCCGGGGTCGACCGCGACTACTTCGTGTTCACGCTGGCCGACGGCTTCCAGCTCGACGCGGTGACGCTGCTCGAAGGCAGCACCTTCCTCGGCCAGCAGTCGCTGTCGTTCATCGGCGTGCAGGCCGGGCCGCAGGTGACCGTGAGCCCGACCAGCGGCAGCGCCACGGGGCTGCTGGGCTGGTACCACTACGGGCCCAACGATTTCGGCACCGACATCCTGCCGCTGATCGGCTTCGGCCTCGGCGCCACCGGCTTCCTGGGGCCCTTGCCCGCGGGCAGCTACGCGTTCTGGATCCAGGACACCGGCAGCGGCACCGCGAACTACCGCTTCGACTTCGCGGTCTCTGCGGTGCCCGAGCCCGCGGCGGCCGGGCTGCTGGCCGCCGGGCTGGTGGCGCTGGCGCTGCGGCGCCGCCGCCGCTGAAGGCTGCGCCGCCGCGTCAGTCGGCGCTGAGCATGCCCATGTTCTCGAGCTTCGCGCCCAGGAAGGCCCGGTAGCGCGGGTCGCTCCGCACGGTGACGGCCTTGATGGCCGCCATCGTCGGCTTCCAGGTGTCGGGCACCGGGTTGGCGTAGAACTTCGCCGGGTCGAGGTCCATGCCCATCATCCTCTCCGACGCCTGGCGGTCCTCCACCGCCCAGGCATCGATCAGGATGCACTGCGTGATGCCGTCCATCACGTCGTTCGGCGTCCTCGGCCAGGGCATGGTCCAGGTGCCGTCGGGCCAGACGTTCTTGATGGTCTGCCAGTCCTTCTCGCTCGGGCTGCGGTCGCGCGGGTCGTGGGCATGGCCGGGGTTGCGGCGGCTGAGTTGCTTGAAGGCGGCGCGGACTCGCTTGGACAGGCTCATTTCAGGTCTCCGTTGGGTTTCGACAGTGGCGTCACTGTCGGTCCGGAGGGGCCGCCGCGTCCAAAACGCGGCCCAAAACGTTCCTGAAACGTGGCTGGTGTCGGCGTCGCCGTCAGGCGGCGGGCGGCGGGCCCAGGAAGAACTCCACCGCGCGCGCCACCACCCAGGGCACGATCACGTGGTCGCCGTCGAAGGGCTGCAGCGTCAGGTCGTAGCCGCCGTCGAGCAGGCGCTTGGCGTGCGGGTGGGCGCTGGTCTCGATCGGCAGCTGGCTGTCCGAGCGGCCGTGCGCCAGGAAGAACTTCGGCGTGCCGAACTGGGTGAAGGCGTTCATGAAGCCGGCCGAGAGGCCGATCACGTGCGAGGCCACGTCGCCGTTCGTGAGCCCGAGCGACAGCGCGTAGCTGCCGCCGTCCGAGAAGCCGGCGAAGGCCAGGCGTGTGGGGTCGAGCCTGAAGTGCGAGGCCACGGTGGCCAGTGCGCCTTCCAGGCGCTGCAGGTCGGGGCCATGGCCGCCGATGACGACGTCCCAGGTGGGGAACATCGACTGCGGCGCCAGCAGCAGGAAGCGCCGCGCGCGCGCATGGGCCACGAGGTGCGGCAGCACGCGGTTGGCCTCGCCGCCGGCGCCGTGGAACATCACCAGCAGCGGCACGGCGGCGCCGGGCTCCAGGCCGTCGGGCACCACCAGCACGGCCTCGCGGCCCTCGGGGAATGCCAGGCCATGGCGGCCGGGCGGCAGCGGCGCGGCCGTGGGCGCGTCGCCGGGGCGGAAGTTCAAGCGCCCGGCCAGCGGACCGGCGAGCAGGCTGGGGTCGATCATGCGCGCTCGCCCCGGCGCTCGAGGCCGCGGAACACCGCGCACTGGGCGAAGGCGGCGGCCGAGAGCGGCTCGCCGCGGCGGCGGCAGTACTTGCTGGTGAGCTTGAGCAGCTCCTTGATGTCGCGGCCGCTGGCGCCGGCGTAGTCGGCCACCAGCTGCCCGCTCAGTTCCGGTGTCAGCTCGATGCCCAGCTGGCTGGCGAGCGTGGACCACAGGCGCTGCGCGTCGGCGGGGCCGGGCGCCTGGTAGTCGATGATCGCGATGCAGCGCGACAGGATGGCCTCGTCGATGTCGCCGACGCGGTTGGTGGTCATGAACAGCAGCCCGCTGAAGTACTCCAGCGTGCGCAGGAACTCGGCGACGATGGCGTTGTGCTGCAGGTCGTTGTCGCGACGGCGGATGTAGACGTCGGCCTCGTCGAGCAGCAGCACGCAGTCCCAGCGCGCGGCGCGCTGCAGGATGGCGGTGAGGCTGGCTTCCACCGAACTGGCCGTCACGCCCAGCTGCCCCGAGTGCACGCGGTACAGCGGCTTGCCCACGACTTCCGCGTAGACCTCGGCCGTGAGCGTCTTGCCCAGGCCCGGCGCGCCCTTGCAGAGGATGGTGGTGCCGCCGGACTTGCCCGGCACCACGTCTTGCACCAGGAAGTTGCGGTCGGCCGTGAGGATGTCGATCAGGTCGCGGTGCGCCTGCGGCAGCACCAGCAGCTCGCGCAACGCGGGCCGGTAGGCGTAGGCCTGCACGTGCTGCGCATGCACCCACGCGTTGCGATGCCAGTCCAGGTGGAACAGGTGCAGGTAGGGGTGCAGCGGATGCGGTCGAAGCCGCTGCCGATGCCGCAGTCGCGCCAGTAATGCGGGTCGGCGGCCATGTCGAAGCGGCGCTGCAGCAGCTCCTCGTCGTTCACGCAGCGCACGGCGGCGCCCTCGGGCAGGCGCACGCATTCGAAGGCCTCGCGCGGGCCGCTGGCCGCCAGCCAGGCGTGGCCGGCGACCGTCACCTGCGCGCCGAACTGCGGCTGCAGCTTCTTGAAGTGCGCCAGCTGCGTGTCGTACTCCTGCCGGAACTCGGCGCACTCCTTGTAGAAGCCCTGGTCGGCGAACAGCCCGGCCAGCGTGCGGCCCGGCAGGTCCTCGGCGTAGAAGCTCAGGCCCCAGGTCATGCCGGTGAAGCGCATGCGCGGGTCCTGCACGCGTTCGCGCGCGGCCGCCGGCAGCGTGTTCGCGAGCAGGCCCACCAGCACGTAGGCGTTGCCGTCGGTGGGCTTCACCAGCCGCACCGAGTGCACCAGCCAGGCCAGCAGCGTGCCGTCGCGGCCGCGCTGGTAGAGCCAGCCGTCGATGAGGTCGCGCGCCAGCCACTCGATCAGCGCCGGCACCAGCAGCTCCAGGCTCGGGATGGTCTTCAGCTGCGTTTCGCCGTTCAGGTTGTCCAGCGCCAGCAGCTGGAACAGCAGGTCGCGCGCGCCGGCGTTGCGGCCCAGCTGCACCAGCAGGTCCAGCGAGGCGCCGTCGAAGTGGCGGCTGGAGACGATGCGCGTGCCGCTGCCGGGGCAGGCGGCGCCGAGCTGCGAGCCGAGCGTCGACTGCGCGCCGACCAGCTTCTCGAGCGCCGCGGCCAGGTCTTCGGGGATTTCCAGTTCCATTCGCACTCCGGGTGGGCCCGGTCGATGCTAGCTTGGTACGCTCGGCGCCCATGTGCCCACACCCCTTGCCGACGCTGGCCCTCGCGCTCGCCCTGGTGCTGGGCGGCTGCGCGATCCACGTCGTGCCCGAGGCGCGACCCGGCCAGGTCTCGGACGAGCAGGCCACGGTGGTCACCGGCCGCATGAACTACGTGATCGACGGCCGGCTGATGCTGCCCTACGGCGCCTTCAAGCCGCGCTGGCCGGCGCCGTTCATGGAGGCGGTGAACCTGCGGACCGGCGACGTGCATGCGTTCCCCGCGGTGGAGCCGGAGCAGGGCCGCTTCCAGTGGCGCGTGGCGCCGGGTGCCTACCTCGTGACGCGCATCGGCTTCGGCACCTTCACCGACGACACCTACATCGCCTGGCCCGGCGTGCTGCTGTGCGTGCCGCGCGGGCCGGGCCGCACGGTCTACGCGGGCCACCTGCGCCTGGAGGGCACGCGCTACGAGGAGGAGCGGACGCTGAGCACCGGCACCACCCACCGTTCGCGCGGCGTGCGCTACCGCTTCCGCGTGGAGGACGAGGGTGCGGCGGCCGGCAGCGTCGCGAGCCTGATGCAGCAGCGTCCCGACCTGCCCGCGGGCGACCGGCTGCAGCAGCGCTGGAAGGACGATGCGGCCGGTCTCGTGCGCCAGGCCTGCGGCGCGGACGCCTGAAGCCGCAGCGGCTATGCTGGCCTCTTCGTGCCGGCTTCGTCGGCCGCACAGGAGAACCCCGATGTCACGCACCACCGCCCGTGCCGCCTGCGCCATGCTGTTCTCGGCGGCCTTCGCCTGCAGCGCGCAGACCGCCGCGCCCGAGCTCGCCCTGACCCGGCTCGACTGCGGCACCTCGCCCGGCCCCAGCGACGTGGCGCGCTTCTCCGACGTCTTCGGCCACCGCGGGCTGATGGTGCCCATCGTCTACAGCTGCTACCTGGTGAAGCACGGCAGCGACTACCTCGTGTGGGACACCGGCCAGTCGCTGTCCGCCGGCGCCGTGGCGCCCAAGGTGAGCGTGGTGGACCAGCTGGCTCAACTGGGCGTGAAGCCGGAGCAGGTGCGCTACGTCGGCATCAGCCACTACCACCCGGACCACACGGGCCAGGTGGCGTCGCTGCCGCAGGCCACGCTGCTGATCGGCAAGGGCGACTGGGACGTGATCTCCAGCCCGCAGCCGCCGAGCAACGCCCCCGCCGCGCCGTTCCGGCACTGGCTGTCCGGCGCCGGCAAGCTGGAGGCGCTGCCGCTGGACAAGGACGTGTTCGGCGACGGCACGGTGGTGGTGCTGGCCACGCCCGGCCACACGCCGGGCCATCACAGCCTGCTGGTGCGGCTGCCGCAGACCGGGGCGGTGCTGATCACCGGCGACCTGGCGCACTTCCGCGAGAACTACGACACCAGCGGCGTGCCGCCCTTCAACACCGGCCGCGCCGAGACGTTGGCGTCGCTGGACCGCTTCCGCAAGATCGCCGCGAACCTCAACGCCACGGTGATCATCCAGCACGACGGCCGCGACATCGGCAAGCTGCCGGCGTTCCCCGCTGCGGCGCGCTGACCGCGTGACGCAGAAGGCACCGGCTGTCCGTCCATCCATGCACGTCGCCATCCTCACCTTCGACGGCTTCAACGAACTCGACTCGCTGATCGCCCTCGGCATCCTGAACCGCGTGAAGGTGCCCGGCTGGCGCGTCTCCATCGCCAGCCCCACCGAGCGCGTGCGCTCGATGAACGGCGTGGTGATGGAGGCGCAGGCGACGATCGCCGACGCGCTGAGCGCCGATGCCGTGCTGGTGGGCAGCGGCGTCCGCACCCGCGAGGTGGTGGAGGATGCCGCGCTGATGGCGCAGCTGAAGGGCCTGGGCACCGGCAGCCAGCTGCTGGGGGCGCAGTGCTCCGGCACGCTGGTGCTGGCCAGGCTGGGCCTGCTGGCCGGCGTGCCGGCCTGCACCGACCTGACCACGAAGCCCTGGGTCGAAGCCGCGGGCATCGCCGTGGTGGACCGCCCGTTCGCGGCCAACGGCAACGTCGCCACCGCGGGCGGCTGCCTGGCGTCGCCCTACCTGGCGGCCTGGGTCATCGCGCGGCTGCAGGGCGTGGAGGCCGCGCGCGAGGCCATCCACTACGTGGCGCCGGTGGGCGAGAAGCAGGCCTTCGTGCAGCGCACGATGGAGCACCTGGCGCCGAACCTCGAAGCCGCGGCCCGCTGAAGGACGTCCTGCCGCGGACGGACGTCCCGGACTGCGCACGCGGCCGGTGCGCGCGCAGGCTGGCGCTAGCATAGGGAACACCTCCGACAAAGGGATACGGGACCCACCAGCGCCATGGAGCGAGCCGAACGTTTTGCGCGCCGCCTCCAGGCCATTGCCGTCATCGACGTCGCGGGCTACTCGCGGCTGATGTCCAGCGAGGAGTCGCTGACGCACGCGCGTGTCGGCGAACTGTTCGAGAACGTCGTGAAGCCGCTGCTGCGCCTGCACGGCGGGCGCGAGATCGAGCGCGCCGGCGACGGCCTGCTGGTGCTGTTCGAAAGCTCCACCTCGGCCGTGGTGGCCGCACTCGGCGTGCAGCGCGCGGTGGCGGCCAACCAGCAGACGGTGGACGCCGAGCGGCGCATGCTGCTGCGCATCGGCATCAATGTCGGCGACATCATCATCGACGGCGCCGACATCGCCGGCGACGACGTCAACGTCGCCGCGCGGCTGCAGGCGCTGGCGGCGCCGGGCCATGTCTGCATCGCCGCCGCGGTGCGCGAGCAGATCCACGAGGACCTGGAGTGCACCTACAACGACCGCGGCGTGGTGGCGCTGAAGAACATCACGCGGCCGATCCGGGTCTACGAGCTGCGGCCGCCCGAAACCGGCGCCGGCGCTGCCGCCGGTGCACGCTTCTTCGGCTTGGCGCTGCCCACGCGAAAGGGCCGCTGGGCACTGGCGCTGCTGCTGATCGCGGGCCTGGCCGCGGTGGCGCTGGCCGTGTACGCCCCCTGGCGCGGCGCGGCCTCGGTGGCCTACCAGGAGGCGCCGCCGATGTCGATTGCGATCCTGCCGTTCAATGCGGCCGACGCCGGCGTGCAGGCGCTGTCGGGCGAATTGACGAGCCGGGTCACGCGGCGCCTGGCCACCACCAGCTGGATCGCGGTGGCCGCGCCCGAGGAAGCGGCGCGCTACGCCGCCCAGCGCGCGCCGCACGTGCGCTACGCACTGCGCTCGCGTGTGCGGGCCGACGGCAACACCGTGGTGGTGGAGGCCGAGATGACCGACACCGCCAAGGGCGTGTCGGTGTGGGTCGGCCAGGCGCGCGCGGCTCGCGGCCCGGGCGCGCCCGAGGACGAACTCGCCGGCAACCTGGTGGTGCAGCTGCGCGAGGCCATCTATGCGGCCGAGGCGCGACGCCTGCGCGAGTCCGGCGGCGTGGCGCGCACGCCGATGGAACACAAGATGCTCGGCGACGAGGAGCGCGACAAGTTCGTGACGCTGGACAGCGAGCGCAAGGCACGCCAGCACTACGAGCGCGCGATGGAGGCCGACCCCAACTTCGTGCCCGCGATCATCGCCACCGCCTACATGCTGCTGGCCGAGCTGGACCTCGACGCCGCGGTGGTGCCGGCGCCGCTGCTGGACCGCGCCGAGGCGCTGTCCAAGCGCGCGGTCTCGCGCGAGCCGTCCAGTGCCCCCGCGTGGCAGCTGCGCGCCGAGGTGCTGGCCCGGCAGTGGCTGTGGGACGCGGCGCAGGACGCCAGCGACCAGTCCATCGCCCTCGACCCCGGGCGCGCCTTCGCCTTCGGCCAGCGTGCCAGCCTGCTGTCGCGCATGGGCCGGCCGCGCGAGGCGCTGAGCTACGCCGACCGCGCGCTGACGCTGGCCGACCAGCGTTCGGGCTACGCGCTGTTCCAGCGCTGCCACGCGCTGCTGGTGCAGGGCGAGCACGCGGGCGCGGCCGAGTCCTGCGAGAAGGCGATCGCACGCGAGGAATGGTGGCTGCAGCGCGCCTACCTGCTGGCCGCCTACGCGCTGCTGGGCCAGGCCGACAAGGCCGCGGCCGAGCGCCAGCGGCTGTTCGCCTTGCAGCCGGGGTTCACGCTGCAGCGTGTGCGCGTGCTGCGCCTGTCGAACGTGCCGGCGTTCGAGGCCCAGCTCGAAGCCTCGCTGTTCCGCGGCCTGCGCCTGGCCGGCATCCAGGAAGGGCGGTGAGCCGCACGCTGGTGCTGATGGCGCCGGTGCGCGACCGCCTGGCGGCGCGGATCGCGCGGCAGCTCGGCGCACGCGCCACCTGGCTGCGCGAGCCGCTGCTGCGGGCCTCGTTCCGCGTGGAAGGCGAACCGGTCGGCACGCGGGGCCACTTCCTGGTCGGCCCGCGCACGCTGGACTGGGACGGCGTGGCCGCGCTGGTGGTGCGGCCTCACGCGGCCTGGCTGCCGAGCCGGCGCTTCGCCACCGTCGAAGCCGGCTTCAGCGCCCACGAGAACCGTGCTGCCGTGTGCGCGCTCACGGCCGCCTTCCCCGGCCCCGTGGCCAACCGGCTGCCGCCGGCCTGGTTCATCGACCGGGCACTCACGGCGCAGGCGCTGGCACGGGACCTGGCACGCCGGGCGCAGCTGCCCGCGGTGGCCCGCGACGGCCGGCAGGGGGCGCGCCGCGTGCGGGTCTGGTGGTGCGGCGGCCGGCACCTGCTCGCGCGCCGCGACGGAACGGCGTCCGCGGCCTTTGCCGAGTGGGTGGACGGCTGGAGCGCGGCGCTGCCCGACTGGTGCCGCACGCACGGCCTGCACCTGCTGCGCATCGAAGGCGAGGCGGTCGGCAGCGGCTGGGCCTTGCAGGCGCTGGACCCCGCGCCGCCGCTGGCCTCGCTCGACGAGCCGGAACTGGCCACGCTCGCCGCGTCGCTGATCGAGGCGCTGGCTTGATCCTCGTCGTCGGTCGCCAGGAGGACGCGGTGCTCGGGCGCCAGCGCGAGCTGCTGGCCGCCGCGGGCGCGCCGTTGCTGTTCGTCGACGAACGCGAGCCGCACCACCTGAGGCGCAGCCGTTCGCGGCAGCGGCCGGGCTGGTGCATCGTCGGTGGCCAGGCCCAGGGGCGGCGGCCGGTCGATGCCGTGCTGATCCGCCGCGGCCCCTACGGCGAGGCCGGTCGCGGCGCTGTCGCGGCCTTCGGGCGGCGGCTCGATGCGCTGTTGCTGAAGGCCACCTGCCGCGTCGTCAACCGCCCGTCCGCCAGCGCCTGCAACTACTCGAAGACGCAGCAGCTGCTGCGCCTCGGCCAGGCGGGATTTGCGGTGCCGCGCACACTGGCCACCGCCTCGCCCGACGCGGCGCGCGCCTTCATCGTCGAGCTCCAGGGGCGCGTGCTGGTGAAAGGCCTGAGCAGCGTGCGCACGCGGCCCGAGGCGCTGGGCCCCGAGCACCTGCCATTGCTGGACGGCGTGCGGCGACGGCCGGCGCAGTTCCAGGAGATCGTCGAAGGGCGCGAATACCGCGTCACCGTGCTGGCCGGCCGCGCCTGGGCGACGCCGGTGCTGCCGGAACCGGGCGTGCCGCTGGACGCGGCCGCCGTTCTGCCGGCCGCCGTGGTGCAGCGCTGCCTGCGCTTCGTGGCCGACGAAGGCCTGGTGCTGGGCGGCTTCGACCTGATCGTCGATGCACGCGGCAACGGCTGGTGCCTGGAGCTCAACCCCAACCCGCTCATCACACACTATGAGGACGCCCCTGACCCGGTGCTGTCTCGCGCGCTGCGGGATCATCTGCTAGCCTCGCCCGCGGGCTGCAGCGAGCTGTACGCCTGAGAACGTCAACCACATCGCACAACGGGCTAGGAGGGATTCCATGGCAACCATCAACCTGACGGTCCTGGGCGGGCTGCTGGCGGATGCGCTGATCGACCTGGAGGTCGACGACACGCTGGAGATCGGCGTGATGACGGGCACCGAGCCCGACAAGTCGTTCAAGGCCGCGATGAAGCTGCGCCTGACGGCCGACCACATCACCGCGCTCACCGCTGCGCCGCGCGACGGTGGCGCGGCCGCCCGGCAGTCCGAGCAGGCGAAGACCCGGAGCCGCAAGCCCAAGAAGGCGCGCTGACCACGGGTGGCGCGGGCGCACATGCGTCCCCTGGCCGTCGATTCCGACATCGCCCGCGCCGCGACGCTGGACAAGCGTTTCTACCTCGACGACGCGCTCTACCGCCTCAGCCTGGAGCGCGTGTTCGCGCGCAGCTGGCAGTGGCTGGGCGACCTGGGTGACGTGGCGGCGCCGCTGGCGCTGTCGCCGCGCGACCATGTGCCCGGCAGCCTGGACGAACCCGTGCTGCTGGCGCGCGACGCCGCCGGCACGCTGCGCTGTCTCTCCAACGTCTGCACGCACCGCGGCAAGCTGCTGGTGGAAGCGCCGGGCCGCGCCGACCCGCAGGGCCTGCGCTGCGGCTACCACGGCCGCCGCTTCGACCTGGCCGGGCGCGCCTGGTTCATGCCGGGCTTCGAGGGCGTGCCCGACTTCCCCTGCGCCGACGACCACCTGCACGAACTGCCGTTCACGCTCTGGCGTGGCCTGGGCTTCGCGGCGCTGGAGCCCGCGGCACCGCTTTCCGAGGTGTTCGCCGAGATCGACGCGCGCCTGCCGTGGCTGGACGTGGCGCGCTGGGCGCACGCGCCGGCGCGCGCCCGCTCCTTCGAGTTCGACGCGCACTGGGCGCTGTACGTCGAGAACTACCTCGAAGGGCTGCACATCCCGTTCCTGCATCCGGGCCTGACGCAGACGCTGGACCTGGCGAACTACCGCTACGAACTCGGCCGCTGGTGCAACCTGCAGCTGGCGCTGGCCAGGCCCGACGAGCCGGCGTTCGAGCCGCCGGCGGGCTCGCCCGAGCACGGCGAGCGGATCGCCGCCTACTACTGGTGGGTGTTCCCGAACCTGATGCTCAACTTCTACCCCTGGGGCCTGTCGCTGAACCAGGTGCTGCCGCTGGGGCCGGCGCGGACACGCGTGATCTTCGCCAGTTATGTCTCCGAGCCCGCGCTGCTGGGGCAGGGTGCCGGCGGCGCGCTGGACCCGGTGGAGATGGAGGACGAGGCCGCGGTGCTGGCGGTGCAGCGCGGCATCCGCTCGCGCTTCTATCGCCACGGCCGCTATGCGCCCGCGCACGAGCGCGGCGTGCACCACTTCCATCGCCTGCTGGCGCAGGCCATGGACGACGGGGTCAGGGCGTGCGGGTGAAGCCGGGCATCGCCTTCACGGCGTCGCACAGCAGCCGGAACGAGGCGTAGGAGCCCACCGGCTGCAGCGCATCCAGGCGCTGGCCGGCCTTGCCGAAGAGCGCGTAGACCAGGCCTTCGACGCCGTCGCCGGCGTCGTCCAGGATCATCCCGGTGTCGGAGTCGCCGCGCGCCGAGGTGGCCATCAGCCCGGCGATGCCGCGTTTGCGCCCCGCGTCGTGCACCGCGTCGGCCAGGCCGCGCGCCGCGCTGTAGTCGGTGGGCGCAAGCACGGTGTTCATCAAGCCCGCGGCGCTGGCCAGCGGCGAGATGCCGAAGCGCTTGCGCGTCGCGGGCGCGGCCAGCAGCTCCTGGAACACGCCCATCAGCGCGGTGACGCGCACGTCGGCCAGCAGCAGCGGGGCGCCGAGGCGGTAGACGTGGAAGTCGTTGCCGGCGCCGCCCGGCGGCACCCCGGCAGCCTGCGCCTTGACGGCGGCGCGCGTGCGGTCGGGCGCGCCGGGCAGGATCAGCCCGCCGGCGCCGCCACCGCCGTAGTGCACGTGTTCGCGCACCAGCCCGCCCAGCGACGCCAGGTACAGCGCGCCCTGCCCGTCCTCGCCGCTCAGGCGCAGGCCGCTGTAGCGCATCACCAGCGCCTGGGTGCTGTGGGTGGCGTCGCGGATGGTGCGCGACTGCTCGATGGTGGCGCCGGACTTGCGGAACAGCAGCTGCCCCGCGGGCAACCGCATCAGCGGCAGCAGGCCGCGCTGGAAGGCTTCGTAGACGATGTCGTAGAAACGGTCGTAGGTCTGCGCCGAGCCCACGCGCTCGCCCAGCATCACGAGCTGCCTGCGCGGGTTGTGACGGCTGATGTAGGTGGCCATGCGTGCTCCGGCGCCGCCCGACAGGGCGCGCGGCCGGATTCTGGCGGCGCCGAGCGCCCGCGGCTTCCTCGCTTCAGGGGAGTGACGGCGGCGCTAGAGTGCAGGCATGAGCACACCCCTGCAAGACCTCGCCACCCCGGCCGCGCTCGTCGACGTGCCGTGCATGCAGCGCAACATCGAGCGCATGCAGGCGCGCATGGACGCGCTCGGCGTGCGCTTCCGCCCGCACGTGAAGACCTCCAAGAGCCTGCCGGTGGTGCAGGCGCAGCTGGCGGCCGGCGCGCGCGGCATCACGGTGTCGACGCTGAAGGAGGCCGGGCAGTTCTTCGACGCCGGCATCGCCGACGTGCTCTACGCCGTGGGCATCGCGCCGGGCAAGCTGCCGCAGGTGCTGGCGCTGCGGCGCCGCGGCTGCCAGCTCAGGATCATCACCGACAGCGTGGCCGGTGCGGAGGCCATCGTGCGCTTCGGCCGCGAGCACGGCGAGGCCTTCGAGGTGTGGCTGGAGATCGACGTCGACGGGCGCCGCTCGGGCATCGCGCCCGAAGGCGACACGCTGCTGCCGGTGGGCCGCACGCTGCACGAGGGCGGCATGGTGCTGGGCGGCGTGATGACGCATGCCGGCTCCAGCTACGAGACCCACGACCCCGAGGCGCTGCGCCGCGTGGCCGAGCAGGAGCGCGCCGGCACCGTGCGCGCGGCGGAGCGGCTGCGCGCCGCGGGGCTGCCCTGCCCGGTGGTGAGCGTGGGCTCCACGCCCACTGCGCTGGGGGCCGCGGCGCTGCCGGGCGTGACCGAGGTGCGCGCCGGCGTCTACGTGTTCTTCGACCTGGTGATCCACAACGTGGGTGTCTGCACGATGCAGGACATCGCGCTGTCGGTGCTGACCACCGTGATCGGCCACCAGCCGGAGAAGGGCTGGGCCATCGTCGACGCCGGCTGGATGGCGATGAGCCGCGACCGCGGCACGCAGCAGCAGGGGCACGACTACGGTTACGGCCAGGTGTGCAACGAGGGCGGCGAACCGATCGCCGGCTACGTGATGAGCGGCGCGAACCAGGAGCACGGCATCCTGAGCCGCGCCGACGGCACGGACCGCGACATCGCCGCGCGTTTCCCGCTCGGCACGCGGCTGCGCATCCTGCCCATCCACGCCTGCGCCACGGCGGCGCAGCACCCCGAATACCAGGCGCTGCTGCCCGGCGGCGAACGGCAGGTCTGGCCGCGCTTCTACGGCTGGTGAACGGCCGTGCTGAAGGGGCTGGCCGACAGCCTGGCACGCCTGCTGGTGCTGGTGGCGGTGCTGGCCGTGGGCGGCTACCTGGCCTGGCAGCAGGTGGCGGGGCCGCCGGGCCCGGCCAGCGAGTTGCGCGAGGCCAACCCGGCCTGGACGGTGGAGACACCGCGCACGATGGGGCTGCGCCTGGTGGACGCCAGCGGCGCCGAGGCCTTCGTCAACGCCGACGATGCCGGCCCGCTGCGGCTGCAGCGGCTGGACTGCGCCACGCTCGCCGCCGCACTCCCGAAGTGGCTGCGGCTGCCGCCGGGCCGCACCGGCGCCTGCGTGCAGATGGGCGACGCCGAGCCGAGCGCGCGCGTGCTGAACCACCAGACCGCGCTGCCGGTGGCCGAGCTGTGGCAGCGCCACTTCCAGCCGCTGCTGGACGAGCTGGAGCTGCCGTACTGGGGCGGCCACAGCGGCGGCGGGCGCGGCGGCAGCGCGTCGATGAGCTACAGCGTCGACCCCGCGCCCGGCACCGAAGGCCCGCAGGTGAACCTGATGGCCTTTCGCCGCGGCGACGAGACGGTGCTGGTGGTGACGCTGCGGATAATGCGCCGGCCATGAGCACCGCATGAGGACCCGATGAGGACCGTCACCGCCACGCGCTACGTCACGCCGCTGCGTGAAGGCGGCTCGCTGCCGGCCGTGGTGGAGGCCGACGACGACGGCCTGTACGTGCTGAAGTTCCGCGGCGCGGGGCAGGGCTGCCGCGCGTTGATCGCGGAACTGGTGGCCGGCGAGCTGGCGCGCGTGCTCGGCCTGCCGGTGCCCGAGCTGGTGTTCGCGCAGCTCGACGCCGAACTCGCCCGCACCGAACCCGATCCCGAGATCCAGGACCTCATCCGCGCCAGCGCCGGCCTCAACCTGGCGCTGGACTACCTGCCGGGCTCGGTGGCCTTCGATCCGCTGGTGCACACCATCGAAGCCGACCTGGCATCCAGCATCGTCTGGTTCGATGCGTACGTGACCAACGTGGACCGCACGCCGCGCAACGTGAACCTGCTGGTGTGGCACCGCCGGCCCTGGCTCATCGACCACGGCGCGGCGCTGATCGTGCACCACCAGTGGGACGGCTGGGAGCAGCGCGTCGCGAGCCCGTTCGCGATGGTGAAGGACCACGTGCTGCTCGACGCGGCCAGCCGCATCGGCGCGCTCGACGAGCCGCTCGCGCAGCGGCTGACGCCGGCGGTCATCGAGCAGGTGGTCGGGCTGATTCCCGAGGCCTGGCTGGAAGAGACGCCCGCCTTCAACAGCCGCGATGCGCAGCGCGCGGCCTATGCGCAGTACCTGCAGCGGCGCCTGCAGGCGCCGCGCGCCTTCGTGCAGGAGGCCGAACGTGCCCGATCGCTGCACGTATGACTACGCCGTCGTGCGGGTGGTGCCGCACGTGGAGCGGGGCGAGTTCGTCAACGCCGGCGTGATCGTGGCCGCCACCGCGCGGTCCTTCCTGAAGGCCGCGGTGGAACTGGACGAGGCGCGCCTGCTGGCGCTGGACCCGGCCGCCGACGTCGAGACGCTGCGCAGCGCGCTGGCCGCGATACCGCGCATCTGCGCCGGCGGCGCGGCGGCCGGCGCGTTGGGGCGGCTGTCGCTGCGCGAGCGCTTCGACTGGCTGGTGGCGCCGCGCAGCACCAGCATCCAGGTGTCGGCCGTGCACAGCGGGCGCTGCGCCGACCCCGATGCGGCGCTCGAGCACCTGATGCGCCGCATGGTGCGACGCCCCGGCCCCTGAGCCGGGCGCGGCGCTTGCCCGCTCGGCGTTCCATCCCATGATGACCTGGAGACGCTTCCGATGACCCCGAAGAACACCATCTGCCTCTGGTTCGACGGCACGGCGCTCGACGCCGCACGCTTCTACGCCGAAACCTTTCCCGACAGCGCGGTGGGTGCCGTGCAGCGCGCGCCCGGCGACTTTCCCTCGGGCAGGCAGGGCGACGTGCTGACGGTCGAGTTCACGGTGCTCGGCATCCCGTGCCTGGGGCTCAACGGCGGCCCGGCCTTCAAGCACTCCGAGGCCTTCTCGTTCCAGGTGGCCACCGACGACCAGGCCGAGACCGACCGCTACTGGAACGCGATCATCGGCAACGGCGGCCAGCCCAGCGCCTGTGGCTGGTGCAAGGACCGCTGGGGGCTGTCGTGGCAGATCACGCCGCGTGTGCTGTCCCAGGCGATGGCCGACCCCGACCGCGCGGCGGCCAAGCGCGCCTTCGACGCGATGATGGAGATGACGAAGATCGACGTCGCGAAGATCGAGGCCGCGTGGCGCGGGCGCTGAGCCTCAGCCCAGCGCCCAGCGGGCCGCCTGCGCGTACAGCGGGATGCCGAGCACGAGGTTGAACGGGAAGGTCAGCCCGAGCGACAGCCCGATGTACAGCGCGGGCCGCGCCTCGGGCACCGCGTGCCGCAGCACCGCCGGCACCGCGATGTAGGAGGCGCTGGCGGCCAGCACCATCAGGATGGTGGCGTCCGGCACCGAGAGGCCCGCCGCCGTGGCCAGCGCGAGCGCCAGCGCCGCATGCACCAGCGGCCCCAGCACGCCGTACAGCAGCAGCGCCGGCGGCAGGCCGCGCAGGGCGCCGGCGTGGCGCGCGGTGAGCAGCCCCATGTCCAGCAGGAAGAACGCGAGCAGGCCCTTGAACAGGTCGCCGGTGAAGAGGTTCATCGACTTCGCGCCGGCCTCGCCGGTGACGAGGCCGACCGCCAGCGCGCCCATCAGCAGCAGCGTGCCGCCGTCGGTGAGCGCCTCGCGGATGGCGGCGCCGATGCCGGAGCCGGGCGCACCGCCCGCCACCGCCGCGACGCCGCCCGGCCCCACGCGCAGGTCGGCCGCGGCCGCCTTCGCGCGCAGCCCCGCGGCGAGAGCCAGCGCCAGGATGATGGCGGGCGATTCCATCAGCGCCATCGCCGCCGCCATATGGCCGCCGGCGGGCGTGCCCTGCTTCTCGAGCACGTGCATCGCAGTGATGAAGGTCACCGCGCTCACGCTGCCGTAGGTGGCCGCGATGCCGGCCGCGTCGAAGGGCGGCAGCAGTCGCTTCAGCACGCTCCACGCCAGCGCCGGCACCACCAGCGCCAGCGCCACCGCGCAGGCCAGGCCGGCCGCCACCTGGCCGTCGAAACCCGAGCGCGACAGCGCGAAGCCGCCTTTGAGGCCCAGCGCCATCAGCAGGTAGAGCGAGAGGAAGCGCGACAGCGGCGCCGGCACCTCCAGGTTGGACTTCAGCAGCCCGGCGGTCACGCCGAGCACGAAGAAGAGGATCGCGGGGTCGAGCAGGGGATTCATGGCCGCGCATGCTAGGGGCGACGGCTCATCGAGCAAAATCGAATGATTCGATGCCACCCATCGGTTCCAGCCTATGCATGTCACCTTCCGCCAGCTGCGCCTGCTGATCGCGCTGGCCGACACCGGCAGCATCACCGCCGCCGCGCGCGCCTGCCACGTGACGCAGCCCACCGTGTCCATGCACCTGAAGGAACTGGCCGACGCGGTGGGCCTGCCGCTGTACGAGCAGGTGGGCCGGCGCCTGCACCTGACGGCGGCCGGCGCGGCCGTGCTGCGCTCGGCCAAGGCGATGGTCGACGAGTGGGAGGCGCTGGGCCAGCAGATCGCGGCGATGAAGGGCGTGCGCCAGGGGCGGCTGCGCGTGTCGGTGGCCAGCACCGCGAAGTACTTCGTGCCGCGCATGCTGGGCCGCTTCTGCCAGGCGCACCCCAGCATCGACATCACGCTGCAGGTGCTGAACCGCGACGGCGTGGTGGCACGCCTGCGCGAGAACCAGGACGATCTCTACATCCTGTCGCAGCCGCCGCGCGACGTGCCGCACCGCGGCGAGGTGCTGCTGGAGAACCCGCTCGTGGTGGTGGCCGCGGCCGGCCACGCGCTGGCCGCGCAGGCCGGCGTGCGCTGGCAGCGGTTGCGCAGCGAGCCCTTCATCCTGCGCGAGCCGGGCTCGGGCACGCGGCTGGCGGTCGACGCCCACTTCCGCACGCTGGGGCTGGACCCGCGCATCCGGCTCGAACTCGGCAGCAACGAGGCCATCAAGCAGGCCGTGGCCGCCGGCATGGGGCTGGGCGTGGTGTCGCGCCACGCGCTGGCGGCCGACCCCGCGTCGGAAGGCCTGGCGCTGCTGAAGGTGAGCCGCTTCCCGGTGCCCTCGGCGTGGTCGGTGCTGTGGCCCGAAGGCAAGCGGCTGTCTCCGCTGGCGGTCGAGTTCGTGCGCCACCTGCGCGAGGCCTCGGCGGGCTGGGAAGCCCACACCTGAGAACCTTCACCACACGGCGCCGAAGTGGGTGCGCAGGGCGTGCAGCGCCGTGTCGTCCAGCGGCTGCGCGGTGCGGCCGCCCAGCAACCACAGCTTCGCGGTCTCCTCCAGCTCTTCCAGCGTCGCCATCGCGGCCGCCGCATCGGCATGCCAGACGTTCGGGCCCAGCCGGTCCAGCATCACCGCGCGCAACGGCCGGCCGGCGGCGTGCGCCGCGGCGATGGCCTGCGCGACCAGGCCGGCCACCGCGGGGTCGCCTGGGCGGTGGTAGGGGATCAGTGGCACATGGCCCACCTTCATCACGTAGTACGGCGTGATCGGCGGGAGGATGTCGTCCGCGCGCCAGACGCCGGCCAGCGTCAGCGCCACCAGGTGCGTCGAGTGCGTGTGGATCACGCAGCCGGCCTCGGGCGCGGCGGCGTAGATCGCGCGGTGCAGCGCCAGCGTCTTGCTGGCGCGCGCGCCGGAAACGTGCCGGCCGTCTGCGTCGACCTTCGCCAGCCGGGCAGGATCCAGTGCGCCCAGGCAGGCATCGGTGGGGGTGATCAGCCAGCCGTCGGGCAGCCGCACGCTGAGGTTGCCGGCGGTGCTGTGCACGTAGCCGCGCGCGAACAGGCTTGCGCCGACGCGGCAGATCTCCTCGCGCAGCGCGGCCTCGTTCATGCCAGCACCGCGAAGGCCTTCGTGAAGAAGTCCGGCGTGCCGAAGTTGCCCGACTTCAGCGCCAGGTGCAGCCCCGCGCGGCCGGGCTCGCCGCCACCGGGCGCGACCGCGTGGCACCAGGGGACGCCGGGGTCGATCTGCGGGCCGATGCGCAGCTGCCGCACGCCCAGCGCCTGCACGCAGGCGCCCGAGGTCTCGCCGCCGGCCACCACGAGCTGGCGCACGCCGCCTTCGACCAGGCCGCGCGCCACGGCGGCCAGCGCCGCTTCCACCAGCTCGCCGGCGCGTGCCGCGCCCAGCTGCGCCTGCACCGCACGCACCGCGTCGGGCGCGGCGGTGGCGTAGACCAGCAGCGCGCGCCCGGCCGGCTGTGCGGCGGCCCAGGCCCGCGCAGCGGCCGCCGCGTCGTGGCCGGTGGCCAGCGCGAGCGGATCGACCGCGAAGGCCGCGCCGCCGCGGCCGATGAAGTCCGCCACCTGCGCGTTCGATGCCGCCGAGCAGCTGCCCGAGACGATGGCGCGGCGCCCCGCCGGCGGCGGCAGCCGTGCCGCCTGCGCGCTGACAGAGAGGCCGTGGTTCTGCGGCAGCCCGATCGCCACCCCGGAGCCGGCGACGAGCAGCGGCAAGCCGGCGAAGGCGCGGCCCATCGCGCGCAGGTCGTCGTCGCGCACCGCATCGACCACCGCCCAGCGCGCGCCGCCGCCCTGCAGCGCCTGCAGGCGCTCGCGGATGGCCGCTTCGCCGCGCGCCACCACCGCATGGTCCACCAGACCCACCGCGTGCCGGCTCTGCCGCCCCAGCACGCGCAGCAGGTTGGCGTCGGTCATCGGCGTCAGCGGGTGGTGACGCATCGGGCTGTCGCTGAGCAGCAGGTCGCCGACGAAGAGATGGCCCTTGAACACGGTGCGCTGGTTCTCGGGGAAGGCGGGGCACACGGGCGCGATGGACGCCCCCAGCGCGTCGAGCAGTGCGTCGCCCACCGGGCCGATGTTGCCGCGATCGGTGGAGTCGAAGGTGGAGCAGACCTTGAAGTAGATCTGCGCGGCACCGCGGGCCTGCAGCCAGCGCAGTGCGGCCAGCGACTGCGCCACCGCCTGTTCCGGTTCGATCGTGCGCGACTTCAGCGCGACCACCACCGCGTCGGCGTCGGCCGTGTCGCCCTCGCCGTCCGGCACGCCGATGGTCTGCACCACGCGCATCCCGCCGCGCACGAGGTTGTTCGCGAGGTCGGTGGCCCCGGTGAAGTCGTCGGCTATGCAGCCCAGCAGCATCGTCATCAGTCCCCCGACGGGCGCGGCCCGCGCCGCCGCACTATAGGCGTGGCCCGGGCTGACAGAATGGGCCGATGTCCGGGACCACGCGCCGTTCGCTGCTCGCGCTGGTGGGTGCGCTGCCGATCTTCCGCCCGGCCCGCGCCGCCGGGCCGGCGTCGTTCACGCTCGTGCCGGCGTTGCAGGCCGGGCAGCGCGTCGCCTACCACCTGGCGCAGCGCGTGATGCGCAACGGCCATGTCGCCGTGCACACCCGGTCGCGCGTCAGCCTCCACATCGTCGCGCGTGCTGACGATGGATGGCAGGCGCGCTGGCTGACTCACGAATCCCGCGTCGTCGAGGCGCCGGCGGCGCTGCGGCCGGTGTTCGAGACGATGGCCGCGTTGTGGGCCGACGTGCCGGTGGAGGTGCGGCTGGATGCCGATGGCCGCGTGGCGAGCCTGGCCGGAATCGAAGGTCTGCGCCGGCAGCTGCAGGCCGCGGTCGATCGGGTGCTGCCGCAGTTGCCCGACATGAACGAAGCGGTGGCGACCCTGACGCGCAGGATGCTGCAGCCCGTCATGGACAGCGATGCCTGCATCGCCCAGGCGCTGCTCAAGGAGGTCTCGATCCTGATGGGCGCGATGGGGCGCGAGTTCGCGGTGGGCCGGCCGCTGCAGGTGGCCGGCAGCGTGCCGTCGCCGTTGGGCAGCGGCGAGATCCCGACGCTCGGGCGCTTCGAGCTGCGCGCGGTGGACTCCGCTCGCGGCGAGGCCGACATCGGCTGGCTGCTGGCGGTGGACGACCGGCGGCTGTCGCGGCTGCTGGCCGAGGAACTGGCCGCCATCGGCGTGGCCGCGACGGTCGCGGGCCGGTCGCCGCTGGACTTCGCCGACCGCGGCGACTACGTGGTCGACCTGCGCACGGCCTGGCCGCTGCGCATCCGCCATGAGCGCCGGGCGAGCAGCGTGCTGACGTCGCGCGAAGACCTGGTCGAGTTCACGCGCATCGCACCCTGACGGCGCCGCCGCACCGTCAGGCCGCCGGCACCACCGCCACGCCGTGGCCGGCGAGCGCGAGGCTCATCGTCGCGCCCACCTGCCACGCAGCTTGCACGTCATCGCTGACGACGAACACCGGCCCGAGTTCGGTCTCGAAGCCCAGCTCGACGCTGGCGCCCAGGTAGGCCCACTTCGCCAGCCGCGCCGCCAGCGGCGAGGCGCCGGCGTCCTGCACCACCCAGGCCTCGGGCCGCACCGCCACGCGGACTCGGCCCGCAGGCGTGGGCTGCGGCGGTGCGAAGCGCAGGGGGCCCAGCCGCACCTGGCCGTCGGCCGACACCTCCGCGTCGAACAGCAGCGCCTCGCCCATGAAGCCGGCGACGAAGGCGTTGGCGGGCCGTTCGTAGAGCTCGCGCGGCGCACCGGCCTGCGCGATGCGGCCGGCCTCCATCACGACGATCTGGTCGCTCACCGCGAGGGCCTCGCTCTGGTCGTGCGTGACGTAGGCGACGGTGAGCTTCAGCCGCTGCTGCAGCGCGCGGATCTCCTCGCGCATCGAGCGGCGCAGTCGGGCGTCCAGGTTCGACAGCGGCTCGTCGAACAGCAGCACCGAGGGCTGCAGCACCAGCGAACGCGCCACTGCCACGCGCTGCTGCTGGCCGCCGGAGAGTTCGCTGGGCAGCCGGTCGTCGTAGCCGGTGAGGCCCACGCTTTCCAGCGCGGCGCGGGCGCGGCGCCGCGTCTCGTCGCGCGAGACGCCGGCCACCTGCAGGCCGTAGCCGACGTTGGCGATCACCGAGAGGTGCGGGAACAGCGCGTAGCTCTGGAACACCATCGAGACATTGCGCTCGGCCGCGCCCAGCGTGGTGACGTCCTGGCCGTCGATCAGGATGCGGCCGTCGCTGGGCGATTCCAGGCCGGCGATCATGCGCAGCGTGGTCGTCTTGCCGCAGCCCGAAGGCCCCAGCAGCGTGGTGAGCGTGCCGCGCGGCACGACGAGGTCGATGCCCTTCACGACCAGCGGCGACGAGGCGCCGCCGTAGCGCTTGGTGACGCCGCGGAACTCGATGCCGGCTGCGTTCATGAGGTCCTTTCGCGCCGGCCCAGGCGGCGTTCGCCCACCAGCCACTGGATCGCCGCGGTGATCAGCGACATCGCGACGATCAGCACCGTGCAGTACGCCAGCGCCACACCGTAGTCGCCGTTGCCGACGCGGCCGATGATGTAGGTGGTGGCCAGCTCGTTCTCGGCGGTGACCAGGAAGATCACCGCCGACACCGTCGTCATCGAGCGCACGAAGCTGTAGACCAGCGCCGCCACCAGCGCGGGCTTCAGCAGCGGCAGCACCACGCGGCGCAGCGTGGTGGCGGTGCGGGCGCGCAGCATCGTCGAGGCTTCTTCCAGCGAGCGGTCGAGCTGCCGGAAGCTGGCGCTGCCGGCGCGCACGCCCACCGGCAGGTTCCGGAACACGAAGCACAGCACGATGATGAGCCCGGTGCCGGTGAGCTCGAAAGGCGGCACGTTGAAGGCCAGCACATAACTGAGACCCAGCACGGTGCCGGGAATCGCGAAGGCCAGCAGCGCCGCGAACTCGAACGCACGCTGGCCGCGGAACTGGGTGCGCGCCAGCAGCCAGGCGATCAGCAGCCCGAGCGCGGCGCACAGCGGCGCGGCGATGGCCGAGAGCTTCAGCGTGGTGAAGAGCGAGTTCCACGCCGTGCCGGCCCATACCAGGCCAAGCTCGCCCCACTGCAGGTCGAACGCGGTGCGCAGGTGCGCGAGCGTGGGCGTGTAGTCGCGGCCCCAGGTGCGCACGAAGCCGCCGATGAAGGCGAAGAGATAGACCAGCGCGGTGAACGCCAGCCACGGCAGCGCCAGGCCCAGGCAGGCGCGCCGCACCGGCGCGGGCAGCGGCATCGGCAGGCCGGCATCGCCCTTGCCGGAGACGGTGGTGTAGCTCGCACGGCCCAGCAGACGCTGCTGCAGCGCGAACACCGCCAGCGCGAAGGCGGTGAGCACGAGCGCCAGCGCGGCGGCCTTGCCCTGGTCGAACTGCGCGCCGACGATGGCGAAGAAGATCTCGGTCGACAGCACCGCGTACGAACCGCCCACCACCACCGGGTTGCCGAAGTCGGCGACGCTTTCGATGAAGCCCACCAGGAAGGCGTTCGCCAGGCCCGGCTTCAGCAGCGGCAGCGTCACCGTCATGAAGGTCTTCATGCGGTCCGCGCGCAGCGTCTGCGCCGCTTCTTCGAGCGACGGGCTGATGCCCTGCACGACGCCGCGCATGATCATGAAGGCCACCGGCGTGAACGCGAAGAGCTGCGCCAGCCAGATGCCGAAGAGGCCGTAGAACCAGCGCGTGGGCGTGATGCCGAAGGCCCACTCCAGCAGCTGGTTCACGAGCCCCGCACGGCCGAACAGCAGGATCAGCCCGAGACCGACGACAAACGGCGGCGTGATGATCGGCAACAGCGCCAGCAGGTTCAGCGGCTTGGCCAGCCGCCGGCTGCCGCGCTCGGCCAGCAGCGCGATCAGCGTGCCGAGCACGGTGGTGCCGCTCGCCACCAGCAGCGCCAGGAACGCCGTGTTCCAGGCCACGCCGCAGCGCACGCCGCCGACCAGGCAACCCAAGCCCCACACCCGTTCGCTGGCGATGCGCTCGGCCAGCGCCGCCGGCGAGAACGCGCCGGATTCGTCGACGAAGGCCCCCAGCAGCGCCTTGCCCACCGGCAGCGCGACGAAGAGCGCCAGCAGCGCGCCGCCGAGCAGCACCGCGCACGCCACGAAGACATCGCCGCGGAAGCAGCCCAGGCGCGCGATGCCGGCGCCCAGCAGCATCAGCAGCGCCAGCAGCACCAGCGCGCCACCGAGGCCGAGGCCGGGCTGGCCGGGCACGAACGCGCCGGCCAGCAGGCCGAGCAGTCCGATCAGCGCGCCGGCCACCAGCGCGTGCCCCTGCTTGGCCGCGGGCCGCGTCAGCGCCAGGCCGCAGACGATCAGCCCCGCCAGCGCGCTCCACAGCCACGGCCGCGCGCCGCCTGCGTGCACGAGCGCGCTGCCCGCTTCGGGCGCCAGGTACCAGGGCAGGGCGGCGAACGCCGCCACGCCCAGGAGCAGCCAGACTCCGATCGGGCGCAGCGACCGATCCATCAAGCGGACGCCGCGGATCCGGCCTGGCCGGGCCGCCAGCGGCGCCCCCCTGGGGGGGAGCGCCGAAGGCGCTTCGGGGGGGAGCCCATTACCTCGGAAGTGCGTTGACTTCCTTCTCCCACTTCGCGATCAGGCGCTTGCGCTCGGTGGAGGCGCCGTACTTCGCGTAGTCGTAGGAGATGAACTTGATGCTCTTGAAGTCGGGCACGTGCGGGTCGATCGGCGTGGACTTGTTCGACGGCAGCTGGAACTGCTTGGCGGCGGCGCCGAACTGCTGCGCCTGCGGCGTGAGCGCCCATTCGTAGAGCTTCTTCGCGGCGTCGAGGTTGCGCGCGCCCTTGATCAGCGACATCGAGCCGATCTCGGCGCCCGTGCCTTCGCTGGGCGTCACGGTGGCCACCGGAAAGCCCTGCATCGCCTCGCCGGGGCCGTCGTGCACGAAGCTGATCGACACCGTGGTCTCGCCGCGCGCCACCGCCTTGATCGGCCCGGTGCCCGAGCGCGTGTACTGGCCGATGTTCCTGTGCAGCGCCTTCATGTATTCGAAGGCCTTGTCCTCGCCCATCAGCTGCACCAGCGTGGCCACCATCGTGTAGGCGGTGCCGCTGGAGGCCGGGTTGGCGACCTGGATCTCGCCCTTGTAGACGGGCTTGAGCAGGTCGGCCCACGAACGCGGCACCGGCACCTTCTTCTTCGCGACGAGCTCGGTGTTGTAGCCGAAGCCCAGCGGTCCGCTGTAGATGCCCACCGTCTTCCAGCCCGACTGCTGCGCCTGCTGCTGCGCCCAGGGGTGCAACTGCGGCAGCGCGGCCGTCTTGTACTCGAGCGTGATGTCCTGTTCGGCGGCCTGCAGGTGGGGGTCGCCGGTACCGCCGAACCAGAGGTCGGTCTTGGGATTCGCCTTCTCGGCGATCAGCTGGGCCAGCGCCTCGCCCGAACCCTTCAGGGACATGTTGACCTTGATGCCGGTGGAGCGCGCGAACACCGTCTGGATCATGTTGCACCACTCGGCCTGCACCGAGCAGATCACGTTGACCTGGCCCTGCTGGGCCGAGACGGGCGCAGCCAGCGCGGCAAGAAGGGTGGCAATCGGAAGGCGGCGGGGCATCGGGGCATCTCCGGGCAGCGGTGCCGAGGCATCGTAGCGGCGCCGTCGCGGGCAACCCTCACCTGCAGGTCGGGACTAACCCGTGGCCCGGTCGCGGCGGGGTCATCGCCGGGCGTTAGCATGCCTGCCAGGGAGAGTCACGAGCGATGAACGACGGGGCGGGAGTGCGGGCCGGTTGGGCCCTGCGGTGGCTGGGTGTGTGCGCGCTGCTGGCCGCCTGTGGCGGTGGTGGCGGCGGGGGTGAAGGCGGTGGCCCGGCCCCGATACAGCCGCCGCCGGCGGACGGACCCGCGGCACTCAACGCCTACTTCCCCACCACGGCCGGCAGCCGCTGGTACTACGAGCGTACCGACATCGACGGCGTGCGCGGCCAGCTGGCGGTGGAAGCGGGTGGAACCACCACCGTGGCCGGCCGCAACGTCACCGTGCTGAGCGCCACCGATTCGGCGGACGGCAGCACCGAGACCCGCTATTTCTCCACCACCGCCGATGGCGTGCGCGAGCACTCGGGACCAGGATCCGACGCGGACGGTACCGGCCTCGAAAGCTATGTGCTGTTGCGCCTGCCCGCGTCGACGCCGGCGCCGTACCTGCAGTACGAACTGACCGTGTCCAACCCGTCGGACGTGGACGGCGACGGCCGCCCCGACACCACGCGGCTGCGTTCGGTGGTGCGCACCAGCACCTGCACGGCGCCGGTGGTCACCACGGCCGGGCGCTTCGACGACTGCGTGCAGCAGCGCGTGGAGCTCACCGCGAGCTTCGTGCTCACCACCACCGGCGCGACGCTGGTGGTCAACCAGGTCAGCGACGACTTCTACGTGCGCGGCGTCGGCCTGGTGCAGAGCGTCGCCACCTACACCAGCCAGGGCCGCAGCTTCAACGAGCGCATCGTGCTGCAGGGCTTCGTCGTCGGCGACGTGCGCAGCGAGCAGGTGGCGCCCACCGTGCTGCTGCCCACCGCCCCGGTGCAGGCGGTGCGGGGCCAGGGACTGGACGTGGTGGTGCGTTTCAGCGAGGCCATGTACGCGCCGTCGCTGACCGATGGCGCGCTGGCGCTGCTGGATGCGCAGGACCGCCGCGTGCCCGGCAGCATCACGGTGTCGGGCAGCGAGGCGCACTTCAGGCCCGATGCGGTGCCCCCCAGCGGCAGCTACCGGCTGGTGGTGGACACGCGGGCGCGCGACCTCGTGGGCAACGCGCTGGCGGCAGCGGCGAGCTTTGCGGTGCTGGTGGACAGCGACGGTCCGGGCGTGCTGCGCACGCTGCCCGCCGACGGCGCCACCGGGGTGCGGCCGGACGTGCGCGTCGAAGTCACGCTCAGCGAAGTGCCCGCCAGCGGCCTGGACCTGGCGCGGTTGCGCCTGCTGGACGCCCAGGGGCAGGCGGTGCCGGCCGACGTGCTGCTGGTGGACCGCACGCTGCAGCTGCAGCCGCGCGCTCGCCTGCAGGCCGGTGCCCGCTACGTGCTCAGCCTCGGGCCCGGCCTCAGCGATTCCCTGGGCAACGTCTCGGGCACCGCGGTGGAGTCGAGCTTCACGGTCGACCCCGACGGCCAGGCGCCGCGGCTGCTGCGCATGGAGCCGCCCGACGGCAGCGTGGAGGTGGCGCCGGACACGGTGATTCGCCTCTACTTCGACGAGCCGCTGGCGGCGCCGCTGACCGGGCTGGCCATCGCCTACGAATTCGAGGGCTCGCCCTTCATCGCCGATCTCACGGCGACGCTGGACGGCTCGGTGATCACGCTCACGCCGCGCAGCCCGATGCCGCAGGACGCGGTGCTGCGCATCGTCGTGGGCGGGGTTTCCGACGCGCTCGGCAACACCGGCACCACGCTGCAGAACCTGCGCGTGCGCACGGTGACGTCGCGCTTCGCACCCGTCACCACGCTGGCGCTGGACTCGGGCGTGACGGCCACCGCCATCGGCGACCTGAACGGCGACGGCCGTGCCGACCAGGCGCTGGTCACCGCGTGGCCCACCGGCTTCAGCGGCCTGGACAGCTACAAGCTCATCGTGCGCCTGGGCGCGGCCGGTGGCGGACGCGGCGATCCGCAGGCGCTGCCGCTGCCGCTGGAGTGCCGCATGGAGCAGGTGCAGGTCGTCGACCTCGACGCCGACGGCCGCAATGACGTGCTGGTCTCGGGCCGCGGCTGCGGCGTCTGGGTCTATGCGCAGCAGGGCGACGGCACGCTGGGCGCACCGCAGCGGCTGCCCGGGCTCGACTTCCTGCAGGTGCAGGCCGTCGACATGGACGGCGACGGGCGGGCCGAACTGGTGGGCGTGAGCGGCAGCCAGCTGGGTGTGTGGGCGCGCAACGGCAGCGGCACCTGGACCGCCGGCGCCGCGCTGACGCTGGCCGCGCCGCAGTCGCGCCACTTCGTCGTGGGGGACCTCAACGGCGACGGCCGGCCCGACGTGGCGGTGGCGCTGGACAACGACGGCCGCGGCCCGCACCTGGCGGTGTGCCTGCAGGCCGGCGGCGGCTTCGGCAGCTGCCAGCTGCTGATGGCGCCCTACGAGGCGGCATGGCAGGTGGCGATCGGCGACATCGACGGCGACGGCCGCGCCGACCTGGTGGCCACCGTCGGTGGCAACCGCCCGCGCGCGGCGCTGGCGATCTGGCCGCAGCGTCCGGACGGCAGCCTCGGCAACGTGCGTGCGCTGCCGGTGTACGAGATCCCGCAGAACCTGCAGCTGGCCGACATCGACGGCGATGGCCGGCTCGACGCGGTGGTGGGCCACGGCGGCTTCTTCCGCATCGGCGTGCTGCTGCAGGCCGGCGGCGGGCTGGCGGCCGAGCTGCTGTACCCGGCGCGCGCCGACAACGGCACCGGGGCGCTCGCCGTCGGCGACCTCGATGGCGACGGCCGCGCCGACATCGCGATGGGCGAGCAGGCGCTGATCCAGCGCGTGCCGCCGGCGGCCAGGCCCGCCGCGGCGGCCGCGCGGCCGCATGCCCGCCCCCTGAAGGCCGCGCCGGTCGGCGCTGCGTCCACCTGGCAGCGGGTGCTGCCGCGCGCGACGGGACGCGTGGCGCGCTGAGAAGGGGCGGCGAACCGGTTCAGGCCACCTGCATGGGCTGCGCGGCAGCGCTGCGGTAGGCCCAGAAGCGCGGCAGCAGGAAGCCGGTGGCGACGACGGCGGCGAGGCAGATCACGCCGCCGATCCAGATCGCCGCCGGCACGCCGACGGCATCGGCCATGAAGCCGGCGCGCGCGCTGCCGATCAGCGGGCCGGTGAGGTAGCTGATCATCTCGATGCCGGCCAGCCGGCCGCGCAGCGCGTTCGGGATGGTCTCGTTCCAGATCGTGCCGCGGAACACGCCGCTCACCATGTCGGCCGCGCCGGCCACGGCCAGGCAGGCCAGGGCCAGGCCGAGGCCGGGCGCGAAGCCGAGCGCGACGATGCCGACGGCCCACACCGCCGCTGCGATCACCACCGCGCGGCCGTGGCGCGAGACCCGGCCGGTCCAGCCGCTGAACAGGCCGATCGCGAGTGCGCCGATCGACATCGCCGACAGCAGCCAGCCCACTGCCTCGGTGCGCCCGTCGGCCGCAGCCATCGCCGGGAACAGGGCTACCGGAAAGGCGAAGGCCATCGCCACGATGTCGACGACGTAGGTGCCCATCAGCTCGGGCCGTGCCCACGCGAAGCGCAGGCCTTCGCGCAGGTCGGCCAGCAGGTGCGGGCGCTCGCCGGGCGCGTCGACGCTGCCGACCGCCTCGCGCGGGATGCGGGCGAGGAAGACCAGCGCGGCGACGAAGGTCGCGAAGTCGAACAGATAGGCGCCCACCGCGCCCCAGCGCGCGAGCAGCAGGCCGGCCAGCGCCGGCCCGGCCACCATGCCCACCGTGCCGCGCACCGACGACAGCGCGGCCACCGCGGCGAACTCGTCGGGCCGGGCGAGCTTCTGCGTCAGCGCCTCGAGGGCCGGGCGGTGGAAGCCGCTGGCGCCCTGCAGCACCGCCACCAGCACGTAGATCGCCAGCACGCTGGGCTCGGCGGCCAGCGTGTTGGCCAGCAGGCCGGCCAGGCACAGCGCCATCAGCGCCTCGGAGCCGATCAGCAGCCGCTTGCGGTCCACGCGGTCGGCCACCGCGCCGCCGAGCAGCCCGCAGGCCACCACGGGCACCAGCTGCACGAGGCCGAGCAGGCCGACCTGGGCGTTGGAGCGCGTCAGTTCGTAGAGCTGCCAGGGCACCGCGACGTAGCTGACCATCGTGCCCAGGCCCGAGATGAACTGGCTCGCGAACAGGCGGCGGAAGGCGGTGTTGCGGCGCAGCGGGCCGATGTCGAGCAGCATGGGCGGCGAGCATACGCAGCGCGGCGCCGCGTGAAGGTTTCTTCCGCGGCGGGTGCGAACTGGGGCGGCGCTCGTCTTTCATGCTCCGCGGTGCGTTCGAAGAATGGCTCCTGTCCTTCAACGACATGGAGCCCTTCGATGAGCACCGCCTTCTTCCCGATGATCCGCACCCTGGCCACCGCCGCCGTGGCGCTGGTGGCCGCTGCCTCCACGCTGGCGCAGGAGCGCGAGCCCGGTGCGCTGCTGCGCAGCGGCACCTGGAACGGCGACGTGGGCAGCTACACGGTGCCGCAGGCGCTGCAGGTGCTGCCGCCGCAGCGCTGGCCCGGCGACGGCTGGGTGCGGCTGGACTGGGACACGCACGGCCTGCGCGCCAGCGCCATCACCGTGCCGGCCGATACCCAGCCGCCGTTCCTGCGGTCGATCGCACTGCAGGTGCGTGCCGCCGCCCAGGGCGACCCCGAGCATGCCGGCCTTCTGACCGAGATGCAGGTCACCGACCCCGAGCCGATGTACCTGCGCGCGCCGGGCAGCCGGCTGCGCGAGGGCTTCGTGCCAGCCTACCGCTTCCGCAACGGCACGCGCGAACTGCGCCCGCTGCTCGACCACCGCTACGAGCTGGCGTGGCAGGGCACGCCGTTCGCCTTCACGGTGCAGAACGGCCTGCGCACGCCAACCGGCACGGCCTACGGCGAAGGCGCCGTCTACACGATCGAGATCGGCGGCGAGAGCTTCCGCTACGTGCTGCCGGGCTACGGCTGGGACTCGTCGATCCAGGCCATCGCCGACCTCGACGGCGACGGCAAGCCCGACTTCTTCATCCGCATGGGCGGGCCGAACTCGGGCACCGAGGCGGTGCTGCTGTCGACGCAGGCCAGGCCCGGCCGCAACACGCCGACGGCGACGCTGACGGCCTTCGGTTGCTGAAGCGCAAGGGCGGTGCACGGCATCGGTACGATCTGCGGATGCCCTTGCCCACCCCCACGCTGCGCACCGCGCGGCTGCTGTTGCGACCCTTCGAGCCCGGTGATGCCGATGCGATCTACGCGCTGCAGAGCAACGCCCGCGTGCTGCGCTACTGGGACTCGCCGCCATGGAAGGAGAGGGCGCGGGCCGACCGCTTCATCGCCGCCTGCGCGAAGCTGGAGGCCGACGGCAGCGGCGCGCGCCTGGCGATGACGCGCACCGCCGACGGCGCCTTCGTCGGCTGGTGCAGCTTCGGATCCTGGAATCCCGACTACCGCAGCGCGAAACTGGGCTACTGCCTGGGCGAGGCGGCCTGGGGCCAGGGCCTGGCCACCGAGGCCGCCACTGCGTTGCTGCGCTGGGCCTTCGGCACGCTGGACCTGAACCGCGTGCAGTCCGAGACCGACACACGCAACATCGCGTCGGCACGCGTGCTGGAGAAGCTCGGCTTCGTGCGCGAGGGCACGCTGCGGCAGGACTGCATCGTCGACGGCGAGATCTCGGACAGCTGGGTCTACGGCCTGCTGCGGGGCGACTGGGAACGGCTGCCTTCAGCCTGCGGCTGACACCAGCGCCCGTGCCAGCCGATCCAGGCTCTCCTGCGTGCCTTGCAGGCGCTGTGCCCGATCCTCGTGGCCGTCCAGGTACGCCAGCTGCTCGGTGTAGACCATGCGCGTGCCGCGCCGGCTGGCGAAGAACTCCACCGTCACCAGCGAGACCGACAGGCGGCGGTCGTCGACCCGGATGTCGTAGCCGAACACGATGCGCCGCGCCGGCACGATGTCGAAGAACACCTTCTCGATCTGCTGCACGCGGCCGTCCGGATGGGCGACGCGGTGCGATTCGTGGCCGAACGGGCGGAAGTCGAGCCGGTAGTCGGTGGTGTGCTCGGCATGGCAGTCGGACCAGCGGCGCTTGGCCTCGGGATCGGCCCAGGCCCTGAAGACCGCCTCCGGCGCGGCGGCGAACTCGCGCTCGATGACGAAGTCGGTGTGCGTGCTGGGCGTGGGTCTCATCGCGGTCCCCGGGGCGGCTGCCCGGCCAGGTAGGTCTCGAGCCGGTCGAACTGGGCATCGAGCTGCGCCTTGCGCCGGGCCACCCAGGCCTCCATCGCTTCCAGGGCCGCGGGCCGCGCCGTGTAGGTGCGCACACGGCCCGGCTTCTGCGACACGACGAAGCCACCCCGTTCCAGCACGGCCAGGTGCTTCAGCGCCGAGGGCAGCGCCAGGCCCAGCGGCTCGGCCAGCTCGGACACCGACGCCGGCCCGCGGCTCAGGCGGTCGAGCAGGCCGCGCCGCTGCGCGTCGGCCAGCGCGAAGAACATGCGGTCGAGCCGCGCGGCATCGGTGCTCTCGCGCGCCCTCATCTCAGGCGGCCGCCGGGTCGAAGAAGCGGCGCGACAGACCGGCGCGCCCCGGATAGAAGCGGAACCACGGCCGCGCCTGGTCGATCACGCGGGCTACCGACGGATGGGCCAGCAGGCGCTCGAAGTAGGCCGTCAGCGCGGCGTGCTCCGGCGGCAGCGGCACATAGGTCGATGCGTAGAACAACGCTGGCGCAGCCGCGCAGTCGGCCATGCTGAAGGCGTCGCCGCAGGCCCACGTGCGCCCTTCGATCTGCCGGTCGACGAGGGCATACGTCGACAGCAGGCGTTCGCGCGCCTGCGCCAGGCCGTGCGGGTCGCGCTCGCCCTCGGGGCGCAGCAGGTCGGCGGTGAAGGCCTGCATCGGCGTCATGACGTAGAGGTCGAACAGGCGGTCCCACAGGCGCACCTGGAGCGCGTCGTCCGCGTCGACGGGGATCAGCGTGCGGCCCGGGCGGGCGTGGTGGCGCTGCAGGTGCTCGATGATGATGCTGGTCTCGGGGACCACCTGCCCGCGGTCCACCAGCAAGGGCATCTTGCCGGTGGGCCACAGGGCCAGGTAGGCGGCACGCTCGCCGGGGTCGCCGAGGTTCAGCAGCCGCCGGTCGGCCTCCACCTCCAGCGCGTCGAGCGCGATCAGCACCTTGTGGCAGTACGACGAGAGCGGGTGGTAGTGCAGGATCGGGGCGGTCACGCTGGCCTCATTACTTTCCGAATGTGGAAAGTATAGCGGCGCCCGTTGCGTCGCCGGCTGCGCCGGCTTCAGAAGTTGTGGTGGAGCCCGAGGTCAGCGCGCGCGCCGGTCGTCAACCCGGCCGCCGCCGGGTCTTCGGCAAGGAGCCCGCGTGCCCGTCACACCCAGCTGGCGCGGTAGTCCTTCGCGTACTGCTCGATCGTGCGCGGGGCATGGCCGGTGATGTGCTGCACGGCGTCGGTGGTGCGCTCGGCGTAGCCGGCCTTGAAGTAGCCGAGGATCAGCACCAGGAACTCCGCGTAGGCCGGCGGCAGGCCGGCACCCAGCAGCCCCTGCAGCATCGCGTCGGGCGCGATCTCCGTGTAGCCGATCGCCTTGCCGGTGGCCTGCGACAGGATGGCCGCGACCTCGGCGTGGTCCAGCGCGCGCGGGCCGGTGAGGTCGAAGTCGCGGTTGGCGTCGGCCTCGCCGGTCAGCAGGCGTGCCGCCACGGCGGCGATGTCGCGCGCATCGATGAAGCTGCCCTTGGCGGTGCCCACCGGCAGGAAGATCTGGCCGGCCGTCTGGATGCCGTGCAGCCAGAAGGTGTTGAAGTTCTGCATGAACCAGTTCGGCCGGATGATGTTCCAGGCCAGCCCCGAGGCTTCCAGCCGGCGCTCGGCCTTGCGCATCGGCGCGTTCTCGTCGGCGTTGGCGCCCATCGCGGTCATTAGCACCACCTTGCCGAGGCCGCGCGCCTTCGCCTCGTCGATCAGCGGGGCGAGCAGCACGTCCTGGTTCACGTGCCCCGGCGGCACCAGGAAGAAGGCGCGGTCGACGCCGTCGAAGGCCGCCTTCAGGCCGGCCTGGCTGACCAGGTCCAGCTGCACCTGGTCGGCGGCCTGCGGCTTGCGGCTGGTGGCCTTGACCACGGTTTCGCCCTGGGCGAGCAGCAGCCGGGAGAGTTCGGAACCGACGGTGCCGCTGGCGCCGACGATGAGGATGCGTGACATGGAGTGCTCCTGCGAGTGGGTTGCGATGGCGGGCATCTTGCCGGCCTGGAGTTGAATCCTTAATGGACATTCGTCCACGATTCATGTCCAATCGTCCGCCATGGATCTTCTTTCAGACATACTTCAGGACGCCGGCCTGCGCCGCCGCGTGCTGGGCCTGCGCGCCGTCGCGCCCGAGGTGGCGCTGCGCTTCCCCTGCGACCGCAGCATCGGCGTGCACGTGGTGGTGCAGGGGCCGGTGCATGTGCATGCGCCCACGCTGGCCGAGCCGCTGCTGCTGGGGTCGGGCGACGTGGCCTTCATGGCGCGCGGCTGCGACCATGCGCTGAGCGTGGGGCCGAGCCTGGCCGGGCTGTCGCCGCAGACCATCACGCACGAGTTCGGGCCCATCGGCGCGGGCGCCAGCGTCGTGGTGGGAGGGGCCTACCAGCTGTGGAACACGCCGCTGCACCCGTTCTTCGCCGAACTGCCGCCCTGGACCGTGCTGCGTGCCGACGCGCGCCCGCGGCTGGGCCCGCTGGCGCTGGCTGCCGGGTTGATGGAGCAGGAGATCCGGGCCGCCGAACCGGGCACCGACACCATCGTGCAGGCCCTGCTCGACATGGTCTTCACCTACGCGCTGCGCGAGATCGCGACCGAGCGCGGCCAGGCCGGCCACGGCTGGAGCCACGCGGTGCGCGACCCGCAGGTGCGGCGCGCGCTCACGCTGATGCACGAGCGCAGCGCGCACCCCTGGACGCTGGACGACCTGGCGCAGCACGCCGGCCTGTCGCGCACCGCGCTGGCCGAGCGGTTCCGCGATGCCATGGGCGACACGCCGCTGAACCACCTGCGCGTGCTGCGCATGCAGCGCGCGATGCGCCTGCTGGCCGAGACCGACCACAAGCTGGAAGCCGTGGCCGCCGCGGTGGGCTACCAGGATGCGTTCAGCTTCTCCAAGGTCTTCAAGCGCACGGTGGGTGTCTCGCCCAAGGCGTTCCGCCAGCGCGACGATGCCGACAAGGCGCACCCCTGGCGGCTGGGGGCGGGGTAGGGCGGCACGGATCGACTAGGCTACCGTGCCCTTGCGGAGGAACTCGCTTGACCGAACCCACGGACGCGGACGCCGGCGATGCCGTCGACCGCCTGCTCGACGAGGCACAGGCCCTCGAGGACCTGGAAGGCGCCATGCCGCTGTACCAGCGCGCGCTGGCGCTGGACCCCGACCGTGCCGCCACGCACTACAACCTCGGCCTGGTGCACAAGTACCGCGGCGCCTGGGCGGAGTCCCTGCATCACAACCGGCGCGCCTCCGACCTGCTGCCCGGCGACCAGGCACCCGCCTGGAACATGGGCATCGCCGCGACGGCGCTGCGCGACTGGCCGGCGGCGCGCGACGCGTGGCGCCGCGCCGGCATCGCGATCGCGGCGGGCGCGGGTCCGGTCGACGAGGACTTCGGGCTCGCGCCGGTGCGCCTGAATCCCGACGGCAGCGCCGAGGTCGTGTGGGGCCGGCGCATCGACCCGGCGCGGGTCGTGCTGGGCAACATCCCGTACCCGGCCTCGGGCTTCCGGTCCGGCGACGTGGTGCTGCATGACGGCGCTCCCGCCGGCGAACGCGTGTACGAGGGCCGCACGTATGCGGTCTTCAACGTGCTGGCGCTGTTCGAGGCTTCGGCGAACGGCACCTACGAAGCCGAGGTCCGCGCGCGCGATGCGGCCGACCTCGAGGCTCTGACGGCCGCGCTCGACGCGGCGCAGGTGGCGCACGAAGTCTGGACCACCAACGTCCGCCTGCTGTGCAAGCAGTGCAGCGAAGGCACGCCGCACGAACACGCCGGCGACGCGGCACCGGCGCCGGCCTGGCCCGGGCGCCACGTGCTCGGCATCAGCACCGCGTCGCCCGAGCACGCCCGGCAGGTGCTCGAGCAGTGGAGCCGCTCGGGGCGCGGGCTGCTGACGCGGCTCGCCGGCCGGGGTGGCGGCGAGCGCCTGCTGCGCTTCGAGTGCGCGCTGGCCGGCTCCGTGCTGCACTGAGGCCGGGCCTATGAGCGACGCGCCCGGCGCCGCCACCGGCAGCGCTTCACACGTGCAGACCGACGTGCTGGTCGTCGGCGGAGGGCCCTGCGGCCTGATGCTGGCCATCGAGCTCGGGCGGCGCGGCGTGCGCTGCCTGATGGTCGACGCCAAGCCCGGCACGGCCTTCAACCCGCAGGCCAACGCGACGCAGGCCCGCACGATGGAGCACTTTCGGCGGCTGGGCTTCGCCGCCGAGGTGCGGGCGCTGGGCCTGCCGGCGGACCATCCGACCGATATCGCCTACTTCACGCACTACGCGCGGCACGAACTGGCCCGCATCCGGCTGCCGACGGCGGCCGAGGCGGTCGTGAACGTGCGCTCGATGACGGGTTCCTGGAGCGCCGCCGAACTGCCGCACCGCGTGTCGCAGAAGTTCGTCGAGCAGGTGATGCGCCGCCAGGCGCAGCGCCATGCCGCGGCCGACGTGCGCTACGGCTGGACGCTGGAACGCTTCGCCGACGACGGCAGCGCCGTGGACGCGACCATCCGCCCGACCGCGGGCGGGCCGGCGCAGCCGGTGCGCGCGAGCTTCATGGTCGGCGCCGACGGCGCGCGCAGCCTCGTCAGGCGGCAGCTGGGCATCGAATGGGGCGGCGAGACCGGCATCGAGCGCGAGTTCATGGGCGGCAAGATGTTCGCCGTCTACCTGCGCGCGCCGGGCTTCCAGTCGGTGCTGCGCCATCCCCGGGCGTGGATGTACGTGGCCGTCAACCACGCACGCCGTGCGTTCATGGCCTCGGTGGACGGCGTGGCGGAGTACGCCTTCCATGCCGCGCTGCGGCCGGGCGAGGACGCCGACGCCTGGACCGAGGACGACGCGCGCCGCGTCTTCGCCGAGGCGGTGGGCGTGGCGCTGCCGGTGGAGATCCTCGCGATGGGCACCTGGCTCGCGGGCCATGCGCTGGTGGCCCGCCGCTTCCGCCGGGGCCGCGTCTTCATCGCCGGCGATGCCGCGCACCTGTTCACGCCGACCGGGGGCCTGGGCTACAACACCGCGGTCGAGGACGCGGTGAACCTGGCCTGGAAGCTCGCCAGCGTGGTCCGCGGCACCGCACCGGCCGCGCTGCTGGACAGCTACGAGGCCGAGCGCCGTCCGCTGGCCGAGCGCAACACGGCCTATGCGCGGCGTTTCGCCGACTCGGTGGGCCTGTTCGCGGCGCGGCCCGAGCTGGACGAGGACTCCGCGCGCGGCGAAGAGGCGCGCCGTCTCGCCGCCGAGCACCTGGACCGGCATGCGCGGCTCGAGTTCAACATCCCCGGCGTCACCTTCGGCGGACGCTACGACGCGTCGCCGGTCATCGTGCCCGACGGGGCCGCGCTGCCCGCCGACGAGCCCAACGTGTACGTGCCGACCGCCAGCCCCGGCGGCCGGCCGCCGCACGCGTGGATGGACGATGGCCGCTCGCTGTACGACCTGTTCCATCACGAGTGGACGCTGCTCGCGCTCGGCCCCGGCGCGCCGGACACGGCGCCCTTCGAAGCCGCCGCGCGCCGCCGTCGCATGGACCTGCGTGCGGTGCGCCTCGGTGCGCCGTCACTGGCCGCGTTGTACGAGGCGCCGCTGGCCTTGATCCGGCCGGATCAGATCGTGGCCTGGCGCGGGGCGGCGGTGGCGGACGCCGACGGCGTGCTGTCCCGCGTCATCGGCTGCGGGCGCTGAAGCGCGGTCACGGCCGGTCGTCGCCCACCGCCACCCCCTGGCCGGCCTTGAGCGCGGCGATGGCCTGCTCCAGTTCCGAGGCCAGCGCCAGGGCGTCGTCGAGGGCATCCTGGTGCCGTCGCCGGGCGTGGCCCAGCACCGTGGCGGCCAGGCCCTCGACACGCGTCGCCTGGACATTGCCGGCCGATCCCTTCAGTTCATGGGCCAGCTGCTCGACCTTGCCGTAGTCGCCGGCCGATGCCGATCCGCGCAGCAGCGCCGGGTACTCCAGATGCCGCTCGACGAAGAGCCGCGCCAGGCGCTCGACGAACGCGCGGCGGCCGCCATAGCGCCGCAGGAACGCCGGCCAGTCCACGGCCGCCGGCGCCGCAGGCGAGGGAGCCGGCGTCGCATCGGGCCCGAGCGGCGGGAGCGGCCGCTCGCCCGTGCGGCGCCGGACCTGTTCGAGCAGCGTCGACACCAGCAGGTCGCGATCGATCGGCTTCTGCACCGTGGTCACCATGCCCGCGGCCAGGCAGCGGTCGGTCTCCTCCTTCAGCGCATGCGCGGTCTGTCCGATCACCGGCAGCCGGGGGTGGGTCCGCGCCAGCCGCATGGCGGCTTCCAGGCCATCCATCACCGGCATCTGCACGTCCATCAGCACGGCATCGAAGGGCCGCGTCGAGCGCGCTGCGTGCTCGACGGCCTGCCGACCGTCGTCCGCCAGCACCACGTCGGCCCCTTCGCCGCGCAGCAGTTCCTCGATCACCAGCTGGTTGACCGCGTTGTCCTCCGCCACCAGCAGGTGGAGCCCGGCCAGGCGGCGCGTGCCATGTGCCGCCTGGTCGTGGCGCGTCGGCACCGGCAGCGCCGTCGCCTGCAGCGGCAGCTTCAGCGTGAAGCTGCTGCCCAGGCCGGGCGTGCTCTGCACCTCGATGGACCCGTGCATCAGGTCCGCCAGGCGGCGGCTGATCGCCAGGCCCAGCCCGGTGCCGCCGAAGCGGCGGGTGAAGCTGCCGTCGGCCTGCTCGAACGGCTGGAACAGGCGGTCCAGCGCCGCGGCGTCGATGCCGATGCCGGTGTCGCGCACGGTGACCACGAGCAGCGGGCCCGCCGGCCCCGGCTCGGCCGACGCCAGCACGCGGACCTCGCCGCGCTCGGTGAACTTGACCGCGTTGGACACCAGGTTGTAGAGGATCTGCGCGATGCGCACCGGGTCGCCCAGCACCGCCGGCGGCAGCTCGCCCAGCGCCGCCACCAGCGGCAGGCTCTTGGCCGATGCCAGTTCCGCCATGCCCTCCATCACCTGCCCGATGAGCTGCCGGGGATCGAGCGGCACCGACTCGATCGACAGCTTGCCGGCCTCGATCTTCGAGAAGTCGAGGATGTCGTTGACGATCGTCAGCAGGAGCTTGCCCGAGTCGAGGATGCGCGCGAAGGTGGCCTGCGTCTTGGCGCGACCGAAGCTGTCGCGATGGCCGATCTGGGCCAGCCCGAGCACGCCGTTGAGCGGGGTGCGGATCTCGTGGCTCATGTTGGCGAGGAAGCTGCTCTTGGCGGCCGCCGCCACCTCGGCGGCCTCCTTGGCTTCCTGCAGCGCCAGTTCGGCGGCCTTGCGGCGCGAGATGTCCAGGAGCGTGCCGCTCATCCGCAGCGGCCGCCCGTCGGCGGCGCGGCTCGCCACGCGGCCGCTGGCCAGCGTCCAGACCCAGTGACCGTCCCGGTGGCGCAGGCGGTGTTCGGCCTCGAAGTACGGCCGCTCGCCGCGCAGGTGCTGCTCGAGCTGCTCCACGCTGCGTGGCCGGTCGTCCGGGTGCAGCAGGCTCGTCCAGGTGGCGAAGCCGTCGGGCCCCAGCTCCGGCACGGTGCGGCCGACGATCTGCGCCCAACGCTCGTTGAACGCGACCGTGCCGGTCTGCACGTTCCACTCCCAGGTGCCGGCCTGCGTGGCCTCCAGGATCTGCTGCAGTCGGCGCCGCTCGCCGTCCAGCTCCTGCGTGCGCTGCTCGACCAGCGACTCCAGGTGCAGGCGGTGCGCGCGCAGCTCCTCCTCGTTGCGCCGCACCGCGGTGATGTCGCGCCCCACGCCGAGCACGCCGATCAGCTGGCCGTCGGCGTCGCGCACCGGCGTCTTGATGGTCTGCAGCAGCTCGCGATGGCCGTCGCTGGCGAAGGTGATCTCCTCCTCGTTGACGCGCGGCCCGTTGGCGGCGATGGCCGCGAGGTCGTTGGCGCGGTAGCTGCGGGCGTCCTCCAGCGGCACGAAGTCGCTGTCGCTGCGGCCCACGATCTCGGCTTCGCTCTCGCCGATGAACGCCTCGAAGCGGCGGTTGCAGGCCAGGTAGCGCCCTTCCGGGTCCTTGAGCCAGACCAGGTCGGGCAGCGTGTCGACCAGCGTGCGCAGGCGGGCCTCGGTGCGGCCGCGCGCCTTCTCGGCCTGCTTCAGGCCGCTGACATCGATGAGCGACGAGAACACGCAGGTCGTGCCGCGGTAGGTGGAGGCGTGCATCGAGATCTGCACGTCGATGGGCGAACCGTCGCGTGCCAGGATCTGCATGTCGTAGCGCGGCACCGCACGCCCGGCCCGCAGCTGCTCCAGCATCGCCGCACGGTCCTTGGGCCCTGCCCACACGCCGAACTCGGTGGTGACCCGGCCCACCAGCTCGTCGCGCCGGAAGCCCAGCATGCGGCACAGCGCCTCGTTGACCTCGACGATGCGCCCGTCGTCGATGCGCGACACCAGCTGGCCCGCCGGGCTGTCGGCGAAGGCGCGCAGGAACAGCTCGCTGGCCTCCTCGGCCCGCTTGCGTTCGCTGATGTCGATCACGATGCCCAGGTAGCGGGTGACCTCGCCCGCCGCGTCGAGATGCGGCCGGCCGCGCGACAGCAGCCAGCGCGGCCGGTCCGGCGGCGAGCCGCGCACCCGCCACGACACCTCGAAGCCGCGGCGCTCCGCCACCGCCTCGTGGATGGCGGCCTCGGCGGCGGCCACGTCGCGTTCGTCGACCGATGCCTTCCATCCCGCGTAACCCGCCGGCTCCGACCGGTCCAGGCCGTACAGCCGCCAGACCTCGTCGGACCAGACGTTGGCATCCGTCTGCAGCTCCCAGGACCAGGTGCCGGCCTGGGCCGACTCCAGCGCCAGGTGCAGCTGGTCCTGGCTGGCCGTCAGCGCCGCCTCGCTGCGCTGCAGCGCCGCGTTGGCCCGCTGCAGCTCGCCCGTTCGCACCGCCACCTGGCGGCGCAGCGTGCGCAGCACCGTCACGGCCGAGAGGGCGAGCGTGGCCAGCGCCGCTGCGATCAGCAGCAGGCTGCGGCGGTCGTAGTGCACGTGGGGTGCCTCGCCGAGCCACTTGTCCGCGAGGGCCTGACCTTCGGCGACGCTGATCGCGGCGGCACCGCGCTCCAGCAGCTGCCGCGCGTCGTCGCGGCCCTTGGGCACGGCGCGCCGGAGCTCGCCGGTGAACAGCGTGAAGGCCTTGCGGAAGTCGCCGTGGAGACCCGCCTTGTGCAGGTAGAACTCCGCGGGGTGTTCATCCAGGCAGAACAGCCGGATCTCCCGGCGCTGGGCGGCCGCGATCAGCTCGCGGGGGTCGCGGTAGAGCGCCAGCGTCTTCAGGCCCTTGCGTTCGAGCTGCTCGGCGCAGGCGTCGCCCGCCTGCACGCCGATGCGGAAACCCCGCAGCGCCTCGACGCCGGCGATGCCGGTGAGGGTCTTCTCGGTGTACAGGTTCACCGGCAGCTCGGCGTAAGGGGCGCCGAAGTCGTACAGCCGCTGGCGTGCCGGCGTCGCCTGGACCATGTCGATCACGTCGGCCTCTCCGGCGAGCACGCGCTTGTGCGCGTCGTTCCCGTCCGTCGCCGTCAGCGTCACCGGTATGCCGGTCTTGCGCTCCCAGAGCTTCCAGTAGTCGACCAGGTAGCCCGTGGGCGTGCCGTCGTCGGCGCGGAAGAGGAAGGGCGGGTGGTCGGCGTCGGCGACGACGTGCAGCCGCGCGGGCTCGGCGGCGTGGGCCGAGCCCGCGGCCGGCCCGCACAGCGCGGCCAGGACCGCCAGCGCGGCGCAGGCGGGGGCTGCCCGGCGCCGGTCGCTGCCCACGGCACCGCGACCTCTCACGGCGTCGCGCGTTCCAGCCATTCGATCGCCTTGCGCTCCAGGTCCTCGGGCATCAGTGGCTTGGTGAGGAAGTCGTCCATGCCCGCGGCGAGGCAGGCCTTGCGATCCTCTTCGAAGGCGTTGGCGGTCATCGCGATCACCGGCGTGCGCGCGTTCAGCCCTTCGCGCCGCAGGGCACGGGTGGCTTCCAGGCCATCCATCACCGGCATCTGCATGTCCATGAAGATCAGCGCGTAGCAGTGCTGGCTGGCTGCGTCCAGGGCCTCGCGCCCATCGGCGGCGATGTCGACGCGCAGGCCGAAGTCCTCGAGCATCAGGCTCAGCACCTCCTGGTTGATCGTGTTGTCCTCGGCGATCAGGACCCGCGCGCCGGCGTGCCGCGCCAGCACTTCGCCAGCGTGCCGGGCACCCGCGGGCGGCGGCGCGACGGGCGTCTCGGCAGCCCATGGCATACGCACCCTGAACCAGAAGGTGCTGCCGGCGCCGGGCTGGCTGCGCAGGCCGATCTCGCCGCCCATCAGCGCCACGAGCTCGTGGCTGATCGCCAGCCCCAGCCCGGTGCCGGGTGCGCGCGTGTTCAGGCCGGCATCCGCCTGCTCGAACATCTGGAAGACGCGCGCCTGGTCCTGCGGCGCGATGCCGACGCCTTCGTCGCTGACCTCGAAGCGCAGCACCGCGCCGTCGGCATCCTCGGCCTCCGGCGCCAGGCGCACGCGCACCGTGCCGCGCGCCGAGAACTTGATGGCGTTGGCCACCAGGTTGGCGAGCACCTGGCCCAGCCGCAAGGTGTCGGCCAGCACCGCGCGGCCGGCGAGCGCCGGATGCAGCTCGACCTCGAGCGCCAGCCCCTTGCGGCGCGCCACCTCCTCGTAGAGCACGCGCACGCCGTCGAGGCAGGCGGCCAGGTCGGTGGGCGCGAGGTTCAGGCGCGCCCGGCCGGCCTCGATCTTCGCCAGGTCGAGGATGTCGTTGAGGATGGCCAGCAGCTGGCGCGCCGACAGCAGCGCCTTGTCCAGCCGGTCCACCTGCGCGGGGTCGGTGAGATCGCGCCGGGCGTGCTCGATCATCCCGATGACGCCGTTCATCGGCGTGCGGATCTCGTGCGACATGTTGGCCAGGAAGCGGCTCTTGGACTGGCTCGCCTCTTCGGCCCGGCGCTTGGCGTGTTCGAGCTCGGTCACGTCGTACAGCCAAGCCAGCGCCGAGCGTTCACCCTCGTAGTCGACGGTCATGAACGAAGCCAGCGCCCAGCGGTGGTCGGAAGGATCCTCGGGCCGGCACAGTTCGACCAGTTCGTTGCGCACGGACTCGCCGGCGACCAGGCGCCGCACGATCGCGTCGAACGCGGCCTGGTCGACGTAGAACCGGCGCGCGTCCAGCGTCATCGCCTCCTCGGCGCTGCGGCGCACGAGCTCGGTGTAGGCCTCGTTGACCAGCATCACGCGATGGTCGGAGAGCCGGGCGATGCGCACCGCCATCGGCGCGGCGCTGAGGATGCTGCGCAGCGTGCGCTGCTGGGTCCGCAGCTGGGTGTAGTCCTGCAGCACCGTGCGCGAGTAGAGGTAGCGGCCGTCCGCATCGAACACCCCGGCGCCCGACACCAGCATCGGCACGACGCTGCCGTCCTTGCGCAGCCACTCCACCTCCAGGTTGGTCAGCGTCGCGCCGGCCCGTACGCGCGGGTAGCTGGCGGCGAAGATGGCGCGGCCGGCCGGCGTCAGCAGCTCGGTGACCGGCCGGCCGACCAGTTCCTCGCGCGTGTAGCCCAGCCAGCGCAGCTCGGTGTCGTTGATGCGCAGGATGCGCCCTTCGGGATCGATGGAGTGGTAGCCGCAGGGGGCGTTCTGGTACAGGTCCTCCAGGTCGTGCACGGCCCGGGCCAGTTCGGCGCCGGACTGTTCCAGCTCGGCGGTGCGCACCAGCACGCGCTGCTCCAGCGTGGCGGCGGCCAGCTGCAGCGCGCTTTCCGCCTGCTTGCGATCGTCGATGTCGGTGTTCGAGCCGTACCACTTGACGATGCGGCCTTGCGCGTCGCGCAGCGGACGAGCCTGCGTGTGGAACCACCGGTACGCTCCGTCGTGGCGCCGGATGCGGAACTCGATCTCGAAATCCAGTCCCTGGGCCGCGGTGCGCATCCAGTGGTCGACCGTGCGCTGGCGGTCGTCGGGATGCAGTTGCTCCAGCCAGCCGAAGCCCAGCTGCTCGGCTTCGGGCACCCCGGTGTAGCGCACCCACTGAGGACTCAGGTAGTCGCAGGGACCGTCGGCGGTGCAGGTCCACACCAGCTGCGGCAGCGATTCGGCCACCTGGCGGTAGCGTCCCTCGGCATCGCGCAGCGCGGTCACGTCCTCGAACAGCAGCACCGCGCCGGCGATCGTGTGCCGCCCGGTGCGGTACGGCATCAGGTGCAGGCGGAACTGCTGGCCGCCTTCGCCCGCCAGCTCGCGCACCGACCGCTCGCCTCCGTCCAGCACGCCCTGCAGACCGTCGTCCAGCGCACCGATCGGGAAGCGCCACGCCAGCGCGTGCAGCGACAGGCCCTGGAGCGCCCCGTCGTTGCGGACCAGCTGCCGGCAGGCCTGGTTGGCGTCGAGCACGCGACGCTGCACGTCCACGACCAGCAGCGGGAAGTCCACGCTCTGCTTCACGTTGGTCAGCATCGCGGCCGAGGCCTCGAGCTCCGCGCTCTTGACCTGCAGCTCCTCGTTGACGGTCAGCAGTTCCTCGTTGGCCGACTGCAGCTCCTCGTTGACCGTGCGCAGTTCCTCGTTGGTGGACTGCAACTCCTCGTTGGTGGACTGCAGCTCCTCGTTGGCCGTCTGCAGGCGTTCGTTGGTGGACTGCAGCTCGTCGACGACGATGACCAGGTGCTCGCGCGTGTCGGCCAGCTCGCGTTCGAGTTCGGCGATGACGGCCGCCTCGCGCGCACCGGCCACCGGCTCCCCTGCCTCCTCGGCGGCCGCCGGCCGTGCCACGAACGAGACCAGCAGCAGCCCCGGCGGGCCCTGGAGCGGCTCGACATGCAGGACGACCTCGTGCGGCACCCCATCGACGAGGCAGCGGTGCGACGCACCCTGCATCGGCAGGCGGTCGCGCCGGCAGCGGACCACCAGCGTCCTCGCTTCGGCGCGGACCGCCGGATCGACCAGGTCGAACAGCTGCAGCCGGGCCCCGCCGCTCGGGAAGTCCAGGAAGGGCTTGACCGTGCCCTCGAAGTGCACCACTTCGTTGCTCTCGTCGACCAGCAGCGAGGGCGGTGCATAGCGCTGCAGCAACTGCGCCTGCATGCGCCGGCCGGTGGCCGCGGCGGCCGGCGGTTCGCCCGCCAGCGTGGAGCCGCCATGCGCGGACGTGCCGACCGAGGCATCGGGCTGCCGCCACAACGGCACGCGACGCTTGATGTCGTCCAGCCGGCGGTAGAGGCGGGCGGACGGGTCGACCGGCCCGAACAGGTCGGCGTGCCCGTCCAGGGCTTCCGAACGCCCGAGGAAGAGCAGCCCGGCCTGCCGCAGCGCATAGTGGAACAGCTCGAGCACGCGGCGCTGCACCGGCGGGTTCAGGTAGATCAGCAGGTTGCGGCAGCTGATCAGGTCCATGCGGGAGAACGGCGGGTCGTCGATCACGTTCTGGCGCGCGAACACGACGCGGGATCGCAGGTCCTTGCGGATGCGGCCCGTCTCGCCGTCGATCGCGACGTAGCGTTCCCGCAGCGCCTCCGGCAACCCAGCCCATTCGCGCGCCGCGTAGGTGGCGGCCCGCGCTCTGTCGAGCGCGTCATCGTCGAGGTCGGAGGCAAACACCATGTACTGCAGGTCGCCGCGTTGCTCGTTGCGCAGCGCCTCCTCGAACAGCATCGCGATGCTGTAGGCCTCTTCGCCGGTGGCGCAGCCCGGCACCCAGCAGCGCAGCACGCCGGTGCGCGCCTCGCGCACCAGCTGGCCGATGGCGTGCTCCAGCGACCGGTAGGCGTCGCCGTCGCGGAAGAACGACGTGACGCTGATGAAGGTGTCGCGCACCAGCCGCTGCGCCTCGTCGGGCGTCTGGCGCAGGTACTCCATGTAGGCGGCCAGCGACGGCAGGTTCAGCAGGCCGAGCCGGCGCGCGATGCGCCGGCGCACGGTGGCGGCCTTGTACTCGTCGAGCTTGAAGGCGGTGCGCACGCGCACCAGGTGGGCGATCTGGGCGTACAGGTCGCCGTCGTTGCAGGGCTCGGGCACGGCGGCGGGGTCGTCGGGCCGGCTCACCAGGCGCAACAGCGTCGGTCCCACCTCGTCGGGCCTCAGCACCAGGTCGATGCTGCCGGTGTGGATGGCCGACTTGGGCATGCCGTCGTGCCCAGCGGTGGCCGGGTCCTGCGCGATGGTCACGCCGCCGGCCGCCTTGATGTCGCGCATGCCGGCAGCGCCATCGCTGCCGGTGCCCGAGAGGACGATGCCCACCGCGGCCTCGCCCAGCCCTTCGGCGAGCGACCGGAACAGCTTGTCGGCCGAAGGTCTGGGGCCGGACGCGTTCGGCGGCTTGACGAGCCGGAAGCGGCCGTCGGCGAACACCGCGTCCTGGTTGGGCGGGATGATCGCGATGGTGCCGGGCTGGGGCAGGTCGCCGTGCTCGAGGTTCACCACGCGCAGCCGGGTGCGCGGGGCCAGCAGTTCGGCCAGCGCGCTAATGTGGGTGGGCGAGACATGCTGCGCCACCACGTAGCTCAGGCGGTTGGACTCCGGCAGGCCTTCGAACAGGTCTCGCAGCGCCTCCAGCCCGCCGGCGGAGGCGGCGATGCCCACCACGCGCAGGTCCGGAGGCAGAACCGCCGCCACCCTTTCCTGCCGCTCGGCCGGCCGTTCTCCACCCATCCGCCACCCCTCGTTGCACACGGGCTGCAATCGTTATCGGTGACTGAGACATTACCCCTAGTTCGAGGTATTCAATATTCCTTGAAATGGGTATATCCGTCGCGCCAAATGGGTACTGCTCGCTTCGACCTTGACCTGCATCAGCCACGCCGCGCCGGGGGCGCGTCGCCGATGCCCTGCTCGAGCGCGTAGCGGATCAGTTCGGCCTTGTTGCGCAGGCCGAGCTTGCGCATCAGGTTGCGGCGGTGGGTGTTGGCCGTCTCCTTGGAGATGCCCAGCCGCTGCGCCACTTCGGCCGCAGTGAAGCCGCGGGCCAGCAGGCCCAGGACCTCGCGGCTGCGCGCGGTGAGCCGCACCTTGAAGCCCTGGGAGTCTCGCGGCGGCGCCGCCGGCCCCCAGGCCGCTGATGAGCGCCTCGATCTTCTTCAGCAAGGCCGTGCCTTCGGTGGCCACGCGCTTGCGGTCGCTGATGTCCTGGTGCGTGCCCGCGGCATGCACGGCCCTGCCGCTGGCGTCGCGGAACACCTTGCCGCGTGCCAGCACCCACACCCAGTGGCCGTCCTTGTGTCGCAGCCGGTGCTCCACCTCGAAGACCCGGGTTTCGCCGGCGACGTGGGCGGCGACGGCGTTGTCCACGAACGCCCGCTCGTCAGGGTGGATGCGCTGCAGCCAGGCCTGCATCGTGGGTTCCAGCTCGCCCGACCGGTAGCCCAGCATGGCGTGGTAGCGGTTGTCGTAGGTCGAACGTCCGCTGGCCATGTCGGTTTCCCAGGTGCCCAGTTCGGCGGCCGCGAGTGCCAGGTCGAGCAGGTCGCGGCTGTCCTGCAGGGCCTGGCGCTGCGCCTCCTCCTTCCGGAGCAGGTCGGTGATGTCGCGCGCGATGCCGAACAGGCCGACGATCCGGCCGTCGTCGCCGCGTATGGGCCCCTTGGTGGTGAGGAAGGTGCGCGGCTCGCCGGGCTGCAGTTCGAGCGTCTCCCGGATCGTGACGACGCGGCCTTCGGCCATCACCTGCCGGTCCAGGTCCATGATCGCGCGCGCGCTCTCGGCCGGCATGAGGTCGCGGTCGTCGCGCCCCAGCGTGTCGGCGGCGCTGCGCCCGCCGGCCAGCGAGGGCCCGTTCACCAGCAGGTAGCGCCCCTGCAGGTCCTTCACGAAGACGGCGTCGGTGGTGCCCTCGATCAGGGCGCGCAGCCGCGCCTCGCTCTGCTGCAGCGCCTGCTCCAGCCGGACGCGCTCGGTGATGTCGACGTGGGTGCCGACGGCGCGCATCGGGCGCCCCCCGGCGTCGCGCCGGACGGTCTTGCCGTGGCTCTCGATCAGGCGGTAGTCGCCGGTGGCCGCGCGCATGCGGAACCGCAGCGTGAAGTGGCCGGGATCGTGAAGCAGGGCCGTGCCGCGGGCCGCGGCGTCGATGTCGTCGGGGTGCAGCAGCTGGCGCGCACTGCTCACGTGGCGGGGCAGGGCCTCGGGCGGATAGCCCAGCATCGCGAAGTACGCCGGACTGAAGTAGCAGGCGTCGGTGGCGAGGTCCAGGTCCCACAGCCCTTCTTCGGCGGCGTCCATCGCCAGCCGCAGGCGCTCCTCGCTTTCGGCCACGGCACGCTGCGCCTCGCGGCGCTCGGTGACGTCGGTGCCGGTGCCGACCCATTCGGTGATCGCGCCCCGTTCGTCCCGCATCGGCACGGCGCGCAGGCGCGTCCAGCCCAGGCTGCCGTCGGCCCGCCGCACGCGGTGTTCCAGCTCGAAGGGCTTGCGTGCGCGGATGGCCTCGTCGATGGCGGCCCGCACCGCGGCGCGGTCTTCGGGCGGGATGGACTGCTCCAGCCAGCTGCGCTCCGGCTGGCGCCGGTCGGGGATGACGGTGCGGCCGTCGAGGTGGTGCATCTCCGTCCAGTCCGGCCCCATCCGGTAGACCACGTCGAAGCTGGCCTCGGCCAGGGCGCGGAAGCGCGCCTCGCCCGCGCGCAGGGTGTCCTCGGCCTCGCGCTGCGCGCTGATGTCGTCGCTGACCAGCAGCAGCCGTGCAGCGCCACCGTCCGGCCGCAGCGGCAGCACCTGGGTGACGTAGCAGGCGATCGAGTCGTGCGGCCCGCGCGCGCGGATCTCGTAGCGGCTGGGCCGGCCGGTGCGCAGCACCTGCTCGAAGGCCTTCCGTGCGACGGCCTGGTACTGCGGCGGCACGTAGTCCAGGCAGGACGTGCCGATCACCTCGGCGCTGCCCAGGCCGTCCGGGATGCGGTTGATCGAGAGGATGCGCCAGGTGTCGTCGATCGTGAAGACGATGCTCCTGCCGTGCTCGAGCAGGGCCTGCAGCACGGCGGCGTCATCGGCGGCGATCGGCGTGGGCGGAACGGGCTCCATGCAATTCTCGCGTCGGCGGGTTGGCGACCGGCCGGGATTCTGCCGCGCGCCGGACGCGGCCGGTCACGGCAGCGTGGCGCCGCGGGCCGGGGCGCGCGACGCCTCGCGCGCGAGGTGGTCGTCCAGTGCCAGCAGCAGGCTGGTGCGATGCTCGCGCGCGACACGCTGCCAGGGCTCGCCGCTGATGGCGCCTTCCAGGGCCCACAGCAGGTTCAGGCTGGCCCGGGCATGCGCGGCCTTGACGCGGGCATAGGCGGCCACGGCCCCGAGCGTCCTGAGCTGCTCCAGGCTCGTGATCCCGGCCGCCTCCAGCATGGCGGCCGACTTCGGGCCGAGGTTCGGGACCGCCGACAGCGGTGGCGTGCGGGCGTGGGAGCGCATGGCGTGACGCGGCATTGGGTGCAACGTCCCGCATTGTCCGCGCCGCGCCGCGCCCGTGGCCGCGCGTCAGCCGACTTCGTAGGCCATGTGGATCCGCCCTTCGTCGAGCTGGCGCTGGCCCATCAGCTTCAGGGGCCGGCGATGCGCCAGCCGGTCCAGCGGGCCCCTGGCCGGGCCGGCCAGCAGGGGATACACGATGCAGTGCATCTCGTCCACCAGGCCGGCGTCGAGCAGGCTGCCCACCACCGTGGCGCCGCCCATCAGGTAGATGTCCTTGCCGGGCCGGGCCTTCAGGTCGCGCACCGCGTCCATGTGCCGCAGCAGCCGGACGTGCGGCCAGGCGACCGATGGCAGCGTGGTGGACAGCACGTAGTGCGGCGTCCGCTGCGCGAACTCGCTCCAGCGCAGCTCGGCCGGGTGCGCCAGCCGCCCCGTCATCGGCAGCGGCTGGTCGGGCGCCTGGTGGATGGCCGTCCAGTACTGCTCGTAGCCGGGATACATGCGGCCGCCCAGCAGGCAGGCGTCGATGCGCTCCATGAGCCCGTAGTCCTCGGACCAGGCGTCCACCCAGTCCGCGTAACCGTCCGGTCCTTCGCTGCGGCCGTCCAGCGAGAGCCGCATTGCGGCGATCAGCTTGCGCATGCCAGCTCCTCGTACTCGGCGCGCAGCTTCGTCCAGGTGGCCCACAGCGACGGCGGCACGCGGCCCTCCAGCCGCGCCACCAGCAGCGCGAGGTGCGCGTGCCAGCCGGCGCTGACGTTGAGGATCAGCCGCTCGCCGACGAGCTGGCGGTGCGTGACGGTGAGCAGCACCTCGGTGCCGAGCGCCTCCAGCTCCATGCTCACCTCGCCCACGCCGGGCCACACATAGCTCATGCGCCGCGGCGGGTCCACCTCGATGAACTGGCAGGTGGCGCGCGACTCGGCCGGGAAACCGTCGGGTCGTTCGTCGGCGCTGGTCGACAACTCGTCGTTGCGCCAGACCAGCTCGAACGACGCGCCGGCGTGCAGCGGCATGGCGCCGCTGGCGAGCCATTGCTGGCGCAGGTCGCTGTCGGTCAGGTAGGCCCAGACGCGCTCGATCGGGCCGGGCAGCCGGCGCTGGATGCGCAGGGACTGGTCCGGCGCCAGCGCTCCGTGCCTCTCGTTGAACAGGGTGTCCGTCATCGTGTGCTCCGCTTCTTCGGGGTGGGTGGTTTCGGGCGCCGCGCGCCCGGTTCGGAAGGGGTGGTGCCGCGGCGCCGGGCCGCGGCATCGGCGGCGGCGTCGCGACGCAGCAGCTCCTCGAGCTTGTCCAGCCGCGTCTGCCAGAACCGTTCGTAGTAGGCGAGCCAGTCGCCGGCCGCGGCCAGCGGGCCGGCATCGAGCCGGCACAGGTGGGTGCGGCCCTGGACCTCGCGCCGGATGAGGCCCGCGCCTTCCAGCGCCTTGATGTGCTTGGAGGCCGCGGCCAGCGACATCTGGAACGGCTCGGCCAGCTGGCCCACCGTGTGCTCGCCGTTGGCCAGCAGGCGCAGCATGCGGCGCCGCGTGAGATCGCCCAGCGCGTGGAACACGGCGCTGAGCTGGGTTTCCTGTAATTCAACCATGAAGTTGAATGTAGACCCGATCGAACCATCTGTCAACCAAGTGGTTGAATATGGCGCAGGCGATGTGCGCCGCGGCTCCAGCGCCGGCCGGATCGGCCGCCGCTTGACATGCAGGTAAATACCTGCATAATGAAACCAACGACGGCATGCAGATGGACATCGACAAGGTCTTCAAGGCACTGGGCGACCCGACCCGCGTGAAGGTGCTGGACCTGCTCTACGAGCGCAACGGGCAGACCCTGGGCGAACTCTGCGAGCACCTGGCGATGTCGCGCCAGTCGGCCACGCAGCACATCGGCGTGCTGGAGGCCGCCAACCTGGTGGCGGCGGTCTGGCGCGGCCGCGAGAAGCTGCACTTCATCAACCCGATGCCGCTGCACGAGGTCTACGAACGCTGGGTTCGCAAGTTCGAGCGCCAGCGCCTGGGCCTGCTGCACGACCTGAAAAAGGAACTCGAAGGAGAGTGATTGACATGGACATGGACAACGGAAAGACCAGCTTCGTCTACGTGACCTACATCCGGACCACGGCCGAGAAGGTGTACGAGGCGATCTCGCAGCCCGAGGTGGCGCGGCGCTACTGGGGGCACGAGAACATCTCCGACTGGAAGCCCGGATCGGACTGGCGGCACGTGCGGGCCGACGGGCAGCGCAGCGTCAACGTCGTCGGCAAGGTGGTGGAGGCCGTGCCGCCGACGCGCCTGGTCATCACCTGGGCCAGCCCCTCGCGGGCCGACGATCCGGCGGCCTACAGCCGCGTCACCTTCGAGATCACGCCGTACGACGGCATGGTGCGCCTGACCGTGAGCCATGACGAGCTGGAGGCCGGCGGCACGATGGCCAAGGGCATCCGGCAAGGCTGGCCGATCGTGCTGTCGAGCCTGAAGTCGCTGCTGGAGACCGGCGAGGGCATCGACGTCTTTGCCAAACCCAGCGGCGGCTGACGCGCCGGAGCACACATGAGTCAAGCCTTCACCGGCGGATGCGCCTGCGGCGCGATCCGCTACGAAACGGACCGCGGGCCGGTCTTCCAGAACCATTGCCAGTGCCGGGACTGCCAGCGGCGCAGCGGCACCGGCCACGGGTCGTACCTGACGTTTCCCGCCCGCTCGGAAATGCGGATCACCGGCTCGGCGTCGCACTGGGAGGTGGCCGCCGACAGCGGCAACCTCAAGTCGCACGCCTTCTGCCCGGTCTGCGGCACGCAGGTCTACCTCACGTTCGCGGCGATGCCCGACCTCATCGCCGTACCGGCGGCGAGCCTCGACGACCCGTCGCGCTTCGAGCCGCAGGTGCTGACCTACAGCGCGCGCGCCTTGCCCTGGGATCGCATCGATCCTTCGCTGCGGGCGTTCGACGGGATGCCGACGGCGTGACGCGTGCGCGGCCGCGGCCACCGCGGCCGCATCACTTCGCCGGCAACGACTCCACGTAGCCGGCGGCCAGGTCGATCCACCCGTCGAGCCCGGCGCCGCGGGCCAGCGGCTCGGCGACCCAGACGAAGCCCCGCATCGGCTTGCCGGTGATGTCCATCCGCGTGGCGCCTTGCGCCAACGCCTGCGCTTCCAGTTCCTTGCCGACGCGGAACATGAAGCGGCCGACCTCCACGCCGCACAGCATGTTGCCGTTCAGCATCCAGCAGTAGCCGCCGAACATCTTCTTCTCGACGATGCCGGTGCGCCGGCTGAGCGCGTGGCGCATGCGCTCGGCGAGCTTCGGATCATGCGGCATGCGGGGCACCCCCGGCGCCGGCCTCCGGGGGCGGCGGCATCATGGCCTCGAACGCCGGCAGGGCCAGGTCCATCAAGTCCCACGCGGCGGCGCGCTTGCGATACAGCACGGCCCTGGGGGCGAAGACCGACAGGTCGTCGAGGCTGGCCGCGAACACGCCGATGAGGTGCGGCACCGCGCCCGGTTCGGCCACCATCGGCGAGCCGCACGCGCGGCACCAGCCGCGGCGCGCGCTGTGCCCGCTGTCGGTCTTCACCGTGTGGTATTCGAGTTCGCCGTGCAGCGTGAAGGCCGCGCGCGGAAACAGCGCCATGCTGGAGTGCCCGCTGCCCGTCGCGCGCTGGCAGTCGCGGCAGTGGCAGTGCAGGCCCATGCCGGGCTGGGCGGCAGCCTCGTAGCGCACGGCGCCGCAGGCGCATCGACCGGTGACGAGGGCGGGACTGTTCATGTCAATCCTTTCGTGTCGTGAAGGCGCAGGAAGTGCTGCAGTGAATCGAGCGCGCTGATCCAGCCGATGTCCATGTCCTCGGCTTCGCCCGTGGTGAGCTTGGTGTGGGTGATGCGCAGTTCGGTCCGGCCGCCGAGGTCGACGAACTCGATCTCGACGAGCGATTCGTCCTCGGCGGCGAGGGTGCCGTAGGAGTTCCACGAGAAGCTCAGGCGCTCGGGCGGCACCACGTCGTGGTAGCGGCCCCCGATGCGGATGTCGGCGCCTTGCGGGCGACGGAACGAGCTGCGCCAGAGCCCGCCCGGCCGCGGGTCCAGCACGCAGTCGTAGGCCTGCCAACCCTTGGGCCCCCACCAGCGCGCGAAGGTCTCGGCGTCGGTCCACGCGGTGAACAGCACGGGCGGCGCGCAGTCGAAGACCCTGGCGACGTCGACCCGGCGCGCCCGCGGGCCGGCCCGGTTGTCGGTCGGGTCGCCCAGCTTGCGGCGACTCATGGCCGCCGGCCTCCGCGCGTGCGTGCGCCGGCCGGCCGGGCCCGCCCGACCGCGCGCACGTAGTCCTCCAGCGAATCCAGCGTGTCGGCCCAGAAGGCCTCGTAGGTCTGCAGCCACGAGGCAAGCTGCGACAGCGGTTCGGGCCGCAGGTGGAAGACATGCCATTGCGCGTCGCGCACCCGGCGCACCAGGCCCGCGTGTTCGAGCGTGCGCAGGTGCTTGGACACCGTCGGCAGGCCGATCGCGAACGGCTCGGCCAGTTCGCCGGCCGTGGCGCTGCCCCTGGCCAGGCGCGCCACCATCGCCCGCCGCGTGGGATCGGCGAGCGCACCCAGGGTGAGACTGAGCTGGGCTTCGGTGGGCGCGCCGGGTGAACGATTCGCGGGCATGGCCGGACTGTAATTCGCCAAACGGCGAAATGCAATCCGGCCGCGGATCGTCACATCGCCTTCAGCGGCCGGCAGGCGTCGTAGACGAGGTGGAAGACATACGCGTACAGCGCGTAGGCCAGCGTGAGACCGATGTCGGCAAGCAGGGCCGCGCTCCACGACAGGCCCGTCATCGCCATGATCGTCGGCCAGGTGAGGACCACCGCGCTGGCCTCGTGCAGCAGTGCGTGCAGCACGCGCAGGCCCTGCGGCCGCTGGCTCGCCGGGCGTCCGCCCAGCCGATGCTCGACCCGGTCGAACGCGGTGTTGAACAGCGCCGACCAGGCCATCACCAGCAGCGTGAGCACGGCGATCAGCACGAACGAGTCGCGCGCGCGGGTTCCCGCCGACAGCGCGAACAACGGCGCCACCAGCAGCAGGCCGCCGGCCTCGAAGCACAGGGTCTGGCGCAGGCGCTCGCGCGCGTTCCGGATGCCGTGGGGCATGGCCGCCGCCTCAGCGTGCGCCGCACAGCACGTCGCTGCGCGGCCGGGGCGGGGCCGGGCGCGAAGCGGCGCCGATGTGCGGCGGCGCATGCGGGTGCGCGTGTCCGGCCGCTGCCGCTTCGACCAGCGTTCGCTCGTAGACCGCGGCCTCGCCGTGCGTGGCGTCGATCGAGGCGAAGACCCGGCGGCGGGCGAACTCGAAGCTTGCGTAGGGCTGCGCGTACAGGCGTCGGAAGCCCGTGCGCTGCGCCAGCTGCGCCGTGACGCGGTGCGTGCAGATCGTGACGGCGCGCTTGAAGCCCATCTGCTGCGCGGCCGCCAGCGCCCGCTTCTCCAGCATCGACGCGATCCCGTAGCCGAACTGGCCCGGAAGCACGCCGGTGACCACCAGTTCCACGACCTCGCCGGCGCGCGCCGGACCGCCGTGGCCGGCGTAGGCCCGGCCCAGCTGGTCCAGCAGCGCCAGCGTCGGCCCCAGCGAGGGCGCCACCGATGCGGCGCTGACGACCGGGACGTGGAGCAGATCGGCCGCCATGCAGAAGCCCGTCAGCGCACCCGTGGCGGCGTCGCGCGACACGAAGGACAGCGGCAGGCGTGTGCATGCCGCCACCACCTGAGCGGCGAAGTCGAGGAACTCGTCGGCCGTCACCGCGCTTGCCACGGCCAGCGGCTCGCGGGCCGCGAAGGCCTGCGCGATCACGCGCGCCAGCTCCACCGGATCGACCGCGCCCGCCGGCACCACCTCGGGACGCGATCCCGGCGCCGCTGCGAAGGCGTCGCGCGGACCCGCAGGCGCGCGTTCGGCGACCGCGCTGGGGACGCCGCGCAGCAGGCCCGAGAACAGCGCCACCAGGTCGTCGGCGCCGTCGAGCGACGCCGGAAGGGCGACCACTTCGGCGGGCCGGAACGGCGTTGCCTGCCAGGCCATCTCCAGGCGGCGCAGCGTCTCGGCGTGGGTGGTGCGCAGCACCTCGGCGCGCCCGCTCCCAGCGCCGGTGCGGACGGTGCAGAGCACGGGGTCCTGCGCCGGCGCCGGCAGCGCCGGCACGTCGGCGGCGGGCTCGGCCAGTGCGCCCATAACGAGCCGGCGCGACGCGGGCAGCCGGGGACGGGCGCCCGCGACGCGGCACAGGATGAGCGGCGCGCCGCCGGTGTCGGCGATGCGCCGTGCCTGGCGGGCGGGAAGGCGCGGATCGATCGGCACGCAGGCCCCGCCGGCCAGCAGCACGCCGAGGACGGCGACCACCGTGTCGGGCGAACCCGCCAGCGCGATGCCCACCGGCAGCCCGGCGCTGACGCCGCGATCGCGCAGCAGGCGCGCCAGGTGCGCGGCGCGCTGCCGCAGCACCCGGTACGTCACCGCGCCGCTCGGGGTCAGCAGCGCCGGCGCGTTGGGACGGGCCTGCGCCACGTCGACGAAGAGGGCCGCGATCGATTCGCCGCGGCGCGGCGCCGCCGGCGAGCGGGCCTGGACGATCTCCGCCGCCGAGGCGCGGATGTCGCGGATCGCGACCGCGACATGCTCCTCGTGCGAACGGAAGCTGAGCACGCACAGGCGGATCCAGGTACGGCCGCCGAGGGTCGTGGGCGACAGGAACACGCTGCCCCGGTGGTTCACCCGTTGCAGCAGCTCGCGCGTCTCCGCATCCGGGTCGCCGGCGCCGGGCCTGTCGCGCAGCCGGAACACGACCGTGGAGAGCTGGGGTTCGTCGATCAGCTCGAGCCCGGGGACCAGGCGCAGTTCGCGCGCCGCCTGCCGCGCGAGCCGGAGCTTCTCGTCGAGGTGGGCGGCGAAGGCAGCGACGCCGCAGAGCTGGACCGGCAGCCACAGGCGCACACCGCGCATCTCGCGCGAGAGCTCGGGGCTCATGTCGCAGAAGTTGATCTCGTCGTCCTGCAGGGTCGGCAGGTAGCCCGCCTGCTCCTGGTCGCCGAACGCGCGCCGCAGCAGCGCGCGATCGCGCACCACCAGCGAGCCGGTGCCGTACGGGAGGCCCAGGCCCTTGTGCGGATCCAGCGCCACCGAGTCGGCACGCTCGATGCCCGCGAGCACGCGCCGGCCGTCGGCCGTCAGCATGAAGAAGCCGCCGTAGGCGCCATCGACGTGCAGCCACAGGCCTTCGTCACGGGCGACGTCGGCCAGGCCGTCCAGGTCGTCGACCGCGCCGGTGTTGGTCGTTCCCGCGCTGCCGACGACCATGAAGGGCTGCAGGCCCGCCTCGCGATCGGCCCGTACGGCCTGCACCAGGTGCGGCAGCGAGAGGCGGAAGCGGGCGTCGGTGGGCAGGCGCCGGATCTGCGCGCCGGGGAAGCCGGCGGTGCGTGCCGCGCGCCGCACCGAGTGGTGGCACTGGTCCGACACGTAGATCACGCCGGACAGGAAGTTCTCCGGCAGCCGGTCGACACGGGCCGCGACGATGGCCATCAGGTTCGACAGCGAGCCGCCGGTGGTGAGCACGCCGCCGGCCGTGCCGGGCATGCCGACGACGTCGCACAACCAGCGCACCACGTTCCACTCCAGGCGGACGAGCCCCGGTGCCATCGACTCGTGCCCGGCGTGCCGGTTGAGGCACTTGGTGACGAAGTCGGCCAGGGCGGACTGGAACAGCCCGCCCCCCGGCACGTAGCCCAGGTAGCCCGGCCCGGCGCTGTTCACGCCCGGCGCCAGCACGTCGTCGAAGAGGTGGTCCAGCAAGGCGTCCAGCGGACGCCCGTTCGCGGGCAGCATCGGCATCGGCGCCACCGGCACGTGGCTGGCGGGGCTCGATGCGATCTCGTGGCCGAGCCGGGAGAGATAGGCGATGACACGCTCGCCCGCGGTGGCGAGCATCTGGCGCATCTCCTGCACGGAGGGTTCGAGCGATTGGGCCGTCATGTCGTGCTCTCGGTGCCGGGGTGGCGGTGCGCACACTGTCGCTCGCAAGCCCCGGCGCCGTCCCCAAGCGCGCCCAAAGGTTTTCAAAATCCGCGCAGGTGCGCCTCGCGGCGGGCGCCGGGCGCCGTCAATCCGGGAACTCGAAATCGATCCTCACGGGCTTGCGCCCGCGCGCCCTCACGCTGCCGCAGCCTGCGCCAGCGCGACGGCATCCGCGCCGGCAGCCCGGCGCAGCGGACCGTCGGCCTCGGTGGCCGCGCGCCACACCGCATCGGCCACGTCGGCCTCGGTGGTGACGGCCGCCGGCCGGGTCAGCAGCGCGAACACCTTGCGGGCATAACCGGCATAGGCGTCGGGCACCAGGCCCTGCATGCGTTCGCTGCCGTTGGCGGCGAAGCGCGTCGTCGGTCCGTAGCCGGGCTGCACCAGTCGGGCCTGGACGCCGAACTCCGCCAGCTCCAGCGCCAACGAGGCGGTGAAGCCCTCGACGGCGGTCTTGCTGGCGGTGTACGCGGCCACCAGCGGCATCGGCGCCAGCACCGAGCTCGAGGTCACGTTGACGATCACGCCGGCCCGGCGCTCGCGGAAGCGGGGCAGCACGGCCTGGCACATCGCCATCGTGCCCAGGGCGTTGGTGTCGAACACTTCGCGCACGGTGGACATCGGCGTCGCCTCGAAGGCGCCGAACAGGCCGATGCCCGCGTTGTTGACCAGCACGTCGATGGCACCGCAGGCCTGCACGGCGGCGTCGATGCTCGCCGCGTCCGTGACGTCCAGCGCGATCGGGTGGAGGCGCTCCGACGTCGGCAGCCTGTCAGCGGGCAGCGCATGCGGCCTGCGCATGGCGGCGAAGACCTTCCAGCCCCTGGCGTGGAAGTGAAGGGCCGTGGCCAGGCCGTAGCCGGACGAGCAGCCGGTGATGAGGACGGTGTTCATGGGGGAATCCTTGGGTGATCGGTGGGGTGAACGAACGGTGCGCGGCGCAGGATTCGCACGATAGGGAGGACCGGCCGCACCGAATACGATCCGGAGTCCTCAGAAGGTTTGCAGACGTCCGGCATGCCAAGCAGCGCCTCATTCAGCGATCCGCTCGCGGAGGTCATCACCCTGCTGCAGCCGCGCAGCGCGTACTCGCGGACGATCGTGGGCGCCGGGCGCTGGGCGGTGCGCTACGGGGCCTTCGGCCTGCCCAGCTTCTGCGCCGTGCTGGAAGGGGGCTGCCGGCTCGCCGTCCAGGGCCAGCCGGCGCTGGAACTGCAGGCAGGCGACTTCGTGCTGCTGCCGGCAACCCCGGGGTTCGTGATGTCCAGCCTGGAGGCCGGCGCCACGCCCGTGGACCTGAGTGCGCAGCAGGTCGCCGCCGAGGCGGCGCGCCTGGACGGCGGCGCCGACGCGAGCGTGCCCCGGGACGAGACCCTGCGCCACGGCGATCCCGAGGGCCCGCCCAACCTGCGCCTGCTCGGCGGCTACTTCGAGTTCGGTTCGCCCGACGCGACCCTGCTGGTCTCGCTGCTGCCGGCCCTGCTGCACGTGCGGGGGGTGCCGCGCCTGGGCCTGCTCGTCGGCCAGGTCGGCGAGGAGACGCGCACCCGGCGTTCCGGGCGCGCGCTGGTGATGGCGCGCTTCGTGGAGCTGATGCTGATCGAGGCCCTGCGGTCGGCCGCGGAATCGGGCAGCGGCGCCGACAGGGCGCCACCGGGTCTCCTGCGCGGGCTGTCGGACCCGCGCCTGTCCGGCGCGCTGCGCGCGCTGCACGCCGCTCCCGGCAGGCCCTGGACCGTGGTGCAGCTCGCGGCCGAAGCGGCGCTGTCGCGATCCGCGTTCTACGACCGGTTCGTCAAGGCGGTGGGCTTGCCGCCGATGGAATACCTGCTGGCCTGGCGCATGGCCCTGGCCAAGGACCTGTTGCGCGGGCGATCGCTCTCGGTGCAGCAGGTCGCCGAGCGTGTGGGGTACGGTTCGGCCAGCACCTTCAGCACGGCCTTCAGCCGGGCCGTGGGGGTGGCGCCGGGCCGGTTCGGCAGGGCCTAGCGGGGATTGGCGGCGCGCAGCGCCTGCGACAGGCGGACCACGTTCATGGGCAGCAGCAGCGCGTGCAGCACCATCACCGGGCCGATGCCGGCGACGGCGGCGTAGGCGATGAAGGCCACGTTGCTCGCGATGGCCATCGCGCGCAGCGAGACCATGCCCTGCATGCAGAACGTCAGCAGCACCAGCAGCGAAGCCAGGTAGCCGAACCCATCGTTCGCGTTCACGGCAGCCCCCCGCGGCCGGCTAGCGGCGCAGCCATCGGCCGGCCCTGCAGCGACGGGCCAGCCCCAGCATCAGGCCCATCGCCATCAGCCAGGGGGTGGCGGGCTCCGGCACGGCGCTGGGCGCCAGTTGCGCGAAACGCAGGTTGTCCAGGCCGATGTTGTCCTGCCGGCTGGGGGCGAGGTTCGAGTAGTCGATGCGGAGCAGCAGCTCGGCCGCCACCAGCGGACTGGCGAACTCGAACGCCGTGTGCCGGACGCCGCTTCCCGCGCCCAGCACCAGGACGTCCGTCTGCTCGAACAGCAGGCTGGTGCCGTCGAGGACCTGAACCGCATGGATCACCCAGTCGGTGCCGGGATAGCCGGCGAGGTCGAAGCCCAGCAGCGCGGCCTCGAACCCGGCGTCGGCCGACAGCCGGATCGTCAGTGCCTGCGAGTTCGGCAGGCCGTAGACGACGTTCTGGAGATCGCCGAAGCCCTGGGCCCACAGGCGTGCGTGCGGGTCGGTGGCCGTGGCGCCACCGGCCGTGATGTCGACCGTGACATTCGGCGTGTAGCCCTCGGCGCCGGCCGTGTAGAGGAAGCTGCCGCCCGGCACGGCCACCAGCGGCCCGGCGACGTTGTCGCCGTAGTCGCCCGGAATGTCCGACGGGCTGACGGTGGGTGCGACGAGTCCCGTCGAAGGGTCGCGTGTCCAGTCGAAGCTCAGCAGCGTCGCGCCGGCCGGGCCGGCCAGGGCGAGCGCCGCGGCCGCGGCCCTCAGGGCCAGGGTGGCGAGCGACTTGATCAGCAGGGCGGGCATGCTCGGCTCCTTGCCGAAGTTCAGGGGATGGCGGGCCGGGCGGTTCATGGCTGCTGCACCTGCGGGCAGACGGTGGGGACCAGCGCACCGCGCGTCACCCGGTACTTCGTGCGCAGGCTCCGCCCGGCGCCTGCGGCGCGGGTCGACGCTGGCGGCCAGGCGCAGGCGCGGGCCACCGCAGGCGCCAGCGACGCCGCGGCCGGGTCGTCCGGGACCTGCCCGGTGCAGCCGGCGAGGGCCGTCGTTGCGGCGGCAGCGGCCAGCGCCGCGCCGAGCGAGAAGAGGGTGGACAAGGCTTGCCGTCGCATTTCAACCTCCGCATGGATGACCCATGCCTGGTGAAAACGACCCGGGATGCCCGATCCGGGCGCGGGACGGCCCGCTCCCCCCAAGGATAGGGAGTCAGGGCGGCCCGGCGCGCTGCGGGCGTGCGCGCGCGTCGGCCTTGGCGAGCGCGGTTCGCACCGCCTCGAGCATGGCCGCGTCGCCGCCGATCGGCGAACGGGCCAGCGCGGCCACCGCACGGGTCGCCGCCTCGGCCGCTTCGGTCGCGTGGCCCAGGGCTTCGTGGCAGCGGGCGAGCCAGTAGGCCACCTCGCCGGCCCAGCGGCCGTCGCTGCCCATCTCGCGCCAGAAGGCGTCGGCCCGCTGCAGGGGCGCCAGCGCGTCGGCAGGGCGTTGCAAGGCCAGCAGCGACCGGCCCAGGCACAGCGACGCGTCGGCACGCTCGGCCGAGTCGCGCGTCTGGACGCGCGCCAGCAGTTCGACGGCCTCGGCGCAGACCGTCCCCGCCTGCGCATGCTCGCCCGCCGCCACCAGCGACAGGCCGAGATTGGGCAGCACGCGCATGCGGTCGATGTCGGCCCGCTGGCCCGAGATGGCGGCCAGCGCCGCGCGCCCGAGGCGCACGGCGGTGTCCGCGTCGCCCTGCAGCCGCGCGGCCAGCGAACGCAGGTGCAGCAGCCGCCAGGAGGGGCGCTCGGCGGCCGACGGCGGCGCGGCGGCCCTCAGCGCGCGCTCGGCCGGCTCGAACTGGCCCAGGTACAGGTGGGCCAGCGCCAGGTCTTCCCGGCCTCGCTGCGCCATCGGGTGCTTCGGGCCCAGCATGCGGTCGATGTCGGCCAGGGCCGGTTCGATCTCGGACCTGGCGGCGTCGGCCTTGCGTGCCAGCAGCAGCGTCATCGCGTGGCGCAGGCGCGACGCCGCATGGAAGTGGCTGTCCGGCGTCGCGTGCAGCCTGAACGTCGCTTCGGCGGCGGCCGCGGACGCCTGGGCGCGCGCGATCTCGCCCGACTCCGCCAGGTACTTGGTGGCGTTGAAGGTGTGGAACGCGACTTCGATGGCCGTGGGCCCCAGTCGCTGCGCGGTGTCGCGCGCGGCCTGCTCCAGCTGCTCGACGGCGGCCGCCAGCTCGCCCAGCTCGCCCAGCGTGCCGGCCAGGACGGCGCGCGTCCCGACCACCGCCGGGTGCACCGCATCGGTCGGGTACGCCTGGCGCGCGAACTGCAGGGCCTGCTCGGCCGTGGCCTTGGCGCGCTGCGGCTGGTGGGCGTAGCCGTAGGCCAGCGCCAGCAGCGTGGCGGAATCCGCGGCGTGGTCCTTGCGCCCTCCGAGGCGCTCGAGCGAGACGGCCAGCGCGTCGGACGCGGCTGCCACGGCGTCGGCGAAGCGGCCGCCGTCGATCGCGCTGTGGGCCTGCAGCTGCAGGGCCGTGACCAGCGGCTCGGCGGCGCCGGCGTCGGCCCGCAGCAGGGGCACGAGCTCGCGCAGTTCGGCCTGCATGTCGTCGTGCCGGCCCAGGAACCGGTACAGGCCGAGCCGCGTCACGCGCACGCGCAGCGTGAGCGGGTGCGTGGCGCCCAGGTTCAGGCGGGCCGTGTCGATGGCGGCGTCCAAGGCCTCCCCCGCGGCCTGCGTCTCCTGCAGGTTCTTCAGGCTTCCGCCGATCAGGTCGAGCATCTCCACGCGCATCGCGGGGCGGTCGGCCAGGTCGCGGTCCACGCGCTGCCGGGCGCGCTGCAGCAGCGCCGTCACCGTGACCGGGCCCTGGGACTCGCCGTAGGGATCGGCGTCGCGGAAGATCGACTCGACGAACCCGCGCACTTCCTCGGCACGCCGGCGTTCGGCGATGGCCACCTGCGCCTGCCACACCGCCAGGCCTGCGCCCCCGAGGACGGAGAACGCGACGATCGCCGTCGCGGCGGTGGCCATGCGGTTGCGGGCGAGGAACTTGCGCAACCGATAGAGCGCGCTGTCGGGCCGGGCCAGCACCGGACGGTCGGCCAGGTGGTGCTCGATGTCCGCGCGCATCGCGTCGACCGTCGGGTAGCGATCCCCGGGGGCCTTCCTCAGCGCCGTGAGCACGATGGTGTCGAGGTCGCCCTGCAACTGCCTGCGCCGCCCGGCATCGCCGACCGTGCTGCTCGGACGCTGCGGGTCCGCCTGGTCGATGGCCTCCTCGAGCGCTGCGCGCGTGTCGCGCCTGAGCAGGTAGGGGCGATGGCCGGTCAGCAGCTCGAACAGCACGACGCCGAGCGAGTAGACGTCGGAGGCGGTGCCGATCGGCCGCCCGGCCACCTGCTCGGGCGACGCGTAGTCGGGCGTGAAGGCGCGTCCCCCCAGCTGCGTCAGGCCGGGCTCGTCGGCGGCGCCCTCGGCGATCAGCTTGGCGATGCCGAAGTCCAGCAGCTTGGCCTGCCCGTCGGCACCGACCAGGATGTTCGACGGCTTCAGGTCGCGGTGCACCACCAGGTGGGCATGGGCGTGCGCCACCGCGGCCAGCACCTGCAGGAACAGGCGCAACCGGGCCCTGACGTCCAGCGCGTGCCGTTCGGCGTAGCGCGCCAGCGGTTCGCCCTCGACGTACTCCAGCGCCAGGTAGGGCCGGCCCGCGGCGTCGACGCCGGCGTCGTACAGGCGCGCGATGTGCGGGTGGTCCAGCGTGGCCAGGATCTCGCGCTCGCGCGCCATGCGTTCGGCCAGGCCCGGGCGTCGCCAGGCCTGGTGCGGCAGCTTGAGCGCGATCGGCCGGCCGTGCAGCATGTCGACGCGCTCGGCCAGCCACACGCTGGCCATGCCGCCTTCACCCAGCAGGCGCAGCAGCCGGTAGGGCCCCAGCCGCTCGCCGGCCGCGTGACCGGCCCCGTCGGGCGCCGGCCCGGCGAAGGCGTCGGTCTCTATCCGCGGCAGGGTGTGGAAGGGCTGCGCGGTCGGCGGGGCTTCGGCGTGCTGCAGCAGCACGCGCAGGCGCGGCTTGAAGTCGGACAGTTCGTCGGCCAGGGCGTCGACCCATCCGGCGCGTTCCGGCGGCGGGCGGTCCAGCGCCTGGCGCAGCAGGCCGCGCAGGGTGGCCCAGTCCTGCGCCGAGAGGTCGAAGTTCGACCGGCCTTCCATCGCATCGGCACGGGCAGGGCGGCCTACTTCAGCGCCGCGGCCAGGAACAGGCGCGCCTCTTCCCAGTCGCGCCGCACCGTGCGCTCGTTCAGCGACAGCGCCTCGCCGATCTCGGCGTCGGTCATGCCGGCGAAATAGCGCATCTCGACCACCTGGGCCATCCGCGGGTCCACCTTCGCCAGCGCCTCCAGCGCCTCGTGCACGGCCATGATCTCGGCCTCGTTCGCCTCGCTGCAGCTGTGCGCCGGCAGGTTGTCGGTCATCGTGATGCGCAGCACGTCGCCGCCGCGGCGCAGGCTGCTGCGCTCGCGCACCACGTCGACGATGACGGAGCGCATCACCTGACCGGCATAAACGAGAAACCGCGCCCGATCCGGAAATTCGATCTGGCCGGCGCGCGACAGGCGGATGTAGGACTCGTGCACCAGCGCCGTGGTGTCCAGCACCGTGTGGTGACCGCTGGCATGCAGGCGCGAACGGGCCATGCGGCGCAGGTCCTGGTACGCCAGTTCGAACAGCGCGTCGGCCCGGCCGGCGGGCAGCGGTGGCGGTGCGGCTTCGTCCAAAGGGGGCTCGGCGTGGGTGCGAGGCGCCGAATATGGACCCCGCCGCCGCTGGCTGTACATCCCCTGCTGCCCGGCTGCGGCCACAGGTTCCGTTCTAGCCATCAGGCAGGCCGATTCGCGGGCTGCCAGGAAGACGGAGGACCCGATGAGAACCTTTGGCATTTGCTGGATCGGCGCCTGGCTGGCGCTCGTGGTCGGCGCCGCCGCGGCGCAACCTGCCGCGCTCGGCGATCCGAGCTACACGGCCTGGTTCTTCGAACTGCCGCCGAACGCCAGTCCCGACCAGCCGCTGGGATCGCCGCAGGTGTTCCGCACCGCGGTCGGTCCCAGCTTCTACGCCGAGGACACGCTGGGCGGCGCGCGCACCATCTGGGGCGCGCCGGCGGGCGGCACCGTCTACGGCACCAACACCGGCCTGCTGTGGACCACCGCGGCGACCTCGGTGTCGGCACTCAACGGCAACACCGGCGTGTACATCGAAGCCGACTGGCAGCAGGTGTTCCGCAAGGAAAGCGCCGACGCGGCGATGCACTTCTCGATCACCGACCTGTACCTCGACCTCTGGGACGGCAACTTCGGCGGCTTCGGGCCGATGTACGCCTCGGTGGGGCTGTTCATCGACGTCGGCGAGTTCCTGCGCGATCCGAACGGCCAGCCGATGCCGGTACCGAGCCAGCCCAGCCAGACCTTCTTTGCCAGCATCTGGGGTGACGCGCGGCCGATCGCCCAGGGCGGCCTGGACGGCTTCCAGGGGCTGTGGACCGGCGGCACGCTCGACGGCCAGCTGAACCTGATCGACGCCCACAACGTGCGGCCCCCCACCGGCTGGACCGAGGTGCCCTTCGGCACGCTGGCCCTGGCCACGGCCTACCACGGCAACATCGACCTCGCGTCGATCGGCGTGTCCGGTGAATTCTTCGTGCGCTACACGATCGTCTCCCAGGTCATCGCGCCGGGGCACGAATCGCTGGCGGTGGCGCGCGTGCTCGACCCGATCAGCGGCGAGGGCGGCTTCAACGTCGAACTGGAGGGCGTGACGGCCCTGAACGAGGTCGTGCCCTTCGACCCGCGGCCGCCGGTCGCGGTGCCCGAGCCGCGCAGCGCGGCGCTGGGGTTGCTCGGTCTGGTCGGGCTGCTGCTGCATCGCCGGCGCGCGCAGCGCGGGCGTTGAGCCGGGGCCGCGTTGCGGCAATTGATACTTGACAGTCCAGTAAATCGCGATAGAGTTACTGGACTCACAAGTCCATGTGAAGGAAGCCATGTCGAGTCCTCAGGTCGTGTTCGTCACGGGCGTCTCCTCCGGCATCGGCCGCGCCACCGCCATCGGGTTCGCGCAGCGCGGCTGCACGGTGTTCGGGTCCGTCCGCGACGCCCGAAAGGCGGAGCCGCTCCCCGGCGTCGCGTTGCTGGAGATGGACGTGCGCGATGCAAGCTCGGTCGAGCGCGCGGTCGACACCATCGTCGGCAACGCGGGGCGCATCGACGTGCTCGTCAACAACGCCGGCGCGACGATGGTCGGCTCGGTCGAGGAAACCTCGGTCGCCGAAGCGCAGACGCTGTTCGACACCAACCTGTTCGGCATCCTGCGCACCATCCAGGCCGTGCTGCCGCACATGCGCCGGCAGCGATCGGGCCGCATCATCAACGTGAGTTCGGTGCTGGGCTTCCTGCCGGCGCCGTACATGGCCCTGTACGCGGCTTCCAAGCATGCGGTCGAGGGCCTGTCCGAGTCGCTCGACCACGAGGTCCGCGGCTTCGGCATCCGCGTGGCGCTGGTCGAGCCGTCCTACACGAAGACCCACTTCGACCTCAACGCGCCGCAGGCGGCGCAACCGATCGGCGCCTACGACGCCGACCGCGATCGGGTGTCGAAGGCCGTCGTGGCCAGCGTCCGGAAGGCGCCTGAGCCCGACGGCGTCGCCGCGACCATCATCGAAGCGGCCCTGGGCCCGTGGGCGATGCGCCGCACGCCCCGTGGCGAGGCGTCCCTGCTGCGCAGGCTGCGCCGCTTCATGCCGGCCGGGCCGGTCGACGCAAGCCTGCGCAAGACCTTCGGCCTGGCCTGATCAGTCCGCGACCGCGTAGGCCGCCATGAACACCTGGACGGCTTCGCGCAGCAGCGCCTTGTTCTCGCGGGCATCCGGCAGGTCCAGCATCAGCAGCCCGCGGAAGTGGCCGTCCCCCAGGAACATCGCCAGGAACAGGTCGGCGGCCAGCCGGGGGTTCCTCACCTTGAGCGTGCCGGCGTCGTTCGCACGCCGCAGGTAGGCGGCCAGCTCGGCGACGAGCCGCTCGGGTCCCTCGCGGTAGAACGCCTGGCACGCCTCGGGCTGCGAACCGGCGACACCGAACAGCGAGCGCATCTTGCCCAGGGTGTGCTCTTCGCGTACCAGCGCGAGGAACTGCTCGCCGATGGCCTGCAGCGCCTTGCGCGGCTGCGTGGGGTCCAGCGCCTCGACACCGACGTCGCCACCCATCACACGCTCGGTGCGCTCATGGACCACCGCGCCGAACAGGCCTTCCTTCGACCCGAAGTTGCTGTAGATGGTCATCTTCGAGACGCCGGCCTCTGCGGCGATGGCGTCCACGCTGGCACGCTCCAGGCCGTGCGCATAGAAGTGGTTGCGGGCCGCCTCCAGGATGCGCCGGGCGCGCTCGGGGTCGCGCGGGCGGCCGCGGCGTGGCGGCTGCGGCGGGGGCGCGGGATCGTCGTCGTCGTGTGCCATCGGTTCAAGTATGTGGACTTGACAGTCCATTATATGCCGCTACACTTACTGGACAAATGAGTCCACTAAGTGAAGTCCCTGCCATGGCGCCTGCCCGGCGCCGCAGCCGCGACGGCCTGGGGGCCGGCTGGGCCGCAGCCGCCGCCTTGGCCGTTTCGATCCTATCCGCCTGTTCGACCCCGTCGCTCCAGGCGCCATCCCCTTCGGTGCCGCTGGCGGCCACGTTCGCGAACGAGAAGCCCACCTCCGCCGGCGCGGCCGCGGCCCTCGACGACGCCTGGTGGGACGGCTTCGGCGACGCCACGCTGGCGCGACTGGTCAAGGAGGCCCTGTCCGCCAACCCGGACGTGGCGATGGCGCTGCAGCGCGTCGGGCAGGCGCGTGCAGGCGCCGATGCGCAGGCCTCGCGGCTGTGGCCCACGGTGGGCGTGCAGGCTGCCGCGTCGCGCAGCCGCAGTGGGGTTCCCGAACCGGTCAAGCAGGGCATGCCGGACACGCGCGTGCGGCGCGCCGGCGTGGATGTCGCCTGGGAGATCGACCTGGCCGGCGGCGTGCGCGCGGCGCGCGATGCGGCGCAGGCCGATGCCGCCGCCGCCACCGCCGGCGTCCACGGCGCTCGCCTGCTCGTGGCCGGCGAAGTGGCGCGGCAGTACTGCGTGCTGCGCAGGGCCGCGGACCGGCTGCGCATCGTGAAGGCGCTGGCCGCGGCCCAGCGCCAGACCGCGGTTCGCGTGGAGAGCCGTTGGCGCGAAGGCCAGGCCAGCGCCTTCGACCTGGACCGCGCGCGCGCCGAAGCCGATGCGCTGGATGCCCAGTTGCCGGCGCTGCGCATGCTGCTCGGCACCACGCAGACGAAGCTGGCCGTCCTGCTCGGGCGCAACCCGTCGGCGCCGGTCGTCGAGGCCGACGGCGCCTTCGCCTGGCCGGCGGCGCGTGCCATCGCCGCGGGCCAGCCCAGCGAGCTGCTGCGCCGCCGCCCCGATCTCGTCGCCGCGGAGGCCCGCGTCGGCGCCGAGGCGCTGCGCAGCGCCGAAGCGCGCGCCCAGTGGTGGCCGAAGCGGTTCCTGAGCGCGCTCGGCGGGCGCGAGGACCTGCGGCTGAACGCGCTGGATCTGGCGCCGGTTCGCTTCTCCAACGTCGCGCTGGCCTTCGCCGCGCCGATCTTCGACGCCGGCCGCATCGACGCGGGCATCCAGGCGCAGTCCGCGCGCGCCGACGAGGCCCTGCTGGCCTGGCAGAAGTCGGTGCTGGTGGCGGTGCAGGAGGTCGAGGACAGCCTGCTCGTGCGCACCCAGGAGGCCGAGCGCCACGCGGCACTCGCGCTGGCGGTCGAACACCGCCGTCGCTCGATGCAACGCGCCGAGTCGCTGCAGCGCGAAGGCCAGATCGACCTGCTGGTCCTGCTGGACGTGCAGCGCTCGGTGCTCGCCAGCGAGCTCGCCCTGTCGGACAGCCGCCTGCAGCAGGCCCTGGCCGACGTGCAGCTCTACAAGGCGCTGGGTGGGGGCGTCGCGCGCCTGGCCGCCGCCGACACGCCTCCTCTTGCCGCAAGGACACCCCCGTGAACAGGATCCACTTCAGCCTGGTGCTCACCCGCGTTGCCGCCGCGAGCCTGCTGGTCACCGGCTGCAGCCAGCCGCCGGCGCCCGCCGCGGTCGCCAGGCCGGTCTTCGTGACGACCGTCGACCCGACCCCGTCGGCACAGGCCCGCAGCTTCAGCTCGGTGGTGCGCGCGCGTGTCGAAAGCGACCTGGCCTTCCGGACCGGCGGCAAGGTCCTCGAGCGCCTGGTCGAGGTGGGGGACCGGGTGAAGGCCGGCCAGGCACTGGCTCGACTGGACCCGGCCGACCACCAGCTGGCCGTGAAGGCCGCTGCCGACCAGGTGCGGGCGGCCACCGTCGATGCCCAGCAGGCGGCTTCCGACGAAGCGCGGTTCCGGCGCCTGCTGGCCGACGGTTCGGTCGGTGCGGCCGATCACGAGCGTCAGAAGGCCCGGGCCGACGCCGCCGCGGCGCGGCTGGACCAGGCCCGGCGGCAGCTGGAGCTGGCGCGCAACCGCGAGGGCTATGCCGCCCTGGTGGCGCCCTTTGCCGGCGTGGTGACGGCCATCCGCTTCGAGCGCGGGCAGGTGGTGCCCGAGGGGCAGCCGGTGCTCGGGCTGGCCCGCGAAGGCGACAACGAGGTGGTCGTCGACCTGCCCGAGGACTGGGTGGGCCGCGCCCGCGGCCTCACCGCCACCGCCGCGCCGTGGCAGGACCCGCAGGCCCTGGTTCGCCTCTCGCTGCGTGAGCTGTCGCCGCAGGCGAGTGCACAGGGCCGGACCTTCCGCGCACGCTATGCCGCCGCATCGGCGTCGCGCGCCCAGCTCTCGGCGCTGCCGCTGGGCAGCACGATGCAGCTGACCCTGTCCGCTGCCCCGGCGGGCACGGCCACCGTCTCGCTGCCCGTCAGCGCGCTGCTCAAGGGCAGCGGGCCGGCGGGTGTCTGGGTGCTGGACGCCAAGGGCTCCGGCCTGGTGTTCACGCCGGTCCAGGTGGTCTCCCTCGACGACGCCACGGTTCAGGTCACCGGCCTGGCGCCCGGCAGCCGCGTCGTGAGCGTCGGCGCCCAGAAGCTCGATGCCGGGCTGCTGGTCCGCGCCATCGAGCGCAGCCCCGAGGCCGCCTCGGCCACGGTCGGGAAGAGCGGTCGATGAAACGCTTCAACCTTTCCGAGTGGGCCGTCACGCACCGGCCCATGGTGCTGTTCCTGATCATCGCGACGCTCATCGTCGGCGTGCTGTCGTTCAGCCGCCTCGGGCGTCTGGAGGACCCGGCCTTCGACGTGCCGCAGATGACGGCCATCGTGGCCTGGCCCGGCGCCACGGCGCAGGACGTGCAGGACCAGGTCCTCAACCGCATCGAGCGCAGGCTGCAGGAGCTGGACCACTTCGACCACGTGCGCAGCTTCGCGCGCCAGGGCTACGGCGGCATCACGCTGTGGATGAAGGGCGGCAGCAGCAAGGAGGAGCTGGACAACGCCTGGTACCAGGTGCGCAAGAAGATCGGCGACATCCGGCAGGAGTTCCCCGAAGGCGTGCGCGGGCCGTTCTTCAACGACGAGTACAACGACCGCTACAGCGTGCTCTACGCCCTGAGCGCCCCCGACCTGTCGATGGCCGAGCTGGTCGACGTCGCCGAAGCGGTGAAGCTGCGCATCCAGGGCGTGCCCGGCGCGGCCAAGGTGGACGTGCTGGGCAAGCAGGCCGAGCGCGTGTACGTGGAGCTGTCCACGCGCCGCCTGGCCGCGCTGGGCATCGCGCCGACCACGGTGTTCGAGGCGCTGGCACGCCAGAACCTGGTGACCCCGGCGGGCGCGGCGGATGCCACGCACGACCGCGTGCAGGTGCGCGTGGACGGCCGGCTGCGCAACGCCGCGGACGTGTCCGACGTGACGCTCGACGTGGGCGGCCGGCTGCTGCGCCTGGCGGACATCGCGACGGTGCGCGCCGGCTACGAAGACCCGCCCAGCTTCACGGTCCGCCACAACGGCGTGCCGGTGCTGGCCATCGGCGTGACCATGCAGTCCAACGGCAACGTGCTCGACTTCGGGCGTGCGCTCGAGCAACGGCTCGCGTTGGTGCGGCAGGAACTGCCGGCGGGCGTGCAGATCCAGCAGTACGCCGACCAGCCGCGTGTCGTGGCGGAATCGGTCTGGGAATTCGAGCGCTCGTTCCTGCAGGCGCTGGCCATCGTGATGGCGGTGTCCTTCCTGTTCCTGGGCTGGCGCACCGGCATCGTGGTGGCCGCGTCGGTGCCGCTGGTGCTGGCCCTGGTGGCCGCGGTGATGCATGCCGCCGGCTGGGCCCTGGACCGCATCTCGCTGGGGGCGCTGATCATCGCGCTGGGCCTGCTGGTGGACGACGCCATCATCGCCGTCGAGATGATGGTGGTGAAGCTCGAGGAGGGCTGGGACCGCCTGCGCGCGGCCACCCACGCCTACACGTCGACCGCATTCCCGATGCTGACCGGCACGCTGGTCACGGCCGCGGGCTTCATGCCGGTGGGCTTCGCGAAGTCGATCGCCGGCCAGTACGCCGGCGGCATCTTCTGGGTGGTCGGCGTGGCGCTGATCCTGTCGTGGCTGGTCGCGGTGATCTTCACGCCGTACCTGGGGGTGATGCTGCTGCCCAAGAACCTCGCGCGGCGGGAGGCAGGCCCGCGCCACGACGTCTACGACCGCCCCGTCTACCGGCGACTGCGCCGCGTCGTCGACTGGGCCGTGCGACGCCGCGCCGTCGTGCTGGCGCTGACGGTGCTGCTGCTCGGCGCGGCCGGCTTCGGCATGTCGAAGGTGCAGCAGCAGTTCTTCCCCACGGCGGCCCGGCCCGAGCTGCTGATCGACCTGCGGCTGCGCGAGGGCGCGTCCTTCGCCGCCACGCAGGCCCAGGTCAGGCGCGTCGAGGAGCGGCTCGCGAAGGACCCCGACATCGAGTTCTACACCGCGTACACCGGCGCCGGCACGCCGCGCTTCTACCTGTCGATCCAGCCGGAGCTGCCCAACCCGGGGTTCGCGCAGTTCGTCATCAAGACCGCGGGCATCGCACCGCGCGAGCGCGTGCGCACCCGGCTGTTGCAGCTGTTCGACGGCGACGAGGCATTTCCCGATCTCCGGGCCCGCGTGCAGCGCCTGGAGTTCGGGCCACCGGTGGGCTTCCCGGTCCAGTTCCGCGTCGTCGGTCCCGACAAGGCGCAGGTGCGCGAGATCGCCTACCGCGTGCGCGACGCGGTGCGCCAGAGCCCGCTGGTGCGCGACACGCAGCTGGACTGGAACGAGCAGGTGCGCTCGGTGCGGGTGCAGGTCGACCAGGACAAGGCCAGGCAGCTGGGCCTGAGCAGCGCAGACGTGCAGGGGCTGGTCCAGACGGCGCTGGACGGTGCGCCGGTCACGCAGATCCGGCGCGGCGAGGAGCTGGTCGACGTCGTCGTGCGGGCCACGCCCGAGGAACGCAGGAACATCGGCCGCATCGGCGACCTGCAGGTCTTCTCGCGCGGCGGTGTCGCGGTGCCGCTGTCGCAGATCGCCCGCATCGAGCCGGGCTTCGAGGAGCCGGTGCTGTGGCGCCGCAACCGCGACATGGCGCTCACCGTGCGCAGCGACCTCGTGGACGGCGTGCAGGGCCCGTACGCCACGGAACGGATCCGTTCGTCGCTCAAGCCCATCGTCGACAGCCTGCCGGCCGGCTACCGCATCGAGGAAGGCGGCGCCATCGAGGAGAGCGACAAGGCCAACGTGGCGCTGTTCGCGGTCTTCCCCGCGATGTTCGCGGTCACGCTGACGCTGCTGATGATCCAGCTGCAGAGCTTCTCGCGCATGCTGATGGTGTTCATGACCGGGCCGCTGGCGATCATCGGCGTCGTGCCGGCGCTCCTGGTCTTCCAGGCCCCGTTCGGCTTCGTCGCGCTGCTCGGCGTGATCGCGCTGGGCGGCATGATCATGCGCAACTCGATCATCCTGGTCGACCAGATCGACCAGGACATCGCCCGCGGCGTGGCACCGTGGGCGGCCATCGTCGACGCCACCGTCAGGCGCTCGCGACCGGTGGTCCTGACGGCCGCCGCGGCGGTGCTGGCGATGATCCCGCTCACGCGCAGCGTGTTCTGGGGGCCGATGGCGATCTCGATCATGGGCGGCCTGGTGGTGGCCACGGCGCTCACGCTGGTGTTCGTGCCTGCCCTGTATGCGGCCTGGTTCCGGGTCGCCATCGCAAGCCCCTTTGCGCCATCTCAAGGTGGGAACCCGGGTGCTTCCTAGACTGAATCCAGGAAGGAGCCCAGCGTGCCGAAAACACTGGAAGACTATCTGGAGCACATCGGCCTGCGCGCGTACGCGCCGGTGTTCCGCAACCACGGCGTCACCTCGCTGCAGTTGCTGAAGGGGCTGGACAGCCCCGCCGGCGCGGACAGCCGGAAGGAGATCCAGACCGCCATCGCCACCGAAGGTTCGCCGGCCGAGGACGCGGCGCCGGACGCGGGCGGCGACAAGGCCGCCCCCGCCGACAAGCGCCCGCGCGCGGCCAGGTCGCCGATTGCCGCGCAGCAGGTCGGCAAGATCTCGGCGCAGGACGTGCAGGCGTGGATCGAGGCCGAGGGCAAGGCGGCCGCCCAGCCCTGGCGCAAGGATCCCGAGGCCGAGGCGCGGCTGAAGAAGCTCCAGGAGGCGGTGAGCGAAGCGAACGACCTGCGCGCAGCCTGCGAGAACGCGGCCGCCGAGAACAAGAGCAAGGTCCAGAAGGAGGTCGCCGGCCGGATGGAGAAGCTGTACGGCGAGTTCAAGGGACTCGGCCTGGGCACGCCGCCCTCGGCCGACGACCTGGACAAGGACCTGCACGGCCGCTTCGCGGCGCTGGAGAAGGCGCTTTCCGGCCTGAGCCAGCTGACCGAGGCAGCCATCAAGCAGCGCGAGATGACCGCGGTCGAGCTGATCTATGCCCACCAACTGCTGCGGGGGCACTGCCTGGACGCCAACGGCCTGACCGAGGCACCGGGCGGTGCGGTGCTGGCGATGCCCCAGCGCCATGCCGACGTCGACCTGTTCGGGCCCGGCCTGGAGTCGCTGGACTTCGGCTCGTCGTACAGCAGCGAGGGCGCCATGATGCGGGCCGACCGGCTGCTGGAGACGCATGCCAACGCGTTCTCGGTGAGCGCGCAGGCGAGCGGCGCCATGTTCATGGGCAGCGGCGTGGGCGCGGTGAGCGCGTCGGCCCGCTATGCGCAGGCGCAGGACGAGCGGCACGAGCGCTTCACGCAGGACAGCACCACGTTCGCCACCGCGATCCAGACGCGCTACCACTGGTCGCCGATGCGGCAGATCGTGTTCTCGACGCTGCAGTTCGAGCTGAGCGTGGAGGCGCTGGCCGAGCTGCGCGCGCTGCTGGCGACCGGGGACGAGAAGATGCGGCGCCTGCGCGCCCAGCTGTTCATGCGCGAGTTCGGCAGCCATGTGTTCGGCCGCGTCATCCTCGGAGGCTGGTACAAGTACACGGCCAAGTCGACCGCCACGAAGACCGACTCGATCAGCACGCTCGTGGACGCGGTCTCCAAGGGGATGGACTGGGCGGCTTCGGTCTCGGCCACGTATGCCGGCCTGGGCGGCGTGGCCAAGGGCGGCACGGCGGCGGCGGGCAGCGTGGAGAACACGCGCGTCAGCGGGCTGCAGATGACCTACAACAGCACGCACAACGCGGTCAGCATCAGCACCACCACGCTCGGCGGCGTCGACGGATTGCCGCGCGAGAACTGGATCGGCAGCATCCAGTACGCGCCGCAGTGGCGCGTCATCCAGCGCAGTGCGGCGTGGCCGATCTGGAAGCTGGTGGAGCGCACCCGCGTGTCGCAGCTCGGCACGCAGGACGCCGCCTCCGACAAGCCCGCGAGCAACCTGGAAGCACCCGGCGCCAGCGCCACGCAGGCCGATCTGAAGGACCTGGCGCGCCTGCTGGAGACGACCTGGGTGCACGACGTCTTCGCGCCCTCGTTTCCCGACACCCGGCTCGACCTGGGCAGCCTGCTGGTGGAGCACGAGGTCGAGACCGCGCAGCAGCTGGAGACCTTCCTCACGGTCCAGCTGCCGCTGCTGCAGGCCGGCTCGACGAAGACCGACTGGCGCCCCCCGGCCGCGATTCCCCTGCGGCACGTGCACGCGGCCGGCGATCCGAATGTCACGGTCTTCCGCAACCAGCTCTATTGCGCGTTCACAGGCCGGACCGAAGGGCAGGACTTGATTCCCTTTCCCTTCGCCTACGTGTACGACGGCACGGCGTGGTTCGAAGGCCCGGACTTCGCCCCGCAGCAGAACGCGTGCCGCGGCCTGGGCGTGGTGCCGGCAGCGAAGAAAATGGCCGCGCTGCTGGCGCGCATGCCGACAGGCGCCGCACACGCCCGCAAGGCCGAGGTGCACATCGAGCCGTTCGCGGCCGAGCCCGGCAAGCGCACCGTGCTGGCGATGGGCGAATACGCGGACAGCCTGGTGGGCGCGTACTGGCCGCCCGATGCGGCGATCGTCACCTTCCTGGGCAAGACCTACCTGATCGGCGCCAGCGAGACGGACCTGGTCCACGCCTGCCCGCTCAGCGAGAAGGACGGGGCGCCGCTTGACAAGCGCCAGCCGGTGGCGGCGCCGCTCGACACCCCGGCCGGGGGGAAGCCCACACGCGCCTGGCAGGCCGTGACGCGGAGCCGCATCGGCGCGGTGGTGTTCCGCAAGACGCTTTTCTGCGCGTACCGCGACCGCGACACCGGCGCGCTGTGGATGACCACCACGACCGATGCGGAACACTGGACGGAACCGGTGCAGTTGCCGGTGCACGGCTCGCCGTACGGGCCGTCTCTGGCGGCGTTCAACGGCCCCGCCGGCCCGCTGATCTACTGCGCCTACTGCGGACTCGGGCCGCAGGCGCCGCTGTATGTCATGTCCTCGGCCGACGGCGTGACCTGGAATCGCCCGATCAAGGTCCGCGACGTGGCAGCCGAGCAGGCCGCGGCTCAGCAGCACGCGCTCGACGATTCAGCGGACGACGACCCAGCCCACGCGCAGGGCGGGGCGGCCGGCTCGCATCGATTCATCGGCCTGGTGGGCGCGCCTGCGCTGGCGGTCTACGCGGACATGGACGGCGTGGCGCTCTACTGCTTCTACCGGGTGGAGAACACGATCCAGTACGTCTGCTATCCGCACATGGCCTTCGACCCTGCGGCGCTTCCGGCATCTGTTGGCTAGCGTGGTGCCGACGCGGGCGCCAGCGGCGCCGGGCTGGCGCCGCGTTCGCGCGCGGTGAGCGGCGCGAATCCGGGCGCAGGCCGACCAAGCATCAGCGCTTCGTCATGCACTTCACGCCAACCAGTGCGTCTTGGCTGACACGGTCGAGCGCTTCATCCGCGACATCACCGACAAGCGCATCCCGCGACACCCTTGCCAGCGTGCCCGAGCTCGAACTGGCCATCGACCTGTAAGGACACGACAGCGCGGCGCACGACACCGGAACTGCCCTGGCTCAGCGGCGAAGTGGTCGAGCTGGGGGCGCCGCCGGATCCCGCGCTGAGCCACCCCCCCCACGTTCGGCAGGCTAGCCTCGGCGGGCCGCTCGCGCGCATGGTGCGGGCCTGCATTCAAGCGGCAGGGGGTGAACGATGTCCACCAACATCCAGCGGTGGCTGTGGACCGGCGCATGCGTCGCGCTGTCGGCCGCGTCGGCGCCGGCCGCCGGACTGAGCTTCGACCCCGCCTTGTCGCGCTCGCCGCCCGAGGTGGCCGAGGCTGCCTTCGTGCCGCTGGCGCGCCCCGGCGCACAGGGCAACGCCGTGCTGCAGCTGCGTTTCGCCGACCGGCGCCAGGGCGGGTCGCTCGTCATCCAGGGCGGGCCCGGGCCCACGCTGCTGCGCGACGACGGCCTCGCGCCCGACACCCAGGCCGGCGACGGCCTCTACCAGGCGCTGGTGCAGATCAACCTGGCGCAGTTCTTCCAGGAGCAGCAGCGCCGCGTCGGCCTGGCGCGCACCATCAGGACGGTGCCCGACTTCCGCCTGCGCCAGCGCCTGCAAGACCTGCTCTTCCAGCCCTCGCCTCCGCCGGGGCTGGAGCCCGGCCGGCGCGTGCCGATCGACCGCTTCCTCGGCCTGCCCGACCCGGTGGACCCGGCGCGCGAACTGCTGGTGCGCGACTTGGGCGTGGTCGACGACCCGCTGCGCACCTACGAACCCTGCACCGGCGCCGGCACGCCGATGGGCGCCTGGACCTTCGGCCGCCTGATGACGGAGATGGCCAACGAGCCCGTCACCGGCATCCACCCGTCCGATTTCGCCGAAGCCTGGATGCAGCAGTGGATGAGCGACAGGACCATCAACGGCTTCAACGTGCCGCGCCGCGACATCGGCACGCAGAATTTCCTGGCGGGCTGGCCGCGCGGGCCCGACGGGCGGCTGGACCTGGCGCAGGCGCCCTTCCGCCTGCTGGCCATCGTCAACCGGCTCGACCTGCGCGGCAACCTGCTGTACGGCGCGGGCGACAGCGCCGAGGCGCGCCTGGTGTTCGGCGGCGTGCGCTGCGTGCCGCTGCCGAACTGGCCGACCACGGAGACGCTGCAGTTCACGGTGATCTTCGAGTACGGCGTGCCGGCCGGCGACTGCTTGTCGGCACGCAGCTGGGCCCAGCAGTGGCGCGCGCTGGGCGGCTTGCCGCTCGGCTCGCCGGCCTACAACGCGGCGCTGCAGGCCATCACCGACCAGTTCACGCTGCGCAACGCCCGGCCCGACCGGCAGCCCAACCGGAGCGCCATCCACCAGGTGCGCAGCAATGAGTTCGCGCTGGCCGACGGCCCGGCCGACACCTTCTGGGAGCTGCGCGAGTCGCGCCTCACGCGGCAGGGGAACCTGACCCACCAGACGCTGGCGCAGACGCCCGACCGCATGCGCCAGGGCAGCAGCGAGCTGCGCGACTACATCAACGCCAGGCAGTTCGAGATCCTGGGCGGCCACCACGCGGTGCCCTCGCAGTACCCCGTGGGCACGCCGTTCAAGGGCGGCCATCACGTGCAGTCTGCCGGCATCGCCTGGGACGCCGCGGGCATCATCAGCCTGGAGGCCCGGCACCGCTTTTCCGTGGCCACCTGCAACGCCTGCCACAAGCGGGAGACCGGCACGCCCTTCGTCCACATCGCGCCGCGCGACCGTGGCGACGTGGCGGCGCTGTCGGACTTCCTCACCGGCGCGAACATGCCGGTGGCCGACCCCGTCAGCGGCGTGCCGCGCCACTTCCACGACCTGCTCGACCGCCAGATGCGGCTGGACGCCACGGCCAACCTGAGCTGCGCGGGCTCGAAGGACATGGCCTTGCAGGACGTGTTCATGCTGCCGCAGCCGGCGGCCTTTTCACACTGAACGCCGCCATGAGGGCCACCATGAATGCCGCCACCCGACTTCTCCCGGCCTGCCTGTGCGTGCTGCCGCTGGCCGCGGCCGGCGCGCCACCACCCTTCGACCCCGCCTTGTCGCGCTCGCCGCCGGCAGTGGCCAGCGCCAGCGTCGAGCTGCTGGCGCAGCCTTCGGCGCAGGGCAATGCGCTGCTGCGCGTGCGCTTTGCCGACCAGCGCAAGGGCGGGTCGATCGTCATCCAGGGCGGCCCCGGGCCCACGCTGCTGCGCGACGACGGCGTGGCGCCCGACCACGCTGCCGGCGACGGCCTCTACGCGGCGCAGGTGCAGGTCAACGCCAGCCAGTTCAGCCGGGAGCAGCAGCGCCGGCTTGAGCTGTCGCTGCAGGTGCCGACGGTGCCCGAGTACCAGCAGCGCCAGCTGATCGCGCGGCGCAGCTTCCAGCCGACTGCCCAGACATCGCTGGTGGAGGGCCAGCCCCGCCAACTGGACGTGTTCCGCGGCGTGCCCGACACCGTGGACCCCGCGCGCGAGCTGATCGTGCGCGACCTGGCCGTGGTGGACGACCCCGCGCGCACCTACGAGCCCTGCACCGGCGCGGGCACGCCGATGGGTGCCTGGACCTTCGGCCGCCTGATGACGGAGATGGCCAACCCCGGCGCCACCGGCATCGACCCGTCCCTCTTCGTGGAGAACTGGATCAGCCAGTGGACCACCGAGCAGACCGTCAACGGGTTCACGCTGCCGCCGCGCGGCATCGGCGCTGACTTGCTGCTGTACTCGTGGCCGCGCCGACCCGACGGCCACATCGACCTGGCGCGCGCGCCGTTCAGGCTGCTGGCCATCGTCAACCGGCTCGACCTGCGCGGCAACGCCTTGTTCGGCCCTTCGGACAGCGCCGAGGCGCGGCTGGTGTTCGGCGCCGTGCAGTGCGTGCCGGTGCCCATTCCCTGGCGCCCGCCGATGCCCGAGGCGCTGAAGTTCACCGTGATCTTCGAGTTCTCGGTGCCGGCGCGCGACTGCCTCGGAACGCGCAGTTGGGCCAATCAGTGGCGCAACCTGAGCACCATGCCGCTGGGCTCGCCCGTCTACAACAAGGCGCTGCAGCGCATCACCGACCAGTTCACGCTGCGCAATGCCAGGCCCGACCGGCCACCCAACCGCAGTGCGCTGAACCAGCTGCGCACCAACGAGTTCGCCCTGGCCGACATGCCTTTCGACCCGCAATGGCAACTGCGCGAGTCGCGGCTCGCCGCCTCCGGCCAGCTGCGGCCCGGCACCGCGGCCCAGACGCCCGACGGCAGCAGGAACGGCTCGGCGTCTCTGCGCGACTTCATCAACACGCAGGAAGCCGCCATCCTGCGCGCGCAGCACCTGGTGCCGGCGCAGTACCCGGCCGGCGTGCCGTTCCTGGCCGGCGCCGTCGACATCCACGCCGGGGCCCCGTGGCAGGCCCCCGGCATCCTGAACGAAGAGGCCCGGCACCGCTTCTCGCTGGCCACCTGCAACGGCTGCCACATCGCCGAGACCTTGGTCCCCTTCCTGCACATCGAGCCCCGCGACCGCGGCACGGTGTCGCGCCTGTCGGGCTTCGTCACCGGCGAGGGCATGCCGGTGGTCGACCCGCGCACCGGGACGTCGCGGACCTTCAACGAGCTGCTCGACCGCCAGATGAAGCTGGACGCCGCGGCCAACCTCAGCTGCACGACCACGGCCGACATGCCGCTGGAAGACCTGTTCTTCATCCCGCACGGGCGCGCCTTCGCACATTGAGCGGCGGCGGCCGAAGCGCGCTTCGCCGCACTCCGGCCCGCCGCGGCCACTCGGTTCTGCAGCGCCTTCAGCGCGGCTTGAGCGGCCCGCTCAGCATGCCTGGCCAGGTCACAGGCGGACGAAAAAGCTCTGCCCCGTTGTCGAATCCGCCACGCCTCGCGTGTCATCCACATGAGCAGCAAGCAGAGGAGCCATCCCGGCGTCCCTTGGCTGTCTCATCGAAGGTGCATGACATGACAGCTTTGACACTCGACGCGCGCGGCAGCCGCGCTCCCGCATGGTTCTGGGGCATGGCCGGCTGCGGAGCGCTATGGAACCTCTATGGCATCCACCAGTTCATCGGCACCCTCACGCCGGCGGGGAGATCGGCGATGGCAGCCGGGATGACGGCGGCGCAGTCGCAGGTCTACTTCTCGCTGCCGGCCTGGATGACGGCCGTCTTCGCGGTCGGCGTCTTCGGCGGACTGCTCGGCTCGGTGGCTCTCGCCGCGCGGCGTGTCGCCGCCGTGCCGGTCCTCGCTGCATCGCTGGTCGGCTACATCGCGCTCTTTGCCGGAGACGCGTACTTCGGCGTCTTCGACGCCATGCCGGGCCAGTTGGCGATCCTCGCCGTGGTCGTGGTCGTGGCCGTTGCCCTGCTCGCGGCCGCCTGGGCGGCCCGCTCCCGCGCGCTGCTGCGCTGACCGGCCCATCGAATCCGATACCCTGTCCACATTCCGAGGAACATCACCATGCAATACATGCTGCTGCTGAACGAGCCCGAGAGCGAGTTTGCCAAGCGCAACGATCCCCAGCAGGCCGTGGCCTACTGGGGCGGCTGGAACGCCTTCATCGGAGCCATGGCGCAGGCCGGCGTCATCGTCAAGGGCGACGGGTTGCAGGGGCCGAGCACCGCCACCACGGTGCGCATCCGCGACGGCAAGCGCATCGTGCAGGACGGCCCCTTCGCCGATACCAAGGAGCAACTGGGCGGCTACTTCGTCATCGAGGTGCCCGACGTCGATGCCGCGCTGGAGTGGGCCGCACGCGCGCCCTCGGCCGCCTGCGCGTCGGTCGAGGTGCGGCCGGTGCTGCCTCCGATGGCGCCCCCGGGCGCGTGAGCGCCGTCCACGCCGCCGAACTTGCGGCACGCGATGCCTACGGCCGGCTGCTGGCACTGCTGGCCGCCCGGTCGCGCGACATCGCGGCCTGCGAGGACGCGCTGTCCGAGGCCTTCGTCGCTGCGCTGCGCACCTGGCCGGTCGACGGCGTGCCGGCCAACCCGCAGGCCTGGCTGATGACGGCGGCCCGCAACCACCTGCACAACATGCGCCGGCACCAGGGTGTGGTCGACGCCTCGGCGGCCGACCTGGCGCTGCTGCAGGACGAGGCGGCGCCCGAGGCGCCGGCCGTACCTGACGACCGCCTCAAGCTGCTGTTCGTGTGCGCCCATCCGGCCATCGATGCCTCCGTGCGCACACCGCTGATGCTGCAGACCGTGCTGGGGCTGGACGCGGCGCAGATCGGCGCGGCGTTCCTGGTGGCGCCGGCCACCATGGGCCAACGACTGGTGCGGGCCAAGGCAAAGATTCGGGATGCCGGCTTGCGCTTCGAACTGCCCGCCGCAGAGGACATGCCCGGGCGTCTCGAGGACGTGCTGGCTGCCGTCTATGCCGCCTACGGCACGAGCTGGGACGCGGTGCCCGGCGCCGACACCGGCCAGCTGGACCTGGTGGAAGAGGCGCTGTTCCTCGGCCGCCTGCTCGTCGCCCTGCTCCCCGACGAGCCGGAGCCGCGGGGTCTGCTGGCGCTGATGCTGTACTGCGAAGCCCGCCGGCCCGCGCGCCGTGCGGCCGACGGCAGCTTCGTGCCCTTGAACCGCCAGGACGCAGGCCTGTGGCGGCGTGACCTGATCGTCGAGGCCGAAGGGCACCTGACCACCGCTGCGCAACGCGGCATCTTCGGCCGCTACCAATGCGAGGCGGCCATCCAGTCGGTGCATGTCCAAAGCCCGATCACCGGTCGGACGAACCACGAGGCGCTGGCCACCCTGTACGGCCTGCTCGCCCGCCACAGCTCGTCAGTCGGCGTGATCGTGGCGCAGGCGGCGGCCATGGTGGAGGCCGGAGATCCCGCGAACGCATTGACGACGCTCACGCGCCTGTCGCCGGCCGACATCGCAGGCTACCAACCCTACTGGGTCACCCTGGCCCGCGCAGAGCGTGTTGCCGGTCGTCGCGAATCGGCGCTGCGGGCGTTCGAACGGGCGATCGGCCTGACCGAGGATCCGGCAGTGCGCGCCTATCTGGCGACGTTCCTGGACCCGCGGCAAGAGAAGGAGGGGTGACGCGGCCGCCTGAAAGGCCTCCTGCCGCGTACCCGCTCCGGCCGGCGCAGCCTCACGATCGCCGGGGCTGCTTGCGGTCCCGGCGATCAGAAGGCACTCCGGACCACCCCGCCGTCCACGCGCAGCGCGGCGCCGGTGGTCGCGGACGCCAGGGGGCTGGCGACGTAGGCGACGAGCGACGCCACCTCCTGTGGCGCGGCGAAGCGCTTGATCAGCGAGGTGGGTCGCACGCGCTCGAAGAACTCGGCCTCGAATTGGTCGAAGCTCTGGCCCCCGGCGCGCGCCAGGCTCTCGACGAAGTCACCCACGCCGCGCGATCGGGTCGGCCCGGGCAGCACGCTGTTGACCGTGATGCCGGTGCGGGCGAGGGACTCCGCCAGCCCGCGCGCCACCGCCAGCTGCGCGGTCTTGGTCACGCCGTAGTGGACCATCTCGCTCGGAATCTGCACCGCACTTTCGCTGGAGATGAAGATGATGCGTCCCCAGTCGGCACGCTTCATCGCGGGCAGCACGAGGCGCGCGAGGCGCACGCCGCTCAGCACGTTGACGTCGAAGAAGCGCAACCAGTCCTCGTCGGGGATGTCCTCGAAGGCCTTGGCCTCGAAGATGCCGAGGTTGTTCACCAGGATCTCGATGCCGGCGTGGCGTCGCACCAGGTCCTGGGCGACGTCGCTGCGGCTCAGGTCCCCGGCATGGCCGACGACCGTGCCGCCGGTCTCGGCGCGCAGCCGTTCGACGGCCGCCTCCACGGCGGATGGCGTCCGGCCGTTGACGATGACGCGCGCGCCCTCCGCTGCCAGCGTCTGGGCGATGGCATAGCCGATGCCCGCCGTGCTGCCGCTGACCAGGGCGACGCGGTTCCGAAGTTGCAGATCCATCTCGATGCTCCTGCGGCTTGTGCGGCTCAGCGCGCGGCTTCGGCCGCAGCGGGGACGGCCGCCTCGGCGATCATGCGCGCCACGCGGCTGGGGTTCGACGTCATCACCACGTGCGATGCGCCCGCCACTTCCTCGGTGCGGCGCGAGCCCGCGCGCTGGGCCATGAAGCGCATCGCGGCCGGCGGGATGTTGCGGTCGGCGTCGCCGTGGATGAACCACGACGGGAGCGTCTTCCACGCCGGCGTGCCGGAGGGTTCGGTCAGCGCGGCCTCGGTGATCGGCCGCTGGCCCGCCGCCATCAGCCGTGCCGCCGGTTCCGCCACGTCGGCGGCGAACTGGAGGTGGAACTTCGCCTGCCGGATGTACAGGTCCTTGCCGCCATCGGCGAGCAGCACCGGCGCATCGAGCGCGTCGCCGAGCGTGCTGCCCGGGAAGCGGCCGGAAAGCGCCAGTGCGGTCTCTCCGGCGTCCGGCGCGAACGCCGCGACGAAGACCAGTGCCTTGACGTTGGGCCTGCCCACGGCGGCGTTGCTGATCACGGCGCCGCCGTAGGAGTGGCCCACGAGCACCACGTCGCCGGCGATCGACGCCACGACGCCGCTGACATAGGCCGCATCGCCCTTGAGGCCGCGCAGGGGATTGGCCACCGCGACGACGGGGAAGCCCTGCGACTGCAGCGCCGCGGTGACGCCGTTCCAGCTCGCCGCGTCGGCAAACGCGCCGTGGACCAGCACCACGGTCGGCAGCGCCGCGGCGTTGCCGGCCGCACCTGCAGGGGTGGATGCCGGTGCGAGGGCCGCGGACGCGGCCACCACGGAGAGTGTCAGGAAGGATTGAAGCTGCCGGACCAGGCCGGGCATGGATCGCGAGATCATCGGGTCTACTCCTCGAGGTTGACGACGCCGCACGCGGCGCCCTGGGTTGAAGGATTCCGCGCGGGCTCAGGTGCGCGTGATCGACAGCCCGCCGTCCACCAGCGAGGCCGTGCCGGTGACGAAGGCCGCGTCGTCCGATGCCAGGTACAGCACCGAGCGCGCCAGCTCCTCGGGCGTGCCGACGCGCTTGAGCGCATGCAGCTGGGTCACGAAGGCCTGCTGTTCGGCCCCGCTGTTCATCGCGCGGTACATGGGCGTGTCGATCGCTCCCGGCAGGATGGCGTTGACGCGGATGCCGCGCGGCCCGTACTCGGCGGCCAGCGCCTGCGTCAGGCCGATCAGCCCGGACTTGCTGGCCGCGTAGGCAGCTACGCCCGGGAACGAGCAGGTATGGCCGACGAAGGTGCTGGTGAAGACGATGGACCCGCCGCCGCGCTTCAGCATCGACTGCAGCTGGTGCTTGGCGCCGAAGAAGGCGCTGCTGAGGTTGGTGTTGAGGGCCTCCATCCAGGCCCCGGCATCGATCTCGGTGGTCGGGCCGGCCGGCCCCAGCGTGCCGGCGTTGTTGAACGCGATGTCCAGCCCGCCGAAACGCTCGACGGCCAGCGCCACCAGCGCCTCGGCATAGCGCTCGTCTTGCACGTCCCCGGCCAGGGCCGCGGCCTGGCCGCCCTGCGCGTGGATCTCGGCGACGAGCCGCTCGAGCTCGGCCTGGCGGCGTGCCGCCACCACGACGCGGGCGCCTTCGGCCGCGAACAGCAGTGCGGTGGCTCGGCCGATGCCGGAACTGGCGCCCGTGACGAGGGCGACCTTGCGTGACAGACGGTTCATGGGTGCTCCTTGGGGTCGAGAAAGGGCTCACCGCACGCGCAGTGCGATGGGTGTGCGGGTGCCGACGATTCAGTGGGCGGCGTGCTGGTGGCGCTCGAGCTCGGCGGCGCCGGGTGCGCGCAGGCCGGCGTTGATCGCCGCGGCTCCCGGCCTGCCGCCCGCGCACGTCCCCGCCAGGCTCAGCAGTCCCCGCCGCTCCGCGATCGCCGCCACCTCGGTGCGGCTGGCGGCGTCGAGCTTCTGGAAGATCGACTTGAGGTGCGACTTCACCGTGCCGAGCGCGATGTCGAGCCGCCGCGCGATGGCCTTGTTGCCCAGCCCCACCACCACCAGCTGCAGCACCGCCTGCTCGCGCCCGGTGAGTGCCTCGCAGGCCACGCTGTCGGCCAGCCGCTGCGCCGCGCGCCCGGCGATGTGGCGCATGCCGGCGCACAGCGCGCGCACGCCGGTCACCAGCTCGTCGATGCTGCAGCCCAGCAGCAGGTAGCCGCGTGCGCCCTGTTCGAGCGCATGGCGGATCTCCGACTCGGTGTCGCGTGCGGTGACGATGAGCACCGGTGGCGCGTGCCGCGGCCGTTCGGCGGCCCGGGCCAGCATGCGCAGGCCATGCTCGTAGTCGGTGACCACGACGTCGGCGGCCCCGGCCGCTTCGGTCGACGCTGCGCCCGCGGGCTCGAGCAGCGAGAAGCCGGGCGCGCCGCGCAGCGTGGCACTCAGCCCGGCGGCGACGAGGGCGTCGCCGTAAACCACATGGACCTTGATCGTGTCGGTCGTGAACATCGGACACCTCTGTTCGTTGGGGGGCGGAGCGAAACGCCGCCTTCCGTCACGACAAGAATGGACGACCGATCGCGGATGCGCGAGTGAATCGATGTGAAGGGGTGTCAACGCGTTGCGGCATCGAGCTCGCGCAAGCGGGCGTCGGCGTGCACCAGGTCCGCGTTGCAGCCGGTCTCGGTGAAGCGCTGGCGCACGCCCCTCAGCAGGTCGCGCGCGGAGGGTGCGCGCCCCTGGGCCTGCCACAGGTCGGCCAGGCTGACCGCCACGCGCAGTTCCCAGGCCAGCGCGCCTTGGCTGCGTGCCAGGGCCAGCGCGTCGTGCAGCAGCGCGTCGGCCTCGGCGGCCGCCGCCTCCGAACCGTGCGCGCGCAGTCCCTCGGCGTGCACGCGCAGGATCTCGGGCGCGCACCAGGTCGCCTCGCCGCGCCGCGCGCGCGCCAGCAGCGCCGGGTTGGCGAAGCGCGGATCCAGGGTCGGCAGGTGCTCGTGCAGGATCGCCCAGGCCGGCGCGATGTCGGGTGGCGCGGCCGCCGCGCGGTCGCTGGCGCCCTCGCGGCGGTGGTACAGCGCGTCGTAGGTCTCCCACCAGAACCGCCAGTAGGCGAAACCGTAGGCCTGCAGGTGCTCACCCATCTGGTCGAGCCGGTGCCGCGTCAGCGCCAGGTCACCGGACCACATGGCCACCGGCACGCCGGCCAGCGCCAGCGCCTGACACAGGGCCGAGGCGGTGTCGGCCTCGGCCAGCCGCAGGCACGCCTCCACCACGCGGGCAGCACTCTCGGCATGCCCCTGCATCCACAGGGACCGCGCCAGCACGATGCGCATCGACACCGGCGTGTCCACCGCCGACGGGAAGTACGCCAGCGGGATGGTCACCGCGCTCGCCAGCACCTCCTCGGCCAGGCCCCTCGCCGCGTCGTGATGGCCCATGAAGTGCTGGGTCTGTGCGGCCGTCCGCTGCGCGATGCAGGCCAGCACCCGGTCGCCGCTGGCCTGCGCCACGTCGGCCATGTGGCGGCTCCAGCGCCAGGCCTCGCCGTAGCGTCCGTGCTGGAACTCCTCGACCCACAGTCCCGTGAGCGGTCCGGCCTGGTGCTTCGGCTCGCCGGCGTGGCGTGCGATGTCGAGCGCATCGAGCAGTTTCCGGGCGGAGGACAGCGGCTGCCCCTGCGCCCCCTGGTGCACGCTCAGGTAGGCGGGGACCGTGCGCAGCCGGATCGCGAGCACCGGCGGCACATCCGGCGTGCGATGCAGCAGGTCCAGCGCGCGCCGCGAACGCAAGGAGAAGTCGGTCATCAGCGAGGTCTGGTCGGCCAGCGTCAGCGACAGGCTGGTCAGCTCCAGGCCGAGCGTCGTGGTCTGCGGGTTCGACAGCGCCCAGTCGAGCGCGGCGCGCACGTCGCTCACGCGGCAGTCGTAGGCGGCCCGCCACTCGGCCCGCGTCATGTGCTCCCACGCCGCCTCGGCCTCGGTCAGCAGCTGGCGCATGCACAGCGCGTGACGTTCCAGGGTCGCGTCGTGTTCCGCGTGGGCGGCGGCCAGCTTGTCGGCCATGTAGGCGCGCGTGGTGTCCAGCAGGCGGTACTCGGGCTCGCTGCCGCGTTCCACGCGCGTCACCAGCGACTTGGCCACCAGGTCGAGCAGGGCTTCGGTGGCGGGTTCGGCCGCCAGCTGCTCGTCAGCGGCCACCTGTGCGGCCGCCGCCATGCTGAAGCTGCCGCGGAACACCGACAGACGCCGCAGCACCGCCTGCTCCACCGGCGACAGCAGCTCGTGGCTCCAGTCGAGCAGGGTGTGCAGCGTGCGGTGGCGGCGCGGCGCGTCGCGCCGGCGTCCGTCCAGCAGCAGCAGCCGGTCGTCCACCTGCGCCGCGAGCCCGGCCACCCCCAGCTCGGCCACGCGCGCCGCCGCCAGCTCGATGGCCAGCGGAATGCCATCCAGCCGCTGGCAGATGCCCACGACGGCGGGCGCCTGTGCATCGTCGAGGCGGAAGGCGGCATGGCCCGCGCGCGCGCGTTCGACGAAGAGCTGAATGCCGGGAGACCGCACGGCCTCGGCGGCGCTGATGCGCGCGGTGCGCGCCGGCAGGCGCATCGGCCCCAGGCGGTACACCCACTCGCCCATCGCGCGCAGCGGCTCGCGGCTGGTGGCCAGCACATGCACCTGCGAGGCCACCGCGAAGATCGACTCCACCAGCGTCGCGGCCGCCGCCACCACGGGCTCGCAGCTGTCCAGCACGAGCAGCAGCTGCCGCTGGCGCAGGTGCACGGCGAGATCGAAGGTGCCGCTGGAAGCCGACATGCCGAGCGCGGACGCCACCGCGCTGGGCACCAGCGAGCCTTCGGTGAGCGGCGCCAGGTCCACCAGGCACACGCCGTCGGCATAACCTGCGCCGACGCGTTCCGCGGCGGCCAGCGCCACCGTGGTCTTGCCCATGCCGCCCGGGCCGACAATGGTGACGAAGCGCCTCGCCTGCACCTGCGCCGCCACGCGCTCGATCACCTCGTCGCGTCCGAACACGGGCGCCACGCGGCGGCGGACGGCGCGGCGCATGGGCGCCACCGGCAGGGCGGGCGCCGGCGTGGCCCCACCTTGCGCCGTGCGCGGCAGCATCAGCGAGAAGCCCTCGGACGGATGGTGGGCCACGTGCCCGGCGTCCGGCGCCACCGCGCCCAGCACCTGGTTGAGCGCCCCCACCGCGTTCCACAGCGAGCCGGCCGTGTGCGCGCGCGCCGGTGCAAGCGCCTGGCGCAGCTCGGCCATCGCCAGCGGGCGGCCCGCGCGCTCGATCAGTGCCGCCAGCACGCCGAAGCCGGTCGCATCCAGCGTCAGCGGCTGGCCGCGGAAGTGCACCGCATGCCGCTCCCGCCAGAGCGTGTACGGACCGAACGACGCGGGGGGCGACTCTGGAGGGGCAGGTTCTTCGCGCACGGCGGCTTCGGCGATACAAGGGTGCAGGCGCGGCCTCCGAAGGACGGCCGCAGCCATGATCGCGCGGGCCGGAACCGGGCGCCGTAAATCGGTGTGAAACCTGCGGCGGCGCGGCTGCAAAAGCCACGCGGCCTGCCTCCCTTGCATCAGGCGAACGCCCCCCGTACGGGCATGGCGCGGGCCGGGCGGCGCCGGCAAGATCGGTCAGACCCTTCATCCAACCGACCGGAGACGCTCATGTACGGACTCACGCCACTCGGCATCCTGCACACCGCGATCAGCCTCGTCGCGGTGGCCGCCGGCCTGGCTGCACTGGTGCGCGACCGGGCGATCTCGCCGCGCAACCGGCTCGGCCGGATCTATCTCGTCACGACCGTCGTCACCTGCCTCACGGCGCTCGGCATCTTCCAGCACGGCGGCTTCGGCAAGCCGCATGCGGCGGCCCTCATCACGCTGGGGGTGCTGGGCCTGGCCGGGCTGGCGCGCCATACCGGCCTGTTCGGCCGCGCGTCGGCCTACGTCGAGACCATCGGCTACTCGTTCACCTTGTTCGTCCACCTGATCCCCGGCCTCACCGAGACGGCCACCCGGCTGCCCTACGGCGCGCCGCTGCTCGCCAGCCCGGAAGACCCGCGGCTGCAGGGCACGATCGCGGCGCTGTTCGGCGTGTTCCTGATCGGTGCCGTGCTCCAGGCGCTGCGCCTGCGCGCTAGCGGTAGAGCCAGTTCGCGACCAGGCGCACGTAGCGTGGCATGACGACGTAGGTGATCAGCGCCACGACGGTGGCGGTGACGATCAGGTGCCGCAGCAGCGGCAGCCCCTGGGGCAGCGCGGCGTCGAACAACGGCCGCAGCGCCCAGGGCACCAGCAGCGTGAGCGGGAAGATCACCGACAGCGTGATGAGGAACTGCTTGTACGGCCGCGCCCGCCGCGGCGCGCCGGAGGCCGGGGCGAACCAGAACTCCAGCCCGGTGACGGTGTCCAGCGTCTCGGCACGGCTCAGGAGCGGCTCGACTTCGGCGACGAGCTGACGCCGTGCATCCGAGCGCAGCCAGTCCTCGGCGTGCGCGAGCGCGTCGAAGCGGATCGTCACCGTGTAGCCGTGCGCGCCCTCGGCCGGGCGGATCACGTTCACGCCGCGGTGGCCGGGAAAGCGTGCGGCCACCGGGATGATGCGCTTGAGCCACTGCTCGTAGGCGTCGCGTGCCTCGGGGCGGGGCTGCTGCTGGATCACCAGCGTCACCGTGTCGGGCCGCGGCAGTTCGCGCGCCGCGATGTCCGACAGGCTGGCCGAGCGCAGCTCGGGACGGCGTTCGTCGGCGGGTTCAGTCATGGGTGGGTCTCCTGAAGCTCGGTTCGGCGCCGGCGGCCGCCAGCCACAGCGCCCCGATGATGCTGAGGTGCTCCTGCGCGAAGGCCCGCTCGACGAAGGCGGCCGGTCCGTCGACGGCCCAGAATGGGTGGGCGAGCGGGATCGTCGCCAGCGTGAAGGCACCCAGTGCCGCCGCGCCCAGCCAGGCCCGGCGCGCGCCGAACACGACCAGCGCCGAGCCGCCGAGCTGCAGCGCGATGGTGGCGGCGGCGAAGAAGGCCGTGGGCTCGAGCCCGAAGTGCGCCATCTCGGCGCGTGCACCGGCGAAGTCCCACAGCTTGGCCAGGCCGCTGCACCAGAACATCGAGGTCAGCACGGTGGCGCCGACGCGGAACGCCGCGCGCGTGCGCAGCAGGCCCTGCAGTCGTTCGATGCGGATCATTGCGGTGCTCCTTCAGAAGGCCCAGCAGGCGCAGCCCATCGCGCCCCAGAAATCGGCCTGCGAGCCCGCGTCGACGGCGCCCGCGAACGCACGCCCGTGCGCGTGTCCGTGCACGCCGCAGGGCCGCGCGCAGCCGCAGCCGAGCGCGGCCAGCGCGTGGCGTTCGAGCCGGCTGCCGTCGGCGCGGCGATGGACGCCGCCGGCGCGCCGCACCGGTGACCAGTCGGGCATCGGCGGCGGCAGCGGCGGCGCCAGGTCGGCGAAGGGCCCGGCACCATGCACGATGCGGCCGCCGACGAGCGTGAGCATCGATTCGATGCCGGCGATCTCGTCCTCGGGCACGCCGAAGTAATCGGCCGAGAGCACCGCCAGGTCGGCCCACTGGCCGGCCTGGATCTGCCCCTTCGTGCCCTGTTCGTTCGAGAACCACGCATTGCGCTCGGTCCACAGGCGCAGCGCCGTGTGCCGGTCGAGGCAGTTCGCCTCGGGGTAGAGCTTCAGGCCGCCGACGGTCCTGCCGGTCACCAGCCACGACAGCGACACCCACGGGTTGTACGAGGCGACGCGCGTGGCGTCGGTGCCGGCGCCCACGGGCACGCCGGCGGCGAGCATGCGCGCCAGCGGCGGCGTGCGCTCGGCGGCGCGGCTGCCGTAGCGTTCGACGAAGAACTCGCCCTGGAAGCTCATGCGGTGCTGCACCGCGATGCCGCCGCCCAACGCGGCCACGCGCTCGATGTTGCGGTCGGAGATCGTCTCCGCATGGTCGAAGAACCAGTGCAGTCCGTCGAAGGGCTGATCGCGGTGGACGTTCTCGAACACGTCGAGCGCGCGCGTGATCGTCTCGTCGTAGGTGGCGTGCAGGCGCCAGGGCCAGCGGTTGCGCACCAGCGTGCGCACCACGGCCTCGAGCTGGCCTTCCATGCCGGCGGCCAGCTCGGGGCGGGGCTCCTGGAAGTCCTCGAAGTCGGCGGCCGAGAACACCAGCATCTCGCCCGCGCCGTTGTGGCGGAAGGTGGCGCTGCCTTCGCCGGGCGAGACCATCCGGCCCCAGCGCTGGAAGTCCTCCAGCTCGGCGCCCGGCCGCTGCGTGAACAGGTTGTAGGCGATGCGCAGCGTGAGCTCGTCGTCGTCGTCGAGCTTGCGGATGACCTCGTAGTCCTCGGGGTAGTTCTGGAAGCCGCCGCCCGCGTCGATCACGCCGGTGACGCCGAGCCGGTTGAGCTCGCGCATGAAGTGGCGCGTGGAGTTCAGCTGGTATTCGGGCGGCAGCTTCGGACCCTTGGCCAGCGTGGCGTACAGGATCATCGCGTTCGGGCGCGCCAGCAGCAGGCCGGTGGGGTTGCCGTTCGCGTCGCGCTGGATCTCGCCGCCCGGCGGATCGGGCGTGTCGCGCGTGTAGCCCGCGGCGCGCAGCGCAGCGCGGTTGAGCAGCGCGCGGTCGTACAGGTGCAGGATGAACACCGGCGTGTCCGGCGCCACCGCGTTGAGTTCGTCGAGCGTGGGCAGGCGGCGCTCGGCGAACTGGTGGAGCGAGAAGCCGCCCACCACGCGCACCCACTGCGGCGGTGGCGTCACCGCCACCTGCTGCTTGAGCAGCGCCATCGCGTCGGCGAGCGAGGGCACGCCGTCCCAGCGCAGCTCGAGGTTGTAGTTCAGGCCGCCGCGGATGATGTGCATGTGGCTGTCGATCAGCCCCGGCACGACGCGCCGGCCCTGCAGGTCGATCACGCGCGTGCGGGCATCGGCGCCGGCCAGCAGCTCGGCCGCGTCGCCCACCGCCTGGAAGCGGCAGGCGTGGATGGCCACCGCCTCGGGTGCGGGCAGCGCCGGGTCGAGCGTGCTGAAGCGGCCGTTCAGGAGGATCAGGTCAGGGGTGGACATGGCTTCTCGCTTTCGCGTGATGATCAGCCAGGCGGCCGCGGGCGCTGTTCCGCCTCGGCCGCCAGGCCCGTGATCTTCGGCAGGCACTCGCCGCGCACCCAGGCCATGCTGACCGGCTCGCCTGCGCGCAGGCGCTGGACCATCGGGACGATCTGTTCGCCGATCAGCAGGCCCAGCAGCCCGACCAGCGCGATTGCCGGCGGCGCCGGCGACCGCACCTGCAGCAACCCGTACAGCATGCCAGCCAACACGCCGGCCGCCAGCGATACCAGGTAGACCTTCATGGCCGGCCCGGGCGCGGTCAGCCCGCCTCGCTGGCGTGCTCGCCCAGCGCCCATTTCGAGAAGCGCACCTGGATGCCGTAGGGCGAGTGCGCGAGCACGATGTCCATCACGCCCTGGTAGGTCTCGGCGCGTGCCCAGTCCTGCTGCAGCTCGAACACCACCTGCAGCGAGCTCATCGGCACCGCGCCGGCCTGCACCAGGCGCTGCACCGCGCGCTCGTGCGCCTCGGGCGTGACGTCGCCGCAGGCGTCGGTGGGCACGTGCACCTCGTAGCCGGCCTTCAGCAGGTCCAGCGCCGGGAACATCACGCAGGCCTCGGTCCACAGGCCGGCCAGCACGATGCGCTTGCGGCCCATCGCCTCGACGGCCTTGCGGAAGTTGGGGTCGAGCCAGGCGTTGATCGACGAGCGGTCGATCACCTCGGCCTTCGGGAACAGATCCGTGACCTCGGGCATGAAGGGGCCGGAGAACGAGTCCTTGGCCACGGTGGACAGCAGCGTGGGCAGCTTGAACAGCCGTGCCGCCTTGGCCAGTGCCTGCACGTTGTGCATCACGCTCAGGCGGTCGTGGCTCTCGACACCCTGGTACATCGCCGGCTGGTAGTCGATCAGCACCAGCGCCGTGTCCTGCGGCGTCACGAAGTCGGTCTTGCTCATGGAAGCTCCTGGATGGTGGATGGGCGAGGGCAGTGTCGAAGGCCGCGCGCGCGCCGGCATCTCCTCACGGGGGCAACGGCCGGTGGTTTGCTTGCCCGAGTGCGCGCGCCGGCATCCGGGGCAGCGCGGTCTCCCCCGATCGGGAGGCGTCGCCAGGGGCAATGCGATCGATGCTGCACACCCACCCATCCACCCAGGAGGCTCTCATGCTCAAGACACTTGCCGGCTTGGTGCTGGCGCTCGCCACCACGCTCGCCGCCCACGCCCAGATCAAGCCGTTCCCGGACGGTTTCCGGAAGATGGACATCCCCACCAACGGCACCACGCTGCACGTGCGCGTGGGCGGCCAGGGCCCGGCCGTGGTGCTGCTGCACGGCTACGGCGACACCGGCGACATGTGGGTGCCGCTGGCCGCCGCGCTGGCGCGCGACCACACGGTGGTGGTGCCCGACCTGCGCGGCATGGGCCTGTCGTCGCGACCGAACGCGGCCTACGACAAGAAGACGCAGGGCCAGGACATCGCCGGCGTGCTCGACGCGCTGAAGATCCGCAACGTCGACGTGGTGGCCCACGACATCGGCAACATGGTCGGCTACGCCTTCGTCGCGCAGAACCGCGAGCGCGTCGGCCGCGTGGTGCTGATGGACGCGCCGCTGCCGGGCGTGGGCCCGTGGGACGAGATCACCAAGTCGCCGCTGCTGTGGCACTTCCGCTTCGGCGGGCCCGACATGGAGCGCCTGGTGGCCGGCCGCGAGCGCATCTACCTCGACCGCTTCTGGAACGAGTTCTCGGCCCGCCCCGCGAACTTCCCCGAGGCCGCACGCGTGCACTACGCGGCGCTGTATGCACGCCCCGGCGCGATGCACGCCGGCTTCGCGCAGTTCGCCGCCTTCGACCAGGACGCGATCGACAACCAGGCTTTCGTCGCCCAGGGCAAGCTGCAGATGCCGGTGCTGGCGGTGGGCGGCGAGAAGTCCTTCGGCGCCCAGATGGCGGCGGTGACCCGCTTTGCCGCCAGCAACGTCACCGCGCTCGTGATCCCCGGCAGCGGGCACTGGCTGATGGAGGAACAGCCGGCCGCCACCGTCAAGGGCATCCTCGACTTCCTGAGTCCCTGAGCCCGTGTGCGCTGCCCGCGCCGTTGACGTCGGGAGGGCGTTGCGTGACGGCGCGGATCGCTGGCCCGAGCCGGCGTCAGCGCAGGCCCTCCAGGCACGCGCGCGCCGCCAGCACGTCGGCCGTACCCTGGCCTTCGACGCAGCGCTCGAGCACCGGCTCGAGCAGGTCGCGCGCCGGCACCACCTGCCCCTGAGCCTGCCACAGCGCCGCCAGCGTGGTGGCGCTGCGCAATTCCCAGGCCAACGCCTGCTGCGTGCGGGCGATCTGCAGCGAACGCTCCAGCAGCGCCTGCGCGGCAGGCGCCTGCAGCGGATCGCGGCGCCAGCGCACGAGGGCCTGCGCACGCAGCACCTCCGCGGCGCACCAGCCGACCGTGCCGTCCGCCACCCGCTGCGCCGTGCCCGGGCTCACCAGGTCTTCGTCGAACGTGGAGAGGATGTCCAGCTCCATCGCGTTGGACGGCCAGCGGAAGTTGTCCAGCAGCGCCTGCCGCTCGCGGCCGCTGTCCGCAAGCCGCAGCACGAAGCGGTAGTTGTGCGCCCAGGACTGCCACTTCGGCAGCGCGTTGCGCGTGGCGACCTCCATCAGCCGTTCGGTCAGCGTCCGGGCGCGGGCGCGCTCGCCGCGCCACAGCGTGATCGGCAGCACGGCCGTGGCCAGCGCCATCACGAGCGCGAAGGGATGTTCGCCGTCCGTCCGCTCCAGCACCTCGTCCACCGCCTGCAACGCCTGGTCGCTCTCGGCACGCAGCCAGTGCATGCGGGCCAGCAGGCAGCCCATCGACACCTGGCGCGGCACCAGGCCGACGAAGTGCCGGTGCGGGTTCGGGCTCGGGTGGTCGCGCACGGCCTCGGCCAGCGTGCGCGCGGTGCGCTGGTCGCCCAGGTAGTGGCAGCTCATCGCACGGAAGCGGTCGGCCAGCAGCACCGCCAGCGGATCCGAGGGGTCGCGCGCCAGCTGCCGGATGTGCCGGGCCGTCGCGTCGAGCGTCGGATAGTCGCCCCGGCCCATCGCGCTGCTGCACAGCCCGTGCAGCACGCGCACCAGCGGCTGGCTGGAGCCGAGCTCGCGTGCCAGCTCGACCGTGCGCTGGAAGATCGCGGCCATCGGGCCGCCCGGTCCCAGCACTTCGCCGAACAGCGCGTCGGTGATGCACAGCGCGGCGCCCACCTGCAGTTCCAGCGCCGGCTGCGGCGGCACCATCGCGGCCACGCGCCGGCGTGCGCGCTCCAGCTCCGGCACATGGGTGCCGAGCGGGCCGAGCAGCAGGAAGTCCACCGTGCCACCGGCCAGCGCAATGCCGACCTCGAGGTCATCATCCTCGCCGAAGGCCCAGTTCAGCGCTGCGTGGACGTCGTCGAACAGATGCCGCTGCCGCCGCAGCCAGTCCGGCGTGGAGACCGAGTCCATCTCGACGTAGGCCTGCTGCAGCTCGGCCGCAAAGTGGCGGGCGTGGCGCCGGGCGAAGGCCGGGCGCTCGCCGGCCTGCACCAGGCGTGCCGCGGCGTAGGTGCGCGTGGTGTGCAGCAGCCGGTAGCGCAGGCCGCCCACGTCGGGTTCCACGGCCAACAGCGACTTCGCCACCAGGCTCGTCATGGCGTCCTCGACGAGCGCGGGCGGCAAGGTCTCGTCGGTCACCACCTGGGCGGCGCAGCGCATCGTGAAGCCGGCGCGGAAGACCGACAAGCGGCGCAACAGCACGCGTTCTTCGGTCGTCAGCAGATCGTGGCTCCAGGTCAGCAGCGCCTCCAGCGTGCGGTGGCGCGGCAGCGCGGTGCGGCGGCCCTGCGTCAGCAGCCGGAACACATCGTCCAGCCGTGCCGCCAGGCCGGGCAGGCCGAAGGCGTCGACGCGTCCGGCCGCCAGCTCGATGGCCAGCGGCATGCCGTCGAGCAGGTGGCACAGCCGGCGCAGGGCCGGCACGTCCTCGGGCAGCAGCTCGAAGGCATCGCTGCGCGCCGACGCGCGCTCGACGAAGAGCGCCATCGCGGCAAAGCCAAGCGCGCCTTCGCGGTCGAGCGGCAGGGCCGGGTCGGGCAGTTCCAGCGGCGCCAGGCGGTGCACCCACTCGCCCTCGGCCGCGAGCGCCTCACGGCTGGTGGCGAGGATCTGAACGCCGTCGGCGGCACGCAGCACGAACTCGGCCAGCCGTGCCGCGCCGTCGATCACGTGCTCGCAGTTGTCCAGCACGAGCAGCATGCGGCAGTCGCGCAGGTGGGCCTGCAGCCCGGGCCACGGATCCTCCGGCGACACCCCGAGGCCGAGCGCCTGCCCGAGCGCGGTCGGCACCTGGCCCGGGTCCGACAGCGGCGCCAGGTCGACGAAGCGCGCCCCGTGCTCGTACGCCGCCAGGCGCTGCTCGGCCACCGCCACCGCGACCGTGGTCTTGCCCATGCCGCCGGCGCCGATGATGGAGACGAGCCTGCGCTGCTCCAGGCGTGCCGCCAGCTGCGCGACGATGGCCGCGCGGCCGATGGGCCGCGTCAGCCTGACGGGCAGGTTGTGCGGGCGATCGGGCGCCGGGGCCCCGGGTGTCGCGGCGGGACGCGCCGGCTCGGGCGTGGGCTCCAGCGCCGTCACCGGCATCACGAAGCTGTAGCCGCGCCCGGGCACGTTGCTGATGTAGCGCGCGCCATCGGCACCGTCGCGCAGGGCCTTGCGCAGCGCGCCGATGTGCACGCGCAGGTTGGTGTCTTCCACCACCGTGGTGGGCCACACGCGCGCCACCAGTTCGTCGCGGCTCACGGTCTCGCCGGCGCGTTCCACCAGCGCCACCAGCAGCTCGAAGGCGCGGCTGCCCAGGCGCACCGGCACGCCGCCTTCCTCCAGCAGCATGCGCGAGCGATGCAGCACGAACGGGCCGAAGCGCAGCGCCGTCGCCGGGGTGCTCTCGTCCACCGCCGTCAGAAGTCGTGGCGCGCCGTGGCCAGCAGCGTGCGCGGTGCGTTGTAGTAGGCCGCGTCCACGCCCACCGGCGGGATCCGGTTGCGCAGCAGCACGTAGGTGCGGTCGCCGAGGTTCTTCACCCGCAGCGCGAACGACCACTGGCGCTCGGCGCCGCGGAACTCGGCGCCGAGGTTGACGTAGGTCTGGCGCGGCAGCTGCAGCAGGGCCGAGTTGGAGACGTCGGCGAACTGCTCGGCGATGTGCTGCACGGACAATTCGAACGACACCTCGCTGCCGCCGTGCAGCGGCTGGGTGTGGCGCAGGCTGGTGCCGAGCGCGAGCTTCGGCGCGTAGGGCAGCTGCTTGCCGACGTAGTCGGTGGCGGCGGCGCCGGTGGGGTTGGCGAAGGCCTCGAAGCGCGAGCGCAGCAGCTCCAGCGACAGCGTCCACTCGGTGCGCGCGGCCAGGCGCGCGGCCAGTTCCACGTCGACGCCCCAGGTGTGCGCGCGGGCCGCGTTGGTCAGCACGGCATCGGTGACGAACACGCCGTTGACGGTGCTGTTCGTCAGCGCGGCCAGGTAGTCGCGGAAGTCGTTGTAGAAGAGGGCGAGGTTCAGCGTCAGCTGGCCGTCGCGGTAGCGGCCCTTGCTGCCCAGCTCGTAGGCGGTGACCTTCTCCGGGTTGGTGGGCACGCTGGCCGACACCGCCGATTCGGCCGCACGGTTGAAGCCGCCGAACTTGGCACCCTGCGCGATGCTGGCGTAGACGAAGGTGTCGGGCGTCCATTGGTGGTCCACGCCGACGCGCGGGAGCACGCCCGACTTGCGCACCGCGAGATCCGGCACCTCGTAGACGAGCGCGGTGCGCGTGCGCGCCGCGTCGGTGCGCCAGAACCCGTTGGCCGCGGTCTGGCGCGTGGTGTACAGGCGCAGCCCGCCGGTCAGACCCGTGGCCGCTGCCACTGCGTAGCGGGCCTGGCCGTAGAGGCCCAGGTCGGTGGTGGCCTGGTGCGTGCGCGCTTCGGTGTAGGAGCGCGTGCTCGCCGCGACCGGGAACGCGGTGACGTAGCGCAGGAAGTCGAAGCGGTCGACCACCGCCATCGCACCGGCGGTCCAGCCCAGCGGGCCCTGCGCACCCTGGAGCTGCAGCTCCTGCGAGAACGCCTTCTGCTCGACGGTCTGGTCCAGCGTGTAGCGCTGCACGGCCAGGCCGCCCCAGTCGGGCCGGGTGGGGTCGTCGCGGTAGGCGCGCCAGCCGGTGATGGAGCGTGCCACCAGACCGCCATCGAGACGGCCCGTGAGCTTCAGCGACAGCCCACCGGCATTGCGCCGGAACGCACCGGCTTCGGGCGCGGAAGTGAAGGTGACGCGCGGCGCGGCCTCCGGGCTGTTCAGCGGATAGCTCGACGCGCTGGCGTCCGAGCGGTCCTGCAGCCCGTCGAGCGCGAATACCGCGTCCACGGCCGGGGCCGGCGCCCAGCGCAGCTTGGCGCGGAACTGCGTGGCATCGAGCTTGCCCACGCGCGTGCCCAGCGTGGCGTTGACCCCGAAGCCGTCGTTGCTGCGCTGGGAGAACGCGAAGCTGCCGGCGAGCGTGCCGCCGAGCGGGCCGTTGGCGTAGCCGCGCGCCTCCAGCGCGCCATGGTTGCCGGCGGCCGCGGCCAGGAAGGCGCTCGACGCAGGGCCCGGGTCGATCGAGACCAGCTTGACGGCGCCCGCGGTCAGGTTCTGGCCGTACAGCGTGCCCTGCGGGCCGCGCAGCACCTCGATGCGCTCGATGTCCGGCAGGTCCCACAGCGCCGTGGCATAGCCGCGCACGAGCGGCACGTCGTCGACGTAGATCCCCACCGCCTGGCTCATCGCCGGGATCGAGACGCCGACCCCGCGGATGCCCACCGCCTGCGGCATGTTGCCCGAGCCGTTCGGCACGGCCACGCCGGCCACCACGCCGACCAGGTCGTTGAGCTGGTAGACGCCCTTGCGCGCGATCTCGCCGCTGCCGACCACGCCCACCGACACCGGTGTGCGCCGCAGCACGGTCTCGGTGCGCTCGGCGGTGACGGTGATCTCGGGCAGTTGCGCGGCCTCCACGGGGGGCGCAGACACCTGCGCGCGGGTGCCCCAGGGCGCGGCGGTCAGTGCCAGCCCCAGGCTCCAGCCAGCGGGCGCCCGCCACCCTTGCCACCGACCGGGGCAAACGTCATCTTTCATCACGACCCTCCTGCGGCGCCCGACCAGCGGCGTCGCCCTCGGCAGATGATCGGGCGGCCGCCGCGTGCGGCCACGTGAATTCCCGTGAATCCGCGTGACGCGCCGGGTTCATGCGGGCGCGGCCGGCGCCCCGAGCAGCGCGCGCGCGGCCCGCAGGTCGGCGGTGTCCCAGCCTTCGCTGAAGCGCCCGTAGACGGCGCCCACGAGCGCCGCTGCCTCGGCCCGGCGGCCCTGCGCCTGCCACAGCTGCCCGAGGCTGGTGGCGGTGCGCAACTCCCACGCCAGCGCGCACTGGCGCCGCGCCAGCTCCAGCGCCCGCTGCAGCAGGGCCTCGGCCGCCGGCATGGCGGCCTCGCCGGCCGCGCGCCAGCAGTGGCTGGCGTGGGTGCGCAGGATCTCGGGTGCGCACCATCCCACCTGGCCCTCGTCGACGCGGCGCAGCAGCGCTTCGTCCACCAGCCCCTCGATCAGCGTGGCGGCACTGTCCAGGTGCTTCGGGTGGCAGTTGGCGGCCAGCGCGGGAGGCAGCCGCACCGGCTCGCAGGCGCTGCCGCCGAGCCCGGCGGTGTCGCGCGCGCCCAGCGCCGTGGCGTAGACATCGACCCAGGCGTGGAAGTACGGACGGCCCACGCGCAGCGAAAGCCGGCGCAGCCGCTCGATCAGCTCGCGGGCCTCGTCGTCGTCGCCGCGCCAGAGGGCGAGCGGGCAGGCGAGCATGCTCAGCGCCTGCGTCATCGCCAGCGGATGGCTGTCGACCGCGAGCGCCATCGCCTCGTGCGCCAGGGTCCGCGCCTGGTCCGAGTGCCCCTCCAGCCACAGGATGCGCCCGAGCAGGATGCGCATCGACACCGCCAGCGGCACCATCGTCGCGGTGCCCACCGGCAGCTCGAAGGGCGGGTGGCGCATCACGCGCTCACCCAGCCGGCGCGCGGTCACCTGGTCGCCCAGGTAGTGCGCCACCTGCGCCACCAGGCGGTCGGCCAGCACGATGGAGCGCGGGTCGCCCTGCTCGCGGGCGAGGCAGCTCAACTGTTCGGCGGCGGCTTGGGCCTTCGGATAGTTGCCCACGCCATAGGAAGCCACCCAGGCCGCGTAGCACGCGGTGATGCGCATCGGGGTCGTGCCGACCTGCTCGGCCAGCTGCAAAGCCCGCTCCACCACCTCGGGCGGTGACTGCTCCGCGGGCAATGCAAAGCCGTTGTTGAAGCCCAGTGTCGCGTTCAGCTGCAGTTCCAGCAGCGGGTTCGGCGGGCTCAGCAGGTGGATCTGCTCGAGCGCCTGGCGCGAGCGCTGCACGTACTCCTGGTCGAAGCCGAGTTCATGCACCAGGAACTGCACGGCCGCGGCCAGCTCGACGCCCAGCGACGGGTCGCCCTGCACCGACAGACTCCAGTCGAGCGCGGCACGCACGTCGTCGATGAGGCCCGCGTAGCGCTCGCGCCACTCGGCGCGCGACAGGCGCCCGGCATCAGCCATCGAGCGCATCGCGAGGTCGCGCATGCACGCCACGTGGCGACGCAGCAGGGGTCGCGTGTCGCCGGCCTGCGCCAGGCGGTCCAGCGCATAGGCGTGCGCCGCTGCGGGCAGGCGGTAGCGGATGACGTCACCGCTGGCATCGACGGAGACGAGGGACTTCACGGTCAGGCCGAGCACGCTCTCCACCACCTCGGCGGCCGGCAGGTCGCCGGCCGCCGCGATGGTGCTCGCGCTCTCCAGCGTGAAGGCGCCCCTGAACACCGAGAGGCGACACAGCACGGCCTGTTCGGCGGGTGTCAGCAGGTCGAAACTCCAGTCGAGCAGCGCACGCAGCGTGCGGTGGCGCGGCGCGGCCGTGCGGCGCCCGCGCGTGAGCAGCTGCAGCGGGTCGTCGAGCCGCCGCGCCAGGCCGTGCACGCCCAGGCCGTCGATGCGCGCGGCCGCCAGCTCGATGGCCAGCGGCACGCCGTCGAGCCGGCGGCAGATCTCGCCCACCGTGGCCGCGTCGGGGTCGAGCAGTTCGAAACGCTCGGAGATCGCCATCGCACGCTGCACGAACAGCTGCACCGCGGGGAACGCCAGCGCCTGGGCCGCCGTCAGCGCGTCGCCCTCGGGCGGCGCTTCCAGCGCGCCCAGCCGGTACACCCACTCGCCCTCGATGTTGAGCGGTTCGCGGCTGGTCGTGAGGATCGACGCCGCCGGCACGCAGCGCAGCAGCGCACTGGCCAGCTCGGCGGCCGCGTCGATGAGGTGCTCGCAGTTGTCGAGCACGATGAGCAGGCGTCGCGGGCCGATGGCCGCGCCCAGTTCGTCCACCGGCGAGCCGGGTGCCAGCCCGATGTCCAGCGCCGCGGCCACGCTGCTGATGAGCAGCCGCGGATCGGTCACCGGCGCCAGGTCGACGAACCACACGCCGTCCTCGTACAGTGGCAGCGAGACCTCGGCCAGAGCCAGCGCCACCGTCGTCTTGCCCATGCCGCCCGGCCCGGCCACCGTGACGAGGCGGCGGCGGCGCAGCAGCTCGCCCATGGCCTCGACCTCCTCGGCGCGACCCACGGTGGGCGTCAGCCGCGCGGGCAGGTTGTGGTGCGGGCGCCCGGACGCGGGCGCCGGCGCGCCCGGTGCATCGGCGTCCATGCCGACCGCAGCCACGAAGCAGTAGCCGCGCCCGGGCACGTTGGTGATGTAGCGCGCGCCGCTCCGGCCTTCGCCGAGGACGCGGCGCAGGGCCGACACGTGCACGCGCAGGCTGGTCTCCTCCACCACGGTGCGCGGCCAGACGCAGGCCTCCAGCTCCTGGCGGCTCACCACCTCGCCGGCGCGTTCGACGAGCGCGATCAGCAGATCCAGCGCGCGCCCGCCCAGGCGCACCGGCTGCCCGTCCTCGAGCAACTGCTTGCGGTCGCGGAACAGTTGGAAGGGGCCGAAGGCAACGGCCCGGTCGGGAATGCTGCTCGACGCAGGCGACATCGTCACGAGGCTGTGTGGGGAAACGGCGCGAGTCTGAAGCAAGTCGCGAGCCGCCACCAGACCGGGGTGCGGGCAATCAGATTCAAGCGCCGCTTTAAGATCGACGCGTGGCCAACGTGCATCACCTGAGCGCCTTCGTCCGCACCGCCGAACACGGCAGCTTCTCGGCCGCGGCGCGCGTGCTGGGCCTGACCCCCGCGGGCGTGAGCCGCAACGTCGCCCGGCTGGAGCTGGACCTCGGCATCCGGCTGTTCCACCGGACCACGCGGCACCTGTCTCTCACCAAGGAGGGCGAGCGCTTCCTGCGCCAGGTCGACGGTCCGCTGGCCGCGCTGCGCGAGGCCGTCGACAGCGCCTGCCAGGCCGCGGGCGAACCGGCCGGGATCCTCAAGCTCAGCATGGGCCAGAGCTTCGGGCGCGCCTTCGTGCTGCCGCTGCTGGGCGAGTTCCTGTCGCGTCATCCGCGCGTGCTGCCCGACCTGCATTTCGACAACGACCAGGTCGACATCGTCGGCGAGGGCTTCGACGCCGCCATCGGCGGCGGCTTCCGGCTGGCCGACGGCCTGGTGTCGCGCGCCCTGGCGCCGATCCACATCGTGGCCGTGGCGTCCCCCGCCTACATGGCCGGGCGAACGCTGCCGCGCACGCCGGCCGAACTGGAGGCCTTCGACGGCATCATGCGCCGCTCTACGCCGTCGGGCCGCGTGCGGCCGTGGACCCTGCGCTCGCGCCGCGCCGCCGAGCAGACGGTGCAGGGCCGGCAGCGCCTGGTGCTGAGCGACCCCGGCGCGGTGGCGCAGGCCGCGCGCATGGGCCTGGGCGTGGCGCTGCTGCCGATGCTGTTCGTCCACGAGGCCATCCGGTCGGGCGAACTGCTGCGCCTGCTGCCCGGCTGGTACGACGACGTGGGCTCGGTGTCGATCTACTACCCGAGCCGGCGCATGGTGCCGGCGCGCACCACCGCCTTCGCTGAATTCGTGGTCGAGCAGTTCCGCTCGGCGCGCCTCGCGGAACTCGTCGACGGCCGCTAGCGCCCCCGGGCTGCTCAGGCCTCGCGTTCGAGCGCCTGCTCGACGCCGTCGCCGTAGGCCGGGTCGGCGCGGCGGCAGTGCGCGACGTGACGCCGCCTCACCTGGGCGCTGGTGCCGCGCATGGAGCGCGCGGTGTTCTCGAACAGCCGCTGGCGCTCGTCGGCGCCCATCAGCCGGAACAGCGCGGCGGGCTGCGACCAGTGGTCGTCGTCGACGCGGTGGTCCCAGTGCGTGGCCGCCCCGTGCAGCAGCAGCGGCGGCTCGGCGGGCAGGCCCAGGTCGGGCCACTCGCCGGCGCCGTTGGGCACATAGGCCGGCGTGGCGCCGGCGTTGCCGTCCACGCGCATCGCGCCGTCGCGGTGGTAGCTGTGGAAAGGGCAGCGCGGCTGGTTGACCGGGATCGCATGGTGGTTCACGCCGAGCCGGTAGCGCTGCGCGTCGCCGTAGCTGAACAGGCGCGCCTGCAGCATGCGGTCGGGCGAGAAGCCGATGCCCGGCACCACCTGCGCCGGCGAGAAGGCCGCCTGCTCGACCTCGGCGAACACGTTGTCGGGGTTGCGGTTCAGCTCCAGCACGCCCACCTCGATGAGCGGGAAGTCCTTGCGCGACCAGGTCTTGGTCAGGTCGAAGGGGTTGAACGGCAGGTGGTGCGCCTGCTCTTCCGTCATCACCTGGATGGCCAGGGTCCAACGCGGGTTTTCGCCACGCTCGATGGCGTCGAACAGGTCGCGCTGCGAGCTCTCGCGATCCTGCCCCACCAGCTCGGCGGCTTCGGCGTCGCTGAGGTTGCGGATGCCCTGCTGGCAGAGGAAGTGGAACTTCACCCAGTGCCGCTGCCGCGCCGCGTTGATGAGGCTGAAGGTGTGGCTGCCGAAGCCGTGCATGTGGCGGTAGCTGCGCGGCAGCCCGCGGTCGCCCATCACGTAGGTCACCTGGTGCAGCGCCTCGGGCAGCAGGGTCCAGAAGTCCCAGTTCGCCTGTGCACTGCGCAGGCCGGTGCGCGGGTCGCGCTTGACGGCGTGGTTCAGGTCGGGAAAGCGCAGCGGATCGCGGAAGAAGAACACCGGGGTGTTGTTGCCCACCAGGTCCCAGTTGCCCTGGTCGGTGTAGAACTTGACCGCGAAGCCGCGGATGTCGCGTTCCGCGTCGGCCGCGCCGCGCTCACCGGCCACGGTGGAGAAGCGGGCGAACACCGCGGTCTGCTTGCCCACCTGGGCGAACAGCGAAGCGGCGCTGAAGGCGGTGATGTCGCGCGTGACGGTGAACGTGCCGTAGGCCCCGGAGCCCTTGGCATGCATGCGGCGCTCGGGGATCACCTCGCGGTCGAAGTGCGCGAGCTTCTCCAGCAGCCAGATGTCCTGCAGCAGCGCCGGCCCGCGCGGGCCTGCGGTCTGGATGTTGAAGTTGTCGGCCACCGGTGCGCCGGAGGCGTGGGTGAGCGGCGGGGCGGGCTTGTCCATGAGATCGGCTCCTTGCAGGCGGGTGGCGGCATCGTGGCCGGGCGGCCGGTGCGGCGCGCCCCCATCGAGGCGGGCGGCGGGCTCGCGCGAGGGTGTGTGCCGCAGGTGGCCCCTTCGGCGGAGGGCGGCATCGCGTGGCCGGCGGGTGCGCCGGGCCTGCCCAAGGGCTGAGCGCGGGCTCACCCGGGCGTGCGTCGCGCACGGTGACGCGGCGGCCCACAGTGCCTGCCAGGGCCCCGCCTGTGTCGGCCGGGGCAGGAGCAAGCGATGGACATTGCCCGACCGGCGGCCCGGCTCGCGCTGCGGCCCTACCTGGTGTGGCTCGCCACCTCGGCGGCCGCGGCACTGGCGGCCGCGTCGCATGTGCTCGTGCCGCCCGAAGAGCCCGCGTGGCAGGACCCGGATGCGCCTCCCGCCGCCGCCCGTGCCCGTACGCACGCCGTCAACGAACGCCGCAGCGAGGCAGCGCATGAACGCCGATGAGAGACGCTGGCCGGGCTGCCCCTGGCCAGCCTGCCCCCGCACCGGCCCTGGCCTTCGGGAGACACCCATGCTCGCCCCTGCACGTCGCCCGCTCGGCGCGCCCGCGCCGCGGGGCTGTCCCGTCGACCGCGCCGCCGCCACCTACCAACGCCACGGCGGGCTGGTCACCGGCGACGCCTGCGTCGAGATGCTGCTGCGCGCCCGCGGCTGCGCGCAACCGATGTCGCAGCTGGCGCGCTGGATCGTCGACCGGCAGGTGCTGTGCCTCGACTGGCACGGCGTACACATGCTGCCGCTGGTCCAGTTCGAATCGGCCCGGCCGCGCGTCAAGCCGGCCGTGCGGTGCGCCCTGGCGGAACTGCGCGATGTCTTCGACGACCGGGAACTGGCCCTGTGGTTCGTCGAGCCCAACGAATGGCTCGACGGCGCGATGCCCATCGACTGCGTCGAAGGCGACGGCGACGCACTGCACCGCGCGGCATGCGCGGACCGGTACGTGGCCGCCGGTTGCTAGCGGCGGGCGCGCGGCGCGCGCGCCGCCGCAGCGTCAGCGCGCCGGGATGACGATGCGCTCGTCGCGCTCCAGGAGCGCGTCCACCGACCAGGCGCTCGCCCCGGTGGCCGCGATGAACAGCATGCCGCCCAGCGCCGCGAGGTTCTTGAAGAACAGCAGCTGCTGCACGAACTGCTGCTCCGGCGGTGCCGCCCAGTAGTTGTGGAAGAGGAGGGTGGCCACCACGGTGAAGGCGGCCAGCGCCAGCGCTGCCCAGCGCTGCTTGTAGCCGGCCAGCAGCGCGGCGCCGGCCACCAGTTCGAACAGGCCGACCAGCGCCGCGAGCGCGGGCCAGGCCGGCAGGCCGCCGGAGGCCATGTACTGCGCCGTGGCCTCGGCGGCCGTGAGCTTGCCGTAGCCCGCCGGAATGAACAGCAGGGCGATGAGCGCGCGCCCCAGCGGCGCCAGGGCGCCCAGGCGGGCGGGTGCGGAATCGGGGTCGTGGGTCATGGCAGTCCTTTCAGGGTGGATGGCGCGGCTACAGGTCGATGCCGAAGATCCAGGCCAGTCGCCTGAGCGCGCTGCTGCGCAGGGGGATCAGGGACGGCTTGGGCATGGCGCCCGCCTCGCGGCGATGCGGCGCCCGTCGCGTGCGTGGCGGCAGCGCGGCGGCCGCCGCCAGGGCTCGGGTGCTTCTCAGGTTCATGAGCGGCTCCATCGGAGTTGAGGGTGCGCTGCAGCTTGTCGCGCGCGTGCCGCCGGCGGATCCCCCGCAGCGTCGGGCGACGCCTGCCGCCGAGTGGGGGGCGCCGTCTCGGCCAACGGTGGTAGCCCGCGACGCTCAGAACGCGAACGAGCCGCGCAGCTGCACGAAGTTCTCGCCGGGGTTCGGGTGCCTGATGCCCGCGTTGGAGTAGTGCTGGACGCGCAGCGCGAGCTCGTGCGCGCCGGCGGGCCCGAAGCGCGTGCCGAGCGCGAGGTGGTCGCCGAAGTTGAAGGCCGTGCTGAAGCGCTTCTCGCGGCTGCGGTAGACGGGCAGCAGCGCGTTGGCGCCGACGCCGGCTTCCACGAACCACGCGGGCGTGCCGGACGGCAGGTACCAGCGCAGCACCGGCGTCAGCCCCAGCTGCGTGATCCACGCACTGGCCGGCGGCGCGCCGCTCACCTCGCTGCTCCAGCGTCCGGCCGAGACCTCCCAGTAGCCCGTGGCCCGGCCGCGCCACAGCGGCTGCTGCCAGCGCCAGGCCCAGGTGGCGCCGAAGGTCATCGTCCGGACGCCCTCGGCCGCGCCCAGCTGCACGAACCACCGTGCCGGTTCGTCGTCGGCGGCCGTCGGTGCGGGTGCGGACAGGGCCGCGGGCGGCAGCAGGCCGGCGATCAGGAGGGCGACGGACAGGCGCATGGCGGGACCTCGCGGGTGACGGTGTCGCCGGGAGCGTCGGGCCGGCCCACGTGCCGCGGATCCCTCGAAGGGCCGGCCCCGGCGCACCTCCGGCGGGACCGCCGTGCCCCGGGCCGATTCGGCAGCGCCGGCTCACCTGGAGGTCGGGCCGCCGGCCCCTGCACCCGTCGCAGCCGGGGCTCGCCCCTCTACCCGATGCCGGCCCGGTGGGTGGCGCCCATAGTGAGTGCACAGGCCCCGGCTGCATCGACGCACGGCGGGCCCGTCCCTCAGTTGCGAAAGGATCGACCATGCATGCACGTTCCACTCTCGTCGCCGCCGCCGTCGCGGCCGTGTTGTCCGGCCTTGCGGTCCAGGCACCCGCATCGGGTCAGGGACTGACGCGCGCCGACGTGAAGGCCTCGCTCGAGGAGGCACGCCGCAACGGCGAGCTGCTGTCGGGTGGCGAGTCCAGCCTGCGGATGAACGAGCTGTTCCCCGGCCTCTATCCGATGCGCACGACCGGCTCCGGCAAGACGCGCGAGCAGGTGAAGGCCGAACTGGCCGAGGCCCGTCGCAACGGCGAGCTCGTCACCGGCGAGAGCGGGCTGCGCGAGAACGAGCGCCTGCCGGGCCGCCATCCCGCGCCAGCGGGCGGCACCGGCGTGACGCGCCAGCGCGTGCTGGAGGAACTGGCCCTGGCGCGGCGTCTGGGCGACCTGCAGACCGGCGAGGACAGCCGCACGCTGGCCGAGCGCTTCCCGGCCCGCTATGCGGCCGAGCGCGCGCGCCACGCCGAGCAGCAGCAGCGCCGCGCCGGCGGCGTCGCCGACGTCGCCGGCCTGTCGCGCTGAACGCACCGGGCCGGCCTGCCCGCACCTCCACCCACGGACAACCTCGAGGACACCCATGAGACTTTCCACCCTCACCCTGAGCCTGGCTGTGCTCGGCCTGCCCGGGCTTGCCGCCGCCGAGGGCAGCATCACCGTCTACGGCATCGCCGACGCGGCGGTCCAGGCGCTCGACGGCGTCAGCGGCAGCGTGCTGTCGGGTGGGCTGTCGGCCAGCCGCCTCGGCTTCCGCGGCAGCGAGGACCTGGGTGGCGGCCTGCGCGCCGCCTTCACGCTCGAATCGGGCATCAACCTCGACGACGGCAGCGTCGGCCAGGGAGGCGCGTTCTACGGCCGCCAGGCCTTCGTGGCGCTGCACACGCCGGTGGGCAGCATCAGCGCGGGGCGGCAGTACGCGAGCCTCTTCGCACTGAGCGGCGACTTCAGCGCCTTCGGCAACGGCGTGGGCGGGGCCAGCACCGCCGTGATCGGCGGCTTCGGCGGCGGCTACGAGCCGGTGCGTGGTGCCGCGGTCACCGGCGTGCCGCCGGCGGCCGGCGCCACCGGCAACGGTGGGCCGGTGCGCGTGAACAACTCGATCCGCTACGAGACGCCCGAGTTGCAGGGCCTGCGCTTCAGCGCGCTGTACGGTGCCGGCGAGGTGGCCGGGGCAACGCAGGACTCGCGCCTGCTCGACGTGGGCCTGCGGTACCGCGGCGGGCCCTTCGAGGCGATGGTGTCGGTGATCGAGGACAAGCTGGCGGGCGACGCCGTGAACGCACGCACCACCAGCGTGGCCGCCAGCTACGCCCTGGGCGCGGCGCGGCTGTACGCCGGCTACCTGGACTTCGACGACCGTCGTCCGGCCAGCGCGGACGGCAAGGGTTGGTGGTTCGGCGGCGACTACCGCATCGGCACGCACCTGCTGAAGGCGCAGTGGGTGCGCAACGAGCCCAGGACCGGCACCGACAACCGCACCGATGCCTACGGCCTGGGCTGGGCCGTCGACCTCTCGCGGCGCAGCACGCTGTATGCCTCGGTGACCCGCTTCGACAACGAGGCCGCGGCCGGCCCCGGTGGCCTGGGGCGCTTCAACGCGCCCGTGCCGGCCGGTCTCACGCGCGCGGGCGACAACGCCATCACCGAAGTGCTGCTGGGCCTGCGGCACGTGTTCTGACGACGCGTGCGCCGCCGCCGCCGGCGGCGGTCACGCCGCGGCTTCGGCCCCCACCAGCCCGCGCGACAGTGCCACGTTGATGGCCTGCGTGCGGTTGCTGGCGCCGAGCTTGTCGAGGATCGCCTTGACGTGGGACTTGACCGTGCCCAGCGCGATGCACAGGCGCTTGGCGATCAGCTTGTTGCTGCAGCCCCGCCACACCAGGTCGAGCACGGCGAGCTCGCGCGGCGTCAGGTGCTCGTGCGCCAGGCTGGCCGCGAAGTGTCCGACGACCTCCTGGCTGAGGTAGCGCCCGCCGGCCGACAGCACGCGCACGCAGTTGACGAGGTCGTCCACGGGGCAGTTCGCCAGCAGGTAGCCGCGCACGCCCGACTGCATCGCGGAGCGCACCTCGTGCTCGCGCCCGCTGGCCGACAGCACCAGGATGCTGGTGGCGCCGGCGGCCTCGCGCTCCGGGCCGCCGTCGGCGGTGATGCGCTGCGCGGTGGCCGGGTCCGTGACCAGGATGTCGGCGCGGCAGGGCCCGTGGGTGTCCCACAGGTCGACGTCGACATCGGCTTCGCGCGATAAGGCGTGGATCACGCCGCCGGCCACGAGCGGCACCGGGTAGCGGATGGCGATGGATATGCGGCGGGTACAGGTCGTCGTCATGATCTCTCCTGGATGACGGCTGCGGAACGGTCGATGCATGTTCCGCGGGCTCACGCGTGCTTGCACGTAAATTGATGTGGATCGCGCGCGCATGCGGCGTGAGGGCCGCGGCCGGCGCGGCGGCCGACCGTTAGGGTCTGTGAGCGCGTGCCGCGGTCCCGGCGTCTCGCAGCAGCGTCGCCGCCCTGCCGAGGTCAGGGCAGGTGGCCGGGCCGCGGAACCGCGCGGCGCATACGGCGGCCGCCTCGGCGTGGGCGCGCCGCTCGTCCGTGTCGGTCGCGAGTTCGGCCAGGTCCAGGTTGGCGCGCAGTTCCCAGCGCGTGGCGCCCTGGCCGCGGGCCAGGTCGCGCGCCTGCACGAGCAGATCGCGGGCCGCTTCGGGCGCCTGCAGGCGTGCGGCACCGCCGCGCAGGATCTCCGCCGCGCACCAGCCGGCCTCACCGGAGCGTGCGCGCCGCAAGGCGTGTTCGTCGACCAGCCGTGGCCGGAAGGTGGCCAGGTGGTCGGCGAGCTTGGCGCTGGCCGCGCCGGACGGCGGCGGGCCGGCATCGAGCAGCCATTCGTAGGCCTTCGTCCAGTCGTGCCAGTAGGCGATGGCGTGCCGCTCCACCAGGCGGCGCATCTGCGCCAGCCGCTCGCGGGCGCGGTCGAGCTGGCCCAGGCCGATGGCGATCGGCACGCCGGCCAGCGCGAGCACCTGGCAGCGCGCGTAGTCCAGGTCGTGGTCCGACAGGGCCAGGCTCTCGGCCACGCGCTCCTCGGCGGCGTCGCCGTCGCCTTCCAGCCAGGCGATGCGAGCCAGCACGATGCGCATCGAGATGCGACGGTCGACCGGATCCAGCCGGGTGCCGGCCAGGCGCAGCGCCGGCGCGGGATGCCGCATCACGTCCTCCGCCAGCACGCGCGCCCGGCCGTGCTGCCCCAGGAAGTGCAGCAGCTGCGCCTGCATGCGCCAGGCGATCACGGTGCCCTGGTCGTCGCCACGGGCCGTGCAGACCTGCTCCAGCTCGCAGGCATGGTCGTGCGCGCGCCGGTACTGGCCATGCGCGAACTCGACGACCACCTGGCCGTACAGCAGCTCCGGCGACGGCGGCAGGTCTGCGGGCTGATCCGCCATGCGGGCCCGCCAGCCGCGCAGCAGGCCGCCCTCTGCGCTGGCATGCCCCATCACCGTGCCGAGCACGGCCGTGAGGTTGCGCTCGAGCGCCACGTGCCGCTCGGGCCGGCGCGCCAGCAGGTCCAGGGCCAGCTCGACGCGGCGGCGATGCGGCTCGAGCTGCGAGAGCTGCTGCGCGAGCTGGAACGAGGTGCTGACCAGCGTCGCGAACAGCACCGCGTCGCCCTCCACCGACGAGGCCCAGTCGAGCGCGAGCTGTATGTCGTCGATGTGGGGCCCGTGGCGCGCCAGCCAGGCGCGCCGCGAACCGGTCTCCCAGCTCGGGTTGGCGGCTTCCAGCACACGCAGCAGGTGCCGCGCATGGGCCTCGCGCGGCGCGTTCGGATCGTCGGAGCCGCGCAGGCTGCGCGCCGCATAGGCGCGCGCCGTCTCCAGCAGGCGGTAACGCTGCGGGGCCTCGCGGGATTCCACCGACACCAGCGACTTGGCGACCAGTTCCAGAAAGGCGGAGATCCGGTCGCCGTCGGCGGCCGGCGGCATCACGGCCTGCGCGGCCTCGAGGTCGAAGGCGCCGGCGAACACCGACAGGCACTGGAACGCGCGCTGGGCCGCCGGACCGAGCAGGCGATAGCTCCAGTCGTACAGCGTGCCCAGGGTGCGGTGGCGACGGCCCGAGCCCACCGCTTCGCTGGACAGCTCCATCAGCTGCTCGGGCAGCCGCTGCAGCAGTGCCGCCAGGCCCTCGCGGCCGGCGCGGGCGGCGGCCAGTTCGATGGCCAGGGGCATGCCGTCGAGGCGCCGACACAGTTCGGCGGCGCTGGCCGCTTCGGCGTCCACGAGCGCGAACCCCGGCACCGCGTCCTGGGCGCGTTCCACCAGCAGCTGCACGGACTCGAAGCGCATCACCTCCATGGCCGAGTGCGCGAGACCCGCAGGCGGCACGGGCAGGGCTTCCAGCCGGTACAGCTGCTCGCCCTCGGCGAACAGGGGTTCGCGGCTGGTCGCCAGCACCTTCAGGCCGGAGGCCGCGCGCAGCAGCCGCACGACCAGTTCGGCCACGCGCTCGATCAGGTGCTCGCAGTTGTCCAGCACCAGCAGCATCTGCCAGCCCGACACCGCCTCGGCCAGCGCGCCGACGGGCGCATCCGGCGGCAGCGTCACGCCCAGTGCGCGTCCCATCGTGGCGAGCAGGGGCTGGGGTTCGGTGATGACCGACAGATCGACCAGGCGCGCGCCGTCGGCGAAGCTCGCGCCCAGCCGGTCCGCCAGCAGGCCCGCCACCGTGGTCTTGCCGATGCCGCCTTCGCCGGTGATGGTGACCAGGCGGTTGCGATCCAGCAGGGACTCGATCGACTGCAGGGCGGCCTCCCGGCCCAGCACGGCGCGGCGCAGGCCGGCCGGCGGCGCGCCGCCCCGGGCCGGCGCGGAGAGCAGTGGGGCGGCGAAGGCATAGCCCAGGCCGGGCTGGCTGACGATGTACGGCGCATCCGCCTCGCCGTCGCGCAGGGCCCGGCGCAGCGCGGCCACGTGCACGCGCAGGCTGGTCTCCTCCACCACGGTGGTGGGCCACACGGTGCGCAGCAGCTGCTCCTTGCCGACGAACTGGCCGGCGTGCTCGACCAGCGCGATCAGCAGGTCCAGCGCGCGCCCGCCGATGCGCACGGTGCTGCCCCGTTCGAGCAGCAGCCGGTTGGATGGCCGGAGCTCGAAGGGGCCGAAGCGGTAGACCCGCAGCGCGGACGGGGAGGGCGGCATCGGCATCGATGATCGGCAGCCCCCCCGGGGTGCATCAAGGAGCCGCTGTTAGGAGTCATTAGGCGCCCGGCCCGGGCCCCCACACGCGTGATGCAATGGCCGCATCTTGATGAGCGAGGTGCATGCATGCAGGTGTCGATGACGCCCCAGGAGTCGACCGAGGCGGGTGAACTGGCGCAGCGGCTGGACACGCTGCCGGTCACGCGCCGGCACCTGCTGGCGGCGGCCCTGTGTGCGCTGGCCCTGGCCTTCGACCTGATGGAGATCGCGATCGGCAGCGCGCTCGTCGCCGTGTTCTCGGCGCCGCCCGCGCCGGCCGCGCCCGGCGAGCTGTCGTGGCTGCTGTCGTCGGTCTACATCGGTGCCATGGTGGGTGCGCCGACGATGGGCTGGCTGGCCGACCGCTGGGGTCGGCGCCGGCTGCTGTCGGGCCTGATGGCGGTGCTGGCCGCCACGTCGGTGATGGCCGCGCTGAGTCCGGACATTCGCTCGCTCACGGCGGCGCGTGCGCTGTCGGGCCTGGCGCTGGGCGCCTTCCCGCCGCTGATGGTGGTGTTCCTCACCGACCTGATGCCGGCGGCGCGGCGTGGCGCGCTGATCTTCGGCGCGTGCGCGCTCGGCTTCCTGGGCGGGCCGGCGGGCGTGTTCCTGTTGCGCCAGCTCACGCCGGCGCCACCGCTGGGCATCGAGCCCTGGCGCTGGGTGTTCGTGTCCGGCGCGGTGGGGGCGGCGCTGCTGGGCCTGGCGCTGATGCGCTGGGTGCCCGAGTCGCCGCGCTGGCTGCTGGCGCGAGGGCGCATCCCGCAGGCGCGCCAGGTGCTGCAGATGCTCGAGCGTTCGCGGCCGGTGCTGGCGGCCCTGGCGGCACCGGTGCCGGTTCGGCCGGTGCCGCAGCCGCCGTCCCTCCGACCGGCCCTGGCCGGCGCGCGCGGCTTCGCGCTGCTGGCCGCGCTCTACTTCCTGGCCGCATGGTCGACCGTGGCCCTGCCGCTGCTCGGGGGCGCCGTCTTCATCGCCAAGGGCTTCGCGCTCGCCGACACGCTGATGCTGGTGGGGGTGGCCACCTTCGGCCCGGTGGTGGGCAACCTGCTGGCCGCGGGCCTGGTCGACCGCCTGGAACGCCGCACCGCGCTGGCCGCGTGCGCCGTCGCGATGCTGCTGCTGGGCTGGCTCTTCGTGGCGGGAACGGCCTTGCCGGTGCTGCTGTTCAGCAGCACCGCGCTGTCGCTGCTGGCGTCCATCTACGTGCCCATGCTCAACGTCTATGGCGCCGAGTCCACGGTCGGTCCGCAGCGCGGCGGTGCCGTCAGCGGCGCGTGGGGCTTCAACCGGCTGGGCGCGGCGCTGGCGCCCCTGGTGCTGCTGCCGCTGTTGCGCAGCGAAGGGCCGGTGGCGATGTACGGCGTGATCGCCACGACGCTGGCGCTGAGCCTGTTGCTGCTGGTCTTCGCGCCGCGCGGCCACGCCCGGCGGGCGGTGGCCTGAGCCCCGGCGCGCTCACGGCGCGACGGGGGCCTCGTCCAGCACGGCGCGGGCCAGTCGCAGGTCGCGCGTCTGGAAGCCCTCGCGAAAGCGCTCGTACACCGCGGCCAGGCGCGCGCGCGCGTCGCGCGCCGGCGCCGCTGGCAGCGGCAGCTGGGCCAGGCTGGTGGCGGCGCGCAGCTCCCAGGCCAGCGCGCCCTGCGATCGAGCCAGCGCGAGCGCCTGCTCGAAGAGCGCCCATGCCGGGCGCGGATCGTCGTGGCGCGCCATGAGCAGCTCGCCTTCGCCGCGCAGGATCTCGGGTGCGCACCAGCCCAGCGTGCCGGCGCGGCTGCGGGCGAGCAGCCGCTCGCTGATGGCCTGGGCGTCGATGGTGCCGAGCAGCTCCGACACCACGCCGGTGGCGCAGGCCTGCGTCACGCGCGCGGGGTCGCCCGCCAGGCGCGCCGGGCCGCCGGTGCGCCCAGCCAGCAGCCGGTCGTAGGCACAGGCCCAGGCGAGCGCGAACGGCATGTCGATCTCGCAGGCGTGCCGGTGCATGCGGTCGATGGCGCTGCGCGCGCGCAGGTCGTCGCCCCGCCACAGCGCCAGCGGGCACACCGACCAGGCCAGCGCGTTCGACAGCGCATAGCGCACGTCCCGCGCGGCCAGTTCCAGCAGTTCCTCCGCCACCTGCCAGGCCGTCTCCGGCTGCCCCTGCAGCCACAGGATGCGCACCTGCATCATGCGCATCATCACCGGCACGTCGATCGGGAACGGCGGCTTCAGGCGCTGCCGGGGCGGCGGATGGCGCAGCACGAACTCGACCAGGCCACGGGCCTCGTCCTGCATCCCGAGGCCGTGCAGGGCTTGCAGGCGCAGCCGCTCCACCAGCGGTGCCAGCGCCAGCTCGGGCGAGCGTGCGGCGATGTCGGCGACCTGCTGCGCCCGCCGCGCCGCCTCGGGATAGTCGCCGTCGCCGAAGTAGGCCTGCACGAAGAGGCCGTTCAAGGCCTCGACGCGGTAGCGGTTGCTGTCCAGCCGCTCGGCCAGTGCGAGCGTGCGCGCGCAGGCATCCGACATCCCCGGGCCCGGGCCTTCGCTGAGCAGCAGCATCATCGCCAGCGAGGCGCGCAGGCGCAGTTCGAGCTGCGGGTCGGGCGGATGCAGCTCGGGCAGGCGCTGCAGCGCCTGCTGCACGTGGCCGCGGTACTCGTCGACCAGCGCCAGCTGGTAGCCGAACGACACGGCCGAGCCGACCAGCCGCACCCCCTGCACGGCGTCGCCCGCCGGCCCGAAGGCCCAGGCCAGCACGCCGCGCACGTCGTTGTTGAACGGCGCGTAGGCGTCCAGCCACTCGGTCGCGGACAGACGCGACCAGTCGGTCTCGGCGCGCAGCATCATCTCGCGCAGGTAGGCGCACTGGCGCAGCCGGGCCGCCTGCTGCTCGGCGCCGTCGCCCAGCTTGTCGAGCGCATAGTCGCGCGTGCTGGCGAGCAGGCGGTAGCGGGTCGTGTGCGCGTCGCCGTCCACCGCCAGCAGCGACTTCGCGGCCAGCCCCATCACCGCCTCGATCACGGCGGCTTCGCCGACGTCGTCGTCGGCAGCCACGGCCCGGGCCGCTTCCAGCGAGAACGGGCCGTTGCACACCGCCAGCCGCCGCAGCACGAGCTGCTCGGTGCGGCCGAGCCGCTCGTGGCTCCAGTCCAGCAGGGCGCCCAGCGTGCGGTGCCGGTCCACGCCGGCCCGTCGCCCCGGGCTCTTGAGCAGGAAGCGCGTCTGCAGCTGCGCCAGCAGGTCGGTGATCGACAGCGCGCCCAGCCGCACCGCGGCCAGTTCGATGGCCAGCGGCATGCCGTCCAGGCGCTGGCCGAGTTCGCACAGGGCCGGCACGTCGGCCGCGCCGATCGCGAAGTCCGGCCGCACCGCGCGGCCGCGCTCCACCAGCAGTCGCAGCGCCGGGTGGGCAAGGGCGTCCTCGGCGCTCAGCCCGCTCCACGGCGGTGCCGGCAGGCCGAGGGCCGGCAGGCGCACCACCCACTCGCCGGCCACGCGCAGGGCCTCGCGGCTGGTGGCCAGCACATGCAGGCCCGGAACGTCGGCGATCAGGCGGCTGGCGAGCGCGGCGCAGGCCTCCGGCTGGGCCTCGCAGCCGTCGAGCAGGATCAGGGTGCGTTGCTGGCGCAGCCAGCGGCACAGGGCGTCGAGCACGCCGTCGGGCGAACAGGCGATGCCGAGCTGGTGCGCCAGCGTCGTGGCCAGCTGCGGGGCGCTGGCCACCAGCGAGGCGTCCAGCGCCTGTGCGCCGCCGGCGTAGCCGGGCGCCAGCTGCTCGGCCAGCGCCTGCGCCACGCTGGACTTGCCCATGCCGCCCGGCCCCACGATGTTGACGAAGCGACGTTCCGGCAGCCGGGCCGCCAGCTCGGCCAGCAGGGACTCGCGCCCGAGCAGGCGGGCCGCGCGTGGCGCCGCCGCTTCGGGCAGCGCACGCGCGTCGCCGCCGCGCTGCTGCACGGTGGCCGCGAAACAGTAGCCGCGACCGCTGATGGTGGCGATGTGGTGCGGGTCGCGGCTGCCTTCGCCCAGCGTCCGGCGCAGGAGGGCGACGTGGAAGCGCAGCGTGCTGTCGTCGACGACGGTGTCGGGCCACAGCCGCTGCATCAGCTCCTGCTTGGAGACCACCTGCGAGGCCCGCTCCACCAGCAGCAGCAGCAGTTCGAGCGTGCGCGGACCGAGCGGCACCGGCTGCCCTTGCCGGCGCAGGCCCGACGGGCCGCGCGTCAGCGTGAAGGGGCCGAAGGCATGGACGGTCTCCGACATGCCGCGCCGGTGCTCAGAAGTCGCGGCGTGCGCTCAGCAGCGCGGTGCGCGGCGCGTCGTAGTAGGCGGCGTCCACGCCCAGCGGCGGGATGCGCGTGCGCAGCAGCACGTAGGTGCGGTCCTGCAGGTTGCGCACGCGCGCCGAGAAGGTCCAGCGGCCGTCGGCGGTGGCGTAGGACAGCCCCAGGTGCAGGTACTCCTGCGAGGGCACCGCCAGCAGCGGCGTGTTGGGCACGTCGGCGAAGTGGTGGCGGATGTACTGCGCGCTCAGGTCGGCCGTCAGCGTGCCGCCGCCGGCCAGCGCCACGCGCCAGGTCAGCGTGGAACCCAGGCTCAGCCGGGGCGCGTAGGGCAGCTCCTTGCCGGTGTAGTCGGTGGCCGCGGTGCCCGTGGGGTTGGCGAAGTTCACGAAGCGGGACCGCAGCCACTCGGCGGTCAGCGTCCACTCGAGCTGCTGTGTCAGCCGTGCCGCCAGCTCGGCATCGATGCCGTAGGTGCGGGCCCGGCCGGCATTGGTGAGCACCGCATCGGTGACGAGCACGCCGTTGATCACGGTGTTGGACAGCGCCGCCAGGTAGTCGCGGTAGTCGTTGTAGAAGGCCGCCAGGTGGCTCGTGAAGCGCCCGTCGGCCCAGCGGCTCTTGGCGCCGAGCTCGTAGGTGCGCACCCGTTCGGGCTGGGTGGCCGCCTGCGCCGACAGCAGCGATTCGGCGGCGCGGTTGAAGCCGCCGAACTTGGCCCCTTCGGCGACGCTCGCGTAGAGGTAGTGCGCCTCGCTGGCCTGGTGGTCGACCACCACGCGCGGCAGCAGCCCGCTCTTGGAGAAGGCGAGGTCGGGCGCGTCGTAGACCGTGGTCGTGCGCTGGCGGGCCGCGTCGGTGCGCCAGTACGCGTTGGCCCCCGTCTGGCGCGTGCGGTAGGCGCGCAGGCCCAGCGTGAGCCCGCTGTCCTCGCCGAGCGACAGGCGCCCCTGGGCGTAGGCGCCGACGTCGGTGGTCTCCAGGTGGGTGCGCGCCTCGGTGTACTGCGACACGTTCGTCGCCGGCGGCGTCGCCCGCGTGTAGCGACCGAAGTCGAAGCGGTCCTGCACGGCCATCAGCCCGGCCGTCCAGGACAGCGCGCGCTGCGCCAGCTGCCCGCGGCCGCGCCACTGGAATTCCTGCGACAGCGCCTTCTGCCGCACCACCTGGTCGATGCTGTAGCGCTGCACCTCCAGGCCGCCCCAGTCCGGGCGTGTCGGGTCGTCGGTGTAGGCGCGGTACCCGGTGATGGCCCGGAACCCGGTGCCGTCGGCCTGCAGCCGCTCGACCGCCAGCTGCAGCCCGCCCGAGGTGCGCTCGAAGGCACCGGCCGCCGGATCGCTGGTGTAGGTGACACGCGGGCGCGAGTCGGGGTGGTTGAGCGGGAAGTTGGTGGTGTTGGCGTCGGACTTGTCGAGCAGGCCGTCCAGCGCCACCGTGGCCTGGAAGCCGGCGGGCAGCGCGGTCTTCAGCTTGGCGCGGAACTGGGTGGTGTCGAGCCGGTTGACGTCGGTGGACAGGGTGGCGTTGCGGCCGAAGCCGTCGTTCACCCGGCGCGACAGGGCCAGGCTGGCCGCGCTGCGCGCGTCGTCGCCGAAGCGGACGTTGCCGTAGCCGTGCAGCTCGCGCGCCCCGCGGTTGCCCACCGACAGCGACAGCCAGCGCTGGCGGTCGCCGTCGGGTGCGCGTGAGAGGATCTTCACCGCCCCGGCGCTGGCGTTCTGGCCGTACAGCGTGCCCTGCGGGCCGCGCAGCACCTCGATGCGCACGATGTCGGGCAGGTCCCACCAGGCGGTGGCGTAGCCGCGCACCAGGGGCACGTCGTCCACGTAGACGCCCACGGCCTGGCTCATCGCCGGGTTCGACACGCCGACGCCCCGGATGCCCACCGCCTGCGGCATGTTGCCGAAGCCGTTGGGCACGCTCACGCCGGCGACGTTGCCGACGAGGTCGCTCAGCTGTGCGAGACCCTTGCGCTCGATCTCGTCGAGCCCCAATGCCACTGCCGACACCGCGGTCTTGCGCAGCGGAGCCTCCACGCGCTCGGCGGACACGACCACCTCGGTCAGCGGCACCGGGCGCGCTTCCTGCGCGTGCGCCGGCAGCCCCGCCAGCAGGCCGAGGCCGAGGCCCAGGAGTTGTCCGATCGCGCGGCACTTGCACATCATCGGCCGGGATCATCCACGCGCCCGGCCGTCGCCGCACGTTAAGTCCTGTGAGCGATCGCTTAACGCGCTGCGAGCGGCTCGCGGCGGCCCGGCTCCGGGCCCAGAATGGCCCCGCGATGGCGCCCCTTCCTTCCAGACCCGAGCCGCGTGCGCCCGGTGCGGCGCCTGCCGCGACGCGGGCACCGCCGCTGCGCTTCGGCCGCTTCACGCTGCTGCGCGCCGAGCGGCAACTGCTCGACGGCGGTACGCCGGTGCGCGTCGGCTCGCGCGTGTTCGACCTTCTGCTGGCCCTGGTCGAGCGGGCCGGCGAGGTGGTGAGCAAGCGCGAGCTGGCCGCGCTGGCCTGGCCCGACCCGGCCGCGGTGGAGGACAACAACCTGCGCGTGCACGTGGCCGCCCTGCGCGCCCTGCTGGGCGAGGGCGAGTCGGGCCTGCGCTACATCGTCAACGCCTCCGGCCGCGGCTACTGCTTCGTGGCGCCGGTGGAGACCGTCGCGCCGACGGCGGCGGTGGCACCGGCGCCGCCGCCGCCCTTGCACAACCTGCCGGCGCAGCTGTCGCACGTGATCGGGCGCGACGATGTCATCGCGGCCATCGGTGCCCAGCTGTCGCGGCGCCGCTTCGTCAGCGTGGTGGGCGCGGCCGGCATGGGCAAGACCACCGTGGCACTCGCGGCCGCGGAGCGGCAGCTGGCGCGGCACGCGGACGGCGTGCGCTTCGTCGACCTGTCATCGCAGAGCGACACGGCAGGCCTGGTCGCCGCGCTGGCCGGCACGCTGGACTCGGCGGGCAACACGCCCGGGGCGCTGCCGCGGCTGCTGCAGATGCTGGCGCGGCGCCGCATGCTGATCGTGCTGGACAACTGCGACCACGCCCTGGAGGCCGCCGCCGAGGTGGCCGCGGCCGTGCTGCGCGGCGCACCGGGCGTGCACGTGCTCGCCACCAGCCGCGAGCCGCTGCAGGCCGCCGGCGAGACGGTGATCCGGCTCGGGCCGCTGTCGCTGCCGGCCGCCGGCGCCGCGCCCACCGCGGCAGCGGCGCTGCAGCACGGCTCGGTGCAGCTGTTCGTCGAGCGGGCGATCGCGAGCGTGGACAGCTTTTCGCTGCGCGACGGCGACGCCGAGACGGCGGGCGAGATCTGCCGCCGCCTCGACGGCATGCCGCTGGCCATCGAGCTGGCGGCGGCGCAGGTGCAGGCCTTCGGCATGCTCGGCCTGCGGCAGGCCCTGGACGACCGCCTGCGCCTGCTGGCCTACGGCTACCGCGACGGCATGCCGCGCCACCGCACGCTGCGTGCCCTGCTCGACTGGAGCTACGACATCCTCGGCGAGGACGAGCGCCGCGCGCTGCGGCGCCTGTCGGTGTTCCGCGGCGTGTTCACGCTCGAGTCGGCGCGCGCACTGCTGGCCGCACTGGGCGGTGCCGACGAGCGGGTGGCTTCGCTGGTGCGCCGTTCGCTGCTGAGCGTGCAGGTGGGCGAGGCCCGGGTGCGCTACCGGCTGCTGGACAGCACGCGCGACTACGCCTTCGAGAAGCTGGTCGACAGCGGCGACGCGCCCGATGCGCTGCGGGCCCACGCGCTGCTGCTGTGCGACGAGCTCGAGGCCATGAACCGCGGCGGGCACTACCTGACGCGCACCGAATGGATGTCGCGCCACGGCGGCGACATCGACGACGTGCGCGCTGCGATGGACTGGGCCTTCGCACCGGGCGGCGACACGCTGCTGGCCGTGCGGCTCACGCTGTCGGCCACCGCGGTGGCGCACTTCGTCTCGCTGCTGGGCGAATTCGCCGACCGGCTGGAACGCGGCCTGCGTTCTCTCGAAGGGCTGGATCCGCCGCAGCCGGAACTCGAGTTCCGCATGCGCAAGCAGTACCTGATGCTGACCCTGCAGGTGCGCGGGCCCTGCGCGGCGGCCGACGAGGCCGAGCGCCAGATCCTGGCCCTGGCCGATCGCGTGGGGCGGCGGCTGGACGTGCTGTACGTGCTGTGGATCGCCGCGTTCGGCAGCGGGCGCTACGACCGCGCGGCCGAGGTCGCGCGGCAGATCGGCGCGCTGGTCGCTCAGGGTGACGACCCGGTGATGCGGCTGACGGCCGACCGCGTGATGGCGCAGAGCCTGCACTTCGGCGGCGATGGGCAGGCCGGGGCGCAGCTGGCCGAGCAGGTGCTGAACCACCCCGCGCCGATGGTGCGGCTGGGCCTGGAGAGCGTGGTGCCGGTCGATCGCCGCATCTCGATGCGGCTGCTGCTCGCGCGCCAGCTGGCGCTGCAGCTGCGCGTCGCCGAGGCCTTCGAGGTGGTCGAGGCGCTGGTGGCGCTGATCGGCGACGAGGTGGCCTACGGCAGCTGCCAGGCACTGGCGCTGGCGGCATGCCCGGTGGCGCTGTGGGCCGATCGGCGCGAGGCGGCGCGCGACTGGATCGGGCGGCTGGAGCGCCATGCGCTGCGCCATGAGCTCGGCTACTGGGCCGGCTGGGCGCGTGCCTTCGACCTGGTGCTGGACGCTCGCGAGCGCGACGCCGCCAGCACCGCCTGGACCTCGCGCGTGATGGTCGCGCCGCAGGACGGCAAGCTGGCCGATGCGCTGTGCACGATCCAGGAGGCCTTCGTTCCCGAAGCCACGCGCCGGCGCGCGGCGGCCGGCTCGGTGGTGTGGTGCGCGCCCGAGGCGCTGCGCGTCGAAGGCGTGATTGCCGCGCGAAGGCACGACCCTGCGGCCGAGGCCCTGCTGCAGCGTGCGTGCGCCGAGGCGGCGCGCCTGCAGTTGCCGGCCTGGGAGGTGCGAGCGGCCAACTCGCTCGCGCAGGGCCGCCTGGCCGCCGGCCGCCGGGCCGAGGCGCGCACGTTGCTCGGACCCTTGGTCGACCGCTTCGCGGCGCCCGGCGGACACACCGACCTGGACCAGCTGCACCGGCTGTGGGCCGACGCGTCGTCAGGCTGAGCGGTCCCTGACCCCGGCGGTCTCCAGCAGCCGCGTGGCGGCCAGCAGGTCGGCCGTCTCCAGGCGCTCGGGAATGGCGGCCAGGCAGCGCTCGAGCCGGCTCAAGACCCCGTCGTCCCGCGCGCGTTCGGGCAGGCGGGCCAGGCTGATGGCGGCGCGCAGCTCCCAGGCCGGCGCCTGCTGGGCCGCGGCCAGGTCGATCGCGCGGCGGAACCAGCGTTCCGCTTCGGCCGCCGGGCGGCCCTGCAGTCGCACCCTCTCGCCGGCGGCGCGCAGCACCTCCGGTGCAGACCAGCCGGCGGCGCCGCTCTCCGCGCGTGCCAGCGCCTGGTCCGACAGGAACTCCGGCCCGTGCGTGGCCATCATGTCCCACAGCGGGGCGCTGGCCACCCCCGCCTCGTCCCCGGCGCCGGGTTCGTCGGCCGCGGGCGATGCGCGGCGCAGCGCCAGCACCTGCCGGTAGCAGTGGGCCCAGGTCCGCCAGTTGTCGCGCCGGTGCTGCGTCGAATGTTCGTGCAGCCGGGCGACCGCCGCTGCGGCGACGCCGTGCAGCCCGCACCACAGCGCGATCGGGCACAGGGCCCAGGCCAGCGCATGCGACATCGCATGCACGACCTCGGGCAGCGAGAACTCCACCGCTTCCTGCGCGACGGCCAGCGCGGACCTCGGCCGGCCCTGGATCCACAGCGTGCGCGCCACCACGATGCGCATCGAGACGCGGCGGTCGTAGGGATAGATGCCGCCGACGCGGATCACCGGTGAAGGATGCAGCAGCACGCGCCGCGCCAGCGCACCGGCGCGCTCGTGCTGGCCCAGCCCGTGCAGGCACAGGGCGCGGATGCGCTCGACGCCGAGCTGCGCGATCTCGTCGCCGGGCGCCAGGTCGGCCGCCACCGCGTCCACCTGGCGCAGGGCCTCGGCGTAGTCGCCGCTGGCGTAGGCGGCGATGAAGGCGGCATCCAGCATGCCGGCACGGAACTCGTCGCGCTTGAGCGCGTCGGCCAGTTGCGCTGCACGGGCGTAGACCTCGCGCGCCGGACCGACCGTGCCGTGCGTCAGCACCGTCAGCGTCACCGCGGCGGCGCACAGCCGGTACTCCACCAACGGATCGGGCGGCGCGAGCCGATGCACCCGGGCGAGCGCGTCGCGCACGCGGTGCAGCATCTCCTCCGGATGCGCCACCAGGTGGCCGAGCGGCCCTGCGGCGACGATCGTCAGCCGCAGCCCCGCCGCCAGGTCGCCCGTCGGGCCGAAGGCCCAGTCCAGCGCGGCGCGCACCTCGTCCACGTAGTGGGCGTAGCGCTGCATCAGCGCCTGCCGGGACAGGCAGATCCAGTCGGCCGTCGACTGGGCCAGCACGTCGCACAGGTAGGCGGCATGGCGGCGGCGCATCAGGTCGTGCTCGCCGCTGGCGCGCAAGGCCTCCAGCGCGTACAGGCGCGTGGTGTCGAGCAGCCGGTACGCGATCTCCGGGCGACCGGAATCGACCACCACCAGCGAACGTGCGGCCAGCGCGGCCACGTGCTCGAGCAGCGAGGATGCATCCGGCGACGGCGAACCCAGCACGCTCACGAGCGCACGCTGGTCGAACGGGCCGCTGAAGATGGCCAGCTGGCGCAGCACGCGCTGCTCGGCGTCGCCGAGGATCCGGTAGCTCCAGTCCAGCAGCGCGCGCAGCGTGCGGTGACGGTGGGGCACGCCGCGGCGTTCGCTCGACATCCACGGCGAGCGGTCGTCCAGCTGCGCCACCAGGCCGCGCACGCCGAAGGAGTCGACGCGGGCCGCGACGAGCTCGATGGCCAGCGGCATGCCTTCCAGGCGGCGGCAGATCTCGGCCGCCGCCTCGGCGTCGGTGTCCTGGAGCTCGAAGCTGTCGACGCTGGCGATGGCGCGCTCGACGAACAGCTGAACGGCCGCGTAGGTCAGGGCCTGAGTCGCGTCCAGGCGCGTGCCCTCGGCGGGCACGGCCAGCGCGGGCAGGCGCAGCACCGATTCGGACTCGCAGCCCAGGGCCTCGCGGCTGGTGGCGATGACGTGCACGCCGTCCGAGGCCGACAGCAGCGCCAGCGCGACGCGCGCGCTGGCCTCCAGCAGGTGCTCGCAGTTGTCGAGAAGCACCAGCATCTGGCGCCCGGCGAGGAAGGCCTGCAGGTGGGCCTGCGCGTCCTGCGGATCGGCGCCGAGACCGAGCGCCGTGGCCACGGCGCTGGCCACCAGCGCGGGGTCGCTCAGGACCGAGAGGTCGACGAACCAGGCGCCGTCGCGGTAGCTCGGCAGCAGCTTCTCGGCCAGCTCCAGGGCCAGCGTGCTCTTGCCCATGCCGCCGGGCCCCACCACGCTGACCAGGCGCCCGCCGGCCAGGCGCGTGGCCAGTTCGGCCAGCAGCTCGGCGCGACCCACCATGCGGGTCAGGCGCGCGGGCAGGTTGTTCGGCGGCCCGTCGGCGGCGGGCCGCCCTTCGTCGGCCGGCAGCGGCGGGGTCTCCTGCAGCGGTTCGCGCCGCACCTCGGCCACGAAGCAGTAGCCGCGCCCCGTGATGTTGGCGATGTAGCGTCCGCCCGAGGGGCCCTCGCCGAGCAGCTTGCGCAGCGACGCGATGTGGAAGCGCAGGCTGGTCTCTTCGACCACCGTGGTCGGCCAGGCGTGGCGGATCAGCTCGTCCTTGGTGACCACGCGCCCGGCCCGCTCGAGCAGCAGGCCGAGCAGATCCAGGGCGCGGCCGCCGATGCGCACCGGCCGGTCGTGCTCCAGCAGCAGCCGGCGGCTGCGGGCAAGGCGGAAGGGTCCGAAGCAGAACTGCAGTTCCGGTTCCATGGGCGGCTTGCGGGGCCACGCGCCACCACCCGACACGGGGGCGGCGCCACCCGGCCCTGGCGCGCACGGAGTCTGGCACAGCGACCGCCGCGGTTGCCGCATTGGCCCCAGGCCGGGTCAAGGATCCGGCCCGCCCGCTGGCGGCCGCCGGTCAGCGGGCGTGCACGGCGGCCAGGATGGCCTGCGCGACGCGCGCCGGCCGGTTCAGCATCAGCAGATGGCCCGCGTCGAGGCGCGTGGTGGTGCCGCTCGCGCGCGCCGCCATCGCCTGCTGCAGGAGCGGCGGGATGATGCGGTCGTCCTCGGCCAGCAGGTAGGTGGTGGGTTTCGTGCGCCAGGCCGCGAAGTTCGTGCGCTCGACCAGCGTGCCGCCGAAGGTCGGCCCCTGCGCGGCGGACAGCGCGCGCGCCTGGCGGTTCGGCAGATCCGGCGCGAAGTGGCGCAGGAAGGTCGGCTCGTCCAGCGTCTGGTAGCCGGCGCTGTCCTGCACGATCCCGCCCAGCCACTCGGGTGCCGGGTAGGGCTGCAGCAGCTGGGCCACCGACTCGCCCACGTCCGGTGCGAAGGCCGCCACGTACACCAGCGCGGCCACCTTGGGGTGCACGCCGGCCTCGGTGATGACCATGCCGCCCCAGGAATGCGCCACGAGCACCACCGGTGCCGTCTGTTGCTCGATCACGCGCTGCGTCGCGGCGACGTCGCCCGCCAGCGAGGCCAGCGGGTTCTGCACCGAGACGACGCTCACGCCCTGCGCCTGCAGCAGCCGGATCACCTCCGACCAGCACGAGCCGTCGGCGAAGGCCCCATGCACCAGCACCACGGACTTGCGCTGCCCGTGCGCGGGGCCGTGCGGGCCGTCGGGATGGGCGGCCGCGGCCAGCGCCCACAGCGCGGCCGGTATCAGCACGCACAGGCGCAGCAGGTGAAGCAGGCGGGACGGGCGCATGGCGGTTCCTTTCCGTGAGGGTTCGGGTTCGTCGGACCCGTGCACTCTGCGGCGCGGCCGGCCACGCGGCATCGATCCGAATCGGGCGCGTGCCCTCGCTCTTCCGGCCGACCGTGCATGCGTCACCGGTGACAGGCGCCGGCGCCCCGGGCGCCGCACGCTGTGCGCTTGTCCAACCCCCGCCGGAGTCGTCATGGCGCTGCAAGCAATCCTGTTCCACCGGGCCCGGATCCCGGCCCCCACCGTCCGCACGGGGCAGCGGCGATGAGGGCGCTGTCGCTGCCGACGAAGGAGACGGGCCTGCTGCTCGTCGACCCCTACAACGATTTCCTCAGCCCCGGGGGCAAGCTCTACGAGTTCGCGCGCGCCGTGATCGAGGCCACGGGCACCGTGCCGCGCATGGCCCGCGTGCTCGCCGCCGCGCGGAGTGCCGGCGCGCCGGTGTTCTACGTGCCGCACCACCGCGCCAGGGCCGACGACTTCGCCGGATGGCGGCACGTCTCGCCCTACCTGCTGGCCGGGCACCAGGCGCAGGCCTTCGGCGAAGGCACCTGGGGCGGCCAGTGGCACCCCGACTTCGCGCCCGAGCCGGGCGACGTGATCGTGCGCGAGCACTGGCACAGCAACGGTTTCGCCAACACCGATCTCGACCTGCAGCTGCGCCGCCGCGGCGTGGAGCGCGTGGTGGTGATCGGCCTGCTGGCCAACACCTGCATCGAATGCACCGCGCGTGCGGCCGCCGAACTCGGATACCACGTGACGCTGGTGCACGACGCCACGGCCGCCTTCAAGCCCGAAGGCATGCATGCGGCCCATGCCATCAACGGCCCCACCTTCGCGCACGAGATCGCCAGCTGCGCCGAGGTGGTGGCCGCTTTCGCGGGCGCGAGCGAGCCCGGCTGACCGCGCCGCTTCTCCACCCACCACCCACCACCCACCACCAGGAGTTCCCATGCCCATCACCGCAAGACCCCACGCCGCCGCCCGCCTGCTGCAGCCCGGCGACCACGCACTGCTGATGATCGACTTCCAGTCGCAGATGGCCTTCGCCACGCGCTCCATCGACGGGGTCGCGCTGCGCAACAACGCCGGCCTCGTGGCGCACGCGGCGGCCGGCTTCGGCGTGCCCACCGTGCTGACCACCGTGGCCGAGAAGAGCTTCTCGGGTCCGATGTTCGACGAGGTGACGGAAGCCTTCGCCGACCAGGAGCTGATCGACCGCACGACGATGAACGCCTGGGAGGATCGTGCCGTCACCGACGTCGTGACCGCCATCGGCAAGAACCGGGTCGTGCTCGCGGGCCTGTGGACCTCGGTGTGCATCGTCGGCCCGGCGCTGTCGGCGCTGGAGCAGGGCTTCGAGGTCTTCGTGATCGCCGATGCCTGCGGCGACGTCTCCGACGAGGCCCACCAGCGCGCGATGGACCGCATGGTGCAGGCCGGCGTGCGCCCGCTCACGGCGCTGCAGTACCTGCTGGAACTGCAGCGCGACTGGGGCCGCGGCGAGACCTACGGCCTGACCACCGGCATCGCCAGGCGCTTCGGCGGCGCCTACGGCCTCGGGATCATCTACGCCGGCACGATGTTCGGGGCCCAGGAAGGCCACGCGGGTTGAGCCGCCGTGAAGGCCCGCCCGCGGCGTCGGCACCGCGCCACTCGGCCGGAAGGATGAGGGCGTCGGTGACCCGGCGGACGGGCCGACGTCCGCCCCGGGGGGCGATGGCGCGACGCAGGCGACTGCACACGCTTGGAGCCTGCGGCTCGAGTGGGCCGTCCAACCGGAGATCCCGATGAACACCTCCCCGTTCCACCAGCCTTCCATCGATGGCGGCCGTCGCAGGCTGCTGGCCGGCATGGCTGCCTCGGCCCTGGCCGCCGGCGTGCCGTTGCCCGCGCGGGCCCAGGGCGCGGTGCGCAGCGCCGCGCGCCGCACCGGCCTCTTCACCACCCGTGACGGCACGCAGCTGTACTACAAGGACTGGGGCAGCGGGCCGGTGGTCAGCTTCAGCCACGGCTGGCCGCTGAGCGCCGACGCGTGGGACGCGCAGATGTTCCACCTGGCCTCCAACGGCTTCCGCGTGATCGCGCACGACCGGCGCGGCCACGGCCGCTCCAGCCAGCCCTGGCAGGGCAACGACATGGACACCTACGCCGACGACCTGCACGAGCTGTTCACGGCGCTGGACGTGAAGGGCGTGACGATGGTGGGCCACTCCACCGGCGGCGGCGAAGTGGCGCGCTACATCGGGCGCCACGGCACCAAGCGCGTGGCGCGCGCGGTGCTGATGGGGGCGGTGCCGCCGATCATGGTGAAGTCGGCCAACAACCCCGTGGGCCTGCCGATGGAGGTGTTCGACGGCTTCCGCAAGGCCTACCTGGCCGACCGCTCGCAGTTCTTCCTGGACGTGGCCAGCGGACCCTTCTTCAACTTCAACCGGCCGGGTGCGAAGGTCAGCGAAGGGCTCGTCCGCTCGTGGTGGGCACAAGGGATGATGAGCGGGCACAAGAACGCCTACGACTGCATCAAGGCGTTCTCGGAGACCGACTTCACCGAGGACCTCCGGAGGATCGACGTGCCCACGCTGATCATCCACGGCGACGACGACCAGATCGTGCCGATCCAGGGTTCGGCGCTGCTGTCGGCCCGGCTCGTCAAGGGCGCGGTGCTGAAGGTCTACAAGGGCGGCTCGCACAGCCTGGGCGATACCGCCAGGGAACAGCTCAACGCCGACCTGCTCGCGTTCGCGCGGGCCTGAAGGAGACGCACATGTTCGGACTGTCCAGCCTCGGCCTTCTGCACACGCTCATCAGCCTGGTCGCGCTGGCGGCGGGCGCGCTGGCCCTCTTGCGCACCGGGCGCATCGACGCCGGGGGCCGCGCCGGCCGCGTGTTCCTGTGGGCCACGGTGCTCACCTGCCTGAGCGGCTTCTTCATCTTCCGGCACGGCGGCTTCGGGCCGCCCCATGCGCTGGGCGTGCTCACGCTGGCCGTGCTGGCCCTGGCGGTGTGGGCGCAGCGGCGCGCGCAGGCGGGTGGCGGCGTGTCCTATGTCGGCACCCTCGGCTTCACCTTCGCCTTCTTCCTGCACTTCATCCCCGGCGTCACCGAGACCTTCACGCGCCTGCCGAGCGGCGCCCCGCTGTTCAGCGGGCCCGAGGACCCGGCGCTGAAGCCGGTGATCGGCCTGCTGTTCCTCGTGTTCGTCGCCGGTGCGGCCTGGCAGGCCTGGCGCCTGCGCGCTGCGGTGGCGGCCGGCCGGCGCGCCTGGCCGGCCTGAGCCGACTCCTAGCGCAGGAAGCGCAGCACCTCGTCGGCGAAGTCGACGGGGTACTGGAACAGGAAGCCGTGCCCGGAGTCCGGGTAGATCAGCAGGCGCCCCTGCGGCAGGGCCTGCGCCATCGCGTAGGAGTTGTAGGTGGGCACCATGATGTCGTGGCGCCCGTTGGCCACCAGCGTGGGCTGGTGGATGGAGGACAGCCGCGGCAGCAGCGAGGTGGCGGCGCTGCCCACGGACTGGGCCGCCTTCAGCTGCGACTGCCACGCGGCGGGCTCCACCATGCGGCTGAAGGCGTCCGCTCGTGCCCGCAGGCGCTGGCGGTAGGCGCGCCCGGCGGCCTGGCTGGTCGGCGAGTCCTCGAAGAAGAGGAACAGGAAGTCCTCGTCGTCGTTGACCGGCTTGGTGGCGATGGGCCACACGCGGTCGGAGGCCGGGGGTCCGGGAGGCTGGTCCGGCACATGGCCCGGGCCCGAGCCGGCAACCACGAGCCGCCGCAGCATCTGCGGGTGGTCCAGCGCGAACTGCAGCGCCACCGTCCCGCCCATCGAGAAGCCCAGCACGTCGACGCGCTCGTATCCCAGTGCGCGCACGAACTGCGCCGCGGTGGCCGCGAACCCGCTCAGCGAGGCCTGCGGTGTGCCGTCGGAACGGGCGAAGCCGGGCTGGTCGAACATCAGCACCAGGCGCTCGCCGGCGATGCGGTCGATCAGCAGCGGGTCCCAGTCGTCCATCGTGCCGCGGAAGCGGTTGAGCAGCAGCAGCGGCACGGCGGTGCCGCGCGTGCCGATGGCGCGGTAGGCCAGGCGCGTGCCGTCGACCATCACCGACTGGGTGGCGATCGACGTGGTGGCACTGGCGCCGGCGTGAGCGGCCAGCGGCACGACCATGGGCGCGGCCAGCGCGCAGGCGAAGAGGGTGCGGAAGAGGCGGTTTCGGGTCATGGGGTCTCCTTGCAGGCAGGCGGGCCGTCGGTGGCCCGTGCCGAGCGTCGCGCCGACGCCTGCGCCGGACATGACACCGGGGGGCGAGCAGGGCATCGACCGCAGGAGCCGGGGGGCGGTTCGTCGCGAAGTCGGCTGCGCCGGTCGGTCGAAAGGGCGAGTCGATCGCATCCGACCGGGTGATGTCGACCGTGGTGACGGGCCCGCATGCTGACCCCTGTTCGACACGCCCGGCGCTTGCCGGACCCCACGCATCGACTTCCGCGAAAGGCACACGATGAGCACCTTCACCACCCGTGACGGCACGCAGCTGTACTACAAGGACTGGGGCAGCGGGCCGGTGGTCAGCTTCAGCCACGGCTGGCCGCTGAGCGCCGACGCGTGGGACGCGCAGATGTTCCACCTGGCCTCCAACGGCTTCCGCGTGATCGCGCACGACCGGCGCGGCCACGGCCGCTCCAGCCAGCCCTGGCAGGGCAACGACATGGACACCTACGCCGACGACCTGCACGAGCTGTTCACGGCGCTGGACGTGAAGGGCGTGACGATGGTGGGCCACTCCACCGGCGGCGGCGAAGTGGCGCGCTACATCGGGCGCCACGGCACCAAGCGCGTGGCGCGCGCGGTGCTGATGGGGGCGGTGCCGCCGATCATGGTGAAGTCGGCCAACAACCCCGTGGGCCTGCCGATGGAGGTGTTCGACGGCTTCCGCAAGGCCTACCTGGCCGACCGCTCGCAGTTCTTCCTGGACGTGGCCAGCGGACCCTTCTTCAACTTCAACCGGCCGGGTGCGAAGGTCAGCGAAGGGCTCGTCCGCTCGTGGTGGGCACAAGGGATGATGAGCGGGCACAAGAACGCCTACGACTGCATCAAGGCGTTCTCGGAGACCGACTTCACCGAGGACCTCCGGAGGATCGACGTGCCCACGCTGATCATCCACGGCGACGACGACCAGATCGTGCCGATCCAGGGTTCGGCGCTGCTGTCGGCCCGGCTCGTCAAGGGCGCGGTGCTGAAGGTCTACAAGGGCGGCTCGCACAGCCTGGGCGATACTGCCAGGGAACAGCTCAACGCCGACCTGCTCGCGTTCGCGGGCCGGTGAGCCGAGGCGCGCCTTGCGCCTGCGCCTGGTGAGCCCGGACGCCCGTGGAGACGGGGCGCCGCAACCGTTCGCCTTCGTCGACGAGGTGCTGGCCCCGTACAGGCCTTCGCTGCGCCACGACTTCCAGGGCTACCGGAATCACGTCCAGCGTGTGCTGCATCACTACGTCGCGCTCAGCGGCGGCCCGCCACCGCGGGCCGTCCGACTGGCAGCCCCGTTTCACGACCTGGGCATCTGGACGGCCGGCAGCTTCGACTACATCGAACCCTCGGTCGCCCTGGCCATGCGGCATCTGGAGGCGCTGGGCCGCACGGACCTTGCCGAGGAAGTGGCGCTGCTGATCCGCGAGCACCACGGGCTGCGGACGTATCGAGGCCCCTGCGCTGAAACGGTGGAGACGTACCGTCGCGCGGACTGGGTCGATGTCTCGCTGGGCTGGCGGGCCTTCGCCCTGCCGCGCAGCCACAGGCGTGCCGTCTGGCGCGCCTATCCCGATGCGGGCTTTCACAGGCGCCTGGCCGCGCTGACCTTGCGGCAAGCGCTGCTGACGCCCTGGCGGCCGCTGCCGATGGTGCATTGGTAGTGGAGCCCAGGGCGCTGCATGGCGGGATTCATGACCTCCGCGTGACCGCTGCGTGAACCTTGCTGGGTAGCTTGGACAGGCGTGCCCGAACGGGCCGCCGCGGCGTCCGCCGCCGGCGTTCCGCCCGCGCATGCGACCCGCAACCTGCCCCAAAGGAACGAACATGAAGCACGCACCCGGCCGGCCCGTCGCAGCGACGGCATCGGCACCCCGACGGCAGCGACCGCGCATGGCGCATGCGCTCGCTGCAGCCACCCTGGCCCTGGCCTGCGGCATCGCCGCGGCCGATCACGACGACGGCGGCCTCGGAGCGCCGCAGCTGCGCCAGTTCATCGGCCAGCAGGTCGGCGGCATCGACAAGCTGAAGGTGCCCGCCACCAACGCCGCGCTGCCGGTGCCGCGCCAGCCCGACGGCAGCGTCAACGTGCGCTTCCAGACCACCGAGGCCAAGCGCTACCTCGGCAAGCTGCTGTTCCACGATCCGGTGCGTTCGGCGCGCATCAACGAGAACACCGCACAGCCGCTGGACCTGCCCGCAGGCACCGCCTTCGGCGGCACGGTGAATGCAGCCGATCCCAACATCGCCCGCATCGCCGATGCCGAGCGGCGCGCCTCGTCGTGCGGCAGCTGCCACATCGGCGAGGCCGCGGGCAAGGCCGGGCAGAAGCTGAACTTCGCCAGCGGCGGCGAAGGCCGCGGCTACACCGACGCGCAGGGCCGCTTCGTGCCGCGCCGCCGGCCCGTGCCCTTCCTCACCCCGCTGCGCAGCCGCCCGCTGTTCGAAGGCGACGTGCTGACCGATGCGCTGCCGACCCTGGCCGACATCTTCATCGACGCCAACGGCCAGCGCGTGGTGACCACACCCGCGCTCTTCTATCACCAGCCCCAGCCCACGGCACTGCTGGCCACGGGCCGGCTCGACCAGCTCGACAGCGTGGGCCGCCAGGCACCGGGCCTGATCGGCTTCGCGTTCAACAACCGGCTGCTGTTCGGCGGCCTGGGCGGCGAGCCGCAGTCCACGCCGGGTTCGCTGAACCCCTTCGGCGACCCCGCGGCCGAGAACATGACGCTGCTGCTGCTGGACGCCCACCGCATGCTCGGCTTCCAGTCCGCCGAGCTGATGAGGATCCCGGCCTTCGTCAAGCTGTTCCGCGACGCCTTCCCGGCCGAGGCCGCCGAGGCCGACGCCACGAACGATCTGGGCAAGCTCATCAACGACGTCACCGAGTTCCGCGCCCAGGCCACCTTCCTGCGCACGGTGGTCACGCGCAACACGCCGTTCGACCGCTTCCTGTCCGGCGACAACGCCGCCCTCACGCCGGCCCAGCGGCGCGGTGCGCGGCTGTTCTTCACCAAGGCCGAAGACCGCGGCGCGGGCTGCTTCGGCTGCCACAGCGGCCCCATGCTCAACAAGCAGCCCGAGGACACGGACGTGGCCGGCATCGGCGCGCTGGTGGAGCAGAACTTCTTCAACGTCGGCATCGGCGACCACCCCGTGCAGGCGCTCAACGCGCTGGCCCGCGGCCGCCTGGATCCGAACCGCCTGGGCGCAGACGGCTTCCCGTACCACGCCGAGGACACGGGCCGCGAGGAGATCACCCACAACCCCGATCACCGCTTCAAGTTCCGCGCCCTCACGCTGCGCCAGCTGAAGGACGCACGCACCTTCTTCCACAACGGCTCCTTCAGCAAGGTGCGCGACGTGGTGGCCTACTTCAACGCCGGCCTGCCGCAGGATCCCACCGCCGGCGCGGCCGACACGCTGACGAAGCGCTTCACGCACCCGCGCGGGCCCGGTTCGGCGCGCGGCCTTGGGCTGTCGGACCGGCAGATGGACGAGCTCACGGACTTCCTCGAGAACGCGCTCTACGACCCCGCCTTCGTCCACTTCGACCCGCACTCGTCCACCGACACGCTGCAGCCCAACGAACGTGACCTGGCCTACTCGCGCTACCGCCCCGACCTCGCGGCACTGGGCGCCAAGGACGGCTTCATGCTGAGCGGGCTGGCGATCGACAACAACGACCCGCTGACACGGCGCGACCAGGGTCTGGAGTTCCTGGACGTGACCTCGCAGGCGCAGGTCAGCCTGGTGCGGCGCGAGCGCCAGGGGCATCGGCAGAGGGATGTCTACCGCATCGCCAACAACGGCACCACGGTGATCGACACCCACCTGCTGCTGGTGGCGCGAGGCCTGCCGCGCCACATCACCATGACCAACGGCAGCGGCACCACCAGGGCCGGCGATGCCTACCTGCGCGTGTTCCTCGACAACGGCGTGATCGAACCCGGGCACAGCATCGTCGCCACGCTGGAGTTCGAGCGTCCGCCGCAGGGTCCGCAGGTTCACTACAGCCTCGGGCTGCTCTCGGGCCAGGGTAAGCCCTGACCGCGCGGCCGGGGGCGGCACGCCCGTGCGCTCCCGGCTGAGCTTGCCACCGGAAGTCAGGGACGGTCTTCTCTCAGGACCTTGCCGCCGCGCGGCTCTTCGCCGTACCTGAGCCGCGGTCAGCCCGAAGGTAGTGATCGACGCGTTCGCGGCAGTAGCCGAGATACGCGCGCACCAGGCTTGAAGGGTGTCGGTGCGACGGATAGAGCAGGTGGATGGAGACCTCGGGCAATCGCAGGCGTGGCAGCACGCGCACCAGTTCGCCGCGAGTCAGCGCGTCGCGCGCCAGGAACGGCGGCAGTTCGGTCACGGCGGCGCCGCGCAGGGCGCAGGCACGCAGCTGCAGGTAGTCGTTGGTGGACAGCAGCGCTTCGGGTGCGACGAGGGACTCCCCGAGCCTCCAGACGCCTCGAGCGCCCGATGCCGTCGTCCAGACGGCGCAGGGGAGCCGCTGCAGTCCATCGGCCGTTCTCGGCGTGCCCAGGCGTGAGAGCAGAGTCGGCGACGCCACCAGCACGTGGCGGTACGAGGCGATGCGGCTCGCCACCATGGACTCGTCGACGATGGCACCGACGCGCAGCGCCACGTCGATGCCGTCCTGGATCAGGTCCACCCCGAAGCCACCGAGTTGTACGTGCAGCACTGGGTGGCGGGCAGCTACTGGTCGCGCTGTGTCAGCTACGCGCAACCGCCGTACGCGCGCTGCGTCACGGTGCCCGAAGGGCACTTGTTCATCCTCGGCGACAACACCACTGCTTCGCTGGACAGCCGGTCGCTGGGGCCCCTGCCTGCGCGCGAGGTGCTGGGCCGCGTGCGCTGGGTCCTGCGCGCCGGCCCCTGAGAGGGGCGGTGCAGCGCGGTTGCCGGGGCGATGGCGTTCGTCGTAGACCGGAGCGCGATCCGGCACCCACTGGGGCTGCCGGCCTCCTCAGGGCCGGGTCATGCCTGCGGGACCCGGCACAGCGCTTCAAGCCGATTGCGGTCGTGCACCTCCACTCGGCGGCACCCGCCAGCACAAGTCTCTGGCCTGACCCCTACAGCACCTCGGCCACGAGGCGCAATCGCTCGCTCAGCCTCGGCCCGGCCCAGTCGAGGAAGGCACGCAGCTTCTGCGGCACCAGCCTGCTGCTCGGGTAGACCAGGCTGACCGGCGTGGCCGCGGCCTCGAACTCGCGCAGCACCGGCACCAGCAGCCCGGCCCGCACCGCCGCCGCCGCCTGGTACGACGTGGCCTGCACCAGGCCCAGGCCCGCCACCGCAGCGTCCACGGCGGACTCGGGCAGCGTGGTGTTCAGCCGCACGCGGATCGGGAACATCGACTCCACGCCGCCCTCGCAGCACAGCCAGGCCTTGAATGGCCCCAGGCTGGCCCAGGCGATGCAGGCGTGCTCTGCCAGCTCGCGCGGGTGGCGCGGCGTGCCGTGGCGCTCGAGGTAGGCCGGCGCCGCCAGGATCACCATGCGGATCTCGCCGAGCGTGCGCGCCACCAGGTTGCTGTCCGGCAGGGCACTGATGCGTACCGCCAGGTCGACATGTTCGTCGAGCAGGTTGACGACGCGGTCCACCAGCTGCAGCTTGAGATCGACCTCGGGGTACTCGCGCAGGAAATCGAGCGCCACCGGCTGCAGGTGCTGGCGGCCGAAGCCCACCGGCGCGGTGACGCACAGCTCGCCCTTGGGCGTGCTGTGCTCGCCGGCGATGGCGGCGTCGGCCTCGCGCAGGTCGTCGAGCAGACGCTGGCAGGCCACGAAGTAGGGCTGGGCCGCCGCCGTGAGCGCCACCTGGCGCGTGGTGCGCTCGAACAGGCGCGCGCCAAGGGCCGCTTCGAGCTCGGCGACGCGCCGGCTCACGGTGGGCGTCGGCAGGCCGAGTTCGCGCGCCGCCGCGCTGAACCCACCGGCCCGGGCGACGGCCACGAAGGCCTGCATCGAATCGAGTTTGTCCACGCCTTCTCGGATTCCGCAACGGTGCTGTACGCGTGCGCCGGCTTATGGGCGCGCGACTCGGCGGGCAGTATGACGGCACTGCGCAGAACCCACCTCCATCTTCATCCAGCCTCTCGGAGCACGTCATGAACTTCCGTACCCCTCTTCTGGCCACCCTCGGCCTCAGCCTCGCCGTCGGCGCCTCGCTGGCCCAGAGCAACCAACCTTCGATCAACAAGCCCGTGACGCAGCTGCAATACGGCGCCACCGGCGTCAAGGACGCCAGCGGCAGGGAACTGCTCGCCAGCCCGGCCTACGGCGACCTCGGCAAGGGCCCGCACGGAACCTTCATCCGCATGCCGGCGGGCTTCGTCAGCCATGTCCACATCCACACCGGCGACTACTGGGGCGTCGTGATCTCCGGTGTGGCCGCCAACGGCAGGCCCGGCAGCGCCGACGTGCCCCTGCCCACCGGCTCCTACTGGTTCCAGAAGGGCGGCGAGATCCACGTCACCAAGTGCCTCTCGCCCAACGAGTGCCTGTTCTTCATCAGCCAGGGCGGCAAGTTCGACTACGTCGTCGAAGCCTCCCGATGAGCCCGGCACGGCCTTGCCGCTGACCGGCGGACAGGGCCGTTGCGGTCACAGGATGACCGCATCGAATGTCGCTGCCGGGTCGCCCACTGCCGACCGCGGATGTCGGGTATCCGGTGCACCAACTTGGGGTCAGCTTTCCGGCGGTGAGCTCGCGCAGCCGACCGGCGCTGGCCGACCCCAAGCTGACACTGAAATGCCGAAAAGGCAGTCGTTCGTCGGCTCGGTTCATCCGCGGCCTTGATCGGCCGCGTTCACCACATGCGCGTCAGAGCCGGCGCCAGCGCGACAAGGACATTCACCGTCACGAACGACGCCACGGTTGCCGCGAGCAAGGCCCCGGCGCAGAAGCTCTCGTGGTGGTGCCGCTGCCCGAGAACGGGATAGATGCTCATCATTGGCATTGCCGCGTACAGCAGCGCTGCCACACCCATGGCCCGTACCGGCGGCTGCCACAGCATGAGCATCAGCGCCACACACAGCGGATGAAGCAGGAGCTTGGCGCCTGCCACCAGGCCGAGGTCGAGCTTCATGCCACCCAGCTTCAACCCCGCCAGCGAGACACCGATGACGATGAGCGCCGTTGGCGACGCGGCGGCCGCCATCAGGCCCAGCATCGTGTCGATCGGTGCCGGCACCTGCGCGCTGCCGGCCGACAGCACGAGCCCGATGCCCACGGCCATGATCAATGGGTTGCGTGCCACGGAGACCAGCGTCGCCCGCGCAGCCTCGGCCAGGCTACGACCGCTGCGCGACTCGGCGAGCGTCAGGCCGAGCGGAATCATCAGCGCGTTCTCCACGATCTGGACCAGCGCGAGCGCGACGGCCGCAGGCGCGCCGATCAGCTGCTGCAGCACCGGATAGCCGATGAACACGCTGTTCGACGACGAAGCGCCCAGCGACTGGATCGCGGCCAGCGACATCGGCCGCCCCAGGGCCAGGGCCGAGACGGCCAGGACGATGCCCATCGCCAGCAACGAACCGAAGGCATACGGCAGCAGGAAGTCCGCCTGCAGGATCTGCTCGGGCGTCAGGTGGGCCAGCGTGCGCAGCACGAGCGCGGGCACGCAGAACTGGGCGACGAAGCGCCCGAGCACCCGGCCGTGGTCGCTGCTGATCCAGCCCCGGCGAGCGGCCGCATAGCCCAGTCCGATCAACAGGTAGATCGGCCCTGTGACCTGCAGCAGGTCGACGGTCATCGACGGCTGCTGCTCAACACGACGCCACGGCGGCGCGCAGCGCCAGCAGATAGCTCTGGACGCCGAAGCCGCAGATCTGCCCCTTGACGATGTCGGCGAACACCGAGTGGTGGCGGAAGGGCTCGCGCGCGTGGATGTTCGACATGTGCAGCTCGACGATCGGGCAGGTCAGGATGGCCAGCGCATCGCGCAGGCCGTAGCTGTAGTGCGTCCACGCGCCGGCATTGATGAGCACCGCGTCCTGGCGCTCCTCGAAGGCCTGGTGGATACGCTCGCACATCGCCGCCTCGCTGTTGGTCTGAAAGCTGTCGACCTGCACGCCGAGCTCGGTGGCCAGCGTCTGGAGGGCCTGGTCGATGTCGGCCAGTGTCACGGTGCCGTACTGGACCGGGTCGCGCTTGCCGAACATGTTGTGGTTGATGCCGTGCAGCATCAGGATCTTCTTCATGGTGTTCCTCAAGGCCGAGCTCAGGCCAGCGGCACGGTGAGCCGGTCGATCACCGCGACGGTCTCCGGGCGCACGCCACGCCACCAGGCGAAGGCTTCCGCAGCCTGCTCCACCAGCATGCCCACCCCGTCGGCGACGCCGCGCACGCCGGCATTGCGCGCCAGCCGCAGGAAGGGCGTGAGGCCCTTGCCGTAGGCCAGCTCGTAGGCCGTGCCTTGCGGATCGAAGACCGACGGCGGCACCGGCGGAAGCTCGCCCTTCAGGCTGGCGGAGGTGGCGTTCACCACCAGATCGAATCGCCCGCTGCCCTCCAGCGCGGCGTAGCCGCAGGCGCGCACGCGGCCCTTCGGCCCCACCTGGCGGGCCAGCGCGGTGGCCTTGTCGAGATCACGGTTCGCCAGCACCAGTTCGGCCGGCCCGGCGGCCAGGAAGGGCAGCAGCGCACCGCGCGCCGCGCCGCCGGCGCCGAGCATCAGCACCCGCCTGCCGGCCAGTGGCAGTCCCAGGTTCACCTCGATATCGCGCAGCAGGCCGACGCCGTCGAAGTTCTCCGCCAGGACGCGGCCATCGCTGAACATCAGCGCATTCGCCGCACCCGCCAGGGCCGCGCGCTCGCTGCGCGCGTCGGCCATCTCGAAGGCACGCAGCTTGAACGGCGCGGTGACGTTCATGCCGCGGCCGCCGCAGTCGCGGAAGTCCAGCACCGCGGCTTCGAAGCCCCGCGCCGGCGTGAGCGGCCCTTCGATGGCCGTGTAGTCCATGTCCTGCCCTGTCGCCTGGGCGAAGAGCCCGTGGATCAGCGGCGACTTGGTGTGCCCGATGGGGTTGCCGATCACGGCATAGTGGTCTGTCATCTCGGTGCCTCAGCGGTTGTTCAGCGCGCGTACAGCACGCCATCGGCCTGCATCGCCGCGATCTCCGCAGCGTCGAAGCCCAGCGCCGCGGCTACCTCGGCGTTGTGCTGGCCCAGGTCGGGTGCGACCTCGCGGATCGTCGTGTCGCAGTCCGAGAAGCGGAACGGCAGGTTGGGCAGGCGCAGCGTGCCCAGGCGCGGATGCTGCTGCTCGACGACCATGCCGCGCGCCTGGATCTGCGGGTCGTCCAGCACCTCGTCGATGCGCTGCACCTTGGCGCAGGGCACGTCGATGCCGTCGAGCAGCGCGAGCACCTGCGCCACCGGGCGCTGCGCCACCCAAGGCCGCACCACCGCCAGTATCTGCTCGCGGTGGGCATTGCGGCCGGTGCCGTCGTGCAGCCGGGCGTCGCTGCCGAAGCCGGCGGGGCCGCCGTGGGCCTCGACCAGCGCCGCGAAGCGCTTCCAGGCCTCGTCCACCTGCGCGGCGATCACCAGGTCGCCGTCGGCAGCGCGGAACACGCCATACAGCGTCGACGTGGGCATGTCATGGCCGGTCTGCTGCGGCAGCACGCCGCCGAGCGTGTAGCACTGCACCGCGTACTCGTGCATCGACACCAGCGTGTCGTACAGCGCCATGTCGACGTGCTGGCCGCGGCCGCTCGCCACGCGGCCCAGCAGCGCGGCGTTGATCGCCGCCACCGCATGGATGCCGGTGTACATGTCGCCGAGCGACACGCGCAGCAGCGGCGGCGCCTCGCCCGGCGTGCCCACCATCTGCATGATGCCGCTCTTGGCCTCGGCGATGAGGCCGAAGCCGGCGCGGTGCGCGTCGGGCCCGGTGTGGCCGTAGGCCGAGATGCTGCAGTACACCAGGCGCGGGTTGCGCGCCGACAGGGCGGCGTAGCCCAGGCCCAGCTTGTCCAGCGCACCGGGGCGGTAGTTCTCGATGAACACGTCGGCCGAGTCGCACAGGCGCTGCATGAAGGCCTTGCCGCGCGGGTCCTTCATGTCGACGCTGACGCCGCGCTTGCCCATGTTGAGCTGCAGGAAGTAGCCGCTCTGCTGGTCGTCGAGCACGGTGGCGTGCTGGCGCCCGGCGTCGCCGCTGCCGGGGCGCTCGACCTTGATGACCTCGGCGCCCAGCGCCGCGAGGCAGCGCCCGACATAGGGCCCGGCAAGGAAGTGGCTGTAGTCGACGACGCGGATGCCGTGCAGGGGAAGGGCCTGCATCACACTGCTCCCGCACGCCGCGGCACCATCAGCCGGTGCTCGCCGCGCTGCACCACCTCGCCGCGCTGGTTGATCAGTTCGGACGGCAGCACCACGATGCCCCAGCCGGGCCGGCTCTTGCTGGCGCGCATGGCGCCGATGCGGAACTTCACGTGCAGCACGTCGCCCACCTTGATGGGCAGCAGGAAGTCCCAGGTCCAGCCCAGCGACATGCCGGGCAGGAAGCGGTAGTCGCTCTGCGTCTTCAGCCCGTCGGCGATCGACAGGCCGAACAGGCCGTGCGCGACCAGGTCGCCGAAGTGGCTGGCCTTGGCGTAGGCCTCGTCCACGTGCACCGGCGTGTGGTCGCCGGTCAGGTCGGCGTAGGCCAGGATGCGTTCCTTGGTGACGGTGTAGCTGGGGCTCAGGCACTCGTCTCCTTCGCGCGCGTCGTCCCAGGTCTTCTCGGCAATGGTCATGGTGTGTTCCGTGTTCACGCTTGCGCGCGCGGGTCGATGGCCAGGGCCTGCGCCACGCAGGCAGCCGGCTTGGCCTGGATGAGTTCGACCGCCAGCCCGTCGGGCAGGCGCAGCCAGTTGCGGCCCTGCGGCAGTTCGGTCACGCCGAAGGCCTGCGCCGCCGCCAGTGCGGCTTCGAGGTCGGCGCACATCACGCCCAGGTGGGCCAGGCGGCCTTCGGGGCCGGCGAAGCCGGGCTCGTGGATGAACTGCAGCCCGCCCAGCGTCCAGTACTGCCGAGGAGCGTCAACGGGACCGTCCACCTCGCGCATCGTCATGCCGAGCACCCGCCCGAAGAAGCGGATGTGCCAGTGGATGTCCTGCACCCAGATGGCGACGTGTTCGACGTAGGCCGTGGTGCTCATGCAGTGGTCTCCTCGCGCTGGCGGTCGGCCATCGCGCGCTCGATGCCCTTGATGCAGGCCACCAGCGTCGCATTGACCGGAGTGGGCACGCCGTGCCGCTGGCCCCAGCGCACGACCGCTCCGTTGATGAAGTCGATCTCGGTGATGGAGCCCTTTTCCAGGCTTTGCAGCATCGAGGTCTTGAACGATGGGGCGAGCCCGGCGGCAGCCAACGTCCAGGCCTGCTCGGGCGCGGTCAGCGAGAGCACGACACCCGCGGCGCGGGCGACCGCGATGGCTTCGGCCACGGCGGCGCGGGCGGTGGCGGCGAGCAGCGGCTCGTCGTAGAGCTGTCCGTAGCTCAGGCGCGTGATGCCGGTCAGCGCGCCGGTGGCGACGTTGACCAGCAGCTTGTCCCACATGGTGCCGAGGATGTTGTCGCTGACGGTCGTCTGCAGGCCCGCGGCCGTGAAGGCCTCGGCGACGGCGCACACGCGCGGTGTGACGCGCCCGTCGAGTTCGCCCACGAAGGTCGCCTTGCCGGCGACGCCGGACAGGATGTGCCCCGGGCCGCGCAGCACGCCGCCGACGTAGGTCTTGCCCGCCAGCACGCGTTCGCGGCCGACGATGCCGGCCAGGATGTCTTCGTGGCCGAGGCCGTTCTGCAGCGACAGAACCAGTGTGTCGGGTCCGACGAGGGCGAGTGCGCCGCGCATCGCCGGCTCGGTGTGGAAGGACTTGACGAGCACAACGACGAGATCGGCCACGCCGACTTCTTCGGGGTCGGTGCTCGCCAGCACCGGCACCACGCGGGCGCCAGCCGCATCGTCGACCCGAAGCCCGTGGCTGCGCAGGGCCTCGACATGGCCCGCGGACCGGTTGAGCAGCCAGGTCTCGTGCCCGGCCTGCGTCAGGGCGGCGCCGATGGCGCAACCGAGTGCGCCGGCGCCGAGGATGGCGATCTTCAACGTGGGCTCCTTGACATGGAGCGGACGATAGAAGTCGCCTCACATTCTCACAATGCAATGTCTACAATGACCGCATTGACAAGATCAATACACAGATGTCGACCGACGAACTGCTCGATGCGAAGCTGCTGAAACTGTTCGACAGCTTGTACGAGACCCGCAGCGTCACGCGGACGGCCGAACTGTTGGGCCAGAGCCAGCCGACGGTCAGCATCGCCCTGGGGCGGCTGCGTGCCCGGCTGGGCGACGCGCTTTTCATCCGCACGCCCGGCGGCATGGCGCCCACGCCGCGTGCCGATGTGCTGATCGGCCCGTGCCGGCAGATCATCGAGTCGATGCGGCGCTTCGCCAGCTCGGAACCCGGCTTCGACCCGGCGAAGGCGCGGCGGCGCTTCCGCATCTGCATGACCGACGCCAGCCACATCACCCTGCTGCCACGCCTGCTGGCCCACATGCGCGCGCAGGCGCCCGGGGTGCGTCTGGAGGCGGCGCGCATCGACGGCCACACCGAGCAGGCGCTCGAGTCCGGCGAGGCCGACCTCGCGATCGGCCACCTGCCGTGGCTCGGCAGCGGCATCTACCAGCAGCAGCTCTACGTGCAAGATTGGGTGTGCCTGGCCAATGCTCACCATCCGCGCCTGCGCGCGCGCCTGAGCGCCAAGCAGTACCGCAACGAAGGGCATGTGCTGGTCGCCGCAGGCACCGGCGCCCAGCTGCTGGACCAGGCGCTGGCCCGGGAAGGCATCGAGCGGCAGGTCGTCCTGGAACTGCCCGGCTTTCTGGGGCTTGGGCCGATCATCCAGACGACCGACCTGCTGGTCACGCTGCCGCGCCACATTGGCACGACGCTGGCGCATGCCCACCAGCTGGCGCTGCACGCCTGCCCGTTCAAGGTGGAAGGCTTCGCCGTGCGTCAGCACTGGCACGCCCGCTACCACCAGGACGCCGGAAGCCGCTGGCTACGCGAGGTAGTCTTGCAACTGTTCGGGCACAGCGAAGGAACACGATCAGGTCGGTCCGGCGCAGCGCCATCGAATAGGTGAAACAGACCTGTTTCGGCAACAGGCCGCCCGTTGGAATGGGCGCCGTCGAGTGCCATAGTCCGCTCTGTGCTTCAACAGCATGTGTCCGCTCCTGGCCGACTGCGTGAGTACGGCAGCACACCGGACAGCAGCCGCTCGCAGCTGGCCACCCCCACCTTGCGCGGGTGGCCAGCGGTCTACTGGATCAGATCTCTGTTTGCTCAGAGATCTCGAGCGCGTCATCGACTTCAATGCCGAGGTATCGGACTGTCGACTCCAACTTGGAGTGGCCCAGCAGAAGCTGAACGGCGCGTAGGTTCTTGGTGCGCCTGTAGATCAGCGTAGCCTTCGTCCTGCGCATCGAGTGCGTCCCATAGTCGGCGCGGTCCAGGCCAAGCTCGTCGACCCAGTGCCCGAGGATCCGGGCGTACTGGCGGGTGCCGAGGTGAGGTGAGTCGTGGAGCCGGCTGGGGAAGATGAAGTCGTCCGACTTCAGGCCAGCCTGCTTGATCCACGCCTGCAAGGCATCCCGGGTTGCCGGCGTGATCTCGAACTGGACCGGGCGCTGGGTCTTGTGCTGCAGCACGATGGCGCGCGTCGCCACCTGATCCCCATGACAAACATCTCGGACCTTCAGGGCGACGAGATCGCAACCACGCAGCTTGCTGTCGATACCCAGGTTGAAAAGCGCGAGCTCGCGCACTCGGTGCTCCATCTGGAAGCGGACACGGAGCGCCCAGATGTCCTTGAGCTTGAATGGGGCCTTCTGCCCGACGATCTTTCCCTTGTTCCACGGCTCGCGAGGAGCGTTGATGTCTGTGGTGCCCATGACGGTCTCCCATCGAGTTGAGGGCCACACAAGATGCGCCGACTCCCCATCAGGGCCATTGCCCTTGGTCAACCCTAACCCCCGTCGTGGACCGGGCCGATGGACCGCTTACTGGCCCAGGCCGCGACGCACACTCCCGGCCATCAACCGACACTCAGCAACGACTGCACTCTGGCGTCGGTATGCACGAATACCGATCGAGTGATCTCGCTCTGCTCATGACTGCGGCGTACCTCGTCGATCCTGGTTGAGGTGGCGCCGGCGGAGCCAGCTTCCTGCTTCGCAAGGCGGGCATGCGCACCTTCGCAGGCCGCTCGCGCAGAGCGGGTCAGGTACGATGCCGGCGCTGGGGCTTGCCGCGACCGACACGGCCCCACCTGCCTACTTGAAGCGCCATCGGCGGAAGCTTCGCCCCTGACGGGACAAGTCCTCGAACCTGGAGTTGTCTCATGCCTTCCCGCGAACCGGGTGCCGCGCCCGCCTCGAGCCCGTGTTCGCCCGACACCACCCACGACGGCGAGCGTGCCGAGTTGCAGCGTCAAGGCGCAAAGGCTGCGGCGCGCGGGGAGCCGCGCGAATCGAACCCGATGCTGGAATCCATCAACAGGCCGCAGTCGACCGGGGAAAGCCATGCCGCCTGGGGAAGCCGCCGCGATGCATGGGAGCAAGGCCGGGCCGCGCAGGAATACGCCCCGGTCCCGACGGACCGACCGGCAGGCGCACAGGAGGCATTCGGTGGCGCGGCAGACGAAACCCGCTTCGGCGTCACGCGCGTGCTCACCTTCGCCGGCAGCAAGGGCCTGACCGCGGCCAGCGGCTTCTTCTTCGAGAGAGATGGCCGCCTGTTCCTGGTGACCAGCCGGCACGTGCTGTTCGATGCCCCGAGCGGGCATGCGCCCGACCGGATCGAGATCGAGGTGCACACGGACGGCAAAGACCTGACGCGGTTCACCACGTTGTCCATCCTCCTGCACCGGGACGAGGTGTCCGTGTGGCGTCAGGCACGGGACAGCGGCGGCGAGATCGACGTGGCAACGCTCGAACTGGACGTCGGTGCCATGCCGGCGCAAAGCGTGGTGCACGCGTTCGGGCCGCAGCACCTGGAGCTCGAGTTCGACCAGTTCGAGGTCGGCGACCAGTTGGCGATTCCGGGCTTTCCACTCGGATTCTTCGACACCGTGCACCACCTGCCCGTCGTGCGGCAGGCGAGCATCGCGTCCCATTTCGGCGTCCGCTTCCAGGGGATGGGCTTCTTCCTCACCGACGGGCGCATGCACCGCGGCAGCAGCGGGTCCCCGGTACTGGCACGACGAGGCGGGGGGACGGGCGGCGCTTCGCGCTGGCGCTTGCTGGGGGTGCACTCGAGCCGCATGGACATGGCCACGCGCGACGAGCACCAGGATGAATCGCTTGGGCTCAACTGCGCGTGGTACGCCGACATCCTGAGAACACTCACGGCCGACGACGCGTGAGCCGCGCAGCCCGCAGGTCGGCGCTTCGGAATCTAGGGAAGGTCAGACCGGAGCAAGACCCGGTTGCGCTCGACATCGCGCTCGAAGATCGCGAGAACGACGTCGGAGATGTCGGCGTGCAGCAGCACGGTCCGAGCCGCTTCGGCCCGGGCCTCGAAACTGGCCAGCATCGCCGGGCGGGCCGACGGCGGCAGCGCCTCGATGAGCGCCGGCACCAGTGCGTCGAGCGCGACCAGGCTGCCCTTGAGTTCGCAGATTCGCTCGGTGGCTTCCTGCAGGTTCTTCATGCCAGGCCCCTCGGTCACGCGGAAACAAAGAAGCGCGGCCAGGCCGCGCTTCGTCGATGAAGGCCGACTCGGAGCCGGCCTTCGGAGCAGCCTCCCGGCTGCTCAGCCCAGGCTGCGGATCCTCGAGGCCTGCGGGCCCTTCTGGCCCTGGGTCACCTCGAACTCCACGCGCTGGTTCTCGGTCAGCGTCTTGAAGCCGCCGCCCTGGATTTCCTTGAAGTGGGCGAAGAGGTCCTTGCCGCCGTCATCAGGGGCGATGAAGCCGAAGCCCTTGCCCTCGTTGAACCATTTCACGGTGCCGCTTTGTGTCGTCATGTCGAAATCCTTTCGAAGTTGCCGGACGCAAGAGTGCCTCCGGCGAAGAGACGCCAAGAAGATCTTCAAGAGGGGATTCGACCGTCAGCAGAACGCCAACGAGGAGAAGACCGAGGATCGGATGGTCTCGTGCATTTCAGCGTACGGATGGTACAGCAATGTCGCGCCTGTGCCGCAGCTCATTTCTCGGGGCGCGTTCCGCCTTTGCGGGTGATAGGGCTGCCGCGCGCCTTCTTCATGCGGTACATGGCCTCGTCGGCTCGTTGAACCAGTGCCTGTGCCGTGTCGCCATCCTCGGGGTACACACTGAAGCCGACGCTTGCCGACAACGCGATTGAATGCCCTGCGAGCGGGAAGGTCTCGCGCAGGCCATGCTCGATCTTGCTTGCCAACTGAGCCGCGTCTCGCGGTGTCAGGGCGGGGGCAACCACGACAAACTCGTCGCCGCCGATGCGACAGATCGTGTCGCTGGCTCGCAGCGCAGCCGAAAGGACGCTGGCGACCCGCTGCAAAACGAGGTCGCCCGACCGGTGCCCGAATCGGTCGTTGAAGGTCTTGAAGTTGTCGACATCCAGGAGACAGACCGCGACACGATGACCCTGCCGGCGGGCCACATCGATTTCATGCGAGAGCCGATCCCAGAGGACCGTGCGATTGGACAGCCCGGTCAGCGGATCGGTCTGCGACGCCCTGACGGCCGCGTCGAGTGCGGACCGGGTCGTCAAGGCATCTTGAGCCGCCAGCCAGTTTGCTTCTGCGAGCTGTTCGTTCTGCGCGCGCATGCCATGCAACGCAGCGACACCGGGATCACTTCGGGCCACGCGAATCGCGGCCTGCAAACCCGACAACGTGGCCTGCGCCTTCGAAAGTTCGAGCCGCATATGCGTCAGGCGCCGTCTGGCCCGGTGCATAGCCCGGCGTGATTTCATCGCCGGCTCAGCTGTGCTGTCGACCGACGGCCACGACGCTGGTCGGGCGACACGCGGCTGAAAGGCCCGTTCATGGCCGTCCTTGCGCGTCAGGCCCATCCCGCCGCAGACGTGGAGCATTCAGGAGTGCGCCGCGCCTGTCTGACCATTCGGGGGTTGGACTCATGCTGCAATGTAGCGCGCTGGGGCAGACGAAGGTCCTGCCTGCCGAAGCGCCCTGTGCCACACTGGCCCATGACACAACCCCTGCTGCAAGCGGCCGATCTGCGCGGTGCCGCGCGACTGACCACGGAAGCCGTCGCGGGCTTGACGAACGTGGTGGAAGCGATGCACGCCCGCATTGCCGGCCTGCCACCCCTGGCAGGCCACGAGGGCGACCTGCCGACAGACCGAACAAGCGGCATCAAGGGCGTGGTCTATGCCTCGGTGCGGGGTGTCACGCGCGTGGTTGGCGGCACCGTCGAGGGGCTGCTCGGGTGGCTTGTACCTGTGCTCGCCGCGACGCCAGCAGGTCAGCGGGCACGGCCCGAGCGCGAGGCCATCGTGGCTGCACTCAACGGCGTTCTGGGCGACCACCTGGCCGCCACAAGCAACCCGCTGGCAATCGACATGGCCCTGCGCCGAGAGGGCCAGGCCCTGCCGCTGGAGCGACGCGCACTTCGCTCGCGGCTGGTCGGCGCGACGCCGAAGGTGGTCGTGCTCGTTCACGGCGCGTGCATGAACGACCTGCAGTGGCGGCGCGCCGATCACGATCACGGCGAGGCGCTGGCCCGGGAGAGCGGCTACACGCCGGTCTACGTCCACTACAACAGCGGCCTGAGCGTGTCGACCAACGGCCGCATCCTGGCTGCATTGATGGAGCAGCTCTACGACGGATGGCCGCTGCCCGTCGAGCGGCTGGTGATGATCGGGCACAGCATGGGCGGGCTGGTTGCGCGCAGCGCGGTGTACCACGGCGCCCTGATCCAGCGGAACCCCTTGCGCTGGCCCACGCGCCTGGACGACCTGGTCTGCCTGGGCACGCCGCACCAGGGCGCGCCGCTGGAGCGGGCAGGCCAGGGCATAGACCGCTTGCTGGAGGCGCTGCCCTATGCAGCGCCATTGGCGCGACTGGGCAAGCTGCGCAGCGCCGGCATCCACGACCTGCGGCAGGGCAACATCGTCAACGTCCCGACCAGCCAGCTCGGCACGCACGAGGCTTTTCCCGTACCCCTGCCGGCGCGAACCCGCTGTGGTGCCATCGCCGCGAGCCTGAGGCCATCAGGCAGCCATCTCAAAGGCCGGCTGCTCGGCGACGGTCTGGTTCCCGTTGCGAGTGCACTGGGCGAGCACGAGGACGCTCGGCGGCGACTCGAGTTCGATCCGGTCCGTCAGGCGGTGGTCTTCAACGCGGGTCATCTCGACTTGCTCTCCAGCCCCGAGGTCTTCGGTCGGATTCGTGACTGGCTTGGCTGAAGTCGCTCCTAACGGGCGCCTGCTCGGGGACATAGCAAGCTCCAATCTGTCGCCTGCGACGGCCGCTTGGCCCGCGCGACCGCTCCCGAACGTTCCACTTGAAATCATGTACTTCCGCTGTGGGTCGGCAGCCGCCCCTCACATGAACAGATGCTCCCCCGCGTTCTCCCCGCCCAGCACCACGTAGTTCACCTTCTTCAGATCCGCCAGCACGCGCCCACCTGCATAGCTGATCGAACTCTGCAGGTCCTCGCGCATCTCGCGCAGCGTGTCGGGCAGCGTGCCCTTGATCGGCTCCAGGATGCGCTTGCCCTCGACGTGCTTGTACTCGCCCTTGTTGAAGTCGCTGGCCGAGCCGTAGTACTCCTTGTAGCGCTTGCCGTCGACTTCCACCGTCTGCCCCGGGGACTCCTCGTGGCCCGCGAACAGCGAGCCCACCATCACCATCGCGGCGCCGAAGCGCACGCTCTTGGCGATGTCGCCGTGGTGGCGGATGCCGCCGTCGGCGATGATGGGCTTGTTGGCCACGCGGGCACACCACTTCAGCGCGGAAAGCTGCCAGCCGCCGGTGCCGAAGCCGGTCTTGAGCTTGGTGATGCAGACCTTGCCCGGGCCCACGCCGACCTTGGTGGCGTCGGCGCCCCAGTTCTCCAGGTCGATCACGGCCTCGGGCGTGGCCACGTTGCCGGCGATCACGAAGGTCTTCGGCAGCTTCTGCTTGATGTGCTCGATGGTGGCCTTCACGCTGTCGGCGTGGCCGTGGGCGATGTCGATGGTGATGTAGTCGGCGCCCACGCCGTCGGCCGCCAGGCGATCGATCACCGCGTAGTCGGCCGGCTTCACGCCCGAGCTCAGGCTCACGAACAGGCCCTTGTCGCGCATGCGCTTCGCGTAGGCCACGTTGTCCAGGTCGAAGCGGTGCATCACGTAGAAGTGGCCGCTCTTGGCCAGCATCTCGCTGATGGGCTCGTCGACCACCGTCTTCATGTTGCTCGGCACCACCGGCAGCGCAAAGCGGCGGCCGCCGAACTCGATGGAGGTGTCGCACTCGCTGCGGCTTTCCACGCGGCACTTGCGCGGCAGCAGCAGGATGTTGTCGTAGTCGAAGATCTCCATCGCACACGCTCCGTTCGGGCACAAAAAAACCGGCGCGGACGAAGTCCGGGCCGGTGCCGAATTCTACGCCGCGGGGTTGTCCCACCCCGCGTCCGGGGTTGTCGTGGCGCCCGCCAGGGCGGCCCGCGGCCGCGGTTCTGCGGTAGTCTGCGGGGTTTGCCGCGTCGCCATCCGCTGCATCGCACTTGGAATCGAACCGCCGCCCTTTCTGCAAGCGCCGCCCGGTGGCGTTGCCGGCGCCGTCGGCCACGCGCCGGCGCCGGCTGGAGGAGCGGCGCCGCGCCGAGGAACTGCGCGCCCGCGAGGCCGCCGACGCCGAACGGCTGCGCCTGGCGCTGCACGGCGCCGACCTGGCGCTGTGGGACGTGAACCTGGTGACGCACGTCGGCACGGTCAACGAGCGCTGGTCGGCCATGCTCGGCTACCTGCCGCACGAGATCGTTCCCGACGACAGCGAATGGCGCGACCGCATCCACCCCGACGACGCCGAGCGCGTGCTGGATGCGCAGCAGAAGCACCTCGACGGCGCCACCGACGCCTTCGAGGCCAGCTACCGCCTGCGCCATCGCGACGGCCGCTGGATCTGGGTGCTGGACCGCGGCCGCGTGGTGGAGCGGGCGCCCGACGGCACGCCGCTGCGCATGGTGGGCACGCACCTGGACATCACCGAGCGCATGCTGGCGCAGGAGGCGGTGCGCGCCGCGCGGCGCGAGCTGGTGGCCACGCTGCAGGCGGTGCCCGACCTGCTGTTCGACATCGACGTCGAAGGCCGCATCCACGGGCAGCACACGCCGCGCGAAGACCTGCTCGTGATGCCGGCCGACCAGCAGATCGGCCGTCGAGTGGCCGAGGTGCTGCCGCCCGACGCGGCCGCGGTGGTGATGCAGGCCGTGCGCCTGGCGCACGAGATGGGCCACGCCAGCGGGCTGCGCTACGAGCTGGAGCTGCCGCAGGGGCGCGGCCGGCGCTGGTTCGAGGTCTCGGCGGCGCGCCGGCCGGTGTCCGAAGGGCAGGTGCCGCGCTGCATCCTGCTGTCGCGCGACATCAGCGAGCGCGTGCAGGGCGAGGTGGAGCGCGAGACGCTGGAGCGCCAGCTGCGCGAGGCGCAGAAGATCGAGTCGCTGGGAACGCTGGCCGGCGGCATCGCGCACGACTTCAACAACATCCTGGCCGCCATCCTAGGCAACGCGGCGCTGGTGCGCGACACGCTCACGCCCGGCCACGCCGGCAGCGAGCCGCTGGCGCAGCTGCAACGCGCCGCCTTGCGCGCGCGCAGCCTGGTGCAGCAGATCCTGACCTTCAGCCGCCGCGGCCCGCAGGAGCTGAAGGTGCAGCCGCTGCGCCCGGTGGTGGAAGAGACGCTGCAGCTGCTGGATGCCACGCTGCCCGCAGCGGTGCGCCTGGAGACGCGCCTGGCCGACGCCGCGCTGCTGGCCGAAGCCGACGCCACGCAGCTGCAGCAGGTGCTGATGAACCTGTGCACCAACGCCTGGCACGCGCTGCACCAGGGCCGCGGCCGCATCGAGGTGGGCCTGGCGCGCCTGAAGCCCGACGCGGCGCTGGCACTCGGCTTTGCCGAGCGGCCGGCCGGGGACTGTGGGCACCTGTGGGTGGCCGACGACGGCATCGGCATGGACGAGACCACGCGCGAGCGCCTGTTCGACCCCTTCTTCACCACCAAGCCGGTGGGGCAGGGCACCGGCCTCGGCCTGTCGGTGGTGCACGGCATCGTGCGCGGCCATCGCGGCCAGCTGGCGGTGCACAGCACGCCGGGGCAGGGCAGCACCTTCCACGTGCTGCTGCCGCTGGTGCAGCACGACGGGCAGCCGGTGGGCGAGGCGGCGCCGGCGGAGGTGGGCGAGAACTCGGGCCAGGGCCGGCACGTGCTGGTGGTGGACGACGACGAGGTGGTGGCCATCACCGCGCAGGCCCTGCTGCAGCGCGCCGGCTGGCTGGTGACGCTGTGCACCACCGCGCCGCAGGCGCTGGAACGCCTGCGCCAGCCGGCCGACCTGCTGGGGCCCTTCGACATCGTGGTCAGCGACCACAACATGCCGGAGATGTCAGGCCTGGAGTTCGCGGCCATCGTCGGCCGCGAGCACCCGGCGCTGCCGCTCGTGATCAGCTCGGGCTACATCACCGACGAGCTGCGGCGCCAGGCCGGCAACTTGGGCGTGCGCGCGCTGCTGCAGAAGGAGCACACGCTGGAGCGCCTGCCGGCGCTGCTGCACCAGGTGCTGGCGGTGGGGTCGCCGCAGGGCCAAACCTAGAATGGGCGGATGCATCTTGCGGACCCGCGCCTGCTGGCGAACCTGAACCCCGAACAACTGGCCGCGGTGACGCTGCCGCCGGTGCCCGCGCTCATCCTCGCCGGCGCCGGTTCGGGCAAGACGCGGGTGCTGACCACGCGCATCGCGTGGCTGATGCAGACGGGGCAGGTGTCGCCCGGCGGCGTGCTCGCGGTGACCTTCACCAACAAGGCCGCGAAGGAGATGCTGACGCGGCTTTCCACCATGCTGCCGGTGGCTGTGCGCGGCATGTGGATCGGCACCTTCCACGGGCTGTGCAACCGCTTCCTGCGCGCGCACTGGAAGCTCGCCGGGCTGAGCCAGGGTTTCCAGATCCTGGACAGCGGCGACCAGCTCAGCGCGGTGAAGCGCGTGATCAAGGCGCTGAACCTCGACGAAGACCGCTTCGTGCCCAAGCAGGTGACCTGGTTCATCGCCGGTTCGAAGGAGGAAGGCCTGCGCCCGCGCGACGTGGACGTGCGCGACGAGCAGACGCGCAGGATGGTGGAGATCTACCAGGCCTACGAGGAGCAGTGCGAACGCGAGGGCGTGGTCGACTTCGCCGAGCTGATGCTGCGCACCTACGAGCTGATGCGCGACAACGACCCGCTGCGCGAGCACTACCAGCGCCGCTTCCGCCACGTGCTGGTGGACGAGTTCCAGGACACCAACCGGCTGCAGTACGCGTGGCTGAAGCAATTCGCGCCGCCCGGGCCTGATCACGGGCAGAGCGTGATCGCGGTGGGCGACGACGACCAGAGCATCTACGCCTTCCGCGGCGCCCGCGTGGGCAACATGGCCGACTTCGAGCGCGAGTACCGCGTGCCGCAGGTCATCAAGCTGGAGCAGAACTACCGCAGCTTCGGCAACATCCTCGACGCAGCCAACGGCCTCATCGGCCACAACACGAACCGCCTGGGCAAGAACCTGCGCACCGACGCCGGCGCCGGCGAGCCGGTGCGCGTCTACGAATCCACCAGCGACTACGCCGAGGCGCAGTGGCTGCTGGAAGAGGTGCAGCAGCTGCACCGCAGCGGCTTCGCGCGCAGCGAGATCGCGCTGCTCTACCGCAGCAACGCGCAGAGCCGGGTGCTGGAAAGCGCGCTCTTCAACGCCGGGCTGCCGTACCGTGTCTACGGCGGCCTGCGCTTCTTCGAGCGCGCCGAGGTCAAGCACGCATTGGCCTACCTGCGCCTGCTGGAGAACGTCAACGACGACACCAGCTTCCTGCGCGTGGTGAACTTCCCGGCGCGCGGCATCGGCGCGCGCACCATCGAGCAGCTGCAGGACGCGGCGCGTGCCAGCGGGCGCAGCCTGGCGCAGAGCGTCGGCGCGCTCAGCGGCGCGCCGGGCACCAAGCTCGCGGGTTTCGTGCAGCTGCTGGACGCGATGCGCAGCGCCACGCAGGGCCTGACGCTGCGCGAGATCATCGAGCACGTGCTGCAGCATTCGGGCCTGGTCGACTTCTACCGCACCGACAAGGAAGGCCAGGACCGCATCGAGAACCTGGAGGAACTGGTCAACGCGGCCGAGAGCTTCGTGACGCAGGAAGGCTTCGGCAAGGACGCGGTGGCGCTGCCGATGGACGAGCAGGCCACCGACGCGGCGCCCGATGTCGAGACCGGCGAGATCCTGTCGCCACTGGCTGCGTTCCTCACCCATGCCTCGCTCGAGGCGGGCGACAACCAGGCGCAGGCGGGCGCCGACGCCATCCAGCTGATGACGGTGCACAGCGCCAAGGGCCTGGAGTTCGACGCGGTGTTCATCACCGGCATCGAGGAAGGCCTGTTCCCGCACGAGCAGAGCCTGTCCGACGCCGACGGCGTGGAGGAAGAGCGGCGGCTGATGTACGTGGCGATCACGCGCGCGCGCAAGCGGCTGTACCTGAGCTTCAGCCAGACGCGGCTGCTGCACGGCCAGACCCGCTACAACGTGAAGAGCCGCTTCTTCGACGAGATCCCGGCCGAGACGCTGAAGTGGCTGACGCCCAAACAGCAGGGCTTCGGCTCGGGTTATGCGCGCGAGTACCAGCAGGCCTGGCAGCGCGGCAGCGGGCTGTCGGGCATCGTCGGTGCCGGGCGCGTGGAGCCGCCGGCGCCACCGCCGATGGTGGCGCGCGACGGCAACGGCACCGGACTGCGCGTGGGCCAGACCGTCTTCCACACCAAGTTCGGCGAAGGCGTGATCAGCGTGCTGGAAGGCCGCGGTGCCGACGCACGCGCGCAGGTGAGCTTCGGCCGCCACGGCGTCAAGTGGCTGGCGCTGTCCATCGCCAAGCTGACGCCGGTGGACTGAACGGACTTCGGTTTCCCCTCATCGCGTCGCAGCAGGCGGGCGGTTATCGTCCACGCGGTTCGCATCATCGAATTCGCGACGAGGAGACAACCGCCATGAAGCGCCGCACCCTGCTTACCGCCGCCGCCGGCTCGGCCATCGCCGCGCCCTGGGTGGCCCGGGCCCAGGACAAGTACCCGAGCAAGCTGATCACCTGGATCTGCCCCTATGCCGCGGGCGGGGGCGCCGACACGCGCTCGCGCCAGGTGGCCAAGCTGATGCAGGGCATCCTCGGCCAGACCATCATCGTCGACAACAAGGCCGGCGGCGGCGGCAACATCGGCACCGCCATCATCGCCAAGGCGCCACCCGACGGCTACACCATCGGCATGGGCAATTTCGCGCCGCTGGCGGTGAACCACGCGCTGTTCAAGAAGCTCAACTTCGACCCGGTCAACGACATCGTGCCGATCATGCAGATCGAGCGTGGCCCGCTGGTGCTGATGGTGCGCAACGAGTCGCCGTACAAGAGCGTGAAGGACGTGGTGGCCGCTGCGAAGGCGCAGCCGGGCAAGCTGAGCTACGCCTCGGGCGGCATCGGCGGCACGCACCACCTGAGCGGCGCGCTGTTCGAGCACACCGCGGGCGTCGACATGATCCACGCGCCCTACAAGAGCGGCGGCGCCGGCGCCACCGACCTGATGGGCGGCCAGGTGGACATGATGTTCGAGCAGATGTATGCCGCGATGCCGTCCATCAAGAGCGGCCGCCTGCGCGGGCTGGCCGTCACCAGCAAGACGCGTTCGCCGCTGGCGCCGGACATCCCGACCATGGGCGAGGCCGGCTTCCCCGCGGTGGAGGTGCTGAACTGGCAGGGCATCGTGGGCCCCAAGGGCCTGCCGGCCGACATCATCAAGGCCCTCAACGCCGCCGGCAACAAGGCGCTGCAGGACCCCGAACTGCGCGCCAAGATGGCCGAGCAGGGCAACGAGGTGGTGGGCGGCACGCCCGAGCAGTTCGCGGCGCTGATCAAGGCCGAGATGCCGCGCTGGGGCAAGGTGGTGAAGGACGCGAAGATCGAGCCGGAATGACACCCGGCCGCCGCCGGCGCTACGGCGCCGGTGGTTCGTCCGCCGGTGCCGGCACGGCACCGCCGAAGGTGTCGTTGAAGCAGAACAGCGCGGAGATGTAGTACACCGCCACCGCGGCCGAGCTCAGCAGCACCAGCAGGAAGGCCGCCAGGCCCGAGGTGCCCTGGGCGCCGACCAGGCCGCCCAGCAGGCCGGCCGCCATGAACACGCCCAGCATCAGGCCGACCCAGCTGAACAGGTAGACGAGGATCGCGCCGCGCGTGCGCCACAGCGCCAGCGTGCTGGAGAACAGCGCCTGCTGGGCGCCCTGGCCGCCCCAGTGCACCAGGGCCGGCGCGTGCCAGTAGGGCACCGAGATCAGCGCATACAGCAGCATCCACACGCTCAGGCCGCGCGTGATGGCCGGCGCCAGCAGCTCGGCCTTGGCGGCGAACTCGGGGCTCTGGCGGTCGAGCAGGCGCAACTGCTCGAAGGCGTCGCCGGTGAACGTCGAGGCCACCAGCGCGGCCGCCGCCATCAGGCCCAGGTAGCCGGCGCACAGCTTCAGCAGCGCCTGGCGGCGCGGGCCGCCGCCGCGCAGCGGTTCGGCGAACTGGCGCACGTGCACGGGGCCGTCGAGCAGGGCCGACTGCGCGGCCACCATGAAGCCGAGCGACACCAGCGGCATCACGAAGAACACGCCCGCGGCCAGCAGCAGCGGCAGCATCGGCAGCAGCATCGCCAGCACGCCCGGCACCGCCGCCAGGGCGGTGAAGGCCAGCGGCCGGCGCGCGAACAGGCGCAGCGCATCGCCGATCCAGCGCGAGCCCTGGCCCGCGCGCACCGCCTTCAGGACCAGTGCCATCTCGCCGTCAGCCGGGCTGCTGCGCGTGCCAGGGCTGCGCGATGCGCGCGCGCAGCACGCGCTCGAAGTGGGTGGGATCCTTGGGCGTCAGCAGCGCGGCGCTGCGGGGCAGGTGCCAGTCCCACAGCCGGCTGATCCAGAAGCGCAGCGCGGCCGCGCGCAGCAGCGCCGGCAGCGCGCGGTGCTCGGCGCCCGAGAGCGGCCGCTCGGCTTCGTAGGCGGTGGCGAAGGCGGCGGCCCGCGTCTCGTCGAGCGCACCGGTGGCGGCGTCGGTGCACCAGTCGTTCAGGCACACGGCCACGTCGAACAGCAGGGTGTCGTCGCCCGCGAAGTAGAAGTCGAAGAAGCCGCACAGGCGGTCGGGCCCGGCGGTGTCGTCGAACATCACGTTGTCGCGGAACAGGTCGGCGTGGATGGGGCCGCGCGGCAGCGCCTGGCCGCCGGGCGAGGCGGCGAAGTGCTGCTGGAAGGCGAGCTCGTCGCGCAGCAGCGCGGCGGCGTCCGCCGGCAGGTGCGGCAGCACCACCGGCACCGTCTCGGCCCACCAGTCCAGCCCGCGATGGTGCGCCTGGTGCAGCGCGAAGCTGGCGCCGGCCACGTGCATGCGGGCCAGCATCTGGCCCACCTGCGCGCAGTGATCGGCATCGGGCCGCAGGCGGTGGCCGCCGGGCAGGCGCGTCACCACGGCGCCGGGCTTGCCAGCCACCGGGTGCACCAGCTGGCCGCTGGCGTCGGGCTGCGGCGCAGGCACCGGAATGCCCGCGGCGGCCAGGTGCTGCATCAGCTTCAGGTAGTAGGGCAGCTGCTCGGGCGGCAGGCGCTCGAACAGCGTCAGCACCCACTGGCCCTTGGTGGTGGTGGCGTAGTAGTTGGTGTTCTCGATGCCGGAGCGGATGCCCTGCAGGTCGGTCAGCGGGCCCAGGCCCAGGCGCTGGCACAGGCTGTCGGCCTCCGCGAAGCCGACCTCGGTGTAGACGGCCACGGGGCTAGAAGGTGAAGAACGACCAGGCGCGCTTGCCGGCGGCGCCGCGGTCCTGCGACGGGTCCTTGCCGCCCGGGGGCACGATGATCTCGTAGTCCTTCACGCCGGGGATCTTGTTCTTCACCGTGACGCGCTGGGCCTGGCCACGCAGGCGAACCTCTTCGATGCGCACGGCGTCGTCCTCGATCACCGTCTTCGTGCTGCCGGCCGCGCCAGGCGCCGAGGCGGCCGAGGCCGCCGCCTGCGGCGCCAGCAGCTGCGGGGGCGGCGGCGGCACCGCCAGGGGCTTGTTGGTCTGCTGCGCGAGACCGGCGCCCGCGGCGAACGTCAGGCAGAGGCTGGCAGCAAGGCGCGGGAGCGGGGACATGGCCGCCATTCTACAAAGCCCCGCCGCGCCAGCCGCCACAATGGCCGCATGAGCGAGAACAAGACCCTGCTGCTGGTGGACGGCTCGAGCTACCTCTACCGCGCCTACCACGCGCTGCCCGACCTGCGCGCCCCCGACGGCTTCCCCACCGGCGCCGTTCACGGCTTCATCGCGATGATGCGCTGGCTGCGCGAGCGCTACCCCGCCGAACACGCGGTGTGCGTGTTCGACGCCCCCGGCAGGACCTTCCGCGACGACTGGTACCCCGAGTACAAGGCGCACCGCGCGCCGATGCCCGACGACCTGCGGCTGCAGATCGAACCGATCCACGAGGCCGTGAAGCTGCTCGGCTGGCCGGTGCTGATGGTGCCCGGCATCGAGGCCGACGACGCCATCGGCACGCTGGCCAGCGTGGCGGCCCGGAGCGGCCACCAGGTGCTGATCTCCACCGGCGACAAGGACCTGGCGCAGCTGGTGACGCCCGCCGTGACGCTGATCAACACGATGGCCAAGCCGCCCGAGGTGCTGGACGTGGAAGGCGTGAAGGCCAAGTTCGGCGTGCCGCCGGAGCGCATCGTCGACTACCTGACATTGATCGGCGATGCGGTGGACAACGTGCCCGGCGTCGAGAAGGTGGGGCCGAAGACGGCGGCGAAGTGGATCGCCGAGCACGGCAGCCTGGACGCCGTGGTGGCCGCCGCCGACAGCTTCAAGGGCGTGACCGGCGACAACCTGCGCAAGGCGCTGGACTGGCTGCCCACCGGCCGCAGGCTGATCACGGTGGTGACCGACTGCGACCTGGTCGGCCACGTGGAGAACTGGCCGGCGCTGGAGGCACTGGCGCTGCGCGCCGAAGACAGCCACGGCCTGCACGAGTTCTACCAGCGCTTCGGCTTCCGCGCCTGGCTGCGCGAGCTGGACGCGAAGGCCGGTGGCGGTGCGCCGCGCCCGGCCCCGGCCCCCGAGGCCGTGAGCCACGCCAAGCCGCCCCCGCCGCAGGTGCCGCTGGCGCACGAGTACGAGACCATCACCACCTGGGAGCGCCTGGACGCCTGGCTGGCGCAGCTGCAGGCCGCCGAGCTGGTGGCGCTGGACACCGAGACCGACAGCCTGGACGGCATGCAGGCGCGCATCGTCGGCATCAGCTTCGCCACCGAGCCCGGCCGCGCCGCCTACGTGCCGCTGGCGCACAGCTACCCGGGTGCGCCCGACCAGCTGCCGGCTGCCGAGGTTCTGGCCAGGATGAAGCCCTGGCTGGAGGACGCCGGCCGCGTCAAGATGGGCCAGAACATCAAGTACGACGTGCACGTGTTCGCCAACGCCGGCATCACCGTGCGCGGCTACCGGCATGACACGATGCTGGAAAGTTATGTGCTGGAAGCGCACCGCTTGCACAGCCTGGAAAGCCTGGCCGAGCGCCACCTGGGCCGCAAGGGCCTGAGCTACGAGGACATCTGCGGCAAGGGCGCGAACCAGATCCCGTTCGCGCAGGTGGACATCGAGAAGGCCACGCGCTACTCCGGCGAGGACAGCGAGATGGCGCTGCAGGTGCACCAGCGCCTGTGGCCGGAGCTGGAGGCCGACGGCGGCGGGGGTGCCGATGCGCGCGGCCAGCGCTACGTCTACGAGCGCATCGAGATGCCGGTGAGCGCGGTGCTGCAGCGCGTGGAGCGCCACGGCGTGCTGATCGACGCCGCCGAGCTGGCGCGCCAGAGCCAGGACCTGGCCGAACGCATGGTGGCGCTGGAGCAGGAGGCCTACGGCATCGCCGGCCAGCCCTTCAACATGGGCAGCCCGAAGCAGATCGGCGAGATCCTGTTCGGCAAGCTCGGGCTGCCGGTGAAGAAGAAGACCGCCAGCGGCGCACCCAGCACCGACGAGGACGTGCTGCAGGAACTGGCCGCCGACTACCCGCTGCCGGCGAAGATCCTGGACCACCGCAGCCTGGCCAAGCTCAAGGGCACCTACACCGACAAGCTGCCGCTGATGGTGAACCCGGCCACCGGCCGCGTGCACACCAACTACGCGCAGGCGGTGGCGGTGACGGGGCGCCTCGCCAGCAACGACCCCAACCTGCAGAACATCCCCATCCGCACGCCGGAAGGCCGCCGCGTGCGCGAGGCCTTCGTCGCGCCGCCGGGCCATGTGCTGATGAGCGCCGACTACTCGCAGATCGAGCTGCGCATCATGGCCCACATCAGCGAGGACCCGGGCCTGCTGAAGGCCTTCGCGGAAGGCATCGACGTGCACCGCGCCACCGCCAGCGAGGTGTTCGGCGTGGCGGTGGGCGAGGTCAGCAGCGAGCAGCGGCGCTACGCGAAGGTGATCAACTTCGGCCTCATCTACGGCATGGGCGCCTTCGGGCTGGCCAGCAACCTGGGCATCGAGCAGAAGGCGGCGCGCGACTACATCGCGCGCTACTTCGAGCGCTTCGCCGGGGTGAAGCAGTACATGGAGAGCACCAAGGCCGGCGCGGCGCAGACCGGCTACGTGGAGACCCTGTTCGGCCGCCGCATCTACCTGCCCGACATCCGCGGCGGCAACGGCCCGCGCCGTGCCGGCGCCGAGCGCCAGGCCATCAACGCGCCGATGCAGGGCACCGCGGCCGACCTCATCAAGCTGGCGATGATCGCCGTGCAGCAGGCGCTGGACGACGAGGGCCGCGCCACGCGCATGGTGATGCAGGTGCACGACGAGCTGGTGCTCGAGGTGCCCGACGCCGAGCTGGCCTGGGCGAAGGAAGCCGTGCCGCGCCTGATGGCCGGCGTGGCGCAGCTCAAGGTGCCGCTGCTGGCGGAGGTGGGCGTCGGGGCGAACTGGGACCAGGCGCACTAGCCTCGGCCGAGGCATTCAGCCCGGCGGCCTGCAGCGCCGCGAAGAGCAACACCGCCGCCGCCTGGAAGGCCAGCCAGCCGATGCCCCAGGCGCCGGGTGCGAGCGCCACCGCGGTGCCGGCGCAGCCCGCGGCCCAGCCGAGGTTGCCCACCGCGATCAGGCCCGCCAGCGCGGCCGGCAGCCGCGCGGCGCGCATCAGCACCAGCAGCAGCGCGGCATAGACCGCCATGAAGACACCGCTTTCCAGCAGCAGCGCGTGCGGCAGGTTCATGAGCGGCACCAGCCGGTCCAGCGCCAGCAGCTGGACGGCGGCGACGAGGGCCGTGCCGGCGGCGTCCAGCCCGAAGGCGACACGCAGCAGGCGCGAGGGTTCGATCATTCGCATCTTGCGGGGCTCACGGAAGTTGTCGATGCACGGCAGTCTCCGCGCCGCCCCGCCGGCGGTCGATGACCTCGCAGGTCAAGTCACCGCGTCGCCTCGAACGGTGCGCGCCGCAGGTCCAGCGCCGGGTTGCGGTCGAAGAAGTTCGACGGCTTCAGCTCCAGGCTCAGCTTGCTGCGCGACATCACCGGCCAGTCCTCCGACTGCGTCACGTGGTGGTGGCCGAGCGTGAGCCACAGCACCAGGTCGCGGTTGACCAGGCTGCGGTTTTCGCGCACGTACTGCGGCAGGCCCGGCGTGCCCGGGTTCTGGTTCGGCGTGTCGCCGGCGGCGTAGCGCTGCTCGGGGTCGTAGGCGGTGACCCAGAGCGCGTGGCCGATGAAGCCGGCGCGGCGGTAGTCGGCGGGCGCCAGCAGCGGTTCCACCGCGTCGTGCGTCTCCACCACGTACGAGGTGGGGCGGCCCCAGGCGTTGCGGCGGTTCGGGTTGATGACGCGCCACTGCGCGTGGCCGTGGTCGAACTGCGCCTCGCGTTCGGAGCCGATCACGCGCTCCTCGAGCCGCCAGCCGCTGGCGCGCGGGCCGGGCACGCGCTGGGTCTCCAGTTCGCCGAGCACGAACGTGTTCTGCGGCCCGTCGACGTCCACGTCGAGCCGGAAGTTGAAGAAGTGGCTGTGGAAGGGCGCCAGCAGCTGCGGTGCCACCGCGGTGCTGGTGGCGCTCTCGTCGGGCCCGCCGTGCGCCGGCACGGCCTTCGGCGCGACGATGCCGGTGAGCCCGATCTCGGCGCGGATGCTGCCGTTCTGCGTGAACACCCAGTCGAGCAGGTAGTCGTAGTTGCCCACCTGCGCGATGCTGCGCACCACCAGCTCCACCTCGGCGCGGCCCTCGTAGGCGCCGCCCGAGAGCTGCTCGAAGTGGCGCCACTGCGGGCTGCCGGTGAGGCGCTCGAACACGCCCATCACGCGCGACAGCGGCAGCGGCACCACCGGCACGCTGGGGTCGGGGATGGCCGCGGAGACCACGGCGTCCAGCAGCACCGCGTTCTCGGGCACGTCCAGTCCCGGCGTCAGCGGCGACGCCAGCAGGCCGAAGCCGAACTCGCCGGCGTCCATGTAGGTGCGGTAGTACCAGTTGGTGCCGGTGTCCTGGTAGGGCACGAAGATCTCGGACAGCGAGCCCTGGTACAGCACCGGCCGCCCGGCGTAGCTGACGAGCGAGACCACCGGCCCGGTGCGGCGGTCGAAGCGGGCGTGGAAGCGCCACTTCTGCCACTCCACGAACGAGCCCGTGATGCTGAAGTTGGTGCCCTGCGGCTGCGTGATGCGGATGGGCTTGAGCGGCGGGCGCAGCCCGTAGCGCGCACCGACGCTGGCCTCGTCGAACTCGTGGGAAGCCGACGGCACCGGCACCACGCCGGTGTCGATCACGCGGATCACGCGCCGTGCGTCCAGGTCCATGATGGCCTGCATGCCCTCCAGCGGCTTGGCGTAGAGGTTGATGCCGGTGCCTTCGGTGACGTACATCTGCGCCTTCACGATGCGCCGGTTCTCCTCCGGCAGGCCGAAGGAGCCGGCGGTGAGCGGCGTCACCAGCACCTGGGCCAGCTGGGCCGGCGTGCGCACGCCGCGGCGCGCCAGCGCCGACAGGAAGGCCGGGTCCTGGAACGCGAACGAGAAGTCCAGCACCTCCTGGATCGTCAGGCCGAGCTGGCCGTCGCTGATGGGAATGAGCGCCGGCGGCGTGTACGTGCCGCTGCCGAGGTTCACCACGCTGCGGTAGCTCTTGCGCTCCTGGCGGAAGAACACCGTGGCCTGGCGCGGCGGGGTGCCGCTGCCCGTGAGCACCAGCGCCTTGGCGGGCTCGCGCAGCTCCACGCTCTGGAAGATCGCGCCGGGTTTCGCCGCGCCGCCCTGCAGCAGGATGCCGGCGGCCTGGATGATCTCGTCGGGCGTCAGGGGATCGAGCGGGTGGGCCTGCAGCGGGCCGGCGCCCAGCAGGGCCAGCAGCGCGCCGGCGCGGCGCATCCAGGACGTGGTCTTCATGGGCACCTCCATCGGTGACCCAGGATACGAACGCGTGCCCGGCGGCCGCAAGCCTTGCATCCCCCCAGTTCCGTTCGGCGGACTGCGAACGTGGGGGTCGGCGGGCTACTCGTGCCGCAGCGCCTCGATGGGATCGAGCCGCGCCGCGCGGCGCGCCGGGAAGTAGCCGAAGACCACGCCGATCAGCGCCGAGAAGCCGAAGCTCACGCCGTTGATCACGGGGTCGAAGCGGATCTCGAGCGACATCAGCGAGGCCAGGCCCACCGAGGCCATGTTCGCCAGCGCGATGCCGAGCAGGCCGCCGATGCAGGCCAGCACCACCGCCTCGATCAGGAACTGCAGCAGCACCTCGTGCTCCAGCGCGCCGATGGCCAGCCGCACGCCGATCTCGCGCGTGCGCTCCGTCACGCTGACCAGCATGATGTTCATGATGCCGATGCCGCCCACCAGCAGGCTCACCGCGGCCACCGCGCCCAGCAGCGCCGTCATCACCCGCGTGGTGCCCGACAGCGCCTCGGCGATCTGCTTGGTGTCCAGCACGTTGAAGTTGTTCTCGTCGGCGTCGCTGAGCTTGCGGCGCTCGCGCAGCAGCTGCTCGATGCGCGCGGTCACGCGTGCCGGGTCGGCGTCGTCGGCCACCGAGACCAGCAGCGTGCTGACGTTGGTGTTGCCGGTGAGGCGGCGCTGCACCGTGTGCAGCGGCAGCACCACGGTGTCGTCCTGGTCCTGGCCCATCGCGGCCTGGCCCTTGCTGGCCAGCAGCCCGATCACCTGGCAGCTGAACTGCGCCACCCGCAGCTGGGCGCCCAGCGGGTCTTCGTTCGCGAACAGCTCGCGCCGCACGGTGGCGCCGATCAGGCAGACGCTGGCGCCGCCGAGGGTCTCGGCATCGTTGAACACGCGGCCCGAGGCCAGCGTCCAGTTGTTGGTGGTGAAGTAGGCCGGCGTGCTGCCGGTGGCGATGCTGGACCAGTTGCGCCCGTTGTAGACCAGCGTCGCGCCGCGGCTCACGGCCGGCGCCACCGCGCGCACGCCACCCACCTGCGCGGCCACGGCATCGGCATCGGCCTCCTTGAAGGCCGGCGCACCGCCGGCCAGCGACGCCGGCCCCATGCGCTGCCCGGGCCGCACCATCAGCAGGTTGCTGCCCAGGCTGCTGATCTGGCTGGACACCGCCTGCGTGGCGCCGTTGCCCAAGGTGACCATCGTGATCACCGCGGCCACGCCGATCACGATGCCCAGCATCGTCAGGAACGAGCGCAGCAGGTTGCGGCGGATTTCGCGCAGCGCCAGCAGCAGGGCGTTCCAGAGCATCAGGCGGGCTCCAGCGCGGCCGGCGCGTTCAGCGTGTCGCTCTCGACGCGGCCGTCGACGAAGCGCACCACGCGGCGCGCGAAGGCGGCCATGTCGGCCTCGTGCGTGACCATCACGATGGTGATGCCGCGCTCGCGGTTCAGCGACACCAGCAGCTCCATGATCTCGCGGCTGCGCTGGGTGTCCAGGTTGCCGGTGGGTTCGTCGGCCAGCAGCACGGCGGGGCTGGTGACCAGCGCGCGCGCGATCGCCACGCGCTGCTGCTGGCCGCCGGACAGCTCCGCCGGCGTGTGCGTCTCGCGGCCCTGCAGGCCCACCAGCGCCAGCGAGGCCAGCGCCGCCTTGCGGCGTGCGGCGGCGCTCTCGCCGCGGTAGAGCAGCGGCAGCTCCACGTTCTCGAGCGCCGTGGTGCGCGGCAGCAGGTTGAAACCCTGGAACACGAAGCCCAGCTGCTGCCGCCGCAGCAGCGCACGCTGGTCGCGCGTGAGGCTGTGCACCGGCACGCCGCGGAACAGGTACTGGCCGCCGCTGGGCGAATCCAGGCAGCCGAGGATGTTCATCGCGGTGCTCTTGCCGGAGCCGCTCGGGCCCATGATCGCGACGAAGTCGCCGGCGCTGATGTCCAGGTCCACGCCGGCCAGCGCGTGCACGGTGGCATCGCCCTGGCCGTAGGTGCGCGTCACGCCGCGCAGGCGGATCAGCGGGGGCGCCGGGTCGCTCATCAGCGCGCCGCGCCCGCGCGGCCCTGGCTGACGATCACGGCCATGCCGGGCTTCAGCTGCTCGCTGGCCACCTCGGTGAAGCGGCCGTCGGTGGCGCCGGGCGTCACCGGCACCGCACGCGGCTGGCCGTTGTCCAGCACCCAGACCTGGCGCGCGTCGCTGGCGCGCCCGCCGGCGCGCTTCGGCCCGCCGGCACGCGGCAGGCGCGGCACCAGCTGCGAGACGATGCCACCGCCGCCACCGCCGGCCGCCGACGCCGCGCCGCCGCCCGCATCGGGCGCGAACAGCAGCGCGGCGTTGGGTACCAGCAGCACGTCGTTGCGCTCCGCGGCGGTGATCACCGCGGTGGCCGTCATGCCGGGACGCAGGCTCAGGTCCTCGTTGCTGACCTGCAGCTCGGCGACGTAGGTGACCACGTTGTCCTTGATCGTGCTGCCGTAGTTCACCCGCGTCACGGTGGCCGGGTAGGGCCGGTTGGCGTAGGCGCTGACGGTGAACTGCGCCTTCTGGCCGACCGTGACCCGCCCCACGTCGGCCTCGTCGACGTTGACCTGCAGCTTCATCTGCTTCAGGTCTTCGGCCAGCGTGAACAGCGTGACGGCCTGCAGCGAGGCGGCCACCGCGTTGCCCGGGTCGACGTTGCGCGCCAGCACCACGCCGTCGATCGGCGAGCGGATCGAGGCCTTGCGCAGGTTGGTCTCGTCGACCGAGAGCGCGGCGCGCGCGTCGGCCACGCTGGCGTTGGCGCTGGCGTGGTCGGCCTCGGCGCGCGCGAGCGTCGCTTCGGCGGTGGCCATCTCGGCCTGCGAAGGCACCTTGCCGCCCGACAGCCGCGACACCTCCTGCAGCCGCGCCAGCGACGCGCGCGCGTCGGCGCGCGTGGCTTCGGCCTGGCGCACCTTGGCTTCGGCCACGCGCAGGTTGGCGCTGGAGCGGGCCACCTGGTCCTGCAGCTTCGCGGTGTCCAGCACCGCCAGCACCTGGCCGCGCCTGACTTGCGCGTTGACGTCCACCAGCACCTTGGCCACCGTGCCCGACAGCTCGCTGCCGATATCGGCCTTGTTGGTGGGCTGCAGCGTGCCGGTGGCGGTGACGGTGACCGCCAGGCGCCCGCGGTTGACGGTCTCGGTGGCGTAGCGCGGCGCGGCCTGCGCGGCCTGGCGGCCGTTCCACCACGACCAGGCGACGCCGCCGGCCACCAGCACGGCCAGCACCAGCCAGGGCGTGGGGCGGCGCCACCAGGCGCGGCGCGCGCCGGTGCCCAGCAGGGCGTCGAGTTCGGCAGGGGAGCTTTTCATCAGGTTCTCGGTTCTGCAGCCGGTGCGATGCCCAGGGCCTTGAGCACACGCACGTGCCCGCTGACCCATTCGGTGCGCGCGCTGGCGGTGCTGTCCTGCACCGACAGCAGCGTGCGCTGCGTGTCGAGCACGGTCTGGAAGTCCACGATGCCGCTGGCGTAGCGCTGCGTGGCCAGCAGCGCCGCGTCACGCGCGGCCTGTTCGGCGATCGACAGCGAATCGAGCCGGCGGCGCGCGGCGTCGAGCAGCGCGACGCTGTCCTCCACGTCCTGCAGCGCGGCCAGCACGCTGGCGGCGTAGGTCTGGCGCGCGGCGTCGAAGGCGGCCTGCTGCTGGGCCAGCAGCGCGTCGCGCCGGCCGGCGTCGAACAGCGGCTGCGACAGCCCGCCCAGCAGGCTGGCCGCAGCGCCGCCGCTGCCCAGGCTGCCGAGCGAGAGCGCCGACCAGGCGAGCGTGGCCTGCAGCGAGAGCTGCGGCCGGTTGGCGGCCTGCTGCTGCGCCACGCGCTCGGCGGCGGCCTGCAGCTGGTACTCGGACGCGATGACGTCGGGGCGGCGGCGCAGCGTGGCGGCCGGCAGGTCCAGCGAGAGCCCGGCCGGCGGCTCGGGCAGCGCGGCCGCGGGGGCCAGCTGCGCATCCAGCGCGGCCGGGGCGCGGCCGGTCAGCACCGCCAGCGCGTGGCGGCTCTGCGTGGCGCTGGCCTGCAGCGTGGGGATCTGCGCACGGGTCTGCTCCACCGCGCTCTGCGCTTGCGCGACGTCGAGCGCGGTCGCCAGGCCCGCCTGCGCGCGCCAGCGCGCGATCTGCAGCGTCTCTTCCTGCGCCGCCAGGTTGGCCTGCGCCAGCGCCAGCCGGGCCTGCGTGCCGCGCAGCTGCAGGTAGTCCAGCGCCACCTCGCCGGCCACGGCCAGCTTCGTGGCGGCCACCGTCGCGGCACTTGCATCGGCCTCCGAGCCGGCGGCCGAACGGGCGTGGCCATTCGCGCCGAACAGATCGGGCTCCCAGCTGGCGTCGAAGCCGGCCTTCACGCTGTTCTGTGCCGCCAGCGGCGGCGTGCGGCTGCGGCCGGCGCTGGCGCTGACGCCCACGCCGGGCAGCAGCGCGGCGGCGGCCACGTCGCGCGCGGCGCGGGCGCCGCGCAGGCGCGCCTGCGCGCCGAGCACGTCGGTGTTGGCGGCCAGCGCGTCGGCGATCAGGCCCTGCAGCAGCGGGTCGTGGAAGCCGATCCAGGGGTCGGACGCGGGCACGGGCGCCGCGGGCAGCGTGGCCGACCAGCCGCCCGGCACCGCGACGCCGCCCGCGGGCGGGATCGTCGGCGCGGTGGTGGCGCAGCCGGCCAGGGCCAGCACGAGGGCACAGGGAGTCAGCAATCGCCGAAGGGCCATGCGGGCATTGTGGAGCGCGCGCATGTCGGCGGCGTACCGGCGACGTAAAGCAAGGTGATGCGGCGTCACATCGGCGACGCCGCGCGGGCCTCAGCTCGGCGTGTAGGCCAGCCGCACGTAGATCGGCGCGAAGGCCTCGGCCTGCGTCACTTCCAGCAGGTGCTCGCGGCTGAGTTCGAGCATCGCGATGAAGGTGACGACCAGCACCGGCGAACCCCGGCTGGTGTCGAAGAGCTCGTGGAACTCGACGAAGCGCCGCCCCTGCAGCTTGCGCAGCACGATGCTCATGTGCTCGCGCACGCTGAGCTGCTCGCGGCTGATGGTGTGGTGCTGCGTGAGCTTGGCGCGCTGCAGGATCTCCTTCCAGGCCTGGCGCAGGTCGTCGGCGTTCACGTCGGGCCAGCGCGGCTGCAGGCTCTGTTCGATGTGCACCTGCGCGCGCAGGAAGTCGCGGCCCAGCTGCGGCAGCGCGTCGAGCTTGGCCGCGCCCAGCTTGATCTGCTCGTACTCCACCAGGCGCCGCACCAGCTCGGCGCGCGGATCCTCGGGCTCGGCGCCGTCGGCCGACTTCTTCGGCGGCAGCAGCATGCGGCTCTTGATCTCGATCAGCATCGCCGCCATCAGCAGGTATTCGCTGGCGAGCTCGAGGTTGCGGCTGCGGATCTGGTCGACGTACTCCAGGTACTGGCGCGTCACGCTGGCCAGCGGGATGTCGAGGATGTTGAAGTTCTGCTTGCGGATCAGGTACAGCAGCAGGTCCAGCGGGCCTTCGAAGGCCTCGAGGAAGACCTCCAGCGCGTCGGGCGGGATGTACAGGTCCTGCGGCAGCCGGAACAGCGGCTCGCCGTAGAGGCGGGCGACCGCCACTTCATCCACCACGCCGGGCACCGGCGGGGCGGCGTCGTCGCCTGCGTCGAGCACCGGCGCCAGTTCGGGCGGGCTCAACGCTTGTTGGCGTAGACGTAGGGCTGCTGGGCGACCTTGGCATCGCGCCAGGCGGCCTGCTCGCTGCGGTCGAGCTGGCGGTCCCACAGGAGCGCGCGGCCGGCGCGCTGCTCGGATTCCAGGGTCGGCTTCTTCGCCTTCATCTCCTCGATGAAGCTCGTGAGTTCGGACTTGTAGGGCTTCCAGAAGAGCGGCATGGCGGGGGTGCGGGCGGGCGGCGGCAGAATGAACCCGGTGATTTTAGCGGGCCGCCGATGGTCGAGACCGAGCTGAAGTTCCGGGTGCCGCCGGAAAGCCGTGCCGCGCTGCAACGCGCGGTGGCCGCGGCGACGGCCGCGCGCACGCGGCTGCGCGCCGTCTACTTCGACACGCCCGGCCGCCACCTGGCCGCGGCCGGCATGGCGCTGCGCCTGCGCCTGGAAGGCCGGCACTGGGTGCAGACGCTCAAGGGCAGCGCGGGGCTGATGGCGCGTGCCGAGCACGAGGTGCGGCTGCCGCCGCAGCGCGGCGAACCGGCGCTGGATCCGCAGCGTCACGCCCAAGCGCCGGTGGGCCAGGCGCTGCTGGCGCTGCTCGCCACCCATGGCCTCTCGGTGGCCGACCTGCAGGTGCTGTACCGCACCGACGTGATGCGCCTGCACCGCCTGCTGCGGCACGCGGGCGCCACGTTCGAGATCGCCTACGACCGCGGCCAGCTGATGGCCGGCAGCGCCGAAGCGCCGCGGCGGCTGCCGGTGGACGAACTGGAGATCGAGCTCAAGGCCGGCGCGCCGCAGGCGCTGCCCGTGCTGGCCGCGCGCTGGGTGGCGCGGTTCGGGCTCTGGTGGGACCCGCGCACCAAGTCCGAGATGGGCACCCGGCTGGCGCTGGCGCAGCCGCTGCGCCCCGCCGTGAAGGCCCAGGCACCCGCCTGGGACGCCGCCACCGCGACACCCGGCACGATCTGGTCCGCCGCGCTGCAGTCGGCGCTGCTGCAGGCGCTGGCCAATGCGGCCGAGTGCATCGACGGCACCGGCAGCGCCGAGCACCTGCACCAGCTGCGCGTCGGCCTGCGCCGGCTGCGCGCCGCGCTGCGCCTGTTCGCGCCCTGGTGTGCCGACCCGGCCGCCGCCCATGCGCTGGACGACGCCTGGCGCGAGCCCTTCGGCGCGCTGGGCGCGGCGCGCGATGCCGACGTGCGCGCGCAGGCCCTGGCGCCACGGCTGGCCGCCGCCGGCGCGCCGCCCTTCGACTGGCCCGCGCCGGAGGCGGCGCCGCAAGACCTGGACGCGTGGCTGCGCGGCACGCCGCTGCAGCAGTTGCTGTTGCGCAGCCTGGCGCTGTCGCTGGCCCCGGCGCCAGCCGGCAGCGGGTCGGCCGGCGACGCGGCGCGCGAGTGCCTGCGCCAGGCCTGGCGCACGATCCGGCGCGACGCGCGCGGCTTCGCGGCCGCCGATGCCGCCGCCCGCCACCGCCTGCGCAAGCGCCTCAAGCGCCTGCGCTACGCCTTCGAGTTCGTGGGTCCGCTTTTCCCCGGCAAGCCGGCGCGCCGTCTGCTGGCTGCCCTCGCGCGCGCGCTCGGCACGCTGGGCGAGCTGAACGACGGCGAGCTCGCGGCGGCCGTGCTGCGGACGCAGGCACAGGTGCAGCCGGCGGCCTGGTTCGCGGTGGGCTGGCTCGGCGCGCGGCACGAGGTGCAGCTGGAGCAGGCGGCCGCGGCCCTGGCCGCGCTGGCCGAGGCGCCACGGCCCTGGCGGCGCCGCTGAACCTTCAGCCTTCGCGCGGCTCCAGCATCGCGGCCACGGTGGGCACGATGTTCTCGGCGCCCAGCAGCGTCTCGAAGCCCACGCTGCGCATCAGCGACAGCGGCTGTTCGTTGACGTTGGCCAGCACCAGCCCGGTGCCCTGGCGCTGCAGCGTGCGGAACATCTGCTCCAGCGCGTCCAGGCCCGAGCTGTCCATCAGCACCAGGCGCTGCATGTCCAGCACCACCGCGCGCGTGCCGGCCGGCAGCTGCTCGGGCAGTGCCTCGATCTTGCCCACCGCGCCGAAGAACAGCGAGCCGTAGAGCTCGAACACATGCACGCCCTGCGGGAGGGCGGAGCCCTCGGGCGGCGCGTAGGCCTTCACGCTGAACAGCGTGCCCATGCGCCAGATGAAGAACACGAAGCTCAGCACCAGGCCCACCTCGACCGCCACGGTGAGGTCGAACACGATGGTCAGCACGAAGGTGCCCACCAGCAGCAGGCGGTAGCCGGGCGGGAAGCGCGACAGGCGTCCGAAGTGATGGCCCTCGAACATGTTCCAGGCCGTGAACATCAGGATGCCGGCCAGCGCGGCCAGCGGCACCAGCGACGCCAGCGGCGCCGCGGCCAGCAGGATCAGCAGCAGCGTGGCCGCATGGATCATCCCGGACACCGGCGTGGCGGCGCCGGCGCGCACGTTGGTGACGGTGCGCGCGATGGTGCCGGTGGCGGGAATGCCGCCGAAGAAGGGGGTGACGACGTTGGCCACGCCCTGCGCCATCAGCTCCTGGTTCGGGTCGTGCCGCTTGTGCGTGGAAAGGCCATCGGCCACGCGCGCGCACAGCAGGCTCTCGATGGCACCCAGCAGCGCGATCGTGATCGTCGGGATGATCACCTGCTGCGCGCCGGCCCAGCTGATCGGCGGCAGGTCGATGCTCGGCAGCCCGCGCGGCAGCTCGCCGAAGCGCGAGCCGATGGTCTCCACCGGCAGCTTGAACCACCAGGCGGCGAGCGTCAGCGTCACCAGCGCCACGATCGGGCCCGGCAGCCGCGACACCACCTTCACCGCGCCCTGGTCCAGCAGGTCCTCGGGCAGCAGCTTGCCGCGGGCGAACAGCCGCGCCCACAGCGCAAGGCCGGCCACGCACAGCGCGCCGATCAGGAAGGCCCAGGGGTTGAAGCTGCCGATGTGCGCGGCCAGCGTCTGCAGCTGCGCGAAGAACTCGCCCGGCATCTTCGGGATCGCCAGCCCGAACAGGTCGCGCAGCTGCGACAGGGCGATCAGCACCGCGATGCCGTTGGTGAAGCCGATCACGATGCTCACCGGGATGTAGCGGATCAGCGCACCGAGCCGGAAGAGCCCCAGCAGGAACATCAGCATGCCGGCCAGCACCGTGGCCACCAGCAGGTTGGTGAAGCCGTAGCGCTCGATGATCCCGTAGATGATCACGATGAACGCGCCGGCAGGCCCGCCGATCTGCACCTGGCTGCCGCCCAGGGCGCTGATCAGGAAGCCGGCCACCACCGCGGTGATCAGGCCCTGCTCGGGCTTGACGCCGGAGGCGATGCCGAAGGCCAGCGCCAGCGGCAGCGCGACGATGCCGACCGTGATGCCGGCGCCGAGGTCGGCGAAGAAGCGCTGGCGGTCGTAGCCCTTCAGGGCTTCGAGCAGGCGGGGACGGAAGGGGTGGAGTTGCGCCGGCGGCATCGGCCGCGATTGTCGCGCCTGCGCGGCGCGACAACCGTGACTCAGATCAGTTGTCCCACATCCAGATCGCGTTGTAGAGCTTGCGGTCGCTGCCGCGGAACGAGAGGCCGGCCTCGCGGTAGTCGCTGATGCTGCTGGTCAGCGCCACCACGCTGGCCTGGGCGCAGCGCGGGTTCGGGTTGGTGCCGGAACTGGACGTGAAGCTGGACATGCTGGTGCCGGCGCGCGGGTCGGCGAACGCGGTGGCGTTGGCCGTGGCGTCGCCGTAGGCGGCGGGTTCGTAGTCCAGGCGTCCGCGCTTGGCGTAGGTGGCGGTCTCGTTCTCGCCGTTGGTCGCGGTGAGGAAGTTCTGCCCGAACAGCCAGGCCGAGCCGACGTAGCTGCCGCTGGCCGCGGCCCAGTTCAGGCTGCCGCCCACGGCCGCCACCGCGCCGGCCTGCGTGCCGGTGGGTTTCAGGAAGTCGTTGATGAGGCTGTCGGCCAGCGTCGGCCAGGGCTTGGTGGTGCCGTTGGCGGCATTCTCGGCCGGCGTGTTGGTGCGGATGTGGATCACCTCGTCGGGCACGTCCGACGCGCTGCTGAAGCGGAAGATCTCCACCTTGTAGCGCGACCAGGCCGGGATCGTGCTGGCTTGGCTGGCCACCGGCGCCGGTGCGTAGTTCTGGTTGCTGACCGTCGTGGTGTTCAGCACCGGCGCCGGCATCGTCAGCGCGCTGCCGTCGAGCCGCGCGGCGTCGAGCACGAAGTCGCTGGCCGAGCCGCCGCTCCAGAACAGCAGCGAGCCCGCGGGCGTGCGCGTGGCGCCGTTCTGGTAGACGATGGCCATGCGGTCGTCGGTGGCGCAGCGCTGGGAACGCGCCAGCACCACCCCCGCGCTCGGCAGGCCGGGGCCGCTGATGCGCACGTTGCGCACGTCCTCGGCGCCCGGGCTGTTGGGGTCGAACACCAGGCGCAGCACCGATTCGTAGCGGTCGGCGAAGAAGTAGGCCTCGGCCGTGTTCCCGGCGGCAGGGCCGTCGCGGTTGACGTTGATGTAGCGGTTCAGGCGCGGCTCGACGAGCACGCGGTAGGGCCGCTGGTTGCCGACGAAGTTCCAGGCGCCGCCCACCTTGCCCAGCACCCAGTCGCCCGAGCTCACGCGGCCGCCGGCGTGCGTGAGCGGGAAGCGCACCACCACGCACGGGCCGCTGTTGCAGTAGGGGTGCTTGAAGGTCTTGGCGTCGGTCTCGTTCTCGGCCGCCAGCGTCAGCACCACGCTGCCCTTGCCGACCCGGGCAGCGTTGAACTGGCTCTTCGCGAAGGTGAACTGGCCGACGTCCTGCGTCCAGGTGCGGCCGTTGGAGCGCCAGTCGTTCGGCGCGAAGTCGCAGGGCGCGAGCACCGCGGTGACGGTGCCGGCGCCGTCCTGCGTCACGCGCTGCGCGACCGGCAGCGCCAGGCAGGCCTCGATCTTGGCGCCCAGCGCGGCCAGTTCGGTGGCGGTGGGCACGTTGCCGGCGCCGGCGCTGGCCGGCAGGGTGGGCACCACGGTGGGCGTGCTGGCCTGCGCCGGGGTGAGCGTCACCGCGGTCGGCTGGCCGCCGCCGCCGACCGGCGCCGCCAGGTTGGTGATCGAGACACCGGCCGGCGTGACCTCGACCGCGAGCGCGTCCAGCACCGCGTCGATGCCGCTGCCGTTGGCGGTGAAGGGCGTGCTCAGCGGGTTGAAGTTGGCGCCGAGGGCGGCCGCGATCTGGCTGTCGGTGGCCAGCGTGTTGACGACCAGCGCCGCCGCGTTGGCGACCTTGGCCGGCGTGCCGTTGGCGGCCAGCGTCGCCGGCGTCAGCAGGGCCTGCGGGTCGCCGCCCGGTGCCACCAGCGCCGCCACCGCGTTCGTCAGCGGGGTGACGTTGGCGGTGTTGTCGGCGTTCGCGGTGAGCGCCGGCACCACGGCCAGCGACTGCACCGGGGCGCCTTCGACGGTGCCGCTGGCCTTCACGACCAGCGGCGCCCGCAGGCCCGAGACGTTGAGGGTGTAGCTGCCGTCGCTGCCGGCGGTCACGGCGGCCGGGTCGGCCGTGGTGCTGTCGCCGTCGATCACCGTGATCGTCGCGCCGGCCAGCGGTGCGCCGACGGCGGCCACGCCCTTCAGCAGGGTGGGTGCCGGCGGCGGAGGCGGGGGTGGGGGCGGCGGCGGCTCACCGCCACCACCGCCACCGCCGCAGGCCGCGGCCAGCGCGGCGGCCAGTGCGGCGACCAGGGCGAGATCCTTGCGGCCGAAGCCGGCTTTGCGTTCCATGTCGTCCTCCTCGGGTTTGTCGCCTCTGCGGGCGATGTGCGCAATGTAGGCAAGCCGGCGCCGCGTGGCACCCGACCGAAGGTCGAGAGCCTCGCCTGTTCAGGGGATGGACGGCGTGCGCGTCGCGGCCGTCAGCGCACCCGCATGCCCGGCCGCGCGCCGGGGAAGGGCTCCAGCACGTACACACCCGGCTCGGCCTTCTCGTCGGCGTGGCTGGCGGCCAGCACCATGCCTTCGCTGACGCCGAACTTCATCTTGCGCGGCGCCAGGTTGGCCACCATCACGGTGAGCTTGCCGGCCAACTGCTCGGGCTTGTAGTTCGCCGCGATGCCGCTGAAGACGTTGCGCGTGCGGCCCTCGCCCACGTCCAGCGTCAGCCGCAGCAGCTTGGTGCTGCCTTCCACGGCTTCGGCCTTCACGATCTGCGCGATGCGCAGGTCGACCTTGAAGAAGTCGTCGACGCCGATCTCGGCGGCCAGCGCCTCGCCGCCGGGCGGCGCCACCGCGGCCGCGGCCGGCGCGGCGGGCGGCTCCAGCAGCGCGTCGAGCTGCTTCGCGTCCACGCGCTGCATCAGGTGCTGGTAGGTGCCGATGGTGTGGGCGCCCAGGGCGCGCTGCGCCGCGTGCCAGTCGAGCGGTTCTATCTTCAGGAAGGCCTCCACCTGCGCCGCCAGCGCCGGCAGCACCGGCTTGAGGTAGAGCGTGAGCAGCCGGAAGGCCTCGATGCAGACGCTGCACACGTCGTGCAGCGCGGCGTCCATGCCGGCCTGCTTCGCGAGTTCCCAGGGCTTGTGCTGGTCGACGTACTCGTTCACGCGGTCGGCCAGCAGCATCACCTCGCGCAGCGCCTTGCCGAACTCGCGCTCCTCGTACAGCTGCGCGATGGCGCCGCCGTGCGCGCGCAGGCCGTCGAGCAGCGCGCGGCCCTCGACGCCCAGGTCGGCCGACAGCCGCCCGCCGAAGCGCTTGCCCAGGAAGCCGGCGGCGCGGCTGGCGATGTTGATGTACTTGCCGACCAGGTCGCTGTTGACCCGGGCCATGAAGTCCTCGGGGTTGAAGTCGAGGTCTTCCACGCGGCCGTTCAGCTTGGCCGCGATGTAGTAGCGCAGCCACTCGGCGTTGAGCCCCAGCTCCAGGTAGCGCAGCGGGCTGATGCCGGTGCCACGGCTCTTGCTCATCTTCTCGTTGTTGACGGTGAGATGGCCGTGCACGTAGACGCGGTCGGGCACCTTGCGGCCGCTGAACTTCAGCATCGCGGGCCAGAACAGCGTGTGGAAGGTGACGATGTCCTTGCCGATGAAGTGGACCTGCTCCACCTGCGGGTCGGCGAGATAGGCCTCGAAGTCCAGCCCGAGCTTGGCGAAGCGGTTCTTCAGCGAGGCCAGGTAGCCCACCGGCGCGTCGAGCCAGACGTAGAAGTACTTGCCCGGCGCGTCGGGGATCTCGATGCCGAAATACGGCGCCTCGCGGCTGATGTCCCAGTCGCTCAGGGCGACCTGGCCGTCGTCGCCGCGCTTGAACCACTCGCGCACCTTGTTCGCCACCTCGGGCTGCAGGCGGCCGTCCTGCGTCCACTCCTCCAGGAACTCCACGCAGCGCGGGTCGGACAGGCGGAAGAAGAAGTGCTCGGACGTGCGCAGCACCGGCGTCGCGCCCGACAGCGCCGAGTACGGGTTCTTCAGCTCGGTGGGTTGGTAGACGGCGCCGCAGACCTCGCAGTTGTCGCCGTACTGGTCCTTCGAGCCGCAGTTCGGGCACTCGCCCTTCACGAAGCGGTCGGGCAGGAACATGCCCTTGTCGGGGTCGAAGAACTGCTCGACGCTGCGGCTGTCGATCAGCTCGTTCTTGCGCAGCGCCAGGTAGATGCTCTTGGCGAGCTCGTGGTTCTCCGGCGCGTCGGTGCTGTGCCAGTTGTCGAAGGCGATGTGGAAGCCGTCGAGGTACTTCGCGCGGCCGGCGGCGATGCCGGCCACGAAGGCCTGCGGCGTCTGGCCGGCCTTTTCGGCGGCGATCATGATCGGGGCGCCGTGCGCGTCGTCGGCGCAGACGAAGTGCACCTCGTGCCCCTGCATGCGCTGGAAGCGCACCCAGGTGTCGGCCTGGATGTACTCCATCATGTGCCCGATGTGGAATCCGGCGTTGGCGTAGGGCAGGGCGGTGGTGACGAAGAGCTTGCGCGACATAGCGTGAATTCTAGGCGGGGCCCCCCCGGGACGGGCGGGCCGGGGGCCCGCAGGCACCACCTAGACTTTCGGCATAGCGGGGACAAGGAGCGTTCGCATGGCCGTCGTGATGAGTCACGCCGAATGGATGAAGCTGACCTACGGCGGCGTGACCTCGGTGCGCAGCGGCAAGCTGAAGGCGGTGGACGCGGCGCTCGCGAGCTACCACAAGCAGCCCGACGCGGCGCACCACCAGGCGCTGCACAAGGCCTTCACGAGCTGGATCACCGACAAGGGCGCCGACTGGAAGAACAGCGTGCGCAACGGCAAGAACGCCGTCGAGACGCTGCGTGCGCAGATCGACGGCCGCGCCGCTCCGGGCCTGGCCGCCGACGCCGAGGCGCGCCGCCTGCTCGAGGGCGAGGCCGACCGGCTGATGCAGGAGCTGTTCGGCGGCGCCCGCATCACCTGGAAGAACGCCTTCCGCGTGAAGCTGAACTCCGACCTGGTGAACCCCACGAAGGACGCCTTCATCCCCTACCTGCCGGTGGCGCAGTACAAGGCCTCGGCGTCCACCAACAAGTTCGGCATCGCCGGCAACACCGCAGGCGCGGTGGTGGCCGGCAAGACGCTCAAGAGCCTGGCCGACGGCGGCGGCCAGGGCGCCACCGGGGCGCTGATCAGCAAGCTCGTCACGCAGGTCGTGCCGCCGGGCGCGCAGACCGAGGTGCTGCGCGCGGTGCAGATGCTGGTGCCGTCGTTCCATGCCCAGTTCGCTGCCGCGGTGGTGCCGCTGGGCGGCATCCTGGTCGCCGCCGGCACCACGCTGTGGAACACCGGCAACGCGCTGCACAAGCAGTACGGCGTGGTGCAGACGCGCATGCACCGCGAGCGCAGCCTGGCCGGCGTGGAAGGGCTGGCGGCGATCAACGCGCTGATCCGCATCCTCGAGCGCGAGCGCAACGCCGACATCTATTCCGCCACCGTCTCGGTGTGCGAGCTGGGCGGCAAGATCGCCGGCCTGGCCATCGACGGCGGCATGGCCAGCAACACCGCCATCGGCCTGGCGGCCAACGTCGCCAAGCTGCTGAACATCGTGCGCATCGTCTACCGCGACGTGTCGGAGAAGAACGCCGCCAACAAGATGATCCAGTGGGGCCACGGCAGCATCGGCATCGACGTCTTCGAGACCTGCCCGCTGCTCGGCTGCTACCTCATCTGCTGCCTGCCCACCAGCGCGCTGATGGCTCTGATCATGAATCGCTTCGGCCAGACCGGCTGGATGGACATCGCCGAGCGCACCGCCTCGCACCACATCGATCCGCTGCGCGAGAAGGCGCGCAACGTGATCGCGAACCACCGCTTCGAGATCCGTTCGCTGTCGCGCTACCCCGGCGTGCTGAAGGAGAACGAGGAAGAGAAGCAGCGCATGATGGAGAACTTCGGGCTCTCCGGCATGCAGGGCATCAGCAGCGAGCAGTACTTCAGGCAGCACCCGCAACCGGCCGTCTGAACGCTTCGGCGCCGGCCGAAGCATCGGCCGCCCGCGCGGCCGCAGACTGCGCGGCATCGCAACCCCGATGCCTTCGCAGCCATGCCGCTCACCTGCTTCATCCGCTACCAGATCGACCCGTTCCAGCGCGAGGCCTTCCGCCGCTACGCGCAGAACTGGCTCACGATCATCCCGCGCAACGGCGGCCGCCTGCTCGGCTACTTCCTGCCGCACGAAGGCACCAGCGACATCGCCTGGGGCCTGATCGGCTTCGACAGCCTGGCCGCCTACGAGGCCTACCGCGCGCGCCTGCGCGCCGACCCGGCCGGCCGCGAGAACTTCGAGTGGGCGCAGCGCGACCGCTTCATCCTGCGCGAGGAGCGCACGTTCTGCGAGGATGTCACCCCATGATCGCCGTCATCTTCGAAGTCATCCCGAATCCCGGCCTGGCGCCGCGCTACTTCGAGATCGCCGCGGCGCTCAAGCCGCTGCTCGACGGCATCGACGGCTTCATCTCGGTGGAGCGCTTCGAGAGCCTGGCGCAGCCCGGCAAGTTCCTGTCGCTCTCTTTCTGGCGCGACGAAGAGTCGGTGCGCGCCTGGCGCACCCAGGCCCGCCACCGCGCCGGCCAGCGCGAAGGGCGCGAGGCGGTGTTCGCCGACTACCGGCTGCGCGTGGCCGGCGTGCTGCGCGACTACGGGCTGCACGAGCGCGAACAGGCGCCGGCCGATTCGCAGGCCTACTGGCTGTGACGAGCGGCGGCCCGCACGAACCGCGCCTGGCCCGGGTGGCGGCGATGATCGCCGACCCCGCGCGCTCGCGCATGCTGGCCTACCTGCTGGGCGGCGAGTACGCGAGCGCGGGCGAACTGGCGCGGGCCGCCGGCGTGTCGGCATCCACCGCCAGCGAGCACCTCGGCAAGCTGGAGGACGGCGGCCTCGTGGCCTGCGAGCCGCGCGGCCGCCACCGCTACTTCCGCCTGGCCGACGGCGAGGTTGCGCATGCGCTGCAGGCGCTGGCGGTGCTGGCCGAACGTGGCGCGCACGCCAGCGCCTGGGCGCACCCGCAGCGCGCGCGGCTGCGCGAGGCGCGCTGCTGCTACGGCCACATGGCCGGGCGGCTGGGCGTGGCGCTCTTCGACGCGCTCACCGGCGCGGGGCGCTGCGTCGAAGGCGAGCAGGGCCTCGAGCTGACGCCCGCCGGGGTCGAGTGGCTGGCCGGCCTCGACTTCGTCGCGCCGCCGCCGGCCCGGCGCGCGCGCTACGCCTACGGCTGCCTGGACTGGTCGGAGCGCCGCGACCACCTCGCCGGCAGCCTGGCGCGCGAGCTGCTGGCGCACTTCCTCGCCCGCGGCTGGCTGCGCAAGGGCAGCGGCGCCGACCGCGCGCTGACGCTCACGCCGGTCGGGCGCCGCCGGCTGCTGCCGCACCTGGCGATCACCTGAGCGAACTTTCGCGCCGCGGCGGATCACCAGATGAGCGCCGGAAAGACCTGTCACTTACAGCTGGATGCCAGGCACCACGCGGCACCGTGACGCATGTCGCGGCCGCTTCTTGATGCCGCTCAATCTGCGGGCTCAAGTTCCGATGACTCCGAGACAGGCCGGCGCGGCCGAAGGCACCGCGCGCATCGGCGACCTGTTCCCTCAAGGAGTTCCCCATGCTGTTTCGCCGCCTTCCTGCACCCTTCCGATGCGCGCTGGCCCTGGTCGGCCTGGTGCTGGCCGCGGCCGGCCCGGCGCAGGCCCAGCTGTCCGATGCCGCCGCACGCGCCAAGTTCGCCCCCGACCTGCTGGCCACCACGCTGCACTCGGCGCTGCCCGAAGGGCCCTGGACGCGGCTGCTGGGCGGCGAGCTGCTGGTGCGGGCCATCGTCGTCGCGCGCAGCGACGACCCCACGCTGGGCGAACTGCGAAGGGCGGTGCTGGCGATGGGCGGCGCGGTCCACTACAACTACACCTCGATCCGTGCGCTGGCCGTGATGCTGCCGGCGTCGCGCCTGGTGGAACTGGCGCGGCGCGCCGACGTGGCCAGCATCTCGCCCAACCGCCCGGTGATGCGCACCGCAAGCCTGGTGCGCGCCGCCAGCGGCGCCGAGGAGCCTGCCGTCGACGGCCGCTACGATGGCAGCAACGTCGGCATCGCGGTGCTCGACTCGGGCATCGGCTGGAGCCACCACAACGTCAGCGCGAAAGGCCTGCTCGGCCTGCCGGGCCTGACGCGCGTGCGCCAGGCGATCGACTTCGTGGCCATCGGCAAGGGGCTCACCGACCTGGGCTGGCTGCGCAACTTCGACAGCTCGGCGAACGCGCTGGTGACGCTGGACGGCACGCGCTTCGGCTCGGGGCTGCAGCTGATCCAGCAGCCGCGCATCCTGCTGCCCGACCCCTATGGCCACGGCACGCACGTCGCGTCGATCGCAGCCGGCCGCGGCGACTACCAGAACCCCGACACCTCGGGCATCGCCGGCAACGCGCCGCTGTACGACGTGCGCGTGCTGGACGACGAGGGCATCGGCAACCTGGCCGACGTCATCGCCGGCATCGACTGGGTGGTGCAGCACGCCAGGGCGCTGAACATCCGCGTGATGAATCTGAGCCTGGCGGCCAGCTCGACCGAGAGCTACCTGACCGACCCGCTGGCGCGCGCCGCGCGGGCCGCGGTGGCCAGCGGCGTGGTGGTGGTGGTGGCGGCCGGCAATGCCGGCAGGCTGGCCGACGGCCGCGAGGTCTACGGCGCCGTAGGCTCGCCGGGCCACGACCCGTCGGTGATCACCGTCGGTGCGACCAACCCGCACGCCACCATCGCCCGCGGCGACGACACGGTGGCCGGCTTCAGCTCGCGCGGCCCGACGCGCGGCCGCACGCTGCTCGACGGCCGGGTCTGGATCGACAACCTCGTCAAGCCCGACCTGGTGGCGCCGGGCAACCGCCTCGTCGGCGCGCTGTCCTCCGACGTGCTGGGCCAGAAGAGCAACTGGAACCAGCTCGTGAAGGCCTACCCGGAACTGGCGCGCGTGCCCGGCGCCGCGCAGGCCCCGAACCAGACGCTGATGGAGCTGAGCGGCACCTCGGTGGCCGCGCCGGTGGTCAGCGGCACGGTGGCGCTGATGCTGCAGGCCAACCCCGGCCTGACGCCGCCGCTGGTGAAGGCGATCCTGCAGTACACGGCACAGCCGGTGGCGGGCGCCAACCTGCTGCAGCAGGGCGTGGGGCAGCTCAACGTGGAAGGCGCGCTGCGGCTGGCCGCCGCGCTGCGCACCGACATCGGCCCTGCGCTGGCCGCCGGCAGGCTGCGCGCGGGCGACCCGCTGCTGGCCGCCGGCAGGACCCTGCCGCAGGCCCGCTCGACGATCCGCGGCCAGAGCTTCGACTGGAGCCGCCTCGTCACCGCTGGCGGCAGCGTGCTGCTGTCCGGCGATGCCCTGTTCACGCGCTTCCAGCCGATCTGGGACCCGGCGCTGAGCTGGAACCGCCAGCTGGTGCTGCGCACGACGGTGACCTACTGGCCGATGCTGAACGTGCCGCGCAGCGTGGACGAGGCGCGCGTCAGCGGCAGCCTGCGCCTGACGACGCCGGGCGTGATCCGCATCGACGGCAACGCCGCCTGGCCCGGGCGCGGCGTGCTGCTGCCCACCGCCACCTGGATGCAGCAGGTGCTGTCGGGCAGCGGCTTCGTGATGAGCGAGGGCTTCGTGATGAGCGAAGGCTTCGTGATGTCCGAGGGCTTCGTGATGAGCGAGGGCTTCGTGATGTCCGAGGGTTTCGTGATGAGCGAGGGCTTCGTGATGTCCGAAGGCTTCGTGATGAGCGAGGGCTTCGTGATGAGCGAGACCGCCGGTCCCGGCGGCGAACGCTGACCGGCGATGCACGCCGCGGCTCCGCTCGGCTGGCGCGGCTTCCGCGAGCGGCAGCTGTTCGACTACATCCCGCAGGCGCAGCGCCTGTGGCTGGCGCTGGTGCTCGTCGGTGCGGCGGCGCTGGCCGGCGCCGGCTGGGGCCTGGCCGGCACGCCGCGCGCCGAGCTGTGGCAGGTGCTCGGCTGGCTGCTGGTGGTGGCCACCGCCGCGGCGTTCCCGATCCCGCTGCCGCGCGGCAAGCAGTCGGTCTCGGGCGCCGACCTCGCGATCTTCCTGGTGCTGGCGCTGCACGGACCCGCCGCCGCCGTTCTCTGCTCGGCGCTGGACGCGCTGGTGGCGACCTGCCGCACCTCGACGCGGCTGAGCAGCCGCATCGGCTCCACCGCGATGGCCGCCACCGGCATGACGCTCGGCGGCTGGCTCTACGCGCTGGGCCGCCCGCTGCTGGAGGCGCAGGGCCTGGCCGCGCCGGCGGCCTGCATCGCGATGCTGGCGCTGGCGGCGGCGCTGAGCTGCAGCGTCACCACCGCGTCGATCATGAAGCTGATGACGCTCAAGCGCGGCCTGCCCCTGAGCTGGAGCGACTGGCGCACGCAGTGCAGCTGGGTCGCCACGCTGCAGCTGCTGTCGGCGACGCTGGCCGCGATGCTGGCGCTGTACGCCGACGCGTTCGGGCGTTCGTCGGTGGCGGTCGGCGTGCTGGTGATGGGGCTGTCGCTGGCGCTGCTGCGCTCGCACTTCCGGCGCCAGATCGCCGAGCAGCAGGCGCAGGAGGCGCGCGTGGCCGCCGCCGAGCAGGACGCGCAGCAGAACCAGCGCCGCTTCACCGCGGCGTTCTCGCGCGCGTCGATCGGCATGGCCATCGTCGACGCCGACGACCGCGTGCTGCAGGCCAACCACGCGCTGCACCAGCTGCTGGGCTTCGAGCCACCGGGCCTGCTGCAGCGGCCGTTCCGCTCGCTGCTGCACGCGGGCGACGCCGAGCTGTTGCAGCGCCATGTGGCCGACGTGCGGGCGCGGCGCAGCGAGATGTTCTCGATCGAGCTGCGCTGCCTGGGCGCCGACCGCCGGGAGGCCTGGGTCTCGCTGCACTGCGCGCCGTTCGACGAGGCGGCGGGCGCGGACGGCGCCGGCGCGCCGGGGCTGATCTACCAGCTGCACGACATCACCTCGCGCCGGCGTGCCGAGGGCGACCTGCGCCACATCGCGTACCACGACTCGCTCACCGACCTGGCCAACCGCAGCTGCTTCGCCGAGCGGCTGAACAGCGCGGTGGCACGCAGCCGCAGCGACCGCCGCACCGGCTTCGCGGTGATGGTGCTGGACCTGGACCGCTTCAAGATCGTCAACGACAGCCTGGGCCACGGCGCCGGCGACGAGCTGCTGAAGGAGGTGGCACGGCGGCTGTCGGCCTGCGTGCGGCCGCGCGACGTGGTGGCGCGGCTGGGCGGCGACGAGTTCGCGATCCTGCTCGAGGACACGCAGGACCCGCAGGACGCGCTGCGGCTGGGCGAGCGGCTGCTGCAGGCGCTGGACCAGCCGGTCTGGATCAACGGCACCGAGATGCGGCCGCTGGCCAGCATCGGACTGACCTTCAGCGACCTGGGCTACCGCGAGCCCGAGGAAGTGCTGCGCGACGCCGACCTGGCGATGTACCAGGCCAAGGCCGCCGGCAAGGGGCGGCTGGCGCTGTTCGACGCCAGTCTGCACGAGCAGCTGGGGCAGAAGCTGCAGCTGGAGTCGGACCTGCGGCGTGCCATCGGCGAAGGGCAGCTGTCGCTGGCCTACCAGCCGCTGTTCGCGATGGAGCCGCACCGCCTCAACGGCTTCGAGGCGCTGTGCCGCTGGACCCACCCGGTGCGCGGCAACGTGAGCCCCGGCGTGTTCATCGCACTGGCCGAGGAGACCGGCTGCATCCAGGCGCTGACGGCCTGGGCCATCGACGAGGCGGTGCGCCAGCACGCCGCCTGGCTGGCACGTGCCCAGGCCGGCGGCCACGCCGAGCTGGTGATGCACGTGAACGTCTCCGGCAAGGACCTGGCGCGACCGGGTTTCGTGGACCACGTGCGCGGCGTGCTGCGCCGCCACGGGTTGCCGGCGCGGCTGCTGGTGCTGGAGATCACCGAGAGCACGCTGATGGAGCATCGCGACCTGGCGCTGGCCGCGCTGGGCGAGCTGACGGCGCTGGGCGTGAAGGTGGGCATCGACGACTTCGGCACCGGCTATTCGAGCCTGGCCTACCTGAGCACGCTGCCCTTCGACTGCCTGAAGATCGACCGCAGCTTCGTGATCGGCATGGCCGCCAGCCGCAAGAACGAGGAGATCGTGCGCACGGTGATCTCGCTCGGCCGCTCGCTCAACAAGGAGGTGGTGGCCGAGGGCATCGAGACGCACGAGCAACTGCTGCGCCTGCGCCAGATGGGGGTGACGATCGGGCAGGGCTACCTGCTGTCGCGGCCGCTGAACGCGGGCCAGGTGCAGCAACTGCTGCTGGAGCCGGCCATATCGCCCGCGTAGGCGGGCGCCGTGTGATCTGCGCCCGCGCAGCCGCCGGTGCCGTTCAGTTCTGGATGCGGACCAGGATCGGGTAGTACGCGCCCGACAGGGCCGCCGCGTCGAACTTGTAGGTCTCGTCGCCGTAGCTCGGGTGGCTCTTCAGGCCCGATGGGGTGGTGGCCTGCACGAACAGCTCGTAGTCGCCGTTGGCGAAGCCGCGCGTGTCGAGGTTCAGCAGGTAGCGGCCCTGCGGCGCCGGCGCGTCGACGGCGGTGTCGATCTTCAGCACCTGCTGGCCCGGCCCGGTGCCGCTGCCCACGCGGCGCAGGAAGACCTCGATCTGCGCCAGCCCCGTGGTGCCGCCGGTGCTCCAGACCTCGGTGCTGACGGGCGGCATGTGCATCAGCTCGGGCGCCCAGCCGGCCCAGCTGGCGTTGCCGGCCTCGATGTTTAGCGGCACCACGCCGCTCACCGGGATGGTCACGCGGTTGGCGTTGGTGAGGTGGTGGTCGCCGCCGATGTCGGTGCTGCCCACGCGCTGCAGGCGCGCCGGCGGGCCCAGGCGCGGCAGCTCGGCGTGCAGCGGGAAGTGGTGGATGGCCGAGGGCGGCGTGTAGGTGGGCGCGCTGCCGGGCGGGTAGCTCACCTCCACGTGCACGTTCAGGAGCCCCGCGTTCTGCACGTTGAACCTGAACGTGTTGTCGCCCACCACCAGCGGCGATGCGCCGCCGCGCACCAGGTCGCCCAGCTTGATGCGGGCCGTGTGCGGCGTGCCCCAGCCGCTGGCGTCGGGGTTCAGCGGCTGGCTGTTGTTGACGGGCTGCGGCATCGTGTAGCGCGTGCCGCCATTGACCTGCACGTTGTCGCCGCTGCCGACGTTCAGGAACGAGTAGTCGCCCATCTGGTAGCTGTACACCAGCCAGGCCTCCGCGGTGGCGCCGGCCGTGGCCGGCCGCAGGTCGTCCGGGATCCTGACGGTGAAGGTGGCGGGCCGGCTGGCATCGGCCTTCTGGTAGTCGGTGCCCTCGATGCGCGTCACGTAGTTGTGCACCGTGGCGGCGTTGACCACCGGCCCGTCGAAGCCGAAGTTGTCCCAGTGCACCAGGAAGTACGGCACGCCGTCCTTCGGGGTGTTGTAGCCGAAGTTGATCCACATCGGGTCGTAGTCGCCCGGGGGCAGCGCGTACGGCGCGAAGTTCGCGTTGATGAGGCTCTTGCCGTCGACCGAGATCTGGATCTTGCTGGTGCTCACGCGCACGTCGAAGGCACGGCGCACGTTGGGCAGCGCCTGGCGCCCGGCCTGCTCCATGTCGACGCTGGCCACCTGGTGCGAGGCGCCGCGCATGTCGACGATGCTCACGCTCAGGGTCTGGAACTGCATGCGCAGGCGCAGGATGCCGGCCGGCAGGCCCAAAGCGCCCTCCTCGTCGAAGAAGCTGGCGTGGCCGGTGAGGTCGCTGGGCATGGAGTTGAGGTCGAGGTACCACACCGAGCGCGGGCTCAGCGGCGAGTCCATGTCGAACACGATGCGGCGCTCGCCGCTGGGCTCGATGCGGATCTTCTTGCGGAAGCGCTGCGAGGTCTGCGCGCGGTCGCCGGTGGCGTCCACGCGCGTGCCGGTGATGGTGTGCGCGTGGAACTGGTCGTTGACGAAGAACAGGTTGAAGCGCGGGTCGGTGGAGACCATCTGCGCGTTGTTCCACAGGCGTTCGTCGGCCGGCCCCAGCGGCAGGTTGAAGTCGTCGAAGTGGGTGAGGCTGGCGCGCAGCGCGGCGACGCGCGTGCCGTCGCCGCCCAGCACGCTGAACTCGCTGGTCTGGCTGCTGATCTTGCCGCGCCCGCTCAGGCGCTGCACGCGCACCCGGTAGGCGCGGCCGTTGTCCAGCGGCTGCAGCTGCACGCGGCGGTTGGCGGTGACGAGCCACTTGCCGCCCGCGGGCAGGTCGAGCGCGAGCGCGCGTGCCGTGGCCGCGGCCGTGGCGCGGCTGCCGCCCTGCGCCAGGATGCGGCTGCGGCTCTCGGGGCTGAGGCAGGCGCTGGACTCGATCACGGCCAGCGCCGCGGTCGCGCGTTCCGCCGCGGTGGTGGTCTCGGGCCACCACGAGACCAGGAAGCCGGCGTCGTCGTCGGGCGAGCCGCTCATGCGCCAGAACTGGCCCCACGGGTTGTCGGCGTTGTAGTCCATCTCCAGCGTCACCACGCGGTCGTCGCGCAGGAAGCGCACCACCGGGGCGGCGCCGAGCGCGCCGGGTGTCGGGGCGGGCACCGGCGCCGGTTGTGGCGCGGGGACGGGCGCAGGCACCGGCGCCGGGCTGGGCACAGGGCCGGGGGCCGGCGCCGGCACCGGGCCGGGTGAGGGGACCGGCACGGGGCCGGGCGAGGGGACCGGGCCCGGCGCCGGCGCGGGCGCCGGGTTCGGTGCCGCGCCGATCGGCGGCGGCGTGCCGGCGCTGTCGCCGCCACCCCCGCCACCGCCGCCGCAGCCGGCCAGGACGGTGGCGAACATCAGCCCGAGGGCGCTCAGGCGCTGTGCGGTGGCGTGTCGCTTCATGGGGTGGTCCTCAGGGGGTTTTCAGCAGGAGATCGATGTTGGCGAACACCGGTGGATAGCTCTGTGGCGCATGCGTGGTGACGAACTCGAGCGTGTTGTCGCCCGACACGAGTTCGCCCAGCGGCACGTCGATGAGATGCGCGACCAGGCCGCCGTTGGCGCCGGAGGTGAGCACCGCCACCTCCTCGGCGCTCAGCGCGTGCTCGCGCCAGGCGCGCCCGTTGAGCCGGTAGCGCAGCGTGTAGGTGGACACCGGGTCGCCGGTGAACGTGAGGTACCAGGCGGTGAAGCTCAGGCGCGCCGACACCGCGTCGCGCAGGTCCACGTTGCGCAGCAGCAGGCGCTGCGCGGGGCCGGCCGAGGCGTCGGCGATGCGGTAGCCCACGTCCACCAGCGTGGGGCCGGTGCCGGGCGGCGGGCGCGTCAGCGAATCGGGCACCTCCACCTCGCGCCAGCCGCCGATGACGGGGCCGTCGAAGCCGACGTTGTCCCAGCGCGCCAGCCAGGCGTCGAGGCGGCCGTACTTGTCGCTGGCGTGGTTGTGCGTGGTGATGGACACGTAGCCGCGCGTGAACGGCAGGTTCACGTCCGCGGCCTGCATCAGCACCGCGGGTGCGAAGCCCGTGCCGTCGGCGGAGGCCGGCGTGCCCCAGACCTCGATGCGCGTCTTCGACACGCGCAGCTCGAAGCGGTTGAGGCGGCCGGGCGCGGTGGCGACGGTCGTCAGCGTGGCGGGCTCGAGGGCGGTGGCGCGGTAGTTGTCGAACAGCTCGATGAAGCCCACGCCGATGGCGGGCGCGGCCGGGGTGTACATCGAGTTGTTGTTGAACTGCACCTCGAAGCCGTTGCGCGGGATCAGCCCGCCTTCCCAGTTGCCCAGGTGGTCGAAGGACGGCGTGCCGATCGGGTCCTCGAGCACCTCCACCGAGATCCAGCCGACCAGCGCGTTCGGCACGTTGGCCTCGGCATCGAACACGATGCGGCCGGTGCGGCCGGCGAAGTCGAAGGGCTGGCGGATGCGGAACGTGTGCTGGCCGTAGTTCTGCATGCCCGCGGCCACCAGCAGGTGCCGGCTGGCGATGGCCGGCGTGGGGTCGCAGACCAGCGCGTCCTGCGGCAGCAGCACGGTGTTCGGCAGGCCGGTGCGGCACGCCGGGATGGTGGCCGGGCCCATCGCGATGGCCATGCCGTCGGAGCTCGGCAGCCCGTGCTTGGCGCGCGAGCCGCTCCAGCGCCGCGCGTCGAGTTCGCCGGCGCGGCCCTGCACGGCGGCGGGTGCGTCGAAGGTCTCGCAGAAGGCGGCCGCCGGCAGCCCGCAGCCGGCGGGGCCGGGCACCGCGGGCGGTGGTGGCGGCGGCGGGGGAGGTGGCGGTGGAGACGGCGGCGGCGGGGGCGGCGGTGAAGGCACCGGGGCCGGTACCGGCGCGGGCGAGGGCACCGGCACCGGCGCCGGCGAAGGCGAAGGCACGGGTCCCGGCGCGGGCGCGGCCACCGGCGGGCTGGCGTCGGCTGCCGGCGGGCTGTCGCCGCCGCCACCGCAGGCGCAGCATGCGACGGCCATCCACGCGTGGAGCAGCGAACGGGGCAGGCGGGGCATCGGCATCGCGGGTCTTTCAGGGCGTCAGCACGACGGTGCTCACGCTCAGCGGCGGCAGCGACAGCTGCAGCGCGTTCTTCTGGCCGAGCGTGATCGGCGCCGCCGCCTGGGGTTGCGAGCTGGCGGCGGTGAGCGTGTAGACCCGGGCCTTGCCGAGCGCCACCGTGTGCCAGATGCGCAGGGCCGCCGTGCGCGCGCTGCCGGTGCGGTTGATGGCCACCACCACCAGCCGGTCGGCCGTGGCGGCGTCGACGCTGGCGTAGACGCTGGTCTGTGCGGTGTCCGAACTCTGGGCCTGGATCGAGGTGTCGCCGAAGGCGCCGCCGGCACCGTCGAAGTTGCGGTACATCTCGAAGCCGCCCCAGGTGTAGTCGTTGTTGGCCGACAGCGGCCAGAAGGCGGCGGCGAACAGGCCCTCGCGGCCGAAGATGCCCAGCACGTCGGCCTGCGCGATGCCACCCGAGATGTGCTGGTTGCCGCCGTAGTTGTATTCGGTGATGGCCACCCGGGTGCCCGGGTACAACGCGTCGATCTTGCCCTGCATGCGGCGCAGCAGCTGCACCGGGCCGGTGTTGGCGCCGATCCAGCTGGGCTCGGTGAAGCTGGCGTCCCACAGCGAACGCGGTGCGTTCAGGCGCGCGGCCACCACGGCGTCGCCGGTGTCGGTGCCGGTGATGCGCACGCCGTTGCCGTTGTCCTCGGGGTACCAGTGGAAGTCCAGCACGTCCAGCAGGCGGCGCCCGCCGGCAGTGTCCTTGCCCTTCATCTGCGCCAGGTAGAAGTCCAGGAAGTCGCGGCCTTGCGCGTCGGGGGCGCCCTGCAGCCCGGTCATGCCGGCCCAGCCGTAGTTCACCGGGCCGAACACCAGCGCTGCCGGGGCCACGTCCTTGATGGCGGCGGCGTAGTCGGCGCTGCGCTGCACGATCTCGGCGTAGCCCAGTCGCGTGCCCTCGGTGCCGGTGCTGCCGCGCAGCCGCGCGTGCGTGTAGGCCCACAGGTCGGGCTCGTTGTCCAGCGAGAAGAAGAGGCGCTTGCGCGCGTCGCTGAACGCCGTGGGGTACTTCAGCTTCAGGAAGTTGACCCACTCGTCCTGGTAGACGAAGGCGTCGCCGGTGTCCGGCGTGGTGGTGAAGGGCGCGTTCTTCTTCGGCAGGCTCTGCCGGAAGCGCACCTGCAGGTAGTTCGGCGTCTGCGCCACGTCGCCGCCGCCGTTCTTGTCGGCGGCGACATAGCCGATGGTGGGCACCGTGACGATCATCGCCACGTTGCGGGCGAAGGCGGCGGTGATGCCGTCGGTGATGCCGACACCGGGCGTGTCGCTGCTGGAGATCAGGCCGTCGTTCTGGTGGAACCAGTCCGAGCCCGCGTTGCTGGCGTTGTTCTCCCAGTTGTAGGCCGTGAGCCGGTTGCCGCCCGAGCGGCCGAGCGCCAGGTGGCGCGTGCGCGGCTGCGAGAAGTCGACATTGCTGGCACCGTAGATGAACGGCGAGATGGGCCGCACGGCCTGGTCGCTGCGGATGGTGAAGCTGACGGACGAAGTGGGTGGGGTGTCGGGCGTGATCACGCCGCCGGGCGCGGGCGCTGGCGCTGGCGAAGGAGCGGGAGCGGGCACCGGTGCCGGCACCGGCGCGGGCGGGCCGGCTGCCGGTGATGGCGCCGGCGAGGCGTCGCCACCACCCCCGCCCGAACACGCCGCGAGCGTGGCCGCGGCGAGGAACAGCGCCCGCAGGCGCGATGCCTGCGCCGTCATCGCACCACCATCCGCGCGACGCCGCCCGAGAACATCGACGCGTAGAGGATGCGGTGCACCGGGTCGAAGGCCAGGAAGGGCACGCCGCCGTCGCTGCCTTGCGCGATCTGCGGCGGCGCCGGCAGGTCGGACCAGGCCTCGTCGCTGGACAGCGGCGCGCTGCGGATCGACGGCTGCCACTGGTTGGCCGCGAACAGGCGGTCGGCGCCCTGCGCCAGCATCACCATGAAGCCGCCGGTGCCGGGCACGCGCTCCCAGCGCTTGCCGTCGCGGCTGCGCAGCACGCCGTTGCGGCTGCCCAGGTAGTAGTTGCCGTTGGCGGCGGGGCTGAGCGGCTTGATGGTGTATTCGGCCTCGCAACTGCCGCCGCCGGCCAGGCGGTCGGCGTGCCAGGTGGCGCCCGCGTCCTCGCTGACCTGCAGCGTGCTGCCGCACCACACCCACAGGCCGCCGCGCACGATGACGATGCCGCCGCCCTCGACCCAGCCCTCGGGCGCCTTCAGCGTGCGCCAGCTGCGGCCGCCGTCCAGCGTCTCGGCCAGGCAGCTGGGCATGTAGGGATCGGCGCAGCCACCGTGGGTGGAGATGAGCAGGTGCTGCGCGTCGCCCGCGTCCATCGAGACGTTGTTGACGAAGCGGTAGTCGGCCACCGTGTTGTAGGTGGTGCCCAGCAGCACGTCGGTCCAGCTGGTGCCGCCGTCGGTGCTCTTCCACAGGCTCTGCGCGCCGTAGCCCGAGACCGCGTAGAGCGTGCCGGCGCTGGCGTGGTCGGCCATCATGCTCCACTGCGCGCCGTCGCCCACGCCACCGAAGGTGCGACCGTCGCCCACGCTGCCGGGGCCGGTGTTCACGCGGGTCCACGAGCCGCCGCAGTCGTCGGAACGCCAGATCTCGTCGTTCTCGCCGCCGGTGCCCAGCCACAGCCGGCTGGGCTGGAAGGGGTCGACGATGATGGCCGCGCCCACCGTGCCGTTCACGGCCCGCGGCCAGCTGCCGGTGGGCGTGATGTTCTGCCAGCTGCCCGCGGCGGGCAGGCTGGTGCAGCTGGCGGCCGGGGTGGGAGCAGGCACCGGCGCAGGCGCAGGTGCCGGCGCGGCGGCCACCGGCGGCGGGGCGACAGCGTTGTCACCGCCGCCCGAGCAAGCGGCCAGCGTCGACAGGCAGATCGAGAGGTGCAGCGTGCGCAGACGCGGATTCATCGTGTCGTTCGAGAGGGAAGGGTGCGGCTCGGGCCGTCTTCGGACAGGCCCCGGCGCGGCGCACTATCAGCGAATTCGCGGCGGCGCGGACGTGGTTGACGCACCACTTGCCACCCGTTTCATGCGACACGGGCTGTACCACTCATTTGGGCGGTGATGGACCCATGCTGCCGGGCGGCCCGCGGGTCGCTCCGTACCGAGTGCAAGCCATGCCTGGCCCGACGGACAAGGCCCTGCGGCTAGACTGCCGGGCTTTGTTACTGCCTGCGTCCTCGCACCATGCCGTCCGTCACCGAACCCGCACTGCTCGAAGCGCTGAAGTCCGTCGTCGATCCCAACACCGGCAAGGACTTCGTCGGCACCAAGCAGCTGAAGAACCTGCGCATCGACGGCGGCGATGTCGCGTTCAGCGTCGAGCTGGGCTATCCCGGCAAAAGCCAGCACCCGGCGCTGCGCAAGGCGCTGATCGCGGCGGCGCGCGGCGTGGCCGGGGTCGAGAACGTCAGCGTCGAGATGACGACGCGCATCGTCTCGCACGCGGTGCAGCGCGGCGTGCAGCTGCTGCCCCGGGTGAAGAACGTGATCGCGGTGGCGTCGGGCAAGGGCGGCGTGGGCAAGAGCACCACCACCGTGAACCTGGCGCTGGCGCTGGCCGCCGAAGGTGCGAGCGTCGGCATCCTCGACGCCGACATCTACGGCCCCAGCCAGCCCACGATGATGGGCGTGAGCGGCCGGCCCGAAAGCGACGACGGCAAGACCATCGAGCCGAAGGAGAACCATGGCGTCCAGGTGATGAGCATCGGCTTCCTGATCGAGCCCGACCAGGCCATGATCTGGCGCGGCCCGATGGCCACGCAGGCGCTGGACCAGCTGCTGCACCAGACCAACTGGCGCGAGCTCGACTACCTGCTGGTGGACATGCCGCCCGGCACCGGCGACATCGCGCTGACGCTGTCCCAGCGCGTGCCGCTCACCGGTGCGGTGATCGTCACGACGCCGCAGGACATCGCGCTGCTGGATGCGCGCAAGGGCCTGAAGATGTTCGAGAAGGTGGGCGTGCCCATCCTCGGCATCGTCGAGAACATGGCGGTGTACTGCTGCCCGAGCTGCGGCCACACCGAGCACATCTTCGGCGCCGACGGCGGCAAGAAGATGGCGGCCGAATACGACGTGGACTACCTCGGCGGCCTGCCGCTGACGATGGCCATCCGTGAACAGGCCGACAGCGGCCGACCCACCGTGGTGGCCGACCCCGACGGCGAGATCGCGACGATCTACAAGACCGTGGCGCGCCAGGTGGCGGTGAAGATCGCGCTGAAGGCGAAGGACTTCTCGGCGAAGTTCCCGACGATCACGGTGTCCAAGGGCACCTGAGCGCGAACCGGGCGGCATGGCCCGGGATTTCCCCCGGGCCGGGCAAACCCCCGTGCATGGGGGCTGGATCGGGCCGCGGCGGGCCGTAGCATCGCGCCTCGCCGAATAACAAGAGGATCGGGGAGGAACGATGGGCCGCGCGATGCGCGCGCTTCACTGGCTGCTGCTTGTCTTGCTGCTGCCGGGTTGCGCGTCCTACTACGTCGATGGGCACGCGCCGGAGGTTCCGGCCGCCCAGTTCAGGAAACCGGGCGCGCCGCCCGACGTGCAGCTGATCTGGGAGTTCCAGACCAAGGGCGCGGCCAACGCCAGGGCCACCGAGCTGCTGAAGGCGCGGGTGCGCGAGCAGATCGCCGCCAGCGGCCTGTTCGGTGCCGTTGGCGACGCACCGGTGGCCGGCAACACGCTGCTGACGGTGACGGTCAACAACACCCCGCTGTCCGACGACGTCGCCAGCAAGGGCTTCATCGCCGGTCTGACCTTCGGCATTGCCGGGCAGACGGTGGCCGACGGCTACGAGTGCCGGATGCGCTACACGAGCGGGCGTGCCGGCGTGCCGGCGCTCGAGCGCAGCGGCAAGCACGTCATCCACACCAGCATCGGCTCGGGCGGACCGCCGCCCGGCGCGCAGAAGGTCGACAGCATCGACCAGGCCGTCTTCACCATGCTGCGCCAGCTCATCAGCCGCACCCTCAACGACCTGTCCCAGGATCCCGCCTTCCCATGATCACGACCCTCATCCGCCTGGCCGCACTGGCCGCCATCCTGGCTGCCACCGGCTGCGCCAACGTCAAGCTCGACGCCACCGGGGCTTCGCCGGCCACCGTCGAGAAGCTGCGCGGCGCGAACCTGGCCGCCGCGCAGGCCGGCAGCTTCAAGCTCGCTGCCGGCAAGCCCGCGGCGATGGACACCGCGCTCAGCGGCCTGCGCGGCAACACGCTGGAGCCCGCCAAGGGCAGCTGGTCGCAGCTGCTGAAGGACACGCTGGTGGCCGAGCTGACCGCGGCCGGCCTCTACGACCAGGCGTCGCCGCTGGTCATCGAGGGCGAGCTGACCGACAGCAAGGTCGATGCCGCCATCGGCACCGGCACCGGCCGCCTGGCCGCGCGCTTCGTGGTGAAGAAGCAGGGCCAGCCGGTGTTCGACAAGGAGCTGGCTGTCGACGCCAGCTGGGAGTCGTCGTTCATCGGCGGCGTGGCGATCCCGGTGGCGATGAACCAGTACGGCGCGCTCTACAAGGCGCTGGTGGCCAAGCTGGTCGACGACCCGGAGTTCCGGCGCGCGCTGGCCAGGTAGGCCCGAGCCCGGCGCCTCGGCGCCGGCCTCCCTTGCACGGTGGATGGCAGGCCGTGCCGCGCTGCTCTTGAATGCGTCGTCATCCGGAGCAGCGCCTGCACATGCCCTTCCTCGTCACCCGGCTCGCGTGTTGCGTCGTCGCACCCTGCTTGATCGCGGCGCCGACCTGGGCCGCGGACTGCACCAAGAGCCGCCCGCAGGACGTGGTGGCCGAGCTCTACCTGCGCAGCGGCGGCCTGGCGCAGACGAAGGCGCAGCGGCTGCTGTCGGCGCCGCTGCGGCGGCTGGTGGCCGAGGCCTCGGGCCCCGCCCGTGCCGAATGGTCCATCTGGAGCGGCGCCCGGCCGACCGTGGGCGAGCGGCTGCTGGTCAGCGACACGCTGATCGAGGGCCCGCGCGCCAGCACGCGGCTGAGCTTCAGCGCCGCGGCCGGCGCTGCGTCGGCGCCCGAGAAGGTGTTCGTGCAGCTGCAGCTGGTGCGCGAGGCCGACGGCTGCTGGCGCGTCGACGACATCGTGCGCGACGAGGTCTCGCTGCGTTCGCGGCTGGTCAGCCCGCCGGAATCACCAGCGTCGCGCTGAGGCCGCCGCCGTCGCGGTTGGCCAGCGCGATGCGCCCGCCGTGCGCCTCGGCGATCTCGCGTGCCAGCGCCAGGCCGAGGCCCGTGCCGCTGCGCTTGGTGGAATAGAACGGCAGCAGCGCCTGCGCCAGCACCGTGGGGCTCATGCCGGGGCCGCGATCGGCCACCGTGAAGCGGCATTCGCCGTCCTGCACCTGCACCGCCAGCGTCACCGCATCGGCCTCGCTGCCCGACTCGTGCGCGTTGCGCACGAGGTTGATCAGCGCCTGCTCCAGCTGGCCGGCGTCGAAGCGCGCCGGCTTCGTCGGCAGTTCGCCCAGGCGCTGGAAGCGGCTGTGCGTGGCCAGCCCGTCGATGAAGGCGGGCCAGTCCACCGGCGCCAGCAGCGGCTGCGGCAGCTTCGCGAAGCGGGCGTAGCCGGACAGGAAGGCGTGCAGGTGGCGCGCGCGTTCGGCGATGGCGTCGAACACCGGCGGCAGGCGCTCGTGCTGGCCGCGCCGCGCCAGCTCGGCGCCGCTGTGCGCCATCGACGAGATCGGCGCCAGCGAGTTGTTGAGCTCGTGGCTGATGACGCGGATCACGCGCTTCCAGCTCGCCACCTCCTCGCGTGCCAGCTCGCGCGTCATGTGACGCAGCAGGATCAGCCGGTGCGGCGCACCCTGCAGCCGCAGCTCGCGCTGCGACAGGTGGTACTGCTCCTCGTGCCCGGCCAGGCCGTCGGGCGCGGCCACCGAGAACAGCTGGTCGCGCGGCTGCTGCAGCGCGGCGGCCAGGCCCGCGGGCGCCTGCGCCAGCACCGCCTCCAGGCTGCTGCCGACCAGGCTGCGGCCGCCGGCCAGCCACTGCCGTGCCGCGATGTTGGCGTAGACCACGCTGCCGTCTTCGGCGCACAGCAGCAGCGCGAGCGGGGTGTTCTGCACCACGGTGTCGAGCAGCAGCTCGCGCTGCGCCAGCTCGCGGCGCTGCTCGCGCAGCGCGCGGCCCAGCTCGGCATGCAGGTGCAGCAGCTCGCCGAACTCGCCGCGGCCCTGGGCCGCGATGGAGACGCTGAAGTCGCCCTCGCGGTAGCTCAGCACCGCGCCCTGCAGCGCGCGCAGCAGGCGCGACAGCGGCGCCGTGGCCCAGGCCGCGATGGCGACGAACAGCGGCAGCGCCAGCAGCAGCGTGAGGCCGCCGGCGGCAGGGCTCCAGGGCGCCGGCGCCTGCAGCGCCAGGCCGAAGGCGCGGCCCAGCAGCTCCAGAAGCGCAGGCAGCGGCCAGACCGTGAGGCCGGCATGCAGCGCGGCGGCGAGCAGCGTGGCCAGCACCAGCAGCAGCGTCAGGTGCAGGCGCAGGCTCAGCACGGGCCGCGGGTTCTCATGCCGGCGGCGGCGAGCCGGGCTCCGGCAGCAGCGCGTAGCGCTCCATGCGCCGGTACAGCGCCTGGCGCGACAGGCCCAGCGCCTGCGCCGCGCGCGCCACCACGCCGTGCGCCTCGCGCAGCGCGGCGGTCACGGCCTCGCGGCTGGGCTCGTCGAGGTTGCGTGCGCCGGCGCTGGCGGTGGGGGCTTCGAGCTGCAGGTGGGCGGGTGTGATCGGGCCGCCGCCGGCCAGCAGCGCGGCGCGTGCCATCACGTTCTTCAGCTCGCGCACGTTGCCCGGCCAGCGGTAGGCCAGCAGCGCGTCGCGCGCGGGGTCGCTCAGGTGCGCCGCGTCGGCGCCCAGGAAGTGGCGCGCCAGCGGCAGCACGTCGTCGCGCCGCTCGGCCAGCGCCGGCAGGCGCAGCTCGAAGACGTGGAGCCGGTAGTAGAGGTCTTCGCGGAAGCTGCCGGCGGCCACCATCGCCTTCAGGTCGGCGTTGGTGGCGCTGAGCACGCGCACCTTGGCCTCGCGCGTCCGGCTCGAACCCAGGCGCTCGAAGCGGCCGGTCTCCAGCACGCGCAGCAGCTTCACCTGGCCGGCCAGCGGCAGGTTGCCGATCTCGTCCAGGAACAGCGTGCCGCCCTGCGCGGCCTCGAAGCGGCCTTCGCGGGCGCGCGTGGCGCCGGTGTAGGCGCCGCTCTCGGCGCCGAACAGCTCGGCCTCGATCAGCTCGGCCGGCAGCGCGCCGCAGTTCAGTGCGACGAAGGGCTTGTCGCGGCGCGGCGAGTTGGCATGCACGACGGCGGCGATGCGCTCCTTGCCGCTGCCGTTGGGCCCCGTGATCAGCACCGGCAGTTCGGTGCGCGCCACCTGCGCCGCCAGCTCCAGCAGCGACAGCATGGCCTCGGAGCCGAACACGATGCCGTCGGCATCGAAGCGGGCCGCGAGCGCGGTGCGGCGCTGCTCGCGCTCGTGCCGCGCCTGCGCCAGCGCGCGCGCGGACTCCGACAGCTCCAGCAGGTTGTCCACGGTGGCCAGCAGCCTGGCGTCGTCCCAGGGCTTGGCCAGGTAGTCGGCGGCGCCGGCCTTCACCAGTTCCACCGCGCTCTCCAGCCGCGTCCAGCCGGTGAGCAGGATCACCGGCAGGTCGGGCAGCTGGCGCCGGATGGCGCGGAACAGCGCCGCGCCTTCGCCGCCCGAGGTGGTGTCGGCGCTGAAGTTCATGTCCTGGATCACCAGGTCGACCGGCTCGCGCGCCAGCAGCGCCAGCCCTTCCGCGGGCGTGGCGGCGTTGAGCGTGCGGATCTCGCGCAGCGACAGCAGCAGCGACAGCGCCTCGCCGATCGCGGGGTTGTCGTCGATGATGAGGACGGTGGCCATGCGCGGAGGAAGGATAGCCTCAGCTGCGCAGGGCCGCGACCGGCGGCAGCGCCGCGGCGCGCCGGGCCGGCGCCAGCACCGCCGCCTGTCCCAGCAGCCACAGCGCCAGCGCACCGATGGGCAGGTAGGCCCAGGGCAGGCGCGGCAGCTCGTACTGCGTCATCAGCAGCAGGCTCAGGGCCAGCGCACCGCCCATGCCGAGCACGATGCCGAAGCCCGAGAGCATGAAGTTCTCGAGCTGGAAGTAGCGCAGGATCTGGCCGCGCGTGGCGCCCAGGGCGCGCCGCGTGCCGATCATGCGCGTGCGCTGCTGCACCCAGAAGCTGGCCAGGCCGACGATGCCGAAGGCCGTCACCAGCATCAGCGCGACGATCACGCCGCCCATCAGCCAGGCCATCGCGCGGTCCTGCGCATAGAAGGCCGCGCGCATCTCGGTCAGGCGGCGCGCGCTGTCGACGATGCGCGTGGCGTCCACGCCCTGGATGATGCCGGGCGCGGCCTTCAGCACGGCGTCCTGCTGGGCCGGGTCCACGCGCAGGATGAAGTTGGCGCTGCGGTAGTTGGGCCGCCACGGCAGCAGCAGCGCGTAGCCCTTGCGGCCGTCGACGCGCCCCGGGTAGGGATGCGGCAGCCGGTCGACCACGCCGATCACGGTGGATTCGGTGGCGCCGAACGCGTACAGCGTCTTGCCCACCGCGTCGGTGCCGGGGAACATCGCTTCGGCGAGCGCGCGGCTGATGATGATCTGGGGCACGCGGATCTCGCCGCTGGCGTCCAGCCGCGACTCGTACTGGTACTCCTCGGGCGCGTAGTTGCGGCCGGCCACCAGCTTCAGGCCCATCGCGTCCATGATGCCTTCGTCGCCCGAGTACTGGGCCGAGTGGAAGCGGTCGCCGTGCGTCTGGTCCTTGCCGCGCGTGACGGTGGTGTTGTTGCTGTTGCGGCCGTAGAGCACCTGGTTGCTCAGCGCGACGGTCTTCACGCCGGGCAGCGCACGCAGCTGTTGAAGGTCCTGCGCGGTCTTGGCGTCGGAGTTGTCGTCGGTGCGCGTGCCGCGAACGGTCAGCACCAGGATCTCGGACTCGGGCAGGCCGTAGTCGACGGTGAGCCGGTCCAGGCGCACGCCGATCAGGTGCAGCGCGTTGCAGACGATGGTCGCGGTGAGCGCGATCTCGAGCACGATGAGGATGGCGGCCGTCTTGTGGCGGCGCAGGGTCGACAGGATGGGCATCAGGTCCATGGGTTCCTCACTGCGTCTTGAGTTGCTGGGCCGGCGTCACGCGGGCGGCGTGCCAGGCCGGCAGCAGGCCGGCCAGCACGCTGGCCACCAGCGCCAGCGCGAAGGACAGGGCCAGCATCGGTGCGTCGAGCTGCGCCAGCGGCGCGTAGTCGGCCGGACTCTGCCGCACCAGCCACAGGCCGCACCAGGCCAGCCCCAGGCCGACGACGCCGCCGGCCAGGCCCAGGGCGCCGGCCTCGACGACGAACTGCCCGAAGATCGCGCCCTGGGTCGCGCCCAGGGCGCGCCGCACGCCGATCTCGCCGGAGCGGCGCAGCGTCTTGGCCAGCAGCAGCCCCACGGTGTTGGTCAGACAGACCAGCAGAAAGCCGAGCGCGAGCCAGACCTGCAGCTTGACGTCGCCCGGCAGCGCTTCCACGTGCACCAGCCACTCGACGACGTTGCGCACGCGCACGTTCACCGGGCGCGTGAAGCGGCCTGCCTTGCGCTGGTCCTCCGAGTACTGCTCCAGGTAGCGCCTGTACCCGGGCACCTGGTCCGCGGAATCCAGCTCGGCCCAGTACTGCACCCAGGCGCAGGGCGCGTTGATGTCGCGCGGCCCTTCGGGCCCCTGCGAATCCCAGCAGTTCATGTTGCCCGAGCTGCCGAACTTGACGGCGCGCGCGGTGGAGAACGGCAGGTACACCTCCTCGGCCGGCGCGTAGTCGCCCAGCGTGGTGTCGTAGTAGTGCGGCACCGGGCGCCAGTCGGCCAGCACGCCGACGACGCGGAAGTCGGTCTCGCGCAGGCGCACGGTGCGGCCGATGCTGTCGGCGCCGCCGAACAGCTTGTCGTTGAGCTCGCGGCTGAGCACCACCACGCGGGCCTGCGCGGTGTCGGCCGCGGCGTCCCAGCCGGCGCCGAAGCGGAACGGCACGTCGAACATCGCGAAGAAGTCGGCGCTGGTCTGGCGCGCCGCCGCGTAGAAGGGCTTGAGCGCCGGCGACTCCGGGACCACCGGCAGGTTCGAACCCGTCATCAGGGCCTGGCGCCGGGCCTTCGCGTCGCGCAGCAGCGCCTCGGCGTCGAAGCGCGTGAGCTGGAACTGCGGCTCCTGGCCGGGCTTGTAGCCGGCCATCGAGCCGGCATCCAGCTGCACGTTGACCAGCCGCGCGCTCTTGGCGGGAATGGGGTCGCCCGAGAGCACGTGGAACACGGTCAGCGTGGTCATGCAGGCGCCGATGCCCAGGCCCAGGGCCAGCACCATCAGCAGGCTCAAGGCGCGCGAGCTGCGGAAGCTGCGCAGGGCGAGGTCGAAGTAGTAGGCAAGCATGGTCTCTCTCTCCTAGTCCAGCAGGCGGTTGGCCTGCGCCAGTTCGGCCTCGGTCAGCGCGCCGGCCGATTGCAGCAGCAGCAGCCGCGCCAGCACGACGCCGTGGCGCGCCTGGTCGTGTGCGTTCTGCGCGGCGCTCGAGGTCTGGATCGCGAGCAGCAGGTCGGTCATCGTGCGCGTGCCCAGTGCCTGCCCGGTGCGGGTGGACGCGAGCGCGCGTTCGGCCGCCGCCAGCGCGACGCGGCTGGTCTCCATCAGCGCGGCGCCCGAGATCAGCGCCAGGTGGCGCGCCTGCGTCTCGCGCACCAGCGCGCGGCGGGTGGCGAGCAGCGCCTCGCGCGCGGCGTCGCGCCGGTAGCCGGCCTGGCGCACCTGGCTCTGCGTGGCACCGCCGGCGAACAGCGGCACGTTGAGCCGCAGCGCCACCTGCGTGACAGTGCGGCCGCGGTCGATCGGCGCGGTGCCGGCGCCGCCCAGGCGCTGGCTGTCGATGCCGGCGCTGACGGTGGGGCCGTGTTCGGCGCGCGCGGCGGCGATGCGCGCCTCGCTGGCGTCCAGCAGCAGGCTCTGCGCCTGCAGCAAGGGGTTGTCGCGCAGCGCCAGGTCGACCCAGCCCTGCGCGTCGCGTTCGTCGGGCAGCGTCGGCAGCTGCGCGGCCAGCGGGCGCAGCGCGCCGGGCGCGCTGCCGGTGATCTGCGCCAGCGCCTCGCGCGCATCGGCCAGCGCCTGCTGCGCACGCACGGTCTCGCCGCGCGCCAGCGCGTGGTAGGTGCGCGCCTGCTCGACGTCCACCTGCGCCGCCAGCCCGGCCGCGAAGCGGCTCTGCGACTGCGCCACCTGCTGCGCGTAGGCCTCTTCCACCGCCCGCTGGCTGGCCAGCGCCGCCTGCGCCAGCAGCACGCCGAAGTAGGCCTGCGCGACGCGGGCGCACAGGTCCTGCTCGGCGGCGCGCAGGCGCGCTTCCTCGGCGGCGACCACGGTCTCCTCGGCCCGCGCGCTGCGCAGCCGGTTCAGGTCCCACAGCACCTGGCTGATGCTGCTGGTGACGCTGCTGGCGTTGCTGCCGTCGGCGCGGCTCTGCGACGCGCTCACGCTCCACTGCGGGCGCAGCGCGGCGCGCGCCTGCTCGGCGGCTTCCTGCTGCACGCCGCGTTGCGCCTCCGCGCCGGCGCGCTGCGGGTCGGCCAGGCGCGCCTGCGTGTAGACCTGCAGCAGGTCTTCGGCCTGCGCGGCCGGTGCCAGCAGCACGGCCAGCATCAGGGGCAGGGCGAGCCGCATCGTCGTCACGCCGCCACGGCGCCAGGGCGGACCAGGGTCGGGCCCAGGCGCAGGTCGGCGGCGACGTCCACCACCTGGCCGTCGATCACGTGCACGTTGCGCTGCGCGCGCGCGGCCAGCTGCGGGTCGTGCGTGACCATCACGATGGTGGCTCCCTCGCGGTGCAGTTCCTCCAGCAGGTCCATCACGCTGCGCGCCATCTGGCTGTCCAGGTTGCCGGTGGGCTCGTCGGCCAGCAGCAGCCTGGGGCTCCCGGCCAGCGCACGCGCGATCGCCACGCGCTGCTGCTGGCCGCCGGAGAGCTCGGCCGGGTAGTGGCGTGCGCGCGCCGACAGGCCCACGCGCGCCAGCGCGTCCTCGGCGCGTTTCCGGCGCTCGGCGCCGCCCATGCCGCGGTAGCGCAGCGGCACCTCCACGTTGTCGAGCACGTGGAGGTCCGGGATCAGGTTGAAGGCCTGGAAGATGAAGCCGATCTTCTGGTTGCGGATGCGCGAGCGCTGGTCGTCGCCCATGCCGCTCACGTCCACGCCGTCGAGCTCGTAGCGCCCGCCGTTGAAGGCTTCCAGCAGCCCGGCGATGGTGAGGAAGGTGGTCTTGCCGGAGCCCGAAGGCCCGGTGACCGCGACGAACTCGCCGGGCTTCACCTCGAGGTTGAAGTCGCGCAGCGCGTAGGTCTCGACCATCTCGGTGCGGTAGACCTTCGAGAGGGATTGCATCTTCAGCATGGCTTGCTTCTTTCCTCGGGTTCAGGGTGTGATCACGACGCGGTCCGCGCCCTTGAAGTTGTCGCTGCCGCCGGTGACGACGCGCTCGCCGGGCGCCAGCCCGTCGAGCACCTCCACCTTCGACAGGCTCATCGCGCCCAGGCGCACGTTGCGGCGCTCGGCCAGGTTGTCGCGCAGCACGTAGACGATGCGGCCGCCGCCCTCGTCGACGAAGGCGCCGCGGTTGAGCACCAGCACGTTGCTGCGCTTGTCCAGCAGCACGCGCACGGACAGGCGCTGGTTCTGGCGGAGCTGCTCGGGCTGGGCCCCGTCGAAGCGCAGCCGCGCCGAGACCTCGCCATTGACGACCTCGGGCGACACCGAGCCGATGCGGCCCTTCCACACCTGGCCGTTGCCGCCGATCTCGCCCGGCATGCCCGGCTGCAGCTCGCGCGCGAAGCTCTCGGCCACCTGCATCTGCACCTCCAGCTGCGACAGGTCCACCACCGACAGCAGCTTCGCGTCGCGCGCGACGCTGGAACGTTCGGTGACGAAAAGCTGGCCCACCTGGCCGTCGACCGGCGAGCGCACTTCCAGCTCGGCCTGCTGGCGCTCGATGTCCTTCACCTGCAGCTGCTGGCGCTCCCAGGCCTGGCGCTTGGCCTGCAGCTCGAAGCGGGTGGCGTCGTCCTTCAGCGTCAGGCCTTCCTGCGCCTGCTTCAGCGCCACCTCGGCACGGGCCACGGCGTCGCGCGCCTGGTCCACCTGCATGCCGGCGGCGGCGCCGGCCTGGAAGGCCTGGGTCTGGCGCGCCAGGTCGTTGATGGCGGTCTTGTGCTGGATGGTGGCGGTGTCCAGCTGCGCCTGCGCGGTGGCGCGCTGCTGGCGCGCGTCGGCCTCGGCGCGCAGCGCCTCGCTCTTCAGCGCGTCGGCGTTGCTGCGCTCCTGCGCCAGCTTCGCGGTCAGCTCGGGGCTGGCGATGCGCGCCAGCACCTGGCCGCGCTTCACCGCATCGCCGGCCTGCACCAGCAGGCTCACGGTGCCGGCGTTGCCGGCGTAGAGGGTGGGGCTGGCGGCGGCGACGACCTTGCCTTCGCCCGCGACGTCACGCAAGAGTTCGCCGCGTTCGACGGTGGCCACGCTCAAGCGCGCAAGGCTCACCGACGAGCCGCCGGCCGACAGCGCGCGCGACAGCATCGGCCAGCTCCAGGCCAGCGCGGCGGCGACGGCCAGCGCGCCGGCGGCCCAGGGCCAGCGGCGCCGCCAGGTCGGCGCGGGCTTGATCAGGGTGTCCTGGGCGGAGGTGTCGCGGATCATGGGCCTGCTTGCGCAAGCGCCATGCCACCGCGAGCCGCGAGGCGGCGGCCTTTCAGATCAAGGACTTGCGTGCGCCGCGCCGGCGCCGCCGGTGTCCGCGGACAGCCGGGCGGACGGCGGCGGACAGCGTCCGCCGCCTCAGCTGCGGATCGCGGTCAGCGCGTCGCAGAGCTGGTCGAGCCGCCCCGCATCCGCCGGCTGCAGGCCGCCGGCACACAGGCGCGCGGCCCGGCCGATCGACTGCAGGCGGAAGAACAGCTCGTCCTCCACCGCCTCCACCTCGGCCGCGTCGGCCGCGGCCACCGCCTCGGCGCTCCACAGGCCGCTGGCGTACCAGCCGGCGCGCAGGCGCCCGAGCAGGTGCTGCACCAGGTTCAGCGCTTCCTTCAGCGGCTGCGTCTGCGCCACCGGCTGCAGCGCCATCGTGGTCTGCTGCGTGACCTGCAGCGCGGCATCCAGGCGCGTCAGGCGCGACTGCACCTGCGCCAGCTCGAGCCGGCCGGAGAGCGGCGGCTGCGTGGCGACCGCCTCGCCGATGCGGCCCACCCAGGCCAGATCGAACTCGCCGGGCACCACGCGCAGCGCCACGCTCACGCGTGCCAGCTGCGGGTTGTCGCTGCGCAGCACGCCCAGGGCGGCCTCGGCCACGGCCAGCAGGCGGCCCAGCGGCGAGATCGCGTCCTTGCGCAGCGCGTGCGGATAGCCCGAGCCGTCGCAGCGCTCGTGGTGTTCGCCCACCGCGCGCGCCAGCGAGGCCGGGTAGTTGGTCAGCTGCGACAGCAGCAGCTGGCCGACGTGCGGGTGCACCACCAGCTGCTGGTAGCTCGTGAAGTCGAGCGAGCGCTCGGCGTCGGCCTCGCCGTGGCGCGGGTCGATGTAGACCTCGCCCAGGTCGTGCGTCAGGCCGGCCAGCATCGCCATGCGCACCTCGGGGCCGGTGCCGCCGTGGGCGGCCATCAGCGCGCCGGCCAGCACCATCGCGTCGAGCGCGTGCTGCCAGGCCTCGGGGCGCGAGGCCTGGGCCGCGGTGAGCAGCAGCTGCACCACCGAGTGCAGCGGGATCTGGGCGGCTTCCTTGGCCAGCCGCTCGGCATGCGGGCGCACCCAGGCGGCCAGCGGGCCGTCGGAGGCGACGAGCTTCTCGGTGGCCTTCACCAGCTGCACCGCGTTGACGCCGTCCTCGGCCAGCAGGCAGGTCTCCAGCGGGTTGCGCAGCTGGCGGTCGAGCAGCTTGCGCTGCAGCGCGCCGGAAACCGGTTGGTCGCGCGCCCACAGCTTGATGCCGTTGAGGTCGAAGATGTCGCGGCTGGCGATGATGCGCCGCGTCTCGCTGGCTTCCAGGATGGTGGCCAGCGCGTGCGGGTTCGCGGTGTTGAACAGCTTGGCGGGCGGCGTGCGGACGGCGGTGTTCATGGGCAGGCTCCGGGGGCTTTGTCTCTGCCCTCGGAATCGGCCTCCGGACGCCGGCCTTGAGGGCGCCGTGGTAAGCGGTTGCAAGTGGCGGTGCCGGTGCTTCGGGGAGGGCAGCGGCGGCCCATGGCCGGCATTCGCGATCTGCACGCCATCGGTAGAGCCCCGGGCTTGGTCCGGAGCGGAACGCGACGGAACATCGGACCCAAGCTGCTGTGCGAGGAGTTGCCATGCGTGCCTTCGTTCGGGACTTGCATCGCCTTGCTGGCATCGCCGGCCTCTTGCTGGTCGCTCCGCTGCTGGCGTGGTCCCAGACGCCTGGCAACCAGTCGGCCGCGGCGCCTGCCCGCACATCGGCGGTCAAGGGGCTGCCCTGGCTGCCGACGACGTCGATCAACGACGAGGTCGCCGCCAGGATCCCGCCGAACGCACGACTTTCGTTCCGGACCCCGAAGGACGACGGGCTGAAGATCGACACAAGCGGTGGCGGTTGGGGCAATGCCAAGATCGACACCTTTGGTCGGATCACGATCGCCGAACCGACCGACAAGAAGTCCTACAAGGTTGTCGGCGGCTCGCTGGTGTCGACCCTGGGCAAGGTCGAGAAGCGCGCGAAGTACGGCGACTGGGAGTTCGCGTTCGAGGACGCGGCGCGCAGCAAGAAGTTCGGCTGGGGCCACTGTCTGACGGCAGGTGAACTGCTCGTGCCGCGCTCGAGGATCGCGAACCCGCCGCTGCAGGTGTACAGCGTCGATGCCTTCGAGGCCACCTCATTCGGCAAGGACTACCTGCTCCTGAAACTCGATCCTGGGAAGTCGCACCGCTTCTGTTTCGTCAATGGCGACCAGGGCGGGGCCATCCCGACCGCTGGCGGCCCGGGGACACGGATCGAAGTGGCGGGAAGGGTCTACGAGCGCAAGGCCGATGGCTGGTACCTGGGTGCGGCCAGGATGCCAGACTGAGCCGCGACCCCGAACCCGCACGCTGCCGTAGAGCCCTTCGCCCCGGGGCACCGAAGGAGACGCGCATGGTCAAGTGGTTCCTCGTCCTGCTGGTCTATCCCGTTCTCGGCCTCGCATCGGCCGTTGCCGTTGCGCAGGACAAGTCTGCCGATGGCTCTCCGGGGAAGACGCTGCGCTGCGAAAAGGGTCGAGACGGCTGCATCTTCAGCCGCGATGGCAGGCGTGTGGCGTATGCCAGTGAGGTCGGGGGCGGCGGCCTCATCGTGCTCGATGGACAGGAAGGGAAGCGCTACGCCTTCGTGCGCGAGGACCTGTTGGTCTTCAGCAAGGATGGCCAGCACGTGGCCTATGCCGCGTGCGAACAGCGGAACTGCACGGAGACGCACCAGTGGCTGATCGTGCGCGATGGTGAGGAGGTCGCCGTCCCCGGCGTGCCGCTTGGCATCAGCCTGAGCCCGGATGGTTCGCGCATGGGTGTCGCGCTGGAGAGCCGCAAGGTGCGCGGGTCCTATGTGGTGCTGGACGGAGAAGTCCAGAGGTCCTACGACAAGGTCCTTCGCCCCATCTTCAGCGACGACGGAAGGCGCTACGCCTACCTGGCCGAACGCGAAAGGAAGGTGTTCCTGGTGGTGGACGGCAAGGAGGAGCTTGGTCCTTTCGATGGCATGCGGGCTCGGTTCAGCTCCGACGGCCGGCGTCTGCTCTACGAGGCGAGAGCCGGCGACAAGACGCAGGTGGTGCTGGACGGCCAGGAGTTGGGGCAGTATGACGAGGTCACGGATGCGGTCTTCAGCGACGACGGCCAGCAGGTCGCCTATGCCGCAAGAGTGGGTCAGGACGCCTTCGTTGTCGTCAACGGCAAGCCGGGCAAGGCCTACCGCGAGATCTGGAAGGACTCGCTGCGTTTCAGCCCCGACGGCAAGCGCGTCGGCTTCATCGCGGTGAACAAGACAGGCGGGAACTACTGGGTGCCGGTCGTGGACGGCAAGGAGGGCGCGAAGTTCGACTGGGGAACGCCCCTGGTCTCGCACCCCGGAAGCGCTTTGAACCTGAAGGTTTCCGGAACCCTGGTGTTCAGCCCTGACGGCAAGCGCGTGGCGCACCTGGCACATTGGGCCAAGCCCTACAAGAGAGTCGAGAGGTCCGGCAAGGACGTGTCTGTCAGCGAGGGCAGCGTGACCACCTGGGCCCTGGTACTCGACGGCAAGGTGCAAAGGTCCTATGAGGAGATCCGCCCGGGCTCGGTGGTCTTCAGCCCGGACGGCAGGCACGTGTCCTATGTCGCCAAGAGCAAGGGCCGCGAGTTCGTCGTGGTCGACACGCGTGAAGGCGCGCCGTTCCAAGGCATCTGGCCACCCTGGGGCGGTGCCAGCTTTGACTCGAGCACGTCCGTGCGCTACCTGGCTTACGAAGGCAATCGGATCTATTCGGTGACTGGGTCCGTGGATTGACCGATGCCACGCAGGCGCGGCCCTGCGGGTGACTGGGCAAGAGTCCGACCGGCCGACGCTCTGTTCAGGGTCGGCAGCCGCCGCCCCTTCGCCGCAACGGACCGCCACGTCCGGCTCAGCCGCCGCCCTCCGCCTTCAGCCGCACCGTGAAGACCGCCCCGCCTTCGGGCCGGTTGGCGGCCGCGATGTCGCCGCCGTAGCGCTCGACGATGCCGCGGCTGATCCACAGGCCGAGGCCGGTGCCTTCGCGCTTGCGCGTGACGAAGGGCTGGAACAGCTGTGCCAGCAGCTCGGCGGGCAGGCCGGGGCCGTTGTCGGCGACCACGATCTCCACCGCGTCGGGCCCCGCGTCGCGCGTGGCCAGGCGCAGCGTGCCGCCGCCGCGCGGTTCCATCGCATGCACCGCGTTGACCAGCAGGTTCACCAGCACCTGCTGCAGCTCCTGGCGGTTGATGGCCACCGGGCGCGTGGCGTGCCACTCGCGCACCAGCTCGATGCGCGTGCGCGCCAGCAGGTGGGCCACCAGAACCAGGCAGTCGTCCAGCACGCGGGCGGGCTCCAGCGTCTCGACATAACCCGCGAACTCGGTGGGCCGCGCGAACTGCAGCAGCTGCGTGACGATCAGCCGTATGCGCTGGATCTGCTCGTCCACCAGCTTCAGCTCGGGCGCCGCGCGCGCCGCGGCCTCGGGGCCGAGCAGCTCGCGCAGCAGGTCGAGGTTGCCCTGGATCACCGCGATCGGGTTGTTCACCTCGTGCGCGATGCTGGCGGTCAGCTGTCCGACGGTGGCCAGCTTCTCGCTGCGCACCAGCTGCTGCTGGGCGGCGTGCAGCTCGGCGGTGCGCTCGGCCACCTTGGCGTCGAGCTCGCGCGTGTGGCCCTCGATGGCAGCCAGCAGCCGGTCCAGGTGGCCCGCCAGGCGGCCGATCTCGTCGCGCGCGCCGCCGGCGCCGAGGTCGCCGACACGGGCGTCGAGCGCGCCGCCTTCCACGCGCTGCATCGTCGCTTCCATCTGCTCCAGCGGGCCGAAGATCGCGCGCGCCCAGCGCAGGCTGACGAAGGCCGCGATCGCCATCACCGCGAAGAACAGCAGGCCGATGCTGGCCAGCGCGCCCCACTTCAGCAGCGTGAAGGGACGTTCGCGCACGCCCACGTAGAGCATGCCGACGCGCCGGCCCGTGCCGTCGGCCAGCGGCTGGTAGCCCGAGACGTACCACTCGTTGACGACGAAGGCGCGGTCCAGCCAGGTGGCACCGCGGCCCAGCACCGCGTCGCGCACGCTCTGCGAGACGCGGGTGCCGATGGCGCGTTCGTCGCGCACGGCGCCGAACAGGCGCACGTTGGTGCTGATGCGCACGTCGTCCAGGAACAGCGTGGCGGTGCCGCGGCTGCCCCAGGCCGCGAACGGCAGGCTGCCCTCGGGGTAGACGATCTCGTTGATGTGGTCGATGAAGGGCAGGTTGCGGTTGAGCAGCACGCCGGCCTGCAGCTGGTGCGTGATGCGGCCGCCGGCGTCGCGCACCGCGCGCGTGGACAGCAGCACCAGCGCCCGGTCCTCCACGCGGCGCTCGCTCGGCGCGGCGTTGCGCGTGTCCAGCAGCGGCACCGCCACGCGCGCGCGCAGCGGCGGCGGCAGCAGGCCTTGCTGCGCCGGCTCCAGCACTTCCACCGCGGTGCCCTCGGCCAGCGCGCCGGCGGCCGGCAGCAGGCGGATGAAGTCGAGCTGGTCGCGCTGCGCCCGCGCGTGCAGCAGGCCCTCGACGTCGCCGCCCGGCGCCGCCAGCGCCTGCGCCAGCGCCTGCGATTCGGCGATGCCCGCCGTCGTCGCGCCCACTTCGGAGCGCACGCGCTCGAAGTAGCCGTGCGCCACCGCCAGGTCGGCGCGCACCTTGGTGTGCAGCAGGCCGTCCAGCGCCTCGTTGCCCCACCACAGCAGCCCGGCGCCCAGCAGCGGCAGCACGCCCAGCAGCGGCAGCAGCGCCAGCGCCAGCAGCTTGTGGCGGATGGGCAGGCGGGCAAAGCCGCGCGCCGGTTTCATGCGGGCGCTGGCGACGGGGGCCGGGGTGCTGTCATGGCGCGCGCATCGTAGGCGTCTTTGGCGCGCTCCTTGCATTGCCGGCGGCATGAGCACCTTCATCCGCATGGCGGAGGTCTGGCTGCCGTCGGCAGACGGCACGCTGCTGGAGCCCGGCGGCGGCCTCTACGAGGCCTCGCCCGCATTCGGCGCGGCCACGCGCGACATGTGCTTCGGCCGCGCCGAGGGCCTGCCCGGCCAGGTCTGGGACCTGGCGCGGCCGCTGCTGCTGGCACCGCTGGAAGGCACGGCCTTCGTGCGCCAGGAGGCCGCGCGCAGGGCCGGCGTGCGCGGGGCGCTCGGGTGGCCCGTGTATGCGGGCGACCGGCTCACCTCGGTGGTGGTGCTGTTCTGCGGCGCGGCCGAGGAACACGCCGGTGCGCTGGAGCTGTGGCACAACGATCCGCGCGTCACCGGTGACCTGACGCTGGAGCACGGCTACTTCGGCAGCAGCGCGCCGGCGCTGGAGGCCGAGGCGCGCGACGCCTGGCTGCCGCGCGGCAGCGGCGCGCCGGGGCTGGCCTGGCAGCGCGGCACCAGCGTCTTCATCGACAGCCTGGAAGGCTCGGGCCACTTCCTGCGCGCCCAGACGGCGGCGCGTGCGGGCATCGTGCGCGCGCTGTCGCTGCCCTGCCAGGTGCCGGGCGCGCACACCTGGGTGCTGAGCCTGCTGTCGTCGGCGCGCACGCCGATCGCGCGGCGTGTGGAGAGCTGGCTGCCGGGCGACGACGGCGTGCACCTGCAGCGTGCCTTCGGCTTCTGCGAGGTGCAGGGCCGGCTGCCGGCCGGCGAAGGCCAGGCCTGGCCGCGTGCGGCGCTGGGTGCCGTGGGGCGTGCCGCCGACAGCGGCGTGGCCGAGGCCGCGGCGGGTGGGGCCGTGCACGCCGCCCTGGACGCCACCGCGGCGGCCGCGGCGAGCGTGCGCTCGGTGCTGGCGGTGCCGCTGTCGGGGCCCGCCGGACTGTCCGAGGTGCTGGCGCTGTATTTCTGACCTGCGATGAGCCGCCAAGGTGCTGCGCCCCCGTCACTGCTGAGCGAGGTGTCGGTCTGGCGCGTGCAGCCCGACGGCGCGCTGCGCCGGCAGGCGGTGTGGCAGCGCGGCCCCGGCAGCGAGGCCAGCTTGCTGCCGCACCCGTTGCGCATGGGCGATGCGGTCGACTGGTCGCCGCCGCCGCTGGCACGCAGCGCGCTGGGGCCGGTGGCGGCGCGCGTGACCGTGCGCTCCGGCGATGCGCTGGTGGTGCTGGGCGTGGCCGCTTCGGGCAGCGTGGCGGCGGCGATGGAGGTCTGGCACGCCGCCGCCGGCGCCGCGCACCTGGAGCTGGACCGCGCCTGGTACAGCACGGCCGCCGCGCCGCTGGCCGGGCTGTCGCGCGCGATGCACATCGGCTGGGGCTCCGGCCTGCCCGGCATGGCCGCCGAACTGTCGGCACCGGTGCTGCTGCAGGACCTGGCGCACTCCGAGACCTTCCTGCGCAGCTACAGCGCGGCGCGCACGCGGCTGCACCACGGGCTGGCCCTGCCGGTGGAAGGCGGACGCGCGGCCGTGGTGCTGATGAGCGCCGAGGCCGCGCCGCTGGCCCTGCGCACGGTGCTGCTGTCGTGCGGCGAGCCGCCGCGCCTGCTGGCGGGCCACTGCCGCGAGGAAGGGAACCTGTTCGGCACCGCGCCCGACGCGCCATGGATGCAGGCGCTGCACCCGCTGCTGGCCGGCCTGGAGCGCCCGCAGCTGATGCGCGCCGGCGCGCCCGGCTGGGCCGCGCTGGCGCCGGCGGCGGCCGAGGTGCTGCTGGCCTGGCCCTTCCCGCAGGCGACCGGAAGTCCGCGCGCGCTGCTGCTGTGGCTGTAGCGGGCCTTCAGCCGCCGCCGAGACCCCAGTCGGCATAGCGCCTTTCCAGCGTGCGGCGCGAGATGCCCAGCAGCGATGCGGCACGTGTCTTGTCGCCCTGCACCGATTCCACGACGGTCAGGATGTGCTGCTTCTCGAGCGTGTGCAGGTCGGTGGGACCCTGCGCCGGCACGACCGCCACCGGTGGCGGCGCCGGTGGCCGCGCCAGGCCCTGGTACAGCGCGGAGACGTTGAGCGCGCCGACGATCAGCGAACGCTCCAGCAGGTTGCGCAGCTCGCGCACGTTGCCGGGCCAGTCGTACTGCTGCAGGTAGCGCATCTCGTCGGCGCCGACCTCGATGGGCGGCACGCCCAGGCGCGGCGCCAGCGTGGCCAGGAAGTGCGCCACGAGTTCCGGGATGTCCTCCTTGTGCGCGCGCAGCGGCGGCAGCTTGATCTCCACCACCTGCAGCCGCCAGTAGAGGTCGGCGCGGAAGCGGCCGGCCGCCACCTCGTCGCGCAGCGGCCGGCTGGTGGCGGCCACCACGCGCAGCTGCAGCGGGATCTCCACGTCGCTGAACAGCGGCCGCACGCGGCCGGTGTCCAGCACGCGCAGCAGCGTGGCCTGCAGCGGCAGCGGCAGCTCGTTGATCTCGTCCAGGAACAGCGTGCCGCCCTGGGCGTAGACGAAGAGCCCGTCGCGCCCGGGCTGGCCGAACAGCTCGGCCTCCAGGTGGCCCGGCAGCACCGACGCGCAGTTCACCGGCACGAAGGGCGCGGCCGCGCGCGGGCTGCCGTGGTGCAGCGCCATCGCGGCCAGCTCCTTGCCGGTGCCGCTCTCGCCGGTGAGCAGCACCGTGCTGTCCACCGCGGCCATGCGCGCCAGCGCGGCCTGCAGGCCCTTGATCGCGATGCTGGTGCCGACCAGCCCGTCGGCCGGCGGCGTGCGCTGCTGCAGCGAGCGCCGCAGCACCCAGTTCTCGCGTTTCAGCCGTGCCCGCTCCAGCCCCTGCGTCACCGCCGACAGCGCCTGCGTGACGCGGAAGGGCTTGACCAGCAGGTCGCCGGCGCCCGCGCGCAGCGCCTCGATGGCGGTGTCCAGGCTGGCGAACGCGGTGATCAGCACCACCTCGCACGGGTTGCCCTGGGCGCGCAGGTCCTTCAGCAGCGTGATGCCGTCCTTGCCGGGCATCGCGATGTCCATCACCACCAGGTCGAAGCGGTGCCTGGCCAGCAGCGCCTCGGCCTCCTCGGCCGACCCGGCACCCAGCACCAGGCCGGCGCGCGGCGTCAGCGCCTTGAGCAGGAAGTTGCGCATGCCGGGTTCGTCGTCGACGACCAGCAGCGCGGCGTGGGGCCAGCGTTCGGCGGGGGGCTCGGGTGGGGCTTCGGACGCGCTTTTCATCGAGCCCGCATCGTAGCTACGGCGTGCCGTTGGCGCCGTGCAGGCGGAAACCGGGGCGTTCGTCCAGGCGCTGCAGCCAGGCATCCAGCGCGGGCAGGGCAGGGCGCTCGATCGGCGTCATGCGCCAGCGGTACGCCGACAGGCCCAGCACCACGTCGGCCAGCGTGAAGGCCGGCCCGGCGACGAAGGCGTCGCCGCGCTCGAGCTCGCGATCCAGCAGCGTCATCAGGCGGTTCCACTCGGCCGCGCTGGCGGCGATGGCGGCGCTGTCGCGGTGTGCCGGGCTCTGCCGCACCAGCGCCATGAAGGCGTAGCGCCAGGCGTTGTTCAGCTCGGTGGCCTGCCAGTCCATCCACTGCTCCACGCGCGCCCGCGCCGCGGGCTCCGGCGGCAGCAGGTCGATGCGGCCCGCGCGCGCGGCGAGGTAGCGGCAGATCGTGTTCGACTCGCGCAGCACCGCGTCGCCGTCCACCAGCACCGGCACCAGGCCGTTCGGGTTCAGCGCCAGGAAGGCCGGGTCCTGCGTGCTGCGGAAACCCGAGCCCCAGTCCTCGCGCTCGAACGCGAGGCCGAGTTCGGCGCAGGTCCACAGCACCTTGCGCACGTTGATCGAGGAGGCCCTGCCGAGGATGCGGAGTGTCATGCGCGCCAGTATCAGGCCCGCCGGGTCGACCAGGTCGAACTGGGTTCGATGATCAGCAGGCGCACCGGGTGGCGGAACTGCGCCTGGCGCGGCGCCAGCGCGTCGATGCGCTCGGCCAGCGCGGACGGCGCCAGCCCGTCGGCCACCATCAGGGTGGCGCGGCGCGGCAGGAAGCGGCCCAGGGCGCGCAGCGCGGCCTCGTTGCCGGGCAGGAAGCCGCAGTCCCACGGATCGCCGCGCCGCCGTGCGCGCCAGGGCAGGTGGTCGGCCACCTTCACCGCAAGCCGCAGGCGCAGGCGCGGCCAGCCGTGGGGCAGCCGCTGCAGGCGCTCGTCGCCGTCGAGATGGCGCGAGAAGGCCTCGGCCAGGTGCGAGCGGCCCGAGCGCGGCGGCCCGGCCAGGTAGGCCATCGCCCACGGCCGCTTCAGGTCCTCGAAGCACCAGTCCTCCAGCCACTGCCAGGCGGCGGCCTGGTCGGCGTTCGGCGCGCCCGGCTGGTAGCCCGCCGGGGGGTCGACGCTCAGCGCCGCGCGGTCGAAGCGCGCGGCGATCAAGCGGGCAGCGCTGCGGCGCGGGCCAGCAGCAGTTCGCGTTCGCGGGCGTTCTGCGTCATCGACGCCGCGCGTTCGAACTCGGCGCGCGCCTCGGCCTTGCGGCCCAGGCGGTCGAGCAGGTCGCCGCGCACGCTGGGCAGCCAGTGGTAGTCGGCCAGCACCTTGTCGGGGCCCAGCGCGTCCACGGCGGCCAGGCCCGCGGCGGGGCCGCGTGCCTGGCCGACGGCCACCGCGCGGTTCAGCGCCACCACCGGCGACGGGTTCTGGCGCAGCAGCTCGTCGTAGAGGGCCACGATGCGCGGCCAGTCGGTGGCGGCCGCGGTGGCGGCGCGTGCATGGCAGGCGGCCAGCGCGGCCTGCAGCGTGTACGGGCCGCGTTCGGGCGCCAGCGCCTCGGCGCGGGTCAGCGCATCGAGCCCGCGCCGGATCAGCAGGCGGTCCCAGCGGCCGCGGTCCTGGTCGGCCAGCAGCACCGGGCGGCCGTCGGCATCGGTGCGGGCCGCGGTGCGCGAGCTCTGGATCTCCATCAGCGCCTGCAGCCCGTGCACCTCGGGCTCGTGCGGCGCCAGCGTGGCCAGCACGCGCGCCAGGCGCAGCGCCTCGTCGCACAGCGCGGGCCGCATCCAGTCGTCGCCCGCGGTGGCGGCGTAGCCTTCGTTGAAGATCAGGTACAGCACCTCCAGCACCGAGGCCATGCGGTCGGCGAGGTCGTCGTCCGGCGGCAGCTCGAACGGCACCTGGGCCTGCGACAGCGTCTTCTTCGCCCGCACGATGCGCTGGGCCACGGTGGGCTCGGGCACCAGGAAGGCGCGTGCGATCTCGCCGGTGGAAAGCCCGCCCAGCAGGCGCAGCGTGAGCGCCACGCGCGCATCGGTGGGCAGCACCGGGTGGCAGGCGGTGAAGATCAGGCGCAGCAGGTCGTCCCCGATGCGGTCCTGCCGGGCGGCATCCAGCGCGTCGACGAAGTCGGGCACGATCAGCGCCTCCTGGGCTTCGAGATCGAGCCCCAGTTCTTCGAGCTTGCGGTCGCGCAGCGCGTGGTGGCGGATGAGGTCCAGCGCGCGGTTCTTGGCCGCCGTGGTGAGCCAGGCCGCCGGGTTGGCGGGCGTGCCGTCGGCGGGCCAGTGCTCCAGCGCCGAGACCAGCGCGTCCTGCGCGCATTCCTCGGCCAGCCCCACGTCGCGCGTCATGCGCGCCACCGTCGCGACGATGCGGGCGCACTCGATGCGCCAGACGGCCTCGATGGCGCGGTGGGCGGCGGCCTCGTCGAACATCGTCAGGCGGGTTTCGCGGCCGCGTGCGCCGGCGCGAAGTCCTCGATCTCGTAGAGCTGCCGCACCTCGACCTCGCAGTCCTGTTCGCCGAACGGCGAGGGGAAGCGGCGGCTCCATTCCAGTGCCGCCTCGCGGCTCGGCACCTGGATCAGCGTGTAGCCGGCGATGAGCTCCTTCACCTCGGCAAAGGGCCCGTCCACCACGCTCGGCCGACCCCCGCGGTACTGCAGTCGCCAGCCCTTGCGGGACGGGTGCAGGCCGGCGCCGTCCAGCAGCACGCCGGCCTCGGCCAGCTGCTGGTGGTAGTCGGCCATGGCCGCGAGGATCTTCGGGTCGGCGTCGGCCGGCGTGCGGCCGGATTCGCTGTCGGCCGTGGCCCGCACGATGATCATGAAGCGCATGGGGTTCTCCCGGGGTGGTTCGAACCACGACGCACGGGAGCCGGGGCTTTCGACATCACATGTAGCAGGGCGCGACCGGGCGCACTTCCACCGTCGCCCAGGCGGCGGCGGGGCAGCGCTCGGCAATGGCCGTCGCCTCGGCCATGTCGGCGCATTCGAGCAGGAAGAAGCCGCCGACCATCTCCTTGGCCTCGGTGAACGGCCCGTCCACCGCGCGCGCACGCCCCTGGCGCACCTGCACGCGCACGCCCTGGTCGTCGCCGGCCAGCGATTCCACCGCGCGCAGCTTGCCGGCCTTCTTCAGTTCCTCGGCAAAGGCGAGCATCGCGCCATAGGCCGCCTGGCCTTCGGCGAGCGTGCGCTGCGCGCGCTGGCCGTGCGGTTCGTGGATCAGCATCAGAACGTTCATCGCGGAAACCCGTGTCTTGGAGTGCCGCGATGATGCCAAAGCCCGAAGCCGTCAAGGCCGCTGCAGCCGCGCCAGTTCCTCGGGCGTGTTGGCGTTGAAGAACGCGGCCGGGTCGTCGAAGTGGACCTGGACGCAGCGGTGCAACGCGGTCCAACGGTCGATCTTGCGCTGGCCGGCGTCGAGGGTGCGCACCAGGCTCTCGATCAGCGAGGCCTTCATCAGGCAGAACACCGGCTGCACCTGCAGCTGGCCGTCTTCGGTGGAGGTGGCCATCGCGATCTCGGCGTCTTCGGCCGCCAGCGCGGCCGACAGGCGCGCCACCAGGTCGGTGGGGAAGTTCGGCGTGTCGCAGGGCACCGTCACCAGGTAGGGCGTCTCGCAGTGCTCCAGCCCGGCCAGCCAGCCCGCCAGCGGGCCGGGGTAGTCGGCCACGGGATCGGGCCACACCGGCGCGCCCATCGACTCGTAGGCCGCCAGGTTGCGGTTGGCATTGATCATCACCGCGCCCACCTGCGGCTGCAGCCGCAGCAGCGCGTGCAGCGCCAGCGGCATGCCCTGGTGGGTCTGCAGCCCCTTGTCGACGCCGCCCATGCGCGCGCCGCGGCCGCCGCAGAGGATGAGGCCGGTGATGTCCTCGACGGGAATCGGTGCGTTCATGTCTCGAGCAGGTCGAAGCCTTGTGTCTCCACCGCGACGAACTCGTGCGTGAAGCCGGCAATGGCACGCCACAGCCCGGCGCGTGGATGGGCCGCGACGGTATCGCACAGCCGCTCGACCCAGCTCTGCACGTGGGCGCGGAAGAAGCGGCGTTGCTGCTCCAGGTTGCACACCGCCACGTCGTCGCCGGCGATCAGGTAGCGCATCACCTCGAAGACATAGGCGACGTGGTCTTCGGTCTCCAGCGCCTGCGCGTCGCGCGCCAGGCCCAGCTCGGCCAGGTCGGCGCGCAGCGCGGCGAGCGGCTTCTCGTTGAGGAAGCCGCTGAGGTAGAACGAGCCGTAGGCGAACACCTCGGGCTTGCCGACGCCCAGGAACAGCGCCTCGTGCTCGGCCGCGGCGGCCTCCGGCGTGGTGGCGCGCATCGCGGCCACCAGCGCCTGCCAGGGTGCTTCGAGGTGGCCGCCGGCCTCGGGCGCCTCGGTCACCGCCACCTGGAACTGCTGCAGCAGCGCGGCGTCGGGCGGCGCCAGCCACAGGCGGGCGAGCAGCCCGTAGAGCTCGGCGCGCGCGAGTTCCTCGCTGCCGTCGGCACTGCCGAAGGTGATGGGTTGCGGGCTGTTCATGGCTTGAGGTCGGTGATGCGCACTTCGGTGCTGGCCGAGTACATGTCGACCACGCGGCAGTCGCTGCACATCTTGAGCCGCTCGGCCGCCGCGCCCTGGAAGGCGGCGTGGCCGGCGAGCTTCGAGATCATCGCCTCGATCGCGCGCAGCGTGCCGAAGGGCTTGCTGCAGCGCACGCACTTCCAGGGTTCGGCCTCGGCCAGCACACGCGGCGCGTTGCGCGCCTTGCCCGCGTCGGCCAGCCACAGCCGCGGCTGCAGCGTGATCGCGTCTTCGGGGCAGGTGGTGGCGCACAGGCCGCACTGCACGCAGTTCTTCTCGATGAAGCGCAATTGCGGCGCGTCGGGGTTGTCGGCGAGCGCAGCTTCCGGGCAGGCGCCCACGCAGCTCAGGCACAGCGTGCACCTGGCGGCGTCCACCTGCAGCGTGCCGTAGGGCGCGCCGGCGGCGGGCAGCGCGATCTCGTCGCGCGGCTGCGGCGCCAGGGCCAGCAAGTGGTCGATCGCGAGGTCCAGCGTGCCGCGCTTGTCGGGCTGCACCGCGAAGGTGGCGGGGCGGGCGACCGTGTGCGCGGCGGGGGCACGCAGGGTGGCGTCCAGCGCTGCGAGATCGCGGGCATCGCGCGCTTCCAAGAGCTGCAGGTGCCGGCCGGCGTAGCCCAGGCCGCTGAGGATGGCCTGCGCCACCTCCATCTGCTCGGCCAGCGCCTGGCGGTACTCGGGCGCCTCCTCGTCGGTCAGCAGCACCCACACCTGGCTCGCCCCCTGCGCGATGGCCGAGAGCCAGATGTCGATGCCCGCGCTCGCGGTGTGCCACAGCGCCAGCGGCAGCACGCGCGCCGGCAGGCCCTGCAGGCCGCGCGTGGCACGCGCGCCGCGGCCGAGTTCGTCGACCAGGCGGCTGCCGGCGCCTTCGCTGTGCAGCAGCAGGGCCGCATCGCGGCCGCCGGCGTGGGTGTAGGCCGTCAGCATCGTGCGGATGCGCCGGCCCAGGTCCGCCGGGCCCGGGTACGCGAAGCCCATCGCGCCGCTCGGGCAGACGGTGCTGCAGGCGCCGCAGCCCACGCACAGGTGCGGCTCGACGATCACGCCGCCCGCGGCGTCGTTCTTGCCCTTGCCCTTGCGCGAGGCGTCGCTGCGGATGGCCTGCGTCGAGCAGACGTCGATGCAGGCGTTGCAGCCGATCTGCTCGTTGCGGCTGTGCGCGCAGAGCTTGGGCTGGTAGCGGAAGAAGCGCGGCTTCTCGAACTCGCCGGTGAGCTCGCGCAGCTTCAGCACCGCGGCCACCAGGCGTTCGGCGCTGCCGCCCGCGTGCAAGTAGCCCTGCGGCGGCTGGTGCATGGCGAACGCCGGTGTGTCGCGCAGGTCGAGCACGAGGTCGAAGTCTTCCTCGGCGGCCAGCGGGGCGCGCTTGAAGTCGATGGCACCGGCGATCTCGCAGGCCACCTCGCAGGCACGGTGGCTCCTGCACGTGGCGAGGTCGACCTGGTAGTCGAGCCCGATCGCGCCTTCGGGGCAGGCGTCGACGCAGGCGTTGCAGCGCGTGCAGAGGTCCAGGTCGATGGGGTTGCCGTTCTCCCACTCGGCGTGGAAGTTGCCCAGCCAGCCGCGCAGGCGCTTGAGCTGGCCCGTGTGCGTGGCCCGGGCGTGCGCCTGCACCAGCGCGCTGCCGCCCGAAGTGACGAGCACGCTGACATCGAGCTTGTCGTCCAGCATCGCCGCGGCGCGCTCGGCGGCGTCGGCCGGGCCCAGCACCAGGCAGCGGCCGGCGGAGGTGTAGCTCACCGTGCCCACCGGCTCGGGCGCCGGCAGCTGCGCGGCGGCCAGCAGCGCGGCGATCTTGGGCGTGGGCGACGCGGCGTCGCGCGACCAGCCGGCCGTCTCGCGGATGTTGACGAAGCGGATCGGCCGCACGTCGACCCGCGCCGCGCCCTCGGTCTCGTCGTTCAGGTCCAGGAAGAGACGGCTCTCCTGCGTGCAGGCCACCAGCAGCTCGTCGCCGCTGGCGGCGGTGGCCTTCGCCGCACGCTGGAACGCGCCGGCCTCGCGGCGGCACAGCAGCGTGTGCGTGGTGTCCAGGCCCTCAGGGCTGGCCTGCGGCGTCTTCGCCAGCGCCCGGGAGAGCGCCGGCGCGTCCAGCGTCATCGAGCGGTTGCAGTTGCAGATCAGTGTCTTCATGCGCGGCCGGCAGGGCAGCTGCCGGTTCGGGTTGCGCCGCGGGCGCGTCGGCCTTCGGCTTCTCTTCGTCGGCGAACAGGCCGAGCAGCTGCGACTGCACCATCTGCCGCAGCCAGCCGTCGGGCAGCGGGTCGGGTTTGTTGTAGTCGTCGATGTAGGTGTCCAGGCCGTCCATCACGTTGAAGTGCGGGTCGGCGAACAGCTTCTTCAGCGCTGCGCTCTTCACTTCCGGCGTTACGTCGGCGGCGACGAAGCGCGTGAAGTCGCTGGCGGGGGTGAGGTCTTGCGTGTCCTCCAGCGTGGGCGGGGGCTCGGCGGCAGGGACCTCGGCCGTCGGCTCGGCCGCCAGCTCGGCCGCCTGCACGGGCGGCAGCTCCGCCGGGGCCGGCGCCGCCGGCGCCTCGGCGACCTCGCGCGCCTCGACCTTGCGGCGCGACCAGCGCGAGAAGAATCCGTCTTCCCCGGCCATGGCCGCTCAGCCCCGTTCGCCCGGTGCGCGGAACGACGCCGGACGGCGCCGCTGCTTCGGCTCGGGCCGGTAGTGCTCGTCGGCGTAGGCCTGCAGCCAGGCCCGCACCTCGGGCGGCAGCGGCAGGTTCTCCACCTGCTCCTGCGCGTCGAGCAGGCGCGCGGCCTCGTGGTAGCTCAGCGTCACGATCTCGGGCCTGGCGCTGGGCGGATCGGTGTCGTCGCCGCGGCGCCACATCACGAACCACACCGGCGCGCCGGAACTCAGGTTCAGGTAGTAGCCCTCGGCCTCGTCGCGGTGCAGGGTGACCGGCAGCCCGGGGTGCAGGAAGCTGGCGGTCGTGCCGTCGTCGCGCAACATACGCACGGCGCTTCCGAACTGGCCTTCGTCCGGCAGCACCTCGGCCACGTGGAAGCGCCAGTCCTCCCAGCGGTTGGGCCGGGCCTGGCGTTCGATGCGCACGGCAACGTGCAGCGTGGGCGGCGGGCTCAAGGAAGGGCTGGTGTTTGCGAGGGCAGGGCACCGATTCTAGGAGGCGCTTTCGCGCCGCGCCGGGCGCGACAAGTTGTCGCGCGCCACCCGGGTGTGACCGGATTGAAGTGCGGGTTATCCTCAACGCTAATCCCATGACGTATGCATGCCCTCGCATAGGACAGCTGCCGGAGTTGCCATGAGTTCGAAACCCGAGATCACCCCCGCCCAGCCCGCGCCCTCAGCCTCTTCCGGGCTTTCGCGCCGTCACCTCTTCGCCGGCGCCGGCGCGGCCGGTGCGCTGGCCGTCGTGGCCGCCACCGTGCCGAAGGCACCGGACGCCCAGCCGGTGGCCGAGGCCGCCGTGCCCGACGCCGACACGGCCGGCGGCTACCAGCTCACCGAGCACGTGAAGCGCTACTACCAGACCGCTCGCGTCTGAGCACGCAGCCACAGGACACCCACATGCTGCTGACCCGCAAATCCAGCCATACCGCAGCCGCGCCTTCGCGGCTGGTTGCCAACCTCGCGCGCGGCGTCGCCCGCGCCGTGCCCACGATGGACCGCCGCGCCTTCCTGCGCCGCAGCGGCCTCGGCGTGGGTGCCGGCATCGCCGCCAGCCAGCTCACGCTGGTGAAGAAGGCACAGGCAGCCGACCCCGCGGCCAAGGGCGCCGACGGCGCGAAGAAGATCGAGGTCAAGCGCACGATCTGCGGCCACTGCTCGGTGGGCTGCGCGGTCGATGCGGTGGTGGAGAACGGCGTCTGGGTGCGCCAGGAGCCGGTGTTCGATTCGCCGATCAACCTGGGCGCGCACTGCGCCAAGGGCGCGGCGCTGCGCGAGCACGGGCACGGCGAGTTCCGCCTGAAGTACCCGATGAAGCTGGTCAACGGCAAGTACCAGCGCATCACCTGGGACCAGGCGCTGGACGAGATCAGCAAGAAGATGCTGGAGCTGCGCAAGGCCAGCGGCCCCGATTCGCTGTTCTTCGTCGGCTCGTCGAAGCACAACAACGAGCAGTCCTACCTGCTGCGCAAGTGGGTGTCGCTCTGGGGCACCAACAACACCGACCACCAGGCACGCATCTGCCACAGCACCACGGTCGCGGGTGTCGCGAACACCTGGGGCTACGGGGCGATGACGAACTCGTACAACGACATGCAGAACGCCCGGGCGGCGTTGTACATCGGCAGCAACGCGGCGGAAGCGCACCCGGTGAGCATGCTGCACATGCTGCATGCCAAGGAGACGGGCTGCAAGATGATCGTGGTCGACCCGCGCTTCACGCGCACGGCGGCCAAGGCGGACGAATACGTGCGGCTGCGCTCGGGCGCCGACATCCCGTTCCTCTACGGGGTGATGTTCCACATCTTCAAGAACGGCTGGGAAGACAAGAAGTACCTCGAGGACCGCGTCTACGGCATGGACAAGGTGCGCGAGGAGGTGCTCGCGAAGTGGACGCCGGACAAGGTGCAGGAAGCCTGCGGCGTCGACGAGGCCACCACCTTCAAGGTGGCCAAGATCATGGCCGAGAACCGGCCGAGCACCATCGTCTGGTGCATGGGCCAGACCCAGCACACCACCGGCAACGCGGTGGTGCGCGCCTCGTGCCTGCTGCAGCTGGCTTTGGGCAACGTGGGCAAGAGCGGCGGCGGCACCAACATCTTCCGCGGCCACGACAACGTGCAGGGCGCCACCGACGTCGGCCCCAACCCCGACAGCCTGCCCGGCTACTACGGCCTGGCCGACGGCTCGTGGAAGCACTTCGCCAACGCGTGGGGTGTCGACTACGAGTGGATCAAGAAGCAGTACGCGCCCGGCATGATGACCAAGCCGGGCATGACGGTGTCGCGCTGGATCGACGGCGTGCTGGAGAAGAACGAGCTGCTGGACCAGGACAGCAACCTGCGCGGCCTGTTCTTCTGGGGCCATGCGCCGAACTCGCAGTCGCGCGGCCTCGAGATGAAGCGCGCGATGGACAAGCTGGACCTGCTGGTGGTGGTGGACCCGTTCCCCAGCGCCACCGCGGCCATGGCGGCGATGCCGGGCAAGGCGGAAGACCAGAACAAGGACCGCGCGGTCTACCTGCTGCCGGCCTGCACGCAGTTCGAGACCAGCGGCTCCTGCACGGCGTCCAACCGCAGCATCCAGTGGCGCGAGCAGGTGATCGAGCCGCTGTGGGAAAGCCGCAGCGACCACATGATCATGTACCAGCTGGCGCAGAAGCTGGGCTTCGACAAGGAGCTGGTGAAGAACTACAAGATGGTCAAGGGCAAGGGCGGCATGGACGAGCCCGAGCCCGAGAGCATCCTGCGCGAGATCAACAAGTGCGTCTGGACCATCGGCTACACCGGCCAGAGCCCGGAGCGCCTGAAGGCCCACATGCGCAACCTCAACGTCTTCGACGTGAAGACGCTGCGCGCCAAGGGCGGCATCGACAAGGAAACCGGCTACAAGCTCGACGGCGACTACTTCGGCCTGCCCTGGCCCTGCTACGGCACGCCCGAGCTGAAGCACCCGGGCAGCCCGAACCTGTACGACACCTCCAAGCACGTGATGGAAGGTGGCGGCAACTTCCGCGCCAACTTCGGCGTCGAGCGCGACGGCGTCTCGCTGCTGGCCGGCGACGGCTCGGTCAGCAAGGGCTGCGAGCTGAGCACCGGCTACCCCGAGTTCGACCACGTGCTGCTGAAGAAGCTCGGCTGGTGGGGTGATCTCACCGAGGCCGAGGCCAAGGCCGCCGAAGGCAAGAACTGGAAGACCGACCCCACGGGCGCGATCATCCGCGTGGCCCTGCAGCACGGCTGCCACCCCTTCGGCAATGCCAAGGCGCGTGCGATCGTCTGGAACTTCCCGGACCCGATCCCGCAGCACCGCGAGCCGCTGTACAGCAACCGCCCCGAACTGGTGGCCAAGTACCCGACGCACGACGACAAGAAGGCCTTCTGGCGCCTGCCCACGCTCTACAAGACCGTGCAGGACAAGAACAAGGACATCGGCAAGACCTACCCGCTGGTGATGACCAGCGGCCGCCTCGTCGAGTACGAAGGCGGCGGCGAGGAGACGCGCAGCAACCCCTGGCTGGCCGAGCTGCAGCAGGAGATGTTCGTCGAGATCAACCCGAAGGCGGCCAACGACCGCGGCATCCGCAACGGCGACTTCGTCTACGTGAAGACGCCGCCGATGCAGGCGCTGCCCGAGTTCAAGGGCATCCGCGTGAAGGCGCAGGTGACCGAGCGCGTCAACGAGGAGACGGTGTTCCTGCCGTTCCACTTCTCGGGCCGCTGGGGCGGCGTGGACCTGGCGCCGTACTACCCCGACGGCGCGGTGCCGGTGGTGCGCGGCGAGGCGGTCAACACCGCCACCACCTACGGCTACGACAGCGTGACGATGATGCAGGAGACCAAGACCACGGTCTGCCAGATCGAGAAGGCCACGGCCTAACAAGGAAACACGATGGCACGCATGAAATTCATCTGCGACGCGGAGCGTTGCATCGAGTGCAACGGCTGCGTCACCGCCTGCAAGGCGGAGCACGACGTGCCCTGGGGCGTGAACCGCCGGCGCGTGGTGACGCTCAACGACGGCGTGGCCGGCGAGAAGAGCATCAGCGTGGCCTGCATGCACTGCAGCGACGCGCCCTGCATGGCGGTGTGCCCGGTCGACTGCTTCTACCGCACCGACGAAGGCGTGGTGCTGCACGACAAGGACACCTGCATCGGCTGCGGCTACTGCAGCTACGCCTGCCCCTTCGGCGCGCCGCAGTTCCCGAGCAACGGCACCTTCGGCCTGCGCGGCAAGATGGACAAGTGCACCTTCTGCGCCGGTGGCCCGGAAGCCAACGGCAGCGAGGCCGAGAACGGCAAGTACGGCCGCAACCGGCTGGCCGAAGGCAAGCTGCCGGCCTGCGCCGAGATGTGCAGCACCAAGGCGCTGCTGGGCGGCGACGGCGACGTGGTGGCCGACATCTTCCGCAACCGCGTGCTGATGCGCGGCAAGGGCAGCGAGGTCTGGGGCTGGGGCACCGCCTACGGCAAGCCGGCCAGCGGCAACGGTGCGCAGCCGCAACCCGAGGGCAAGAAGTCATGACGCTGCGTTCGACGATGCTCGTCGCGGTGGCGGCCGCCGCCAGCCTGCTGGCCGGCTGCAGCGAAAAGCCGCAGACCGCCGGCACGCGCAAGGCCGACACGCCGGCCTGGCAGGGTGCTGCCGATGGTTTCGTCGCGCCCGGCTGGAAGGCCGGCGACGCCGCCAGCTGGGAGCAGCAGATCAAGACGCGCGCCCAGCTGGGTCAGAACGAATACGCGCGCGCCAGCGCGCCCTGACGCGGGCCGCAACCAAGGAGTGCCGATGATCCGTTGCATCCGCCAGCTGCTGCTGGCCGGCCTGCTGGCCGGCGCCGCGGTGGCGCAGGCGCAGAACGCGTCGCCTGCCGCTGAAGCGCCGAGTGCGCAGAACCCGCAGAAGGGCCCGCCCGCCGGCTTCGTGGCCCCTGCCGAACCCAAGCCCGACGACACCAACGCGCAGCGCGCGAAGAGCCAGCCGCTCAACAACGCGCCGTTCTGGCGCGCGGTGCGCGAATCGGGCAAGCAGGAAGGCGTGGTGAACCTGCCGGGCGCCGAGAAGGGCGTGCTGGTGCAGCCCTTCGTGCAGTACCCGGGCTCGCGCTACACCACCGCCGGCGAGGCCTGGCGCGAGGTGCGCAACCGCTGGATCATTCCCTACGGCGGGTCGCTGCTGCTGATCATCGCCGGCGCCATCGCGCTCTTCTACTGGCGCAAGGGCCCGCTCGGCGGCCACGTGGCGGACACCGGACGCCAGATCGAGCGCTTCACGCCCCTCGAGCGCTCGGCGCACTGGGCCAACGCCATCGCCTTCGTGCTGCTGGCGGTGTCGGGCCTGGTGATGGCCTTCGGCAAGTTCGTGCTGCTGCCGGTGCTGGGCGCCACGCTGTTCGGCTGGCTCACCTATGCGCTCAAGACGCTGCACAACTTCGTCGGCCCGCTGTTCGCGGTGTCGCTGGTGGTGGTGATCATCACGTTCGTGCGCGACAACCTGCCGCGCGCCGGCGACCTGCACTGGCTGCGCCACGGCGGCGGCATGCTGCGCGACGTGGAGGTGCCTTCGCACCGCTTCAACGCCGGCGAGAAGCTGCTGTTCTGGGGCGGCGTGTTCCTGTTCGGCCTGGCGGTGGCGGGCTCGGGCCTGGTGCTGGACAAGCTCGTGCCCGGCTTCGGCGAGACACGCGGCCAGATGCAGGTGGCGCACATGGTGCACGCCGCGGCCGCGCTGGTGATGATGACCATGTTCCTCGGCCACATCTACATGGGCAGCATCGGCATGAAGGGCGCCTATGGCGCCATGCGCCACGGCTACGTGGACGAGGCCTGGGCCAAGGAACACCACGAGCTGTGGCACGACGACATCCGCGCCGGCAAGATCCCCGCGCAGCGCAGCGCCAGCGGTCAGCGCCCGGTGCCCCCCACATCCCCGGAGGTTGCGGTTCCATGAAGAAGAACGACGGCAAGATCCTGCTCGCGGCCCTGGCCGTGGTCGTGTCGCTGCCGGTGCTGGCCAAGCTGCCGGCGCCCAGCGACGAGGCCAAGGCCAAGGCCGCCGAAGCGGCCGCGAAGACGGCCTGGAGCAACAAGGTCGCGAACTACCAGCTCTGCAAGTCGATGGACAAGGTGGCCGCCACCTACCACGCGCAGGCCAAGAAGGAAAGCAAGGCGGTGAAGCCGGCGGTGGCCACCGCCGCCTGCGCCGACCCCGGCCCCTTCGTCTACACCCCGCCGCCGCCGCTGGAAGCGGCCGGCGCCCATTCGCCGGCCAAGACCGCGGCTGCGCCGCCCAGCACCACCGTGCCGGCCGCGGCCACCAGCCCCGCGCCGAAGAAGTAAGCTTCGGCCCGCATGTCTTCCGACGCCCGAGCCGCTGCCGCCGACACCAGCGCCGAATCGCCGCCGCTGGTGCCCGGCGCGCCGCGCCTGACGGCGGCGCAGGGCGAACTGCTGCGCGAGATCACCATCCTCGACGAGTACGGCGAACGCCGCAGCATCCACATCCCGGCCGAGCGTCCGCTGACGATCTTCGTCGACAAGCGCGAGCTGGTGACGCTGATGACGCTCGGCGCGCGCCCCGAGCTGCTGGTGCTGGGCTACCTGCGCAACCAGCGCCTCGTCGAGCGCGTGCAGGAGGTGGAATCGGTGACGGTCGACTGGGACGTGGGCGCCGCCGCCGTGCGCACGCACGCCGGCGTGGCCGATTTCGCCGCCAAGACCGCCCACCGCGTCGTCACCACCGGCTGCGGCCAGGGCACCGTGTTCGGCGGCGTGATGGACCAGATCGGCAGCGTCCGGCTGCCTGACGTGCAAACGGCACGCATCCGCCAGGGCACGCTCTATCGCATGCTCGAGACCATGCGCCAGCAGGACAGCATCCACCGCAAGGCCGGCTCGGTGCACGGCTGCGCGCTGTTCCGCGGCGCGCAGATGCTGATGTTCGTGGAGGACGTGGGTCGCCACAACGCGATCGACACCATCGCCGGCTGGATGTCCATGCACGGCGTCGAAGGCGGCGACAAGGCCTTCTACACCACCGGCCGGCTCACCAGCGAGATGGTGATGAAGGCCGCGCAGCTGGGCGTGCCCATCATCGTCTCGCGCAACGGCGTCACCGCGATGGGCCACGAACTCGCCAGCCGCCTGGGCATGACGCTGTTCGGCCGCGCGGCCAACAAGCACTTCCTCTGCTACACCGGGGCCGAGCGCTTCGACTCGGAACCCGAGCCGCAGCGCGCGCCGGTGCGGGTGGTGGTCTAGACCAGCCCGTCGAACAGCCAGCAGTCGACGAGTTCGCCCGCCGCCACCGAACCCTGCTCGTGGCGCAGCACCAGCAGTGCATTGGCCTCGCTCATGCTGCGCAGCACACCCGCCCCTTGCGAGCCGGTGAGCCGCACCTGCCAGCCGCCACCTTCCGGCGCCGGCTCGACGATCGCGCGCTGGAACTCCGTGCGCCCCGGTCGCTTGCGGATCGGCACGCTGCAGCGGGCCTGCAGCATCGGCGGCGGCGCCGCCTCGGCGCCGGCCAGCTGCAGCAGCGCCTGGCGCGCGAAGGCATAGAACGTGACCAGCGCCGCCACCGGGTTGCCGGGCAGCGCGAACAGCCAGCTCGGTGGCCGGCCCGCGCCGCGCGACAGCGGCCCGAACGCGAACGGCCGGCCGGGCCGCATCGCCACCTTCCAGAACGACACCTCGCCCATGCGGGCCAGCACCGCGCGCGTGTGGTCGGCATCGCCCACGCTGACGCCGCCGCTGGTGAGCACCACGTCGGCCTGCGCCACCGCGGCCTGCAGCGTGGCTTCCAGCGTGGCCGGGTCGTCGCGCACGAGGCCGAGGTCGATCACGTCCATGCCCAGCCGCTGCAGCGCGGCCTGCAGGCTGTAGCGGTTGCTGTCGTAGACGCAGCCCGGGTCGAGCGGCTGGCCCAGCGTGCGGATCTCGTCGCCGGTGGAGAACAGCGCCACGCGCAGGCGGCGGAACACGCTGACCGAGCCGATGCCCAGCGACGCCACCAGGCCGATGTCGGCCGGCCGCAGCACGCGCCCGGCGCGCAGGGCGGGCTTGCCGAGCGCCAGGTCCTCGCCGCGCCGGCGCCGGTTCTCGCCGGCCTTGATGACGCCGGTCGCGATGCGCACCGCATCGCCCTCCACACGGCACAGCTCCTGCGGCACCACCGTGTCCAGCCCTTCGGGCATCACCGCGCCCGTCATGATGCGCAGGCACTCGCCGGCGGCGACGCGGCCGCCCGCGTATGGCGTGCCGGCGTAGACGATGCCGACGTTCCGCAGCAGGGTCTCGGCGCCGGCGGCGAGTGCCGCGCCGTCGAAGGCGTAGCCGTCCATCGCCGAGTTGTCGTGCGCCGGCACGTCGATCGGCGAGACCACGTCGGCGGCCAGCACGCGGCCGGTGGCCTGCAGCAGCGGCACGGTCTCGTGCTCGACGATCGGCCGCAGCGCCGCGGCGACGGCCGCGCGCGCATCGGCCACGCTGATGCTGCGCTCGCCGGCGGCCAGTGGCGATTCACCCAGTTCGGACATGGCACGCATTGTCGTGCACGGCCCATGCCTATCATCGCGACCCCATGATTGAAAGCCTCGGCCTCGCGCTGACGATGGTGGCGCGCGCCGACCCCGAGCTGCTGCGCATCGTCGGCCTCTCGCTGCGCGTCAGCGCCACCGCCTGCCTGCTGGGCGCCGTGCTGGGGCTGGCGCTGGGCACGCTGCTGGCGGCGGCGCGCTTCCGCGGCCTGGCGCTGCTGGTGTGGATGCTCAACACGCTGCTGGCCCTGCCCTCGGTGGTGGTGGGGCTGGTGGTGTACCTGCTGCTGTCGCGCGCCGGGCCGCTGGGCTCCTTCGGCATCCTGTTCACGCCGGGCGCGATGGTCATCGCGCAGGCCATCCTGGTGGTGCCGCTGATCGCCGCGCTGTCGCGCCGGCTCGTGCTCGAAGCGCTGGCCGAGGGCGGCGACCAGCTGCAGTCGCTGGGTGCCGGCCCGCGCACCGCGGCCGCGCTGATGCTGCTGCACGAGCGCCGCGGCGTGCTCACCGTGCTGCTCACCGCCTTCGGCCGTGCCATCTCGGAGGTGGGCGCGGTGATGATCGTCGGCGGCAACATCGACGGCCTGACGCGCGTGATGACCACCGCCATCGCGCTGGAGACCAGCAAAGGCGACCTGCCGCTGGCGCTGGCGCTGGGCCTGGTGCTGCTGGGCGTGGTGGGCCTGGTGAACCTGCTGATCGGCGCGGTGCAGGGCCGGCGCGGGCTGCGCGGCGGCGAGGCGCTGGCGTGATGGCTGCGCCGCAGCCGCTCGTCTCGCTGCAGGACGCCGGGGTCAGCTTCGGGCCCGTGCGGGCGCTGCGTGGCGTGAACCTCACGCTGGCGCGCGGCGAGCGCCTGGCGCTGGTGGGTGCGAACGGCAGCGGCAAGACCACGCTGCTGCGCCTGCTGCACGGGCTGGTGCCGGGCGAAGGGGCGCGCACCGTGCACGAGATCGAACCCGGCCGCCAGCCGCGCGCCGCGATGCTGTTCCAGAAGCCCTTCCTGCTGAGCCTGTCGGTGCGCTTCAACCTGACGGTGGGCCTCTGGCTCAACGGCGTGCCGCGCGGCGAGCGCGAGGCGCGCTGCGAAGCCGCGCTGCGCCGCGTGGGGCTGCTGGGGCAGATCGCCCGGCCGGCACGCGAGCTCTCCGGCGGCCAGCAGCAGCGGCTGGCGCTGGCGCGTGCCTGGGCGCTGCGGCCCGACATCCTGCTGCTCGACGAGCCCACCGCCAGCCTGGATCCCAGCGCCAAGCGCGAGGTGGAGGCGCTGGTCGAGCAGATCGCGGCCGACGGCGTGACGGTGGCGATGAGCACGCACAACCTCGGCCAGGCCAAGCGCCTGGCCACGCGCGTGGCCTACCTCGAGGCCGGCCGGCTGGTCGTCGACCTGCCGGTGCAGCGATTCTTTGCCAGCGACGACCTGCCTGCCGAAGCGGCGCTGTTCCTCAAGGGCGAACTGCCCTGGACGCGCGACAACCCCGAAGGACCTTCACCATGACCCCGATCGACCTGCGCAGCGACACCGTCACCCGCCCCACCGCCGCGATGCGCGCGGCCATCGCCGCCGCGCCGGTGGGCGACGACCAGTACGGCGAGGACGCGCCCACCAGCGAACTGCAGGCGCGCTGCGCCGCGCTGCTGGGCAAGGAAGCGGCGCTGTGGCTGCCCAGCGGCACGATGGCCAACCAGGTGGCCCTGCGCGTGCTCACGCGGCCCGGCGACGAGGTGATCACCGGCCGCGAGGCGCACGCCGGCTGGCACGAGACCGGCGGCGCGGCGGCCAACGCCGGGGTGCAGATCGTCGAGGTGGGGCAGGGCGGCCTGTATACAGCCGACGACCTGGTCGCCGCGATCAAGCCGCGCGGCCTGCCGGTCTTCCCGCCGACGACCCTGGTGCAGGTGGAGAACACGCACAACCGCGGCGGCGGCCGCGTCTGGCCGCAGGCCGAGGTGGAACGCATCTGCGGCGCGGCGCGCGAACGCGGGCTCGCGACCTTCCTGGACGGTGCGCGCCTCTGGAACGCGGCCATCGCCAGCGGCCGCAGCGAGGCCGACCTCGCCGCGCCCTTCGACCTGGTGGCGGTGGCCTTCAGCAAGGGCCTGGGCGCGCCGGGCGGCTCGCTGCTGGCGGGTTCGAAGGCGCTGATCGCGGCCGCCAACCGGCACCGCCGCATGCTGGGCGGCGCGATGCGCCAGACCGGCTTCTATGCGGCGGCGGCGCTGTTCGGCATCGAACACCACCGCGCGCGGCTCGCCGAAGACCACGCCAACGCGCGCACGCTGGCCGAGGCGCTGGCGGCCTGCCGCACGGTGCAGCTGGACCTGGCCACCGTGCAGACCAACATCGTCGTGTTCCACCTGCGCGAAGGCGCGCCGGACGCGGCCGCCGTGGTGGCGCGGGCGCGCGAGCGCGGCGTGCTGCTGAACGCCTTCGCGGCGCGCACGGTGCGCGCGGTGACGCACCTGGACGTGAGTGCGGCGCAGGTGCAGCAGGCGGCCGGCGTGCTGTCGGAACTGCTGCGCTGAAGTCCGGTCCCCGGGGAATACCCGGGGCGAAGCGGGCGCGGGCCGGCAGCAGAATACCGGCTGTATACAAAGACCGGTCCTGCCGCCTTGTCGTCCACCCGCACCTCTGCACCCGCCGCCGCGCTGCGCAGCCGCGGCCCCGCCAGCGCGGTGGCGCCCGACGGCGCCGAGTCGCAGACGCTGCGCGCCCAGCTGCGCTTGCGCGAGCTGATCCTCGACGGCGACCTCGCCGCCGGCGAGCGCCTCACCGAGCTGGCGCTGGTGGAGCGGCTGGGCGTCTCGCGCACCCCGGTGCGCGCCGCGCTGCTGGCGCTGCAGGAGGAAGGGCTGCTCGAGCCGCTGCCCGGCGGCGGCATGGCGGTGAAGGCCTTCGGCGAGACCGAGATCCACGACGCGATCGAGATCCGCGGCACGCTCGAAGGCCTGGCCGCGCGGCTGGCGGCCGAGCGCGGCGTGGCGCCTTCGCTGCTGGCGCAGGCGGTGGAGGTGCTGGCGCGCATCGACGCGCTGCTGGCCCGCCCGAGCTTCGATGAGGCCGCGTTCAGCGGCTACGTCGACGAGAACGCGCGCTTCCACGAGCTGCTGGCGCAGATGGCCGACAGCGAGATGCTCAAGCGCCAGATCGCCCGCGCCGCGGCGCAGCCCTTCGCGTCGCCCAGCGCCTTCGTGCTGGCGCCGCGCACCGGCCCGCAGGCGCGCGACCGGCTCGTCATCGCGCAGGAGCAGCACCACGCGGCGCTGGAGGCCATCTCGCGCCGCGAAGGCGCGCGCGCCGAGGCGCTGATGCGCGAGCACGCGCGCATCGCGCACCGCAACCTGCACGAGGCCCTGGCCAGCCGCCACGGGCTGGCCGGCGTGCGCGGCGCGGCGCTGATCCGCCGCGGCGGGCGTTCCCCCTGACCTGTCCACTTTCCTCGCCCCCACAACGAACACCAGCCCCCGGAGACGACACCCATGACCACCCGCAGACAACTCATCGCCGCCACGCCGGCGCTCGCCCTGCTGGGCACCGGCCTGGCGCGCGCGCAGGCCGACACGCTGAAGATCGGCGTGATCCTGCCGATGACCGGCCAGCAGGCCTCCACCGGCCGCCAGATCGACGCCGCGATCAAGCTCTTCATGGCGCAGAACGGCGGCAAGGTCGCCGGCAGGAAGCTCGAGGTGCTGATCAAGGACGACGCCGGCGTGCCCGACACCACGCGCCGCCTGGCGCAGGAGCTGGTGGTCAACGACAAGGTGCTCGTGATCGCCGGCTTCGGCCTCACGCCCTGCGCGCTGGCGGCGGCGCCGATCGCCACGCAGAGCAAGACGCCGCTGGTGGTGATGGCCGCCGGCACCTCCAGCATCACCGAGGCCTCGCCCTTCGTCACGCGCACCAGCACCACGCTGCCGCAGGTGGCCGTGGGCATGGCCGAGTGGTCGAACAAGAACGGCATCAAGAAGGTGATGACGCTGGTGGCCGACTACGGCCCCGGCATCGACGCCGAGAAGTTCTACGCCGACCGCGTCACGCTCAACGGCGGCACCGTGATCGAGAAGCTGCGCACCCCGCTGCGCAGCCCCGACTTCGCGCCCATGCTGCAGAAGGTGCGCGACGGCAAGCCCGACGCGCTGTTCGTGTTCCTGCCCTCGGGCCAGGGCGCCACCTTCATGAAGCAGTTCGCCGAGCGGGGCCTGGACAAGAGCGGCATCCGCCTGATCGGCACCGGCGAGATCACCGACGACGACCAGCTGGCCGACATCGGCGACGTGGCTTTGGGCATCGTCACCGCGCACCACTACTCGGCGGCGCACCCGAGCGCGGTGAACAAGAAGTTCGTGGCCGACTTCCAGGCCATGCACAAGTTCCGCCCCAACTTCATGGCCGTGGGCGGCTGGGACGGCATGCGCCTGATCACCAAGGCGCTGGAAGCCACCAAGGGCGCCGGCGGCGAGGCGCTGATCAACGCGATGAAGGGCCAGGTGTGGGAGAGCCCGCGCGGCCAGATGTACATCGACGCGCAGACCCGCGAGGTGGTGCACGACATGTACATCCGCAAGGCCGAGAAGCGTGACGGGCAGATCTGGAACATCGAGTTCGACGCCATCAAGCAGCTCAAGGATCCCGGCAAGAGCAAGTGACCTTCCCTTGAGGCCGCGCCCGTGCTGACCCTTCTCTTCGACGGCATCGCCTACGGCATGCTGCTGTTCGTGCTGTCGCTCGGGCTGGCCGTGACGATGGGGCTGATGAACTTCATCAACCTCGCGCACGGCGCCTTCGCGATGGCCGGCGGCTACGTGCTGGTGCTGTTGATGCAGAAGGCCGGCTGGCCTTTCCTGGCCTGCCTGCCGGCGGCCTTCGTCGTGACCGCGCTGCTGGGCGCCGGCCTGGAGCGGCTGCTGTACCGCCCGATGTACGGCAAGCCGCACCTGGACCAGGTGCTGTTCTCGATCGGCCTCGTGTTCATGGCCGTGGCCGCGGTGGACTACTGCATCGGCTCCGAACAGAAGAACGTGCAGCTGCCGGAGTTCTTCCGCCAGCGCTTCGAGTTCGGCAGCGGCGCGTTCGCTTTGGGCATGGGCTCGTACCGGCTCTTCATCGTGGTGGTCTGCGTGGCGCTGGCGCTGCTGCTGCAGGCGCTGCTGGCGAAGACGCGCTTCGGGGCCCGGCTGCGCGCCGCGGTGGACGACCCGCGCGTGGCCGCGGGCCTCGGCATCCCGGTCGACCGCGTGTTCATGCTGACCTTCGCGGTGGGCTCGGGCCTGGCCGGCCTGGGTGGCGCGCTCGGTGCCGACCTGCTCGGCATGGAGCCGGCCTTCCCGTTCAAGTTCATGGTGTATTTCCTGATCGTCTGCGCGGTCGGCGGCACCAGTTCCATCACCGGCCCGCTGGTGGCGGCGCTGGTGCTGGGCATCGCCGACGTGTTCGGCAAGTACTACGTGCCCAAGCTCGGCAGCTTCATCGTCTACTCGCTGATGATCGCCATCCTGCTGTGGCGGCCGCAGGGCCTGTTCGTGCGCCAGGGGGGCCGATGACGCCGCTGCAGAACGCGCTGAAGGCGCCGGCGCGCTGGCGGCCGTGGGAGATGGCCGCCTGGGTGTTGCTGTGGGCGCTGCCGCTGGTGGCCGGGCAGCACGCCGCGCTGATCAACGAGATCGCGATCCTCGCGCTGTTCGCTTTGAGCCTGGACCTGATCCTCGGCTACGCCGGCATCGTCTCGCTGGGCCACGCCGCCTTCTTCGGGCTGGGGGCCTACGGCGCGGGCCTCTTCGCCAAGCACGTGATGCCCGATCCGCTGCTGGGCCTGCTGGTGGCGATGGCGCTGTCGGCGCTGGTCGGCTTCATCACCAGCCCGATGATCGTGCGCGGCACCGACCTGACGCGGCTGATGGTGACGATGGGCGTGGCCCTGGTGCTCTACGAGCTGGCCAACAAGTTCGACGGCCTCACCGGCGGTGCCGACGGGCTGCAGGGCGTGGTTATGGGCCCGCTGCTCGGCCGCTTCGAGTTCGACCTCGGCGCGCGCGTGGCGAGCCTGTATTCGATGGCGGTGCTGTTCGCCGCCTTCCTGCTGATGCGGCGCATGGTGCATTCGCCGCTGGGCGCGTCGCTGCAGGCGCTGCGCGACAACCGGCTGCGCGTGTCGGCCATCGGCCTGTCGGTCAACGGGCGCCTCGCCGCGGTGTACACGGTGGCCGCGGCGCTGGCCGGTGCCGCCGGCGCGCTGCTGACGCAGACCACCGGCTTCGCGTCGCTGGACGCCTTCGACTTCCACCGCAGCGCCGACGTGATGCTGGCGCTCGTGATCGGCGGCGTGGGCTGGCGCGCGGGGCCCTGGGGCGGCCTGGTCGGCGCGCTGGCCTTCAAGGTGCTGCACGACCTGATCTCGGCCGTGACGGTGCAGTACTGGACGTTCTGGATCGGCCTCTTCCTGGTGGTGCTGATGCTGGTGGGGCGCGAGAAGCTGTTCCGTCCGTGGACCTGGTGGGCCAGGAAGAAGGGCGCATGAGCGACGTCGTGCTGCGCACCCATGCGCTGGTGAAGCGCTTCGGCGGCATCCCGGCCACCAACGACGTGTCGCTGGCGGTGGAGAAGGGCGCGCGCCATGCGCTGATCGGCCCCAACGGCGCCGGCAAGACGACGCTGATCAACCTGCTCACCGGCGTGCTGCCGCCCACCTCGGGCCGCGTGGAACTGCTGGGGCGCGACATCAGCGCGCTGCCGCCGCACCGCCGTGTCGGCCTGGGGCTGGTGCGCACCTTCCAGATCAACCAGCTGTTCGCCAGCTTCACGCCGCTGCAGAGCCTGGCGCTGGCGGTGGCCAGCCGGCTGGATGCCGCGCGCCGCTTCTGGCAGCCGGTGGGCGCCGACGCCGCGATTGCCGCCGAGTGCGAGGCGCTGCTGGCGCAGTTCCGCCTGCTCGACCACGCCGAGCAGCCGACGCGCGAGCTGCCCTACGGCAAGCGGCGGCTGCTGGAGATCGCGCTCGCGGTGGCGCAGAAGCCGCAGGTGCTGCTGCTGGACGAGCCGGCCGCCGGTGTGCCCGCGGCCGAACGCGCCGACATCCTGGCCACGGTGGCCGCGCTGCCGGCCGAGGTGGCGGTGCTGCTGATCGAACACGACATGGACCTGGTGTTCAGCTTCGCCACGCGCATCACGGTGCTCGTCAACGGCACCGTGCTGACCGAAGGCACGCCGGCGGCGATCGCGGCCGATCCGCGCGTGAAGTCGGTCTACCTCGGCGATGCCGAGTTCAACGCGGAGCTGGTGCGTGGCTGAGACGCTGCTCGAAGTGACGGGCCTCACCTGCGGCCACGGCGACGCCGTGGTGCTCAGCGACGTAGGCTTCACGCTCGAAGCCGGCCGCTCGCTGGCGCTGCTGGGCCGCAACGGCACGGGAAAGACGACGCTGATCGACACGCTGGTGGGCGTGACGCGCCGCTTCCAGGGCCGCATCGTGCTGGCCGGGCGCGAGATCCACGCGTTGCCGGTGCACCGCCGCGCCGAGGCCGGCATCGGCTGGGTGCCGCAGGAGCGCAACATCTTCAAGTCGCTCACGGTGGAGGAGAACCTCACCGCCGTGGCGCGCCCGGGCGCGTGGACGCCGCAGCGCGTGTTCGAGCTCTTCCCGCGCCTGGCGGAGCGGCGCCACAACCTGGGCCACCAGCTCTCGGGCGGCGAGCAGCAGATGCTGGCCTTCGGCCGCGCGCTGGTGCTCAACCCGAAGCTCTTGCTGCTGGACGAGCCGCTCGAAGGCCTGGCGCCGCTGATCGTGCAGGAGCTGCTGGCCGCCATCCGCCGCGTCGCGCGCGAGGAGGGGCTGCCGTCCATCGTCGTCGAGCAGCACCCGCACATGGTGCTGGCCGTCACCGACGACGCGCTGGTGCTGGACCGCGGCGGCGTGGCCTACCGCGCCACCAGCGCCGCGCTGCTGGCCGACCCGGCACCCCTGGATACCTGGCTGGGCGTGTCGGCCCGGCACTGAACCCGACACACAACGAAGGAGAAAATGCCATGAGCGCCCGCACCACGCCCCCGTTCCGCGCCGACCACGTCGGCAGCTTCCTGCGCCCGAAGTACCTGCTGGATGCGCGCGAGGAGTTCTTCGTCAAGAAGACCATCAACGCCGAGCAGCTGCGCGCGGTGGAGGACAAGGCCATCGCCGAGATCGTGAAGTTCCAGCAGGACGTGGGCCTGAAGAGCATCACCGACGGCGAGTTCCGCCGCACCTACTTCCACCTCGACTTCCTGGAGCAGCTGGGTGGCGTGCACACCGAAGCCGGCCAGCTGAGCGTGCAGAACGCCGACGGCAGCGTGAGCCTGGCGCCGCCGGTGATCAAGGTCACGGGCAAGGTGCGCCACGTGAAGGACATCCAGCGCGCCGACTTCGAGTACCTGAAGAGCCAGGTCGCGGCCGGGCTGACGCCCAAGGTCACGATCCCGAGCCCGACGATGCTGCACTTCCGCGGCGGCCGCGCCGGCATCAGCAAGGAGGCCTACCCCGAGCTGGAACCCGCGTTCTACGACGACGTGGCGAAGGCCTACGGCGAGGAGCTGCAGAGCCTGTACGACGCCGGCTGCCGCTACGTGCAGATGGACGACACCAACCTGGCCTACCTCTGCGACGAGAAGATGCGCGAGGCCGCCCGCCAGCGCGGCGACGACCCCAACGAGCTGCCGCACCGCTATGCCGGCTTCATCAACAAGGTGGTGGCGCACAAGCCGGCCGGCATGACGCTGGCCATGCACCTGTGCCGCGGCAACTTCAAGAGCACGCACGCGGCGGCCGGCAACTACGAGCCGGTGGCCGAGGCGCTGCTGTCGGAGATGAAGATTGACGCCTTCTTCCTGGAGTACGACGACGAGCGCAGTGGCGACTTCCGCCCGCTGCGCTTCCTGGGCAAGGACAAGATCGTCGTGCTGGGCCTGGTGACCACCAAGTTCGGCGAGATGGAGAGCAAGGAGCTGCTGAAGCGCCGCATCGACGAGGCCGCGAAGTACGCGCCGCTCGACCAGCTGGCGCTGAGCCCGCAGTGCGGCTTCAGCAGCACGGTGCACGGCAACAACATCGCGGTGGAGGCGCAGCGCTCGAAGCTGCGCCTGGTGATCGAGGTGGCCGAGGAGGTCTGGGGGCGCTGACCGGCCCTCAAGCGGCCGCCACGGCGGCCGAAAACGCGGGGTGATGTCTTCCGACCGCCCCGCGCCCTGGGCCGCCCGGTTCAGGCGCACCCAGCTGTTCGACTACAGCCCCGCCGCGGCGCGCCTGTGGCTGGCACTGGTGCTGCTGGGTGGTGCCGCGCTGGCGCTCGCGCTGTGGCAGCTGCGCACGCTGGGGGCCGCCGATCGCTGGCAGCTCGCCGGCTGGCTGGCGCTGGTGGGCGCGGCGGCGGCCTTCCCCGTGACGCTGCCGCGGCTGAAGCAGTCGGTCTCCGGCGCCGATCTGCTGAACTCCCTGATCCTCGCCCTCTTGGGCCCGGCGGCGGCCGTGCTCAGCGCGGCGCTCGAAGCCTACGTGGCCAGCGCGCGCAGTTCGGCGCGGCTGTCCAGCCATGCCGGCTCCACCGCGATGGCGGCGGTGGGCATGACCGTCGCCGGCCACCTCTACGCGCAGGCGCTGCCGGTGCTGCAGGCGCAGGGCTGGCCGCTGCCGGCGGCGCAGCTGGCGCTGCTGGGGCTGGCGGCGCTGCTGCAGGTGAGCCTCGTCAGTGCGGGCCTGATGAAGCTGCTGCTGCTCAAGCGCCTGCTGCCGCTGACCTTCGAGCGCTGGTTCGCGGCCAGCAGCTGGATGCTGGTGCTGCAGCTGGTCTCGGCGCTGGGCGCCGGCCTGCTGGCGTTGAACGCGCGCCAGTTCGGGCTGGCGTCGGCGGTCACGGTCGTCGTGATGCTCGGCCTCGCGCTGGCGCTGCTGCGGACGCACTTCCTGCGCCAGATCGCCGCGCAGGAGACCCAGGCGCTGCGGGTGGCGACGGCCGAGCAGGAGGCGCAGCTGAACCAGCGCCGCTTCAGCTCGGCCTTCACGCGCGCGGCCATCGGCATGGCCATCGTCGACCGCAACGGCGTGGTGCTGCAGGCCAACGCGGCGCTGCACCAGCTGCTGGGCCGTCCCGCGGGGAGCCTGGCCGGGGGCACGCTGCGTTCGCTGCTGCACCCGGGCGATGCGGGGCTGCTGGAGCGGCACGTCGGCGAGGTGCTGGCGCACCGCAGCGACCAGTTCTCGATCGAGCTGCGCTGCGCGAGCCCGGCCGACACCTGGGTGGCGCTGCACTGCGCGCTGTTCGACGACGTGGGTGCCGGCGCCGAACGGCTGCCGGGGCTGATCTTCCAGTTGCACGACATCTCGCAGCGCCGGCGCGCCGAGGGCGAGCTGCGGCACATCGCCTACCACGACGCGCTCACCGACCTGGCCAACCGCAACTGCTTCCAGCGGCGCCTGGCCGAGGCCGTGGAGCTCAGCCGCACCGACCGCCGCCAGGGCTTCGCGGTGATGGTGCTGGACCTGGACCGCTTCAAGATCGTCAACGACAGCCTCGGGCACGCCGCCGGCGACCAGCTGCTCAAGCGGGTGGCGCAGCGCCTGTCGGCCTGCGTGCGGCCCAGCGACCTGGTGGCGCGGCTGGGCGGCGACGAATTCGGCCTGCTGCTCACGGGCGCGCCGTCGCACGCCGACGCGCTGCAGCTGGGCGAGCGCCTGCTGCAGGCGCTGGACAGCCCGCTGCGCGTGAACGGAACCGAGCTGCGCGTGCAGGCCAGCATCGGCGTGACCTTCAGCGACCTGGGCTACCGCCTGCCCGACGAGGTGCTGCGCGACGCCGACCTGGCGATGTACGAGGCCAAGGCCGGCGGCAAGGCTCGGCTGATGCCGTTCGACGCGCGCATGCACGAGCGCATCGGGCACCGGCTGCAGCTCGAGTCCGACCTGCGGCGTGCCATCGGCGAAGGGCAGCTGTCGCTGGTCTACCAGCCGCTGTACGCGCTGGACCCGCACCGCCTCGTCGGCTTCGAGGCCCTGGCGCGCTGGACGCACCCGGAGCGCGGCAGCGTCAGCCCGGGCGTGTTCATCGCCCTGGCCGAGGAAAGCGGCTGCATCCAGGCGCTGACGGCCTGGGCGGTGGAGGAGGCGGTGCGCCAGCACGCCGAGTGGCTGGCGGCCGACGCCGCGGCCGGCGAGCTGGTCGTGCACGTCAACGTATCTGGCAAGGACCTGGCGCGGCCCGGCTTCGCCGAGCACGTGAGTGCGGCGCTGCAGCGCCACGGCCTGCCGCCGCGCCAGCTGCTGCTGGAGATCACCGAGAGCACGCTGATGGAGCACCGCGACCAGGCGCTGGCCGCGCTGCAGGCGCTGGGGGCGCAGGGCGTCAAGCTCGGCATCGACGACTTCGGCACCGGCTACTCGAGCCTGGCCTACCTGAGCCTGCTGCCCTTCGACTGCCTGAAGATCGACCGCAGCTTCGTGCTGGGCCTGGCGGACAGCCCGCACAACGAGGAGATCGTGCGCACCGTGATCTCGCTCGGCCGCTCGCTCAACAAGCAGGTGGTGGCCGAAGGCATAGAGACCCACGAGCAGCTGGCGCGCCTGCGCCGCCTGGGCGCCGGCGTGGGCCAGGGCTACCTGCTGGGGCGGCCGATGGGCGGGCTGCAGGCGCTGCAGCTGCTGCGCGAGCCGCTGGTGGCGCCGGCCTGAAGGCCGGCTTCAGCAGCCCAGGTCGTGGCGCATGCGCCGGCCGCTGCAGCCGCCGGCGGGCGCCGAGCTCAGCAGCAGCAGCATGCGCGCGTTCAGCGGCGCCTTGAGCTTGTGCTCGCGCGCCAGGCGCACCACGGCGCCGCACAGCGCGTCCACCTCGGTGGGGCGGCCGAGCGCGAGGTCGTCGGCCATGCTGGAGCGGGCCTTGTCGTCGATCTTCAGCGTGCGCGCGGCCACCAGGCGGAACAGCCAGGTGGGCAGGCGCAGCACCTGCGTCATCAGGGCCGGCGGCAGCGGCGTCACGCGGGCCGGGCGGATGCCGGCGGCGCGCAGCACGCCCAGCGCCTCGTCCTGCAGCGCGGCCAGCACCACGCGGTAGTCGCGTTCCAGCAGCTGCGCGCGCAGCGGCAGGCCCGACAGCGCGTTGACCGGGTTGTTCAGGTTCAGCAGCAGCTTGCCCCACTGCACCGGCGTGAGGTCCGCATGCACGTCCATCGGCAGCTGCGCGGCAGCGAACAAGGGCAGCCAGGGACGCAGCGCCGGGTGGTCCTGCGCCGCCAGCCGGCCGCTGGTGCCGCGGTGGAAGCGGCCGGGGCCGGTCTCGGCGACGTTGAAGGGCACCATCCCGGGAATCCACGCCAGCCCCGGTGCCGCCTGCGCCGCCACCGGCACGTTGGCCACGCCGTTCTGCAGCGACAGCACGGGCGTGCCCGGCGGCAGCCGCGCGGCCAGCTGCGCGGCGGCCTCGGCGGTGGCGCCGCTCTTCACGCACAGCAGCACCAGCGCGGCTTCGGCCGGCGGCGCGTCGTGCAGGTACAGCCGGGACGCCGGGATGTCGACCGCGGGGGCCATGCAATCGGTCAGGTGCAGGCCGTGCGTGCGCAGCGCATCCAGCACGCGCGGCCGACCGACGAAATGGACCTTCGCGCCGGCGGCCTGCAGGCGGCCGCCCACGAAGCAGCCCACCGAGCCGGCGCCCATCACGGCCACCGGGCCCGGCGTGGAAACGGTCATCGGGTGGCCGGGTGGGCCAGGTCCCGGATGTGCGTCGGGCCGGCGTGGCGCTCGACCTCGGCCATCAGGCCCTTGAACAGGCCCAGCAGCGCCAGCATCTCCATCACCACGAACATCGGGCCCACCAGCAGGCCCACCAGGTCGTCGGCGAAGGCGGGTTTCTTCCCTTCGTAGTAGTGGCCGATGAACTGGATGACCCAGCCGACCACGAAGAAGCCCACGCCCCAGGCCAGCCATTGCGCGGTGCTGCCGCCGGCCACGCGATGCGCCGCCAGGATCAGCAGGCCCACGCCCAGCGTGGTGGCCAGGCCGATGCCGAAGGCGCCCCGGGTGAGGTACCAGGCGGCGACCAGCGCGTAGACCACCCAGGCCAGTGTCAGGTCGACGCCGCTGACCACCGCGTGCGGGGCCGCCAGCAGCACCCCGACCCCGAACACGATCATCGGCACGCCGACGAAGTGGGTCAGGATGTTGCGCCGGTCGCGGTGGTACTCGGCGTACTGCTTCAGCAGGTCTAGCGCGGGGCGGAACGGGCTGGCCATGGTGTTGCCTCCTTGGGGCGGATGCTAGCCCAGCCTCCTAGAATCCGGGTGATCGAAAACCGGGGGAGCGCATGGCGATCAAGAGCGACCGTTGGATACGCCGCATGGCCGAGCAGCACGGCATGATCGAGCCGTTCGAGCCCGGCCAGGTGCGCACGGCGCCGGACGGCCACCGCATCGTCAGCTACGGCACCAGCAGCTATGGCTACGACATCCGCTGCGCGCCGGAGTTCAAGGTCTTCACGAACATCTACTCGACCGTGGTGGACCCGAAGGCCTTCGACGAGAAGAGCTTCGTCGACATCAACGCCGAGGTCTGCATCATCCCGCCCAACAGCTTCGCGCTGGCGCGCACGGTGGAGTACTTCCGCATACCGCGCAACGTGCTCACCATCTGCCTGGGCAAGAGCACGTACGCGCGCTGCGGGATCATCGTCAACGTGACGCCCTTCGAGCCCGAGTGGGAAGGCTACGTGACGCTGGAGTTCAGCAACACCACGCCGCTGCCGGCCAAGATCTACGCCGGGGAAGGCTGCGCCCAGGTGCTGTTCTTCGAGAGCGACGAGGTCTGCGAGACCAGCTACAAGGACCGCGGCGGCAAGTACCAGGGCCAGCGCGGGGTGACGCTGCCGAAGACCTGAGCAGGAGGCGAATCCGGGCCGTCTTCGGCCCTTCGCGGCACCGGGCGGGCCGCACACTGGCGCATCGCCGGCGTGCTGCCGGCCGGAGCCCGCCCCATGCAAACACCCGCCGCCGTCCTGCCGCTGCCCGTGCTGAAGCTGGCGCGCTTCTGCCGCCTGATGAACTACGAAGGCTGGGCCGTGGACCTGCCGCGGCTGTGCGTGGACACCGCCTATGCCCATGCCTGCATGGCCACCGCCCACACCAGCAGCGACGAACGCCTGCGCCGCGCCGCGCTCGAGCTCTTCGATGCCTGGGGCCGCAACGCGGCTGCCACCACCACCCTGCACTGAGGGTTGGGCGGCCGGCCCGCCCGGCCGGCGCAGAATCCACCCTGGCCCGACGGAGACCGGGTCAGGAGTGCGCCGCATGAAGTGGGAAGGCCAGGAGCAGAGCGACAACGTGGAGGACCGGCGCGGCCAGTCCTTCGGAGGGGGCGGCGGCCTGCCGCGCATCGGCGGCCGCGGCATCGGGCTGGGCACCGTCGTCATCGCGTTGCTGGCGAGCTGGCTCTTCGGCATCAACCCGCTCACGGTGCTGAGCCTGCTGAGCGGCGGGGGCGGCGGCCCCGTGATGCAGCAGCAGGCGCCGGCCGGCCCGGCGCCGGCCCCGCCGGCCAACGACCGCGCGGCGCAGTTCGTCTCGGTGGTGCTGCGCGACACCGAGAAGGTCTGGGGCCAGGTGTTCCAGGCCAGCGGCAGCACGTACCGCGAGCCGCGCCTGGTGCTGTTCCGCGGCGCCACGCCCACCGCCTGCGGCACCGGCGAGAGCGCGATGGGCCCGTTCTACTGCCCGGGCGACGCCAAGGTCTACATCGACCTCGACTTCTTCGACACGCTCGCCCGCCGGCTGGGTGCGCCGGGCGACTTCGCGCAGGCCTACGTGATCGCGCACGAGGTGGGCCACCACGTGCAGAACCTGATGGGGGTCACCGGCAAGGTCGACGCCGCGCGCAGCCGGATGTCGCAGGCGCAGGCCAATGCCGTGTCGGTGCGCGTGGAACTGCAGGCCGACTGCCTGGCCGGCGTGTGGGCACACCACTCGCAGCAGGGCAAGGGCTGGCTGGAGAAGGGCGACATCGAGGAGGCGCTGAACGCCGCCAGCAAGATCGGCGACGACGCGCTGCAGCAGGCCTCGCAGGACCGCGTGGTGCCCGAAAGCTTCACCCACGGCAGCAGCGCGCAGCGCGTGAGCTGGTTCAGGCGCGGCATGGAGAGCGGCGCGGTGAACCAGTGCAACACCTTCGACGCCAAGTCCTGAGGGCGCGATGACCCGCGCCGATCGACTGGCCGGCCTGCGCGCCGGCGGCAAGGGCAAGGTGGTCAGCGCCGCCGAAGCGGTGGCGCTGGTGCGCGACGGCGACATGCTCGCCACCAGCGGCTTCGTCGGCATCGGCTTTGCCGAGAACCTGGCGGTGGCGCTGGAGAAGCGTTTCCTGGAGACCGGCGCGCCGCGCGGGCTGGGCCTCGTCTATGCCGCGGGGCAGGGCGACGGCCAGAACCGCGGCCTGAACCACCTGGGCCACGAGGGCCTGGTGGCGCGCGTGATCGGCGGCCACTGGGGCCTGGTGCCGGCGCTGCAGAAGCTGGCGGTGGAGAACCGCATCGAGGCCTGGAACCTGCCGCAGGGCGTGATCTCGCACCTGTTCCGCGACATCGCGGCCGGCAAGCCCGGCCATCTCAGCCGCGTGGGCCTGTCCACCTTCGTCGATCCGCGCCACGGCGGCGGCCGCATCAACGCCCGCACCACCGAGGACCTGGTGCGCCTGATGCCGATCGACGGCGAGGAGTACCTCTTCTACAAGGCCTTCCCGCTCGACGTGGCCTTCATCCGCGGCACCACGGCCGACCCGGAAGGCAACGTGACGATGGAGCGCGAGGCGCTCACGCTCGAATCGCTGGCGGCGGCGATGGCGGTGCACAACAGCGGCGGCGTGGTCATCGTGCAGGTGGAGCGGCTGGCCGAGGCGCACACGCTGAACCCGCGCCAGGTCAAGATTCCCGGCGTGCTGGTGGACTGCGTGGTGGTGGCCGAGAAGCCCGAGTACCACCCGCAGACCTTCGCCGAACCCTACAGCGCCGCCTTCGCGGGCGAACTGCGCGTGCCGGCCGCCAGTGTGGCGCCGATGCACGCCGGCAAGCGCAAGGTGATCGCGCGCCGTGCGGCGCTGGAGCTGCGACCCAACGCGGTGGTGAACCTCGGCATCGGCATGCCCGAGGGCGTGGCGGCGGTGGCGGCCGAGGAGCACGTGATCGACCTGATCACGCTCACCGCCGAGCCGGGCGTGATCGGCGGCATACCGGCCGGCGGGCTGAACTTCGGCGCCGCGGTGAACACGCAGGCCATCATCGACCAGCCCTACCAGTTCGATTTCTACGACGGCGGCGGGCTCGACATCGCCTTCCTGGGCCTGGCGCAGACGGATGCGGAAGGCAACGTCAACGTCAGCCGCTTCGGGCCGCGTCTGGCCGGCGCCGGCGGCTTCATCAACATCAGCCAGAACGCGCGCCGCGTGGTCTTCGTCGGCTCGTTCTTCGCGAAGGACGAGCCGAAGTTCGTGGCCCGGGTGGAACACCGCACCTTCAGCGGCCGCGAGGCCTTCCGGCGCGGCCAGCCGGTGCTGTACGTGACCGACTGCGCCGTGTTCGGCCTGCACGAGCGCGGCATCGAACTGCTGGAGGTGGCGCCGGGCCTGGACATCGAGCGCGACGTGCTGGCGAAGATGGGTTTTCGCCCGGTGATCGAACGCGAGCCGGCGGTGATGGACCCGGCGCTGTTCGCCGACGCGCCGCTGGGCCTGCGTGCGCGTCTGCTGATGCTGCCGCTGGAGAGCCGCTTCGGCTACGACGCCGGCACGCGCACGATGTTCATCAACTTCGAGCGCCTGACGATACGCACGGCCGCCGACATCGAGGCCGTGAAGCGCGAGGTGGAGCGCCACCTGTCGCCGCTGCCGCACAAGGTGTACGGCGTGATCAACTACGACCACTTCGTGCTCGACCCCGCGGTGCAGGACGACTGGGCCGCGATGGTGCGCGAGCTGGTGGACCGCTTCTACCTCGACGTGGCGCGCTACACCACCAGCGCCTTCCTGCGCGCCAAGCTCGGCCCCGCGCTGACGGCGCGCGGGGTGGCGCCGCACATCTACGAGACGCTGGCCGATGCGCGGCGTTCGTTGCGCGACGAGCGCTGAGCGGGCCGCTCAGCGGCGTGGCAGCACGCCGTGCGGCACCAGTCCCGGCACGCGGCGCACGGCCGCGGCCGGTGACGGCGGCCGGCTCGGTGGCGGCAACTGGCGTATGCGGTCGCCGGCCAGGAACACGTCCACGCGGCCGTCGCGGTCGAGGTCGCCGACGGCCAGCGACTGCAGGCTCCCGCTGCCGTAGGGCGCGTCGAATCGCTCCTCGGTGGCCAGCGTGCCATCGGGGCGCTGCAGGTAGACGCCGACGGTCCAGTTGCCGCGGTGCGAGAGCACGACGTCGGCGCGGCCATCCTGGTTGACGTCGGCCGTCCGCACCGAGAAACTGCCCTTGGCGCCGCGCATGCGGGTCTCGGGGCCGAGCTCGCCTGAGGGCGTCTGGTGGTAGATGCTCAGGCCCGAGTGGCTCAGGCTCTCGGTGGCGACCACGATGTCCAGGGCGCCGTCGCCATTCACGTCGCCCAGCGCCACGCCCCAGGCGTAGAAGTCGAATCCGTCGTCGGGGGTCAGGAAGGTCGGTGCCTCGAACGTGCCGTCCGCGCGTTGCCGGAACACCGCCACCTGTCGTCCCGGGGGGTATTCCGTGGTCAGCACCAGGTCGGGCCGGCCATCGCCGTTGACGTCGCCCACCTCCACGTCCCTGCCGTAGCCCCCGGGCAGGCTGGCGGTGGTCGACAGACTCAGTTGCCCGTCAGGCTGCTGCAGCCAGATGTGGATGTCGGGCGATTCCTCGCCGGCAGCCCCCACCAGGTCCAGCCGGCCGTCGTGGTTGACGTCCACGATGCGCAGCGAACCGGATGGGGGATCGAAAGAGGCCGACACGCGCAGCGTGCCGCCGGCGTCCTGCAGCAGCACCAGGGTTCCGCAGCGCAGGCTGCCGACGGCGACATCGGTGCGGCCATCGTTGTTGAGGTCGCCCGTCGCAATGCCGAAGAGATCGCACCACTGCAGCGGCGTGGTGTCGACCAGCTGCGGAGGGTCGAACCCGCCGTCCGGCCGTCCGTGCCTGACGTAGAGCACCCAGCTGTACCGGCCCGCCTGCGCCGAGTTGTCGAACGAGAAGACGGTGTCCGGGATGCCGTCGCCGTTGACGTCGTCGACCGCCACCGCCAGCACGCCCAGGTTCGGGAAGAACGGCTCGGGGGTCGCGAAGGCCAGCTGACGCTCGGTGGTGCGGAAGCTGATCTCGAAGGTGGAGGCCATCGTGTTGCCCGCGCTGTCCTTGATGCCCGAGACCGTGAGCGTGTGCAAGGTGCCTGGGCGCAGCGCCGCCTTGGGTTCAACCAGGATCTGCGGACCCAGGGCCGTGATCGTGACGGCGACCGGATCCGCCCCGTCGTACAGCTGCACCGACGACGGGCCCGCGGTGCTCGTGTCGATCACTTCACCGAAGGTCACCACCAGCACCGGGGAGAGCGGCACGCTTTCCTCGTTGGCCACGGGCGCCGACCAGTACACCCCCGGCGCCGTGGCGTCGGCCGCGAAGAACCAGTTCAGCGGCGTCCCGATCGCGTTGCCGGCCAGGTCCTGCACCGTGCCCGCGAGCGTCGCGACGTAGCCGCCGTCCGCCCAGGGTTGCGCCGGTGTGAAGCGCGCGCGGTTGCCCGTCACACGGATCTCGCCCGGCACGGTGCGGCCCGACAGGTCGATGATGCGCAGCCCGCCCTGCATCAGTGACTCGGGGTCCATCGCCTCGCTGAAGGTCACGTCGACGGTCGTGCCTAGCCCCGGCCGCAGGTAGGTGGTCGGCGTATAGGTGCCGACCGAAGGCGCCTGGCTGTCGCTGCTGGTGGAGCCGACCCGGTAGGCGGCCAGCGCCAGGCCGCGCGTGCGGTCGGCCCCACCTTCGCGGGTCGTGGCCACGCTCCTGACCCGGCCCACGTCTCGTGCGTACCAAGTGTCGATGGTGTGCGTGATCTCGGTCGGCGCCGCGCCGCCGGCAGGCAGGATCGTGAGCCGGATCACCTGGCGCTGCCGCAGGCAGTCCGCGAACGTGCCGGCCGGCACGCTGACCGCCTCCAGGCCGACGACGGTGAGCTCGGCGCGAACCGCCACGCGGTCGTTGCGCCCGTCGCCATCCAGATCCTCGTCGGCTTCGAAGACGCGGTCGGCCTGGACGTAGGTGTCGCCCTGGCGGGCAGGCCAGCGCATCAGGTCCGCGCCGTCCAGGGCCCTGGCCACCAGGCGGCTGCCAGGCACCGCGCTGGCCTTGACGCCTGTGGGCCCTGCCACGTAGGCCACTTCGTCGCTGCTGGCGTCCTGGGCGTCCAGCGAATGCACCAGGATCGAAGCTCCTTGCGCACCGGATATGCGATCGACGACGGCGCTCTGCCCGCCGTCCACCACGTAGGCCCAGCGCGCGGCCGAGCCGAGCGGGAAGAAGTGGTCGGATTCGGTGGCAACGATCGGTGACGGCGGATTCGGCTCGCTCCCGCCCGATCCGCCACCACCGCCTCCGCCGCAGGCCGCCACCAGCAGCGCCAGCAGCAAGCCCAGCCGCGCCTGCCGCGCGGCGGGTGGTTTGTCGTTCGTCATGTCCCTGAGGCCGGATCTAGGCGTCCGGCGCGTGCTGCAAGTCTGCCGAGCTTACTGCACGTACCTTCCTAGCCGGGGTGAGCCCGGCGGCAGCGGTGTTTCAGCTCCGGCGCTGCACACGGCGCGTGGCCAGCAGGATCAGGCCCGCCGCCAGCAGCGCCACCGCCGGCGGCTCGGGCACCGGCTGGTTGCCGATGCCGGTGCTGAAGCCGAAGGTGTAGAGCGAGGGGTCCAGCCCGCCGCCGATGGTGAACACCGGGTCGATGAACGCGAAGGCCGAGGCCGAACTGCCGGGGTTGGTGGCCGCCGCCTCGGCGTTGGCCAGCATCCTCACGTAATAGACGTGGCCGACGTCCAGGTCGCGCGTGACCACGTGGCTGAACGACTGGTTGGTGCTGCCGGTCATCTGCGGGGTGCCGATCTCGTCGGTGGCCAGCAGCGTCACCTGCCCGGCCTCGTTCCACAGTTCCCAGCGCGAGGTGACGACGAAGCTGGCACCGGCGCTGGCGCTGGCGGCGATGCTGCCGGTCACGTCGATGTTCACCGTCGCGCGGGTGCCCGGCCCGTCCACCGCGAAGAAGAACCCGACCAGGCCGACGGCGCGGCCGTAGAGCGGCCCGAAGTTCGAGTTGGTCATCTGCGCGCTGGCCGTGATGGACGTGCGAGGCTCGCCCTCCATGTCCAGCGCCACGGTGCCCCAGGCGGGGTTGGTCTGCGAGGCGGGACCGAAGGTGAGCACCTCGCGCTGCGGGCCCAGGTTGAACAGCAGCGTGCCCAGGATCTGGGGGTTGGGCAGCGCGGGCAGCGCGTCCTGGGCGCTGGCCGGCGTTGCGGCCGTCAGGGCGCCGAGCAGCGCCGCCACGCCGTACAGCCTCGAAGCGTTCATCGGGTCCTCCCGGGGGCCTTGGATGCCGGCAGTCTGCGCCGCAGGCCCCGGCGCCACCATCCCCCAAGCGGACTGGCGGATTTCTCAGGCGTGCAACGTCCGCCCGCCGGCGAACGACCAGTTCTCCCAGCCCACTTCCTTGAAGACCAGCATCAGCTGCTCGCCGTCGAAGCCGCCTTCGGCCAGGCACTGGTGCAGCCGCGCCAGCATCTGCTTCTTCACCTTCACGCTGCGGCCCACCGACCACAGCACCTCGACGACGGCGAAGCGCCGGTCGCGCGGCGCGCGGCCGCTGCCCGGTTCCTCGGGGTAGTGCGGGTCGAAGACGAACTCGTCGTCGGCGAGCGCGATCACGCGCTGGAAGCGGTCGGCGACCGGCACGCCGACCGAGACGAGCGCGGTGTGCACCGCGTCCAGCAGCAGGCGCCGCGTGGCGGGCGGGGTGTCGCGGTGCAGGGTGAGGGTGACGAAGGGCATGGTGCGGGTGTCGGAAAGGGTTGCGATGGGCGCCACTCTAGGCAGCCCGCGGCCGCCCGGAAACCGCGCGCCGCGCACAGCCGCTGTGCAGCCGCTGCAAGTGCCATCATCGGCGCATGGCCCGCACCGCCGACCTCTCGATCGACGACTTCGCCCTCTTCGGCCGCGTGGCCGAGCTGCGCAACCTCTCCGCGGTGGCGCGCGAACGCGAGGTGCCGGCCTCGCAGGTGTCGCGGGCGCTGGCACGCATCGAGAAGCTCTGCGGCGCGCGCCTGGTGCACCGCACGACGCACGGCCTGTCGCTCACCGACGAGGGCGAGGCGCTGGCCGCGCACGGCGCGCGCGTGCTGGAGGCCGCGCACGCGCTGGACGCCGACCTCGACGAGCGCCACCACCACGCCAGCGGCCTGGTGCGCGTGGCCACCAGCCCGGTGATGGCGCTGGTGCTGCTGCCGGCGCTGGACGCGCTGCTGGCGGCGCATCCCAAGCTGCGCGTGGAGATCGCCGCCGAGGACCGCATGGTGGACCTGGCGCACGAGGGCATCGACATCGCCATCCGCAGCGGCACACCCAGCGGCGACGGGCTGGTGGCGCGACTCATCGGCGACCATGGCCGCGCGATCTACGCCTCACCGGCCTACCTGAAGCGCCACGGCACGCCGGCCGTGCCCGACGACCTGGAGCGGCACCGCCTGATCGGCAACAGCGCGAGCCCGGCGATGAACCGCTGGCCGTTTGTCGTGGACGGCCATCCGATGGAGCTCAAAGTGAGTGGCACGCTGCGCACCGACAACACCGCCATCGCGCTGGCGATGGCCATCGAAGGCCTGGGCATCGCGCGGGTCACGCGTTCGAGCGCGCTGCCGCACGTGCTGGCCGGCCGGCTGGTGCCGGTGCTGCCCCAGCACGTGGACCTGCGCCCGGTGCCCATCTACGCGGTGATGCCGCAGGACCGCCAGCGGCTGCCCAAGGTGCGGGTCTGCGTGGAGCACTTCGCGGCCTGCTTCGGGCAGGCGCTGCTGCAGCGGCCGCAGCCGGTTCAGCCCCCGCAGGCTCAGCGATCCCGCCGCACGTAGCCTTCGCCGTCGATCCAGACCGTGCCCTTCGTGTCCTTCGGGTCGGCGATCAGGATGCGGCGCTCGCTGCCGCCGTCGGCATAGCTGATCTGCAGCACCAGGCCTTCCACGCGGTAGCGCCCGGTGCGTGGGCCGCGCCGGCCGCCGGTGGCGACCGACGTGTCGCCGGCTTCCGCGCGCGCGCCGGCGCCGCCGCCGCGCACCACCTGGCCATCGGGGCTGAAGCGGTAGTCGTCCCAGGCGGTCACCGATTGCGTGCCGCCCACCGCGACGTTGCCGGTGCCCGAGGTCGAGCGGTACAGGCCGTCGAGCTTCAGGCCGTCGGGCAGGCGCGCGTAGGTGGTCTGGAACGGCAGCGTCTTCCAGCCGCCGTCCTTCTCCTGGATCTGCAGCTCGCTGCCGCTGCGGCGCCAGCGCGTGAAATCGGCCGGGTGGCGGCGCTGCAGCGCGGCCTTGTCACCGCCCTCGGCCAGCCGCTTCACGTTGGCGAGCGCGTCGCCGCCCTTGAACAGCAGCACCGGGTAGATGTCCAGCGCGATAAAGCCGCCCATGCCCATCTTCGCGCGCGTGCTGAAGGCGAAGCTGTCGATCTCGGGCAGCAGCTTCGAGGTGTCGGCGTTGGCGGGCGGTGCGGTCTGCGCGCGCAGCGGCGCGCTGCGGGTCGCGACCGCGGGCTCGTCCATCGGCACCAGGCGGCCGAACTGCGAGCCGGGGGCCTTCGTCACCGCCAGCGCGGCCGCGCAGGGGTGCGCCTTCTGCAGCTGCGGCTGCGCCTTCACCTGCGCCAGCGCGGCGTCGATCTCCTGCTGCTGGCCGGGCGGCAGCGGGTGGTCGTCCAGGTACTCGCGCAGCGCCTGCACGTCCAGCGCGTCCTCCCAGGCGCCGACCTGGCGTTCCTCGGCCTTGTCGAAGCCGCGCGTGCGCTGGCAGGCGCGCGCGAAGTGGTCGAAGGTGCGCAGCACCAGGGCGGCACGCAGCAGGGGCTGGCTCACCGGCTCGGCAGCCCGCGCGGGCGCCGCGAGCTGCAGGGCCGCCAGGCCGAAGGCGAGGGTCATCGTTCGCATGCCCCAGTGTGCGGGGCCGCGTAACGCCGGTTGTGAGCGTGAGAAACAGCGCCGCCGCGACGCTTACATCGCGGCACCAAGCGGCACCAAGCGGCCAGGGTACGAAACTAGCGCGCCGTGGTGATCACCCAGCCGGCCAGCGCCAGCAGCGCCACGGTGGCCAGGCCCGCCCGCTTGAGCGGCCGGCGCGGGTAGTGCGGGCCGTGCGCGGCCACCAGGCGCCGGCTGGCCGGGTGACCCACGAAGAAGTACCAGGCCAGGGTCACCGGCCACAGCAGGAACGCGGCGCGGAACAGCAGCCAGGGCTCGGGCTCCGGTGTCGGCAGCCACAGCACCATCGTCACCACGCCCGCCGCACTGACCACGAACCAGGTCCAGGCGGCCGCTGCAGGAGCCGCGACGCTGCCGGCCGCCGGGCGTTCCAGCGCCTTCAGCAGCGTGCCGAAGGCGGGCGTGAGCGCAAGGCTCCACAGGGTGAGGCCATCGGGGCTGTAGACGGGCCGCGCCAGCGGCGGTGTGGCGGGCGGCGCCGGCGCGGGCTCGTCGGTCTCCAGCTCGAACTCGCCGGCCCGGTAGTCGGCCACCACCTGGCGCGCGGCATCGAGCGCAGGCCGTGGCACCAGCACCCGCACACCGGTGACCGAAGGCCCCACCAGCAGCTGCACCTGGGCCAGATGGGCGTCGGCCACCACGGCGTCCACGCCGGCTGCGGCCAGCACGCCCCTCAGCAGGTGCGCCTCGGTTGCGCTGGCGCAGCTGGCCACTTCGGCGAAGTCGGTGGGCGTGGCGGCCTGTTCGAGCTCGCTGCGCGGCGGTTGGTAGGGGTTGGCGTCGGGTTGCAAGGCGCTCCGCTACATCACGGCACCCAGCTGCCAGGGCACGAACTCGTTCTGGCCGTAGCCGTGCAGTTCGCTCTTGGTGGCGCGCCCCGAGGCCGTCTCCAGCATCAGCCGGAAGATGCGCTCGCCGGCCTCGTCCACCGTCTCGAGCCCTTCGACGATGCCGCCGCAGTCGATGTCGATGTCGTCCTGCTGCTTGAGCCACAGCGCGGTGTTGGTGGACAGCTTCAGCGAAGGCGAGGGCGCGCAGCCGTAGGCCGAGCCGCGGCCGGTGGTGAAGCAGATCAGGTTCGCGCCGCCGGCCACCTGGCCGGTGGCCGAGACGGGGTCGTAGCCCGGCGTGTCCATGTAGACGAAGCCCTTGGCGGTGATGCGCTCGGCGAAGCGGTACACATCCACCAGGTTCGTGGTGCCGCTCTTCGCGATGGCGCCCAGGCTCTTCTCCAGGATGGTCGTCAGCCCGCCCGCCTTGTTGCCGGCCGACGGGTTGTTGTCCATCTTCATGCCGTTGCGCGCGGTGTATTGCTCCCACCAGGCGATGCGGGCGAGCAGCTTGTCGGCAACGCCCTGGCTGACGGCGCGGCGGGTCAGCAGGTGTTCCCCGCCGTAGATCTCCGGCGTCTCGCTGAGGATCGCAGTGCCGCCGTGGCGCACCAGGCGGTCGACCGCGGCGCCCAGCGCCGGGTTCGCGCTGATGCCCGAGTAGCCGTCGCTGCCGCCGCACTGCAGGCCGACGGTGATGTGGCTCGCCGGCACCGGCTGCCGCTTCACCCGGTTCGCGCGTGGCAGCATGCTCTTCACCAGCTCGACGCCGCGCGCCACCGTCTTCGCGGTGCCGCCCGTGTCCTGGATGCTGAACGTGACGAGGTCGGCGCCTTCCTGCAGGCCTTCCTGCGCCACCAGGCCCTGGATCTGGTTGGTCTCGCAGCCCAGGCCCACCACCAGCACGGCAGCGAAGTTCGGATGCCGTGCGTAGCCACCCAGCGTGCGGCGCAGCACTTCCAGTTCCTCGCCTTCGCTGTCGGTGGCGCAGCCCATGCCGTGCGTCAGCGCCACCACGCCGTCGACGTTCGGGAAGCCGGCCAGCGCCTCGGGGTGGATGTCGCGGCGGAAGTGGTCGGCGATGGCGCGCGCCGCCGTGGCGCTGCAGTTCACGCTGGTGAGCACGCCGATGTAGTTGCGCGTGGCGACGCGGCCGTCCTCGCGCACGATGCCGTCGAAGGTGGCGGGCGCCGCCTCGTAGGCCGTGGGCTGCAGGGCCGCGCCGACCTCGTGCTGGCGCGCGAAGTCGCTGTAGGCCAGGTTGTGCACGTGCACGTGCTGGCCGGGCGCGATGGCCTGCGTGGCGGTGCCGATGACCTGGTTGTAGCGGCGCACCGGCTGGCCGGCGGCGATGGCCTTCGTGGCGATCTTGTGCCCCGGCGGCACCAGCCCGGCGATGGTGATGCCTTCCTCCGCGAGCACCGTGCCGCCGAGCAGCTGGCGCCGCGCGATGACGACGTTGTCGGCCGGGTGGATGCGGATCGCCGGGCTGCTCATCGGGTCAACCGTCGATCAGCGCGGGATCCCAGGCGTGCACGGTCTGCTGCTGCTGACCGAGCTTCTCGATGTAGACCTTCATCGTGTCACCGGCCTTCAAATACACCGGGTTGGGCTTGATGCCGAGGCCCACGCCCGGCGGCGTGCCGGTGGTGATGAGGTCGCCGGGCCGCAGCGTCATGAAGCGGCTGAGGTAGCTCACCAGCACCGCGGGGCCGAAGATCATCGTCTTGGTGCTGCCGTTCTGGTAGCGGTGCCCGTTCACCTCGAGCCACATGCTCAGGTTCTGCGGGTCGCCCACCTCGTCGCTGGTGACCAGCCACGGCCCGATCGGGCCGAAGGTGTCGCAGCCCTTGCCCTTGTCCCACTGGCTGCCGCGTTCGAGCTGGTATTCGCGCTCGGAGACGTCGTTGACCACGCAGTAGCCGGCGATGTGCTTGGGCGCATCGGCCTCGCTGACGTAGCGCGCGGTGCTGCCGATCACGATGCCGAGTTCCACCTCCCAGTCGGTCTTCACGCTGCCCTGCGGCAGCACCACCGGGTGGTTGCAGCCCACCGCGCAGTCCACCGTCTTCATGAAGACGATGGGCTCCTTCGGGATCGGCATGTTCGACTCGGCCGCGTGGTCGGCGTAGTTCAGGCCGATGGCGATGAACTTGCCCATGCCGGTCCAGGGCACCGCGAGGCGACCCTGCTCGACGATGGGCAGCGCGTCGAGGTTGAGCGCCTTCAGCGCACCCAGGCCGGCGGGCGACAGCGTGGCGGCGGTGATGTCGGGGATCAGGCCCGAAAGGTCGCGCACGCGGCCCTGGGCATCGACGATGCCCGGCTTCTCCTGCCCCTTGGGGCCGTGTCTCAGCAGTTTCATTCTTCAGTTGCTCCAGCCGCCGTCGATGACTTGTGCGGTTCCAGTGGTGAATGCGGATTCGTCGCTGGCCAGGTAGACAGCGAGGGAGGCGATCTCCTCGACCTTGCCGAGGCGGCCCATGGGCTGGCGCGAGATGAACAGCGCCTCCACCTGCTCGGGGGTCTGGTTGGTCGCCGTGGCCTGGGCGGCGATGCGGTCGCGCAGCGAAGGCGACTCCACGGTGCCCGGGCAGATGGCGTTGCAGCGGATGCCCTTGGTGATGAAGTCGGCGGCCACCGCCTTCGTCAGGCCGATGATCGCGGCCTTCGTGGTGCCGTAGACGAAGCGGTTCGGCGCGCCCTTGATGCTGCCGGCGACGCTGGCCACGTTGATGATCGAGCCGCCCCCCCGGTTCAGCATGCCCGGCAGGAAGGCCTTGATCAGCCGGAACTGCGAGCGCACGTTGAGGTTGAAGGCGAAGTCCCAGTCGGCCTCGGTGCAGTCGAGCACCGTGCCGGCGTGCACGTAGCCGGCGCCGTTGAAGAGCACGTTGACGCCGGGGTTGGCGGCGGCAGCCGCGCCGATCGCGGCGGCGTCGGTGGCATCGAGTTTCGCCACCGTGATGCCGGGCGTCTCCGCCAGCGTCTTCAGCAGGCCCTCGTTCAGGTCGGTGGCGATCACCTTCGCGCCGTGGCGCGCGAAGGCTTCCGCCACGGCGCGGCCGATGCCCTGGCCGGCGGCGGTGACGAAGGCGGTCTTGCCTGCGAGTCGTTGGGTCATGTCGCTTTCTCTTTCTCAGCCGCGGCCGACGAAAGGCATCTTCGTCGCCATCACGGTGGTGAACAGGATGTTGGCCGACGGCGGCAGCCGGGCCATCGTCAGCAGGGTGTCGACCACGGCCTGCAGGTCCATGCGCGGCTCGGGCTTCACGCTGCCGTCGGCCTGCGGCACGCCGTTCACCATGCGCGCCGTCATCTCGCTGGCGGCGTTGCCGATGTCGATCTGGCCCACCGCGATGTCGAAGGGACGCCCATCGAGCGCCGCGGTGCGCGTGAGGCCGCTCACCGCGTGCTTGGTGGCGGTGTAGGCGATGGAACCCGGCCGCGGCGCGTAGGCCGAGATCGAGCCGTTGTTGATGATGCGGCCGCCCTGGGGACTCTGCGCCTTCATCACGCGGAAGGCGTTGCTGAGGCAGAAGAAGGCACCGTTGAGGTTGACGTTGACGATGTTCAGCCATTCGTCGGGCGTCACCAGGTCGGGCGTCTTGCTGGGCATGCCGCTGCCGGCGTTGTTGAACAGCAGGTCCACGCGGCCGAAGCGCTGCACCACCGCGTCGAAGGCGGCGGCCACCGCGGCGGGGTCGCCGACGTTGCAGGGCAGGGCCAGCATGCGCGAGCCCGCCTCGCCGGCCTGCGCGATGGTCTCCTGCAGCGCGTCGGCGCGGCGGCCGACCAGGGCCACGTTCCAGCCGTCGGCCAGCAGGCCCAGGGCACAGGCGCGGCCGATGCCGCTGCCGGCGCCGGTGACGATCGCAGTCTTGCTCATGTCAGTGGTTGTCCTTCGGAACGAATGCGCCACGCTTGCCGCGCAGGAAGTCGAGGTCGGCCCCTTCGTCGGCCTGCAGCACGTGGTCGATGTAGAGCTTCCAGTAGCCGCTTTGCAGCGGCGGCGTCGGCGGCTTCCAGGCGGCCAGCCGCCGCTGCAGTTCGGCGTCGTCCACGTGCAGGTGCAGCTTGCGGGCTGCGACGTCGAGCGTGATGAGGTCGCCGTTCTGCACCACCGCCAGCGGGCCGCCGGCGGCCGCTTCCGGCGCGGTGTGCAGCACCACGGTGCCGTAGGCGGTGCCGCTCATGCGCGCATCGCTGATGCGCACCATGTCCGTGATGCCCTTGCGAAGAACCTTCGGCGGCAGCGGCATGTTGCCCACCTCGGCCATGCCGGGGTAGCCCTTGGGGCCGCAGTTCTTCAGCACCAGGATGCAGGTCTCGTCGACGTCCAGGTTCTCGTCGTCGATGCGCTTGTGGAAGTCGTCGCTGTCCTCGAACACGACGGCGCGGCCGGTGTGCTGCATCAGGGCCGGCGTTGCCGCACTGGGCTTGATCACGGCGCCGCGCGGCGCCAGGTTGCCCCGAAGGATCGCGATGCCCGCCTTGTCCTTGAACGGCTTCTCGACCGTCTTGATCACGCGCGGATCGAAGTTCCGCGCCTCGGCGATGTTCTCGCCCACCGTGCACCCGTTCGCGGTGACCGCGCCCAGGTGCAGCGACGACGCGATCTCCTTCATCACCGCCGGCAGGCCGCCGGCGTAGCAGAAGTCCTCCATCAGGTGTTCGCCGCTGGGCTGCAGGTTCAGGATGCACGGCATCTCGCTGCCCAGGCGCTCGAAGTCGTCCACCGTCAGCTTCACGCCGATGCGGCCGGCGATCGCGATCAGGTGGATCACCGCGTTCGTGCTGCCGCCGATGGCCGCCAGCGTGCGGATGGCGTTCTCGAAGGCTTCGCGCGTGAGGATGCTCGACAGCTTCTGGTCCGCGTGCACCATCTCGACGATGCGGCGGCCGGCGTTGCGCGCGATCACGTTGCGGCGGCCATCCACCGCCGGGTAGGCCGCGTTGCCGGGCAGGCCGACGCCGAGCGCCTCCACCATCGAGGCCATCGTGCTCGCGGTGCCCATCGTCATGCAGTGGCCATGGCTGCGGTGCATGCAGCTCTCGGCCTCGAAGAAGTCGGCCAGCTTCAGCGTGCCGGCGCGCACCTGCTCGCTCATGCTCCAGACACCGGTGCCCGAGCCGAGTTCCTGGCCGCGCCACTTGCCGTTGAGCATGGGGCCGCCGCTGACGCCGATGGTCGGCAGGTCCACGCTGGATGCGCCCATCAGCAGCGAAGGCGTGGTCTTGTCGCAGCCCATCAGCAGCACCACGCCGTCGATCGGGTTGCCGCGGATGCTCTCCTCGACGTCCATGCTCGCGAGGTTGCGGTACAGCATGGCGGTGGGCCGCAGCAGCGTTTCGCCGAGCGACATCACCGGGAACTCGAGCGGGAAGCCGCCGGCTTCGTAGACGCCGATCTTCACCTGCTCGGCCAGCGTGCGGAAGTGCGAGTTGCAGGGCGTGAGTTCGCTGAAGGTGTTGCAGATGCCGATCACCGGGCGGCCGTCGAACTGGTCGTGCGGCACGCCCTTGCCCTTGACCCAGCTGCGGTAGGCGAAACCGTCGCGGTCCTGGCGGCCGAACCACTGCTGGCTGCGCAGCTCGGAGGATTTCTTCTTCGGGGCGGAACTCATGGTCGTGCTGGCTTTCCCGGGTGCGTCGCCCGGTGTGCCACGCATATTATGGTATGACGATTGGCGCGCCCATCGTGGAACTACTAGGAACCCGCCCGATGTCCGATATCCATGTGCTCACCGCGGCCAAGCTGTCGCCGTTCTTCGTGCCGCAGCTGCAGGCGGCGTTCACGCTGCACGAGCGGCTGCACGAGGCCGATCCGGCCGCGTTCGCGAAGGTGGCGCCGCTGATCCGCGGCGTGGCGGCCAGCGGCGATTCGAAGGTGAGCGCGGAGCTGATCGCGCAGCTGCCGAAGCTCGAGGTGATCTCGGTGATGGGCGTGGGCTACGACGGCGTGGCGGTGGCCGCCGCGAAGGCGCGCGGCATCATGGTGACGCACACGCCCAACGTGCTGAACGACGACGTGGCCGACCTCGCGATCGGCCTGATGCTGAGCGCGGCGCGCCAGCTGCCGGCGGCCGACCGTTACGTCCGCGACGGCTCCTGGCTGAAGGCGCCGATGCCGCTGGCGCGCAAGATGAGCGGCGCACGGCTGGGCATCGTCGGCATGGGGCGCATCGGCCAGGCCATCGCCGCCCGCGCGCAGGCCTTCGGCATGAGCATCGCGTACACCACGCGCCGCCCGAAGCCCGAGCTGGCGTATCGCTACCTGCCGAGCGCGAAGGCGCTGGCCGCCGAGGTCGACTTCCTGGTGCTGATCACGCCCGGCGGCGCGGCGACGAGGCACCTGATCGACGCCGAGGTGCTGGGCGCCTTGGGCAAGGGCAGGGGCGAGGGCATCCTGGTCAACGTGGCGCGCGGGTCGGTGGTCGACGAAGCGGCGCTGATCGAGGCGCTGGAGAAGGGCGTGATCGCCGGCGCCGGCCTGGATGTGTTCGAGGACGAGCCGCGCGTGCCAGAGCGCCTGCGCGCGCTGCCGCACGTGGTGCTGGTGCCGCACATCGGCAGCGCCACCGGCCAGACGCGCCAGGCCATGGCCGATCTGGCCTTCGGCAACCTGAAGGCGCATTTCGCCGGGCAGCCGTTGCTGACGCCGGTGCCCGAATGCCAGGGCTGAGCGGCCGGGAAAGTCCGTAGAACGGGTTCGCCCAATCATCATACGATAACACCACTGGCGCAGGACGACGCCACCACCCTAGGAGACTCATCGATGCTGCTGAAGAAGACGTGGATGGCCTGTGCCCTGGCGGCCGGGCTGCTGGCGGCGGGCCCCGCGCTCGCGCAGGAGAAGCTCACCGTCTGGTGGGTGAAGGGCTTCTACAAGGCGGAGGACGACGCGCTGTTCGCCGCCATCAAGAAGTTCGAGGAGAAGAACAAGGGCATCAAGATCGACCTGAGCCAGTACCCGGTGCAGGACATGATCCCGAAGACGGTCTCGGCGCTCGACTCGGGCAGCCCGCCCGACGTGGCCTATGCCGACGTCTACGACTTCCAGGTCACCGCCAAGTGGGCCTACGACGGCAAGCTGGAAGACCTCACCAGCCTGATCGACCCCATCCGCGCCCGCTTCGAGCCGGCCGCGCTGGCCACCACCTTCCTCTACAACAACACCACCCAGTCGCGGGCGTACTACGCCTACCCGATCAAGCAGCAGACCATGCACATCCAGTACTGGAAGGACATGCTCGCTGACGCCGGCTTCAAGGAGGCCGACATCCCGAAGACCTGGAAGGAGTACTGGAGCTTCTGGTGCGACAAGGTGCAGCCCGCCTACCGCCAGAAGAGCGGCAACCGGGCCTTCGGCATCGGCCAGCCGATGGGCGTGGATTCCAGCGACTCGTTCTTCTCGTTCCTGACCTTCTTCGACGCCTACAACGCGAAGCTGGTGAACGACGCCGGCAAGCTGATGGTGGACGACCCGGCCGTGCGCACCGCGCTGATCAGCGCGCTCACCGACTACACGGCCGTGTATGGCAAGGGTTGCGCGCCGCCGTCGGCCACGAGCTGGAAGGATCCGGACAACAACGTGGCGTTCCACAACAAGACGACGGTGATGACGCACAACGCGACCATCTCCATCGCCGCGAAGTGGCTCGACGACATGAACAACACGACGCTCACCGAAGCGCAGCGCGCCACGGCGAAGAAGAACTACACCGAGCTGATCGCCACGGCGGGCTTCCCGGCCAAGCCCGACGGCAGCAAGATGACCTACCGTGCCGCGGTGAAGACCGGCGTGATCTTCAAGGACGCGAAGAACAAGGCCGCGGCCAAGAAGTTCGTCGCCTTCCTGCTGGAGGAAGCCAACCTCACGCCGTACGTCGAAGGTTCGCTCGGCCGCTGGTTCCCGGTCACCAAGCAGGCCCAGCAGAGCCCGTTCTGGAAGAGCGACCCGCACCGCCTGGCCGTCTACAACCAGTTCATGGCCGGCACGACGCCGTTCGAATTCACGAAGAACTACAAGTTCACCGTGCTGAACAACGAGAACGTGTGGGCCAAGGCGATGAACCGAATCCTCAACGAGAAGGTGCCGGTGGACAAGGCGGTGGACGAGCTGATCGCCCGCATCAAGACGGTCGCCGCGAACTGATGGCTCCCCCCCGAAGCGCCTTCGGCGCCTCCCCCCCGGGGGGGCGCCGCCAGCGGCCCGGCAAAGCCGGTTCCGCGGCGGCCGCTTGTTAGACCAGCCACATCACCACCATGTCCGCAGTGCTCAGCAACGGTGTCGCAGCGCCGGCGCGCAAGAAGGCCCTCGGCCCCTGGCAGTTCTGGGGCCGGGTCTTCGTGCTGCCTTACCTGGCGGTGTTCGCGGTGCTGGTGGTGTTCCCGGTGGTCTATGGCCTGTGGCTGGCGCGGCATCCGGCCAGCTACAGCCACCTGGTGGACGACCCGATCTTCTTCCGGTCGGTGGTCAACACGGTCATCTTCCTGGTGGTGGCCATCAACCTGAAGATGGTCGTCGCTTTGGGCCTCTCGGGTTTCTTCGTGCACACGCGCTGGTGGATCAAGGCGCTGTCGGTGCTGTTCATCCTGCCCTGGGCGGTGCCGTCGATTCCCACCATCCTCTCGGTGCGCTTCATGCTCAACCCCGAGTGGGGCGTGATCAACAGCACCATCTTCAAGCTGACCGGCCTGGACGGGCCGAACTGGCTGAATGATCCGACGCTGGCGCTGTCGTTCAGCATGCTGATGCACATCTGGAAGAGCCTGCCGTTCTGGACGCTGATCCTGCTGGCCGGCCGGCTGGCGATTCCTTCCGAGCAGTACGAGGCCGCCAGCGTCGACGGCGCCTCGCGCTGGCAGAAGTTCCGCTTCATCACCTGGCCGGCGATGCGCTCGCTGTACGTGACCTCGCTGATCCTGTCGATGATCTGGACGCTGGGCGACTTCAACAGCGTCTACCTGCTCACCGGCGGCGGCCCGGCCGACCTGACGCACGTGCTGGCCACCTTGGGCATCCGCTACCTGCGCCTGGACCAGGTGGACCTGGCGATGGCATCCATCGTCGTGGCGCTGCCGCTGGTGCTGCCGCTGGTGTTCTTCATGATGAAGCGCCTCAGCAAATGAAGCTCTCCTGGCGCACCGTCAGCCGCGAGGCCCAGCTGCTGCTGGTGGGCATCCCGGTGTTCCTGTGGACCGTGATCCCGGTCTACCACATGTTCCTGTTCGCCATCAGCGAACGCGACTCGGCCACCTCGGGCCGGCTGTGGCCGAAGAACCCGACGCTGCAGAACTTCGAGATCGTGTTCCAGCAGAAGCACTTCTACCTCAACCACTTCTGGCAGCAGCTCGGCAATTCGCTGCTGATCGCGGTGACGGTGGGCGTGCTGACGCTGGTGGTGGCCACCGCCGCGGCCTTCGCGATCAGCCGCCTGCGCGTGCGCGGCGGGCGCACGGTGATGAACCTGGCGCTGTTCACCTACTTCATCCCGGCCGCGTTCCTGGCGGTGCCGATGTACAAGACGATGGGTGTCTACGGGCTGCTCAACAGCCAGTGGGCGCTGATCCTGGCGATGGTGGCCATCGCGTCGCCGTACTGCATCTGGGTCCTCAAGCAGGCCAGCGACAAGCTGCCCTGGGAACTGGACGAGGCCGCGCGCATCGACGGCGCCAGCCCGCTGCAGCTGTTCCGGCTGGTCTACCTGCCGCTGATGGTGCCCTCGCTGGTGGCGGTGGGCACCTATGCGCTGCTGCTGGCCTGGAACGAGTACCTCTACGCCTTCCTGCTGCTCAGCAAGGACACCGACGTCACGCTGGCCGTCGCGCTCGGCAACTTCCTGGCTGCGGACGATTCGCCGTGGGAGCTGCTGATGGCCACCGGCCTCATCTATGCGCTGCCGCCGGCAGCGATCTACTACGCCTTCAAGCGCTACATGGTGTCCGGGCTCACGGCCGGCGCGGTGAAGAGCTAACGGAACAAAAACATGGCCGCAGTCGGGTTCAAGCAAGTCCAGAAGGCATACGGCAAGGTCAAGGTCATCCACGGCATCGAGTTCGAGATCGCCGACGGCGAGTTCGTGGTGCTGGTGGGCCCGAGCGGCTGCGGCAAGAGCACGCTGCTGCGCATGCTGGCGGGGCTGGAGGAGATCTCCGGCGGCGAGATCGTGATCGACGGCAAGGTCGTCAACGACCTCGAGAGCAAGGACCGCGACATCGCGATGGTGTTCCAGAGCTACGCGCTCTATCCGCACATGACGGTGCGCGAGAACATGGGCTTCAGCCTGCGCCTGCGCAAGGCCGATGCCGCTTCGACGGCGAAACGCGTCGAGGACGCGGCGCGCATCCTGAACCTCGACGCGCTGCTCGACCGCTACCCGCGCGAACTCTCCGGCGGCCAGCGCCAGCGCGTGGCGATGGGCCGCGCGATCGTGCGCGACCCCAAGGTCTTCCTCTTCGACGAGCCGCTGTCCAACCTGGACGCCAAGCTGCGCGTGGCGATGCGCGCCGAGATCAAGGCGCTGCACCAGCGGCTCAAGACCACCACCGTCTACGTCACGCACGACCAGATCGAGGCCATGACGATGGCCGACCGCATCGTCGTGATGCACGACGGCATCGTCGAGCAGATCGGCACGCCGCTGGAGCTGTTCGACCGGCCGGGCAACCTGTTCGTCGCGCAGTTCATCGGCTCGCCGGCGATGAACGTGTTCAAGGGGCAGGTGAAGGGCGCGGGCGTCGACGCCCTGGGCGCTCACTGGCCGCTGCCTTCCCGCATCGCCGCCGAAGGGCAGGCGGTGCACTACGGCATCCGGCCGACCGACCTTGCGCTGGCCGATCAGGGCATCGCGGCGAAGGTGGTCGTCGTGGAGCCCACCGGCGCCGAGACCGAACTGCTGGTGGACGTGGGCGGGCAGCAGCTGGTGCTGGTGATGCACGGCCGCACGACGGCACAGCCCGACGACACGGTGCACCTCGCGGTGGATCCGGCCAAGGCCCACCTGTTCGACGCCGCCAGCGGCGCGCGTCTCGGATGAGATGCCCGCCTCGCGCATCGTCGTGATGGGCGTCAGCGGCTGCGGCAAGAGCACCGTCGGCGCCGCGCTGGCGCAGGCGCTCGGCCTGCGCTTCGTCGAAGGCGACAGCCTGCACCCGCCGCGCAACGTGGCGCTGATGGCGGCCGGCACGCCGCTCACCGACGAGGACCGGCGCGAATGGCTGGAGGCGGTGGCGCGGGTGCTGGCCGACGCGGCGCACGACGGCGTCGTGGTCTCCTGCTCGGCGCTCAAGCGCAGCTACCGCGACCTGCTGCGCGCCAGCGCGCCCGACCTGACACTGGTTCACCTGCGCGGCGAGCCGGCCCTGCTGGCCGAGCGCATGGCCGCGCGCAAGGGCCACTACATGCCGGCTTCGCTGCTGCAGAGCCAGCTGCAGACGCTGGAACCGCCCGGCGCCGACGAGACCGTCTACACCGCCGATGTCGCCGAGCCGCCGCAGCGCCTGGTCTCCCAGCTGTTCCAGCGCCTGTGCAAGGCCGCCTGAAGGATCCGGAAAACCATGCAGTTCACCAAGGTCGTTCTCTACACCGCCGAAGACGGCCGGGCGCGTTTCCGCGACGAGACCGTGCCGCTGCCCGAAGGCAAGCCGATGGCGCGCCTGTCGGCCCTGATGCCCAGCGGCGGGTTGCAGCTGCGCATGAGCCCGGTGGGCTTCCGCAGCGAGTTCCACTGCACCGAGAACCCGCAGTGGCTGTTCGTGCTGGGCGGCGCGATGGAGATCGGCCTGCAGGACGGCAGCTCGCGCGTCTTCCTGCCCGGCGACCATTTCTACTCGGCCGACACGCTGCCGGCCGGCGCCACCTTCGACGCGAAGCTGCACGGCCACTGGAGCCGCCAGGTGGGCAGCGAGCCGCTGGTCACCGCCTTCGTCAGGGGCTGAAAGCCCGCGCATGAACCCGATCAAGAACGTCCACGGCCGCACGCTCGAACTGCTGGGCGAGTCCATCGTCTCCGGACGCTACCCGCCGGGCAGCGGCATCCCGCCCGAACCCACGCTGTGCGAGGAGTTCGGCGTCAGCCGCACGGTGGTGCGCGAGGCGGTCAAGTCGCTGGTGGCCAAGGGCCTGGTGAGCACGGGCCCGAAGGTCGGCACGCGCGTGCTGCCCGAGGACGACTGGAACTGGTTCGATCCCGACGTGGTGCTGTGGAAGTCGCGCGTCGGCCTGACGCGCGAGTTCCTGCGCGACCTGCAGGAGCTGCGCCGTGTCGTCGAGCCGGCGGCCGTGCGGCTGGCGGCCGAGCGCGCCAGCGCCGAGGACGTGGCCGAGATCGAGCGTGCCTACGCCGGCATGAAGCAGGCCATCGAGCAGGGCGGCGACTACGTGGCCAACGACCTGGCCTTCCACCAGGGCCTGCTGCGCGCCTGCCACAACCGCATGGTGGTGCAGATGAGCAAGGCGCTGGGCGCCTTGCTGCGCACCAGCTTCGAGATCAGCACCACCAAGCCGGACGGCCCCGCGAAGTCGCTGCCGCTGCATCGCGCGGTGCTGGACGCGGTGATCGCGCGTTCGCCGATCAAGGCCGAGCGCGCGAGCCTGGTGCTGATCGACGGCGCGCAGGAGGACATCGAGCTCGTGCTGGGCTCGCGCCGCAAGCTGCCGTCGCTGAACCTGCCGCCGCCGCGCCTGAAGGCGCCCCGGCTGGCCAAGACCGGGTGAGGACACGCCGATGAAGTTCCGCACGCTGGGCCGGAGCGCGCTCGAAGTCTCCGAGCTGTGCCTGGGCACGATGATGTTCGCCGACCAGACCGGCGCCGACGAAGCGCGCCGCATCGTCGAGCACGCGCAAGGCGAGGGCGTCAACTTCATCGACACCGCCGATGTCTACGGCAAGGAGAAGGGCGGCAGCGAGCTGATGGTCGGCGAGCTGCTGAAGGGCCGCCGCCACCGCTGGGTGCTGGCCAGCAAGCTCGGCAACCGGATGGCCGACGGCCCGAACCGCATGCGCTACGCGCGCGCCTGGGTGATGCAGGCCTGCGCCGGCAGCCTGCAGCGGCTGGCCACCGACCACCTGGACATCTACTACCTGCACCGCGACTTCAACGGCATGGACCTGGAGGAGCCGCTGCGGGCGGTGGACCAGCTGCTGCGCGAGGGCAAGATCCGCTACTGGGGCCTGTCGAACTTCCGCGGCTGGCGCATCGCGGAATGCGTGCATCTCGCGCGCCAGCTGAACATGCCGGCGCCGGTGGTCTGCCAGCCGTACTACAACCTGCTCAACCGCCAGCCCGAGGTGGAGGTGCTGCCGGCCTGCCGCCATCACGGCCTGGGCGTGGTGCCCTACAGCCCGATCGCGCGTGGCGTGCTCACCGGCCAGTACGCGCCGGGTGCGCAGCCGCCCGCGGGCACGCGCGCCGCGCGCGGCGACAAGCGCATCCTGGAGACCGAGTTCCGCGAGGAGTCGCTGCGCATCGCGCAGACGCTGCGCGGGCACGCCGCCAAGACGGGGCGCTCGCTGTCGCACTTCGCCACGGCCTGGGTGCTGAAGCACCGCGCGGTGAGCGCGGTGATCGCGGGGCCGCGCACCTTCGCGCAGTGGCAGGACTACCTGGGCGCGCTCGACACCACGATCGACGCGGCCGACGAGACGCTGGTCGACGAGCTGGTCGCCCCCGGCCATCCATCGACGCCGGGCTTCAACGACCCGGCATATCCGCTCGAGGGCCGCTGAGCTATTCCTTCACCGACCCGGTGAGCCCCGAGACGTAGTACTCGACGAAGAACGAGTACACGAAGGCCACCGGCAGCGAGCCGAGCAGCGCGCCCGCCATCAGCGGGCCCCAGTGGTAGACGTCGCCCTCGACGAGCTCGGTCACCACGCCCACCGGCACCGTCTTGTTCTCGGAGCTGGAGACGAAGGTCAGCGCGTAGATGAACTCGTTCCAGCTCAACGTGAACGCGAAGATGCCGGCGCTGATGAGCCCCGGCACCGCCAGCGGCAGGATGATCTTCACCAGGATCTGCCAGCGCGTGGCGCCGTCGATCAGGGCGCACTCCTCCAGCTCGAACGGGATCGAGCGGAAGTAGCCCATCAGCAGCCAGGTGCAGAACGGGATCAGGAAGGTCGGGTAGGTGAGGATCAGCGCCCAGCGCGTGTCGGCCAGGCCCAGGTGCGTGACGGTGGCGGCCAGAGGAATGAAGAGGATCGACGGCGGCACCAGGTAGGCCAGGAAGATCGACATGCCCACCTGCTTGGCGCCCGAGAAGCGCAGCCGCTCGATCGCATAGGCCGCCATGACCGACGCCGCCAGCGACGCGAAGGTGGACACCACCGAGACCAGCACCGTGTTCCACAGCCACTCCGGGTAGCTGGTGTCGAAGAGCAGCTTCTTGAAATGCGCCAGCGTCGGCACGTGCACCCAGAACGGGTTGCCGTCGCGCGAGAGCAGCTCGGCGTTCGGCTTGAATGCCGTGATGCCCATCCAGTAGAACGGAAAGAGCAGCACGAAGACGAAGATCGCCAGCGGCAGGTAGATCGTGACCAGGCGCCGCTTGCGCGAATCGAGGTAGTCCATGCCGACGATGGCGTCGGAGGCGGCAGCGCCCTGGCTCATTCGTCCCTCCCGCCCTGCTGCCAGGCGCGGCGCTGCAGTCCGAAGAAGCTGAACAGGATGGCCGCGAGCAGGAAGGGCACCATCGCGATCGCGATCGCCGCGCCCTCGCCGAGGGCGCCGCCGTTGATCGCGCGCTGGAACGACAGCGTGGCCATCAGGTGCGTGGCGTTGAGCGGGCCGCCGCGCGTCAGCACGTAGATGAGCTGGAAGTCGGTGAAGGTGAACAGCACCGAGAAGGTCATCACCACCGCGATGATGGGCGTCAGCAGCGGCAGCGTGACGTGGCGGAACTGCTGCCAGCGCGACGCGCCGTCGATGGCCGAGGCTTCGTAGTACGACGGCGAGATGGTCTGCAGGCCCGCCAGCAGCGTGATCGCGACGAAGGGCACGCCGCGCCAGACGTTGGCGAAGATGGTGGACAGCCGCGCGTTCCAGGGGTCGCCGAGGAAGTCGATGTAGGTGTCGATCAGGCCGATCTTCACCAGCACCCACGACACCACCGAGAACTGCGCGTCGAAGATCCACCAGAACGCGATGGCCGACAGCGCGGTGGGCACGATGTACGGCAGCAGGATCACCGCGCGGAAGAAGGTCTTGATGCGGATGTTCTTGTTCAGCAGCAGCGCCAGCCACAGCCCCAGCCCGAACTTCAGCACGCTGGCGACGAAGGTGTAGAAGAGCGTGTTGAACAGCGCCAGCCGCGTGACGCTGTCACCCCACAGGAACTCGTAGTTCTCCAGGCCCACCCAGCCGCCCGGCCGGCCGAGGCGGGCGTCGGTGAAGCCGAGCCAGGTGCCCAGGCCGAGCGGGTAGGTGAGGAACAGCAGCAGGAAGGCCGCCGCCGGCAGCATGAACAGCAGCCCGAGCAGCTGCCGGTTGTCCTGGATCTTCTCGAACATCGAGCTGGCGGCGGCGCTGCGGGCCATCAAACCTTGTAGTAGCGCTCGGCGCGCTTCTGCGCGCGCTCCATCGCTTCCTTCACCGTCTTCGAACCGCTCACCGCTTCCGCGACCATGTTGACGACGATGAAGTCCGCGCCCGCGCCGGCCGATGCGTAGCCCAGCTTGCCCGCATAGCCCGCGGGCCGCATGTTCTTCACGCCATCGCGGTACGGCGTGTTCTTCGGGTCGGCCGTCCACACCGCGGTCTGCTCGTAGGCGCGCAGCGGTTGCGCGATGTAGCCGCCGGCGGCGGTGAGCCAGGGGTCGAACTGCTCCTTCTCCATCATGAAGCGCAGGAACTCCTTGGCCGCCTGCGGGTACTTCGTGTACTTCATGACCATCTGGTTGAAGAACAGATGGCTCTCGGTCGGCGTGCCCACCGGGCCCACGGGGAACGAGGCGTGCTGGATGTCGGCCGCCATCTCCTTGACCTTCGGGTCCTGCGAGTTCTTCGCGGCGTAGTAGATCGAGATGCCGTTGTTCGTGACGCTGACCTGGCCGTCGAGGAAGGCCTTGTTGTTGTTCGGGTCCAGCCAGCTGAGCGTGCCGGGCACGAAGGTGGCGTAGAGCTCCTTGCCGTACTCCAGTGCCTTCGCGGTCTCGGGGCTGTCGATCACCACCTTGTTGCCCTTGTCGACCAGCATGCCGCCGTGCGACCAGATCAGCCAGTTGCACCACAGCCCGTCGCCGGTGGCGTTGCCGAGCGCCATGCCACCCGGCGTGCCCTTTTCCTTCAGCGCCTTCATCAGCGCCAGGAAGCCGGCGGTGTCCTTCGGGAAGGCGTCGAAGCCGGCCGCCTTCACCATGCTCTGGCGGTAGACGATGTAGGAGCCCGCGGCCCCAAGGCCCAGGCCCAGCCACTTCTTGCCGTCCGGCTTCAGGTAGGCCTCCACGGCCGGGTACCAGCCGCCGTACTTCTTGCCCAGGTACTCGGCGAGGTCGGTCACGTCGAGCAGCTTCTCGGGGTAGAGGTTCGCGTCGTCGTTGGTCGACAGGATGATGTCGGGGCCCGAGCCGGTGTTGGCGGCCACGGCGGCCTTCGGGCGCACGTCTTCCCAGCCTTCGTTGTCCACGCGCACCTCGATGCCGGTCTTGGCGGTGAACGCGGCCACGTTCTTCATGTACTGGTCGATGTCGCCCTGCACGAAGCGGCTCCAGCGCAGCACACGCAGCTTCGCGCCCTTCTCGGGCTTCAGCGTGAGGCTCTGGGCGTGGACGGACGGCGCGAAGATCGCGCCGGCGCCGAGCGCGGCCACGCCCGCGTTGAACTTGCGGCGGTTCAGGTCACTCATCGAAGTCTCCTTTGTGATGAAGCGACCGTCAGGCCGCAAGGCGTCGGCCGGAGCCGGCATCGAACAGGTGGGCGCGCGTGATGTCGGGCTGCAGGTGGATGGTGCTGCCCGGCGCGAACGCGTAGCGGTCGTGGAACACCACGGCCAGGTCCTTGCCGCCATGGCGGCAGGCGACGAAGGTGTCGGCGCCGGTGGGCTCCACCACCGCCACCTCGGTGGCGATGGCGCCGCTGCCGGCCTGGCCCAGCGCCATGTGCTCGGGCCGCGTGCCGAAGATCACCGGCTGGCCGTCGACGCCGGCGCTGTCGCGCGGTGCGGGCAGGCGTGTGCCGTCGGACAGTTCCACCGTCGCATCGCCGCCGCTGAGGCGCAGCGTGGCCGGCAGGAAGTTCATCGCCGGCGAACCGATGAATCCGGCGACGAACAGGTTCGCAGGCCGGTCATAAAGCTCCAGCGGGCTGCCGGTCTGCTCGATGCGGCCGTCCTTCATCACGACGATCTGGTCGCCCATCGTCATCGCCTCGATCTGGTCGTGCGTGACGTAGATCGAGGTCGTCTTCAGGCGCTGGTGCAGTTCCTTGATCTCGGTGCGCATCGCCACGCGCAGCTTCGCGTCCAGGTTCGACAGCGGCTCGTCGAACAGGAACACCTGCGGGTCGCGCACGATCGCGCGGCCCATCGCCACGCGCTGGCGCTGGCCACCCGAGAGCTGGCGCGGGTAGCGCTGCAGCAGGTCGCCCAGGCCCAGGATCTCGGCGGCGCGCGCCACCTTGGCCTCGATGGCGGCCGGCTCCAGCTTCGCGAGCATCAGCGCGAAGGCCATGTTCTCGCGCACCGTCATGTGCGGGTAGAGCGCGTAGTTCTGGAACACCATCGCGATGTCGCGCTGCTTGGGCGGCAGCTCGTTGACGCGCTGGCTGCCGATGCGCACCTCGCCGTCGCTGATGTGCTCCAGCCCCGCGATCATGCGCAGCAGCGTGCTCTTGCCGCAGCCGCTGGGCCCCACCAGCACGGTGAACGAGCCGTCGGGGATCGCGATGTCCACGCCATGCAGGATCTCCACCGTGCCGAAGCGCTTCTTCACCTGTTCGATGGACACACTGGCCATGCGGGGCAGCCTCTCGTTCGCATGCGAGGAACGGGCGGCACGATAAGAGCGCCCGGGCGGCGGCACCATCGGGCTAACCCCGGCGCGGGGCGCCGAAAGTTGTCTGATAACCTGACGAATATGGCGCCCCGCACCCTTGCTGCACCGCAGTCCGCCCCTGCCGCGAGCAGGGCGATGCCGGGCGCCGGCACGCTGGGCCGCACCACGCTGGCGGACAGCCTGGCGGCGCTGCTGGCCGGGCAGATCGAGCGCGGCTCCCTGGCCCCCGGCGACCGCCTGCCCACCGAGGCGCAGCTGTGCGCCGCGCACGGTGTCTCGCGCAGCGTGGTGCGCGAGGCGGTGCACCGGGTGAAGTCGCGCGGGCTGCTGGTGTCGCGCCAGGGGTCGGGGGTCTACGTCGCCCCGCCGGCGCCGCACCGGCCGCTGGAGTTCGATCCGCAGGTGCTGGAGTCGGTGGACGCGGTGGTGCACGTGGTGGAGGTGCGGCGCGTGCTGGAAGGCGAGATGGCCGCGCTGGCCGCCGAGCGCGCCACGCGGGCGCAGGTGGCGGGCCTGAGGCGCGCGCTGGCGGCGATCGACACGGCGGCGGCGGCCGGCCGCGACGGCGTGGCCGAGGACCTGGCCTTCCACCGCGCCATCGGCGAGGCCACCGGCAACCCGCAGTTCAGCCGGCTGCTCGGCTTCCTGGAGCAGTACCTGCGCGAAGGCATGCGCATCACGCGCGGCAACGAGGCGCGGCGCGCCGACTTCATGGAAGCGGTGCGGCGCGAGCACCGGGTGATCGTCGATGCCATCGCGGCCGGCGACCCGAAGGCGGCGCGGCGCGCGGCGCGAGCGCACCTGATGCATGGCGCTGCGCGGCTCGAGCGCGGCGGCGTGCTGTCGCCGCGCGGGCTCAGGAACGGAGCGGCGCGATGAGCGAGAACCGGGTGCTGGGTGTGGTGGGGCTGGGCTCGATGGGGCTGGGGGCGGCACTCTCGGCGGTGGCGCGCGGCGTCACCACCTGGGGGCTGGACATGCGGCCCGAGCCGGGCCAGCGGCTGGCGGCGGCCGGCGGCCATGTCGCGGCGTCGCTGGCCGACCTGGCCGCGCGCTGCGACGTCGTCGTGGTGCTGGTGGTCAACGCGGCGCAGACCGAGCAGGTGGTGTTCGGTGAGGGCGGCCTCGCGCAGCATCTGCGGCGCGGCTCGGTGGTCGTCTGTTCCGCGACGGTCGATCCCGCGCTGCCGCCGCGCTGGGCCGAACGGCTCCAGGCGCTCGGCCTGTGGCTGATCGACGGCCCCGTCTCCGGTGGCCCGAAGAAGGCGGCCGAAGGCGCGATGACGGTGATGGCCTCGGGCCGGCCCGAGGCCTTCGAAGCCGCGGGCCCACTGCTCGACGCGATCGCCGGCAAGGTCTACCGGCTCGGCGACACGCCCGGCACCGGCAGCACCGTGAAGATGGTCAACCAGCACCTGGCCGGCGTGCACATCGCGGCCGCCTGCGAGGCCATGGCCCTGGGCATCCGCGCCGGCGCCGACCCGCGTGCGCTCTACGAGGTGATCTGCAACTCGGCCGGCTCCAGCTGGATGTTCCAGAACCGCGTGCCGCACATCCTGGACGGCGACTACACGCCGCTGTCGGCCGTGAACATCTTCGTGAAGGACCTCGGCATCGTGCTCGACGCGGCGCGCGCGCTGGGCTTCCCGCTGCCGCTGGCCGCCAGCGCGCACCAGCTGTATCTCGCCACCGCGGCGGCCGGGCACGGCGCGGCCGACGACAGCTCGGTGATCAAGTTCTACGCGCAGCTCGCCGGGCTGGAGCTGCCGCAACCGCAACCCGGGAAGGACCCATGAAACTGCTCATCACCGGCGGTGCCGGTTTTGTCGGCACGCGGCTGGCGCAGGCGCTGCTGGCGCGCGGCGCACTGGACGGCCGGCGCATCGAACGCGTGGTGCTGGCCGACCAGGTGGCGCCGCGGCCCGAGATGCTGGCCGACCCGCGCGTGGAGGCCCGCACCAGCCCGCTGCTGGCGGCCTGCGAGGCGCTGCGCGACGAGGCCTTCGACGGCGTGTTCCACCTGGCCTCGGCCGTCTCCGGCGAATGCGAGGCCGACTTCGACCTTGGCCTGCGCAGCAACCTGGACAGCACGCGCGCGCTGCTGGACGCGCTGCGGCACCGCGCGCAGCAGGGCCACGCGCCGACCAGGCTGGTGTTCTCCAGCTCGGTGGCCGTGTTCGGTCCCGACCCCGCGCAGCCCTGGACCGGCTTCGTCGCCGACCACACGCTGCCCACGCCGCAGACCAGCTACGGCACGCAGAAGCTGATCTGCGAGCATCTGATCGCGGACTACACGCGCAAGGGCTTCATCGATGGCCGCGCCGCGCGGCTGATGACGGTGACGGTGCGCCCCGGCCGCCCCAACGGCGCGGCGAGCTCGTTCTTCAGCGGCATCATCCGCGAGCCGCTGGCGGGGATCGATGCCGACCTGCCGGTGGACCCGGGCGTCTCGCACCCGATCACCTCGCCGCGCGCGACGGTGGACGGGCTGATCACCGTCTACGAGGCCACGCGCGAGGCCTTCGTCGGCCGCACCGCGCTGAACCTGCCGGCGCTGAACATCACCGTGCAGCAGATGCTCGATGCGCTGGAGGCTGTCGCCGGCCCGGCGGTGCGGGCCCGCGTGAAGCTCAAGCGCGACGAGCGCATCGCCGGCATCGTGGCCGGCTGGTCCAAGGGCGCCAGCGCCGAGCGCGCGGCCGCTCTGGGCCTGAAGCCCGAGGCGCGCTTCGAGGACATCATCCGCCAATACATCGCCGACTGCGCCGCGACGCCGGAAGCGCTCAAAGGACTCAACGCATGAACCAGATCGATCTGAAAGGCCGCGTCGCGGTGATCACCGGCGGTGCCCAGGGCATCGGCTTCGCCACCACGCAGCGGCTGCTGCAGAGCGGCGCGCGCGCGGTGATCTGGGACATCGACAAGGCCAGGCTCGACGAGGCTTGCGGTGCGCTGAAGAGCTTCGGCCCGGTGCGCGGCGACGTGGTCGAGCTCACCGACGACGCAGCGGTGGCTGCGGCCACGGCCCGCGCCGTGTCCACGGAGGGCCGCATCGACATCCTGGTGAACAACGCCGGCATCACGGGCGGCAACGCCACCACCTGGGAACTGGACCCGGCGGTGTGGCGGCGCGTGATCGAGGTGAACCTGATCGCGCCCTACCTCACCAGCCGCCACGTCGTGCAGCGCATGACGGCGGCCGGCTATGGCCGCATCGTCAACATCGCCAGCGTCGCCGGCAAGGAAGGCAACCCCAACGCGTCGCACTACAGCGCCAGCAAGGCAGGCCTGATCGCGCTGACCAAGAGCCTGGCGAAGGAAGTGGCGACCAAGGGCGTGCTGGTGAATGCGGTGGCGCCGGCGGTGGCCAAGACCGCGATGTTCGACCAGATGACCGAGCAGCACATCGCCTACATGCTCGGCAAGATCCCGATGGGTCGCTTCCTGGAGGTGCAGGAGATCGCGGCGATGGTGGCCTGGCTCTCCAGCGAGGACTGCTCGTTCTCCACCGGTGCGGTGTTCGACATCACCGGCGGGCGTTCGACCTACTGAGCGCCACGCTCCGGCTCGCGCGGCGGCACGGCCGCCGGCGACATGGTGCCGAGCCAGCTGCGCTCGGTCTCGGCGAATTCCTCGGCGCTGACCTCGCGCACCTCCACGCGGCCGCCGTCGGTCTGCGCGCGGGCGCGGCGCTCCTCGCGCGCCTGCGCGCCGACGTGGATCTGCTGCAGGCGCTCGACGATGTGCGCCATCACCGGCGACGAGCCGTCCTGCGCCAGCATCTGCACCTGCACCAGCGCCTTGCCCAGCACCTTGGCCGGCAGCGTCTCCACGCCGCGCCAGCCCCTTCGGCACAGCTCGTCGTGCACGAAGACCAGGTGACGCATCACGCGCGCGGCGTGCTCCACGTCCTGCGCCAGCAGCCGCCCGTGGAGTTCCTCGTTGACCTCGGCCAGCGTCGGGGCCCGTTCGACGCCCGGCTTGCGGCGCCGCTCGCCCAGCACCACGTGCCACTGCAGGCCCCGGCGCTCCAGCGCCAGCGGCCGGCTCAGCAGGCCGCGCAGCCAGCGCAGGGTGCCGGGCTTGGCGTCGGACGCGCGGCGGTCGCGCGACGGCTTGGGAGACGGGGGCGACTTGGACATCGGCGGGACCCAGGGTTTGACCGGCTTCGGTCCAACGCCTATCGGCACCCGCGGAGCGACCTTGAGGCCGCCCTTCACGCTTCAGTAGAGCGTGGCCGCCTGGCGCGCCTGCAGTGCGGCGTCGTACGCGGCGCCGTCCACGCCGACCTGGCTCAACGCCTGCAGGATGCTGCCGGGCGAGGGCAGCGTCTCGCGCGCGACCCGCGCGCCCGGGTCCCACAGCGCCGAACGCTTGATCGCGCGTGCGCACTGGAAGAACACGCTGCGCACCGTGATCACCAGCACGGAAGCCGGGGCCTTGCCGTCGACGACGAAGCGTCCGCACAGCGCGGGCAGGGCGCTGATGCGCGCACTGCCGTTGACGCGCAGCGCCTCGCCGACGCCGGGAATGAGGAACAGCAGCGCCACCTGCGGGTGGTGGGCGATGTTGCGCAGGCTGTCGATGCGCTGGTTGCCGCGGCGGTCCGGCAGCAGCAGCGTGTGTTCGTCGGCCACGTGAACGAAGCCGGGTGCATCGCCGCGCGGCGAGGTGTCCAGGCCTTCGGGGCCCAGCGTCGCCAGCACGGCGAAGGGCGAGGCTTCGATGTAGGGCCGGTACAGCGGGTGGATGTGGTCCGCCACCTTGGCCAGCGAGGTCTCGCCGGGGCCGGTGGCGTAGACGGCGCGCAGCGCGTCTTCGTCGCGCAGGTCGGCCGAGGTGTCGGCCAGCAGGGCGCGCAGCTCGGTGGCCATCAACCGATGCGCCCCAGCAGCAGGTACTCCATCAGCGCCTTCTGCACGTGCATGCGGTTCTCGGCCTCGTCCCACACCACGCTCTGCGGGCCGTCGATCACCTCGGCGGTGACTTCCTCGCCGCGGTGCGCCGGCAGGCAGTGCATGAAGAGCGCGTCGGGCTGCGCCATCGCCATCATCTCGTCGTCCACGCACCAATCGACGAAGGCCTTGCGGCGCTCCTCGTTCTCGGCCTCGTAGCCCATGCTGGTCCAGACGTCGGTGGTGACGAGGTGCGCACCGTCGCAGGCTTCCATCGGGTGGTTGAAGACCTTGAAGCAGCCCGTGTCGCGCACGCCGGCCACCTTCTCGTCGACCTCGTAGCCGCTGGGCGTGCTGACGTGCACCGTGAAGCCCAGCACCTCGGCCGCCTGCAGCCAGGTGTTGGCCATGTTGTTGCCGTCGCCCACCCAGGCCACCGTCTTGCCCTGGATCGAACCGCGCTGCTCGATGAAGGTGAAGATGTCGGCCAGGATCTGGCAAGGGTGGTACTCGTTGGTGAGCCCGTTGATCACCGGCACGCGCGAGTGCGCCGCGAAGGCCTCGATCTTGGCCTGCTCGAAGGTGCGGATCATCACCAGGTCGACCATGCGGCTGATCACGCGCGCGCTGTCCTCGATGGGCTCGGCGCGGCCGAGCTGGCTGTCGCCGGTGGTGAGGTGCACCACCGAGCCGCCCATCTGGTACATGCCGGCCTCGAAGCTCACGCGCGTGCGCGTGCTGGCCTTCTCGAAGATCATCGCCAGCGTGCGGTCGGTCAGCGGCGTGTAGCGCTCGTAGTTCTTGAAGCGCGTCTTGATGATGCGCGTGCGTTCGAAGAGGTAGGCGTACTCCTCGGCGCGCAGGTCCTTGAACTGCAGGAAATGCTTCATCAAGGAGTGGCCGGGCTTCATGGGGCCGTAGTCCCGGCCAGGAAGCGCTGGATCAGCGGCACCAGGATCGCGGCGATCTGGCGCGCCTCGTCCTCGGAGAGGATCAGCGCCGGCAGCAACCGCACCACGCGGTCGGCGGTGACGCTGATGAGCAAGCCCGCCTCGGCGGCCTGCCCGAGCAGCACGCCGCAGGGGCGGTCGAGCTCGATGCCGATCATCAGGCCCTGCCCGCGGTACTCCACGACGCCGCGCTCGCCGGCCAGGCCCCGCTCCAGCAGGCTGCGCAGCAGGCCGCCCACCTTCGCGGCATTCGCCAGCAGGCCGTCTTCCTCGACGATGCGCAGCGTCTCGACGCCGGCGCGCATGGCCAGCGGGTTGCCGCCGAAGGTGGTGCCATGGTTGCCGGGGCCGAGCACGTCCTTGGCGCGTTCGCCCACCACGATGGCGCCCACCGGCACGCCGGACGACAGGCCCTTGGCCAGCGGCATCACGTCGGGCTTGATGCCGGCCCACTGGTGCGCGAACCACTTGCCGGTGCGGCCCAGCCCGCACTGCACCTCGTCCAGCATCAGCAGCCAGTCGCGTTCGTCGCAGACGCGGCGCAGGCCCTGCAGGTATTCGGCGCGCGTCTGGTTGATGCCGCCCTCGCCCTGGATCACCTCCAGGAACACCGCCACCACGTTCGGGTTGGTGCGCGCCTGGTGCTCCACCGCGGCCAGGTCGTTCAGCGGCACGCGCACGAAGCCTTCCACCAGCGGCTCGAAGCCCTTCTGCACCTTCGGGTTGCCGGTGGCCGACAGCGTGGCGATCGAGCGGCCGTGGAAGGCCTTCTCGTAGACGATGATCTCGGGGCGCTCGATGCCCTTGTCATGCCCGAACTTGCGCGCGATCTTCAGCGCGCCTTCGTTGGCTTCCAGCCCCGAGTTGCAGAAGAAGGCCGACGACAGGCCCGAGATCTCGCACAGCTTCGAGGCCAGCTGCTCCTGCAGCGGCACCTCGTAGTAGTTGCTGCAGTGGATCAGCCTGGCGACCTGGTCCTGGATCGCCGGCACCAGCCTGGGGTGGCCGTGCCCCAGCGTGTTGACGGCGATGCCGGCCAGGCCATCGAGGTAGCGCCGGCCCTGCGTGTCCCAGACCCAGCAGCCCTTGCCGTGCGACAGCGCGAACGGCAGGCGGCCGTAGGTGTTCATCACATGCGGCATCGGCCGCGCGGTGTCGGAGACGACGGCGTTCATCGGGTCGGGTCCTTGGGTCGGGGGCAGAGACGGAATCGGCCGGTGGTGACGCATCCGTCACGCACCGGCCTGCAGCGATTCTAAAGGTGCGCCCCCTGCGGACGATGAAAGCGCCGAGACAGCGGAACAGGCGCGAATCATGCATGCTGCGATGCAGCAGACCCAGGGCACAATGCGACCCGCGATGACCGCGGTGCGGTCGTCGCCCACACCCCCGGCCGGGCTTCGTGTCCTGCCGTCGCCGATGAACGCCAACAAGCCCCGCCAGTACAAGATCCAGGGCGTCACGCTCGAGGGACGCACCTTCCGCCCCAGCGACTGGGCCGAGCGCCTTGCCGGCGCGATGTCGTCGTTCCGCCCGGGAGGCGGTGCCGGCGGCATCGGCGCCTTCATCGGCTACTCGCCCTACTGCATCCCGCAGGTGGTCGACGGCGTCAAGTGCGTGATCGTCAACGAGGCGCTGCGCGGCATCGAGCCGATGGCCTGGGACTTCGTGATGAACTTCGCCCGCGACAACCACCTGAAGGTGGCCGAGATCACCGGCGACACCGGCCTCGCGGGCGAAAACGCACCCTGAAATGACGAAGGGCCTGCTTCGCAGCAGGCCCTTCGTCGGCACCCTGGGAACTGCTTCGGCGGTCAGGCCGCCAGCGCCAGCGCCTTCACCTTGGCGGCCAGGCGGCTCTTGATGCGCGCGGCCTTGTTCTTGTGGAAGATGCCCTTGTCGGCCACCGAGTCGATCACGCTCTGGGCGGACTTGAAGATCTCGACGGCCTTGGTCTTGTCGCCACCGGCCACGGCCTTCTGCACGTTCTTGACCACGGTGCGGAAGTGCGAGCGCAGCGAGGTGTTGGCGGCGTTCAGCGCCACGTCCTGGCGGGCGCGCTTGCGGCCCGAGGCGAGGCGAACGGTCTTCTTCTTGGCTTTGGACGAAGTGGCCATGCTGGATGGGTTTGCAGGGGTGCGAAAGCGCCGGAGTATAGCATCCCGGGTTTTCCTGTCACGCACCCCGCCACCGGGAACCGTCCCTAGCCCGTGAACCTGCTGAAGGCCGCCTTCTCCGTCTCGCTGCTGACCCTGCTGTCGCGCATCACCGGCCTCGTGCGGGAACAACTGGTGGCCGCCAGCTTCGGCGCCAGCGGTGTCACCGACGCCTTCAACGTCGCGTTCCGCATCCCGAACCTGTTCCGGCGCCTGTTCGCCGAGGGCGCGTTCTCGCAGGCCTTCGTGCCGCTGCTGGCCGCCACGCGCGAGAAGGAGGGCGACGAGCCGACGCGGCGCCTGATCGACGCCGTCGCCACGGTGCTCGTGTGGGTGCTGCTGGCCACGTGCATCGTGGGCGTGGCGGCGGCGCCGGCGCTGGTGTGGGTGATGGGCTCTGGCCTGGAGCGCTTCGACACCGCGGTGGTGATGACGCGCTGGATGTTCCCCTACATCGGCTTCATGTCGCTGGTGGCGCTGGCCGCCGGCGTGCTGAACACCTGGAAGCGCTTCGCGGTGCCGGCGGTGACGCCGGTGCTGCTGAACCTGAGCGTGATCGGCATGGCCTGGTGGGGCGCGCCGCACTTTCCGGCGCTGGGGCTCGAACCCGTCTACGCGCTGGCCGGCGGCGTGGTGATCGGCGGCCTGCTGCAGGCGCTGGTGCAGCTGCCGGCGCTGGCGGCGATCGGCTGCACGCCGAGCCTCGGGCTGTCGCCGCGGGCGATCGCCGCCGCCTGGCATCACCCCGGCGTGCACCGCGTGCTGCAGCAGATGGCGCCGGCGCTGCTGGGGGTGTCCGTCGCGCAGATCTCGCTGCTGATCAACACCCAGATCGCCTCGCACGTCGGCGTGGGCGCGGTGTCCTGGCTGACCTACGCCGACCGGCTGATGGAGTTTCCCACCGCGCTGCTGGGCGTGGCCCTGGGTGTGGTGCTGCTGCCGCAGCTGTCGGCGGCCAAGGCGAGGGCCGACGACGCCGCCTACTCGGCCATGCTCGACTGGGGCCTGCGCCTGGTGCTGCTGCTGGCGCTGCCCTGCGCGCTGGCGCTGCTGATCTTCCCGGTGGGCCTGGTGACGGTGCTGTTCCACATCGGCAAGTTCGGTGCGCATGACGTCGCGATGACGGTGCTGGCGCTGCGCGGCTACGGCGTCGGGCTGCTGGGGCTGGTGGCCATCAAGGTGCTGGCGCCGGCCTTCTTCGCGCGCCAGGACATCAAGACGCCGGTGAAGATCGCGATCGGCATCCTGGCGGCCACGCAGGCGATGAACCTGGTGTTCGTGCCCTGGCTGGGGCATGCCGGCCTGGCGCTGTCGATCGGCCTGGGCGCGCTGGTCAATGCGTCGCTGCTGCTGGCGGGGCTGCTGACGCGCGGGGTCTACCAACCCCAGCCCGGCTGGGGCGGCTTCGCCTGGCGGGTGGCGCTGGCGAACGTGGCACTCGGCGCCGCGCTGGCCTGGGCCGCGCAGGGCATCGACTGGATCGGCCTGCAGGCCCACTGGGGCCTGCGCGCCGCCGCCGTGGCGGGCGTGCTGGGTGGCGTGGCGCTGCTGTACTTCGCCGTGCTGGCCGCCTGCGGGCTGCGGCCGGCTCAGTTCGTGCGCCGCGCCTGACCTACACTTCTCCGCTGATGGCCGGATCCCTGCACTTCGAAGCCCCGACGGCGCTGGACTACTTCGCCGCCCTGGTGGCCGACGATGCCAGCTTTTCCGTGCTCGAGGCCGCGGTCGCGGTGGCGCAGGACGAGCGGCCCGACCTCGACGTGCAGGGCGTCCTGGCCGAGGTCGACGAGCTGGCGCAGAAGCTGCGCCGGCGCGTGCCGGCCGATGCCGCGCCGCTGCAGCGGCTGCGCCTGCTCAACCAGTACTTCTTCCACGAGCTCGGTTTTGCCGGCAACGTCAACGACTACTACGACCGCCGCAACAGCTCGGTGCCCGAGGTGCTGAAGTCGCGTCGCGGCATCCCCATCACGCTGGCCCTGGTCTACGTGGAGATCGCCACCCAGCTCGGCCTGCAGGCCAGCGGCATCAGCTTCCCCGGCCACTTCCTCGTCAAGCTGCACCTGCCGCGCGGCGAGGTGGTGATCGACCCCTTCACCGGCCGCTCGCTCGGGCGCGAGGACCTGGAGGAGCGCCTGGCGCCGTACCGCCGCCGCCAGGGGCTGAACAGCGACGACGAGGCGCCGCTGGGCCTGTTCCTGCAGGCGGCGCCGGCGCGAGACGTGATCGCGCGGCTGCTGCGCAACCTGAAGGAGATCCATCGCAGCGCGGGCGACTGGGCGCGCCTGGCGGCGGTGTCGCAGCGCCTGGTGATCCTGCTGCCCGAAGACTGGGACGAACGCCGCGACCACGCGCTGGCGCTGGCACGGCTGGGCCGCCATGCCGAGGCCACCGAAGCGCTGGACACCTACCTGCAGAACCGGCCCGACGCACCCGACGCGCGGGCGATGCGGCGCGAGATGGCGTCGTGGCGCCGCAGCGGACACTGATGCCCGAGGCATGAAGCAGATCCCGCTGCCGATCTTCGCCGCGCCGGAGCCCACCTTCGACAACTACGTGCCGGGCGCCAACGCCGCGGCGCTGGCGCACCTGCGCGCGCTGCAGCCGCCGGCCGCGCCGGTCTACCTGTGGGGCCCGGCGGGCAGCGGCAAGACGCACCTGCTGCGCGCCTGGGCCGCACGCTGCGAGCGCCAGGGCCAGCGCGTGGGCTGGTTCGACGCTGCCGACGCGCTGCCGTGGGCTCTGGCCCCCGGGTGGTCCGCGGTGGTGTTCGACCGCTGCGAGCAGCTCGACGAAGACGCGCAGCACGCCGCCTTCGCCACCTTCGTCGACGCCACGACCCAGGGCGTGCAGGTGGCCGCGGCCGGCCGCCTGCCGCCGGTGGACCTGCCGCTGCGCGACGACCTGCGCACCCGCCTGGCCTGGGGCCACGTGTTCGCGCTGCAGCCGCCCAGCGACGCCGAGGCGCGCGCCGCGCTGCGCCGCGAGGGCGACGCGCGCGGCGTGATGCTGCCCGACGAAGTGATGGACCATCTGCTGAACCACTTCCCGCGCGACCTGAACTGTCTGATGCGGTTGGTGCAGCGCCTGGACGAGTACTCCATGTCGCGCGGCCGCCGCGTCACCGTGCCGCTGCTGAAGGCGATGCTGGCCGAGGAAGGGCAGGGCGAGGTCAGCACCACATGACGCAGAACCTGGCGCTGTTCGACCTGGACGGCACGCTGATCCCGCGCGACAGCGACCACGCCTTCAACGAGTTCGTGATCGAGCTCGGCTGGGCCGACGCCGCCGCCTTCAAGCGCGGCAACGATGCGTTCTACGAGGACTACCTCGCCGGGCGGCTCGACATCGACGCCTACGTCGACTTCGCGACCTCGCCGTGGCGCGGGCGCACGGAGCAGGAGCTGGCCGCGGCCAGCGAGCGCTTCGTCGACACCGTGGTGCGCCCGATGCTGCTGCCGCAGGCGCTGGCGCTGGTGCGCCGGCACCTGGATGCCGGCGACGAGGTGGCGGTGGTCACGGCCACCAACGACTTCGTCACGCGCCCGATCGCGCGCCTCTTCGGCGTCGGCACGCTGATCGCCACCGAACTGGAGCGCGACGCCGCCGGCCGCGTCACCGGCCGCATCGCCGGCACGCCGTCGTTCCGCGAGGGCAAGGTCGAGCGTGTCGGCCAGTGGCTGGCGCAGGGCGGCCGCAGTTTCGCGAGCTTCGCGCGCAGCATCTTCTACAGCGATTCCACCAACGACCTGCCGCTGCTCGAGCGTGTCAGCGAACCCGTGGCCACCAACCCCGGCCCGGCGCTCGAGCGCATCGCGTTGCAGCGCGGCTGGCCCGTCCTGAAACTGTTCACATGATCAAGAAGTTCATCAACCGCCTGCTCGGCAAGGGCGACGCTCCTGCCGCCGCGCCGCCCGTGGCGCCGAAGATCCCGCTCGGCAAGCGCGTGGAGATCGGCGCCGAGCAGCACCGCATCGACGCCTCGCTGCTGGACGCCAACGCCGTGCGCGTGGTGAAGACGCTGAAGGACGCCGGCCACGAGGCCTACATCGTCGGCGGCGCGGTGCGCGACCTGCTGGCCGGCATGCGGCCCAAGGACTTCGACGTGGCCACCAATGCCACGCCCGAGCAGGTGAAGTCGCTGTTCCGCCGCGCCTTCATCATCGGCCGCCGCTTCCGCCTGGTGCATGTGGTGTTCGGGCGCGGCCGCGAGCACGAGACCATCGAGGTCAGCACCTTCCGCGCCTACCTCGACAGCGCCGCCGCCGAGCAGGTGGGCGGCAACGAGAAGACGTCCAAGGGCGAGATCGCCGACAAGAAGCACGTGGTCGATGCCGAAGGGCGGGTGCTGCGCGACAACGTCTGGGGCCCGCAGATCGAGGACGCCGCGCGGCGCGACTTCACGATCAACGCGATGTACTACGACCCGGTCACGCAGACCGTGGTGGACTACCACGACGGTTTCGCCGACGTGCGCGCGCGCCGGCTGCGCATGATCGGCGACCCCGAGACGCGCTACCGCGAAGACCCGGTACGGATCATCCGCGTGGTGCGTTTCGCCGCCAAGCTGGGCTTCGATCTCGATCCGGCCACGTTCAAGCCGATCGCGCGCATGGCGCCGCTGCTCAGCAACGTGCCGATCTCGCGCCTGTTCGACGAGATGATCAAGCTGATGCAGACCGGCCACGCGCTGGCCAGCGTGGAGCAGCTGCGCCGCTTCGGGCTCATCGGCGGCAAGGTCTCGGTGTTCCCGGTGCTCGACGCAGCGCTGGCGCCGGCAAAGCCCGATCCGGCGCGCGAGAAGTTCGTGCGCCTGGCGCTGGAGGACACCGACCGCCGCGTGGCCGATGGCCGCGCCGTGGCGCCGAGCTACATGCTGGCCTGCATGCTGTGGCACGACGTGCAGGAGCGCTGGAGCGCGATCCGCGCCGGCGGCGAGAGCCCGTTCCCTGCGCTGCAGCAGGCGGTGGACGCGGTGTTCGACGCCCGCATCGGCGACATCTCGGGCCGCGGCAAGCTGGCCGCCGACATGCGCGAGATCTGGCTGATGCAGCCGCGCTTCGAGCGCCGCACGGTGAACGGCGCGAACGCGCTGGTGGCGCAGCCGCGCTTCCGCGCCGGCTACGACTTCCTGCGCCTGCGTGCCGACTGCGGCGAGCAGCCGGCCGAACTGGCCGAGTGGTGGGAAGACTTCCACCTGGGCAGCGACGACGACCGCGAGGCGATGCTGCGCGATCTGCGCTCGCAGCCGTCCCAGGGCAAGCCGCGGCGCGTGCCGAAGGCCGCGGCGGCTGCGGCCGCGGAGCCGTCGGAAACGGCCGCGGACGAGACGGACGACGCGGAGGGCGAAACCGAGCCTGCGGCCGGCGAAGGACTCTCGGCGCCGCGCAAGCGCCGCCGGCGGCGTCGCCGGCCGCCCGGCAACGGCGGTAGCGGCGGCGGCGGCAGCAGCCAGGGTCCCACCCCGGCCGCGAGCTGATGCCCGCGGCGCAGCGCGCCTACGTCGGCCTGGGCGCGAACCTGGGCGACGCGCGCGCGACGCTGGAGCAGGCCTTGCAGCGCATCGCGGCGCTGCCGCAGACGCAGGTGCTGCGACGTTCGTCGTACTACCGCAGTACCCCGGTGGACGCGGGCGGGCCGGACTTCGTGAACGCGGTGGTCGAGCTGTCCACCGCGCTCGAGCCACTGGCCTTGCTGCATGCGCTGCAGGCCATCGAGCAGGCGCACGGCCGCGAGCGCCCGTACCGCAACGCCCCGCGCACGCTCGACCTCGACCTGCTGCTGCACGGCAGCACCCGCAGCGACGACCCGGTGCTGACGCTGCCCCATCCGCGTGGCCACCAGCGCGCCTTCGTGCTGCAACCGCTGGCCGAGCTGGAACCGCGGCTGGCGTGGCCCGGCCACGGCGCGGTGGCCGAGCTCGCCGCGGCCATCACCGACCAGCCGATCGAGAGACTCGAACGATGAACGTGTTGAGCCAGTTGCCCCTGTCGCTGCAGACCTTCGGGCTGCTGCTGCTGTCGAACGTCTTCATGACCTTCGCCTGGTACGGCCACCTGAAGAACCTGGCCGCCAAGCCCTGGATCGTGGCGGCGCTGGTCAGCTGGGGCATCGCGCTGTTCGAGTACCTGCTGCAGGTGCCGGCCAACCGCATCGGCTACGCCGGCGGCTACACGCTGGCGCAGCTGAAGATCGCCCAGGAGGTCATCACGCTGGCGGTGTTCGTGCCCTTCGCGGTGCTCTACATGGGCCAGCCGCTGAAGTGGGACTACCTGTGGGCCGGGCTGTGCCTGGTGGGTGCGGTGTACTTCATCTTCCGGGGCTAGCCTTGTCCCGCCCCTAGAATCGCCGCGTGACAAGCCGATGACGGATCGGTGACAACCGGGGTGAGCATGGTTTTCGGCAAGCTGCTGCCGCGCGATGGCAACTTCTTCGAGCTGTTCAACGAGCACGGCAAGCACATCGCCGAGGGTGCGCGTTCGTTCCTGGCGATGGTGCAGCACTACGGCGACCTCGCCGAGCGCGAGAAACACGCCGCGGCGGTGGGTGCCAGCGAGCGCGCGGCCGACAAGATCACGGCCGAGGTGCACCGCCTGCTGCACCGCACCTTCATCACGCCGCTGGACCGCGACCAGATCCACCGCCTGATCAACGCGATGGACGACGTGCTCGACCTGCTGCAGGACAGCAGCGAGGTGATGTCGCTGTACGACCTGCA
>JBGAHJ010000016.1:0-140968 GCA_044226255.1 Rubrivivax sp.
CGGCACCACGCCCATCAGGCTCTTCAGCAGCGTGGTCTTGCCCACGCCGTTGCGGCCCAGGATCACCGTCACCTCGCCCTGCTTCGCCTCCAGCGCGACGTTGCGCAGGATGTGCGAGCCGCCGTAGTACTGGTTGACGCCTTCGACCTTGAGCATGACTGTCATCGGCCGAGGTAGACCTCGACCACCTTTTCGTTGGCCTGCACGTCGGCCAGCGTGCCTTCGGCCAGCACGCTGCCTTCGTGCAGCACCGTGACCTTCTTGTTCGGCTTGCCCTCGGTCAGCTCGCCGATGAACTTCATGTCGTGCTCCACCACCACCAGCGAATGGCTGCCTTCCAGCGTGAGGAAGAGTTCGGCGGTGCGCTCGGTCTCCTCGTCGGTCATGCCGGCCACCGGCTCGTCCAGCAACAGCAGCTTCGGGTCCTGCATCAGCAGCATACCGATCTCCAGCCACTGCTTCTGGCCGTGGCTCAGCAGGCCCGCCGTGCGCTGCGCACTGTCCTTCAGGTGGATCAGCGTCAGCACCTCGCCGATGCGGTCGGCCTGCGCGCCGCTCAGGCGGAACAACACCGACGAGCCCACGCGCCGGTCGGCCTTCAGCGCGAGCTCCAGGTTCTGGAACACCGTCAGCTGCTCGAACACCGTGGGCTTCTGGAACTTGCGTCCGATGCCGGCCTGCACGATGTCGTTCTCGCGCAATCGAAGCAGGTCGATGGTGCTGCCGAAGAAGGCCTTGCCCGCGTCGGGCCGGGTCTTGCCGGTGATCACGTCCATCATCGTGGTCTTGCCGGCGCCGTTGGGGCCGATGATGCAGCGCAGCTCGCCGACCAGGATGGTCATGGTCAGCGCATTCAGCGCCTTGAAGCCGTCGAAGCTGACGGTGATGTCGTCCAGGTACAGCGCCACGCCTTGGGTGAAATCGGGCTCCTGCTGGCGCAGCATCTGCGCGCGCGCCGCCACCCGACCGCCGGCCGCGGCCTGCTGTGCCTGTCGCTCGTGCAGCGCCTCGAGCCTGCGCGTACCGGCTTCCATCAGGTCCGGGGTCATGACGCTTCACCCTTCGCACCGCGAAGCTTGCGTACCAAGCCGATGATGCCCTGCGGCAGGAACAGCGTCACCGCGATGAACAGCGCACCCAGGAAGTACAGCCAGACTTCCGGGAAGGCCTGCGTGAACCAGCTCTTCGCGCCATTGACGAAGAAGGCGCCGACGATCGGCCCGATCAGCGTGCCGCGCCCGCCCACCGCCGCCCAGATGGCGATCTCGATGCTGGCCGCGGGCGACATTTCGCTGGGGTTGATGATGCCGACCTGCGGCACGTACAGCGCACCGGCAATGCCGCACATCACGGCCGACAGCGTCCAGATGCTCAGCTTGTAGGCCACCGGGTTGTAGCCAGTGAACATGACGCGGCTCTCGGCGTCGCGGATGGCCTGCAGCACGCGGCCGTATTTCGTGTGGATCAGCCAGCGCGCAAACACGAAGCAGCCGATCAGCGTCAGCCCGGTGATCACGAACAGCGTCATCCGCATGCCCGGGGTGGCGATCGGCATGCCGAGAATGCGCTTGAAGTCGGTGAAGCCGTTGTTGCCGCCGAAGCCGGTCTCGTTGCGGAAGAACAGCAGCATCGCAGCGTACGTGAGGGCCTGCGTGATGATCGAGAAGTAGACGCCCTTGATGCGCGAGCGGAAGGCAAAGTAGCCGAACACGAAGGCCAGCAGCCCGGGCACCAGCACCACCAGCAGCATCTGCGCGATGAACGAGTCGGACACCGCCCAGTGCCAGGGAAACTGCTTCCAGTTCAGGAACACCATGAAGTCGGGCATCGGCATGCGGTACTGGCCGTCGCTGCCGATCTGGCGCATCAGGTACATGCCCATCATGTAGCCACCCAACGCGAAGAACAGGCCGTGCCCCAGGCTCAGGATGCCCGTATAGCCCCAGATCAGGTCCATGGCCAGTGCGCAGATGGCGTAGCACATGATCTTGCCGACCAGCTGCACCGCATAGTCGGACATGTGCAGCGCGCTGTCGGCCGGCACCATCAGGTTGAGCACCGGCACGAGCACGGCGACGACGACGATGGCAACGAACACCGCGCTCCAGCTCTTCGCGCTGAGGAAGCCGCGCGGCGGCATCGCCACGGCCGCGGGCTCGTTCAACACGGCGCTCATGCCTCCGCGCTCCGGCCCTTCATCGCGAAGATGCCTTGCGGGCGCTTCTGGATGAAGACGACGATGAACACCAGCACCATGATCTTGGCCAGCACGGCCCCCTGCCAGCCCTCGAGCAGCTTGTTCAGCACGCCCAGGCCCAGGGCCGCATAGACGGTACCCGCCAGCTGGCCGACGCCGCCCAGCACCACCACCATGAACGAATCGACGATGTAGCTCTGGCCCAGATCCGGCCCCACGTTACCCACCTGCGACAGCGCACAGCCGGCCAGGCCGGCGATGCCCGAGCCCAGCGCGAAGGCATAGGTGTCGATGCGCGCGGTGTTGACGCCCATGCATGCGGCCATCTTGCGGTTCTGCGTCACGCCGCGCACGAACAGGCCGAGCCGGGTGCGCGCGATCATCAGCGACACACCGGCCAACACCAGGGCTGCAAACACGATGATGGCGATGCGGTTGTAGGGCAGCGTCAGGTTGCTCATCACGGCGAAACCACCGGACAGCCAGTTCGGGTTCTCCACCGGCACGTTCTGCGCACCGAAGATGTTGCGCACGGCCTGCATGAGGATCAGGCTGATGCCCCAGGTGGCCAGCAGCGTCTCCAGCGGCCGGCCGTACAGCCAGCGGATGACGCCGCGTTCGAGCAGCGCCCCGACCGCCGCTGCCGCCAGGAAGGACACCGGGATCGCCGCGATCACGTACAGGTCGAAGACACCCGGCAGGTAGCTGCGGAAGATGTTCTGCACCACATAGGTGGCATAGGCGCCGATCATCATCAACTCGCCATGGGCCATGTTGATCACGCCCATCAGCCCGTAGGTGATGGCCAGGCCCAGCGCCACCAGCAGCAGGATCGACCCCAGGCTGATGCCGGTGAAGATCACGCCGAGCCGCTCGCCCCAAACCAGGCGCGCGTCGATCTTGTCCACGGCCCCGCGCAGGGCCGTCTTGACCTCGGCATCGCTTTCGACCTGCAGGCGTTCGTTCAGCAGCAGCTTGGTCGCTGGCGTGCCCACGCTGCCGAGCGCCTCGGCGGCTTCGAGCCGCTTGCTGCGGTCGGGGCTGCCCAGCAGCAGCGCGAAGCGCAGGTTGGCGAGCGCATCCTTCACCGCGGCATCCTGCTCGGCCGCGTAGGCCTTCTCGATCACCGGCAGCTTCGCTTCGTCGGGCTCGGAGGCCAGCGTCTTCACCGCCTCCAGCCGCTGCTTCGCGTCGGGCGACAGCAGTTTGGCCAATGCCAGCGCCGAATCGAGCTCGGCGCGCATCTGGTTGTTGTTGATCACGTCCTCGGCGGACTCGGGCACCTTCACTTCAACGCCGGTCACTGGGTCGAATCCCTTGCCGTCCTTGACGATGTAGACGGCACTGTCGGTGACCTTCACCGCGTCGTCGGCCAGCGCCTGGATCAGCGCCGCCGCCTTCTCGTCGGCGACGCCGCCGCCGATCAGTTCGTTCAGCGTCGCGATGCGCGACGCGGTCTCGCCCGTGGCCAGGGCTCGCGCCTGGCTCTGGGTCAGGGCCTGCGCCGGTGCAGCCAGCACCAGCGCAGCCCACAGCAGGATCAGCCAACGCATCAGCATCCCTCGATCAGTCGTCGGCCGTCCTGCCCGCTCGTCCGCTTACTTCTTCGCGGCCATCACTTCGGGCTCGTCCTTCTTGCCCTTGTTCTCGGGGATGAACTGGCTCCACGGCTGCGCGCGCACCGGGCCCGGCGTCTTCCACACCACGTTGAACTGGCCATCGGCACGGATCTCGCCGATGAACACCGACTTCCACAGGTGGTGGTTCTTCTCGTCCATCTTCGAGGTGATGCCGCTCGGCGCCGGGAAGGTCTGGCCGGCCATCGCCTTGATGACCTTGTCGACATCGGTGCTGCCGGCCTTCTTGACCGCCTGCACCCACATGTTGAAGCCGATGTAGGTGGCTTCCATCGGGTCGTTGGTCAGCGGCTTGTCCTTGTGGCCCGGCACGTTGTTGGCCTTGGCGTAGTCGCTCCACTTCTTGATGAACTCGGTGTTCGCCGGCGACTTGATGGACATGAAGTAGTTCCACGCGGCCAGGTGGCCGACCAGCGGCTTGGTGTCGACGCCGCGCAGCTCTTCCTCACCCACCGAGAAGGCGACGACCGGCACGTCCTTGGCCTTCAGGCCGGCGTTGCCCAGTTCCTTGTAGAAGGGCACGTTGGAGTCGCCGTTGATGGTGGACACCACCGCGGTCTTGCCGCCGGCCGAGAACTTCTTGATGTCGGCGACGATGGTCTGGTAGTCGCTGTGGCCGAACGGGGTGTAGACCTCGACGATGTCCTTCTCGTCCACACCCTTGCTCTTCAGAAAGGCACGCAGGATCTTGTTGGTGGTGCGCGGGTACACGTAGTCGGTGCCCAGCAGCACCCAGCGCTTGGCGCCGCCGCCTTCCTTGCTCATCAGGTATTCGACGGCGGGAATGGCCTGCTGGTTGGGTGCGGCGCCGGTGTAGAAGACGTTCTTCGACAGCTCTTCGCCTTCGTACTGCACAGGGTAGAAGAGCAGACCGTTCAGCTCCTCAAAGACCGGCAGTACCGACTTGCGCGACACGCTGGTCCAGCAGCCGAAGGTCACGGCCACCTTGTCTTGCGTGAGCAACTGGCGCGCCTTCTCGGCGAACAGCGGCCAGTTCGACGCCGGGTCGACGACCACCGCCTCGAGCTTCTTACCCAGCAGGCCACCCTTGGCGTTCTGCTCGGCGATCATCATCAGCACCGTGTCCTTGAGCACGCTCTCGGAAATGGCCATCGTGCCCGACAGCGAATGCAGCACGCCGACCTTGATGGTTTCCTGGGCATGGGCCGACAGGGACAGCAGGCCGGAAGCGGCCAACGCCGCAGTGGTCAACTTGAGCGCAAAACGACGTTGCATGGACTTGATCTCCTGATGGTGGCCCGAGGCACGGGCGCGTGGGGTTGAGAAGTTCCAACAGGCCAATCAGCAAAGCCCGTGCCAGTACCCAACGTGTACGGCAGGGTCAATACGTCATCCAACGCACATCGGCAGATGCGCCAATGTTGTGCCGATCAACCCACTCGGGTGCACAGCGCCGGCACAGGAGTTCGACGCCCGAAAACAGTGCGAGGGCGCACGCGAGCCATCGGCTATAAACCGCGGGCCCACTGCTGCAGGAGCCGCACGCGATGCTGACCGTCAACAAACTGGTGCCCCGAGGCCAGGGCCTCGCGTCGGCCCTGCTCAAGCGCGCCGCCACGGTCGAGCTCGACTGGGACACACGCAGCAAGAGCCGCTTCGACGCCACCGACTCCAGCGGCCGGCGGCTCGGCGTGTTCCTGCCGCGTGGCCGGGTGTTGCGCGGCGGTGACGTGCTGGTGGCCGAGGACGGCTCGCTGGTACGCGTGCTGGCCGCAGCCCAACCCGTGCTGGTGGTGCGCCACTGTACGCAGCATGGTTCGCCCTTCGACCTGCTGCGCGCGGCCTATCACCTGGGCAATCGCCACGTGCAGCTGGAGCTGAAGCCCGACCGGCTGCAGTTGGAGCCCGACCACGTGCTCGCCGCCCTGCTGCGCCAGATGCACCTGATCGTCGGCGAGGAACGGGCACCGTTCGAACCGGAAGCCGGGGCTTACGCCAGCGAAGGCCATGGACATGCCCACGCGCACACGCACGAGCACGGTCATGCCGGCCATGGCGGCAGCCACGATCACGACCACGACCACGACCACGACCACGACCACAGCCACGATCATGGCCACGGCAGCCGCGGCCACACCCACGGATGACAGACGCCGCGCTGACCGATGGCGCCCTGATGCAGCTGATGCAGCTGGCCTCGCCGGCGCTTCCCGTCGGCGGCTTCAGCTATTCGGAAGGCCTGGAGGCCGCCGTCGAAGGCAGCCTAGTGCGCGACGAGGCGCAGACGGGTGACTGGCTTCTGGAGCAGCTGCACCTGGGTCTGGAACGTGCCGACCTGCCGGTGCTGGCCCAGGCGCTGCAGGCCTGGCGATCCGCCGACGCCGATCGCCTCCGCCAGCTCAATGAGTGGGTCTGCCTGACGCGCGAGAGTGCAGAGCTGCGGCTGCAGACGCAGCAGATGGGCCGCTCGCTGGCCGAATGGCTGAAGAACCGCGATACACCCGACGAGCGCGTGGCGCAGCTGGCCGCCCTGCGGCCGGCGCCGACCTGGCCCGTCGCCTTCGCGCTGGCGGCGACATTGGCCGGCGCGCCGGCCCACCCTGCGCTGCTGGCCTTCGGCTTCGGCTGGGCCGAGAACATGGTGCAGGCCGCGATCCGCTGCGTTCCGCTGGGACAGAGCGCCGGGCAGCGCATCCTGGCCCGGCTGATGGCGGCGTTGCCCGGCGCGGTCGGGCGTGCCGCCATGCTGCCTCAGGAGCGCTGGCAGGCGCATACCCCTGGACTGGCGATCCTGAGCAGCGTGCACGAGACGCAATACTCGCGCCTGTTTCGCTCGTGAATCTGGCATCGCGCGGAAGCGCCACAGCCACCGACGGACCGTTCCGGTCCGACGAACCTGCACGGCATCACGCCGGCCAGTGACAACATGTTCGGCAACGACGACGCAGCACGGCAGCGGGCGACCGTGACCGGCCGCCGCGCCACCGGCTTCGCGGCCACGCTGGAGGTGGGTATCGCCGCATAATCGGGCCGATGTCCGCCCTACACCAGTTGCCCGGCCGCACCAAGAAGCTTCCACCGCTGCGCGTCGGCGTGGGCGGGCCGGTCGGTTCCGGCAAGACCACGCTGGTCGAGATGCTGTGCAAGACGATGCGCGAGCGCTGGGACCTGGTGGTCATCACCAACGACATCTACACCAAGGAAGACCAGCGCCTGCTCACCGTGGCCGGCGCACTGGAGCCCGAGCGCATCGTCGGCGTCGAGACCGGCGGCTGCCCGCACACCGCGATCCGCGAAGACGCGTCAATCAATCTCGAGGCAGTGGACCGCATGCTGGAGAAGTTCCCGGACGCCGACATCGTGTTCATCGAATCCGGTGGCGACAATCTGGCCGCGACCTTCAGCCCCGAGCTCAGCGACCTGACGATCTATGTGATCGACGTGGCGGCGGGCGAGAAGATCCCGCGCAAGGGCGGACCGGGCATCACCAAGAGCGACCTGGTCGTCATCAACACGCCCGCCCTGGCCCCTTCTGCCGGCGCCGACCTCCGGGTGATGGAGACCGACACGCGGCGCATGCGCGGCGTCAAGCCCTACGTCATGACCAACCTGCGCACGCGGGCGGGGCTGGACGAGGTCGTCTCCTTCATCGAGACTCGTGGCCTGCTCAGGTAGCACACCTAGGAGACGCGCAACATGGGACTGATGAGCTTCATCAAGGACGCTGGCGAGAAGCTGTTCGGCAAGGGCGAAGCCAAGGCAGCACAGGAAGCCGCCGCCAAGGCACCGTCGCCGGAGAACATCGCCGCGCTCAATGCCGCCGCGGCCAAGGCCATCGGCGACTACGTGGCGACGCAGGGCCTGCAGGTCGAGGGCCTGGACATCGGCTTCGATGGCGCCAGCGGCGCGGTCACCGTGGCCGGCGTCGTCGCCGACCAGGCCACCAAGGAAAAAGTGCTGCTGTGCTGCGGCAACGTGTCCGGCGTGGCACGCGTCGACGACCTGCTGGTGGTCAAGGAACCCGCGCCCGAAGCGCAGTGGCACACCGTGGTCTCCGGCGACAACCTGTCGAAGATCGCCAAGAAGTTCTACGGCGACCCGAACAAGTACCCGCTGATCTTCGAGGCCAACCGGCCGATGCTGACGCACCCGGACAAGATCTATCCGGGACAGATGCTGCGCATTCCGCCGCAGTAGACCGGACTACCCCCTACGCGCTTTGCGCGCCCCCTCAAGGGGGCACCGCTGGCGGTCCGGCCAGACCGGGCCCGCGTCGTGGCGGTCGCTCGAAGCGCGTCCTGTCGGCGACGCTGGCTCAGTGCAGCCGCGCGCTGGATTGCAGCACCTTCATCGCGCCAGCGCCGATCGAGGTGCCGAAGCGTTTGACCAGCCGCTCGGCCACGCTTTCCTGCGGCGTGTAGTCGATCACCTCCGGTGCCTTGACCACCTCGCGCGCCACGTAGTCGAGATTGCCGAAGTGGTCGGCCAGGCCGCTCTTCACCGCCTCCTCGCCGTTCCAGAACAGGCCCGAGAAGGTTTCCGGCGTTTCCTTCAGGCGCGCACCGCGGCCCTCGCGCACCACCTTGATGAACTGCTGGTGCACCTGGTCGATCATCACCTTGGCATAAGCGCGCTGCTTATCGTCCTGCGGCGTGAACGGGTCGAGCATGCCCTTGTTCTCGCCGGCGGTCAGCAGCCGTCGCTCGATGCCGAGCTTGTCCATCAGGCCGACGAAGCCGAAGCCTTCCATCAGCACGCCGATCGAACCGACCAGGCTGGCCTTGTCGACGTAGATCTCGTCCGCAGCCACGGCAATGTAGTAGGCGCCGGAGGCGCAGACCTCCTCGACCACGGCGAAGATCTTCTTGCCGTGCAGCGCTTTCAGCCGCCGGATCTCGTCGTTGACGATACCGGCCTGCACCGGGCTGCCGCCCGGTGAATTGATGCGCAGGACGACGGCCTGCGCGCTGCTGTCCTCGAAGGCGCTGGTCAGCGCTGCGACCAGCGCCTCGGCATTGGCCTGCGATTCGCTGTCGATCTCGCCGCGGATGTCGACCAGCGCGGTGTGCGGCCCGGCCGGCGCGCTCATCGATCGGCGCTGCGCGACCACGCCCCAGGCAACCGCCAGCGCCAGACCCAGCCAGACCAGGCGGAAGAAGATGCGCCAGCGGCGTTCGCTGCGGCGCTCGCGCAGCAGTTCGCGCGTGGCGAGTTCGAGCGTGCTTTCCAGGCGCGTGGCCCAGGCCGGCGTCGACGCAGCGGCATCCGGCCGCTCGGCGCTGTCGTCGTGTGGATTCATCAAGCTTCTCCCTGAGGCCCGGGTGCGTCGAACAGCACCGGCCGGATATCGCGGGAAGGATACCAATACACCTGGCCGTCCCGTTCCTGGACCTGCAGCGCGGTCAAGCGGCCCCGACCACATGGCCCGCCGACGCAGCGGCCGTCCGCCGGCTCGTAGGCCGCGCCATGCGTGGAGCACAGGATGAAGCGCTGCTCACTGTCCAGGAACACGCCCGGCTGCCAGTCCATCTCCACCGGCACGTGCAGGCAACGGTTCAGGTAGGCGACCACGTGGCCTTCGAAACGCAGTGCGAAGGCACGCACCGGCTCGCCGTACTGCAGCACGTCGAAGACCAGCGCCCGGCCGCGCTCGGCCAGTTCCGCGGATGCGCAAAGATGTTCGGCCAGGCCGTTCGGTTCAGGCGTGTTCATGCAGCCAGTCGTGCAGTTCGCGGGTGGAATGGGCGACGAACAATGGTGCGAAGCGGTCGAAGTCCTCATGCGGGTGAGCACCGTAGCTGACCGCGACCCCCGCAACGCCGGCGTTGGCGGCCAGCTGCAGGTCGTGCGTGGTGTCGCCGATCATCAGTGTGCGTTCTGGCACCACCCCGAGTTCGGCCATCAGCTCGCGCAGCATCAGTGGATCGGGCTTCGAGGCCGTCTCGTCCGCGGTGCGCGTGCTGTCGAACAGGTGACGCAACTGCGCGGCATCCAGGGCCTCGTTCAGGCCGGCCCGGCTCTTGCCGGTGGCCACCGCCAGCCAATGTTGGCGTGCCTTCAACGCCTGCAGCATGTCCAGCGTGCCGTCGAACAGCACGATCTCGTGCTGCCGCGCCATGTAGTGGTGCCGGTAGCGTCGGCCCAGTTCCGGATAACGTTCGACCGGCAGATCCGGCACGGCATGGCGCAGCGCGTCCATCAGCCCCAGGCCGATGACGTAGGCGGCCTGTGTGTCACTGGGCACCGGCATGCCGAGGTCGCGGCAGGCCGACTGGATGCAGCGCACGATGAGCCCGGTGGAATCGAAGAGCGTGCCATCCCAATCGAAGGCAATCAGGTCGAAGCGGCGGCGGGATGTCATGGTCGAGAGTGTCGCTCAGCGGCAGCGGGAAGCCGCGCCAGCAGGGCCTGGCAAGGGGCCGGCAGCGGCGCCTCCAGCTCGACACGTTCGCCGCTGGCCGGGTGCTGGAAGGCCAGCCTGCGTGCATGCAGGAACATGCCCTCGTAGCGCTGGCCGGGCAGGCCCTCGCCGCGCGCCAGCGCCTTGTTGAACTCGAAGTCGCCGTATTTGTCGTCGCCGACGATTGCATGGCCGGCATGCGCCAGGTGCACGCGGATCTGGTGCGTGCGCCCGGTCTTGATGCCGACGTCCAGCAGGCTGAAACCGTCGAAGCGCTGCGCCACGCGCACCAGCGTGATCGAGCGCTTGGCCTGCGGGTCGTCCGCGGCCGCGGCGCGCACGCGGCGTTCGCCGTCCGGCTTCAGGAACTTGTGCAGCGGCACGTCGATCAGCTTGAGGCTGTCGGGCCAGGCGCCGCGGACCAGCGCCGCATAGGTCTTGGCGGTGTCACGGGCGCGGAACTGATCCTGCAGCGCGGTCAGCGCGCTGCGCTTCTTGGCCAGCAGCAGTACGCCGGAGGTTTCCTTGTCGAGCCGATGCACCAGTTCCAGGAACTTCAGCGCCGGCCGCGCCCGGCGCAGCTGCTCGATGACACCGAAGCTGACGCCGCTGCCGCCATGCACCGCGACGCCGGCCGGCTTGTCGATGGCCAGCAGCCAGTCGTCCTCGTACAGCACGTCGAATTCACGCGGCGGCGCCGACGCCGCCGGCCGCTCGGGCAGACGCAACGGCGGCACGCGCACATCGTCGCCAGCCTGCACCCGTGTATCGGCCGCGGCCCGGCCCTTGTTGACGCGCACCTCGCCCGAGCGAATGACGCGGTAGACATGGGTCTTGGGCACGCCCTTCAGGCAGCGCAGCAGGAAGTTGTCCAACCGCTGCCCGGCCGAGGACTCGTCGACCAGCAGATGCTGCACCTTCGGCGCAGCCGGCGTGACCGGCTTCACGGCCGGCGGCGCCACGGCCACCGGCTGCGACGGCGTGCGCCGGGCCACGGCACGGCCTTTGCCGCCTATAATCCGCCGGTCCACGTTGGATCCCTAAGTGCTTGATTTGCCGGAGTTTAGCCGGCGCACCCCGGGCTCGAACGAGACCGCAGCGTCCCGGTGGGTCGCTGTGCAGGTGATGCAAGGCCGCAGTCCGCGGCGGCAGGCCGTCTTCCCCAAGTGAAGCGGCGGCCCGCGGGCGATGGCCGCAGAGACACGCAGAAAAACCCGCCTGACCCGATCAGGCACCCGAACAAATTCCGGTGCGAGACCGCCTCCGCAGCCTCGCACCCGCGTCCAGCGACACAGCGCGCATGCCCTTCCCGCCCCCCGCTCCCCTGCCCGACTGCCACCGCCGGCCCGATGCCGCGTGGGGCTTCGCTGGCGCAGGGCCGCTGCCCACGATGCAGCGCAGCGGGCCGAGGGCGCGGCCCGCACGCCTTCCGCGCTGAGACGCACGCGCCAACGCTGCCCGGTCCGATCGGCGCGTTTCGCGCCATTCACCGCAGTCCAGGGCGATTCGAGCCAAGGGTGGATCCGCTGAGTCTCGCTGCATCGTGGTGGCCGCGCGTTGCGCGCGTGGCCGTGCAGGACGTAGGAGACGCGATGAAACGCATGCTGATCAATGCCACGCAGCCGGAAGAACGGCGCCTGGCGATCGTCGACGGCCAGAAGCTGGTGGACTTCGAGAACGAGATCGAGGGCCGCGAACAGCGCAAGGGCAACATCTACAAGGCCGTGGTGACCCGGGTCGAGCCCTCGCTCGAGGCCTGCTTCGTCGACTACGGCGAGGACCGACACGGCTTCCTGCCGTTCAAGGAAATCTCGAAGAACTACTTCCGCGAGGGCGTCGAGGCGAAGAACGCCCGCATCCAGGACGCCATCCGCGAGGGTGATTCGCTGCTGGTGCAGGTCGAAAAGGAAGAGCGCGGCAACAAGGGCGCGGCGCTGACCACCTTCGTCAGCCTGGCCGGCCGCTACCTGGTTCTGATGCCGAACAACCCACGCGGCGGCGGCGTCAGCCGGCGCATCGAGGGCGAGGACCGCGAAGAGCTGAAGGACGCGATGGATCAGCTCGAGTACCCGAAGGGGATGAGCCTGATCGCGCGCACCGCGGGCATCGGCCGCTCCGCCGCCGAGCTGCAGTGGGACCTGAACTACATGCTCAAGCTGTGGGACGCGATCGACGGTGCGGCCCAGGCCGGCAAGGGCGCGTTCCTGATCTACCAGGAAAGCTCGCTGGTCATCCGCGCGATCCGCGACTACTTCAGCGCCGACATCGGCGAGATCCTGATCGACACTGACGACATCTACGATCAGGCCAAGCAGTTCATGAACCACGTGATGCCGGAGACGGCATCGCGGGTCAAGCGCTACCGCGACGACGCGCCGCTGTTCAGCCGCTTCCAGATCGAGCACCAGATCGAGACCGCGTTCAGCCGCACGGTCAACCTGCCGAGCGGCGGCGCGATCGTCATCGACCACACCGAAGCGCTGGTGTCGATCGACGTCAACTCGGCGCGCTCCACGCGCGGTACCGACATCGAGGAGACCGCGACCCGCACCAACCTGGAAGCCGCCGACGAGATCGCGCGCCAGATGCGGCTGCGCGATCTGGGCGGGCTGATCGTCGTCGACTTCATCGACATGGACGAGTCGAAGAACCGGCGCGAGGTCGAGACCCGGCTGCGCGACGCGCTGCGCAGCGACCGCGCGCGCGTGCAGTTCAGCTCGATCAGCAAGTTCGGCCTGCTCGAGCTGAGCCGCCAGCGGCTGCGCCCGGCGCTCAGCGAAGGCAGCCACATCACCTGCCCGCGCTGCAACGGCACCGGCCACATCCGCGACACCGAGAGCAGCGCGCTGCAGATCCTGCGCATGGTCCAGGAAGAGTCGATGAAGGACAACACCGCCGCCGTGCACGTGCAGGTGCCGGTGGAGGTGACCAGCTTCCTGCTCAACGAGAAGCGCAGCGAGATCACCAAGATCGAGCTGAAGCAGCGCGTCACCGTGCTGCTGGTGCCGAACAAGCACCTGGAGACGCCGAACTACAAGCTCGAGCGCCTGCGCCACGACGACCCGCGGCTGGAGAGCCTGCAGGCCAGCTACACGATGATCGAGGAGCCGGACGACGAGGTCGGCATCACCCGGCGCGAGAAGGCCAAGGCCAAGCAGGAGCCGATCATCAAGGGCGTGCTGCCCGACCAGCCGGCGCCGCCGGCACCACCGCCCCCGCCGGTGCCCGCGCCGGTGGCGGTGGCGCCCGCGCCTGCCCCGGTGCCGGTTGCCGCGCCGGCGGCGCCGCAGGCCGGCAGCGGCTTCTTCGGCTGGGTCAAGCGCATCTTCGGCGGCGCCGAGCCGGCACCGGCGGCCGCGCCGGCGGTGGCTGCCGCGGCCCCGGCGCCTGCCGCCGCTGCGGCGACGGGCGGCGACAAGCGCGAAGGCCGGCGTGGCGAGCGCGGTGGCCGCGACCGCGGACGCGGCGGGCGCGACCGGGACGGACGCGAAGGTCGTGGCGAGGGCCGCGACAACCGCGAGAGCCGCGAAGGCCGCGGCGAACGCGGCGGTCGTGGCAACCGCCCGGAGACCGCGGCCGCCGCCGAGGGTGCGCAGCCGACGGCGCGCGAGGACCGTCCGCGCGGCGAGCGGGGTGAGCGCGGCGAACGGGGCGAACGCGACCGCAACCGCGGCCCGCGTCCCGAAGGCGCGCGCAACGGTGCCCCGCGCAGCGACGAAGCGGTCACGGCAGAGGGCAGCGTGCCCGTGCAGGGCCTCGTCGAAGGCCTGCCCGGCGCCGAGTCCGCGGCCGCAGCCGACGGCGGCGAACGCGAGGGCGGCCGCCGCCGGCGTCGCCGTGGCGGCCGCGACCGTGGCGAGCGCGGTGCCGACGATCTGCGCCCGGGCGACAACGGCCTGGAAGCCGAAGCGCCGGCCGGCGAAGCCGCACCCGAGGCGGCGGCTCCGTCGGCGCCGGAAGGCGAAGGCGCCCCCGAGGCCGAACGCGAAGGTGGCGAGCGTGAACGCGGCCGCCGCCGTGGCCGTGGTCGCGACCGTGGCGATCGGCCGCGCGAGGCGCGCGAAGAAGGCATGACGGAAGGGGCGGACAGCGGCGACGCTGCCGAGCCCCGTGTGGCCGAGGTGGTTCCCGCGCAGGCGACGGTTGCCGCGGCGCCCGTCGTCGAGGCCGCGGCCGCGCCGGCCCCGAAGCGCATCGCCGAGCCCGTGCGCCTGGAACCCTATGCGCTGCCGATGGACTCGCTGCAGTCGCTGGCCACCCAGGCCGGCCTCGAGTGGGTTAACTCCGATGCGGAGAAGATCCGCGCGGTGCAGGCCGCGATGGCTGCCGAGCCGAAGCCCATCCACGTGCCGCGCGAACCGCGACGCCACGTGCTGGCCGACGAGGGCCCGCTGGTGCTGGTGGAGACACGCAAGGATCTCTCGCAGCTGAAGCTGCCGTTCGAGCAGAACGCCTCCTGATACCGGAAAAGGCCCCGCGATGCGGGGCCTTCTTCCTCGTGCATGGGCGCGGCCCCGCGTGTGAGAATGGTTTGCACTTGCACTGAATCACCGCGCACGCCCCCATGGTCACCCGCAAGGGGGCTGACGAAGCCCAACCAGAAGCCGACACGGCCGGGGCACGCCCGGCGGTACGGCGCCCGCAGATGGCCGACGTGGCGCGGCTGGCCGGGGTCTCGGCGTCCACCGTGTCGCGCGCGCTGGCCGGCAGCCCGCTCATCAACGAGGAGACCCGCGCCCGCGTGGTCGAGCTGGCGCGTTCGCTGAACTACCAGGTCAACGTCGGCGCGCAGAACCTGCGGCTGCGGCAGAACCGCACCATCGGCCTCGTGATTCCGCTGGACCGGCAGACGCGCCAGCATGTCTCCGACCCCTTCTTCCTGTCTCTGGTCGGCTCGGTGGCCGACGCCGCCACCGAACAGGGCTACGACCTGCTGCTGTCGCGGGTGGACGCCGAGCGGCTGGATCTGGCGGCGCAGCTCGTGGACACCGGCCGCGCCTGCGGCGTGCTGCTGGTGGGCCAGTGGCACCAGCACGAGCAGCTGAACACGCTGGCCGCGCGCGGCGTGCCGCTGGTGGTGTGGGGCGCGCAGCTGCCCGGCCAGCGCTACTGCACGGTGGGCAGCGACAACGTGGCCGGCGGCCGTCTGGCGACCGAGCACCTGCTGGCGCAGGGTTGCCGGCGCCTGCTGTTCCTGGGCGACTGCACGCTGCCCGAGGCCGACCGGCGGCACGACGGCTACGTCGCCGCGCTGCAGGCCCGCGGTCTCGCACCCGACCCGGCGCTCGAACTGGCGACGCCGTTCCAGGCCGATCTGGCGCGGCCCATGATCGAGGCCTTCCTCGATCGGGGCGTGTCCTTCGACGCCGTGTTCGCCTGCTCCGACCTGCTGGCGATGACCACGCTGAATGCGCTGCGCTCGCGCGGCGTGCGCGTGCCGCACGATATCCGCATCGCCGGCTACGACGACGTCGACCTGGCGCGCCAGCTGCACCCGTCGCTGACGACGGTGCGGCAATCGATCGAGCGCGCCGGCGCGGCGATGGTCGGTGCGCTGCTGCACGCCGTGTCCGGGCACACCAACCCGCCGATCCTGCTGCCGACCGAGCTGGTGGTGCGCGAGAGCAGCATCGTCTGAGACGCTGGCACCGCGGCGCCGGCGCGGCCCGTCAGGGCAGCCGCTCGAGCGCCCGCTGGTACACCGGGTCGTGCATCAGGTCGTCCCAGCCCAGCGGCACGGCCTGCGGCAGCAGCGCCTGGCGGCGCTGCTCGCTGTCGGGGTCGGGCTGCCAGCGGCCTTCGTCGGCCGAGCGCCGCAGGCCGTCGAGCAGCTCGTCCACCGCCCGGCCGCCGTCGACCACGCTCTGGTTGCACAGCAGCACCAGGTCACAGCCGGCGGCCAGCGCCAGGGCGCCCGCCTCGGCGTAGCTCAGCGTGCCGCCCTCGAGGTGGCGCGCGCCTTCCATGCTGAGGTCGTCGCTGAACACCGCGCCGGTGAAGCCGAGCTCGCCGCGCAGGATGTCCTTCAGCCAGCGGTCGGAGAAGCCGGCGGGGCGGCGGTCCACCTTCGTGTAGATCACGTGGGCCGGCATCACCGCCGTCAGCGTGCTGGACAGCCACTCGTACGGTCGCAGGTCGTCGGCCCGCAAGGCCTTCAGGCTGCGCGTGTCGACGGGCACCGCGACGTGGCTGTCGGCGGTGGCCCAGCCGTGGCCGGGGAAGTGCTTGCCGCAGTGCGCCATGCCGGCGCGCAGCAGGCCGTGCGTGACGCTCTTGGCCAGCATCGTGGCCACGCGGGCGTCGCGGTGGAAGGCGCGGTCGCCGATGACGCGGCTGCGGCCGTGTTCGAGGTCCAGCACCGGCGTGAAGCTCAGGTCCACGCCGCAGGCGCGCAACTCGGCGGCGAGCACGAAGCCCAGGGCGCTGGCGGCGTCGGTGGCGGCCAGCGCGTCCTTCATCCAGAGTTCGCCCAGCGCGCGCATCGACGGCAGCGCCGTGAAGCCGTCGGTGCGGAAGCGCTGCACGCGCCCGCCCTCGTGATCGACGCAGATCAGCACATCGGGTCGTATGGCCTTCACTTCGGCCGTCAGCTCGGTGAGCTGGCGCCGGTTCTCCCAGTTGCGCGCGAACAAGATCAGGCCGCCGACCAGCGGGTGTTCCAGGCGGCGCCGGTCGGCGGCAGCCAGCGTGGTGCCGGCGATGTCCAGCACCACCGGTGCGTGAGTCGTTGTGTTCATGGCTTCTCGACGACGACGAAGGACACGGCGTATTCCGATTCGTCGGTGACGGTGACGTGCCCCACCAGCCCCTGCGCCTGGAACCAGCTCGCGAGCTCGCCGTTGAGCCGCAGCACCGGCTTGCCGCTGGCTTCGTTGACGATCTCGCAGCCGCGCCAGTGCATGGGCATGCGCATGCCCATGCCGATGGCCTTGGAGAAGGCCTCCTTGGCCGAGAAGCGCGTGGCCAGGAAGCTGATGCCGCGCTGCGGCGAGCGCGCGCGGCGGGCGTGGAAGACCTTCAGCTCGGTCTCGCCCAGCACGCGCTCGGCAAAGCGCAGGCCGCGACGCTCGAACGTGGCCGCGATGCGGCGGATGTCGCAGATGTCGGTGCCGATGCCGTAGATCACGACGGGGCGTACGCCTGGCGGATGCACCGCTGGAAGGCGCGGACCGTGTCGGGCAGGCCCACCTCCAGGGCGTCGGCAACCAGCGCGTGCCCGATGGACACCTCCTGCACACCGGGCACGGCGCGCAGGAAGTCGGCGAGGTTCTGCTGATTCAGGTCGTGCCCCGCATTCACGCCCAGGCCCTGCACCAGCGCGGCCTGCGCGGCGGCGGCAAAACGCGCCAGTTGCGCGGCCTGCTGCGGCGTGCCGTGAGCAGCGGCGTAGGGCTCGGTGTAGAGCTCGATGCGGTCGGCACCCACCGCGCGCGCGAGTGCCATGCCGCCGGGCTCGGCGTCCATGAACAGGCTCACCCGCACGCCCAAGGCGTGGCACTCGTCGATCAGCGGGCGCAGCCGCTCGCCGTCGGCGGCCAGGTCCCAGCCGTGGTCGGAGGTGAACTGGCCTTCGCTGTCGGGCACGAAGGTGGCCTGGTGCGGCTTCACCGCGCGGATGAAGCCCATCAGGTTGTGGAACGGATTGCCCTCGATGTTGTATTCGGCCTGCGGCCAGTCGCGCATCAGGGCGGCGATGTCGTGAACGTCGTGGGCGCGGATGTGGCGCTCGTCGGGGCGCGGGTGCACGGTGATGCCGTCCGCACCCGCCTCCAGGCACAACGTGGCGGCCCGCACCACGCTCGGTATGCCCAGGTGCCGCGTGTTGCGCAGCTGGGCCACCTTGTTGACGTTGACCGACAGGTGCGTCGGCCCATGCCCGGCATCGGGCGCCACGAGCGGATTCATCGGCTGTCCACGAGGCGCATCACGCCCTGCCAGACGTCGCGCGTGCGCAGTTGATGGGAGCCCAGATGATAGTGAAGCAGGTTGCGCAGCGGCACGCGCAACGCACCGGCCACCGGTACGCACGCGGTCTGCAACGCCGCCAGGCCGGCCTGCGACAGCGCGGCTTCGAGCGCGAACCAGGTGGTGCCCGGCAGGCCGTCGCCGTGGGCCAGCAGGCCGGCGTCGGCCTGCAGCGCGTAGCGTGCGCCGGCCTCCAGGGTCTGGCCGGTCAGCGTGGCGGCGTCCAGCGCGGGCAGCCAGCCCAGCTCGCGCAGCAGCACCAGCTCGAAGGCGCGCAGCGTCGGCGATTCGTCCGCACCTTCGGCCAGCGCGGTGACGGTGCCGGCGTAGGCGTCGAACAGCGTGGGGTGGGCGTCCTGCCGCGGCAGCAGCTTCAGCAGCAGCTCGTTGACGTAGAAGCCCGCGTACAGCGCCGAGCTCGCCAGGAACGCGGCACCGCCGGCCCATTCGGCGCTGCGCAGGTTCAGCACCTCGGCCTGCTCGTCCTTCGGCGGTTTGCCGAGCTGCACCAGCAGCGGGTGGAAGGGCAGCAGCACCGGGCGGAAGTTCGAGGTGGGCCGCTTGGCGCCCTTGGCGGCCACCACCACGCGGCCCTGCGCGCGGGTGAACAGCTCGACGATCAGGCTCGTTTCGCTCCAGTCGTACTGGTGCAGGACATAGGCGGCGAGCGGGCTGGCGGCCCTACTCGTAGCCATAGCTGCGGAGATGCGCCTCGTCGTCGGCCCAGCCCGAACGGACCTTCACCCAGAGCTCCAGGAACACGCGGCCGCCCCACAGGCGCTCGAGTTCCTGCCGCGCCTCGCTGCCGATGCGCTTCAAGCGTTCGCCGCCCTCGCCGATCACCATGCCCTTGTGGGCGTCGCGTTCGACGACGATGGTCCCGGCGATGCGCCTGAGCTCGCCCTCTTCCTCGAACTTGTCGATCACCACCGTGCAGCTGTACGGCAGCTCGTCGCCGGTGAGGCGGAACAGCTTCTCGCGGATCATCTCGCCGGCCATGAAGCGTTCGCTGCGGTCGGTGAGCGCGTCTTCCTCGTAGAACCAGGGCTGCTCGGGCAGGTAGGGCTCGATGATGCCCAGCAGCCGCGACACGTCGGCCTCGCGCGTGGCCGACATCGGCACGAACTCGGCGAACGGGTGGCGCTCCTGCATCTGCTTGAGCCAGGGCAGCACGTCGTTGCGGCGCGCCAGCGCGTCGAGCTTGTTGGCGACCAGCAGGGCCGGTTTCCCTTCGGGCAGCAGCGCCAGCACCTTGGCATCCGGCAGCCCGAAGCGGCCGGCTTCCACGACGAACAGCACCACGTCCACGTCACCCAGCGACGACAGCACCGTGCGGTTGAGCGTGCGGTTGAGTGCCGTGCCGTGCTTCATCTGGAAGCCGGGCGTGTCGACGAAGACGAACTGCGCCACGCCCTCGGTGCGGATGCCGGTGATGCGGTGCCGCGTGGTCTGCGCCTTGTTCGAGGTGATGCTGATCTTCTGGCCCACCAGCGCGTTCAGCAGCGTGCTCTTGCCGACGTTGGGGCGGCCGACGATCGCCACCAGGCCGCAGCGCTGGGCGGGCGGGGCAGCGTCCTCGTTCATGAGCGCAGCGGGCCGCCGGGCTTGTCGCTGGCCTTCAGGGCATCCAGCATGCGCCGCGCGGCCTCCTGCTCCGCGGTGCGGCGGGAGCGGCCTTCCCCGCGTTCGGCCAGGCCGAGCGCGGCCACCGCGCACTCGACCTCGAAGGTCTGCGCATGGGCCTGGCCGCGCGTGGCGGTGATGCGGTAGGCCGGCACCGGCACGCGCCGCGCCTGCAGCCACTCCTGCAGCTCGGTCTTGGCGTCCTTGCTCCAGCTGTCGGCCTCGGTGGCCTGGATCACCTCGCCGAACAGGCGCTGCACCAGCGCACGCGCGGCCTCGAATCCGCCGTCCACGTGCACCGCGCCGATGATGGCTTCCAGCGCGTCGGCCAGGATCGACGGGCGCTGTGCCCCGCCGCCACGCATCTCGCCGTCCGACAGGCGCAGCACATCCGGCAACCCGAGCGACAGCGCCACGCGGTGCAGGCTGTCCTCGCGCACCAGGTGCGCCCGCACGCGCGTGAGGTCGCCCTCGTCGCTGCCGGCGTGGCGGTCGTAGAGCAGGCCCGAGACGGCCAGGCTCAGCACCGCGTCGCCCAGGAATTCGAGCCGCTCGTTGTGGTCGGCGCTGAAGCTGCGATGGGTCAGCGCGCGGCGCAGCAGCTCGGGCTGCGCGAACGGATGGCCCAGGCGCTGCTGCAGTGCCTGCAACGCCGAGGAACCCGGGGTGCGGCCGTCCGGCATGGGCTAGTGGGATCGCCCCTCGTACTTGATCAGCAGGTACACGGGGCCGTAGATCGGGACCAGCTTGTCATAGGCGTAGCCGATCACCACCTTGTCGTTCTCCTTGGTCACCGACAGGTCCTTGCCGGTGATCGAGGAGATCGAATACTCGATGTCGCGCGTCTTGTCGAACGCGATGCGCACCTCGGCCACGGTGGAGGGCTGGGAACGCGCGATGGTGTCGACGGCGCGCTGGATCGTGAGGTACTCGTTGACCGTCGGGAACACGCGGATGGCGATGTAGGCCAGGATGCCGATCAGCATCGCCCAGAACAACAGGCCGAACAGCGTGACGCCGCGCTGCGTGGAACGCCGGACTGCGCGGGGGGCGACCAGGGCCTTCATGGCTGCGTGTATCTCCTGTTGTGATCGGCGGCCGGCGCGCCCTCAGCGGAAGGAGCCGATGCGCGAGAGGTTGCCGAAGTTCATCCAGACGAAGAATGCCTTGCCGACGATATTCTCGTCCGGCACGAAGCCCCAGAACCGCGAGTCTTCCGAATTGTCGCGGTTGTCACCCATCATGAAATAGTGCCCGGCCGGCACCTTGCAGGTGACGCCCTCGGGGCTGTAACGGCAGTTCTCGAAGAACGGGAAGTTGGTCTTGGGCCGGAACAGCGGGTTGCGACGCGGGTCGACGCGGATCTTGTGCTCCACCTCGCCCAGCTTCTCGCTGAACATCGGCGCGTAGCTGAAGCTGTCGTCGTCGTAGTGCTCGCCGAGCGAGGCTTCGGCGATCGGCTGGCCGTTCACCGTGAGCTTCTGGTTGATGTAGGCCACCTCGTCGCCGGGCAGGCCCACCACGCGCTTGATGTAGTCGAGCCGCGTGTCCAGCGGGTAGCGAAACACCATCACGTCGCCGCGCTGGACCGGGTGGTTGTCGATGATCTTCTTGTTCAGCACCGGCAGCCGGATGCCGTAGTGGAACTTGTTCACCAGGATCAGGTCGCCCACCAGCAGCGTGGGCACCATCGAACCGGACGGGATCTTGAAGGGCTCGAACAGGAACGAGCGCAGCAGGAAGACGATCAGGATCACCGGGAACAGGCCGGCGGTCCAGTCCAGCCACCAGGGCTGCATCAGCAGCCGGGCCTTGGCCTCGGCGATGTCGCCGTCGACACGCTCGATGCCCATCTTGGCCAGTTCGGCGCGGCGCAGGGCATCCTGCTCCTCCAGCTTCCTGGCCTCGGCCTCGCGCCGCGGCTTGAAGACCAGGCGCTCGGCGATCCAGAACGCCAGCGTCACCACGGTCAGCAGGAACAGCAGCAGCGAGAAGTTGCCCGTCCAGTGACCGAGGAACCAGCCGCCGAGGTAGACCACCAGCGCGCCGTACAGGGCGGCCGTTACAACGTTCATCGGGGTCATCAGTCGTCCACTTGGAGGATGGCGAGGAAGGCTTCCTGCGGCACTTCCACGGCGCCGATCTGCTTCATGCGCTTCTTGCCCGCCTTCTGCTTCTCGAGCAACTTCTTCTTGCGCGTGATGTCGCCGCCGTAGCATTTTGCCAGCACGTTCTTGCGCAGGGCCTTCACGTCCTCGCGCGCGATGATGTTGGCGCCGATCGAAGCCTGGATCGCCACGTCGTACATCTGGCGCGGGATCAGCGTGCGCATCTTGGCCACCACGGCGCGGCCGCGGTACTGGCTCTGGCTGCGGTGCACGATCATCGCCAGCGGGTCGACCCGGTCGCCGTTGATCATGATGTCGACCTTCACGACGTCGGCGGCGCGGTACTCCTTGAACTCGTAGTCCATGCTGGCGTAGCCGCGGCTCACGCTCTTGAGCTTGTCGAAGAAGTCCAGCACGATCTCGGCCAGCGGCAGCTCGTAGGTCAGCAGCACCTGCTTGCCGTGGTAGGCCATGTTCATCTGCACGCCGCGCTTCTGGTTGCACAGCGTCATCACCGGGCCCACGCTGTCCTGCGGCATGTACAGGTGCACGGTGACGATCGGCTCGCGGATCTCGCGGATGCGGCCCTGGTCGGGCATGCGGCTCGGGTTCTCCACCGGGATCACGGTGCCGTCGCCCAGCTCCACCTCGTAGACCACGCTGGGCGCGGTGGTGACGAGGTCCTGGTCGAACTCGCGCTCCAGCCGCTCCTGCACGATCTCCATGTGCAGCAGGCCCAGGAAGCCGCAGCGGAAGCCGAAGCCCAGGGCCTGGCTGACCTCGGGTTCGTAGCGCAGGCTGCTGTCGTTGAGCTTCAGCTTCTCCAGCGCGTCGCGCAGCTGGTCGTATTCGCTGGCCTCGGTGGGATACAGGCCGGCGAAGACCTGCGGCTTGATCTCCTTGAAGCCGGGCAGGGGCTCGGTCGCCGGGCCGGCGTTGTTCGGCAGCTTCTTCTCGAGCGTGATGGTGTCGCCCACCTTCGCGGCCTGCAGCTCCTTGATGCCGCAGATCACGAAGCCCACCTCGCCGGCATTCAAGGTCTCGCGCGCCACGCTCTTGGGCGTGAACACGCCCATCTGCTCGATGCCGTAGACCGCGTTGGTCGCCATCAGGCGGATGCGTTCGCCCTTGCTCAGCGAGCCGTCGACCACGCGCACCAGCATCACGACGCCGACGTAGTTGTCGAACCAGCTGTCGATGATCATCGCCCGCGGCGAGCCGTCGGGGTTGCCGCGCGGCGGCGGCATGCGCGCGATCACCGCCTCGATGATCTCGTCCAGGCCCATGCCGGTCTTGGCGGAACACGGGATCGCCTGGCTCGCGTCGATGCCGATCACGTCCTCGATCTCGGCCTTCGCGGTTTCGGGGTCGGCCTGCGGCAGGTCCATCTTGTTCAGCACCGGCACCACCTCGACGCCGAGCTCCAGCGCCGTGTAGCAGTTGGCCACCGTCTGTGCCTCGACGCCCTGGCTCGCGTCCACCACCAGCAGGGCGCCTTCGCAGGCCGAGAGCGAGCGGCTCACTTCGTAGGAGAAGTCGACGTGGCCCGGCGTGTCGATCAGGTTGAGCTGGTAGGTCTTGCCGTCGCGCGCGGTGTACTCGAGCGCCGCGGTCTGCGCCTTGATCGTGATGCCGCGCTCGCGCTCGATGTCCATCGAGTCGAGCACCTGCTCTTCCATCTCGCGCTCACTCAGTCCGCCGCAGCGCTGGATGATGCGATCGGCCAGCGTGCTCTTGCCGTGGTCGATGTGGGCAATGATCGAGAAGTTTCGGATGTGCTTCATGTGCGTGGCTTGTGCTGCCGTGGAAGGTGGTGAAGACCACCTCAGGTGCCAAGCTCACATCGCGTGGCGATGTGCGGGCGCGGCGCGCCGCTCAATCGAGACGAGGTTAAAAAAAAGGCGCGTCCAAGTGGATGACGCGCCTTCCAACAGAACGTTTGGCAACTGCTTGTTGGGCATTCATTGTAGCCAAAACGACCGGCCGGGAACCCGCGTCATTGCTTGATTTCCGGCCGTTGCAGCGATCAGACAGGACAACTTTATCCACAGACCATCCACAGGCTGGGTCGAACGCTGTGGATGAACTCGGTCGACCTCACTTGTGGCGCCGGGATGCTGCCGGCCGGCGGAAAGGCGGCACCCGCTGCCGTCATTCTAGACGCCGGCGCCGCTAATCCCTGAAGCACCCGAATTGAAGTGACAAGTCACTAACTTGATGCTTCCAAACGGCGCCCGGAGGGCAGGAAACATGCCAATTCCGGCCCCGCCCATCGTTTCACAATACGGAAAGACCCAGTCGGGCAGTCAACTTGTCGGCTGCCCGGGCCCGTCTGGCGGGGCCCTATCGCGCCGGCCGGATGATCACGTAGTTCGTCCAGTCCCCACGGCGCACCAGCACGCTGATCGCCTTCGACCGGTCGGCCTTACCGGCCACCGCGGCGAACTGCTTCGTGTCGCCCACCTCGGCGTTGTCGATCGAGAGGATGACATCGCCCTCGCGCATGCCGGCGCGCTCGGCGGCGCCCTCGACCGCATCCACCTTCACGCCGCCGCGCACGCGCAGTTCCTTCTTCTGCGCATCGCTCAGGTCCGAGACCGTCAGACCCAGCGCCGTCTTCGCGGCCTGCGGCGCGGGGCTCGGATCGTTCGACGCACGCCGCGCGGGCCGGTCGGCTTCGAACTCGCCCACCACCACCGCGATGTCCTTGTTCGCGCCGCGCCGGAACACCTGCAGCGAACTGCGCGTGCCGGGCTTGATGTTGCCGATGAGTCGCGGCAGGTCACCCGAGCGTTCGACGGTCTTGCCATCGACCTTCGTGATCACGTCGCCCGCCTCGATGCCGGCCTTGTCGGCCGGGCCGTCCTTCTCGACACGCACCACCGACGCGCCGCGCGCGGCGCCCAGCCCGATCGACTCGGCCACGTCCTTGTTCACCGGCCCGATCTCCACGCCGATGCGGCCGCGGATCACGCGGCCGTTGGCACGCAGCTGGTCGGCCACGCGCTGCGCCTCGTCGATCGGGATCGCGAAGCTGATGCCCATGAAACCGCCCGAGCGGCTGTAGATCTGCGAGTTGATGCCGACGACTTCCCCGCGCAGGTTCAGCAGCGGCCCGCCGCTGTTGCCGGGGTTGATCGCGACGTCGGTCTGGATCAGCGGCAACAGATCGCCGGTGTCGCGCTGCTTGGCGCTGACGATGCCCGCGGTGACGGTGTTGTCCAGGCCGAAGGGCGACCCGATGGCCATCACCCATTCACCGACCTTGAGCCGGCTCACGTCGCCGATCTTCACCGGCGACAGGCCGCTGGCCTCGATCTTCACCACCGCGACGTCCGACCGCTTGTCGCTGCCGACGATGCGGGCCTTCAGCTCGCGCTTGTCGGTGAGCGTGACGATGACCTCGTCGGCACCCTCCACGACGTGTGCGTTGGTCATGATGAAGCCGTCGGCGCTGAGCACGAAACCCGAGCCGACGCCACGCTGCTGCGGCTCGTCGTTATCACGCGGGCCGTTGCGGCGGTCGGGCCGGTTGGGGATCGGGATGCCGAAGCGGCGGAAGAACTCCTCCATGCTCGGATCGATCTCGGCATTGCCCGCGCTGGAGCGGCGCTCGGTGGTGCGGATGTTGACCACCGAAGGCCCCACGCGGTCCACGAGCTCGCTGAAATCGGGCAGTTGCACGGTGGGAACCGCGGTGCCCTGCGCGTGGCTCGGCTGCGAATGCAGCAACGCGCCGCCGAATCCTGCGGCCACCAGGCACAGCGCCAGCGGGCCGACCCAGGAACGAACGATGTTCATGGTGCTTGCTCTCTCATGCGGGAAGGGAAACGAAGCGCTGCAGCGCGCGCTCAGGGAGCCTTGCGCGCCACCGCCTCTGCGAACAGCTTCAACGTCGCCGACGGCACGTCGCCGACCACGGTGACCCACAGGTTGCCGCGCCGCTGCATCAGCGTGCCGGCGGCGCCCATGCGCCCCTGCAGCTCGGCGCCGTGGCGCAGCGCCTTGTAGGGCTCGATGAACAGCGAGACGTGCGTCAGCCCATCGGTGAACACGGCCTGCAGCACCGGCGACTCGACCGACGCCTCCAGACCGCGCCGCACGCAACCGGCCAGCCAGAAGCCCGGCACGCGCCGCTTGAGTTCGAATCCCTCGGTCTCGAGCGTGGTGCGCTGCAGCTGCGGCCGCACCACCCGGTAGCCTTCGGGGAACGGCGGGTTGCGCAGCTCGGCCACCAGCTCGGGTGTGGCCTTGGCGTCGAACGAGACATCGGTGAACTGCGTCGACTCCAGCGTCGGGCGCGCGCCACCACCCGCCGGGGGCACGTCCATCACGTCGGCCCGCAGCGTCAGACCGCTCTGCTCGTCGGCCCACAGGCGCTGGGCGAAACGCAGCGGATCGCGCGGCTCCAGCAGGAAGACCGCGGCGCGACGCCCAGCCAGCCGTTCGGCGCCCTCGCGCTTGAACTCGTACTGCTCCAGCGCGCGCGGGTCGACGGCCTGCGGCGTGGTGACCGAGGCGCCCAGCAGTTCGCGCCTCTCGACCAGCACCTGCCTGGAGGTCGGGCGCAGCGTATGCACCAGGTCGTTGAAGCGCAGCACGCGTTGCTGGTCACCGTCCAGCGCCTCCAGCAGCTCGTAGGTGTCCACGCCGTTGACGACGTGGACGACACGCGAGCTCGAGATCTTCTCGCCGATGCGCAGCACCAGTGTGCCGCGGTAGCTGCCGGACTGGGCCGCCGCGCTCATCCGCGTGAGCCAGCCACGGGCATCGTCGGGCACGAGCGGATCGGAGGCCGCGCCCGCTGCCGACGGCAGCAGGCAGCCCATCAGGGCGAACAGCGGCAGCCACCGCAGGACGCGGGCTTCCATCAGCGGGCGGGAACGGCCGGTGCGCTCAGATCCACGCGCCGCAGGCCACCGCCCACCGGCGACATGACCAGCGTGCCGCCCACCGAACGGTGGGCCCGGACGTATTCCTGCACCGCGGGGTCGTACAGCATCACGGGCTGCACCTCGGCAACCGGCGCCGCGGTGTCGCGCGCGACCTGCTCGCCGGCGGGCGGCGCTGCGGGGTTCATGCGGGCCACCACCAGCACGCCGGCCACGACCACGAAGCCGGCCGCCGCCGCCATCGGCAGCACCCAGGGCTGGCGACGGCGCCGCGCCGGCAGCGGTGCCAGCACCACCGGCTCGGCCGCCAGGCGCTCGCGGATGCCGGCCAGGAAAGCGGCGTCGCGGCCGGCGGGCGACGCGAGGTCGTCCGAGCGCATCACGTCGCCGATCAGCTGGTAGGCGTGCCAGTTGCGGCGCAGCTCGGCGTCGTCGCGCCAGCGGCCGCAGGCGCGCTCGGCGTCGCCGTCCTCGCCATCGACCAGAGCGGAAAGCCACGCGTGGGCGTGCTCGTCGTCTTGGGTTGCGCTCGGCAGGGGTTTCGGGTTCATGCAGTGTGCTCGGAGAAAGAAGTGATCCGGATCGGGGCCTGGGGTTCCGTCGTTGTCGTCACCATCGCTCGCCGTCGCGCGTGTCCAGCAGCGGGCGCAGCCGGGCGGCGATCGCCTCGCGGGCGCGGAAGATGCGGGAGCGCACGGTGCCGATGGGGCAGTTCATGACGTCGGCGATCTCTTCGTAGCTCAGGCCTTCGATCTCGCGCAAGGTGATGGCCTGGCGAAGGTCTTCCGACAGCGCCTCGATGGCCGCGTTCACGGCCGAGGCGATCTCCTTGCTGGCGAGCAACGCTTCGGGTGTCTCGCCGTCGCTTAGTTCATTCTCGGCGCGTGAAGTTTCCTCGTTCTCGTCGCCGTTGCTGCGCGACGCGTCCAGCACCAGCGGGTCGCGCTTCAGGTCCATCAGCGCCTTCTTGGCGGTGTTGACGGCGATGCGGTAGAGCCAGGTGTAGAACGCACTTTCGCCGCGGAACTGCGGCAGCGCGCGGTAGGCGCGGATGAAGCTTTCCTGGGCGATGTCCTGCACCAGGTCGACATCGCGCACCATGCGGCCGATCAGCCGCTCGATCCGGCGCTGGTACTTGACCACCAGCATCTCGAAGGCCCGCACGTCGCCACGCTTGACGCGTTCGACGAGCACGGCATCGGCATCCGCGTCGGACATCAGTCGGCTGCTGGCCGCTCCGACGGGCGGACGCGGGGGGTGGAGGTTTCAGGAGGGCGCGAATATAACGCGGCCCGCAGCGGGTGCCAGGCGGCCCCGGCTTCCCGCCGGGTGACGGCCAGCCAGCGCGCGCCGCCGCGCGCCGTGGGCCGCAGGCGCAGCAGCAGCGCCGGACCCAGGTCGATCATCACGCCGAGCTGCCCCGGCGCGGCGTCGAGCGACCAGACCTGCCCGTCCCAGCGCAGTTCGCGCGGGGCCTCCTGCAGCAGGTGCCAGGCTGCGCCGGCCGCGACGAGAGCCACCACCAGCGCCGGCCACGCCGGCTGTTCGAGGTGCAGCAGGACGAAGGCAGCCAGGCTGGCCGCCGCGAGCGCGTGCAGCAGCGCCTGCAGGGCGCGCCACTGGGCCGCGCCCCCACAGCGCACCGCCACCGCAGGTGCCGGCCGCAAGGCGGGAACTCCCGGTCAGGCGCGCCGGAAGACCAGCGTGCCGTTGGTGCCGCCGAAGCCGAAGTTGTTCTTCACGGCGACGTCGATCTTCACCTGCCGCGCCTCGTTGGCGCAGTAGTCCAGGTCGCACTCGGGATCCTGGTTGAAGATGTTGATCGTCGGCGGCGAAACCTGGTGGTGCACGGCCAGCACGGTGAAGACCGACTCGATGCCGCCCGCGCCACCCAGCAGGTGGCCGGTCATCGACTTCGTCGAGTTGACGACCAGCTGCCTCGCAGCGTCGCCGAACGCGAGCTTGATCGCGTTGGTCTCGTTGACGTCGCCCAGCGGCGTGCTGGTGCCGTGCGCGTTGAGGTACTGCACCTCGCCGGCGTTGACGCCCGCGTTGCGCAGCGCCGCCTTCATGCTGCGCTTGGGGCCGTCGACGTTGGGTGCGGTCATGTGGAAGGCGTCGGCGCCCATGCCGAAGCCGGCCAGCTCCGCATAGATCTTCGCGCCGCGGCGCTTAGCGTGTTCGTATTCCTCGAGCACCAGCACGCCGGCACCTTCGCCGAGCACGAAGCCGTCGCGGTCCTTGTCCCAGGGGCGCGAGGCCGTCTTCGGATCGTCGTTGCGCGTGGACAGGGCGCGTGCGGCCGCGAAGCCACCCACGCCCAGCGGCGAGACCGTGCTCTCGGCACCGCCGGCGATCATCACGTCGGCATCGCCGTACTCGATGAGCCGGCCGGCCTCGCCGATGCAGTGCAGGCCGGTCGTGCAGGCGGTGACGATCGCCATGTTCGGCCCGGTGAAGCCGTACTGGATCGACACGTGGCCCGAGATCATGTTGATGATCGAGGCGGGCACGAAGAACGGCGAGATGCGGCGCGGGCCGCGCTCGCGGTAATCACCGTCGGTGGCTTCGATCATCGGCAGGCCGCCGATGCCCGAGCCCACGAGGCAGCCGATGCGCTCGGCGGTCTCTTCGGTCAGCGCGTCGCCGGTGGGCAGGCCGGCGTCCTTCACGGCCTGCATGGACGCCGCCAATCCGTAATGGATGAACGTGTCCATGTGGCGAGCTTCCTTGGCCGGGATGTAATCCTCGATCTTGAAGCCCTTGACCTCGCCCGCGAAACGGCAGGCGAAGGCCGACGCGTCGAACTTGGTGATCAGGTCGATGCCGGTGCGGCCGGCCACCAGGTTGGCCCAACCGTCGGCCACGCTGTTGCCGACCGGGCTGACGAGCCCGAGGCCGGTGACGACGACACGCCGGCGCGACACGGGGGCTCAGCCCTTCTGGTGGCTGCTGGCGTAGTCGATGGCCAGCTGCACGGTGGTGATCTTCTCGGCCTCTTCGTCGGGGATCTCGATGCCGAACTCGTCCTCGAGCGCCATCACCAGCTCCACGGTGTCCAGCGAATCGGCGCCGAGGTCGGCCACGAAGGCCTTCTCGTTGGTGACGTCGGACTCAGGCACACCGAGTTGTTCGGCAATGATCTTCTTGACTCGGGCTTCGATATCGCTCATGACTCCTCCGGGAGTGGGGTCGGTTCAAACAGCCGGCGATTCTACCGGCGCGGGGTTGGCGGGATTTCCCTGTGGCGGCGGCCTGTTCAGGCCATGTGCATGCCGCCGTTGACGTGCAGTTCGGTGCCGGTGACGTAGGCCGCCTCGCGGCTGGCGAGGAAGGCCACGGCATGTGCCACTTCTTCGGCGGCGCCCAGGCGGCCGAGCGGGATCTGCGCCAGCAGCGAGGTCTTCACCGCGTCGGGCAGGCCGTGCGTCATGTCGGTGGCGATGAAGCCCGGGGCCACGCAGTTGACCGTGATGTTGCGGGCGCCCAGCTCGCGCGCCAGCGAACGCGTGAGGCCTGCGACACCGGCCTTCGCGGCCGCGTAGTTGGCCTGGCCGGCGTTGCCGATCGCGCCCACGACCGAGGTGATGTTGACGATGCGGCCGTAGCGCTGCTTCATCATCGGCCGCGTGGCGGCGCGGCAGGCGCGGAACACGGCCTTGAGGTTGGTGTCGAGCACGGCGTCCCAATCGGCGTCGTTCATGCGCATCGACAGCGTGTCGCGCGTGATGCCGGCGTTGTTCACCAGCACGTGCAGGCCGCCGCGGGTCTTCACCAGCCGGTCGACCGCGGCGTCGAGCGCGGCGGCATCGGTGACGTCAAGCACGATGCCTTCGCCGCCCTGCGGCGCCAGCGCTTCGCCGATCGATGCCGCGCCGGCCTCGGTGGTGGCGGTGCCGGTGACGCGGTAGCCGGCTGCGGCCAGCGCGGTGGCGATCGCACGCCCGATGCCCCGCGACGCGCCGGTGACCAGCGCGACTTGCGCGTCGCCGCTCATGCCAGCATCTCCTGCGCCGCCTTCAGGCTCGCGGGGTCGAGGATGGTCGTGGTCTGCAGCTCGCCGTCGACCCGCTTCACCAGGCCCGCCAGCACCTTGCCGGGACCGCACTCGACGATGTGCACGAGGCCGCGCGCCTTCAAGGCCTGCGTCACCTCGACCCAGCGCACCGGCCCGAAGGCCTGGCGGTAGAGGGCATCGCGGATGGCCGCCGGATCGCCTTGCACCGCGACGTCGATGTTGTTGACCACCGGGATGCGCGGCGGCTGCAGCTTCACGCCGGCGAGCTTCTCGCGCAGCGCTTCGGCCGCGGGCTTCATCAGCGACGAGTGGAACGGCGCCGACACCGGCAGCAGCAGCGCGCGCTTGGCGCCCGCGGCCTTGAGCTTCTCGCAGGCCAGGTCGACGCCGGCCTTGGTGCCGGCGATCACCGTCTGCTTCGGGTCGTTGAAGTTGGCCGGCTCCACCGCCTGGCCGCTTTCGGCCGCCGCAGCCGCGCAGCCATCGCGCACCACCGCGGCGTCCAGGCCGAGGATCGCGGCCATCGCGCCGGTGCCCACCGGCACGGCCTGCTGCATCGCCTGCGCGCGGAAGCGCACCAGCGGCAGCGCGTCCGCCAGCGTGAGCGCACCAGCCGCCACCAGCGCGCTGTACTCGCCCAGCGAATGCCCGGCCACGGCCGCCGGCTCGGCACCGCCTTCGGCGCGCCAGGCGTTGTAGCAGGCCATGGCCGCGGTCAGCATCACCGGCTGGGTGTTGGTGGTGAGCTCCAGCGCTTCCTTCGGCCCGGCGTGGATCAGCTGGGCGATGTCCTCGCCGAGCGCTTCCGAGGCCTCGGCCAGCGTGCGCTTCACGGCCGGATGGTCACCCCAGGCGTCGAGCATGCCGACGGACTGCGAGCCCTGGCCCGGGAACACGAATGCAAATGCAGGCATGGCGAACTCTTCGAACGAAAGAAGGTGGCTCAGAAGTCGAGCAGCACCGCACCCCAGGTGAAACCACCGCCGACGCCTTCCAGCATCACGGTGTCGCCGCGCTTGACGCGGCCGCTGCGCACGGCGGTGTCCAGCGCCAGCGGCACCGACGCGGCCGACGTGTTGCCGTGTTCGTCGACGGTGGCCACGAGCTTGTCCAGCGGCAGCTTCAGCTTCTTCGCCGTGCCCTGCATGATGCGGATGTTGGCCTGGTGCGGGATCAGCCAGTCCAGGTCGGCCTCGGTGCGGCCGGCCGCTTCGAGCACGTTGCGCGCCGCGCTTTCCAGCACGCCGACGGCGAGCTTGAACACGGCGGGGCCGTCCATCTTCAGCAGCGGATCGCCCAGCACGTGGCCCCCCGACACCGTGCCCGGCGTGCACAGGATGCCGACGTGCTTGCCGTCGGCGTGCAGGTCGCTCGCCAGGATGCCGGGCTCGGCGCTGGCCTCCAGCACCACCGCGCCGGCACCGTCGCCGAACAGCACGCAGGTGGTGCGGTCGTTGAAGTCGAGGATGCGCGAGAACACTTCGGCGCCGATCACCAGCGCGCAGCGCGCGGCGCCGGCGCGGATCATCGAATCGGCCACCGACAGCGCGTAGACGAATCCCGAGCACACGGCCTGCAGGTCGAAGGCCGCGCAGCCGTTGGCGCCCAGCTTGTTCTGCAGGATGCAGGCGGTGGACGGGAACACCATGTCCGGCGTGGACGTGGCGACGATGATCAGGTCGAGATCGTCGGCCGTGCGGCCGGCGCTGCCCAGCGCGGCGCGCGCCGCGTGCAGCGCGAGGTCGCTCGCGTTGACGCCTTCATCGGCGAAATGGCGGGCGCGGATGCCGGTGCGCTCGACGATCCAGGCGTCGCTGGTCTCGATGCCGCGCGCGGCGAGCATCTTCGCCATGTCCTCGTTGCTGAGTCGCCGAGGCGGCAGGTAGCTGCCGGTGCCCGAGATGCGCGCGTAGCGCGGAGCCTGTTGGAGGTTCATGCAGCGGTGGGTTCAGACCGCATCGCCCGCCGGCAGCGCCGCCAGCTGAACCTTCAAGGTGTCGCCGATGCGGTCGTGCACGCGGTCCAGCAGCCGGTTGCGCGCGGCATCATACGCGCGCGCCAGCGCCATCTCGAAGGCGAAGGCGTCGGCCGAGCCGTGGCTCTTGAACACCAGGCCGCGCAGGCCCAGCAGCGCGGCGCCGTTGTAGCGCCGCGGATCCACGCGGTGCTTGAAGTGCTGCAGCACCGGCATCGCCACCAGCGCGGCCAGCTTGGTGAGCGCGTTGCGGGTGAATTCCTGCTTGATGAAGTCAGAAAGCATCGAGGCCAGGCCTTCGCTGGTCTTCAGCAGCACGTTGCCGACGAACCCGTCGCAGACGACGATGTCCACGGTGCCCTTGAAGATGTCGTTGCCCTCGACGTTGCCGTGGAAGCGGATCGCACCGGCCTCCCCGGCCGCGCGCAGCAGCTCGCCGGCGCGCTTGATGGTGTCGCTGCCCTTGATGGCTTCTTCGCCGATGTTGAGCAGGCCCACGGTGGGCTCGGCCTTGCCGTCCACCGCAGCCACCAGCGCGCTGCCCATCACGGCGAACTGCAGCAGGTGTTCGGGCGTGCAGTCGACGTTGGCGCCCAGGTCCAGCACCGTGGTGTAGGCGTCGCGCCGGTTCGGCATCACGGTGGCGATGGCCGGGCGATCGATGCCGTCGAGGGTCTTCAGCAGGTAGCGCGCCACGGCCATCAGCGCGCCGGTGTTGCCGGCCGAGACGCAGGCGTGGGCGGCGTTCTCGCCTTCTTTCAGCTGGCTGATCGCGACCCGCATCGACGAGTCGCGCTTCTTGCGCAGCGCCACCTCGACCGCGTCGTCCATCGTCACCACCTCGGTGGCGACGACGGTGCGGCAGCGCGGCAGGCCGGCCGCGGCCTGCAGGGCGTCGGCCGTGCCGACCAGGATCAGCTCGGCCTGCGGGTGCTTGTCCAGGAAGGCGCGACACGCCGGCAGGGTGACGGCGGCGCCATGGTCGCCACCCATGCAGTCGACGGCGATGCGCACCGTCGACAGGGGGGCGAATGCTGCGTCAGGCGACACGGCAGGGAAAACGGACGGTGGCCGGCAAGCGGTGCCGGCCGGCAACGGACGTCAGGCGTCGGCCTTGGTCTTCAGGACCTTGCGGCCGCGGTAGAAGCCGGTCGGGCTGATGTGGTGACGCAGGTGCGTTTCGCCGGTGGTGGGCTCCACCGCGATGCCGGGGGCGGCAACCGCGTTGTGCGAGCGGTGCATGCCGCGCTTCGACGGCGACTTCTTGTTCTGCTGAACGGCCATGGGGTTCTCCTGGGATCGGCGAGTGTGCGGCGTGGTGATCCCGTCGAGCCAATCCGTCCTGAAGTGAACGGCGGCGACAACCCGCTTCTCGCAAAGCCCATCAGTATATCAGGCCAGGGGCCGCCCGGCGCGACGGATTCACGCCGTCAGGCCGATCCGCCGCTCCGCCCGCGCAGCGCGGCCAGGGCGGCAAACGGATGCGGGGCCGCCTCTTCCGCGGGGGATTCGTCCAGCGGCTGCGGCAGCGGCTGGGGGCAGACCTCGTGGCGCGGCACGATCGGCAGCGCCAGGATGAGTTCGTCCTCCAGCAGCGCCACCAGGTCCAGCCGGGGCGGCAGGGCCAGCACGTCGTCCTCGGACTCCTCGTCCAGCTCGGCCGCCTCTTCCTCGCCGCGCACGAAGCGGAAGCGGCGGTCCACCTGCAGCGTCTCGGTCAGCGTCTGCAGGCAGCGCTGGCACTGCAGCGGCACCTCGGCCCGCGCCTGCAACGACAGCCACATCTCGGGCTCGCCGCCGGTCACCGGGCGCAGGCTGGCGCTCGCCGACCATGCCACCGCTGCATCGGTGGGCGCCGCCAGGGCCTGGGCCAGCCGTTCCAGCTGCGCCAGCGGACGTTCGCCCGCCAGCGCAGCGCCGTGGCGGCACAGCGCGGGAATGTCCAGCGCAACCGGGTCGGGTGTGGCACGGTCCTTCATCGTCACGCCGCCTTCGGCCAATGCCGCGCGAAGAGTTCGGCCAGCGCCGGTTGGGCCTGCGTGCGCTCCACCAGCGCCAGCAGGGCCGGACGGTTCTCGCGCAGGTGCGCACGCGTGCCCGCCCAGCGCGAGACCACGGTGGCCAGCAGGTCCAGCGCGCCCGGCTTCACGCCGCCGAAGAACGGCGCGCCGCCGGCGTCGAACTGGTCGGCGAAGACGCTCCAGCACCGGTGCAGCCACTGCCGCGTTCCGACGCGGATGGCCTTGTGCATCGCCTCGTCGCCACCTGCGCTGAAACGCTCGGGGAAGTCGATCACGCTGATCGCGGCGTAGCAGTTGGCCGCGATGTAGACCAGGCCGCGGATGGCCTGCGCGCGCGCCGCCGCATCCGCGGGCAGCAGGCCCGACGCAGGGAACTCGAGGCCGAGATGGATCAGGATCGCCGCGCTTTCCGTGAGCACGCTGCCGTCGGGCAGCTGCAGCGTCGGGATCTGCCCCAGCGGGTTGACCTTCAACAGCGCGGCCTGGTCGGAATCGGCCTCCCAGCTCGAGGCGCGGACGGTTCGGAACGGCGCGCCGCACAGCAGCAGCGCGCCCTCCACGGCGGCGGAACCCGAGCCCGTGGATCCATACAAGGTGAACATGCGCGGCAGTGTAGCGAGCGGCTGCGCCGACAATGATGCCCATGACTGCACCGCCGTTGATCCTGGCTTCGACCTCGCGCTACCGCCGCGAACTGCTGCAGCGCCTGCGCCTCCCGTTCGAGGTGGTGGCACCGCAGGTGGACGAAACGCCGCTGCCCGGCGAAACGCCTGCCGCGCTGGCCTTGCGGCTGGCCCTGGCGAAGGCACGCGCGGTGGCGGCGCAGCGGCCCGACGCCGTGGTGATCGGCTCCGACCAGGTGGCCGACCTGCAGGGCGAACCGATCGGCAAGCCGGGCACGCACGAACGCGCCACCGCGCAGCTGCGCTGCCTGAGCGGGCAGCGCGTGGTGTTCCAGACGGCGGTGTCCGTGGTGCATGCCGGCGCGGGCTTCGAGCAGACGCTGCTGGCGCCGGTGACGGTGCGCTTCCGCACGCTGGACGACGCCGAGATCGAGCGCTACCTGCGGCTGGAGGAGCCCTACGACTGCGCCGGCAGCGCGAAGTGCGAGACGCTGGGCATCGCCCTGCTCGACGCCATCGACAGCGACGACCCCACGGCCCTGATGGGCCTGCCCCTGATCCGCACCAGCCGCCTGCTGCGCGAGGCCGGGCTCGACCCGCTGCGCCAGGCATGAGCGGCGCGCTGGTGCTGGTGCCGAACGCGCTGGACCTGGGCGCCGAGGCCGTCGACCTGCGCGAGGTGCTGCCCGACGGCGTGATCCGCCGCGCCGCCGTGCTCACCCACTGGGCCGCCGAGGACGCGCGCAGCGCCCGGGCCTTCCTGAAGCGCGTGGCCGCCGTCGCGCCGCTGGCGCTGCCGCTGCAGTCCATCGCCATCGCCGAGCTGCCGCGCCCGCGCAAGGGCAGCGGCGAGGCGGTGCCGCGGTCGGCCTGGCAGGCCCTGCTGCAGCCGACGCTCGACGGCCACGACCTCGGCCTGCTGTCCGAGGCCGGCTTGCCGGCCGTGGCCGACCCCGGCGCCGCGCTGGTCGAAGCGGCCCACGCCGCCGGCGTGCCGGTGCTTCCCCTGCCCGGCCCGAGTTCGTTGCTGCTGGCGCTGGCCGCCAGCGGGCTGAACGGGCAGAGCTTCGCCTTCGTCGGCTACCTGCCGCAGGACGCGGCCGCGCGCCAGGCACGGTTGAAGGAACTGGAGGCGCTGTCACGCCGCAGCGGCCAGTCCCAGCTGCTCATCGAGACGCCCTACCGCAACGGGGCGTTGCTGGCTTCGATGCTGCAGGCGCTGGCCGGGGACACGCGGGTCTCGGTGAGCTGCGGCCTCACGCTGCCGGACGGCTTCAGCCGCAGCGACACGGTGGCCGGCTGGCGCGCGAAACCGCAGGAGCTGCCGGACCGGCAACCCGCCGTGTTCGCCCTGCTGGCCGCGGCGCGGTAGGCAGGTCTGCCGCCGCGCTCAGCGGTTGCCGCCGAGCAGCGAAGCCACCTTGCGCTTGGGCCGGATGTTCGGTGACAGCGCGCTGCGCGGGGCCGCGGCGGGCTTGGCGGCGGCCTCCCAGGCCGGCGGGTTCTCGCCGGCGGCGCTGGGCTCGTAGGGCTTGTCGAAGAACGGGTCGCGCGGCGCCGACGGGGCGCGGCGCGGTGCGTCGGCGTAGCTGGGACCGCTGCCGGCACGCGGCGCCTCGTCGCCATCGCGCCGCTCATAGCGCGGGCGCCGCGGCGGGCGGTCGTCCTCGAGTTCGATCGGCTCGATCTCGATCTTCTTCTTGATCAGCTTCTCGATGTCCGACACGAGACGCGTGTCGTCGCGCGTCACCAGCGTGACCGCCAGGCCCGAAGCGCCGGCGCGGCCGGTGCGACCGATGCGGTGCACGTAGTCCTCGGCGTTGAACGGCACGTCGAAGTTGAAGACCGCCGGCAGGTCGGCGATGTCCAGGCCGCGCGCCGCGACGTCGGTGGCCACGAGGAGGTCGACCTCGCCGGCCTTGAACGCGGCCAGGGCTTTCAGGCGCTCGTCCTGGCTCTTGTCGCCGTGCAGCGCCTGGGTGCGCAGGCCGTCGCGCTCGAAGGCCCGCGCCAGGCGCGCGGCGCCGAGCTTGGAGTTCACGAAGACGATGGCCTGCGTCAGCGCGCGCTGCTTGATCAGCTGGCGGATGACGGCGCGCTTGTCGTCGTCGGTGGCGCTGTAGAAGCGCTGCTCGACGGTGGACGCGGTGGCATTGGGCCGCGCCACTTCCACCAGCACCGGATCCTGCAAGTAGCTGTTGGCCAGGCGCTTGATCTCGGGCGAGAAGGTGGCCGAGAACAGCAGCGTCTGGCGCTCCTTCGGCAGGAACGACAGGATGCGCTGCAGGTCGGGCAGGAAGCCGATGTCGAGCATGCGGTCGGCTTCGTCGAGGACCACGTACTCGACCTGGTTCAGCACTGCGTTCTTGGCCTCGATGTGGTCCAGCAGCCGGCCCGGCGTGGCGATCAGCACCTCGACGCCGGCCTTCAGCGCCAGCGTCTGCGGCTTCATGTCGATGCCGCCGAAGACCACCGTCGAGCGCAGCTGCGTCTGCTTGGCGTACTTCTTGACGTTGTCGGCCACCTGGTCGGCCAGTTCGCGCGTGGGCGCGAGCACGAGGGCGCGCACCGGATGCCGCGCGGGCGACATGCTGGCGTTTTCATGCCGCAGCATCTTCTGCAGCAGCGGCAGCGTGAAGGCGGCGGTCTTGCCGGTGCCAGTCTGCGCGGCGCCCATCACGTCGCGACCCGAGAGGACGATGGGGATCGCCTTGGCCTGGATGGGGGTCATCGCCGTGTAGCCGGATTCGGCCACGGCGCGCAGCAGCTTGGGGTCGAGGGGGAGGGTGTTGAAGAGGGGCGCGGACGGCGCGGGCCCGGGTTCAGCGGTGGGCGTGTCGGTTTCGGTCATGTACGGCGATTATCCGCCTTGGCCAGCACGCGGTCGCGGCGCGGCGCAATCCGCATCCACCGCGGCGACTTGAAGCGCACGATGCGCCAGTACAGCGCAACGTAGGTGACGACGAACAGCGCCAGGCACGCGGCCAGCGCGGCCGACTGATCCCAGAACAGAAGGGCCGGTGCGACCGACAGCATGCACAGCACCCACAGGTAGGGCGAGGTCATGGAGTTCCTGCGCGTCAACGCCTTGGCGCTGCGGTCACCCACGGCCCAGCGCATGATGCGGCGATAGATGAGCGAATGGAGATGGATGCCGTCCGGCATGCTGGGCGGCACGGCACGCAGGAAGCGGCGCCGGTAGATGGAAAAGACCGTCTCGAAGACGGGGTAGATGCAGACCAGCAGAGGAAACAGTGGCGACACCCCGGGGTTCCGGGCCAGCAGCAGCAGGGACAGTTCCGCGACCACGAACCCCAGGAAATACGCCCCGCCATCGCCGAGGAAGATCAGGCCGGCCGGGAAGTTCCAGAGGAAGAAGCCGAGCACCGATCCGATGCACGCGAGGCCGAAGGTCGCCAGGGCGATGTCGCCCACCTGGAAGGCCACGTAGGTCAGCGCTGCCAGCATGATGACCACGCACATCGACGCCAGGCCGTTGAACCCGTCGATGATGTTGACCGAGTTCGAAATCCCGGCCACCGCGAAGACCGTGAGCGCGAAGGCGCCGATTGGCAGGGAGACCAGCGCGTCGATGCCCGGAATGTCCGAACGCGTGATCACCGCGTCCACCAGCCACGCGGCGAGCGCTGCCGACATGCCGGCGGCCAGCAGGCGCTTGCCCGGGCTCACCCGCTTGGTGAAGTCCTCCACCAGCCCGGCGCCGAAGGCCGGGACGGCGCACAGCAGCAGCAGCCCGAAAGGACGGGTCTCGGCAGGCTGAAGGACCAGCAGCATCACGAGGGCGCAGACGATGCCACCCAGGATGCCGAGCCCGCCCACGCGCGGCACCGGCCGGGCATGGAACTTCTGCGGCCCGGACACGTCGCTGTCGAGCATGAAGCCCGCGGGCCCGCGCGAGACATGCACGACCCAGGCCGTGAGCAGCGCGGAAACGAAGAAGGACAGAAGCAGGGCTTGCACGCGGCCGAGTTTAGCCACCTCACCTGACGGCTCTGCCACTGACGCAAAGCCAGGCCGTTAGGCGGGGAACGCCCGGGCAGACGGGCGTGGCCGCCCGGAAGCCCCGTGAGACCGGCGCGTTAGAATTGCGGGTTCACTTCGCGACTCGGCCTTTGGGCCAGACCAAGGGCGATTCCTGATGACGACAACTTCCGTGAAGCGGGCACCGCGCCCGTGGTGTGCAGGGATCTTGTCTGCCGTGGCGATCAGCGCCTGCCTCCAGCTCACCGTCGTGCCGGCCAGCGCCTGGGCCCAGACGATGCCGACCGGGGCCGCGACCCCCGCAAGCCCGGATTCGCAGTCGCCCGTCGGCGGCCCCATACGCCTGAGGCAGCCCACCGCCGAAAACCCGACCGGCACGCCGACGCCGCAGACCCCGACGCCGCCGACGGCGACCCCTGCCGTGCCGCTCCCCCCGCCGAAGCCCGGGGAATTCGAGACCTACGTCGAACTGCCGCGCTTCGGTGCCGACCTCGTCAACGAACTGCCGACGGGGGCGCCGGAATACAACCCCGAGATCCCGTCGGACTATCTGATCCAGACCGGCGACGAGATCGTGGTCAGCATCTGGGGCACCGTGGACGCGGACCTGCGGCTGGTCGTCGACCGCGCCGGGCGCGTGAGCATCCCGCGCGTCGGCCCGGTGATGGTGGCCGGCCTGCGCTACGACGAGCTGCAGCCGGCGCTGGCCCGCCGTGCCGCGCAGGTCTTCAAGAACTTCGAGCTCAGCGCGGCGCTGGGCCGGCTGCGTGGCGTGCGCGTCTTCGTCACCGGATTCGCGCAACGCCCCGGCGCCTACGTCGTGAACGGACTGTCCACGGTGATGAACGCGGTGATGCGCGCCGGCGGCCCCGGCGTGGCCGGCAGCTTCCGCCAGATCGAACTGCGGCGCGGCGGCAAGGTGGTGTCGACGCTGGACTTCTACGACCTCATCGTGCGCGGTGACCGCAGCGGCGATCGCGTCGTGCAGCCCGACGACGTGATCCACGTGCGGCCCGTCGGGTCGCAGGTGGCGCTGCGCGGCAGCGCCAACAAGCAGGCCGTCTTCGAGCTCAAGGCCGGCGAGACGCTGCAGGACCTGATCCAGATGGCCGGTGGCTTCAACACCGTGGCCGATCGCAGCCGGGTGGCGCTGGAACGGCTGGACTCGCGCAACACCACGCGCGTGGTGCAGCTGCCGCTGCCGGAAAACAACTCGATGGTGCTGGGCAACGGCGACATCGTGCGCATCTTCAGCGCCGTCGACACCGCGCTGTCGGTGGAACGCCAGAACCGCCGCGTGAAGGTGGAAGGCGAGGTGGCGGCGCCCGGCGAATACCTGCTGCCGCCGGGCAGCACCCTGGCCGACGCGGTGCGCGCGGCCGGCGGCCTGACCCGTTCGGCCTACGTCTACGGCGCCCAGTTCAACCGCGAGAGCGTGCGCCTGGCGCAGGCCGAGAACTACGACCGCGCGCTGCGCGACCTCGAGACCGAGTTCGTCCGCAATGCCGCGTCGCGGCGGGTCTCGACCGCCGAGGACGGCGCCACCCAGACCTCGCAGTCGGCCGCCACGTCGCGCCTGATCGAGCGCATGCGCGCCCTCAAGCCCAGCGGCCGTGTCGTGCTGCAGTTCCCGCCCGGCAGCACGTCGATGCCGGAACTGCTGCTGGAAGACCAGGATCGCCTGCTGATCCCGTCGCGTCCCACCTCGATCGGCGTCTTCGGCAGTGTGTTCAACGCCGGCAACTACCTGTTCATCGAGGGCCGCAACCTCGACGACTACCTGCGCCTGGCCGGCGGGCCGACCAAGGGCGCCGACGAATCCAGCGTGTTCGTGGTGCGCGCCAGCGGGCAGGTGGTGAGCAGCCGCCAGAAGAGCGGCTTCTTCGACCGCGGCAACCAGATCGCCGGCCTGGTGGCCGAGCCGGGCGACACGGTCTATGTGCCCGAGGAACTGGACAAGTCCACGTTCCTGCAGACCGCGCGCGACTGGACGCTGCTGCTGTTCCAGCTGGGCGTGGGCGCAGCCGGCATCAAGAGCGCACTGAACTGATCGAACCCGCGATGTACCGCCCTGCAGATGCCGATCCCCCACACGCCGCGGCCGCGCCGGGGATGAGCCCCGGCGCCGCCGACGAGCCTGTCGCGCCCGCGGCCACGCTGGACGCCCTGGCCATGGGCCTGGTGATCGCCCGCAACCTGCGCCTGCTGGTGCTGCTGCCGCTGCTGGCCGGCGCGGTGGCGGCGGGTCTCACCTACCTGGTCAAGCCCGTGTTCACGGCGCGCGCGGTGATCATGTCGCCGCAACAGACACAGAGCGCCGGCGCGCTGGCCCTGCAGAACCTGGGTGCGCTCGCCGGCGTGGCCGGTGCGGCGGCGGGCATCAAGAGCCCCGCGGACCAGTACGTCGGGCTGATGCAGAGCCGGACCGTCGAAGACCGCATCATCGACCAGTTCGAACTGCTCAAGGTCTACGAATCCGAGCTGCGCTTCGAGGCGCGCAAGCGGCTGAAGAGCAACGTGCAGATCCTGGCCGGCAAGAAGGACGGCCTGATCAGCATCGAGGTGGACGACGAGGACCCGGCGCGGGCCGCCGCCATGGCCAACGCCTATGTCGTCCAGCTGTCGCGGCTCACCAACGAGCTGGCCGTCACCGAAGCGCAGCAGCGACGCAAGTTCTTCGAGGAACAGCTGCAGCAGACGACGGCCGCCTTCGCCGTCGCCCGTCGAGCGCTGCAGGCCACGGGCATCAACGAAGGGGTGATCCGGGCCGAACCGCGCTCGGCGGCCGAGAGCTACGCGAAGCTGCGTGCCGAGATCACCGCGGCCGAGGTCCGGCTGCAGTCGGCGTCGGTCTCGCTGGCGGAGTCCGCGCCCGAGATCCGCCGCCTGCGCACCGAGCTGGACACGCTGCGCGCGATGGCGGCCAAGGCCGAGGGCGTCGACAAGTCGGCGGCCCGCGGCGACTACATCGACCGCTACAAGGAATTCAAGTACCAGGAGACCCTGCTCGACCTGTTCGCGCGCCAGTACGAGCTGGCGCGGGTCGACGAGAGCCGGGAGGGGGCGATCGTGCAGGTGGTCGATGCCGCACAGCCGCCGGAGCGCAAGAGCCGCCCGCGACGCGCCGTCATCGCCATCGTCACGACCCTGGTGGCCGGTGTGCTGTGCCTGCTGTGGCTGCTGGCGCGCGAGTACCTGTCCCTGGCCGCCGGCGACCGTTCGCCCGATGCGGCGCGCTGGCGCGCGCTGCGTCAGGCGCTGCGTCCGGGTCGCAGACAAGCCTGACCCGAGGCCCGTCGCGAGTGACACCGTGAGGATCCTGTACGTCGTGAACAACGCCGCCTTCTTCTGCTCGCACCGTCTGCCGGTGGCCCTGGCGGCACGCCAGGCGGGGCACGAGGTGGCCCTGCTGACCGGGCAGCCGGGCAGCGCGACGATGGAAGGACCGGCGCTGGAGCGCCTGCGCCAGCTCGGCGTGACGCACCGGGTCACCGCGTTCCGCAGCGGCGGCGTGGCCCCCTGGAGCGAGGGCCTGGGGCTGCTGCAGGCGGTCGCGTTCATGCGCAGCTGGAAGCCCGACCTGGTGCATTGCGCGTCGCCCAAGGGCGTGCTCTACGGTGGCCTGGCCGCGCGCCTCACCCGCTGCGCGGCGCTGGTGCTGGCGGTGTCGGGCATGGGCAGCCTCTTCACGCGCCAGCGCCGGGGCATCGGCGCGCTGGCGCGCAGGGCCTACCTGCTCATGGCCCGGCTCGCCTACGGTCATCGCAACGCGCGCGTGATCGTGCAGAACCGCGACGACCAGCGCCTGATCGTCGAGAACGAGCTCGCCGGCGACGACCACGTCACGCTGATCCCGGGCTCGGGCGTCGCGCTGCAGCAGTATGTCGTCACGCCCTGGGCGGAGCGCCAGAACCTGGTCGTGCTGCCGGGCCGCCTGCTGCGCGACAAGGGGGTGCTGGAATTCGTCGCCGCGGCGCGCCACCTGCGCCGGGCCGGGTGCGACTGGCGCTTCGCGCTGGTGGGCACCGCCGACTACGACAACCCGACCGCGGTCCCGCCGGCCCAGGTGCAGGCCTGGGTGGACGAGGGCTGCATCGAGTGGTGGGGGCACCGCGACGACATGGTGGCGGTGTACGGCCAGGCGCGCATCGTCTGCCTGCCCTCGTACCGCGAAGGCATGCCGAAGGTGCTGCTGGAAGCGGCCGCGGCCGGCTGTGCCGTCGTCACCACCGACGCGGTGGGCTGCCGCGAGGCCGTGCTGCCGGCGGTGACCGGCGATCTCGTGCCCGTCGGCGATGCGCCCGCCCTCACCGCCGCGCTGCGTGCGCTGATCGACGACCCGGCCCGCCAGGCGGCGTACGGTGCACGCGGCCGCGAACTCGCCAGGGAACGCTTCAGCCTCGAAGCCGTGATCGACCGCACCCTCGACTGTTACGCGCAGCTGGCCGGAGCCGCTGCCGCGATGCCCCGCGCCGGCCGTGCCTGACCGGCGATCGACACCGGATACCCGCCACCCCCGAGGCCCAGCATCATGAGCGCGCAACCCCTGATCTTCCTGCAGCTCAACGAGGTCAACTTCGACGTGGTGCGTCGCTACGTCGAGCAGGGGCACGACCTGCCCGCGTTCAAGGCCCTGCTGCGCGACTTCCGCGCCTTCGACACCTACGGCGAGGACAAGTACGCCGAGCTGGAGCCGTGGATCCAGTGGGTCTCGGCGCAGACGGGAAAGACCTACGCCGAACACGGCGTGTTCCGCCTGGGCGACGTCGTCAACTGCCCCGACAGCCTGGTGCAGATCTTCGAGGCACTGGAGTCGCGTGGCCTGAAGGTGGGTGCGATCTCGCCGATGAACGCGCGCAATCGGCTGCAGCGGCCCGCCTACTTCGTGCCCGATCCCTGGACCGACACGCCCAGCGACGGCAGCGGCTTCTCGCGCCGTCTCACCGAGATGCTGCGCCAGACGGTGAACGACAACGCGTCGAGCCGCATCACGGCCCGTTCGCTGCTGGTGATCGGCGAGGCGGTGCTGCGCACGCTGCACTGGCGCCGCACGCCGCGCCTGCTGGCGACGATCGCCGAGTCCCGCCGCCGGCCGTGGCTGAAGGCGCTGGTGCTGGACCAGCTGGTGCACCAGGTCCACCTGTACGCCTGGCGCCGCGCCCGGCCCGACGCCTCGTTCGCGTTCCTCAACGCGGGGGCGCACATCCAGCACCACTACTTCTTCAACGCGCGGCTGGAGCGCTCGGCGGCGAAGAACCCGGCGTGGTACCTGGCGCCCGACGCCGACCCGGTGGGCGACATGCTGCGCGCCTACGACCGGATCCTGGCCGACTACCTGGACCTGGCGCGGCAGGGCACGCGCCTGATCATCGCCACCGGCCTGACCCAGGTGCCGTACGACCGCGTGAAGTACTACTACCGGCTGAAGGACCACGCCGAGTTCCTCGGCCAGGCGGGCATCGCGTTCCGCCGCGTGCTCCCGCGCATGACGCGCGACTTCGAGGTCCAGTTCGACGACGACGCCGGGGCCGAGGCCGCTGCCGCGGCGCTGGCGCAGATGACGCTGGAGCGCACCGGCCAGCCGCTGTTCGGCGAGATCGAGATGCGCGAGCGCGGTCTCTTCGCGTCGCTCACCTACCCCGACGAGATCCGGCCCGAGGACGTGGCCCTGCTGGGCGGCCGCCGCATCGAAGGCTTCGGCAAGGCCGTGGCCTTCGTGGCCATCAAGAACGGCATGCACAGCACGCGCGGCTTCGCGTTCCTGTCGCCCAACACCCCCGCCGCCGCGCCGGCCGGGCCGGTGCACGTGGCGGCCTTGTTCGACCTGACCCTGCAGGCGGCGCGCTGAGCCGCACCCGTTTGCACCGCGGCGCCCGACCCCACGACATGGAAGACCTCGACCAGTTCCTCGTTCCCGCCAGCGCGCCGATCCGCGAGGCGATGGCCCGGATCGAGCGCAACCACCACGGCCTGATCCTCACCACCGGCCCACACGGCGAGGTGACGGGCCTGGCGACCGACGGCGACATACGCCGGGCGCTGATCGGCGGCCACACGCTGGACGAGCCCATCGCGGTCTGCGCCAACCGCGAGTTCCGCTGGGTCGACGTGCACACGCCGCACGAGAACGTGCTCAAGCAGCTCGACCGCCAGGTGAAGCTGGTGCCGCTGCTGGACGCCGAGCGCCGGTTGCGCGGCATCGTCAGCCGCGACGACCTGCCCGCACGCGCCGAGGAGCGCATCTACGCCCGGGCGCGGGCGCCCGTGCGCGTGAGCTTCGGCGGCGGCGGATCCGACCTGACGCACTACTTCGCGCAGGACGGCGGCGCGGTGGTCAACACGACCATCTCGCTGTACAGCCACGCCACGCTGCGGCTGCGCGACGACGGCCGCATCTGCGTGCATTCGCTGGACCTGGGCCAGCGCTTCGAGGCCGAGAACCTGGCACACGCGCTGGAGCAGACCGGCCGTTTCGGCCTCTTCCAGGCCCTGCTGCGCACGGTGCGCCCCGAGTTCGGGTTCGAGCTCTTCGTGCACTCCGACTTCCCGATGGGCTCGGGACTCGGCGGGTCCGCGGCGGTGTCGGCCTCGGTGCTGGGCTGCCTGAACATGATGCGGCGCGACCGCTGGGACAACCACGAAATCGCCGAGATCGCCTTCCAGGCCGAGCGCCTGCACCTGGGCATCGCCGGCGGCTGGCAGGACCAGTACGCCACGGCCTTCGGCGGCTTCAACTTCATGGAGTTCGCGATGGACCAGAACGTGGTCCACCCGCTGCGCATCCACCCCGACGTGCTGCTCGAGCTCGAGGAGAGCCTGGTGCTGTGCGACACGGGCATCGCCCACCACTCGGGCGAGATCCACCAGCACCAGCGCAAGTCCATGCAGGCGGCCGACGTGAAGCGCCAGGTGCAGGCCAACGTCGACCTCACCTACGCGATGCGCAACCACCTGCTGCGCGGGCGCCTGGCGGAATTCGGCCGTTCGCTGCACGACGCCTGGTGCCTGAAGCGCCAGTTCAGCTCGATGATCTCCAGCGCCGCGATCGACGCCACCTACGAAGGCGCGCTGAAGCACGGCGCCGTGGGCGGCAAGCTGCTCGGCGCCGGCGGCGGCGGCTTCTTCATCTTCTTCTGCCCGCCCTTCCAGAAGCACCGGCTGATCGACCACCTGCGCTCGCGCCAGCTCAAGGTGCACCCGTTCCGCTTCGAGCCGAACGGCCTGCAGGCCTGGTCGGTGCGCGAAGGCAAGAGCAGCGTCCTAGCGAGCAACTGATGACACTCCAGATCGGAACCTTCACCGTCGGCGGCCCCCGGGTCTTCGTCATCGCCGAGATCGGCAACAACCACAACGGCAGCTTCGAGCGCGCCGTGCAGATGGTGGACCTGGCGGTGGACGCCGGCGCGGACTGCGTCAAGTTCCAGATGCGCCACATGGACCAGGTCTACCGGCAGCGCAGCCTGGCGCGCAAGGGCGAGGACCTGGGCACCGAGTACGTGCTCGACCTGCTGGGCCGCTTCGAGCTGAGCGTCGACGAGCACAAGCGCCTGCGCGACTACTGCCGCGCCAAGGGCGTGCTGTACCTGTGCACGCCGTGGGACGCCCGCAGCGTGGAAGTGCTGGAATCGATGGACGTGCCGGGCTACAAGGTGGCCTCGGCCGACCTCACGAACCTGCCGCTGCTGGACGTGCTGGTGGCCACCGGCAAGCCGCTGATCCTGTCCACCGGCATGAGCCGCGAGGAGGAGATCCGCCAGACCGCGGCCTTCCTCGACCGGCGCGGTGCGCACTACGTGCTGCTCCACTGCAACAGCACCTACCCGGCGCCGCTGCACGACATCAACCTGCGCTGGATAGCGCCGCTGCGCGAGATCCACCCCCTCGTCGGCTATTCGGGCCACGAGCGCGGCACCGCGGTGTCGCTGGCCGCGGTGGCGCTGGGCGCCTGCGTGCTGGAGCGGCACTTCACGCTCGACCGCACGATGGAAGGCCCCGACCACGCGGCCAGCCTGGAGCCGGGCGAGTTCAAGCGGCTGGTGGACGGCACCCGCGAGATCGAGCAGGCACTGGGCGACGGGCGCCAGCGCCAGGTGTCGCAGGGCGAGATGATCAACCGCGAGAACCTCAGCAAGAGCCTGGTCGCGGCGCGGCCGCTCGCCAAGGGCAGCGTGCTCGCGGCGGCCGACATCAAGGTGCGCAGCCCGGGCCAGGGCCTGTCGCCGCAGAAGTACGAGCAGCTGGTGGGCCGCACGCTGCAGCGCGACATGGACGAGGAGGACTTCTTCTTCGCCTCCGACATCGGCGCGGGCCGCACCAGCGCACGGCCCTACCGCTTCTCGCGGCCCTGGGGCGTGCCGGTGCGCTACCACGACTTCGCGCGCTATGCCCGCGGCGCGACCTTCGACTTCGTGGAGTTCCATCTGTCCTACGGCGACATGGACCTGCGCGTCGATGACTACCTGAACGGCACCTACCCCTTCGGCTTCGCGGTGCACGCGCCGGAACTGTTCGCCGGCAGCCACCTGATGGACCTGGCCTCGCCCGACCCGGCGTACCTCGCCGAGTCGCTGCGCGAGACCCAACGTGTCATCGACATCACGCGCGACCTGAAGCGCTTCTTCCCGAAGACGCCGCGCCCGGTGATCGTGGCCAACGTCGGCGGCTTCAGCATGGACGCGCCGTTCCCGCCCGAGGCCAAGCAGGCCTACTACGAGCGCCTGGGCGCCAGCCTGGCGCAGCTGGACACCGAGGGCGTGGAGATCATCCCGCAGACGATGGCGCCCTTCCCCTGGCACTTCGGCGGCCAGCGCTACCAGAACCTGCTGGTGCTGCCGGACGAGATCACGCGGTGGTGCGAACGCCTGAAGCTGCGCATGTGCTTCGACGTCTCGCACAGCGTGCTCACCTGCAACCACTTCGGCATCGACTTCTACGAGTTCGCCACCAAGGTGGCGCCGTTCACCGCCCACCTGCACCTGGGCGATGCGCGCGGCGTCAACGGCGAGGGCCTGCAGATCGGCGAGGGCGAGCTCGACTTCGCGCGCCTGGGCCGCATCCTCAAGGAAGGCTGCCCCGAGGCCACCTTCATCCCCGAGATCTGGCAAGGGCACAAGAACGAGGGTGAAGGTTTCTGGATCGCGCTGGAGCGCCTGGAAGGCCATCTCTGATGAACGACGATCGCAACACCTCCAAGCATGCCCAGGGCCGCGTGGTCCTGATCATCCAGGCCCGCATGGGCTCGACGCGGCTGCCCGGCAAGTCGATGATGGACCTGGCCGGTGCGCCGCTGGTGGGCCGCATCCTGGAGCGCGTGAAGCGCTGCCAGGAACTCGACGAGATCGTGCTGGCCATCCCCGACACGCCGGCGGACCGGCCGCTCGGCGATCTGGCGCGCCAGCACGGCGTGACCCTGGTGGCGGGCTCGGAGAACGACCTCGTGGGGCGCTACCTGCAGGCGGCCCGGGTCTCCAACGCCACGTTCATCGTGCGGCTGCCGGCCGACAACGCGACGCCCGAGCCGTCCGAGATCGACCGCATCGTGCGCCACCACCTGGCCCTGGGCCGGCGCGGCTTCTCCTCGAACCTCACGGTGATCGGCGACTCGGGCTACCCCGACGGCATCGGCGCCGAGATCTTCGAGCGCTCGCTGCTCGAGGAGGCGCTGGCGCGCGGCCCCGACGCGCGCCAGACCGAGCACGTGCACCTGAACTTCTACGACTACGGCCAGGCCCGGCCCGTCGATGCCGCGTGGTGCCCGATCAGCACGCTGCAATGCCCGGCCGAGTTCCGCCGGCCCGACCTGGTGCTGGACGTCAACACGCAGGCCCAGTACGAGTACATGCGTGCGCTGTACGAGGCGCTGTACCCGCGCAACCCGCAGTTCTCGATCGTCGACACGATCCGGTGGCACGACGAGGTGTGGCTCAAGGGCGCCGGCGCCGGAGCGCGTGCCGGATGAACGCACCTTCCCGCGACTACCACGACTACGTCTTTCGGGACGGCAGGCTGGTGGGCGAGTTCGAGGCCATGTACCGCCACAGCGCCACCGTGCCCTGGCACCAGGACGAGCAGCGCGGATGGGTCGACGTGCGCCTGACGCTCGAGCTGCTGCGCGACCTGCAGCCCTTCGGCGAGGTGCACGACTTCGGTTGCGGCCTCGGCTACTACCTGTCGATCCTGCAGGCCGAGGTGGCCGCCGCGGGCGCCCGCTGCGTCGGCTACGACATCGCCGAGTCGGCCTGCGAGCAGGCGCGCGCGCTGTTCCCGGCGAACACCTTCCGCCCGCTCGACCTCACCCGCCCCGACGCGGTGACGCCGGCGCTGATCCCCGACGGGCCGCCGAACCGCCTCTTCGTCATCCGCGGCACGCTCTGGTACGTGGTGCCGCAGCTGGCGCGCGTGGTCGAGAATCTGGCGCGGGCGGTCGGGCCGAACGACCACCTGCTGGTGGTGCAGAACTTCCCGCCGCTGGACAAGCCCTTCATCGGCAAGGACGTGCTGCCGGATCACCACGCGCTGGTGCGCCACTTTTCCGCCCGCTTCGCGCTGCGCCGCCACGCGTGGTACGAGGACGCCACGCGCGCGACCAACGACAACTGGTTCATCGGACTGTTTTCCCCCAAGAGGAGCTCACCATGAGTGCTGGACAACGACGTGTCTACTTCAACGGCCAGATGGTCCCCGAGACCGAAGCCAAGATCTCGGTCTACGACTCGGCGCTGATGTTCGGCGACATGGTCTTCGAGATGACGCGCTCCTTCGGCAAGAAGCAGTTCAAGCTGCGCGAGCACATCGACCGCCTCTACGCCGGCCTGAAGATCCTGCGCATCCCGCTGGAGATGACGCCCGAGCAGATGGAGCGTGCCTGCTACGAGACCATCGAGGCCAACGACGCCCTCTTCGCCGCCGACGACGAGCACCGGCTGATGATCGACGTGTCGCGCGGCCTGCTCGGCATCTACCAGGGCATCGAAGGCCTGCGCAAGGGGCCCAACGTCATCATCGCCGACTTCCCGCTGCGCTGGACCGTGGCCGGCATGGGCAAGCTGTTCGACACCGGCATCAACGCCGTCGTGACCTCGCAGCGCGCCATCCCGGCCAACCTGCTGGACCCGAAGATCAAGAACCGCAGCCGCATCCACTACCTGATGGCCAACATCGAGGCCTCGCAGGTGGCGGGCGACAACAACTGGGCGCTGCTGCTGGACCCGGACGGCTTCGTGGCCGAGGGCACCGGCGACAACTTCTTCATCATCAAGAACGGCACCGTCATCACCCCCGAGGGCCGCAACATCCTGCGCGGCATCTCGCGCGACTACATCATCGACGAGGTGTGCCCGGCGCTCGGCATCCCGGTGGTCGAGAAGAACATCGAGCAGTACGACGTCTACACCGCCGACGAGGCCTTCATGACCGGCACGCCGTTCTGCGCGCTGCCCGTCACCTCGATGAACGGCCTGGGCATCGGCGACGGCAAGGTCGGGCCGGTGTTCCGCCGCCTGATGTCGTGCTGGAGCGAGAAGGTGGGCGTGGACGTCGAAGCGCAGATCAAGGCCTGGGACAAGGCGCGCGGCGACGCCGGCACCCACGACGCGCCCACGCCCTACCGGTTCAAGTCCAAGTGACGGCCATGCAGCCGCGCATCGGCTTCATGCAGGGGCGGCTGTGCAGCCTGGTGGGAGGCCGCATCCAGGCCTTCCCCTGGGACGAGTGGGAACTGGAGTACCCGCGCGCCCAGGAACTCGACCTGCAGCTGATGGAGTGGACGCTCGACCAGGAACGGCTGCGCGAGAACCCGCTGCTCACGGCAGCGGGCCAGGCGCGCATCCGCGCACTGGGCGAGCGCCACGGCCTGGCCGTGGCCTCGCTGACCGGCGACAACTTCATGCAGGCGCCCTTCTGGAAGCGCAGCGGCGACGAGCGTCGCGCGCTGCAGGCCGACTGCATGGACATCATCGCCGCCTGCGGCGCGGTGGGCGCCACGATGATCGTGGTGCCGCTGGTGGATGCCGGCGCGCTGGACGACCGCGGCCAGGAAGACCTGCTGGTCGACTTCCTGATCGAGCGGCGCGCCGAGTTCCGCCGCCATGGCGTGGCGGTGCTGTTCGAGTGCGACTTCAAGCCGCAGGAGCTGGGCCGCTTCATCGAACGCCTGCCGGCCGGCGACTTCGGCATCAACTACGACATCGGCAACAGCGCCGCGCTCGGGTTCGATCCCGTCGAAGAGTTCCAGTGCTACGGCGCCCGCATCCAGAACGTGCACGTGAAGGACCGCCTGCTCGGTGGCACGACCGTGCCGCTGGGCACCGGCAATGCCGATTTCGAGACCGTGTTCGCGCAACTCGCGGCGCGGGGCTACGACGGCAACTACATCATGCAGACCGCACGCGCGGCCGATGGCGACCACGCCGGCGCGCTGCGTCGCTACGCCGCGATGATCCGCGGCTGGGTCGGCGCGGCATGAACCTCGGGCTCGAGGGCAAGGTGGCGCTGGTCACCGGCTCGGCGCGCGGCATCGGGCGCGCGATCGCGCTGGCGCTGGCACGCGAAGGCTGCCAGGTGGTGCTGAACGGGCGCGACGCGGCCACGCTGGCAAGCACCGCGGCAGCGTTCGAGACCGCGCCGCTGCAGGTGCCGGGCGATGTGCGCGACCCGGCGCAGGCCGCGCACCTCGTGCAGGCGGTGCTCGATCACCATGGCCGGCTCGACATCGTGGTGGCCAACGTCGGCAGCGGACGCTCCGTGCCGCCGGGGCGCGAGGACGCCGAGGAATGGCAGCGCGTCTTCGCGCTCAACCTCTGGAGCACCACCAACACGGTGGAAGCCGCGCGCGCCGCGTTGGGCAAGACCGGCGGCTGCATCGTCTGCGTCTCGTCGATCTGCGGCAACGGCGTGATCCCGGGCGCGCCCGTCACCTACTCGGTGGCCAAGGCCGCGCTGCACGCCTACATCGCCGGCATCGCGCGCCCGCTGGGCGCCGAGGGCGTGCGCATCCTGGGCATCGCCCCGGGCAACATCCTGTTCCCCGGCTCGGTCTGGGAACGCAAGCTGGCCGAGGACGCGGGCGCCGTCGAGCGCATGCTGCGCAGCGACGTGCCGCTGGCACGCCTGGGCCGGCCGGAAGAGATCGGCGACCTGGTCGCCTGCATGGCATCGCCGCGCTGCGGCTTCGCAACCGGCACCGTCTGGACGCTGGACGGCGGGCAGACCCGCTGACGGCCGCACCCAAGGAAGACTTCGATGAGCAGCAGCGGACAACGCGCCTTCGACCTGCAGGGCCGCACGGCCCTGGTGACCGGCGCCGCCGGCCTGCTGGGCCTGGAACACTGCGCGGCGCTGATGGAAAACGGCGCCCACGTGGTGCTGACCGACCTGCACCCCGCCGGCCTGGACCGTGCCGCCGAGACCCTCGGCTCGGCCGGCTACCGCGGCCGCCTGAGCACCCACGCGATGGACGTCACGTCCGCGGAGAGCATCCAGGCCGTGGCGGCCGCGCTCGATGCCGCGGGCACGCGCGTCGACGTGCTGGTGAACAACGCGGCGATCGACCCCAAGGTCAAGGCCGACCAGGTGCTGGAGATGTCGCGCCTGGAGAACATGGAGCTGCGCGACTGGAACCTGCAGGTGGCCGTCGGGCTGACCGGCGCCTTCCTCTGCACCCAGGCCTTCGGCAGCCGCATGGCCGCCGACGGGCGCGGCGGCGTCGTGCTCAACATCGCGTCCGACCTGTCGGTGTTCTCGCCCGACCAGCGCCTGTACCGCAAGCCCGGCCTCGCGCCGGAGCAGCAGCCGGTGAAGCCGGTGACCTACTCGGTGATCAAGCACGGCCTGGTGGGCCTGACGCGCTACGTGGCCACCTACTGGGCCGAACGCGGCGTGCGCGCCAACTCGCTGTCGCCGGGTGGCGTGTTCAACGGCCAGGGCGAGGAGTTCGTGCAGCGGCTTTCCGCCCTCATCCCGCTGGGCCGCATGGCGCGGCGCGACGAGTACCGCGCCGCGGTGCAGTTCCTCTGCTCCGATGCCTCGTCCTACATGAACGGCCAGAACGTCGTGATGGACGGCGGGCGTTCGGTCTGGTGAGAACCGGTGTTCCTGTTCGTCGAGAACCTGGCGGGCCTGCACATCGCCACCTACGCGCCTGAACTGGCTGCGCGGCGGCTGGTCAAGATCGTCACGCCGGCCGTCCGTGCCTTCGCCGAACCCGGGTTTTGTGCCCACGGCTGGGTGCTGACGCTGCCCGTCGGATGGATACGGCTGCTCAAGCCGCTCCTCAGCGCGTTGCAGTTCCCGGTGATCCAGCAGGATCCCTGCGGCTGGGCGTTCCGGCTCGGCTGGTCGAAGCAGGTGCTGTCCGATGGCCTGCTCACCGAGTACCTCGTGAAGCGACTGAAGGCGCCCGTGAAGCGCTTCCACTCGCTGGCGTCGGTCCCGAACGGACGTTCCGGCGTGGTGCCCGGCTGCGCCATCATCGGCTCGAACTGGCTGGAGTTCACCTCCATGACCGAAGCGGCCTATCGGGCCCATCTGAGCTTCCTCGAGCGCCAGTTCCCCGACGGGATCTACCACTGCCACCCCAAGGAACGGAACACCCTGCCCGAAGAGGTGTTCGGTGCGGCACGTGTCCGGCGCCCGGACCGTCCGGTCGAGGCGCTGCTGCGGGCCGAGGGAGTTCCGGCGCGCATCGTCGGCGTCTGCTCGTCGAGCCTGCTGGCGCTGGCGGCCGGCAACGCCGGACGGGTCCGGATCGAACTGGTCTGCCTGGATCCGGCCCAGCTGGACGGGCGCCAGGGCGACGCGGTCTACACGCTCAAGCAGGCCGAGGGACAGCCGACACGCATCACGGTGGCCGACCTGCAGCACTTCCTGATCCAGGAGCTGCAGCAGTACGAGGTCGAGGTCCGGCAGGTGCATCAGCCGCTGGTGGGCGCGCCGACATGATCCGCTGGCTCAAGCGATCCATCTTCGCCGTGACGCGGGTCCTGTGCACCGCCTATGCGGCGCGCAAGGTGGCGCGTCACGGCGTGGGATTCACGGTCAACTTCCCCTGCCTGTTCTCGCGCGTCACCGAAGTCGGCAACCACTGCCACTTCAACGGCATGCGGGTGCGGGGCAGCGGGCGCCTGATCATCGGCGACTACTTCCATTCGGGCGACGAGATCCTCGTCCTCACCGAGAACCACAACTACCGCCGCCCGACGCTGCTGCCCTACGACGACGAGCTCGTCGCACGCGACGTGCGCATCGGTGCCTACGTGTGGCTGGGCTCGCGCGTGACCCTGCTGCCGGGCACCGAGCTGGGCGACGGCTGCGTGGTGCAGGCGGGTGCGGTGGTGTCGGGGCGCTTTCCTGCGAACGCCGTCATCGGCGGCAACCCCGCCGTGGTCATCCGCGAGCGGGACGCCGCCGTCGTGGCCGACCTGGTCGCGCGCGGGCGATTCCGGCTCTGAAGCGACGCGGCGGCGCGATGACGAGCAACTCCCTGCAGCGTCCTGCGGCGCTGGCGCCGGCGCCGGGCCTGGCGCCGGTGCTCCTGATCACCTGCGCCCTGCTGGCGATCCTGTTCGCGCTGCGCCCCATTCCGCTGACGTCGGACGACGAGTTCTACCTCGAGTACTTCTCCGGCTACCGCGAGTTCGGCGACGACCTGCTGCTCGCCGTCATCGACGAGCCGGTGTTCAAGCTCTACACGAATGCGCTGTACGGCCTCTTCTCGGCCGAGTTCAACACCCGGCTGCTGATCCTGCTGACCGTGGTGCCGCACGCCCTGGTCGGGCGTGCACTGGGCGGCTGGCGCGGCTGGCTGTACATCGGCTGCTACTTCCTGTTCGTGGAACTGGCGCCGCACCTGAGCTGGGTCCAGTTGCGCCAGGGTTTCGCCGTCGGCCTGCTCGCGCTCGTCTTCCACCTCACCCGGGAGCGATGGCGCGTCGGCACGGCCCTCGTGCTGGGGCTGGTGCACACCTCGCTGCTGATGCTGCTGCCCTGCTTCGCGATCGGCTCGATGAAGAACCGCCGGCTGGCCTACGGCATCGTCATCGCGCTGGCGCTGGTGCTCATGGCGCTGCCGGACCTCGCCAGCCTGCTCAGCTTCGGGCTCGGCCGTCGCGAGAGTGCCTACCTCGACGAGGCGGGCACCTACTCGGCCTCCTACGTGGTCTTCAGCGTGGGCCTGATCGCCTACGTCACCTGGCTGGCGCGCGACGGCGGCAACGCCGACCGGCTGCTGGTCTACCACGCGATCTGCGCGCTGGTGCTGCCGATGTTCTTCATGAACACCTTCGGCGCCTTTGCCGAGCGCCTGTACTTCGTGGCCCGCTGGTACGAGGTCAGCATCGTGGTCCGCAGCACCCGACCACGCGCGGCGCTGGTCGGTGCCGGCTACCTGGCGCTGAACCTCGTCTACACGGTCTACCACGCCGTCGCGAACTACGGCAGCGGCGGCTTCCTGGATCGCTACCTGTCGCTGCTGGGCTGATGCGGGCGGGCCACCTCATGCAGCGTCTGCGCAAGCCTGCGCTGTTCGCGCTCACCATCCAGGGGCTGAGCGGCCTCATCCAGGTCAGCGCATTCGTCTCGCTCAAGGGTGCGGACTACCTGTCCTTCTCGGAAGCCTTCCTGACCGGCACCGCGCTGTCGCTGCTGCTGGTGCTCAACTTCGAGAACGAGATCCTCGGCGGCGCCTTCTCGGTGGCGATGCGCCGCTACTTCCTGCTCTTCTGGGTCGCGGGCATCGCCGACCTGCTCCATGCCGGGGTGGCCCGCGATGCGGCGCCCTCCTTCGTCGCCTTCGCCGCCTGGGGCGTCTGCTCGCGCATGTTCCTGGCCTGGTCCAGCAACCGCCTTCCCACCCTGGCGGGGCCGGCCGCGGGTGGCCTGGCAGGCCTTGCGGCGCTGCTGTCCGGAGCCGGGCTCGTGCCCGTCATGCTGGTGTCCATGGCCGCGTTCCCGCTGGCGGCCATGCGCAGCGAGGGGCCATCGGCCGCACCGGAGACGGCGGTGCACAAGGCCGTCGTCGCGTCGGCCCGGGCCTTCCTGCACTACCTGCCGCACACGCTCAGCGGCATGCTCGTGACCTATGTCGACCGCTTCGTCGCGCTGAAGATCGTCGGGGGCGCTGCGGCCGAGTCGTACCTGCGCGCGGTGCAGGTCTGCTCGTGGGCGGCTTTCCTGATCTACCCGGTCGTGTACCAGACGCGCAGCCGCCTGCTGGAGAAGCGCGGGCTCGAGCCGGCCGCCGCCGTCCGCGGCGGCATGGCGATCGCGGCCAGCCTCGGGCTCGGCCTTGCCGCCGTGCTGGGCGCCCTGCATCTGGCGGGCAAGGCGCCGGACGCCGGCCCGATCGCGTTCGCGCTCGTCTTCTCGGCGCTGGCCTGCTCGCAGAGCTACCAGGTCGTGTCGAGCCTCAACTTCGTCGAGCAGCGCTTCCGGACGATCAACCGCATCACGCTGGCGTCGGCCGCCACCGTGCTGGCGCTCGGGTTCGGCCTCGTGCCCGCGCTGCGCACGGCCGAGAGCCTGGCCTTCGTGCTGCTGGCCGGCTGGCTGGTGCAACTCGCGCTCACGCTGATGTCGCTGCGGCGGCGGGAAAGCCCATGAAGAAAGTAGCGATCTTCATCCAGAGCCTCGGCGCCGGCGGCGCCGAGCGCATCGTCTCGTACCTCCTGCACGAAGCCCGTGGTCGCTTCGATGTCCACCTGATCCTGCTGAAGGACGAGATCGCGTATCCGGTTCCCGACGGCACGCCGGTGAAGGTGATCTCGCTCGGCGGATCGGCCGGCGCCGGGCAGATGGGCGTGCTGCTCACGCCGCTGCTGGCGCGGCGGCTGAAGGCCTACCTCGAGGCGCAGGGCATCGAGACCGTGCTGTCGCTGCTGAACCGTCCGAACCTGGTGGCCGCCCACGTCAAGAACCTGGGCTGGCAGGGACGCGTGATCGTCAGCGAGCGCGCCGACACGCTGGCCTACTACGGGTCGGTGCGCTTCGGCTGGCTGATGATCGCCCTGGTGCGACGGCTCTACCCCCGGGCCGATGTCGTGACCGCGATCTCCCGCGGCATCGGCCTGTCGCTCGGCCGGCTGGGCGTGCGCGACGTGCGCGTCATCTACAACCCGATCCACCCCGCGCCCCGCGTGCCGCCCTCGAACCCGGGGCCGTTCACCTACATCACCGTCGGTCGCCTGGAGCCGCAGAAGAACCAGGCCCTGCTGCTTCGGGCCTTCGCCCAGCTGCCCGATCGCGACAGCCAGCTGATCCTGCTCGGCAAGGGCTCGCTGCACGGCGACCTGGTGGCGCTGGCGCAGTCGCTCGGCATCGCCGAGCGCGTCCAGTTCGCCGGGCTGCAGAGCGACGTCGGCGCGTGGCTGGACCGCTCGCACTGCTTCGTCTTCTCGTCGGACTTCGAGGGCTTCGGCAATGTGCTGCTGGAGGCCATGAACGCCGGCCTGCCCATCGTCTCCACCGACTGCCCCTACGGCCCGCGCGAGATCCTGGCGCCGGGCACCGACCCCGCGCGCATGCTGCGCGAAGGCAACGAGGCGGCCGAGTTCGGCATACTGACGCCCGTGGGCAGCGCCGCAGACCTCGCCCACGCGATGCAGACCCTGCGCAACGACCCCGAGCTGCGCGAGCGCTACCGGCACGCCGGCGCCCGCCGGGTCCTCGATTTCGACATCAAGGCGATTGCGGAACAATACTTTGACCTGATGTCGGGCCCGACCGGCGGCAGCGCCGCGGCCAGCGACGCAAGAGAAGGATCCCCTTGAACGAACAGCAAGACGCGGCCGCGGCAGCCGCGGGCAACGTGGACGACAAGACCGTCGCCGGCTTCGGCGACGAGTGGACGCGCTTCGACCAGTCCGCGCTCTCGGACGGCGAGAGCCTGGCGCTGTTCGACAGCTATTTCTCGATCTTCCCGTGGCGCAGCCTGCCCGCCGATGCGAAGGGCTTCGACCTCGGCTGCGGCAGTGGCCGCTGGGCCCTGCGCGTGGCACCCCGCGTGAACACCCTGCACTGCATCGACCCGAGCGACGCTCTGCAGGTGGCCCGCCGCAATCTCGGAGGGCAGGCCAACTGCCGCTTCCACCGCGCCACCGTCGACCGGATCCCGCTGGACGACGGCAGCATGGACTTCGGCTACTCGCTGGGGGTGTTGCACCACGTGCCGGACACCGCGGCCGGGCTCGCAGCGTGCGTGCGCAAGCTCAAGCCCGGCGCGCCGTTCCTGGTCTACCTGTACTACGCATTCGACAACAAGCCGTTGTGGTTCCGCATGCTGTGGAGAGCCAGCGACCTGATCCGGCGAGGGGTCTCGCGCATGCCCCACGGCCTGCGCTTCTTCAGCAGCCAGCTGCTGGCGCTGGCGGTCTACTGGCCGCTGGCCCGGCTGGCGGCGCTGGCGGAGAAGGCCGGAGCCGACGTGCGCAACTTCCCGCTCGCGTACTACCGCGAGCGCAGCTTCTACACCATGCGCACCGACGCGCTCGACCGCTTCGGCACCCGGCTGGAACAGCGCTTCACCCAGGCCGAGATCCGCCGGATGATGGAAGGTGCCGGCCTCGAGCGCATCGAGTTCTCGACCCAGATGCCCTACTGGTGCGCGGTGGGCTTCAGGCGCGCGGAGCTGGGCTGAGTCGAACCGACCGCCACCCCGATAACCATCGAATGCAACTGACATGTGCGGAATCTCGGGCTATCTGAGCAACGGCGAGCATCGAGGCGCGGCCGAGATGCCGGTGCTGCTGCGCGCCATGGGACGCGCGATCCTCACCCGCGGCCCCGACGACGCCGGCGAGTGGTTCGACGCCGACGCCGGCATCGGGCTGAGCCACCGGCGCCTGTCGGTGCTGGACCTCTCCCCCGCGGGGCACCAGCCGATGGAGGCCGTCGGTGGCCGCTTCGTGCTGATCTTCAACGGCGAGATCTACAACCATCTCGACCTGCGCCGGTCTCTCGAGGCCCAGGGCCAGGCCCCGGCCTGGCGCGGCCACTCCGACACCGAGACGCTGCTCGCCGGCTTCGTCGCCTGGGGTGTCGAGGCTACCGTGCGGCAGGCGATCGGCATGTTCGCCTTCGCGCTGTGGGACCGGCACGAGCGCGTGCTCACGCTCGGCCGCGACCGGCTGGGCGAGAAGCCGCTGTTCTACGGCTGGCAGCGCGGCTCGTTCCTGTTCGGTTCGGAGCTCAAGGCGCTGCGCGCGCACCCCGCGTTCGACAGCGGCATCGACCGCGGCGCGCTCGCGCTGTACATGCGGCACAACTGCATCCCGTCGCCCTATTCGATCCACCCCGGCATCCGCAAGCTGCCGCCGGCCAGCCTGCTGCGGGTCTCGCTGGCGGACCCCGAGCCGCGCATCTCCACCTACTGGTCACTCACGGCCGCCACCCATGCCGCGGGCAGCTTCAAGGGCAGCCCCGAAGAGGCCGTCGACGCACTCGAAGCGTTGCTGCGCGACGCCATCGGGCGCCAGATGGTGGCCGACGTGCCGCTGGGCGCCTTCCTGTCCGGCGGCGTCGACTCGTCGGCCGTCGTCGCGCTGATGCAGGTGCAGTCCAGCCGGCCGGTGAAGACCTTCTCGATCGGCTTCCACGAGGACAGCTTCGACGAGGCCCAGCACGCCAAGGCCGTGGCACGGCACCTGGGCACCGAGCACGAGGAGCTCTACGTCACCGGCGCGCAGGCGATGGACGTGGTGCCGCGCCTGCCGACGCTCTACGACGAACCCTTCGCCGACTCGTCGCAGATCCCCACGTTCCTGGTCTCGCAGCTGGCGCGGCGCCACGTCACGGTCTCGCTGTCCGGCGACGCGGGCGACGAGCTGTTCTGCGGCTACAACCGCTACCTGATGACGCAGCGCCTGTGGCGCAACGTGCAGACCATGCCCGGCCCGCTGCGCCACCTGATGGCGCGCTGCATGCTGGGCCTGGCGCCGGCCACCTGGAACCGGATCGCCAGCCCGTTCATCGGCCTGCTGCCCGAGCACCAGCGCCACGCCAACGTGGGCGACAAGCTGCACAAGCTGGCCGGCGTGCTGGACATCGACACCGCGCCGGCGCTGTACCGGCGCCTGGTGTCGCACTGGGACGATCCCGCGGCGGTGGTGCTGGGCAGCGTGGAGCCCAGCAGCCTGCTGCAGACCGAGGGTGCGGGCCTCGCGCACCTGGGCGAGATCGAACGCATGATGGCGCTCGACCTCGTCACCTACCTGCCCGATGACAACCTGGTCAAGGTCGACCGCGCGGCGATGGGCAACTCTCTCGAGTCGCGCGTGCCGATGCTGGACCACCGCGTGGTGGAGTTCGCCTGGACGCTGCCGCTCGAGATGAAGCTGCGCGGTGGCGTCACCAAGTGGGTGCTGCGCGAGGTGCTGTACCGGCACGTGCCGCGCGCCCTGATCGAGCGCCCGAAGATGGGTTTCGGCGTGCCCATCGAACGCTGGCTGCGTGGCCCGCTGCGGCCCTGGGCCGAAGAGCTGCTGTCGGCGTCGCGCCTGAAGGCCGACGGCTACTTCGATGTGGAACTGGTGCGGCGTCGCTGGGACGAACACCAGTCGGGCAACCGCAACTGGCACTACCACCTGTGGGACGTGCTGATGTTCCAGGCCTGGCTCGATGCCCAGCGCCAGGCCGAGCCGGTGCGCTCCGACGCCGCGATCACTGCCTGAGACTTCGACGTGCCATGAATGCTTCCCTGAATCCTCTCGAACAGCTGCGCGCGGGCATCCGCGCCTCCATCGCCACCAAGAACCAGCTGCTGGCCGACGAGGCCTTGCTGGCGCGCATCGTGCAAACCGGCGAACGCATGGTGGAGACCGTGAAGCGCGGCAACCGCGTCATCTTCGCCGGCAACGGCGGCAGCGCCGCCGACGCCCAGCACCTGGCGGCCGAGTTCGTCAGCCGCTTCGAGTTCGACCGGCCCGGCCTGCCTTCGCTGTCGCTGGCGACGGACACCTCGATGATCACGGCCATCGGCAACGACTACGGCTACGAGAAGCTCTTCCGCCGCCAGCTCGAGGCGCAGGCCCGGCCCGGCGACCTCTTCGTCGGCATCACCACCTCGGGCCGCTCGAAGAACGTGCTGGCGGCCTTCGAGGCCTGCGCGGGGCTGGAGGTGACCTCGGTGGCCCTGTGCGGCACCGGCGGCGAGCTGGAGGACAAGGTGGACATCGTGCTGCGCGTGCCGTCGGCCAACACCGCGCGCATCCAGGAGTGCCACATCCTGATCGGCCACATGCTCTGCGCCCACGTCGAGCAGGCGATGTTCGGCCACATGGCGCCGAAGGCGTGAACGGCCGCACCGGGCGGCAAAGCTGCATCGTGCTGGCCGGCGGCCTGGGCACGCGGCTGCGCGAGGCGGTGGCCGACCGACCCAAGTGCCTGGCCCCGGTGGGCACGCGCCCGTTCCTGGAGATCCAGATCGATGCGCTGCGCGCCGCCGGCGTCGACGACATCGTGCTGTCGCTGGGTTACATGGCCGAGCAGGTGATCGACGCCGTGCAGCAGATGCCCACGCGCGAGCACGTGCGCCACGTCGTCGAGCCGAGCCTGCTGGGCACGGGCGGCGCGATCGCCTTCGCGATGGACAGCCTGGGCCTGGACGAGGCGCTTGTCGCCAACGGCGACACCTACCTCGACGGCGACATCGGCGGCATGCTCGCCGCGCTGGACCGCGACGGCGGCGAACTGCTGCGCATGGCCGTGGTGCAGGTACCGGACCGCGGGCGCTTCGGCGGCGTGCAGACCGATCCCGACGGCCGCGTGCGCGGCTTCCTGGAGAAGGGCGCGCAGGGGCCCGGCACCATCAATGCCGGGCTGTACCGGCTGTGCCGGTCCGCGCTGCCGGCGGCGGGCAGCAGCGCCTACTCGCTGGAAAGCGCCGTGCTGCCGGCCCTGGTCGCCCGGGGTGCCGTCACGGCGCGGGCCATCGAGGGCAGCTTCATCGACATCGGCGTGCCCGCGGACTACTTCCAGTTCTGCGCCCGACATGGCGGCTGAGCGTCGGCCCGCGGCCTTCATCGACCGCGACGGCGTCATCAACGTCGAGCGGCACTACGTGCACCGCATCGAGGACTTCGAGCTGCTGCCCGGCGTGATCGACGGTCTGCGGCGCCTGGCCGCGCACGGCTACGCGCTGGTGGTGGTGACCAACCAGGCGGGCATCGCGAAGGGGCTGTACGACGAGCAGGACTACGAACGGCTGACGGCGCACATGCGCGGCCTGCTGGCGGCGCAGGGCGTGCAGCTGGCGGGCGTGTACCACTGTCCGCACCACCCGCAGGGCAAGGTGGCGGCGTTCACGCGCGACTGCGCGTGCCGCAAGCCGGCGCCGGGGCTGCTGCTGCAGGCCGCCGCCGAGCTGGCGCTGGACCTGGCCCGTTCGGTGCTGGTGGGCGACAAGCCGTCGGACACCGCGGCTGGCCGGGCGGCCGGCGTGCGGCGCACGGTGCTGGTGGAGTCCGGCCACGCACTGCCGCCGGATGCGGCGCTGCTCGCCGACCACCGGTGCGCGGGCCTGGCGCAGGCCGCCGACTGGCTCTGCCGCGCAGACTCCTAGCGGGCCGGCCCCGAGGTGGGCGACACGAGCTTGAGCCCGCGGGCGTCGAACGTGGTCAGCGCGATCTGGTAGGACTGCAGCCGCGGGAAGTAGCTGGCACTGAGCAGCAACGTCACCGTCATGCCTTCCGGGCCCACGTCGCGGATGGCGACCTGCCGGATGCCGACATCGGGATCGGTTTCGTAGAAGTCCTGCAGGCGCTCCCGGATGCCGAGCGGGCCGACGGCCAGGTCCTCGCCCAGCACCGTGAGCGTGCCGCTGCCGGTGGCGTCGGCCAGGATCAGGGGCAGGTTGAGCGATCCGGTGTATCCGGGCGGGATCCAGAGCCGGACCTGCGAGGTGCGCACCGACGCGGTGGGGTCGCTCCACCGTAGGCTCGGGAAGGCGTAGCTGTCGCCGCCCACGACCTCGACGTGCCCGCGTGCCGGGATCACCAGCCGGTTGCCCATCGGGTCCGCCGGGTCCTCGCCGTACCAGGGGATCACGACGTTGCCATCCGTGCTCTCGTAGATCTCGGCGATCTCGACCATGTCGCGGAAGAAGGTCTCGTCGATCACCTCGACCGGCGCCATCACCAGCGCGGGATCGGCGTGCAGTTCCTCGACCCCGGCGACGGCGCCGGACCGGTTGTGGAAGTAGACGCCGTAGTGGGAGTCGTACATCTCCCAGCGGCCGTCCACGCGGACCTCGGGCACGATGTGGCCGCCCAGACCCCACACCCGCGCCTCGTAGCCCAGCCAGGACCACAGCTCGCGCAGCGCCGATGCATCGTCGTCGCAGCGACCGGCGCCGATGGAGCGCAGGTAGAGGTCGGTCTGGTGCTGGAAGCGGCCGCCGGTGATCGGCACGGCGCCGCCGCTCCAGCGCTTCACCAGGCGCCACGCGCGGCGGTACAGGGGCTCGGCGGGGCCGGCGCCGGGCATGCGCAGCAGTTCGGTGAGCATCGTCATGCGATCGAACAGCGGCCGGCCGTCGATCGACAGCACGGCGGTGCGGTCGGTGGCCGACTCGTTGGCCACGCGCCAGATGGGCTGGAACTGCGTCTTCAGGTCGACCTCGCCGTCGACGGCCTGCGCGACGCGGCCCGAAGCGGTCAGCACCAGGGCGCGCAGTCCCGCCCGCACGTCGGCCGTCGTCGAGCCCGCTGGCAGGCCCGCCAGAGCCCGCGCAAGCGGCTCGGCCAGCGTCAGCGAGATCTCCGCTTCGCGGCCCTGCCAGAGCGCGAAGGTCGGGTCCAGCAGCCGCCCGAGCTCCGGATAGGCGAGCACCGCCGCCGCGCGGCCGATCAGGCGCAGCACCTCGTCGACGGCGCGCTGGCGCACCTGGGCCAGGTAGGAACGCCCCGTGCGCGCTTCCGCGGTGGCGAGTTCGGGAACCCGCAGCCTGAGTTCGGCCGCCCACTCGGCACCGTCGACCTGGCGCGACAGCGTGCACATGCGACCCAGCAGCGGAGCCAGGCTGCCGACCCGCTCGGGCCAGGTCTCGTCGGGCACGATGCCCACGTCCTTCAGCGCGCGGATGTAGGCGGCGACCGCGCTCAGCAGCCAGCCGGCCGGCGCCGGGCTCGAACGGCCCGACAGCGCCGCGTCGACCTGCACCGCGGCGTCGCTGCCGCAGGCCGCCCCGATGGTGCGCGCCAGGTCGGCACGCGCAGCCGCCGACGTGCGACCCTGGCCGAAGCGCACGAACTGCTCGTGCAGCGTGGTGATCGGCGTCGCGTCCGTGACGCGTGCGTCGACGACCAGTGCCGCCCACTCGTCCGGCAGGCGTCGATCGTCGTCGGCTGCCAGGGCGACGATGCGGCTCCCGGTCAGCGGACCGTTGAACCGGTAGCGCCCCGCGTTGTCCGTCGGCGGTGCGGTCTGCAGCAGGCGCCCATCGCTCGCGTACTCGACCATGGTCACGCCGCCGGCCGCGGGAAACAGCTGGCCTGTCGCCGTGTCCGCGTCGCCCGGCTGCCCGCCACCGCCGCAGCTGGCCAGACCGGTCAGGACTGCAGTCCAGGAAGCAGCAAATAGATAGCGACGGAAACGCATGGCCCGACCCTGAATGGAGTTGAACCGATCGTGCCCGAAGCCGCACGGCGATGCGCCCCGAAAGTGAGGGGCAAATGCCGGCCAATGGCTGTGAAGGAGACAGCGCGCGCCGGCGTGTCCGGCGATCTATCACCCTTGAACGGACTAATTCCAGCCGAAACGAGTCGATGAGCTAGGAAGCGCTGTCCTGGTACTCGGGGACCAGCCGCTTCAACCAGTCCCGCACCGGGGCCGCGCCGAGGTCGGGATCGCCGGGCAGGTGCCGCGTCCAGTCGTCCAGCAACAGGCCCCGGGCCTCGTCGTGCAGGCGGGCCAGGCGCAGCTGCGGAATCGGCGTGGGCATGGTCTGGTCCTGGTCGGCCAGCAGCTCCTCGTACAGCTTCTCGCCCGGCCTGAGGCCCGTGAACTCGATGCCGATCTCGTCCGTGGTGTGCCCCGCCAGCCGGATCAGGTCGCGCGCCAGGTCGACGATCTTCACCGGCTCGCCCATGTCCAGCACCAGCACCTGGCCGCTTTCGCCGATGGCGGCGGCCTGCAGCACCAGCCGCGCGGCCTCGGGGATGGTCATGAAGTAGCGGATGATCTCCGGGTGCGTGACCGTGACGGGCCCGCCACGGGCGATCTGCTCCTTGAACTTCGGAATCACGCTGCCGCTGCTGCCCAGCACGTTGCCGAAGCGCACCGCCATGAAGCGCGTGCCGCTCACTTCTGAAGCCATGCGGCTGACCACCAGCTCGGCGGCGCGCTTGGTCGCACCCATCACGTTGGTGGGATTCACCGCCTTGTCGGTGCTGATCAGCACGAAGCGCTCGGCGCCCGCCTCGGCGGCCGCGCGCGCCGCGTGCCAGGTGCCGAGCACGTTGTTGCGCAGCGCCGCGCCGGCGTTGTGGTCCTCCAGCAGCGGCACGTGCTTGTAGGCCGCGGCGTGGAACACCACCTGCGGCTGCCAGCGCGCCATCGCCGCCTGCAGGTGCGGCAGGTCCTTCACGTCGCCCAGCAGGCGCACCAGCGGCAGCTGCGGGAAGCTCTCGCCGAGTTCCTGCTCGATCGCGTAGAGGTTGAACTCCGACTGCTCGTACAGCACCAGCCGCGCCGGCCGGAAGCGCGCCACCTGTCGGCACAGTTCGCTGCCGATGCTGCCGCCGGCGCCGGTGATGAAGACGGTCCGGCCTTCCAGCGTCTGCGCGATGCCGGCCTCGTCCAGCACCACCGCCTCGCGGCCCAGCAGGTCCTCGGGCTCGATGTCGCGCAGCCGTTCGACGCGGCTCTTGCCGGTGCGCAGTTCGTCGGCACTGGGCACCGTGAGCACGGGCAGGCCGGTGGCGGCCGCCAGGTCGAAGGCGCGCCGCCGCTGCTGCGGCGTGGCCGAGGGCATCGCGACGATCAGGTGGTTGGCGCCGGCGTGCACGCTGCGGTCGGCCACGGCATCCAGGGAGCCCAGCACGGTCGCGCCGGAGATGCGGGCGCCGTGCTTGCTGCGGTCGTCGTCCAGCAGCCCCATCACCACCCAGCCCTGCTGGTGCAGCCCCGCCATCAGCAGCCGCGCGGCGGCGCCCGCGCCCATCACCAGCGCGCGCTTGACCTCGCCCTGCGCACCCGCGATGCGCGAGCGCGAATGCTCGTAGGTCATGCGGTAGGCGATGCGCACCACCGCCAGGCCCATCAGCGTCACCACCGGGTGCAGCGCCAGCACCGCGCGCGGCACCTGCACGAGCCCCAGCCCCGTCACCGCGGCGGCCGAGAGCAGGCCCGCCAGCAGGCAGGCCAGCGTGAGGCGCTTGACCTCGCCGAAGCCCGAGAAGCGCCACATGCTCTGCGGCACCCTGAACAGCAGGCTGGCGAGCGCGTAGGTGCCGACGATGCCCAGCAGCACGTAGCCGTCGTAGCCCGGGCGGGCGCTGATCCAGCGCTCGAAGCCCAGGCGGAACAGGTAGGTGACGTTCCAGCACGCCGCCACCACCGCGGCGTCGACCGCCATCGACAGCGGCTCGCGGTGCGGCCGCAGCCGCGCCAGGAACGCGTCGAGGCGGTGCCAGATCGTGGGTGCGGGCTTCATGCGCGGGCGATGCTAGCCGTGGCGCGCCTTGCGCACGAGCACGCCCAGCGTGCGGCACAGCACGCCGAGGTCGGTGGCCAGCGAGGCGCGCTCGGCGTACTCGGCCTGGCGCTGCACCTTCACCGGCAGGATGCGCTCGACGTACTCGCGCTCGGGGTCGGCGGCGGCGGCCAGCAGCGCGGCCTCGTCGATGTACGCCAGCGAGACCGGATCGGTGATGCCCGGCCGCACCGCGAGCGCACGTTCGCGCAGTTCCGGCGGGTAGTGGGCCACGTAGCGCGGCACCTCCGGCCGCGGGCCCACCAGGCTCATCGTGCCCTGCAGCACGTCGATCAGCTGCGGCAGCTCGTCGATGCGGGTGCGGCGCAGGAAGGCGCCGGCCTTCGTGATGCGCGGGTCGGCGCCGACCGTGATCGCGAGGCCCGCCGCGCCCTCGCGCATGGTGCGGAACTTGTGGATGCGGAACGGCACGCCGTGGCGACCCACGCGCTCCTGGCGGAAGAACACCGGGCCGGGCGAGTCGAGCTTGATCAGCAGCGCCACCGCCAGCAGCAGCGGCGCCAGCAGCAGCAGCGCCAGCGCGGCGATCAGCAGGTCGAAGGCCCGCTTGGCCATGCGCGCGCCCGGCGCCTCACGCCAGCGCGGCGCGCGCGGCATCGGCCACGCGCTGCACGTCGGCCTCGGTCATGCGCGTGTACAGCGGCAGGCTCACCATGCGCTCGTAGGCGTGCTGGCTGTGCGGGAACATCGAAGGCGTGAGGCCGTAGCGCTCGCGCCAGTAGGGGTGCAGGTGCAGCGGGATGTAGTGCACGCTGCAGCCGATGCCGGCCTCGAACAGGCGCTCGATGAATCGGTCGCGCGTGAGCTTCGCGCCGTCGGCCAGGCGCACCACGTACAGGTGCCAGGCGTGTTTCTCGCCGGCCGGCGCGTGCGGCGGCAGCACCAGCGGCAACCCGGCGAGCGCGCGGTCGTAGGCCGCCACGAGCCGCTCGCGCTGCGCGTGGAACGCATGCGCGCGCCTGAGCTGGTGGATGCCCAGCGCCGCGGCGATGTCCGTCAGGTTGTACTTGAAGCCCGGCGCCACGACCTCGTAGTACCAGCTCGGCACGGTGCTCTGGTAGCGGTCGAAGGCGTCGCGGTTCATGCCGTGCAGCCGCATCACGCGGGCGCGCTTGGCAAGCGCCTCATCGCGCGTCACCAGCATGCCGCCTTCGCCGGTGGTGATGGTCTTGTTGGCGTAGAAGCTGAACACCGCGGCGTCGCTGGCCAGCGTGCCGACGAGCCGGCCGCCGCTGGTGGTGGGCAGCGCGTGCGCCGCGTCCTCGACCAGCTTGAGCCCGTGGCGCTGCGCCACCGCCTGCAGCGCCGGCATGTCGGCCGCCAGGCCCGCGTAGTGCACCGGCACGATGGCCCGGGTGCGCGGCGTCACCGCGGCCGCCACCGCGGCGGCGTCGATGTTGAGCGTGGCCGGGTCGATGTCGACCAGCTTCACGTCGGCGCCCAGGTAGCGCACCACCTCGGCGGTGGCGGTGAAGGTGTGCGTGGTGGTGATGACCTCGTCGCCGGGGCCGACGCCGGCCGCCTCCAGCGCGAGGTGCAGGCCCGCGGTGGCCGAGTTCACGGCGATGCACTGCGCCTGCGGGTCGCCCAGCCAGGCGGCGAAGTCGGCCTCGAAGCGGCGCGTCTTCGGGCCGGTGGTGACCCAGCCGCTCTTCAGCGCGTCGACGACCTCGGCGATCTCCTCGTCGCCGATCTCGGGCAGGGCGAAAGGCAGGAAGGGCTTGGCGGTGTCGGTCATGCGGGTTTCTCGATCCAGGCCAGCAGGTGCGTGCGCAGCAGCGGCAGGGCGTTGAAGCAGCGCCAGGCCGCGGGATGCAGCCGGACCACCCGGCGCGCGATCGGCGGTGCCAGCGTCACGCGGCGGGCGTCGATTCTGCCCGCGGGGAACAGTGCCTTCACGCGCGCCAGCGGCATGCCGCGCACGTCGGGGTTGCGCGGGTTGTCGACGGTGAAGTCGTACCACAGCACCGCACCGCCGGGCTTCAGCCAGCGCCACATCGCAGCGGCCAGGCGCTGCTGGAAGCCGTCGTCGAGGATGCTGCTGAAGACGGTGGACTGCAGCACCAGGTCGAGCCCGGCATCGGGCAGCGGCAGCGCCAGCGCGTCGCCTTCCAGCAGGCGCAGCGCAGCCGGCAGGCGGCGGCGCGCGGACGCGACGCGTTCGGGCAGCAGTTCGTTGGCCAGCAGGCGCGCCGGGTCGAAACCCAGGCGCAGCAGCTCGAGCAGGTTGTCGCCGTGGCCGCAGCCGATCTCCAGCAGCTCCAGTTCGTTCAGCGGGCGTCGGGCGTGCCGGTTCAGCAGCGCCAGCAGGGCGCGTTGTCGCTCCTGCTGCGCCTGCCAGACCTCGGCGCGCAGCGGGCTGTAGAGGTCGCCCAGGCCCGCGCGGCGCGCGTAGCGCTCGGCCATCGCGGCGGTCTCGCGTTCGCCGCTGCTCATCGGGTGAGGCTCGTCACGGCGCTGCCGGGGCCACGGCGCAGCACGAAGGTGTCCAGCAAAGCGCGCCCGAAACCGAGCCCGTAGCCGGCATGCATGCAGACGAAGGCCCAGGCCACGCCCGCCGCCTGGCGCGGTGCCAGCGCCAGCGCGGTGCCGAGCGCGGCCGCCGCGTAGAGGCCGCCCACGGCCGCCAGCGCCCACCACGCGGGGCGCCACGCCAACCCCAGCAGGGCCAGCGCGATCACCAGCGCCACGAAGGCGAACGGCACCAGGTGCCGCGGCGACGCCGGCAGCCGGTGCTTGCGGATCACCGCCACCTTCCAGTAGCCGTACTGGTGGAACTGGCGGAACAGGGCCAGGAACGAGGCCCGCGGCGTGTACCAGGAGCGGATGGCGGCGCTCTGCCAGACGCGCCCGCCGCCGCGCACGATGCGCAGGTTCAGCTCGTCGTCCTGGTTGCGGATCATGGCCTCGTCGAAACCGCCGAAGCGCAGCAGCTCGCTGCGCCGCCAGGCGCCGAGGTAGACGGTGTCCACCTCGCCGCTGTAGTCGGTGCGCCGCGAGGCCGCGCCGCCGCTGCCGAAGCGGCTCTCGAAGGCGCGGGCGATGGCACCCTGGCGCCCGCCCTGCCCCACCGGCCGCCACGGCCCGCCGACGCAGGTGGCGCCTGTCTCGGCCAGCGCGCGCGCGCACTGGGCGATGTAGTCGGGCGCGTACTCGGTGTGCACGTCCATGCGCACCACCAGCTCGCCGCTGGACGCCGCGATGGCGCGGTTCAGCGCCATCGAGGTGAAGCGCTGGGGGTTGTCGATCACCACCAGCCGCGGCTCGCGGGCGCGCCAGGCGGCCAGCTTCTCCGCCGTGCCGTCGTCGCTGCGGCCGTCGGCCACCACCACCTCCAGCTCGTCGCCCGGCGCCAGCTGCTGGGCCAGCGCCGACTGCAGGAAGGCGTCGATGTGGGCCGCCTCGTTGCGGCAGGGCACGATCACCGAGATGCGCATCGCGGGCCGCGGAAGTCAGCCCTTGCGGGCGACGAAGATGTCGTGTTCGATGTGCCAGGCCAGGCCGTGGGCCTGGGCCCAGTCCACCAGCGTGGACAGCGGGGGGTAGGGCCCGTAGACATGCACGTTGCCGGTGAAGAGCCGCAGATCGTCCACCAGCACCGCCACGCGCGGCCAGCGCGCCAGGTGCCCGGCCAAGGTCTCCAGCTCGGCCAGGATCGGCGTGTCGTTCGGGCCCTTGAACGTCGGGCCGCCCGAGAAGTGACCGTCCAGCCAGAAGCAGACCCCTCCTTCGAGCCTGGGCAGCAGCGTCGGAAAGGCCGCTTCGCTGGTGGCATTGACCAGCTCCACGTTCGGCGTGGCGCGGAAACGCTCGCGGGCGGCGGCGTACAGCGCGTCCGAAGGTTCCAGGCTGATGACCTTGCTCGCGACGGCCGCCAGCACCGCGGTGGTTTCGCCGCGGTAGGTGCCGGTCTCTACCCAGGTGGCCTCGGGCCAGCCGTGGCGCACGAGCACCGCGCGCTTGATGAAGTCGGGGCTGGGGGCCGCGTAGCCGCGGCGGCGCCAATCCGCCAGGGCGCGATGTTCCGAGATCAGGCGCTTCAGCACGGGGTCTTCTCCATCAGCCCAGGTAGCGGATCCACCCGAAGGTGAACCCGGCAGGGTACCACCGGCCCAGCCGGTGGCCGCACCAGTGGCGCGGGGCCACGAAGAGGCCCACCTCCCCACGCGTCGCGAGGCGCCGGCGCGCCAGCCAGGCGGCCCACCACGAGAAGCTGCTGGGCGACAGCACGCCCGCATCACACAGCGACATCACGGCCAGGTCGCCGAGTTCGCCGCGCTCGCAGAACACGGCGTCGTCGCCGGTGAACCACTCGCGCACGTGGTCCATCTCGTCACTGCACACCACCCAGCGGGCTGCGGGCAGTTCCCGGCGCACCGTCTGCAGCGCGGCCAGCGTCCACTCCCGGGTGAGGGCCGCCGGCGCCTCCGGGCTGGGGAAGTGCAGGTAGTCGCCGCGCCGCAGGTGCACGAACACCGGCGTACGGCCAGCCGCGGCGACGCCCTGCTCCTGCAGGAAGCGGCGCGCGTCGGCCAGCGCGCCGCGGTCGAGATCGAAGCCGGGGGCGATCAGCGGCTCGAAGCAGGCGTGCTGGAAGTAGCTCGGCCGCACCAGCACCCAGCGCGGGAACAGTCCGGTGCGGCACTCGAAGCGCGTGTCGTCTCCGTCGCGCACCTCGTGCGCCTCGCTGATCAGGCGCAGGGTTGCCAGCGCGCCCAGCAGGCGCCGCGCAAGTCCGGCCGGCGAGGCCCGGCCAGCGTCGGCAGGGCCGAAGCTCACATGGCGCACCGGCACCGCGCGGCGCAACGCGCCAAGGCCGAAGAACGTCAGCTGCGCCGCGGGATACAGGCCGCGCAGCACCGCGTACTGCAGCAACTGGTTGCCCAGGCGACCGCTCTCGAAGAAGAAGACACGTCGCGCGACGCGGTCAGGCTGCATCCGGCCGCTCGAAGCAGAAGATGCCCACCGCGTAGTCCAGCGCAGCCACCTCGGCCAACGCGCTGTCGCCGTGAAGTTCGCGCGGCAGCTCCGCGCCGTCGAGCAGATGGAAGGCCGCAGTCGCCAGTCCCCGCTCGGAGGCCAGCGTCAGGATCTCGCGCGGGTCGAACACCCGGTGCGCGTTGAACTCGACGCGCCGCCGGCCCACCGGCACCGACAGCCACAACCGGCCACCGGGTGCCACCAGCCCGGCCAGGCGCGCCAGCGCGATGCGCCAGCCATCCACGTCCAGCCGGTCGCCATAACGGCCCAGGCCCACGTGCTCCAGCGTGTGCAGGCAGCTCACCGAGTCGGCCTGCTCGGACGGCGCGGCAGGGCCGCCATCGGTGAGGTCCCACTGTCGGAAACGCACGTTCGGGATCCGGGCCTGCAGCGGACGGATGTCGTAGACCTCGACCTCGCGCACGCAGGCCAGGTGGGCGATGAAGCCGTCGATGCGCGAACCCACGTCGACATGGCGACGCGGGTTCGCCGCCAGGATGCGGCGCGCCACGAACAGGTCCTGCCAGAAGTACTCGCCGAGCGAGGAGGCCCCGGCCGCGCGATCGGTGAGGCAGGGGTAGGCCACCATCGGTCTGTCGGTGGCACGCGCAAAACGGCGCCAGTCGCGCACGTAGCGCGGCAGTTCCACCAGCGCGTGCGCGGTACGGCCAGGGTGGATCTCCAGCTGCGCCAGGAAGCGTCTCAGGCGCCACAGCAGGGCCCTCATCGCAGGGCCTCCTTCAGCCGCCAGCAGGTGGCCATCGCGCGGCCGATGTCGGCGACGTTGCCGCGCGTGCGGCGGTTGAAGAGATCGACGACGAACGAGGTGACGGCAAACGACACCAGCGAAGCCCATACCGCGCCTACGCCGCGGTGCTCGGGGATCCACAGCACGTTGAGCGCGACGTTCAGCGCGGTGCCCACGGCCAGCGTCAGCGTGGCCCAGGCCTGCAAGTCCTCGATCAGCAGGAACACGCTTCGCGCGATGCCCATGAAGGCCAGCATCACGCGGCCCGCCATCAGCGACAGCAGCGGCCCGGCTGCCTCGTACGCCGGGCCGAACAGCAGCTGCACCAGCCAGGGGCCGAGCAGGGCCACCGGCACGCACACCAGCAGGGCCAGCACGAAGCTGGCGCGGTAGAAGCTCATCAGCTTGGCCTGGAACTCGGCCTTCGAGGCCTTGTGCGCCTGCACCAGCACCGGGTAGAGCGTGCTCTGCAGGATCAGCGAGAAGAACACCAGCCCCTCGGCCAGTCGCAGCGCCACGCCGTAGTAGCCGAGCTCGCGGTCGCCGGCCAACTCGGCCAGCATGAACTGGTCGACGCGCGCCTGCACCATCAGGATCGCGCCGGACAGCGCCGGCGGCCAGGCGCCCCGCATCAGTTGCCGGGCGCGCGCCGCGCTCGGGCGCCATTGCAGCAGGTCCGGTTGGCGGCGGGCGTAGGCCAGCAGCAGCGCCGCGGCCAGGAGGGCCGACTCCGCCAGAGCGGCCCAGAAGAACGCCATCGCGCCGGCGCCGCCCAGGATCAAGGCCACCTTCAAAGCCGCGCCCAGCGCCAGTGCGAGGTTCTCCGCCACCACCACGTGCCGCGATGCCACCTGCGACTCGAACCAGTAGCGCACCACGGCGCTGGCCTGGAACAGCAGCGTCGCGCCGATGACCACCACCCCGAGCCGTGCCGCGGCATCACCCGGCCGCACCAGGCCCACGCCAATGGCCGCCAGCGCCACCGCGGCCAGCGCACCGCAGACCAGCAACGCACCGGCGGTGCCGAGGATCTGGGCCCGTGCCTGCGGCTCGCGCACGAGTTGGCGCACGCCGATCTGCGGCAACCCCATCGTGGCCATGCCGCTGAACAACGCCACGAAGGCCAGCACGTAGCTGTAGAAGCCGAAGCCCTCCGGCCCCAGGTGCCGGGCCATCCACACCGACACCGCCAGCTGCAGGCCGAGCTTGAGCACCTTGTCCAGCAGCAGCCAGCCGATGTTGCCGACGATGCGCCGCAGCATCGGGCGGCCCTCCAGGCGCGCGACCCAGTCCCTCATGACGGCAGCGGCGACAGCGCGCCCCACGACGCGGCCTTGGCGGGAACGCGCGGCGGCTCCATCAGACCGCGCGCGCCACGAAGCAGGCGTACCAGCTGCGGTCGTCCAGCGGCGCGCCGCTCATCCAGGCCTCGGCCCGCTGCAGCTCGAAGCCCGACTCGGCCAGCATCAGGCGCAGCTCGGGGCCGAAGAGATAGCGCATGCGGTGCAGTTCCTCCACGCGCTGGCTGCGGCCGTCGCGGGCCCGGATGTCGACCTCGAAGTGCACGTCCACCACGTTGTCGGCCACGTGCATCACCGGCCGCGTGCGGCGCTGCACCTGCACGCGTTCGTCGGCCACGTCCTTGGTCACGTGGCGCGGCCGGTCGCTCAGCACCGCGGGGCCCCACCAGGCATCGAACAGGAACACGCCGCCCGGCGAGAGGTGGGTGCGTGCGGTGATGAAGGCGTCGCCCAGGTCCTCGTTGGCGACCTGGTAGGACATCACGTGGAACAGCGAGACCACGCCGTCGTAGCGCTGCCCGTCGCGGTGGCTGCGCACGTCGCCGCGCGCGAAGGCCACGCGCGGCGCGAGCTCGGGCGCGGCGGCGCGGCGCGCCTGCGCGCGCTGCACCATCGCGGCGCTGAGGTCGATGCCACTCACCTCGAAGCCCAGCTTCGCGAGCTCGAGCGCATGGGCGCCGGTGCCGCAGCCCAGCTCCAGCAACCGCCTCGTGCCCGGCGCGGTGCTGAGCAGCAGGCCGGCGACATAGGCGGTCTCGGCCGCGTAGTCCTTGTCGCGGTAGAGCAGGTCGTAGTAGGCCGCGTAGAGGTCGAAGACGCCGCCGTCGCTCGCCCCAGCGCTCACGCCATCAGCTCCCGCACCGCGGTGGCCACGGTGTCGATCTGCGCCTCGGTCAGCGCCAGTCCGCTCGGCACGTAGAAGCCGCGTCGGCCGAGCTTCTCGCTCACCGGCAACCGCAGGCCCTCGAACAGCCCCATGCGGCGCAGCACCGGCTGCTCGTGCATCGGCCAGAAGAAGGGCCGGCAGCCCACGCCCATCGCGGCCAGGCGCCGCATGGCCTCGTCGGCGTCGAAGGGCACGTCCTCGTCGAGCACGAGGCCGTAGACCCAGTAGATGTTCTCGGCGTCGGCGGTGCGCGCCAGCGGCAGCTGCAGGCCCTGGATGCCGGCGAGCTTCTCGGTGTAGCGCGCGCCCATCGCGCGCTTGCGGCGCACGAACTCGTCCAGGCGCTCGAGCTGGGCCACGCCCAGGGCCGCCTGCAGGTTGGTCATGCGCAGGTTCCAGCCCCATTCCTCGTGCACGAAGCGGCGCGGCGGCGCGAAGAACAGGTTGCGCAGGCTGCGGCAGCGCTCGGCGAGGGCGTCGTCGTCGGTGACGATCATGCCGCCTTCGCCGGTGGTGATGTGCTTGTTCGGGTAGAAGCTGAAGGTGCTGATGTCGCCGAAGCTGCCGCAGGGCCTGCCGCGCCAGGTCTGGCCGTGCATCTCGGCGGCGTCCTCGATGATCTTCAGGCCGTGCCGGTCGGCCAGTGCCTGGATGGCGTCCATCTCGCACGGCAGGCCGTAGAGGTGCACGACCATGATCGCGCGGGTGCGCTTCGTGATGCGCGCGGCGATCTCGTCGACGCGCATGTTCCAGGTCAGCGCGTCGGCGTCCACCACCACCGGCGTGGCGCCGGCGCGCACGATGGCGGCGGCGCAGCTGATGATGGTGAAGCTGGGCAGGATGACCTCGTCGCCGGGGCCGAGCTTCAGCGCGGCGACGGCCGCGTCCAGCGCCAGCGAGCCGTTGGCCACCGCGATGGCGTGCTTGCGCTGCACGCGCGCCGCGAAGCCTTCCTCGAAGCGCTTGATGAAGGGGCCTTCGGAGGAGATCCAGCCGGTGTCGATGCACTCGGCGAGGTACTTCTTCTCGTTGCCGTCGAGCAACGGCTCGTTGACCGGGATCATCTCGCCGCTCCCCGCAGGCGCACCTGCGCGTCGTCCACCGCCCGGAAGCGGGTCTTGTCCTGCTCGCCCACGTAGGGGCCCTGCTTGACCTCGATGATCTCGGTGGGCTCGAGCATCAGGAAGCCGTGCCCGCCGTAGGCCAGCAGGATCACGTCGCCGGCCTCGAGGATGGTGCTCTCGATGTAGGCCTGCTCGTCGGTGTAGAAGTCCACGCGCAGGCGGCCGCTCTTGATGAACAGCACCTCCTTCGTGAAGCGCACCTCGCGCGCCACCGGGTTGTGCACGTGCGGCGGGATCACGTAGCCCTGCGGCCGCTTCATGTAGCCGAGCTGCTGCGAGTAGTCGTTGGCGGTCAGGAATTCGATGCCGTCCTTCTGGAAGTCGCGGCGCAGGATCAGCGCGAGTTCCTCGTCGCCGTGGGTGATGCGTTCGATCATCGGTAGTCCTCTTTCAGCACCCAAGCCAGCAGAGCAGGGTCGCGCCGCACCGCTTCGCGATGGAAGGCCACGCCGTCGGCGTAGGAGCGACGGGCGCCGGCCAGTACCTGCCGCCATTCTTTCACTGCGGCGCCGCCCTCCGCCGCGACTGCGGCCAGGAGCCTGCGGTCGCGCCACGCGCCGACCAGCGGCCGCAGCGGCGCGCGCCAGTCCACGCGCGCGCCCCCATGGCGACGGATCGCCGTGTAGGAGTCCGAGACGCCTTGGGCGTAGGCCCGCTGCGCGATGTAGGCCGCCGTCATGCGGGACGCGTCGACGCGGTGACGCACGCTGGCCGCGCTGTCGAACACCGTGCGCCAGCCGCTGGCGCGGACGGTGTGGCTGACGTAGGTTTCGCCGTCGCCGCGCCAGGCCAGTCGTTCGCGCGGCACGCCGTCGGGGTGGAAGCCGCGAGCGGCATCGAACGCCGCGCGGCGAAGGTTGAAGTTGCAACCCCACACCCAGGTGGGCTCGATGTCGAACACGCCCTCGCCGAAGTCCAGGATGCTGAGGTAGCCCAAGGCCCGGCCGCGCGCCACCGGCCGTTGCCACCAGAGGTCCAGCCATGCGGGCACTTCGCCCTGCCAGCCCGGGAGGTCGTTTCCACCCACCAGCGCGACCGCCGGGTCCTCACCGAAGCGGCGCACCACCGCCTCGACCCATCCGGGCAGGGCTTCGATGTCGTCGTCGCAGAACATCAGCAGGTCGCTGCGCGCGGCCTTCGCGCCGGCATGGCGGCCCACATGCAGGCCGGGTTCGTCTTCGTGCAGCAGTCGCAGGCGCAGCAGGCCATCGAACGAGCGCGCCACTGCCGCAGTGTCGTCGCTGGAGCCGTTGTCGACGACGATCACCTCGAACGCCTCGGCAGGCAGGGTCTGGCGCGTCAGCGAGGCCAGGCAATCGCGCAGCACCTGGGCCCGGTTGCGCGTGGGCACGATCACGCTGGCGCGCGGATTCACGGTGCGTTCAGGCGGCGCTTCAGCGCACGGGCCAGGCTGGGCAGCAGGTCGCGCAGATGGTCGCGGAACGCGAGGGCGCCCGGGCGCGAGCGTTCGTAGAGCCACGGATGGATGCAGTCCATGAAGGCCAGGTCGGGCAACGGCGGCGCCGCGGCCTCGGCCAGCCTCGCTGCCAGCGGGTGGCCCTGCTTCACGAACAGGAAGACGTTGGCACGGTGCCAGGGCTGCACCCGCGCGTCGCCCCAGAAGCGCGGACGCAGCAGGTCGTGCACGGCATAGCCCTGCGCCGCGAACAGGGCGCCCCAATGGCTGTGGTAGCGCTCGTGAATGTGGTTGACGCCGCCCTGGCCGGTGAACGCAGCGGAGAACAGCACCACGTCCGCGGCCGCGGTGAGCGACTGCACCACCACCGCGCCGGCGGCCGGCGACAGGTGCTCGACGACCTCGATCGACATGGCCAGGTCGAAGCGCCGGCCTGCCTCGACGGCCTTCTCCAGGTCCGCGGCCCGGAAAGGGACGCGGGCATCGAGCATCAGTTCCTGGCGGTTCCAGGGGCCGTCGATGCCCAGCAGGTCCTCCACGCCCAGCTCGCGCCAGGCCGCCAACCAGGCACCGCGGCCGCAGCCGATGTCCAGCACCGACGCGGGCCGCCACAGCGCGGCCAGGTGGCCGAGCAGCACACGTGCCGACCCGAGGCTGCCCTGGATCTGCTCGGCATAGAAGGACTGGTCGTACGGTGCGTTCACGGTCGGCAGCCGGGGATTGTCGCAGCGGCGTGGAGTCGAAGCCCGTCGCTGCGCCGCGCCGCGTTCATCGCGCTGCGGCCCGCGCGGCCAGCCACTGGGCGAACGCGGCATGGTTCTTCGCCGCGTCGAAGCGCTCGGCCCAGCGTGCCTGCGCGGCATCGCGCAGGGCCCGGCGGCGCTCGGGCGGCAGCTGGAGCCCCAGCGCCGCGACGGCGTCGGCCACCGCGGCGGCGTCCGGGTTCGCCGGCAGCAGCAGGCCGACCGCGTCATCCAGCGCTTCCGGCACGCCGCCGACGTCGGCGGCCACCACCGGCACGCCGGCCGACAGCGCCTCCATGATGGCCACCGGCAGCCCTTCGCTTTCGCTGACCTGCACGAACAGGTCGACCGGTTCCTGCGCGTAGTGCGCCATCACCTCGGCGTTGCGCTTGGGGCCCGCCAGCACGGCCTTCAGGTTGGGCGGCGCCGACACCAGCGCCTTCTCCACCTCGCGCCGCTCGGGGCCGTCGCCCAGGTGCGTCCAGACGAACGGCTGCGCCGGATGCCGCTCGGCCAGCCGCACCATCGCGTGGGCCAGCAGCGGCACGCGCTTCTCGGGGCGCAGGAAGCTGCACGACAGCACTCGCAGGGTGCCGTCGCTCGACGCCTGCGACCGCCCCGGCGCCGGTGGCGTGCCCAGGCGGGCCAGCGCGACGCGTTCGGGCGGCACGCCGTGCGCCAGCAGGTGGTCGCGCCCGTGGGCCGAGACGGTCACGGTGCAGGCCAGTTCCCGGTACACCGACACCCAGGGCTGGAACGGCGGGCTGAAGGCGTCTTCGTAGAGCTCGTAGCGGTGCACCCGCGTGAGCGCGACGCGGCCGCGGCCGGCCGCGGCCCAGCGCGCCAGCGCGAGGCTGGGGCCGCCGCGCCAGTAGGTGTAGGCCAGCACCGGGGCCGCCTGCGCCGGCGCCTGCGCCTGGCGGCCGAGCCAGCGCCACGTGCCGCGCGCGCTGGCGGCCCAGCGCCACACCCGCGCCACGCCGACCACACCGCCGCTGCGCAGCGCGCGCCGCAGTTCCGCGCCGAAGCCGGGCCAGCGCCAGGCCAGCAGCAGGTCCGTCCACCGGCTCGCGTGCAGGGTCTGCGCCAGGCTCTCGTCGAGGTGCGCGCCGGCCGGCAGCGGCAGCTGTTCGGTGCTGCGGGCCAGCGGCAGCACGCGCAGGCGGAAGCGCCCGCTCAGCGCCAGGGCCTGCACTTCGGGCGGCAGGAAGCTGATCTCGCCGCCGCTGCGCACGAACGGGTAGTTGGCGGTCACCAGCCACAGGGTCGGCAGCTCGGTCATCGGGCGCTTCCGGCCGCGAGGTAGGCCGCCACGAAGCCGGCATAACGCCCGAAGCTGTAGACCTGCTCGAAGGCCTGCTGCGCCTGCCGGATGTACGGCTCGGGATCGGACAGCAGCCGGGCCGCGGCGGCGCCGATGCCCTCCACCGGCACCGCCTCGCCGAAGCGGAAGCGCGCCAGCGCGGCGCGGAACTCGTCGAAGTCCGGCACGATCACCGGCACCCCGGCGCGCAGGAACGCCGCCAGCTTGCCGGACGAGTAGGCCGTGTGGCGGTGGTTGAAGCCGATGTCGCGGTAGAAGACGAGGCCGACGTCGGCGCTGGCGTACACCAGGCGCTCGGCGTCCTCGATGCTCAGCTGCAGCTCGGTCAGCCGCACCCGCCCGGCCAGCGCCGGGTCGCGCGCCGCCGCCAGCAGCTCGGGCGTGTAGCGCCCGGAGGCCGAGTGCAGCACCAGCACGAAGCCCGGATCCCAGCCCGCGGCCTGGCGCAGGATCTCGAAGGTCATCTGGTCGGGCCCCAGGCCGCCGGCGATCAGCAGGATGCGTTGCTCGGGCCGCAGCCCCAGGTGGTCGCGCAGGAAGCCGCTGCGCGGGAAGGCGGCGCCGTCGCTGGTGACCGGGATCAGGATCTGGCGCTCCACCCTCGGCTGCACGAGGCCGGCGCGGGCACGCGACTGCGCGATCACCCCTGGCCGCGCCCAGCGCACGTAGAGCGTCTCGATCGCGTTCAGCAGCTGGTAGGTGCGGCTGTCCTCCTCGCGCAGCGGGGTCGCTTCGAGCGAGTAGTACAGCTCGGGCACGCGGCCGGCCAGCAGGCAGGCCAGCAGACTGGGCTTGTCCGCCGCGATGAGCCGCTGCGGCCGCGGCTGGCTGCGCAGGAAGCGGCGGAACGCCGGCATCGGCGCCAGCAGTTCACGCGCGATGAAGAGGTCGCGCGCCCAGCGCCGCAGCCAGCCCGGCAGGCGCTCGCGGGCGAAGGTCTCGAGGCGGCCGCGCGGGTAGGTGTGGCCCGCCGGCGCGGCCGCAGGCGCCGGCGGCGTGACCACGCAGGCCGCGATGTCCGGCGCCAGCGTGCCGGCGTGGCGCGGGTCGAGCAGCACGCTCACCCGGTGCGTGCGCTGCAGGTCGCGCGCCAGGTTCTGCAGGCTGGGCGACTTGTCGAACGGGTACATGTAGACGACCAGCCCGACCGTGTCGCGCTCGTCCCCCGGGCGGCGCGGCGATGCGGCGTCGCTCATCGCCGGCGCGCGACCATGAAGTAGCCGAGCGGGAAGCGTTCGGCGCTGAGCGCGGCGAAGCGGCGGCCCCAGCCCCAGCGGTCCGGCAGCGCGGCGCAGCCCTGCAGCAGCAGGGCGATCGGCGCTCCCAGCAGCGGCAGGTGCACGATGTGCTTGGCCAGCAGGTTGGCCAGCACGTGCAGGCTGCCGCCGGCCGCGACCAACTCCTCGACGTCGAAGCCCGCGTCGTCGGCCATGCGGCGCAGCGCGAAGGAGGTGTAGCGGCCGTAGTCGTGCGGCACCTCGTGCAGGCCGTAGAGGAACGGCACGTTCATCAGCACGCGGCCGCCCGGGCGCAGCAGGCGCGCCATCTCGGCCCACAGGTGGCGCGGCTCGGGCACGTGCTCCAGCACGTCGGACAGGATCACGGTGTCGAAGCTCGCGCCGGGCAGCGGCAGCGGGACGGACAGGTCGGCTTGCAGGTCGAGGTGGCGGCTCGGATGGGGCGAGTTGGCCCAGTCGATGCAGGTCACGCTGTCGACGTGCGGCCCGTACAGGCCGTACAGCGGCACGCTGCCGCAACCCAGGTCGACCAGCGCACCCCGCGCCACGCCCGGCAGGTGCCGCTCGTAGAGCGCGACCACCAGGTCGGCGTTGAGGCGCGATGCGGGCCCCAGCGCCGCCGGGTCGCGCGAAGCGCGCCAGCGGCCGCCGCGCTGCACGTACTTGCTTGGGCGCCACTTATCGCTGTCGAGCATGGGTCGGGCAGGACGGGCGAAGGTCGTCGGGTTGCATCGAAAGGCGGATTGTCGCCCGCCCGCGCCTAAAATCCGGCCGGCCACTCCGAGCGCCCCGCGCAGCCGCGCGCAGCCCCATGACCGACGACAACCAACTCATCACCGAGCGCCGCGAGAAGCTGCGCGCCCTGCGCGCCGAGTGCCAGGCCCAGGGCACCGTGCCCTTCCCGAACGACTTCAAGCCGAAGCACCACGCCGGCGACCTGCACCACAGGTACGGCCAGCTGCCCAACGAGGAACTGGAGGCGCAGGCGGTGGCCGTCGGCGTGGCCGGCCGCATGATGCTCAAGCGCGTGATGGGCAAGGCCTGCTTCGCGACGCTGCAGGACGGCTCCGGCCGCATCCAGCTCTACGTGACGCAGGACGCCGTGGGCGCCGAGGCGCTGGCGGCCTTCAAGCACTGGGACCTGGGCGACATCCTCGGCTGCGAGGGCACCCTCTTCCGCACCAAGACCGGCGAACTGTCCGTGAAGGCGACGAAGGTGCGCCTGCTCACCAAGAGCCTGCGCCCGCTGCCCGACAAGTTCCACGGCATGGCCGATCAGGAGCAGAAGTACCGGCAGCGTTATGTCGATCTCATCACCGACGACGCCGCGCGCGCGCGCTTCGTGGCGCGCAGCAAGGCCGTGAGCTCGATCCGCAGCTTCATGGTCGAGCACGCCTTCCTGGAGGTGGAGACGCCGATGCTCCACCCCATACCTGGCGGCGCCAACGCCAAGCCCTTCGTCACCCACCACAACGCGCTGGACCAGGAGATGTTCCTGCGCATTGCGCCCGAGCTGTACCTGAAGCGCCTGCTGGTGGGCGGCTTCGAGCGCGTGTTCGAGATCAACCGCAACTTCCGCAACGAAGGCATCAGCGTCCGGCACAACCCGGAGTTCACGATGATGGAGTTCTACGCGGCCTACTGGACCCACCACGACCTGATGGACTACACCGAGGCCGTGCTGCGCCACGCCGCGCGCGCGGCCAGCGGTTCGGCCACGCTGAGCTACGGCGGCCGCGAACTGGACCTCGCCAAGCCCTTCTCGCGCCTGACGGTGCAGCAGTCCCTCGTGAAGTTCGCCGGCCTCAGCGAGGCGCAGACGCAGGACGCCGCGCTGCTGCGCGAGCGCATCGTCGCCGCCGGCGAGGAGGCCCCGGCGCACTGGACGCTGGCCGAGCTGCAGTTCGGCCTGTTCGAGGCCGCGGTGGAGTCGCAGCTGTGGGACCCGACCTACATCGTCGACTATCCGGTGGAAGTGAGCCCGCTGGCGCGCGCCGCCGACAAGGACCCGACCATCACCGAGCGCTTCGAGCTGTTCATGACCGGCCGCGAGATCGCCAACGGCTTCTCCGAGCTCAACGATGCCGAGGACCAGGCCGCGCGCTTCCAGGCCCAGGTGGCCAACAAGGAGGCCGGCGACGAGGAGGCGATGTACTACGACGCCGACTTCATCCGCGCGCTCGAATACGGCATGCCGCCGGCTGGCGGCTGCGGCATCGGCATCGACCGGCTGGTGATGCTGCTGACCGACAGCCCGAGCATCCGCGACGTGATCCTCTTCCCGGCGTTGCGGCGCGAAGGCTGAACCGCCCATGGCCGCGCCGCGCCTGGATGACCTGAAGGACATCGAGGCGGCGCTGTGGCGCGAGCTGGCCGGCTGCGTGGCCGACCGCCGCCATGCCTGGCGCACCGCCGTGCTGGCGACCGTGGACGGCGACGGCGCCGACGCGCGCTCGGTGGTGCTGCGCGAGTGCGACCGCGACGCGCGCACGCTGACGCTCTACACCGATGCGCGCAGCCCCAAGCTCGCGCAGATCGCCACCCACCCGCACGGCATGCTGGTGCTGTGGTCCGAGGCGCTCGGCTGGCAGCTGCGCCTGCGCGTGCAACTGGCGGCCGAGACCGCGGGACTGCAGGTCTCGTCGCGCTGGGCGCGGCTGAAGATGACCCCGGCCGCGCACGACTACCTCTCGCCGCTGCCCCCGGGCAGCCCGGTCGCTCACGCAGTGCAGACGCGCGAGAGCCGCAGCCACTTCGCAGTGGTCACGGCGCGCATCGAGCACATCGACTGGCTCGAACTGCATGCCGAGGGGCACCGGCGCGCGCAGTTCGACGCCGAGGGCGGGCGCTGGGTCGCGCCCTGAAGGCCCTTACTTCGCCGCCTTCGCCGGCACGCGCGCCTTCGCGAACAGCGTGGCGCGGTGTGCCGGCTCCTCGCCACTCTTCAGGAAGGCCAGCGGGTCCACGCCGGCGGCGCCGTTGGTCTCTTCGCCGCGGGCCCGCGCCTGCAGCACCTCGGCCTGCACCTCGGCGCGCGTCTTCTCGGTCTTCGCCACCTTCACGTCCACGTTGACCGGGCCTTCGGCATGCGCCGAGAACGCGGCGGCCAGCGAGAGCAGGGCAATGGCGGGGTAGGCGATGAGCTTGGTGGTGTTCATGATTCCTGGTTCCTTCTTGCACGCATCCGACTGTTGGAGGGCTCGTCGGTGGATGCTTGACCGGCGTCGTCCATGGCGCTCACTGTAGGGAGCGGGGACGCACCGAAAAAGCAGCCGCGCGGCAACGCGGCATTACGGAATCAGGAATGCCGGCGCAGCTTTCAGCGGTGCCGGAACGCCGGCTTGCGCTTGTTGACGAAGGCGTCCATGCCTTCCTTCTGGTCGTCGGTGGCGAAGAGGGCGTGGAACATGCGTCGCTCGTAGCTCACGCCGTCCGAGAGGCCGCTCTCGAAGGCGCGGTTCACGCACTCCTTGGCCATCATCACGCTGGGCAGGCTCATCGTGCCGATGAGCTCGGCAATGGCCATCACTTCGGTCATCAGCTTGTCCGACGGCACCACGCGCGACACCAGCCCGGCGCGCTCGGCCTCGGCGGCGTCCATCGTGCGGCCGGTGAGCACCAGGTCCATCGCCTTGCTCTTGCCCACCGCACGCGGCAGGCGCTGCGTGCCGCCGGCGCCGGGGATGATGCCGAGCTTGATCTCGGGCTGGCCGAAGCGGGCGCTCTCGGCGGCGACGATGAAGTCGCACATCATCGCCAGCTCGCAGCCGCCGCCCAGCGCGAAGCCGGCCACCGCGGCGATGACGGGCTTGCGCACGCGGCGGATGGTCTCCCAGTTGCGCGTGATGAAGTCGCCACCGTAGGCATCGGCGAAGGTCTTGGTGGCCATCGCGCCGATGTCGGCGCCGGCCGCGAAGGCCTTCTCGCTGCCGGTGATGACCATGCAGCCCACCGTGGGGTCGGCGTCCCAGGCCAGCAGGGCCTCACCCAGGGCGTCCATCAGCGCGTCGTTCAGCGCGTTGAGCTGCTTCGGCCGGTTCAGCGTGATGACGCCGACGCGGCGTTCGCCGTCGCCGTGCAGGGCGGTGAGGATGGGGGCTTCGGACATGGCTCTCTCCTGGTGTGCCGGGGACTATACGAGCGCCGTCCGGCGCGGCTCAGCGTCCCGGCGCTGCCTGCTCCGGCAGCCGGTCGATCTGCAGGTCGATGTAGTTCTCGGCGTCCTGCCGCACGACGATGCGCACCGGCAGGTACTGCAGCGTCGGCGCCACCCATATCTCGGCGGCGAAGTCGCCGGGCCGCGCCTCGCGGCGCGGCTTGACGTGCAGCGCATCGACGCGGCCGAAGCGGGTGTCCAGCGGCTCGTTGCCGATCACGTCGTAGGTCCAGGGCTCGACGCGCCGCGGCAGCGCCAGCATCAGCTCCACGCTGCGACCCGGCGTCAGGCGCTGCGGGTCCGTCGTGAACAGCCAGGTCATCTGCACGAACTGGCTCACGCCGTCCTGCACGCCGGGCGGCCGCGCCAGTTCGCGGCCGTTCGGCAGCCGGATGCGCGCCTCGTCGAGCTGGATCTCGTCGCGCCGCGGGTCGCGCAGCACGACCTTGGTCTCCAGCACGTAGCGCCGCGGGCTCAGGCCCTCGGGCGTGATCTCGCCTTCGCTGCTGTCGCGGCGCACGTACAGCGGCGCGAAAGGCGGGCCGATGCTGGCTTCCATCAGCACCTGGTAGCGGGTGCCGGATCGCAGCCACTCGACCCGTGCGTAGCCCTCCACCGGCCCGCGCGCGTTGCCGGTGAGGCGGTAGCTGAGCCGCGTGGACGGCGGCCATTCGAAAGCGGGTTGCGCGGCCGAGGCGGCGGCGTCCGGGGCCGACGCGGCGGCCAGCACCGCTGCCGCCGATGCGGCCGGTTCGGGCGCCGGGGCCACGGCCTGCAGCGGCTCCGGCGCCGGTTCGGGCGGCGGGATCAGCACCGCCGGCACCGACGCCGGCAGCGCCGGTGCCACGGCCTTCGCCACGCGCCGCAGCGGCGCCACCACCGGCACCGCGCGCGGCGGCGGCGCGGTGGGCTTCAGCTCGCTGACGAAGGCCACCTCGATGCGCCGCAGCGGCCGCACCTCAGCGCCGTCGCCCAGCTGCGAAGGCAGCACCTCGCCCACCACCCACAGGTGCGCCAGCAGCACGGCCGCGCCCAGCGCCGCCAGCGGCCGGCCGCGCAGCGCGTTCAAGCGATCAGGCCCCCGCAGCGCCGATGAAGCAGCTGAGCGCGGCCACCGCGCTCAGGCGGAAGCGCAGCGTCAGCCAGCGGGCCACACCCTGCTGCGGGTAGAGACGCCGGTCGACGAGGTAGCAGGCGACGATCAGCACGCCCTGCACCACCAGCCCCGCATGCGGCGGCATCAGCAGCGCCGGCCAGGCCACCAGCGACGGCACCACGCCCCAGGCCAGCCCCGCGGTGGGCGGCTCGTCGTGGCGGAACGCCAGGCCCCAGTGGATGCCGCCCAGGAAGCTGGCGATCAGCGCCGCGTAGGCCGCGAGGCCGAAGGCCACGTCCTGGCGCACGTCGGGATGCACCAGCCAGACCAGCAGGGCGCCGCCGACGAAGGGCAGCAGGCCGCCGTAGCCCAGGCGGCGGGCGGTGAGGGGAAGCTCGGGGTGTGGTGGGGTAGGGGTCGGCAGGGCGGCGGCACTCATGCCGCCATTGTCCCGCGGCGGCCCGGCAGCTACTTCGCCGAGGCCTTGACGGACGCGGCCACGAGCAGCCGTTCCACCTGCTCGCCCGGCAGCGCGCCCGGCTTGCGCGTACCGTCGGTGAAGAACACTGCCGGCGTGCCGTTGATGCGCTGCTGGTGCGCGAAGGCGAGGTTGCGGTCGATGGCGCCGGTGTCGCACTTGCCCTTGGCCGGCGGCACGCCGTCCAGCATCCACGCGCGCCAGGCCTGCACCGGCTCCTTGCTGCACCAGATGTCGCGCGACTTGGTGGAGGAGTCGGGCCCGAGGATGGGCATCAGGAAGGTGTAGATGGTGACGTCCTTGATGGCCGCCAGGTCACGCTCGAAGCGCTTGCAGTAGCCGCAGTTCGGATCGACGAACACCGCCATCCTGCGCGCGCCGCTGCCCTGGCGGATCACCAGCGCGTCCTTCACCGGCAGCTTGTCGAAGTCGATGGCCAGCAGCTTGTCGATGCGGGCCTGGGTGAGGTCGGTGCGCGTCTTGGTGTCGACCATCGCGCCGTTGACGACGATGAAGTCGCCCTTCTCGTCGCTGTAGAGGATGTCGGCGCCGTCGTAGCGCACCTCGTAGAGCCCGGGGATCGGCGACTTGGTGATCTCGTCGATCTTCGGCAGGTTGGGCAGCCGCTCGGCCAGCGCCTTGCGGATGGCGGCTTCCTGGGCGCAGGCGGCACCGGCGAGCGCGAGTGCCAGGGCCGCGAGCAGCGGCTTGAACGTGGTGTGGGGTCGCATGGGGGTGTCCTCGGGTTCGTCAGCCGCCGAGCGCGCGGCCGGTGAGCAGGCGCTTCAGCGGGGGCAGACGGTCGGCCAGAGTCAGGCCGCGGTTGCGAAGTTCCTTGGCCAGCGGCAGCGGGCTCGCGAAGAGCTGCAGCAGGCCGTCGGTGAGATGGGCCATCGCGCGCACCGGCGCGGCACGGCGGCGGGCGTAGCGGGCCAGCAGCCGGGGGTCGCCCAAACCACGCCAGGCCTCGCGCTGTGCCAGCACGTCGGCCAGCGCGGCCACGTCGCCGAAGCCCAGGTTCAGGCCCTGGCCGGCCAGCGGATGCACCACGTGCGCCGCATCGCCCGCCAGCACCCAGCCGGGGCCGTGCACGCGCTCGGCCCGGGCCAGTGCCAGCGGCCACTGCGCGCGCTCGCCCACCAGCGACAGCGCGCCCGCCGCACCCTGCGTGGCGTCGTTCAGGCGGGCGGCGAAGTCGGCGTCGGCCAGCGCCATCAGCTCGTCGGCCAGCGCATCGGGCACCGACCACACCAGCGCCAGCCCGTGGCCGGGCTGCGGGCGGTCGATCGGCAGCAGCGCCAGCACGTCGGGGCTGCGGAACCACTGGCGCGCCAGTCCGCCGTGCGCCTGGGTGGTGACGAGCCGCGCCGCCACCGCGCGCTGGCCGTAGGCGTGGCGCGGCATCGCCACGCCCAGCGCCTCGCGCGTGGCCGAGTGCTTGCCTTCGGCCAGCACCTGCAGCGCGGCGGGCTGCTCGCGCGCCACCACCGCCACGTGCGGCGCGAAGCGCACCGCGGCGCGCAGCGCGCGTTCGAGCTCGCCGGCGTCGACGATCCAGGCCAGCTCGGGCAGCTGCTGCTGCCAGGCGGAAAAGCCGATCGCGGCGCCCGGCGCGTCGCCTTCCACCTGCATCTCGTGCACCGCGGTGCGGGCGTCGGCGGGCAGCGCGTCCCACACCTTCAGCGCGCGCAGCAGCTGCACCGCCTCGGCGTTCAGCGCATAGGCGCGGATGTCGGGGCGTGCCGGCTCGTCCAGCGAGCCCAGCAGCGCCACCTGCAGCCCCTGGCGCGACAGGGCCAGCGCCGTGGCCAGACCCACGGCGCCTGCGCCGCGCACCAGCACGTCGGTCGGAACCATGGTGCGGATTGTAGGGAGCGGGGCCCGGCACAATCGCGGGCTTCTTCGCATTCCCGGAGCGAAAGCCTTGGATCCCGTACCAGCCTGCACGCTGGCCAGCGTGCACGTGCACCCGATCAAGTCCTGCGGCGGCCTGGCCGTCGACGAGGCGCTGCTGATCGAGACCGGCCTCGAGTTCGACCGCGCCTGGATGGTGGTGGACGAGGACGGCCGCATGCTCACCCAGCGCGAGTGGCCGCGCATGGCGCTGATCCAGCCCACGCTGCGCCACAACGACCTGCTGCTGCGCGCCCCCGGCATGCTGGCGCTGCACCTGGCGCTGGACGCCGTGGAGGAGGCAACCACCGCGCAGGTGTGGAACGACCGCGTGAAGGCCTACGGCATGGGCGCGCTGGCCAGCCAGTGGTTCACCGACTTCCTGGCGCCCGGCGCCGGCCGCCGGCTGCGCCTGGTGCGCTTCGACCCCGACCAGAAGCGCCTGGCCTCGCGCCAGTGGACCGGCAGCGTCGAGGCCGAGACCGCCTTCTCCGACGCCTACCCGCTGCTGGTGACCAGCAGCGCGTCGCTGGCCGACCTGAACCAGCGCCTCGCGGCCGCCGGCGCATCGCCGGTGACGATGCAGCGCTTCCGCCCCAACCTCGTGCTCGACGGCCTGCAGCCCTGGGACGAGGACCACGTCGACGAGATCGTGTTCGAGGCCGACGACGGCCCGGTGGTGCTGCGCCTGGTGAAGCCCTGCACGCGCTGCAGCATCCCGAACGTGGACCCGGCCACCGCCGAGAGCGCGAACGAGCCCGGCGCCACGCTGGCCACCTTCCGCAGCGACCCGCGCATGGACGGCGGCATCACCTTCGGCGTGAACGCGGTGGTGATCGAAGGCGTCGAGCGCGCGCTGCGCCCGGGCCTGAAGGGCCGCGCGAGCTGGAAGTTCGACTGAAGGCTGCCCGCCGGCGGCTCAGGGCCGCCGCTCGGGCAGCGGGATGAACTCGGTCTCGCCCGGCACGGCGGCAAAGCGCTGCGCCGCCCAGTCGTCGGCGGCCTGCACGATGCGCTCCTTGCGCGACGAGACGAAGTTCCACCACATGTGGCGGTGGCCCAGCGGCGCGCCGCCGATCAGCACCACGCGCGCCTCGCTGGCTGCCGACAGCATCGGCTCCTCGCCGGGCGCCAGCACGACCATGCGGCCGGGCGGCAGGCCCCCGCCGTCGAGTTGCACCTCGCCGTCGATGACGTAGACCGCACGTTCCTCGGCCTCCGGCAGCGGGAAGCCGTCGCCGGCGGACAGGGCCATGTCGAGGTACAGCGTCGGCGAGCGCACCAGCACCGGCGAGGTGGCACCGAACGCCGAGCCCACCAGCACCCGCAGCCGCGCACCGCCCACCTCGATCTCGGGTATCGCCGCGGCCGGCGTGTGCACGAACGAAGGTGCGGCTTCCTCGTCGGCCTCGGGCAGCGCGCACCACAGCTGCAGCCCGTGGCTGCGGCGCGTGACGCCGCGCAGGTCGTCGGGCGTGCGCTCCGAATGCACGATGCCGCGCCCCGCGGTCATCCAGTTGATCGCGCCGGGCTCGATGCGCTGCACGACGCCGGTGGAGTCGCGGTGCAGCATCGCGCCTTCGAACAGGTAGGTCACCGTGGCCAGCCCGATGTGCGGGTGCGGACGCACGTCGTGGTTGTCTGCCGGCGTCGCCACCACGGGGCCGAAGTGATCGAAGAACAGGAACGGGCCCACGGCCTGGCGCGCCGCGGCGGGGAGCAGGCGGCGCACGGTGAAGCCGCCGCCGAGGTCCTTGGTGTGCGGGGCGAGTTCGATGCGGGCGTTGCTGTCCATCGCCGCAGTGTAGGGAAGGAAGACGCGCCGCGCCCAGAGGGCCGGCGGCGCCCTCCCGGATCAGAAGGTCTGCAGCCGCACGCTCCTGAATCCGTACCGGTTCGCGGCGCTGCCGCCTGCAGCGGTGCGGCGGAACGAACCGATCCCCATGCCGCTGCCGAGATTGGCGATGCGCGAGTCGGTGAGCCTGTGAATCTCGACGCCGTTCCGGTACGTGACGACCGTCTGGCTCGAGCGATGGAGCTCGGCGACCCAGACATCGCGATCCGCGAGGATGGCGCCGGTGGCCGGCGGGATGGGACCGCGGTCGATGGGGGAGAAGATGGTGAAGCCGTTCGCCGGCCCGTCCATGAGCGCCATGATGCGCGCGCCGTCACGGTTCCAGGTGCACGAGATCCACCGGCGGCTGCCGGCGGCCGAGGAGCAGCCGAGCAGCAGTTCCAGCTCGTGGTTGGCAGCGGGCGCGTACCCGGCGTCGACGTACATGACCGCGGTGATGCGCTGGTTGCCGCCAAAGCCGGGCACGAAGGCGAAGCTGTCCAGGTAGTCCCACGGTGCGTCCTGGCCATTCGCGTCGCCGCCGGCCATGTTGATGCCGCCGGACGCCGCCGGGATGACGCGCATCGAACTCTGGGCGTTCATCGCCACGTTGCCGCCGGTGCCCTGGGTGTTGTTGGTCCAGACACCGCCGGCCGACAGAGGATCCTGGGCCGCGGCCACGGTGAAGTCGATGAAGTAGCCGTCGCCGGGTGCGGGGGCGGGGGCGGGGGTGGGTGAGGGCACCGGCGTGGGCGCCGGCGTCGGGGCCGGTGTCGGCCCGGCGGTGGGCGCGGGAGTGGGTGCGGGAGTGGGTGCCGGTGTCGGCCAGCGGATGTTGCGGCGGTTGGCCTCCTGGCGCGCCTCTTCTTCTGCGGTCAGGGCCTCCGACTCGGAGCCGCCGCCGCCGCAAGCGGCCAGGGACACCATGGTTGCGCTGGACAGGGTCGATTTCAGAAAGATTCTTCGTTGCATGGCTGCCTCGCGTTGTTGGTGGCAGCGGACTCGACGAGACGAGAACCGCGCCGGTCGGGCTTGGCAATGCACGTGCCTTCGGCGCGTGGGTTGGGTCGCAAAGCCCGTTCAAGGGTCGCGACGCTATCCAGCGCGGGACGAGTCGGTTGTCAGCGTTGGTCGGGCGGTGTGTCCAGATGAAGCATCGCTCTGGAACACCGGTCAATTCATCGCTTGCACCGGATCGGGCGCCTTGTTCCCCGTGCCTTGGGCCGGGGATCGAACCGTCCGGTGCGCAGGCCGGGGCGCCCGGCCCGCGTCGCGCTCAGAAGGGTTCGGCGCGGAAGCTGCGGAAGCCGAGTGCAGCCGAGTCGGAACTGCCGAACTGAGGACCGCGGCGGAACGCCGCGATGCCGGCGCCGTTGCCGAGGTTGCTGATCAGCGCGTCCGTGGCTCGGCACACCAGCGTGCCGTTGACATACCAGCGCACCGTGTTGCTCGAGCGCACGAGCTCGGCCACCCAGACGTCGCCGTCCTTCGGTTCGCCGATGGGGGCCACGCTTTCGCCGAGGATGGTGAAGCTCCCCGGACCGCCGTCCAGGCTGGCGATGTCGGTGGCGCCCTTGGCGCTCCACAGGCACTCCATCCAGCGGTGGTTCTCGCTGCTGGTGCGGCAGCCCAGGATGATCTCGAGTTCGTGGTTCGCACTCGGGTTGTAGCCCCGGGCGCGGTAGATCACGGCCGTGACGCGCATGTTGCCGGCGCTGACGCCAGGCACGAAAGCGAACGAATCGTCGTAGTCGGTCACCGGCAGCGGCGCGTGCTGCGCGATCAGCACCGAGCCGTCGCTCGAAGGCGCCACGCGCATGCTGTTCAGGTTGCCCGGCGCCACATTGCCGCCGACGCCCTCGGAGTTGTTGGAGAACACGCCCCCGGCGGACAAAGGGTCTTCGGGGCGCGCAGTGGCGAAGTTGATGATGAACGTGCCCGGCGGCACCGGCGCGCGGGTGTCGCGCACCGACCCGGGGGCCGGCGTGGGAGCCGGCGTGGGGGCGGGAGTCGGTGCAGGTGTCGGTGCAGGTGTCGGTGCGGGTGTCGGCAGGCGCGCGGCCGCTGTCTGGCGCGTGTCGGGTTCGGGCGATGCCTCGACGACCTTCGAGCCCCCGCCGCCGCAGGCTGAAAGGGCGGCCACGCCGGCGCCCGAGACGGTGCTCGTGAGGAAGGTTCTTCTTTTCATCGCCTGGCTGCAGATCCGGTTCTTCGACCCCGCCGGACGGTATCTGAAAGTCGTGGCGCCTTCCATCGGGAGCGGCTGCGAGCGACCACCCGAATGCGGGGCGCGGTGGAGGAAAATCGCGGCTCGTCCAGTACCGGAACCCGCGCCATGACCATCGTTTCGCCTCACTCGTCAAAGCCGTGCACGGGGGTGCCGGCATGAGCCTCAAGTGCGGCATCGTCGGCCTGCCCAACGTCGGCAAGTCGACGCTCTTCAATGCGTTGACCAAGGCCGGCATCGCGGCCGAGAACTACCCGTTCTGCACCATCGAGCCCAACGTCGGCATCGTCGAGCTGCCCGACCCGCGACTGACGAAGCTGGCCGAGATCGTGAAGCCCGAGAAGATCGTGCCGGCCATCGTGGAGTTCGTCGACATCGCCGGGCTGGTGGCCGGCGCCAGCAAGGGCGAGGGGCTGGGCAACCAGTTCCTCAGCCACATCCGCGAGACCGATGCGATCGTCAACGTGGTGCGCTGCTTCGACGACGAGAACGTGATCCACGTGGCGGGCAAGGTGGACCCGATCGCCGACATCGAGGTCATCCAGACCGAGCTCTGCCTGGCCGACATGGCCACCGTCGAGAAGAGCCTGGTGCGCTGGACCAAGCAGGCGCGCGCCGGCGGCGACAAGGAGGCGCAGCGCCTGGTCGACGTGCTGAAGAAGTGCGAGGCCGCGCTCAACGAGGCCAGGCCCGTGCGCAGCATCGCCTTCAGCAAGGAGGAGCAGGTGGTGCTGAAGCCGCTGTGCCTCATCACCGCGAAGCCGGCGATGTTCGTCGGCAACGTCAGCGAGAGCGGCTTCGAGAACAACGCCTACCTCGACCGCCTGCGCGAGTACGCGGCGAAGCAGAACGCGCCGGTGGTGGCCATCTGCGCCAAGACCGAGGCGGACCTCGCCGACATGTCCGACGAGGACAAGGCGCTGTTCCTGGCCGAGATGGGCCAGGACGAGCCGGGCCTCAACCGGCTGATCCGTGCCGCCTTCCAGCTGCTGGGGCTGCAGACCTACTTCACCGCCGGCGTGAAGGAGGTGCGCGCCTGGACCATCCACGTCGGCGACACCGCGCCGCAGGCGGCCGGCGTGATCCACACCGACTTCGAGCGTGGCTTCATCCGCGCCCAGACCATCGCCTACGAGGACTTCGTCGCCTACCAGGGCGAACAGGGCGCGAAGGACCACGGGAAGATGCGCGCCGAAGGCAAGGAGTACGTCGTCAGGGATGGCGACGTGATGAACTTCCTCTTCAACGTCTGAACCCGGGCGGCCGCGGGCCTTGCGGCCGCGGCCCTGTGCGCCGCGGCGGCTGCGGCGTAGAGTGGGGGCCGATGCGCGCCGAGCCCGCCACCGCAACAGGCCCCGAGCCGCACGCCGCCAGCGCGCTGGCGGCGCTGCGCGTCGCGCTGCTCACCGCGCTGGCCTACGGCGCCGCCAGCTTCCTGGTGGGCGCGCTGGCGCTCGATGGCCCGGCGGGCTACGCGTCGCCCCTGTACCCATCCGCCGGTATCGGCCTTGCCGCGGTGCTGGCCTACGGCCGGGCGGCGCTGCCGGGCGTGGCGCTGGGCGCCATCGCGTTCAACGTCGGCCTCGTGCTCGAGCGCTGGAGCGGCAACGTGGTCCTGCTGATCGTGGTCCCGCTCGCGGTGGGCGCCGGCGCGGCGCTGCAGGCCGCGGCGGGGGCAGCGCTGGTGCGCCGCCACGTCACCCAGCCGCTGGTGCTGGACGCGCCGCGCGACATCGTCCGCTTCGCGCTGCTCGGCGCCCTGCTGGCCTGCTGCATCAGCGCCAGCTTCGGCACGCTGGCCCTGCTGGCCACCGGCGAGCTGGCCGCGGGGGCGTGGCTGGGCAACTGGCTCACCTGGTGGATCGGCGATGCCCTGGGCGTGCTGATCTGCGCGCCGCTGGCGCTCACGCTGGTGGGTCGGCCACGCGGCGACTGGACGCCGCGGCGGCTCACCGTCGGCCTGCCGCTGCTGCTGGCGCTGGCGCTGCTGGTGGGCGGCATCCTCGAGCTGCAGCACCTGGAGCGCCAACGCCTGCTGGCCACCTTCGAGCGCGACGCCGACCGGCTGGGCACCGCCGTCGAGGCGCGGCTGTCGCTGCCGCTGCACGCGCTGCAGGCGCTGCACGGCGTGGCGCGCGTGCGGCCGGCGCTGGACCGCGAGGCGCTGAACAAGGCCGCGGCGTGGTGGCTGGCCGCCTCGCCGGCGCTGCAGGCCGCGGGATACAGCGAGCGCGTGCCGGTCGAGGGACTGGCGGCTTTCGAAGCCCAGGCACGCGCCCAGGGCTTCGAGACCTACCGCGTGTTCGACCGCGACGACGGCCGCGCGCGCCGCGCCGACCAGGAGGTGCTGGCGCTGCGCCTGATCGAGCCGATGGCCGGCAACAGCACCGCGCTGGGCGTCAACACCTGGTCGATCCCGGTCGCGCGCGTCGCCATCGAGGCCACGCGCGACAGCGGCCAGCCCGCGGCCACCGCAGGCTTCAAGCTCACGCAGGCCAGCGGCGACGAGACCGGCGTGGTGCTGTACCAGGCGCTCTACCGCGGCGAACCGGCCGACCCGGCGGCCCGCCGGAACGCCCTGCGCGGCGTGGTCTTCGTGACGCTGCGTGCCGAGCGCGCGCTGGCCGGCATCGCGCTGCCGGACACGGCCTACCTCGGTTGGTGCCTGGTGGACACCGCACCCGGCGTCGAGCGGGCACGCCTGGGCGGCCCGCCCGACTGCGAGCGCGCCGCGCCGCAGCCGTCGCTGCTCGAGGCGCGGCGCCGGCTGGAGCTGGGCGGCCGCGAACTGGAGCTGCGCGTGAGCGCCGCGGCGCCCACGGTGCCGGGCTACCAGCGCGAGGCTTCGTGGCTGCTCTCGCTGGTGGCGCTGGGTTCGGCCTCGCTGCTGGGCGCGCTGCTGCTCACCGTCACCGGCCAGAGCCGGCGCACCGAGCGCGCGGTGCAGGACGCCACGCGCGACCTGCGGCACGAGATCCACGAACGCGCCGCCGCCGAGAGCGCCCTGCGCGACAGCGAGCAGCGGCTGCGCAACATCCTCGACCATGCCCCGATCGGCGTGATGTTCCTGGACCCGGCGGGCCAGCTGATCGAGTGCAACGCGCAGCTGGCGCAGATGATCGGCCAGCCGGCCACGGCGCTGCGCGGATGCCTGGTCGTGGACCTCGTCCACCCCGACGACCGCGAACGGGTGCGCCAGATGCGGCGCGAGCTGCGCGGCGGCACCGAGAGCGCGCTGCTCGAGCCGCTGCGGCTGCGCAGCGCGGGGCATCCGGACGGGCTGTCGGTGCGCGCCATCGCCAGCGGCCTGCGCAACCCGCAGGGCGAACTGGTGCGGCTGGTGGGTGTGGTGCAGGACATCACCGAGCACCTGCGCCTGCAGAGCAGCGAGCAGGCCCTGCAGCGCGCCGAGGCGGCCAACCGGGCCAAGAGCGAGTTCCTCTCGCGCATGAGCCACGAGCTGCGCACGCCGCTCAACGCGATGATCGGCTTCGCCCAGCTGCTCGGGCTGGACCGCGACCCGGCGCTCGCCGCGCACCAGCGCGACTGGACGCAGCAGATCCAGCGCGCCGGCTGGCACCTGCTGGAGATGATCAACGACACGCTGGACCTGGCCCGCATCGAAAGCGGCGCGGTGCGCCTGAGCCTGGCGCCGCTGGGCCTGCCGGCGCTGGTGGCCGCCTGCCGCGCGATGGTGGCCGCGCCGGCCGCCGCGCGCCAGGTGAAGATCACCGAGACCATCGACCCCGACGCGGTGGCGGTGCTGGGCGACGCGACCCGGCTCAAGCAGGTGATCACGAACCTGCTGTCGAATGCGGTGAAGTACAACCGCGAAGGCGGCTCGGTCACGCTCACCGCGCACCGGGTGCGCAACGGCAGCGGCGCCGACCACATCGAGATCGCGGTGGCCGACACGGGCCTGGGCATGTCGCCCTCGCAGCAGGCCGCGCTGTTCCAGCCCTACAACCGGCTGGGCCGCGAGAGCACCGGCATCGAGGGCACGGGCATCGGCCTGGTGATCAGCCGCCGCCTCACCGAGCTGATGGGCGGCACGCTGGAGGCCAGCAGCGCCGAGGGCCAGGGCTCGATCTTCACGCTGCGCCTGCCCGCCGCGGCGCAGGCCGAGCAGCCGGTGGCGCGCTACACCGACACCTCGCCGGCGCCCTACCAGCAACGCCTGGTGCACTACGTGGAGGACAACGAGACCAACATCGAGGTGATGCGCGGCGTGCTGGCCCAGCGCTCTCAGATCCGGCTCGAGACCTCCAAGCTCGGCCTCGACGGTCTGGCCGCGGTGCGCGCCAACCGCCCCGACCTGATCCTGCTGGACATGCAGCTGCCCGACATCAGCGGCCTGGAGCTGCTGCACCACCTGAAGCAGGACGACGCGGTGGCCGACATCCCGGTGGTGGTGGTGTCCGCCGATGCCACCACGCTGCAGACGCAGAAGGCGCTCACCGGCGGCGCGCTGCACTACGTGACCAAGCCGCTGGACGTCGGTCGCTTCCTGAAGATCGTCGACGACATCCTCGAAGGTGTCGAAACGCGCTGGGGCTAGTCGGGTTGGATGTTCTGGGCGCGGATGAAGCTCGCCCAGCTCTGCTGCTCTTCCTTCAGCGACGCCGCGAACTGCTCCGGCGTGTCGAACACCGGCAGCAGCGCCTGCTGCTCCAGGCGCGCCGCGGCGGCCGGCTGCTTCATCGCCTTCGCCACCTCGGCGGCGATGCGCTTCACCAGCGCCGGCGGCACCTTCGCCGGCACCAGCACCGAGAACGACGTGAAGGCCCTGTAGGCCGGGAAGCCCGCTTCGGCGAAGGTGGGCACCGCCGGCAGCAGCGCACTGCGGTCCGTGATGGCCAGCGCCACCAGCTTGCCGGCATCGATGTGCGGGCGCACGCTGGCCAGGTCGGTCAGCATGAACTGCACGCGGCCGGCCAGCAGGTCGGCATAGGCCGCGCCCGCGCCCTTGTAGGGCACGTGGCTGAAGCGCGCACCGGTGGCGGCCTCGAACATGCGCACGCCGATGTACAGCGGGCTGCCGTTGCCGGCGCTGCCGTAGAAGAGCTTCTCGGGCTCGCGCCGGCCGCGCTCCATCAGCTCGGGCAGCGTCTTCACGTTGGTCGAAGGGTGCACCACCACCACCATCGGCGCGATCACGCCGCGGCTCACCGGCGCGAAGTCGCGGAACACGTCGTAGCCGAGCGACTTGTACAGCGCCGGGTTGATGCCCAGCGAGGAGTTCGACGCCACCAGCAGTGTGTGGCCGTCGGGCGCCGCCTGCGCCACCGCGGCCGCACCGATGGCCCCGCTGGCGCCGGGCTTGTTCTCGACGACGAAGCTCTGCTTCGTCTGCTCGGTGAGCGCCTGCGCCAGGATGCGGCCGTAGGCGTCGGTGCCGCCGCCGGGCGAAGAGGGCACCACCACCGTCACCGGCCGCGCCGGCCAGTCGGCCTGTGCCCGCGCACCGCCGGTCAGCAGCGCCCACGGCGCCAGCGTCAGCAGCGTGCGTCGCTTCATTCTTCGTCTCCTAAGCAAAAGGCGGGCATGACCCCAGGCGCCGAGGGTAGTCGCGCATCGCTGCCTCTTGCAAGAACGGATACCCTCGGGCGCATGGAGCTGATCCAGGACCTCGTCGACGCCAACCGCATCCTGTTCCACCAGGGCATCGTCGACGCCTTCGGCCACGTCAGCGCACGCCACCCCGAGCGGCCCGAGCGCTTCCTGATGTCGCGCAACCTGGCGCCGGGCCAGGTGACCGCGGCCGACATCCTGGAGTACCGCGTCGAAGACGGCGAGGCGGTGATGGCCGAGCCGCCGCGCCTGTACCTGGAGCGCTGGATCCACAGCGAGATCTACAAGGCCCGGCCCGACGTGATGGCGGTGGTGCACAGCCACTCGCCCGCGGTGCTGCCCTTCGCGGTGGCGCGCGGTGCGCGGCTGGTGCCGGTGTGCCACATGTGCGGCTTTCTCGGGGATGCGGCAGGCAAGGGCCCGCCCACCTTCGAGATCCGCGACGTGGCCGGCGCGGCCAGCGACCTGCTCATCCGCAGCCGCGAGCTCGGCGCGGCGCTGGCGCGCACGCTGGGCGACGGCCGCGTGGTCCTGATGCGCGGCCACGGCAGCACGGTGGTGGCCGGGTCGGTGCGGGTGGCGGTGTACCGCGCGGTCTACACCGAGGTCAACGCGAAGCTGCTGCTGCAGGCGCTGCCGCTGGGCGCGGTGGAGCCTCTGACGCCCGGCGAGGCCGAGGCCACGCGCGTCACCAACGAGGGCCAGGTCGACCGCCCCTGGAACCTGTGGAAACAGCTGGCGGCGGCGCCGGCGCGTTGAAGTTAGACGGCTAAGCATATGGGCCGCTTGCAGCTGTCGGTGGCGATGGGTGACTACGACCGCACGCGCGCGCTGCTGGACGGCCGCGTGCTGATCGACGGCGTGGACGCGGTCTGCATGGCGCTGTCGCCCGAGGAGACCTTCTTCCGCGCCTTCCGCGGCCGCGAGTTCGACGTCAGCGAGCTGTCGTTCTCGAGCTATCTGGTCAAGGCCAGCCGCGGCGAGAGCCCCTACGTGGCGCTGCCGGTGTTCCTGTCGCGCGCCTTCCGCCACACCAGCATCTGGGTGCGCAAGGACCGCATCGCGCAGCCCGCGGACCTGAAGGGCCACCGTGTCGGCGTGCCCGAGTACCAGCTCACCGCGAACGTCTGGGCGCGTGCGCTGCTGCAGGACGACTTCGGCGTGGCGCCGACGGACATCCACTGGATCCGCGGTGGCATCGACACGCCAGGCCGGCCCGAGAAGATCGGCCTGCAGCTGCCGCCCGGCGTGCGCCTGGACGACGCGCCCGCCGGCAGCACGATCAGCGAGCTGCTGGACCGCGGTGAGATCGACGGCTTCATCGCGCCGCGTCCGCCCGGCGGCGCGGCGCAGGCCAACCCGCAGGTGGGCTGGCTGTTCGACGACCCGACCGCCGCCGCGAAGGACTACTTCGCGCGCACCGGCATCTTCCCCATCATGCACGTGGTGGGCGTGCGCCAGGAGCTGGCCGCGCGCCACCCGTGGCTGCCGGGCGCGGTGACCAAGGCCTTCGCGCAGGCCAAGGCGCTGGCGGTCGAGGCGCTGGCCGACACCTCGGCCACCAAGGTCACCCTGCCCTTCGTCGAGGAGCAGCTGAAGGCGGCCCGTGCGACGCTGGGCCCGGACTTCTGGTCCTACGGCGTGGCCGCCAACCGGCGCACGCTGGAAGCCTTCGTGCGCCATCATCACGCGCAGGGCCTGTCGGCCCGCCCGATGGCGGTGGACGAACTGTTCCACCCCGCCACCTACGAGAGCTACAGCATCTAGACCGCGATGAACGACCGCAACGAAACCCTGCGCGACGCGCTGGCGCGCAACGTGCGCGACGCGCTGGCGGAAGACATCGGCCGCGGCGACTGGACCGCGCAGCTCGTGCCCGCGGGCCGGCGCGTCACCGGCCGCGTGGTGGCCAAGGAAGCCGCGGTGATCTGCGGCCGGCCGTGGTTCGACGCCTGCATGCGCGCGCTCGATGCGAAGGCCGGGATCACCTGGCACGTCACCGAAGGCGCCGCGGTCACCGCCGGCACCGAGGTCTGCCGCATCGAGGCCGACGCGCGCGCGATGCTCAGTGCCGAGCGGCCTGCGCTGAACTTCCTGCAGACCTTGTCGTCGGTGGCCACCACCACGCGCCAGTACGTGGACGCCATCGCCGGCCTGTCGCCCAACCCCAAGGGCTGCGCGGTGCTGGACACGCGCAAGACGCTGCCCGGCCTGCGCCAGGCGCAGAAGTACGCGGTGCGCTGCGGCGGCGGCCAGAACCAGCGCCTGGCGCTGTGGGACGGCATCCTGATCAAGGAGAACCACATCGCGGCGGCCGGTGGCATCGCGCAGGCGCTGGCGGCGGCGTTCGCGCTCGATGCGGGCGTGACGGTGCAGGTCGAGGTGGAGAGCCTGGCCGAACTCGAGGAGGCGCTGGCCGCCGGCGCGCAGAGCGTGCTGCTCGACGACTTCACGCTCGAGGACATGCACAAGGCCTATGCGCTGACCGCGGGCCGCGCGGTGCTCGAAGTCTCCGGCGGCGTCACGCTGGAAAGCATCCGCGAGTTCGCGCGCACCGGGGTCGACCGCATCTCGGTGGGCAAGCTCACGAAGGACGTGCGCGCGGTGGACCTGTCCTTGCGCATCGATCCCATCGCCTGATGGCCGCCCGAAAGCCGCGTGACAGCGAGCGCGAGGCCGAGATCGCGCGCCGCGTGCTGCGCCACTGGCACGAGGCGGTGCCCGGCGACCGCATGGCGCACCTGGTGAAGGACGCGATGCGCGCCTTCAACCGCTCGCTGCAGGCGCGCCTGGCCGCGCACGACGTGGCGCCCGGCCACTGGGTCTTCCTGCGCGTGCTGTGGCAGCGCGACGGGCTCACCAAGCGCGACCTCAGCATCGAGGCCGGCGTGATGGAGCCCACCACCTTCGTCGCGCTGCGCGCGATGGAGGCCTTGGGCTACGTCACGCTGCAGCGGCGTCCCGACAACCGCAAGAACATCTACGTCTGGCTCACGCCGCTGGGCCGCCGGCTGGAGCGCCAGCTGGTGCCGCTGGCCGAGGAGGTCAACGCACTGGCGCTCGCCGGCCTGAGCGCGGCCGAAGTGGCCGGCACGCGGCGCGCGCTGCTGACGATGATCGACAATCTGGCACGCGACCCCGAGGCGCCCGCCTGAACGAAAGACCGAGGAAGACCATGGCCCGCAACAGCACCGTCAAGGCCGACGCCGACGCCCCCGCGATCACCGCGCAGCTGGCCGAGTTCGTCACCACGCATCCGTCTCGCGGCTGGAGCGACGAGGTCGAGCACCAGGCGCACCGCACGTTCGCGAACTGGGTCGGCTGCGCGATCGGCCCGTCGGGCGAGGACGCCGTGGAGGCCGCGCTGACCGCGGTGCACGAACTGCAGCCGGCGCAGCAGGCCAGTCTGCTGGGGCGCGCCGAGAAGGTGGACATCGCGAGCGCGGCGCTGATCAACGGCATCAGCTCGCACACCTGGGACTTCGACGACACGCACCTGAAGACCATCATCCACCCCGCCGGCCCGGTGGCACCCGCCGCGCTGGCGTTGGCCGAGCACCTGCAGCTGTCGGGCCGCGAGCTGGTCGACGCGCTGGTGCTGGGCGTGGAGGTGGCCTGCCGCGTCGGCAACGCGATCTACCCCGACCACTACGACCGCGGCTGGCACATCACCGGCACCACCGGCATGCTGGGCAGCGCCGCGGCCTGTGCGCGCCTGCTGGGTCTGGACACGGCGCGCACGCAGATGGCGCTGGGGCTGGCCGCGTCGCAGCCCACGGGTCTGCGCGAGCAGTTCGGCACCATGACCAAGCCCTTCCACCCGGGCGGCGCGGCACGTGTGGGGCTGATGTCCGCGCTGATGGCCAAGCACGGTTTCACGGCCAGCAAGCGTGCGCTGGAAGCGCCGCGCGGGCTGCTGCAGGTCTACTCGGCCAAGACCGACTGGCGCGAGATCACCGACGGGCTCGGCCAGAGCTGGGAGATCGCGCTCAACACCTACAAGCCCTTCGCCTGCGGCATCGTGATCCACCCGGCGATCGACGGCTGCGTGCAGCTGCGTGAGCAGCACGGCGTGAAGGCCGATCAGGTGGCCAGGCTGCAGCTGAAGGTGCATTCGCTGGTGCTGGAGCTCACCGGCAAGAAGACGCCGGCCACGGGGCTGGAGAGCAAGTTCAGCGTCTACCACTCCTGCGCCGTCGGTCTGCTGTACGGCCGCGCCGGCGAGCACGAGTACACCGACGAGGTGGTCGGCCGGCCCGAGGTGCTGGCGCTGCGCGCGAAGGTGGAGGCGGTGGTCGACGACCGCATCGACGAGGCCGCCGCCGAGCTGCTGCTGACCACCACCGACGGCCGCGAGATCGCGCTGCGCGTCGACAGTGCAGTCGGCAGCCTGGAGCGTCCGATGAGCGACGCGCAGCTGCGCGCGAAGTTCGTCGGCCAGAGCGAACCCGTGCTCGGCGCGGAGAAGTCGGCGCTGGCCTGGGAGCTGGCGATGGACATCGCGCAGCAGCCGGATCTGCAGGCCTTCATCGCCGCGGCGACCTGAGGGCGCGCGATGGATGCCCGCTTCAAGGGCCTGCGCACCGCGGTGACGGGCGATGCGGCCGGCATCGGACGCGCGATCGCGGACCGGCTGGCCGCAGGCGGCGCGCAGCTCGCCTACTGCACGCTGCATGCCGGCGATGCGGCGATGGCGGTGCAGGCGCTGTCGGAGCACGGCAGCTACGTCACCGTGACGACGGCCGATCTCGGCGATGGCGCATCGCTCTCGCGCTGGCTGGATGCCGCGGCCGGCGACTTCGGCGGCCTGGACCTGGTGGTGTGCAGCCTCGGCTCGGGGCCCGACGCGCCCGTGCTGCCGCTGCTGCAGGCGGCCCGCCCGCACCTGCTGCCTGGCACGGCGAAGGCCTTCCTCGTGGTGGGTGCCGACGCGGCACGGCTGCAGGCCCTGGCGCCCGAGGCCGCGGGACTCGCGCTGCACGCGCTGCCGGCCGATGGTGCGGCCGACGAACTGCTGCGCGTGATCGGGGCGCGCTGAAGGCAGGCTTCAGGCCAGCGGAGGCAGTTGCCGCAGCGCCGCCATCACGTGGCAGCCGCTGCCGGCCACCACGAACAGGTGCCAGACGAAGTGCGCGTAGCGCAGCCGGTCGTCGAACAGGAACACGATGGCGCCCAGCGTGTAGGCCACGCCGCCCCCCACCAGCCACGCCAGGCCCTCGGGCGCCATGCGCTGCACCAGCGGCACGGCCGCCACCACGGCCACCCAGCCCATCGCCACGTACAGGCCCGTGCTCCACAGCGGGTGCCGCAGCCGGTTCAGCAGCTTGGCCAGCACGCCCAGCGTCGCCGCGCCCCACACCACGCCGAACAGCGCCCAGCCCCAGGCGCCGTAGAGCACGCCCAGCATGAACGGCATGTAGCTGCCGGCGATGAAGAGGTAGATGGCCGCATGGTCCATCCGGTTGAGCCAGGTCTTGAGCCGCCCCGGGCGCACCGCGTGGTACAGCGTGGAGGTCAGGTAGAGCAGGATCGCGGTGGCGCCGAACAGGCTGGCGCCGACGATGCCGGCGGCGCTGTCGCGCTGCGCGGCGGCCACGATCAGCATCGGCAGCGCGGCGACGGCGCCGGCGAGGCCGAGCGCGTGGCTCAGCGTGTTGGCGAGCTCCTCGCCGCGGGTCTGGGGTCGGGATTCGGTCATCGGTTCAGGCGCAACGGGCGCGGGTGATCTCGGTGCTGCGCAGGGTTTCTTCGACCCACGCGGCGGCGGCAAAGAGGGTGTCGTCGGCCCCGGGCCGCGCCACCAGTTGCAGGCCCAGCGGCAGGCCGTCGCCGTCCAGTCCGGCCGGCAGCGTGATGCAGGGGCAGCCCAGCAGCTGCCAGGGGCGGTTGAAGAGCGGGTCGCCGGTGGTCGCGCGCGAAGGCGGCGCGGCGCCGGTGGCTGCCGCGGTGAGCAGGACGTCGGCACCGGCGAACAGCGTGTCCAGTTCGGCCGCGCCCCGCAGGCCCGCCTGCAGCGCCTGCGCGTAGGCGGCGGCCGGCAGCGCCTGGGCTTCGGCCAGCAGGGCGCGCAGCCCGCGCGACAGCTGCCGGCGGCGGTACTGCCACTCCGCTGCCAACGCGCGTGCCGTCTCGTAGAGCTGCACCGTTCGCTGGGCGTCGAACAGCGCGTCGAATCCCGGAACCGACCCGGCCTGTGCCACGCGGGCGCCGGCGGCGCCCAGGCGGGCCGCGGCGCGTTCCAGCGCGGCGACCATCGCCGCGCTCAAGGCCGCGGCGCGCGGGGTGAACGTGACGGCCAGCTGCGGGCGCTCCGCGCACACGGCCGACGGGGCCGCTGCGCCGGCCAGCACGGCGGCGAACCAGGCGGTGTCGGCCACCGAGCGCGCCATCATGCCGATCTCGTCGAGGGTGTCCGAATTGGCCTTGCTGCCGGCGCGCGGCAGGCGCCGCGGCGAGGGCTTGTAGCCGACGATGCCGCAGTAGGCCGCCGGCCGGATCACCGAACCCGCGGTCTGCGTGCCCAGCGCCAGCGGCACCAGCCCGGCCGACACCGCCGCTGCCGAGCCGCTGGACGAGCCGCCCGGCGTGTGCGCCACGTGCCACGGGTTGCGGGTGTCGCAAGGCGTCATGTTGGCGAATTCGGTGCAGGCCGTCTTGCCCAGCACCCAGGCCCCGGCCGCTCGCGCCAGCGCCACGCAGGCGGCGTCGGCAGCGGGCACGTGGGCGGCATAGATCGGCGAGCCGTAGGCCGTGGCGATGCCGGCGGTGTCGATGTTGTCCTTGACCGCGAAAGGCAGGCCGGACAACACGCCCGTTCCCGCCTGGCCGGCCCGTCGCCGGGCGCCCGCCGCATCGAACGAGACCCAGGCCCGCAGGCGCGGCTGCTGCGAGGCGCTGCGCGCGATCAGGGCTTCGGCCAGGGTGGACGGACGCAGCGAACCGTCGGCAAGCACCGGAGCCAGGTCGCGGGCGTCGCGGGCGTGCAGCGCCAACGTGCTCATCCAGGGAATCCTAGCGGAGGCTTGAGCTTTGATTTGAATGCTAATAAATTAGCGACACGACTTACGAACTGGATGGACCGGCGCTAGATGCTTCCGAAGACCCTTGCCCTTGTCGACGACGACGCCGAATTCACCGAGTACCTCGCGCAGTACCTCCAGTCACGCGGCACCCAGGTCGAGGTGTTCGCCGACAGCAACGACCTGCTGGCGCACGACAACCCGTACGGCTATGGGTTCTACGTGGTGGACCTGATGCTGCCGGGCATCGACGGGCTGGACCTGGTCAAGCTGCTGCGGCGGCGCAGCGACGCCGGCCTGTTGGTGGTGTCCGGCCGGCTGGCGCCGGAGGTGTTCAACCAGGTGCTGTCTGCCGGCGCCGATATGTACCTGGCCAAGCCGGTGCAGTTCGAGCAGGTGGCGCTGGCGATCCAGGCGGTGCAGCGGCGCGTGGCCGCCGCGAGCCCGGCGAACCCGCCCTGGCGCCTGGACCGCCGTGCGCGGCAACTGATCGCCCCTGACGGCGCCATCGTCGACCTCAGCGACGGCGACCTGACCGTGCTGGACTGCTTCGCCGAGGCTCACGGCGAGACGGTCACCCGCGACACGCTGCGCCAGCGCCTCAAGCGTGAGCCGGCCGAGACCCTGGAGGCGGTGGCCGACGGCCTGAACGCCACCATCTACCGGCTGCGCCGCCGCATCGAGCGCGCGACGCCGGTGCCGGTTCCGCTGCAGGCCAAGAGCCGCGTCGGCTACGTGTTCCGGGCGGTGCTGAAGACCGTCTGACGCGCGGGGCTAGCCGGCGCTGCCGGCAGTATATGTGAGCGCACGCTCCGTTCTATCGATTGATCGGCTCTGGAGCAACGCTGCGTTGCGGATGGTGTGCGCTGTGCTGTCAGCACTCGGGGATCGAGAGTGCTAATATGCCCGGAACTCGACACCCCCTCGGGAGTCACAGACCGCATGAACGCTTCCGCTTCCACCGCCCTGAGCCTGCGCGACCCCTGGTCGATGGTGCCTTCGCTCGGCAACCTGGACGCCTATGTCTCGGCCGTGAACCGCATGCCCATGCTCACGCCGACCGAAGAAACCGAATTGGCGCGCGCGCTGCGCGACCAGGGCGATCTGCAGGCCGCCGGGCGCCTGGTGCTCTCGCACCTGCGCCTGGTGGTTTCGATCTCCCGCCAGTACCTGGGCTACGGCCTGCCCCAGGGCGACCTGATCCAGGAAGGCAACGTCGGCCTGATGAAGGCCGTCAAGCGCTTCGACCCCGAACAGGGCGTGCGCCTGGTCAGCTACGCGATGCACTGGATCAAGGCCGAGATCCACGAGTACATCCTGAAGAACTGGCGCATGGTGAAGGTGGCCACCACGAAGGCCCAGCGCAAGCTGTTCTTCAACCTGCGCTCGATGAAGCAGGGGATGAAGGGCGACGCTTCCGACGCCGACACCCACCGCAACACGCTCACGCCTTCCGAGGTGGCCAGCGTGGCGCGCGAGCTCAACGTCAAGCCCGACGAAGTGATCGAGATGGAGATGCGGCTGTCCGGCGGCGACGTCGCGCTGGAACCGCAGGCCGACGATGGCGAGGAGGCCTATGCCCCGATCGCCTACCTGGCCGACGACAGCAACGAGCCGACGCGGCGCATCGAGGCCCGGCGGCGCGACTGGCTGTCCGGCGACGGCATCGTGCAGGCGCTGGACGTGCTGGACGCGCGCAGCCGCCGCATCGTCGAGGAGCGCTGGCTCAAGGTGAACGACGACAGCTCCGGCGGCATGACCCTGCACGAACTGGCCGCCGAGTACGGCGTCAGCGCCGAGCGCATCCGCCAGATCGAGGTGGCCGCGCTGAAGAAGATGCGCAAGGCCCTCGAGGACTGAAGGCGCTCAGGCCTGCAGCAGCAGCTGCAGGTCGTGCTTCAGCGCCTCGGCACCGCTGCCGTAGCGCGTGAAGAGACGGATGCGGCCGGCCGGGTCGTAGATGTAGCTGCCGGCCGTGTGGTCCATCGTGTAGCTGCCCTCGGTCTTGCCGGGCACCTTGGCATAGAACACGCGGAAGTGCTTGGCCACGGCCTTGGTCTGCTCGGCGTCGCCGCGCAGCGCCACGAAGCCGGCACCGAAGTTGTCCACGTAGGCCTTCAGCACCTGGGGCGTGTCGCGCTCCGGGTCGATCGTCACGAAGATGCCCTGGACGCGCTCGCCGTCCGCGCCCATCGCCTTGCGCACGGTGGCCAGCTCCAGCATCGTGGTCGGGCACACGTCGGGGCACTGGGTGAAGCCGAAGAACACCAGCGTCACCTTGCCCTTGAAGTCGGCGATATGGCGGACGCGACCCTCGGTGTCGGGCAGCGCGAAGTCGGTGGCGTAGTCGGCGCCGGTGATGTCCACCGCCTTGAACGACGGCTTGGGACCGGCGGCACCGCGGTCGCAGGCGGCAAGGCCGGCCAGGCCGGCGGCAAACATCAGCTGACGGCGCGTGCGATCCATGGGCTCAGGTAGTGGTCCAGCAGCAGCGCGGCGAACAGCAGCGACAGATGCCAGATGGAGAAGCGGAAGGTGCGACGCGCCAGCGCATCGCTGTAGTCGCGCCACAGCTGCCAGGCGTAGGCGATGAAGAGTGAGCCCAGCACCACGGCGGCGCCGAGGTAGAGCCAGCCGCTCATGCCGTTCACGAAGGGCAGCAGCGTGGCCGCGAACAGCACGAAGGTGTACAGCAGCACCTGCAGCCGGGTGAATTCCGGGCCATGGGTGATGGGCAGCATCGGCAGGCCGGCCTTGCGATAGTCCTCGGCGCGGTAGAGCGCCAGCGCCCAGAAGTGCGGCGGCGTCCACAGGAAGATGATCAGGCACAGGATCATCGCCTCGGCGCCCACGTCGCCCGTCATCGCGGCCCAGCCCAGCACCGGCGGCATGGCGCCGCTGGCGCCGCCGATCACGATGTTCTGCGGCGTCAGCGGTTTCAGCACCACCGTGTAGACCACGGCATAGCCGACGAAGGTGGCAAACGTCAGCCACATCGTCAGCGGGTTCACCCACACGTAGAGCACGGCGCTGCCCAGCGCGCACAGCAGCGTGGAGAACAGCAGCGTCGCCGGGGTGGTCAGCTCGCCTTTGGCGGTGGGACGCCACGCGGTGCGCTGCATGCGCCGGTCGATCTGCTGTTCCACCAGGCAGTTGAACGCGGCGGCGGCGCTGGCCACCAGCCAGATGCCCAGCACCGCGGCGCCGGCGAGCGCCAGGTCGGGCAGGCCCGGCTGCGCGAGCAGCATGCCGATGGCCGCGCAGAAGACGATCAGCTGAACCACGCGCGGCTTCGTCAGCGCGTAGAACTGCGTCCAGCGGCTGGCCTGTCGGCGGGGGGCGGCGAGGGTCTGATCCATGGCGAAGGCCGCGATTTTAGGCAGCCGCCACCGCATGCCCGGCCGCCCGTGGGGCCGCCCGTGGCAAGCTGCGCGCCAACAGCAGCGACAGGCAGAGCACCAGCCCTGCGGCACCGGCCGAGTGGGCCAGCGCCGCCGGCAACGGCCAGCCGAGCACGACGTTGGACAGGCCGCTGGCCACCTGCGCCAGCAGCAGGCCGGCCAGCACCGCGCCGAAGCGGCGCAGCGATGCATCGCCGCTGCGCCACAGACGCAGCGCCAGCGCGCCCAGCAAGGCCACGGCCAACACGGCAACCAGCCGGTGCGCCATGTGGACGGCCACCAGCGCCGCGTGCGTCAGGCCGCCCTCGCCCAGCCCACGCAGCAGCGTGAACCCATGGGCCACGTCCATCTCCGGCCACCACTGCCCGTTGCAGGTGGGAAAGCCGGTGCACGCCAGCACCGCGTAGTTGGTGCTGACCCAGCCGCCCAGCACCACCTGCAGCGACAGGGCCGCGAACGCCGCCAGCAGCAGCGCACGCAAGCGCCCGGGCAGCGCCAGCGGCCGGTTCACGAAGGCCGCATGCTGGTACGCCAGCAATGCCAGCAGCACGAGCCCACCCACCAGGTGTGCCGTGACCACCAGCGGGTACAGCTTCAGCGTCACGGTGTACTTGCCGAACAGGCCCTGCACCACCACCCACACCAGCGTGATGCTGGGCCACAGCGGCGAGAACGGCAGGCGCCGGCGCTCCTTCCAGCTCACGGCCGCCATCACCAGGATCAGCACGCCCACCGTCATCGCCAGGTAGCGGTGGATCATCTCGATCCAGGCCTTGCTGAAGCTCACCGGGCCGCCCGGCGCGGCCGTCTGCGCGGCGTGGATGTCGGCGTGCGCACCGAGGGGGCTGGCCTCGCCGTAACAGCCGGGCCAGTCGGGGCAGCCCAGACCGGAGTCCGTGAGGCGCGTGAAGGCGCCGAAGACGACCAGGTCGAAGGTGAGGAACAGCGTCAGCGCGGTCAGCGCGGCGAGCCGCGTGCGGGTGTCGGCACCGCGGCTGCGCAGCCACACCCAGGTCAGAGGGAGCAGCGCGATCACCAGCGCCAGCAACGCCAGGCGGGCGGCAGGCGCGAAGTCGACCAGCGGCTGTGCGTTCATGGCCTTCAGCGCCCGGGCTTGTCCCATCCGGCCGAGGCCCGCATCAGCCGCTCGAGGTCGCGCTTGACCTTGCCCGGGTCCGGATCGGCCGGCATGCGCATCATCCATTCGCCCAGCGGGTCGACGACGTAGAGATGGTCTTCCAGCGCGTGGCCCTCGGCCGGCGCCAGCCAGCGCTCGACGGCCGCGCGGTCGGCCCGCAGCAGCGTGAAGGCCGGTGGCGCATCGAGCGCGCCGCGCAACGCCGGCGCGAGCGGCGCCTGGTCGGTCACCAGCCACAGCTTGTCGAGCCGGTCGCGCTCGCGCCCCAGCATCTCGCGCAGCTGGCGCTGCGCGAGGAGGCGCTTCTCGCAGGCCGCTCCGCAGGCCGCGGGGCCCACGCTCACGAGCAACCACTGGCCCTTCAACGCGGCGGCAGGCACCGCCGCGCCGTCCAGCGTGCGCAGGCCGAGCGCGTCGGGCAGCGTGCGGGTGGGCTGGATCAGCGCGCCGTAGTTGCTGGTGCGTCCGGGGCGGATCACGAAGTAGGTGACGTAAGAGGCGATCACCGGCGCGGCGCACACCAGCAGCACCAGCAGCATCTTCAGGCGACCGACGCGCGTGCGCGCGCTCGCCGCCTGCGCGGGGTCGGCCAGGTCGGGCCCGGCGACCCCATGCACCGTGAGCGTCAGCGCTTCAGGCGTTCGGGGCGTGGCGTCGGCGCGCGGGACGGATGAGTTGGAACCAGACATAGAGACCACCGATGAGCGCGCTCATCGCAAACCACTGGAAGGCGTAGCCGTAGTGCTTCTGCACGTCGGCAGCGGGTTGCGGCCAGTGCCGCAGCAGGCCGTCGTCGTTCGCTGCAGGCGCGGGACCTTCCTGCACCACCATCACGGGCCGCAGCGGCAACCCGCTTTCGCGCGCATAGGCGCCGAGGTCGAGATTCTGCCGGATCGGGCCCGAGCCCGCGGCGCCCAGCTCGAACAGCCGTGCCGGGCCGGTTGCGATGCGGCCCTGCACGTCCACCTCGCCCGCAGGCGTGGGCGGCGGCGGGATGCGCGTGCGGTCGGCCACGTCACGCGGCAGCCAGCCGCGCTGCACCAGCACCACGCTGCCATCGGCGAGTCGCAGCGGCGTCAGCGCGTAGAAGCCGGCGCGGCCGTCCATCGGCCGGTTGTCGAGGTAGACCGTCTGCGCCGCGAGCCAGGTGCCTCGCAACGTCACCATGCGGTACTGCTGCGCGGCGGCGCCAGCCGTGTCGCGCGCCAGGTCGGCCACGGCCAGCGGTGGCAGTGCGCGCTGGCGCAGCATGGCGTCGTGCGTGGCGGTCTTCTGCGCCGCGCGGTCCAGCTGCCACAGGCCGAGCCGTGCCGTGGCCAGCGCGCCGGCGACGGCCGCCAGCAGGATGATGAAGCGAGACCCGTTCAGCATGAGTGTCCGAGGCGCCGCGGATAATCCCTTGCGATGAAGACCCTGATGGTGCTGATGCTCGTGGCGGTGCTGGTGGCGCTGGCGAGCGCCGGCGTGTTCATGCTGCGCAAGGACGGGCAAGGCACCGACCCCGAGCAGCGCGACCGCCGCATGGCGCGCGCGCTGGCCATCCGCGTCGGGCTGAGCGTGGCGCTGTTCCTGCTGGTGCTGCTGTCGTGGCGCATGGGCTGGATCAGACCCACCGGGCTGCTCGCCGGCACCTGAGCCGCCCCGGCCAGAAAACGCGAACGCCGCGCGGGCGCGGCGTTCGACGGGGCGGCGGGAACCCTGCTCAGAGCCAGTAGACCAGGATGTACAGGCCCAGCCACACCACGTCCACGAAGTGCCAGTACCAGGCCGCGCCTTCGAAACCGAAGTGCCGCTTGGGCGTGAAGTGGCCGTTCATCAGGCGCAGCGTGATGAAGGTCAGCATCAGCATGCCGACGAACACGTGGAAGCCGTGGAAGCCCGTGAGCATGAAGAAGGTGCTGCCGAAGATGCCCGAGCTGAGCTTCAGGTTCAGTTCGGCGTAGGCATGGTGGTACTCGTAGGCCTGGACGCCCACGAAGGTGGCACCCAGGGCGACGGTGATCCACATCCAGAAGATCGTCTTGGCGCGCTGGCCGGCGATCAGCGCATGGTGCGCGATGGTCAGCGTGACACCCGAGGTCAGCAGCAGCGCGGTGTTCACCGTCGGCAGCGGCCAGGGTCCGACGCGCGTGAACGGCTCGATGGTCTGCGCCGGCGAAGCCGTGATGCCCACGCCTTCGCTGGGCCACAGCGCCTTGAAGTCGGGCCACAGGAGCTGGTGGTCGAGGTTGCCGAGCATCGGCACCGAGAACACACGGGCCCAGTACAGCGCGCCGAAGAAGGCGGCGAAGAACATCACCTCGCTGAAGATGAACCAGCTCATGCTCCAGCGGAACGACACGTCGATGCGGTCGGAGTAGAGGCCGCCCTCGCTCTCGTGCACCGCCTGGCGGAACCACTGGAACAGCACCGTCAGCCAGACGATCACGCCGATCAGCAGCGAGTACTTGCCCCAGCCGTGGCCGTTGACCCACTGGCCCGCGCCCAGGATCACCAGGAACAGGCCAAAGGCCACCAGCACCGGATGGCGCGACGGCGCGGGGATGAAGTAGTACGGGGTGCTTCCCGCGGGTGTGGTGGCTGCCATTTGCTTCGACTCTCCTCGAACCTAGACCAATTCCGAAAATCCGTTGGGCCCGACGCGCTCAGTGGCCGGCGACGCCGCTGCCGACGATCCAGCGCACCAGCAGCACCAGGGCCGCGATGAACAGCGCCGCGCCGATGACACCGGCCACGACGACATGCACCGGGTTGAGCTTCTGCACGTCCTGCGCGTAGTCGGCGGAACGCCGCACGCCGAAGAACGACCAGGCCACCGCCCGCATCGTCTGCAGGAACGAGCCGCGGCGCGCCACCGCGTCCTTCAGGCCGTCGCTCACGACGAACCTCCACCCGCAGGCGCGCCCGGCACCTTGCCGCCCACCTCGAAGAAGGTGTAGGACAGGGTGATCGTCGTCACGTCCTTCGGCAGCTTGGGATCGATCACGAAGGCCACCGGCCAGTCCTTGCTTTCGCCCGGGGCCAGCGTCCATTCCTGGAAGCAGAAGCACTCCACCTTGCTGAAGTAGGGCGTGGCCTGCATCGGCGCGTAGCTCGGGATGGCCTGCGCGGCCATCGTGCGGTTCTGCCGGTTGCGAAACTTGTACATCACGGTCGTCAGCTCGCCGGGGTGCACCTGCACCGAGTTCTGCGCCGCCTTGAAGTCCCAGGGGCCGCGCACGTTGGCGTCGAACTCCACCGTGATCGTGCGGCTGCGGTCGACCTGCGTGTTGGTGGCAGCCACCGGCTTGCGGCCCGACCAGCTGCCGCTGGACGCTCGCTGTTCCGACAGCGTCAGCACGTTGATGCCCAGGGCCTCGCAGATCGCGCGGTACATCGGCACCAGTGCATAGCTGAAGCCGAACATCACCGAGACGATCACCAGCAGCTTCACCAGCATGCGGGCGTTGTCGCGCGAGAGCGTGAACTTCACGTCAGCGGTGCCCGAAGAAGCTCATCTTGACGATGAAGCCCACCGCGAAGGCGAGCGCCACCGTGGCCAGGATCAGCGCCAGGCGCAGGTTGGCCTTGCGCTGTTCGTCGCTCTGGGCCATGGTGGTCGCTGCCTGCCGCTCAGCCGATCACGCGGGTGGCGCTGGCGTCCAGCTTGGGCGGCGACTCGAAGGTGTGCCAGGGCGCCGGCGACGGCACTTCCCACTCCAGGCCCTCGGCCGCTTCCCAGGGCTTCTGCGCCGCCTTCTCGCCCTTGCCGGCCATCATCGGCATCACGACGAAGACGAAGAAGTACACCTGCATCAGCCCGAAGCCGAAGGCGCCCACCGAGGCGATGGCGTTGAAGTCGGCGAACTGCATGGGGTAGTCGGCATAACGACGCGGCATGCCGGCCAGCCCGAGGAAGTGCATCGGGAAGAAGGTGATGTTGAAGAAGATCAGCGAGCCCCAGAAGTGGATCTTGCCGCGCGTCTCGGAATACATCACGCCGGTCCACTTCGGGCCCCAGAAGTACACGCCGGCGAAGAGGGCGAACAGCGAGCCGGCCACCAGCACGTAGTGGAAGTGGGCGACGACGTAGTAGGTGTCCTGCAGCTGGATGTCGATGGGCGCCATCGCCAGGATCAGGCCCGTGAAGCCGCCCATCGTGAACACGAACAGGAAGCCCACCGCCCACAGCATCGGCGTCTCGAAGGTCATCGAGCCGCGCCACATCGTGGCCAGCCAGTTGAAGATCTTCACGCCGGTGGGCACCGCGATCAGCATCGTGGCGTACATGAAGAACAGCTGGCCCGTCACCGGCATGCCGGTGGTGTACATGTGGTGGGCCCAGACGATGAACGACAGGATCGCGATCGAGGCCGTCGCGTACACCATGCTGGTGTAGCCGAACAGGCGCTTGCGGGCGAAGGTCGGGATGATGGCGCTCACGATCCCGAACGCCGGCAGGATCATGATGTAGACCTCGGGGTGGCCGAAGAACCAGAAGATGTGCTGGTACATCACCGGGTCGCCGCCGCCGGCGGGGTTGAAGAAGGTGGTGCCGAAGTGGCGGTCGGTCAGCGTCATCGTGATGGCGCCGGCCAGCACCGGCATCACCGCGATCAGCAGGTAGGCGGTGATCAGCCAGGTCCACGCGAACAGCGGCATCTTCATCAGCGTCATGCCGGGCGCACGCATGTTCAGGATCGTGACGATGATGTTGATCGAGCCCATGATCGAGCTGGCGCCCATGATGTGCATCGCGAAGATGCCGGCGTCCATGCTCGGGCCCATCTGCAGCGTGAGCGGCGCGTAGAGCGTCCAGCCGGCGGCGGGCGCGCCGCCGGGCATGAAGAACGAACCGGCCAGCATCACGGCGGCCGGGATCAGCAGCCAGAAGCTGAGGTTGTTCATGCGCGCGAAGGCCATGTCCGCGGCACCGATCTGCAGCGGGATCATCCAGTTCGCGAAGCCCACGAAGGCCGGCATGATGGCGCCGAACACCATGATCAGGCCGTGCATCGTGGTGAACTGGTTGAACAGCTCCGGGTTCACGAACTGCAGGCCCGGCTGGAACAGCTCGGCGCGGATCAGCAGCGCAAGCACGCCGCCGATCATCAGCATCGCGAAGCTGAACAGCAGGTACATCGTGCCGATGTCCTTGTGGTTCGTGGCGAACAGCCAGCGCCGCCAGCCATGCGGGTGGCCGTGGTCGTGGGCGTGGTCGTCGTGACGGGCGGGGTGGTCAAGCACTGCGCTCATGGTGTTCCTCGGTTTCCTTCGACGACGCTTCGATTACTTGCGGTCCGCAACGATCTCGGACGGCTGCACCGCCTGCCCGGTCTTGTTGCTCCAGTTGTTCTTCGTGTAGGTGATCACCGCGGCGATCTCCGTGTCCGACAGCGCCTTCCACGACGGCATCGCGCCGCCGCCCGCGCCGTTGAGCAGCACCTGGATCTGCTTGTGCTTGTCGGCGTCCAGCACGATGGCCGAGCCGTCCAGCGGCTTGATCGGGCCGGCGCCCTTGCCGTCGGGCTTGTGGCAGACGGCACAGTTGGCGGCGTAGACCTTCTCGCCGCGCGCCACCAGTTCGTCGAGCTTCCACTCCTTCTTCGGATCGTCGGCCAGCGCCGCCATCTCCTTCTTCTTGCCGTCCACCCACTTGGCGTAGTCGGCCTGGCTCAGCACCGTCACCTTGATCGGCATGTAGGCGTGTTCCTTGCCGCACAGCTCGGCGCACTGGCCGTAGAAGTCGCCGGTCTGGGTGGCGCGGAACCAGGTGTCGCGCACGAAGCCGGGGATGGCGTCCTGCTTGACGCCCAGGCTGGGCACCATCCAGGCGTGGATCACGTCGGCCGCGGTGGTGACGATGCGCACCTTCTTGTCCACCGGCACCACCAGCGCGTTGTCCACCTTCAGCAGGTAGTCGTCGCCGACCGGCTTGCCGGCGTCCGACGCCATGCGCTGCGTGTTGTCGAGCGTCGACAGGAAGCTGATGCCCTCGCCTTCGCCCTTCAGGTAGTCGTAGCCCCACTTCCACTGGTAGCCGGTGGCCTTGATGGTCAGGTCGGCGTTGGTGGTGTCCTTCATCGCGACCACGGTCTTGGTGGCCATCGCGCCCATGGCGATCACGATCGCGAACGGCACGATCGTCCAGGCGATCTCCACCGCCACGCTCTCGTGGAAGTTGGCGGGCTTGGCGCCCAGGGACTTCCGGTGCTTGAGGATCGAATAGAACATCACCCCGAACACCGCCACGAAGATGACGAGGCAGACGATCAGCATGAAGTTGTGCAGCCAGACCTGCTGCTCGCCGATCCGGGTGACCGGCTCGTGCAGGTTGAGCTGGCGCACGGCCGGCCCGCCTTTCAGGTCGTTCACGGCGTGAGCCATGCCGCTGGCGAGCGTCGCCGCCAGGGCGAGCAGCGGCTGCGAGAGGCGCAGGGACGGGCGGAGCCAGGACATGGGCGTCGTCTTCATCATCGTGGGGAAGGATTTGAATTCGATTCGTTCGACAGGGCGCCGCGGCGCAGCGCGTGGCGCAGCTCGCGGGCGAAGGCGCCGCGCAGTTCGGGGCGCAGGAAACGGCCCACGCGCACCTGCTGGCCGCGCGCGCTCAGCTCGACCAGCGAGCCCTGCCCGGCGGCGGGCTCCACGCTGAGCCACTCGGCGGCGAGATCGGTGTGCTGCACGCGGCTGCCGATGTGCTGCTCGACGCGCAGCGAGCGGCCCACCAGCGTCAGCACCTCGCGGTCGCCCGCGTGGCGCGCGAACAGCAGCAGCGCGCAACCCACGGCGAGCAGCTCGAGCCCGGTGAAGGCCAGCACCAGCGGTGCGCCCTGCAGGAAGAAGAAGGCGCCGATCATCAGCGACACCGCGCAGAGCGACGCATACACCAACCCCAGCTGGGCGGGCGTGATGGAGCAGTTGCGCCGCTGCAGCCACTGCAGCGCGCGCGTGGCGCCCGGCAGCATCACCTCGCGCCCGAAGACCCAGGGTGCGCCGCGCGGAACGGGCGGCGCGGACCAGGGATGCGGAGCGAAGGCGGTGGACATTCGGCGGGGTGTGTGCAGGCGGAGGCCAACGAGATCACGGGTTTCTACCCATGCCTTGACCACCCGCAAAGCAAGAGGGAATTCTAGCCCAGCGCTTCGGGGTCGCCGGTACCGTGTGGCCCCCGCGACACCCCGTGGCGCCGCTGGCGCACCATGGCCCGCAGGTCGTCCAGCGGCAGCGCCGTCTCGGCCGCGACACGCGCGCGCGGCAGCGGGCGGAAGGCGTGGCCGTAGACGACCTCGAACTCCAGCGCGAGGCGGCCGTCGGCCGGCCGGAGCAACCGCTCGCCCAGCGCGTGCCGGAGCTGCGCGCGCCAGCGCGGGGTGCGCAGGCCCGGCATGCGCCCGGCCGCCATGTTGCCGCCCAGTCCACGCAGTTCCGCCAGCAGGCGTCCGGCATCGGGCCAGGTGAGCGTGAGCGTCTCCTGGTCCATCACCGGGTCGGCGAAGCCCGCCTCGACCAGCATGTCGCCCAGGTCGTGCATGTCGACGAACGGCGCGAACGCTTCGCCCCAGCCGGCCTCGACGAAGAGCTCGCGCAGCGTGCGCATCGTTCCGGGCCCGAGCGTGCTGAACATCAGGAAGCCATCGACCGCCAGCACCCGGTGCCAGGCCGCGAACAGCGCCTGCGGATCGGCGGCCAGGTGCAGCGCCATGTTCGACCACAGCAGCTGCACCTCGCCCGCCGCCAGATCGGACGGCTCCAGCACCCGGGCCACGCCGCCACGCCAGCGCGCGGGCGACCACCACGGCGCCTGCAGCGCGGCGGCGGTGACGGCGCGACGGGCCGGGTCCGGTTCGACGGCGATCACCGTCGCCTGCGGATAGGCCGCCTGCAGCAGGGCGCGGCTGGCACCGGTGAAGGCCGGCCAGTCGGCCACGGCCCGGGGCTTGTGACGGATCACCGCCAGCCGCTCGGCCATGCGCCGTGCCACCTCGCCGTGCAGCCAGGGCGGCTCGGCGGCGGCGGCGAGGCGCCGATGCACGCGCGCGACCGCCGGTGCGTCGAGCGGCCTTCGGGTGCTGCGCTCGGGCGGTGGCGGCATGCCGGAAAGTATATTGAGCCGATGTGGGCCAACGTCCTGAACGGGGCTTCGATCGCCGGCCGCTGCGAGGTGTGCCGGCAGTGGGGCCGCGGCGCGCTGTGCGCCGACTGCGTGGCGCGCTACGCCGCGCCGCAGGCCCGCTGCGCCCGCTGCGGGCTGCGCCTGGGCCTGCCCTCGCCCGCCTGCGGCGCCTGCCTGCGCGACCCGCCGCCGGTGCAGCGCACGGTTTGCGTGGCCGACTACGACCACCCCTGGGACGCGCTGATCGCCGCGTTCAAGTTCCACGGCCGCCCGGAACTCGCACGCACGTTGTCCGCGCGACTGGTGCAGGCGGTGCGCGACGCCGGCGCCCCGCTGCCCGCGCTGGTGCTGCCGGTGCCGCTGTCGCCCCGGCGCCTGGCCGACCGCGGCTACAACCAGGCCTGGGAACTGGCGCGTCGAGCCGCGGCGGAGCTGGGCCTGCCGGCCGACCCCACGCTGCTGCAGCGCCCGCTCGAACACGAGGCGCACCAGGCCGAATTGACCCGCGCCGAGCGGCTGCGCAACCTGCAGGGCGCGTTCATGGTGGACCCGCGCCGGCGCGCGCCGCTCGAGGGCCGGCACGTCGCGCTCGTCGACGACGTGATGACCACCGGCGCCACGCTGCAGCAGGCGGCGCTGGCTCTGCAGCGCGCCGGCGCGGCCTCGGTGCAGGCCTGGGTGCTGGCACGCACGCCGGACAGGGACTGACCCGATGTTCCACATCGTGCTCGTGGAGCCCGAGATCCCGCCCAACACCGGCAACGTGATCCGCCTGGCCGCCAACACCGGCTGCACGCTGCACCTGGTGGAGCCGCTGGGCTTCTCGATGGAGGACAAGCTGCTGCGCCGCGCCGGCCTCGACTATCACGAGACCGCCGCGGTGCGCCGGCACGCGTCGTGGGCCGCGCTGCTGCAGGCGGAGGCGCCGGACGCCGCGCGCCTGTTCGCGTTCACGACGCGCGGCTCACGCCCCTTCGGCGACGTGCGCTGGCAAGCCGGCGACTGGCTGGTGTTCGGCAGCGAGACCGCGGGCCTCGCGCCGGCGCTGCGCGACGGCTTCCCGCCCGAGCAGCGCGTGCGCCTGCCGATGCGCGCCGGCCAGCGCAGCCTGAACCTCAGCAACGCGGTGGCGGTGGCGGTGTTCGAAGCCTGGCGCCAGCAGGGCTGGGCCGGTTCGACCTAGTGCAGGCTAGAGGCCTTCGGCGCGCGAGCTGCGCGCCATCAGCTGCGCCATCGCGGCGGCCGGCTTCAGCGCGCCACGCAGCACGTCGACCACGGCCTCGGTGATCGGCATCGCGACGCCCAGCTGGCGCGCGCGCGCCAGCACCACGGGTGCGGTGAGCACGCCCTCGGCCACGTGGCCGAGCGAGCTCACCACCTGGTGCAGCGGCTGGCCGCAGGCCAGCAGCACGCCGACGCGGCGGTTGCGCGACAGGTCGCCGGTGGCGGTGAGCACCAGGTCCCCCAGGCCCGACAGCCCCATGAAGGTGTCGGGCCGCGCACCCAACGCCACGCCGAGCCGGGTCATCTCGGCCAGGCCGCGCGTGATCAGCGCGGCGCGGGCGTTGAGCCCGGGTGCCTGCGCCTGGCCGCCGGCGGCCAGGCCCTCGAGCAGGCCGGTGGCGATGGCCAGCACGTTCTTCACCGCGCCACCCACCTCGACGCCGACGACGTCGCTGCTCGTGTAGACGCGCAGGTTCTCGGCATGGAAGGCTTCGACCGTGCGGGCGGCCAGCATGTCGTCGCTGCTGGCCACCACCAGCGCGGTGGCCTGACCGCGCGCGACCTCCTGCGCAAAGCTGGGGCCCGAGAGCACGCCGCAGGGGGCGGCCGGGCGCAGCTCGCGCGCGATCTCGTGGCCCAGGGCGCCGCTGCCGGCCTCCAGGCCCTTGCACAGCCACAGCGCCGCGCGCCCGTCGGGCAGCGTGGCCAGCTGCTCGCGCAGGCCGGCCATCGGGGTGGCGATGACGGTGAGGCCGTCGCGCGCGTGCGCGAGCGCCGCCGCGCGATCGGCCGTGACGTTCAGTTCAGCGGGTAGCTGGAAACCCACCAGGTAGCGCGTGTTCTCGCGCTCGTCGCGCAGCGCGCGCGCCTGCCCGGCGTCGCGCGCCCACAGCACAGTGTCGTGCCGCTGCGCGGCTGCAAGGGCCAGCGCCGTGCCCCAGGCGCCGGCGCCGAGTACCGTGATCTTCACGGCGCCCCCGAAAGCGGATCAGTTGGCGCTGGTGATGATGCCGGAGCCGCCGTTCTGCGCCGCGGCCTGCGCCTGCTGGGCCTCGAACATCGCCTGGAAGTTCACTTCGGTCAGCAGGATCGGCGGGAAGCCGGCGCGCGTGCAGACGTCGGAGACGATGGCGCGCAGGTACGGGTAGATCATCTGCGGGCAGACGATGCTGATGATGCCCTGCAGCTGGTCTTCCGGCACGTTGCGGATCTCGAAGATGCCGGCCTGCTTGGCCTCCACCAGGAACAGCACCTTCTCCTTGACCTTGGCCGTCACGGTGGCCGTCACGGTGACCTCGAAGACGCCATCGGCCGCCGGCGCGGCACCCATCGCCAGGTTGATGTCGACCTGCGGCGGCGTCTGGTCGAGCAGGATCGCCGGCGAGTTGGGCTGCTCCAGCGACAGGTCCTTCAGGTACATGCGCTGGATCTGGAAAACGGGGGTGGCGTCGGCCATGGTGGGAGTCCGGTGGGGTCCAGAAGTGACGAAACCCGGTGCCGGCGGCACCGGGTGGGGAAGCCGACGATTATGTCTTGGCGCCGAGCAGCGGCAGCAGCCCGCCGCGCTGGTCGAGCGCGTAGAGGTCGTCGCAACCCCCGACATGGGTGTCGCCGATGAAGATCTGCGGCACCGTGCGGCGCCCGGTCAGCTCCATCATCTTCAGGCGCTCGGCGGGTTCCAGGTCGACCCGCACCTCGTCGATGCGCTCCACGCCGCGCTGCTTCAGCAGCGCCTTCGCGCGGATGCAGTACGGGCACACCTCGGTGGTGTACATGCGGACGGCGTTCATGCCGCCGCCTTGTCGGAGGCGCTCTTCTCGATCGGCAGGTTGGCATCGCGCCAGGCCGTGTTGCCACCGGCCACCGCCACGGCCTTCTCCCAGCCCGCCTTGCGCAACTGCGCCGCGGCACGGCCGGCGCGGGCGCCGCTGGCGCACATCACGATCAGCGGCAGGGTCTTGTTGGTGGGCAGGCCCTTGCCCTGGATGGCGCCATCGAGCTGCCCGAGCGGGATGTTGCGCGCACCGGCCGCATGGCCGGCGGCGTACTCGTCGGGCTCGCAGACGTCGACCAGCACGCCCTTCTCGCGGTTGATGAGGCGCACGGCCTCGGCGGTGCTCACGCTGCCGGCGCCGCCGCCGGCCTTCAGCATGGGCCACAGCAAGAGCGCGCCGGAGGTCAAGGCCATCGCGAACAGGTACCAGTTGTCGAGGAAGAACTTCACCGCGTTGCGAGCCTTCGTGCAAAACCCCGAATTATAGAATCCGGTCCCATGCACAAGCTTGTCCTCATCCGTCACGGTGAAAGCACCTGGAACCTGGAAAACCGCTTCACCGGCTGGACCGACGTGCCGCTCACCGACACCGGCGTGCAGCAGGCGCGGCAGGCCGGGCGCCTGCTGAAGGAAGGCGGCTGGGCCTTCGACGTGGCCTACACCTCGGTGCTCAAGCGCGCGGTGTGGACGCTGTGGCATGCGCTCGACGAGATGGACCGCACCTGGCTGCCGGTGCTGCACGACTGGCGCCTGAACGAGCGCCACTACGGCGCGCTGCAGGGCCTGAACAAGGCCGAGACCGCGAAGCAGTACGGCGACGAGCAGGTGCTGGTCTGGCGCCGCAGCTACGACACCCCGCCGCCGGCGCTGGAGCCGGCCGACCCGCGCAGCGAACGCGGCGACCCGCGCTACGTGCACCTGGACAGCGCGCAGGTGCCGCTCACCGAATGCCTGAAGGACACCGTGGCGCGTGTGCTGCCGTGCTGGAACGAGCGCCTGGCGCCGGCCATCAAGAGCGGCCAGCGCATCCTGATCGCCGCCCACGGCAACAGCATCCGCGCGCTGGTGAAGTACCTCGACAACATCGGCGACGACGAGATCGTCAGCCTCAACATCCCCAACGGCATCCCGCTGGTCTACGAACTCGATGCCGACCTGCGCCCGCTGAAGCACTACTACCTGGGCGACGCCGAAGCGGCCGCGAAGGCCGCCGCCGCGGTGGCGGCGCAGGGCAGGAAGGGCTAGAAGCGCCGCACTCAGCCGAGGCCGCGCAGCGCCTCGGCGACCAGCGGCACCACGCTGACGGCATTGCTCGGGTGGCGCACGCAGTCGCTGCTCCAGACGTGGCGCACGCCGGCGGCCTTCACCTCGTCGAAGGCCGATCCGATGAACAGCGCGTGCGTCACCGCCACGTCCACGCTCGCGGCGCCGCGCGCCAGCGCACCGCGCGCCGCGGCGACCAGCGTGCGGCCGGTGCTGGCCACGTCGTCCATCAGCACCACCGCGCGGCCGGCCACGTCGGCATCGGGCAGCGCCACCGCCACGTCGCGGTCGCCGTGGCGCTGCTTGTGGCAGATGGCGTGGCCCAGGCCGTGGGCCTCGGCCGCCGCGCGCACCCACTGCCCGGCCTCCTCGTCGGGCGCCAGCAGCAGCGCGCCGGGCACCTGGCGCGCGACCAGGCCGCCCAGCAGCACGGCGGCCGACAGTGCCACGCCGCGTCGGCCCGGCAGCACCTCGTCGAGCGACTGGATGCGGTGCAGGTGCGGATCCACCGTCAGCACCGCGTCGAAGGCACCGGCCAGCAGGTGACCCAGCACGCGCTGGCTCACCACCTCGCCGGGCGTGAACGCGATGTCCTGCCGCATGTAGGCCAGGTACGGCGCCACCAGCGCCAGGTGACGGGCACCGAGCTCGCGGGCGCCGCCGGCCGCCAGCAGCAGCTCGGCGAGCTTGGCGTTCGGGTCCTGCAGGCCCCGCAGCAGCACCACGCGGCGCGGCAGCTGCGGCGGCAGGCGCAGCCGCGTTTCGCCATCGGGAAAGCGGTGGCGCTCCACCCAGGCCAGCGTGCAGCCGAGCGCGCGCGCCAGGCCCTCGGCCAGCGGGGCCTCGTCATCGAAGGCAAGCAGCAGCATCGCGTCGTCGGCGGCGTTCATGCGGGCGGCAGCTTCTCACGGATCAGCTCGCGCAGGTGCTCGGCCAGCGCACGGCGCTCGGAGTGCGTGCCGGCGGCCACCGGCGGCAGGATCTGCACCTGCACGCCCAGGCCGCGGGCGCCGGCGACGCGCCACATGCTCTGCAGCAGCGTGGTGTCACCGATGTAGACGGCCGCCTCGCTGTAGGTGGCGGCGCGGTCGAAGAAGCGCAGCACCACCGGCTGGACCGGGGTGGTGGTGGCCAGCGCCGCCTGCAGCAGGTTGGCGTGGAAGGGCAGCGGCTCGGGGCCGGTGCCGGTGGTGCCTTCGGGAAAGATCGCCACCGTGTCGCCGGCCTTCAGCGCGTCGGCCATCGCATGCACCACGCGCAGCGCGTCGCGCTTGCGCTCGCGCTCGATGAACAGCGTGCCGGCGTCGCGGATCAGCCGGCCCAGCAGCGGCCAGTGCAGCACGTCGGCCTTGCTGACGAAGCGCGCGTGCGGCACCGCGGCGTGGATGGCCGCGATGTCCAGCCACGAGACGTGGTTGGCCACCAGCAGCGTGGCCCCCGGGCGCGGCGCGGTGCCCTGCACGTCCAGCGTCAGCCCCATGTGGCGCAGCAGGTTCGCCGACCACCAGCGGATGCGCGCGTGGCGCCCCGCGGCGTCCAGGCGCGGGAAGCGCGTCATCACCAGCATGCCGTGCAGCACGTGCAGCGTGGCGCGCAGCAGGCGCCAGGCGGCCAGCAGGCTGCGCATCAGCGGGCGTCGACCCGGGCTTCGTAGGCGACCGTGCCTGCCACCAGCGTGGCGCGCACGCGGCCCGGCATCGCCATGCCGGTGGAGGCGAACGAGAAGGGCGTGTGCTTGCCCTGGCTGGCCAGCGCGGCCGGCGTCACCTGCCATTCGGCGGCGGGATCGAACACGCAGACGTCGGCCACGCCACCTTCCACCAGCCGGCCCGCGCTGCTGGCGAGCGAGCCGATGGCATCGCCCAGCACGCGCACCGGGCCCTGCGTCACGCGCGCCAGCGCCTGCGTCAGCGGCAGGCCGCTGTCGGCGCCCCAGCGCAGCGCCAGGCTGAGCAGCAGCTCCAGGCCGGTGGCGCCAGGTTCGGCCTCGCCGAAGGGCAGGTTCTTCATGTCCTCGGCCACCGGGTTGTGGTCGGACACCAGTGCGTCCAGCGTGCCGTCGGAAAGCGCCTGCCGCAGGGCGTCGCGGTCCGGGCCCTGGCGCAGCGGCGGCACCAGGCGCATGTCGGGGTTGAAGTAGCCGATGTCGACGTCGGTGAGGTGCAGCGAGTTGATGCTGACGTCGGCCGTCACCGGCAGGCCCTCGACCTTGGCGGCGCGCAGCAGCGCCACGCCGGCCGCGCTGGAGAGCCGGCACAGGTGCACGCGCGCCCGCGTCGCCCGCACGAGCTCGAAGATCGTGTGCAGCGCCACCGTCTCGGCCACCACCGGCACGCCGGACAGGCCCAGCCGGGTCGCCACCGCGCCCTGCGCGGCCATGCCGCTGCCCAGCCAGGCATCGAGCGGCCGCAGCCATACGGTGTAGCCAAAGGTGGCGGCGTACTGCAGCGCCCGCAGCAGCACCTGGGTGTCGGTAATGGGCCGGTCGGCCTGCGCATAGCCCACGCAGCCGGCTTCCGTGAGCTCGGCCATCTCGGTGAGCACGCTGCCGTCGAGCTTGCGCGTCAGCGCGCCCAGCGGGAACAGGCGGCAGCGGCTGAGCTTGCGGGCGCGGAACTTGAGCATCTCCACCAGGCCCGGCTCGTCCAGCACGGGGTCGGTGTCGGGCGGGCAGACCAGGCTGGTGACGCCCCCGGCCGCCGCGGCCGCGAGTTCGCTCTCCAGCATGCCCTCGTGTTCCTGGCCCGGCTCGCGCAGCCGCGCGGCCAGGTCCACGAGGCCGGGCGCGACGACCAGCCCCTGGGCCTCGATCACGCGATCGGCGTCGAAGTCCCTGACCGCGCCGATGCCGACGATGCGGTCGGCGGCGATGGCGACATCGGCCACCTCGTCGCGGCCCGAGGCGGGGTCGATCACACGGCCGTTGCGAATCAGGAGCTTCATGCCGCGTTCCCCGCAATCGTCGACATCACCGCCATCCGCACCGCGATGCCGAAGGTCACCTGCGGCAGGATCACGCTGTGGCTGCCGTCGGCCACGCTCGAGTCGATCTCCACGCCGCGGTTGATCGGCCCCGGGTGCATCACGATGCAGTCGGGCTTGGCGAGCGCCAGCTTCTCGGGCGTGAGGCCGTAGCTCTTGAAGAACTCGCCGGCGCTCGGCAGCAGCGCGCCGCTCATGCGCTCGTTCTGCAGGCGCAGCATGATGATCACGTCGGCGCCGCGGATGCCCTCGGCCATGTCGTGGCACACGCGCACGCCCATGCCGGCCAGGTCGCCCGGCACCAGGGTCTTCGGGCCCACGGCGCGGATCTCGGGCACGCCCAGGGTGGTGAGCGCGTGGATGTCCGAACGCGCCACGCGCGAGTGCACGATGTCGCCGACGATGGCCACCGTGAGCTGGGTGAAGTCCTTCTTGAAGTGCCGGATCGTGTACATGTCCAGCAGGCCCTGCGTCGGGTGCGCGTGGCGGCCGTCGCCGGCGTTCACCACGTGCACGTGCGGCGCCACGTGCTGGGCGATGAGGTAGGGTGCGCCGCTCTCGGCGTGGCGCACGATGAACATGTCGGCGTGCATCGCGCTGAGGTTCGCGATGGTGTCCAGCAGGCTCTCGCCCTTGGCGGTGCTGCTGCGCGCGATATCGAGGTTGATCACGTCGGCACTCAGCCGCTTGGCCGCGATCTCGAAGGTGGTGCGGGTGCGCGTGCTGTTCTCGAAGAACAGGTTGAACACGCTCTTGCCGCGCAGGAGCGGCACCTTCTTCACGTCGCGGTCGTTGACCGAGAGGAAGGTGCCCGCGGTGTCGAGGATCTGCGTCAGCACGGCCTTCGGCAGGCCTTCGATCGACAGCAGGTGGATCAGCTCGCCGTGGCTGTTGAGCTGCGGGTTTCGTCGGGAAAGCATCAGCCGGCCTCCTTGACCGCGAAGCTGAAGCGGCCGCTGTCGGCGCGTTCGAGGGAGAGTTTCTGAGACGGCGGCAGCACGATCTTGGCGGCCGAGAAGGCCGCGGCCACCGGCAGCTCGCGGCCGCCGCGGTCCACCAGCACCGCCAGCGTCACGCTGGCCGGGCGGCCGAAGTCGAACAGCTCGTTGACCACCGCGCGGACCGTGCGACCCGTGTAGAGCACGTCGTCGACCAGCACGATGTGCGCGCCGTCGATGGGGAACGGCAGGTTCGTCGCGTCGGTGCCGCCGGACAGGCCGCGCGCCGAGAAATCGTCGCGGTGCAGCGTGCTGCTGATGACGCCGTGCGCACCGGGGCGGGAGAGGTCGCGCTGCAGCCGCTCGGCCAGCCAGGCGCCGCCGCTCCAGATGCCCACCAGCACCGAGTCGGGCTTCAGCAGCGCCGACACGCCGTGGCGCAACTCGGCATAGAGGGCTTCGGCGTCAAGCTGCAGCATCGTCGGTGCCCGCCAGGTACTGGTTGAGGATGATCGCGGCGGCGGCCGCGTCGGCATCGGCCGCGCCTTCGGACAAGGCCTCGGTGGTGCTGTAGCGCTCGTCCACCTCGTGCACCGGCAGGCCGAAGCGGCCGTGCAGCTGGCGCGCGAAGCGGCGCGCACGGCGCGTGTTCTCGTGTTCGGCGCCGTCGGGGTGGAAGGGCACGCCGACCACCAGCGCGTCGGGCTGCCATTCGCGGATCAGCGCCTCGATGGCGGCAAAGCGTGCGTCACCTTCGACGCTGAGTGTCTTCAGCGGCGCGGCGCTCTTCAGCAGCGTATTGCCACTGGCGACGCCGACGCGGCGGGTGCCGAAATCGAATGCCAGGAAGGACTGCGGACGCGCGGCCGTGGCCACGCCGTCACGCATGCCCGGCCTCCTGGGACAGCATGCGGGGGTCGATGCCGAGCAAGGAGACGGCGCGGTCGTAGCGTTTCTCGACTGGCGTGTCGAAGATGATCTTCGGGTCGGCACCGACCGTGAGCCAGCCGTTGCGGCCGATCTCATCTTCCAGCTGCCCGGCCTGCCAGCCGCTGTAGCCCAGCGTGACCAGCACGCGCTGCGGGCCGCTGCCTTCGGCCATGGCTTCCAGCACGTCCTTGCTGGTGGTCATCTCCAGCCCGCCGGGCACCGACAGCGTGCTGTTGAAGGTGCTGGCCCCTTCGGAGAGGCGCTCGTGCAGCACGAAGCCGCGCTCGGTCTGCACCGGGCCGCCGAAGAACACCGGCTGTTCCGCCAGTTCCTCGCGGTCGAGCTTGAGCTCCACCTTCTCGAACAGGTTCTTCAGCTTGATGTCGATGGGCTTGTTGATCACCAGGCCCAGGGCGCCCTTCTCGGTGTGTTCGCACAGGTAGACCACCGTGCCCGCGAACGTCTCGTCGGCCATGCCGGGCATGGCGATGAGGAACTGGTTCGTCAGGTCGATGCGGTCGCCGGCAGGCATGCCGGGATTCTATTCCGCAGGCACACTCGGGCCGGTGCACAAGAGCCCCCATCCGACGCCCGCTGTTACGGTTGACCGGGCGCTGGTCTGGCTGCGCCGCGACCTGCGCGCGGACGACCATGCCGCGCTGTACCACGCGCTGAAATCGGCGCGCCGGGTCTGGTGCGCCTTCGTGTTCGACACCGAGATCCTGGACGCCCTGCCGCGTGCCGACCGGCGCGTGGAGTTCATCCGCGACAGTCTGGTCGGTGTCGACGCCGAGCTGCGCGCCCTGGGCGCCTCGCACGGCACCGAGGGCGTGGGGCTCATCGTGCGCCACGGCCGTGCCGACGTGGAGATCCCGACGCTGGCCTTGCAGCTCGACGTGCAGGCCGTGTTCGCGAACCACGACGACGAGCCCGCGGCGCTGGCGCGCGATGCGCGCGTGCGCGGCCGTCTGGCCGACGCGGGGGTCTCGCTGTTCACCTCGAAGGACCACGTGGTGTTCGAGCGCGCCGAGGTGCTCACCCAGTCGGGCGGCCCGTTCTCGGTGTTCACGCCGTACAAGAACGCCTGGCTGAAGAAGTGCGAGCCGTTCTTCCTGAAGGCCTACCCGGTGGCGCCGTACGCCTCCGCGCTGGCGCCGCGGCCCGACGGCCAGCCCGGCGTGCCGGCGCTCGAGGCCATCGGCTTCGAGCGCACCAACCTGCACGAGCTGCGCCTGCCCAGCGGGCCGGCCGGTGCGCAGGAACTGCTGGCCGACTTCCTGGACGAGCGCATCGACCGCTACCACGAGAGCCGCGACTTCCCCGCGGTGAAGGGCCCGAGCTACCTGAGCACGCACCTGCGCTTCGGCACCGTGTCGATCCGCCGCCTGGCGCGGGAGGCGGCGATGCGGCGCGAGGGCGGCTCGCGCGGCGCCGAGGTGTGGCTCTCGGAACTGGTGTGGCGCGACTTCTACCACCAGATCCTGCACCACCATCCGCGCGTCGTCGGCCACGCCTTCAAGCCCGAATACGACCGCATCCGGTGGGAACACGGCAAGCATGCCGACGAGCTGTTCGCCGCCTGGTGCGAGGGCCGCACCGGCTACCCGCTGGTGGACGCGGCGATGCTGCAGATCAACCAGAGCGGCTATATGCACAACCGGCTGCGCATGGTGGTGGCGAGCTTCCTGACCAAGGATCTCGGCATCGACTGGCGGCGCGGCGAGGCGTACTTCGCGCTGCACCTCAACGACTTCGACCTCGCCGCCAACAACGGCGGCTGGCAGTGGGCCTCGTCCAGCGGCTGCGACGCGCAGCCCTACTTCCGCATCTTCAACCCGGTGAGCCAGAGCCAGAAGTTCGACGCCCATGGCCGCTTCATCCGCCGCTACCTGCCGCAGCTGGCCAAGCTGCCCGACGACCTGATCCACGCGCCGTGGCTGGCGCGCCCGGTGGACCTGGCCGCCGCCGGCGTGACGCTCGGCAGCGACTACCCGCTGCCGGTGGTGGACCACGCCGCGGCGCGCGAGAAGACGCTCGCGCGCTACGCCGTGGTCAAGGGCTGAGATTCAGTCGGCGCCGGCCGGCTGGCCGCCCACAGCGCCGGGCTTGCGCCGCAGCACGCGGCGCATGAAGAACTGCACCCAGTCGTCCACCAGCGTGTAGACCACCGGCACCACCAGCAGGCTCAGGAAGGTGGAGGTGATCAGCCCGCCGATCACCACGATGGCCATCGGCGCCCGGAAGCTCGGGTCGGTGCCGAAGCCGATGGCAATCGGCAGCATGCCGGCGCCCATCGCGATGGTGGTCATCACGATGGGTCGCGCGCGCTTGCGGCAGGCGTCGAGCAGCGCGTCCCAGCGGTCCATGCCGTGCTCGCGCCGCGCCATCACCGCGTACTCCACCAGCAGGATCGAGTTCTTGGTGGCGATGCCCATCAGCATGATCATGCCGATCATCGCGGGCATCGACAGGTCGGTGCCGGTGAGGAACAGCGCCAGGATCGCGCCCGGGATCGACAGCACCAGCGCCACCAGGATGGTCGCCGGCTGCACCCAGGCGTGGAACAGCAGCACCAGCACGATGTAGATGCACAGCACGCCGGTGGCCATCGCCAGGCCGAAGCCGGTGGCCAGTTCCTCCATCGCCTCGGCGTCGCCCACCACGGTGCGGCTGATGCCCGGCGGCAGGTTCTGCAGGCTGGGCAGCGCATCGGCCTTCTTCTGCACGTCGCCCAGGGCCTGGCCGTTGAGCTCGATCTCGAAGTTCACGTTGCGCTGGCGGTCGTAGCGGTCGATCTGCGCCGGCCCGCTGCCGAGTTCCAGCGTCGCCACGTTGCCCAGGGCCACCGGGCCGCGCGCGCCGGGCACCGGCAGGCGTTCCAGCAGCGCCAGGTCCTGGCGCGCCGCGTCGGGCAGGCGCACCAGCACCGGCACCTGGCGCTGCGCCAGGTTCAGCTTGGCCAGCGTCTGGTCGTAGTCGCCGGCGGTGGCCACGCGCAGCGTGTCGGCTATCGACGCCGACGTGACGCCCAGGTCGGCCGCGCGCGCGTTGTCGGGGCGCACCGCGAGCTCGGGGCGCTGCAGGCTGGAGGTGTTGGTGACGTTGCCGATGCCCGGCAGCGTGCGCAGCTCGCGCTCCACCACGCGCGCATGGGCGGCCAGCGCGTCGCCGTCCTCGCCGGCCAGCACCAGGATGAACTTCTCGGCCGAGCCGCCGAAGCCCACCTTCACGCGCGCGCCGGGCAGCGCGTCCATCGCATGCCGCAGGTCGTTCTCGATCGCCTGCTTGGAGATGCCGGGCCGCTCCTTGCGCGGCGTGAGGTTGAGCGTCAGCGTCGCCTTGTTCGACTCGGGGGCGCCGGCGGACATGAACGGGTCGGCGCCCGCCTTGCCGCCGCCGATCGCGGTGTAGATCAGCTTGACGTGCGGGTTCTGCTTCACCAGCGCTTCCGCCTGCTGCGTCAGCTCCTGCGTCTGGCGGAAGGTGGCCCCGGGCGGCAGCGTCAGCGTCACCTGGGTCTGCGAGAGGTCGTCCGGCGGGATGAAGGCGCCCGGGATCTTGCCGGCCACCAGCGGCGCGCAGGAGCCCACCGTGAAGGCCACCACCGCCAGCAGCGTCCACAGGCGGTGCTTCAGGCACCAGGCCGCGAGCTTCAGGTACGGCCCCACCCAGCGCGGCTCGGGGTGTTCCTTCTTGGGCCGCTTCAGCAGGTAGGCGGCCATCATCGGCGTGAGCATGCGCGCCACCACCAGCGAGAAGAACACCGCGATCGCCGCCGTCCAGCCGAACTGCACGAAGAACTTGCCGACCACGCCGCTCATGAACGCGGTGGGCAGGAACACCGCGATCAGCGTGAAGGTGGTGGCGATCACCGCCAGCCCGATCTCGTCGGCCGCCTCCATCGCCGCCTGGTACGGGCTCTTGCCCATCTGCAGGTGGCGCATGATGTTCTCGATCTCGACGATGGCGTCGTCCACCAGGATGCCCACCACCAGCGACAGCGACAGCAGCGTCACGACGTTGATCGAGAAGCCCATCCAGTGCATCACCGCGAAGGTGGGGATGGCCGACAGCGGCAGCGCCACCGCCGAGACGAAGGTGGCGCGCCACTCGCGCAGGAAGGCCCAGACCACGATCACCGCCAGCAACGCGCCTTCGAACAGCAGCGCCATCGAGCCGTGGTAGTTCTCGACCACCGGCTCGACGAAGTTGAAGGCCTCGGTGACGGCGACATCGGGGTGTCGCTCGCGCAGCGTCGACAGCGCGGCACGCACGCCCTCGGCGACGTCGATCTCGCCGGCGCCGCGCGAACGCGCGACCTCGAACGCCACCACCGGCTTGCCGTCCAGGCGCGCGGCCTGGCGCACCTCGGCCACCGTGTCGCGCACGCTGGCCATTTCGTCCAGGCGGATGCGGCGGCCGTCGCTCAGGGTGATCTCCAGCGCCGCCAGCTCCTGCGCCGACTTCACCGTGGCGATGGTGCGCACCGCCTGCTCGGCGCCGCCCACGTCGGTGCGGCCGCCGGAAGCTTCCTGCTGCACCTGGCGCAGCTGGCGCGACACGTCGGCCACGGTGGCGTTGAGCGCCTGCAGGCGCAGCGGGTCGAGTTCCACCACCACCTGCCGGGTGGCGCCGCCGACGCGGTTCACCGCGCCCACGCCGCGCACCGCCAGCAGCGCCTTGGTCACCTCGTTGTCGACGAACCAGGACAGCGCCTCGTCGTCCATGCGCGGCGAGGCCACCGTGTAGGCCAGCACCGGCATCGCGGCGAAGTCCATCTTCGTGATCACGGGGTCGCGCAGGTCGCTCGGCAGGTCGGAGCGCACGCGCGAGACGGCGTCGCGCACGTCGTCCATCGCCTCCTGCGGCGTCTTCTCGAGCCGGAACTCGGCGGTCACGGTGACCGAGCCGTCGCGCGCGTTCGTGTACAGGTGCTTGAGCCCCTGCACGCTGGCGATCGAGTTCTCGATCTTGCGCGCCACCTCGGTCTCCAGCTGCGGCGGCGCGGCGCCGGGCAGCGAGGCGGTGACGATGATGGTCGGCAGGTCGATGTCCATGAAGTTCTGCACCTTCATGGACTTGAAGCCGACGATGCCCAGCAGCGTGAGCAGCAGGAACAGCAGCAGCGCGGGAACCGGGTTGCGGATCGATGCCGCGGAGACGTTGAACTCCATCGCGTGGCTCCTCGTTCAGCGCGAAGCCGGTGCGGCCGGTGCGGCGGGAGGCTGGGCCACCACGCGCACCAGGTCGCCGTCGCCCAGGAAGCCGACGCCCTGCGCCACCACGCGCGTGGCGGCGTCGAGCCCGGACACGATCTCGATGCGGTCGCCGGCGCGGCGGCCCACGTCCACCTTCGTCATCGCCACCTTCTGGTCGCCGCCCACCTTGAACACGTAGCTGAAGCCGTCGCGCAGCAGCACCGCGCTCTGCGGCAGCGTCAGCGCGGCGCCGCTGCCCACCGCGAACTCGCCGCGCGCGAACATGCCGGCCTTCACGCCGGCAGCGCCGGAGCCGGCGGGCAGGTCGACGTAGACCAGCGCGTTGCGGGTGGCCGGGTCCACCGTGGGGCCGACCATGCGCACGCGGCCGGTCACCGGCTGCGCACCCACCGGGGCGATGCGCACGGACTGGCCGGGCTTGATCTGCGCCAGGTTCGTGGCCGGCACCTCGGCGCGCCATTCGAGGCGGCCGCCGCGGATCAGGCGGAACAGCTCCTGCCCGGCCGGCACCACCGCGCCCACCGTGGCGCTGCGCGCCGAGATCACGCCGTCGTCGGGCGCCAGCACCTGGGTCTGCGCCAGGCGCAGCTGCTGCACCTTGGCGGCGGCGCGCAGCGCGTCCACGCGCGCCTGCGCGGTGCGCTCGGCGGTGAGGTACTGGTTGATCTGCTGCGCGCTCAGGGCGCCGCTGGCCTGCAGTTCGCGCGCGCGCTGCGCGTTCGCGCTGGCCTCGGCGAGCGTGGCCTCGGCCTCGGCGACGCCGGCCCTGCTCTGCGCCAGGTCGGCGCTCGGCATCTCGGCGGCGAAGCTGGCCAGCACCTGGCCGCGCCGCACCACGTCGCCGACGTTGACCTTCACCTCGGCCAGGCGCCAGCCGTTGGCCTCGGAGCCGATGCTGGCCTCCTGCCAGGCCGCGATGTTGCCGTTGGCAGGCACCGCATGCGCGATCTCGGCGCGCTGCGCCTGGGTGACGCTGACCGTCAGCGCGGGCTTCGCGGCCGCCGCCTTGTCGGCCGCCTTGGCGTCGGCGGGCTTGCCGTCGCCGGCGGCCCACGCGGCCGCGAAGGCCAGTGTGGCAAGCGATGCCGCGGCCAGCGTCGCCAGGCGGCGCGGGTGCTGTTGCAGATTCGAGGTCGACAGCTTCATGGTTCGTCTTCTTGTGGGTTCGTCAGGGTGCGGCGGAGCGGGCGAGCGCGGCTTCGTCGAAGCCGCCTCCGAGCGCGCGGTACAGCGAGATCCACGCCGCCGAGCGCTCGCGCTGCAGGTCGATGACGGTGGTCTGCGCGATCACGGCGTTGCGGCGCGCCGTCTCCAGGTCGAACAGGCTCGCGAGGCCGCCCTTCTGGCGCTGTTCGGTGGCGCGCAGCGAGGCCTCGAAGTCCTGCGCGGCGGCACGCACGTCGGCCTCGCGTTCGGTGGTGGACTGCAGCGCCACCAGGCTCACCTCCACCTCGCGCAGCGCGCGCCGCACCTGGGCCCGGTAGTTGGCCACCGCGTCGTCGTAGACCGCCGTGGCGGCCGTGGTGGCGGCGGCCCGTGCGCCGCCGTCGAACACCGGGAAGCTGACGCTCAGCGGCCCCAGGCTCCAGACCGTGCCGCTGACGCTCTCGCCGCCCGTGCGCAGCGTGGCCGCGGCCAGGCTGCCGCTGAGCGCCACCTGCGGCAGCTGGCGCGCCTGGCTCTGCCGCCGGTCGGCCGCGGCCGCGGCCACCTGGCGCGCGGCGGCGGCCAGGTCCGGCCGCTGCGCCAGCAACTGCGCGGGCAGCACCCGCACCGGCAGCGCCTGCGGCACCGGCAGCTGCGCGGTGCCGGGCGCCAGCCGGGCCCGCAGCACGGGCTCGGCCACGTCGGTCAGCTCCACCAGCGACTTCAGCAGCGTGTCGCAGGCGGCGCGCTGGCTCACCACCAGCGTGCGCGCCTGCGCCGCGCTGGCGCGGGCGAGCGCGGCGTCCGCCGGGGCGGTGAAGCCGGCCTTCGCGCTGAGCTCGGTGAGCCGGGCGGTCTCGGCGCGCGAGTCGGCGTCGATGCGCGTCTGCACCATCTGCGCCTCGCAGCCGCGCAGCGCCACGTAGCTGGTGGCCACCTCGGCCGCCACCGCCGTGCGTGCGTCGTGCCATCCCGCGCGCGCGCCATCCAGGCGCGCCTGCGCGGCGTCGCGACCCGCCGCGTTGGCGCCGAAGAGGTCGATCTCCCAGGCCGCCTGCGCACCCAGGCTGGCGTTGCCGGTGATCGGTTGCTTCGGCGCCGCGCGGCCCTGCGACACGCTGCCGACCGCGTTGACGGCCGGCAGCAGCGCGGCCCCGGCGGCCACGCGGCTGGCACGGGCCTGCTCGATGCGCGCCAGCGCGGCCGACAGCGTCGGGCTCGCCGCCTGGGCCTCGGCCACCAGCGTGGGGAGCGCCGGGTCGCCGAAGCGCTGCCACCAGTCGACGCCGGCGTCCGAGGTACCGCCACCGGCGGGCAGCGGGGCCGACCAGGCGTCGGGCAGTTGCACGCTGGGAGCGGCCGCAGGGCCTGCGCCGGGGCTGGCGCAGCCGAGCAGCGTCAGTGCGGCGCCGGCCACCAGGGCCGGCAGGAGGGCGTTTCTCTTCATGGTCGGGGTTCTCCGGCGTCCGGCACGGGCAGCCCGCGCCGTTGCGCCTCGGCCTGCACGAGGGCCAGCGCGTAGCGCGTCAGGGCATCGGTCCATTGGTCCAGCGCGTCGGTGCCGTCGTTGAGGCCGGGCGCGAGCTGGTCGGTGATGTCGTGTCCCACGTGCAGGTGCACGCCCAGCCCGGACAGGCAGATGGCCAGCCGCTGCAGCTCGCGATCCGGCGCCGGCAGGCCCAGCTGGCGCACCAGCAGCGCCACCAGCGCCTCGTGCTGCGGCCGGAAGTCGTTGTCGATGGTCTCCTGCCAGACGCCGGTGGGCTCCAGCATCTCGCGGAAGTACAGCTTCATGAACAGGCGCGCCTCTTCGCCGCGGCGCAGCGTGTCGACGAAGCCGGCATAGAGGCCGCGCAACGCCTGCGTCAGCCCGAGCCCGGGGCCGGCGAAGCGCGCGATCTCCTCGTCGACCGGGTTGGCGCAGGCCACGAACACGCCGCGGTAGAGGCCGGCCTTGTCGCCGAAGTAGTAGCTGATCGCGGCCACGTTCACCTGCGCCGCTTCGGCCAGCTCGCGGGTGGTGGTTCTGGCGAAGCCGTGCTGCGCGAACAGCCTCAGGCCGGCATGCAGCAGGCGCTGGCGGGCTTCCTCGAGGGCGGGCTGGGCGGGACGGGCGGGTACGCGGGGTGGCACGCGGCGATGATAGCCACGTTAAACAAGCGTTTGATTAAGCCCTTTGGCCTAACGCGGGCGCGCCCCGCCGCACGCTCAGAACAGCTCGACGTCGCTGTCGCGTGCCGCTTCGGCCAGGCGGCCGCTGTTCACCAGGTCGGTGTGGCTGGCGACCTGGTTGCGCCCGTTCTGCTTGACCCAGTAGACGGCCTTGTCGGCACGTTCGAAGGCCGCGGCCGGGGTGTCGCCGGGCCGCAGCTGGGTGAAGCCGACGCTGACCGTGATGCGACCGACCTGGGGGAAGGCGTACGCCTCGGCGCGCGCGCGCAGCCGCTCCAGTGCGGTGGCCGCCTGGTTGGGGTCGTTGCAGCGCATCAGCACCACGAACTCCTCGCCACCGAAGCGGTAGAGGTGGTCGTGGAAGCGGAAGTTGCTGCGCATCAGGCGCGACAGCAGCAGCAGCACCTCGTCGCCGATCAGGTGCCCGTAGGTGTCGTTGACGCGCTTGAAGTGGTCGATGTCGATCACCGCCAGCCACGAGGTGCTGGCCGCGCCGCTGCGCCGGGCCTCGCCGCTCACCGGGGCCGGCGCCGCCGGCGTCGGCTCGGTGGCGATGCGCATGAAGCTCTCGTCGAAGGTCTTGCGGTTGAGCAGGCCGGTCAGCGTGTCGCGTTCGCTGTAGTCCAGCAGGCCCTGCATGTTGTGGTAGATGCGCAGGATGCTGTTGACCAGCCGCGCCTGCTCGGCGGTCAGCGCGGCGGCGGTGCTGACCTCCAGCACGCCGACGGGCTGCACGTCGGTGGCCAGCGGGAAGAAGGCCACGGCGGGCGGGCCGGGCACGATCAGCGTCTCCTGGCGCAGCAGGCAGGCGTGGCGCCCCGGCTCGGAGGCCAGTGTCGGCAGCGTGTCCAGATCGGCCCACAGCGGGTCGGCCGTGGCGGTGGTGTCGCCCGGGGCCAGCCGCGCCCGCGTCAGCCAGCGCTGGTTGTCGCCTTCGCCGACGCAGCGATAGATGGCCACCGCGATCGGCTGCAACAGGTCGTGCAGGGCGCCGACCAGCGTGACGTCGAGCACGTCACGGTCGCGGAAACCGGTCAGTTCGGCGAGATGTTCGACAACCTGCGACATGGTGGGATGCCCGCTCCAACGGGCCGGACGTCCCCGACAAGGGAAGCCCGGAATTCTGGCCGATGCCCGGCCCGGTTCACCATCCTGTGGTCTGGGTCATGCGGCAGCACTGCACGGGCGCGGCCCGCACGAGCGCTGCCTCAGGCCACCACGTCCGCGCCGGCGTACTTGGCGACCAGCGTCAGCAACTCCTCTTCCGCGTACGGCTTGCCGAGATAGTGGTCGGCACCGAGCTCGGCCGCGTAGTCGCGGTGTTTCTGCGCGGTGCGCGAGGTGATCATCACCACCGGCAGATCGGCCAGGCGCGGATCGGCACGCACGTTGCGCAGCAGGTCGAAGCCGTCCATGCGCGGCATCTCGATGTCCGACAACAGCACCACCGGGCGCTCCTCGGCCAGCACTTCCAGCGCTTCCATGCCGTCCTTGGCCGTCACGACGCGGTAGCCCTCGCGCACCAGCAGGCGCTGGGTGACGCGGCGCACGGTGAGCGAATCGTCGACCACCATCACCAGCGCGGCGCGCACCGGCTCGTCGGGCAGCGCCACCGGCTGCAGCGGCTGCGCCGCCGCCGCGGCCGCCTGCCGCATGCTCGCCCGTGCCTCGTCACCGTACAGCGAGGCCAGCGCCACCGGGTTGTAGATCAGCGCCACCGAGCCCGACGGCAGCAGCGTGACGCCGGCCAGGCCGGGCAGTCGCGCCAGCTGCGGGCCGACGTTCTTGACCACCACTTCCTGGTTGCCGACGACTTCGTCGACGTGCACCGCGACGCGCTGCGCCGCGCTGCGCACGACCACCGCGGTCTGGGTGCGGCCCGTCAGCTCGCCGCGTCCGCCGGCGCGCAGCAACGCCGCGAGCCAGAAGAAGGGCACCGCCTCGCCCTGGTGATCGATCGCGCCGTTGTCGTAGGCGGCCGCGGTCTCGGCCGCGGGCACCCGGCGCACGAGTTCGATCAGCGTCGACGGCACGGCCACGGTGAGCTCGCCGCAGCGCAGCATCACCACCTGCGTCACCGCGGTGGTCAGCGGCAGCAGCAGCTTGAAGCGCGTGCCGCGGCCGGCTTCGCTCTGCGTTTCGACGCGGCCGCCCATCGCGTTGACTTCCGAGCGCACCACGTCCATGCCGACGCCACGGCCGGCCAGCTCGGTGACGGTCTCGGCGGTGCTGAAGCCGGGGCGGAAGATCAGCTGGCGCAGTTCGTCGTCGCTCGGCTGCGCGTCGGCCGCCAGCAGCCCGCGCTCCTGCGCGCGCTGCCGGATGCGCGCCAGGTCCAGGCCCGCGCCATCGTCGGCGAACTCCACCGCCACTTCGTTGCCCGCCTGGGCCACGGTGACGGTGATCACGCCGGCAGCGTCCTTGCCCGCGGCGGTGCGCGCCTCGGGCGCCTCGATGCCGTGCGCGACGCTGTTGCGCAGCAGGTGCTCGAACGAGCCGGCCATGCGCTCCAGCACGCCGCGGTCGACTTCGATGGCGCCGCCGACGATGTCCAGCCGCACCTGCTTGCCGGTCTCGCGCGCCGCCTGGCGCGCGGTGCGGTGCAGGCGGTCGGCCATGCTCTCGAACTCGACCATGCGGGTGCGCAGCAGGTCGTCCTGCAGCTCGCGCGTGAGCCGCGCCTGCGCCGCCAGCTCGTCTTCCGCCGACTGCAGCGTGCGCTGCAGGCCGCGCTGCAGCGTGGCCACGTCGTTCACCGACTCGGCCATGAAGCGCGTGAGTTCCTGGAAGCGCGTGAAGCGGTCCATCTCGAGCGGGTCGAAGGCCTGCGACGAGGCCTTCGCGGCTTCCATGCGCGAGGTGATCTGCGTCTCGGCCTGCAGCTCGATGTCGCGCAGCTGGCGGCGCAGCCGCTCCAGGCTGTCGGTCAGGTCGCCGAGCGAACCCTGCAGCGCCTTCACGTCGCTGTCGATGCGGGCGCGCGTGATGCTCACCTCGCCGGCCTGGTTGACCATGCGGTCGAGCAGGCCCGAGCGCACGCGCACCACGGCGCCGCCGGTGGCGGCAGCGCGCTCGCTGGCCGCGGCCGCGGGCAGCTCGGTGCCGCCGGCGAAGCGCTTCCAGTCGATCTTGGCCGGCGGCAGCGGCACCGGCAGGGGCGGCGGCGGCACGACCACCGGCTGCGCCACCGGGGCTTCGGGCTCGAACGGCGCGCTGACGGTGTCGCCTGCATCCGGCTCGGGCTGCAGCTCGGCCACGGGTTCCGGCAACGGCTCGACGGCCGGCAGCGGCATCGCTTCGGCCACCGGCTCGACGACGGCCGGCTCGGCCGGCGGCGGGGCGGCGGGCGGCAGCGCCTCGGCTGCCGGCGCGACCGGCTCCGGGGCCGGAGCGGGTTCGGCCGCGGGCGCCACGGCCTCGGGCGCGGGTTCCTCTTCCTCGGGCGGGAACTCGAGCGTCAGCAGGTCCAGCGGCGGCACCACCGGCGCCGGGGCCGGGGTCGGCGCCGGTGCGGGCGCCAGCAGCGGCATCAGCACCGGCTTGGCCGGCGGCAACGGCGCCGGCGCGCCGCGCTTGCGCAGGGCTTCGAAGGCCGCGCTCATCGCGTCGGCGCGCACCAGCAGCGGCTCGATGTCGTCGCTGCCGGCGTCGCCGCGGTTGGCCAGCGCCTCGATCTCGCTCTCGAGGCGGTGCGCCAGTTCGCCCAGCCGCATCGCACCGGCCAGACGCGCCCCACCCTTGACGGTGTGCAGCGTGCGCATGCAGGCCATCGGCGCGTCGGGGTCGCCCGGGCGATCGAGCCAGTCGCGCAGCCGGCTCTGCAGCTGCGGCAGCAGTTCCTCGGCCTCTTCCTCGAAGATCGGCAGCAGTTCGTCGTCGATGTGATCGACGACGCCGAGATCGTCCACGGGCTCGGGCGCAGGGGGCGGCGCCACGTCCATCGGCAGCCGCTCATGAGCGGCCAGGCGCTCCATCAGCGCCGGCTCGACCGGACGCAGGAAACCGGCCGCGAACTGGTGCAGCAGGCGGCGGATCTCGTCGGCAGCGTCGGTGAACAGCGCCGGCTCTCCCGGACGGCCGAAGCCGACGCTGTGCGAGCGCATCAGCGCGTGTTCCAGTGCGCGCGCCAGTTGCGACAGGTCGGTGAAGCCGACAGTCGCCGAATTGCCGGCCAGCGAATGCGCCAGCGCGGTGCTGCTCTCGGGCACCGCGTGATGCTCGGCATCCACCGACCACTCGGCCAGCTCGGTGACGAGGCGCCGCGACAGCTCGTCGGCCTCGTTCAGGTAGATGTTGAACAGCGGGATCGAAATGCGCAGCGGCCCGATCACCTTGACCTGCTCGTCGTCCTCCTCGGCCACCACCGGCTCGGGCTCGGGCGCCGGCGCGGGTTCGAAGGCCGCCTCGGCCCCCTCGACCACGGCCGGCGGGGGCGGCGGCGCGGGCGGCGCGAAATCGAGATCGATCGCCAGCGGTTCCAGCCCTTCGACGACCGGCTCCGGCAGCGGCTCCAGGGCACGCTCTTCCAGCACTTCGGTGCGTTCGACAGACGCCTCGGCGGTCGTCGACGGGACGAAGTCGGCGTCGAGGTCGTCGAGGCTGATCTCCACGGCCTCGGCCTGCGGCAGCGCGGCCGCAGGCTGGGCCTCGGCGGCCGGCACCGGCGACACGTCGAACGGCGCGTCGAGCGGCAGGTCGGGCAGCGGCACGGCTTCCGCGTCGGCCAGCTCGGCGAGGTCGAACTCGAAGTCGGGCACGCCGGCAGGCGCGGGCTCGGCGGCGGGCGGCGGCGCCAGCTCCAGGTCGGCCGCAGCCGGCAGGTCGGGCACGCGCGCCGCCAGCGGCTCGGGCACGACGATGTCGGCACCGGCGGGCAGCGGCTCGTCTTCGTCGGGCGGCGGCAGGTCGAGGTCGAAGTCGGGCGCGATCGGCGCCGACGCCACGGCCTGGTGGATCGCCGGCACCTCGCTGCCGGCCGGCGGCAGGCGCACGCGCTCCGGATCCAGCACCGCCTCGGGTTCGGCCCGCGGCGCCGGCGCCGGGGCCGGCAGCACGATGTCGGTGGGCGCGCCGGCCGGCATCACGATGGGGATGCGGGTGCCCTCGAGGCGCAGCGCGTCGGCGGCGCGCGACAGGTCGGCGGCGTTGTGGCCACGCGAGTGGCCGGCGGCAATGGCGTCGGTCCAGCCGGCCAGGTAGTTCAGGGCCTCGCCGGTCAGCTGACGCAGCGGCGTGTCCATGCGCGGTGCGCTGGCCAGGCGGGCGTTGTACAGCTGCTCGCAGGCCCAGGCCCCTTCGCCGTACTCGGACAGGCCCACCATGCGCGAGCTGCCCTTGAGCGTGTGGAAGGCGCGGCGCACCGCGGTGAGGTCGGTACCGTTCTCCGGCGAGTCGGCCAGGCGCTCGAGCGCGGCGCGGGCATCGGCGATGACCTCCTGCGCTTCCTCGATGAAGATGTCGCGCATCTCCGCGTCGTCCTCGAGGCCGGTGGCTCCGGCCACGGGGGCGGGCTTGGGCGGCGGGACGGGG
>JBGAHJ010000017.1:0-140070 GCA_044226255.1 Rubrivivax sp.
AGCGAGACCGCCCAGGGGAAGAGGAAGGCGATCTCGAGGTCGAACAGGATGAACAGGATGGCCACGAGGTAGTAGCGCACGTCGAACTTCATGCGCGCGTCCTCGAAGGCCTCGAAGCCGCACTCGTAGGGGCTGTTCTTGCGCGCGTCAGGCCGGTTCGGGCCGAAGACGAAGCCGATCAGCTGCGGCGCCACGCCGACCCCCACGCCCACCAGGATGAACAGGATCACGGGCAGGTAGGGTTGCAGGTCCATGGTTGCGTGGGTGAGAGGCCATGAAAAAGCGCGCCTCGCGGACCGCCTGAACAGCAGCGGCTACGGGCGCGCCTGACGATGTGCGGATCCAAGTGCTCAAGCGCTGAGGGCCTGTCCGCAAAGAGATCCATGGTGCCGACGGCGAGACTCGAACTCGCACAGCTTTCGCCACTACCCCCTCAAGATAGCGTGTCTACCAATTTCACCACGTCGGCACGCGGTCTCTTCACTTCCGTAGCCCGCCCGGCGCGCTTGAGGATGGCGCATCGGGCAACTGAGAATTCTAGCCCCAATCCTCTAGGGTTCATGCGGTCCGGGAGCTACTTCGATGCAGCCGGCGCGGGCGCCACGGCCGAGGCCGCAGGCGCCGTGGCCTCGACCGGCGCGCTGGTGGGGATGGCGCCGGCGCCGGTGGGCGCGGGTGCCACCGGCGCGCTGGCGGCCGACACGGGCTGCGCGGCCGACGGGCGGTCGAGCACGCTGCCGCCGCCGGTGCCACGGCCCGCGGTGCCGATGTAGGCCAGCGCCAGCGTGCAGATGAAGAACACGGTGGCGCAGGCCGCCGTGGAGCGCGACAGGAAGTTGGCGCTGCCGGTGGCGCCGAACAGGCTGCCCGAGGCGCCGCTGCCGAACGAGGCGCCCATGTCGGCACCCTTGCCGTGCTGGATGAGCACGAGGCCGATCATCGCCAGCGCCGACAGCAGCTGCACGGCGAGGATCAGCGTGAACCAGATTTGCATGATCGAGAAACTCCGGGAATCGATTCGGTCGTGGGTGGGCGTCAGCCCGCGGCTCGGCAGATGGCCACGAAGTCGGCCGCCTTCAAGGACGCGCCGCCGATGAGGCCGCCGTCGATGTCGGGCATCGCGAACAGTGCCGCGGCGTTGTCGGCCTTGACGCTGCCGCCGTAGAGGATCTTCATGCGGTCGCCGTGCCCGGTGGCGGCCTGCAGCTGCGCGCGCAGCACGGCATGCACGGCCTGCGCCTGTTCGGGCGTGGCGGTGCGGCCGGTGCCGATGGCCCACACCGGTTCGTAGGCCACCACCATCTCGGCCGCGCAATGCGCCAGCTGGTGGATCACCGCCGACAGCTGGCGCTTGACCACGGCCTCGGTCTGGCCGGCCTCGCGCTCGGCCAGCGTCTCGCCCACACACACGATGGGCGTCACGCCGCGGGCCAGCGCGGCCTGCGCCTTCTGCGCCACCAGCTGGTCGCTCTCGGCGTGGTACGCGCGGCGCTCGGAGTGACCGACGATCGCATAGCGGCAGCCGCATTCGGCCAGCATCGCCGCCGAGATCTCGCCGGTGTAGGCGCCCTGCTCGTGCGGCGACACGTCCTGCGCGCCCCAGCGGATGTCGCTGGCGGCCAGCGTGGCCGCGGTCTCGGTGAGGAACACCGCCGGCACGCAGACCGCCACGTCGGCGCCGTACGGCCGGCCCGCCAGCACGCCGGCCAGCAGTTCGGCATTGCCCGGACGGCTGCCGTGCATCTTCCAGTTGCCGGCAACCAGCTTGCGTCGAGTCTGTGGGGTGCGCATGGCGTCATCAGGTCCAGGTGAGGACGATCTTGCCGACGTGGGTGCTGCTCTCCATCAGCGCGTGCGCCTCGGCGGCCCTGGCGGCCGGGAACACCTGGTGGATCACGGGCTTCACCCGGCCGGCCTCGAACAGCGGCCACACCTTCTGGCGCAGCGCCTGCGCCAGCACGGTCTTGTAGGCCACCGAGCGCGCGCGCAGCGTGGAGCCGGTGATCGCGAGACGCTTGCGCAGCACGAGGGCCGCGCTGATGGTGCTCTGGTTGCCGCCCTGCACCGCGATGATCGCGAGCCGGCCGTCGTCGGCCAGGCATTCGATCTCGCGGCCCACGTAGTCGCCCGCCACCATGTCCAGCACCACGTCGGCGCCGCGGCCGGTGATGCGCCGGGTCTCGGCGACGAAGTCCTGCGTGCGGTAGTTGATGGCGTGGTCGGCGCCGATGGCCACGCAGGCCGCGCACTTCTCGTCGCTGCCCGCGGTGACGATCACGCGCGCGCCCAGCGCCTTCGCGAGCTGGATCGCGGTGACGCCGATGCCGCTGGAGCCGCCCTGCACCAGCAGCGTCTCGCCGGGTTGCAGGCGCGCGATCTCGAACACGTTCTGCCAGACGGTGAACACGGTCTCGGGCAGGCTCGCCGCCTCGACCATGTTGAGGCCCTTGGGAACGGGCAGGCACTGGCCCGCCGGCGCGACGCAGAACTCGGCGTAGCCGCCACCGGCCACCAGCGCGCAGACCGGGTCGCCGACGGCCAGCCCGGCCGCGGCCAGGTCTTCGGGCGCGCCCGCGGCCACCGTGCCCGCGATCTCCAGGCCCGGCAGGTCGGACACGCCCGGCGGCATCGGGTACAGGCCCTTGCGCTGCAGCACGTCGGGCCGGTTCACGCCCGAGGCCTGCACCGCGATCAGCAGTTCGCCGGCCTTGGGCTCCGGCGTCGGCCGCTCGCAGGGCTGCAGCACCTCGGGGCCGCCCGGGGTGGTGATCTCGATCGCACGCATGGCGCGGCTGCCGTTCACTCGGGCTGCTTGGGCGGCTCGTCCACCACCGCCGGAGCCACCGGCGCGGCCGGCTGTTCGCCACCGTGGCCGCCCTCGGCGGCTTCACGCGGCGGACGATCGCCACGGTCGCCCCGGTCGCGGCGCGGACGGTCGTCGCGGTCGCCACGGTCGCGGCGCGGACGGTCGCCGCGGTCGCCACGCGGCTCGTACGGACGCTCTTCCGGCATGCCTTCCGGCCGCTCCAGCAGCGCCTTCATGCTCAGCTTGATGCGGCCCTTCTCGTCGGTCTCGAGCACCTTGACCTGCACGACCTGGCCTTCCTTGAGGAAGTCCTCGACCTTCTCGACGCGCTGGTGCGCGATCTGGCTGATGTGCAGCAGGCCGTCCTTGCCGGGCAGGATGTTCACGAGCGCGCCGAAGTCCAGGATCTTCGTGACCGGGCCTTCGTAGACCTTGCCGATCTCGGCCTCGGCCGTGATCTCGGCGATCTTCTTCTTCGCGAACTCGGCGCGGTCGGCGTCGGTGCTGGCGATGGTGATGGTGCCGTCCTCGCCGATGTCGATCGTGCAGCCGGTCTCCTCGGTCAGCGCGCGGATGGTGGCGCCGCCCTTGCCGATCACGTCGCGGATCTTCTCCGGGTTGATCTTCATCGTGTACAGGCGCGGGGCGAACTTGCTCACCTCTTCCTTCGCGCCGCCCACGGCCTCGACCATCTTGCCCAGGATGTGCAGGCGCGCTTCCTTGGCCTGCGCCAGCGCCACCTGCATGATCTCCTTGGTGATGCCCTGGATCTTGATGTCCATCTGCAGGGCGGTGATGCCGCCGTTGGTGCCGGCCACCTTGAAGTCCATGTCGCCGAGGTGATCCTCGTCGCCCAGGATGTCGGTCAGCACCGCGAAGCGGTTGCCTTCCTTGATCAGGCCCATCGCGATGCCCGCCACGTGCGCCTTCAGCGGCACGCCGGCGTCCATCAGGCTCAGGCAGCCGCCGCAGACGCTGGCCATCGACGACGAACCGTTGCTCTCGGTGATCTCGCTCACCACGCGCAGCGTGTAGGGAAAGTCTTCCTTCTTCGGCAGCACGGCGACGAGCGCGCGCTTGGCGAGGCGGCCGTGGCCGATCTCGCGCCGCTTCGGGCTGCCCACGCGGCCCGTCTCGCCGGTGGCGAACGGGGGCATGTTGTAGTGGAGCATGAAGCGGTCTTCGAACTCGCCGGCCAGCGCGTCGATGCGCTGCGCGTCGCGCTCGGTGCCGAGCGTGGCGGCCACCAGCGCCTGCGTTTCACCGCGGGTGAACAGCGCCGAGCCGTGGGTGCGCGGCAGCACGCTGGTGCGGATCTCGATCGGGCGCACCGTCCGCGTGTCGCGGCCGTCGATGCGCGGCTCGCCGGCCAGGATCTGGCCGCGCACGATCGCGCTCTCGATGTTGAACAGCAGGCCTTCGACCTCGACCTTGTCGAACTCGACGCCTTCGGCCTTGAGGGCGGCGAACACGTTGCTCGCGGCCTCGCGCGTGGCCTGCGTGCGGGCCTGCTTGCTGCGGATCTGGTAGGCCGCGCGCAGCGGCCCTTCGGCCAGCGCGTTCACCTTGGCGATGAAGGGCTCGTCCTTGGCCGGCGCCGTCCACTGCCACTCGGGCTTGCCGGCTTCGCGCACCAGCTCGTTGATCGCGTTGATGGCGATCTTGCCCTGGTCGTGGCCGAAGACCACGGCGCCGAGCATCACCTCCTCGCTGAGCTGGTCGGCTTCCGACTCCACCATCAGCACGGCGGCTTCGGTGCCGGCGACGACGAGGTCCATCTTGCTGTCGGCCAGCTGCGTCTGGCCCGGGTTCAGCACGTACTCGCCGTTGACGTAGCCCACGCGCGCGGCGCCGATCGGGCCGTTGAACGGGATGCCGCTGATCGCCAGCGCGGCGCTGGTGCCGATCATGGCGGCGATGTCGGCCTGCACCTCGGGGTTCAGGCTCAGCACGTGCACGACGACCTGCACCTCGTTGAAGAAGCCGTCCGGGAACAGCGGGCGGATCGGGCGGTCGATCAGGCGGCTGGTCAGCGTCTCCAGCTCGCTCGGGCGGCCTTCGCGCTTGAAGAAGCTGCCGGGGATCTTGCCGGCGGCGTAGGTCTTCTCGATGTAGTCGACGGTGAGCGGGAAGAAGTCCTGGCCGGCCTTGGCCTCGCTCTTGGCGACGACGGTGGCGAGCACCACGGTGTCGTCCATGCTGACGACGACGGCGCCGGTGCTCTGGCGGGCGATCTCGCCGGTTTCCAGCGTGACCTGGTGCTGGCCCCATTGGAAGGTCTTCGTGACCTTGTTGAAGATGCTCATGCGTTGTCTTCCTCTTGGTGGGTGTTGGGCAGCGTCATGCCATTCCAGTGAAGCCCGTCACGTCGGACGTCAGGCACCGTTGGAATGACACAGCATTGCGGCCCGGGGTGAAACGAAGAAGGCCGCCGGGAATATGCCCAGGCGGCCCTTCGGCACTTACTTGCGCAGACCGAGCTTGGTGATCAGCGCGGTGTAGCGCTCGGCGTCCTTGTCCTTGAGGTAGGCCAGGAGCCGCTTGCGCTGGTTGACCATCTTCAGCAGGCCACGGCGACCGTGGTGGTCCTTCAGGTGCTGCTTGAAGTGGGGGGTGAGCTCGTTGATGCGGGCGGTGAGCAGGGCGACCTGGACTTCGGGGCTGCCCGTGTCGGTGGCGCTGCGGGCGTTGCCCTTGACGATGTCGGCCTTGACGGCGGTGGCGAGAGACATGCTGGGTGTTTCCTGATGCACAGAGGAAACCGCATGCGACGCCCGGGTTCAGTGTCGGCGCCAGCGGTTTCCGGGTTGGACTTGCGGACGCCAGTGAAACCGACCGGCGCCGTGCTTTCCCCCTGGCCGTGAGCCGCGAGGGAACAGAGCATTATAGCCGCAGTGCAGCGGCCAGCCTGGCAAGGCCCTGGTCGAGCCGGGAAGGGTCGCGCGAGGCGAAGCACCAGCGCAGCCAGCCCTCGCCTTCCGGGCCGAAGGCGGCACCGGGCGCCAGCCCCAGGCCGTGCTCGGTGACCAGGCGCTTGGCGAAAGCCAGCGAATCGTCCTGCCCGTCGACGCGGAAGAAGGCGTAGAGCCCGCCCGGCGGGCTGGCGACGCGCACCCCGGGCAGCGCCTGCAGCCCGGCCACCAGCCGGTCGCGGCAGCCCTTCAGCCGCTGCACCAGCCCGGGCACGAAGTCGTCCGCCAGCGCCAGCGCCGCCTGTCCGCCGCGCTGCACGAAGACCGGCGCGCAGGAGGTGTTGAACTCCAGCAGCTTGCCGGCGGCTTCCATCAGCGCCGGCGGCAGCACCAGCCAGCCGAGCCGCCAGCCCGTCATCAGGAAGGCCTTGCTGAAGCTGCCGCAGACGACCAGCCGGTCGTCGGGGGCGGCGATGTCCAGGAACGAAGGGGCGGCCCGGCCCTCGCCGAACCAGATGCGGTCGTAGACCTCGTCGGCGACGATCCAGGTGCCGGTGCGGCGGCAGTGCTCCAGCAGACGCTGCTGCTCGGCCCCCGTGAGCGCCCAGCCGGTCGGATTGTTGGGGCCGTTGACCAGCAGGATGCGCGTGGCCGGCGTCACCTTCGCCAGCAGTTCGTCGATGTCCAGCGTCCAGGCGCCGTCGCGCGGCTTCAGCGCCATGCGCGTGACGCGGCCGGACAGGATCAGCGGCTGCGCCGTCAGGTTGGGCCACACCGGCACCACCGCCACGACCTCCTCGCCCGGGTTCAGCAGCAGCTGCATCGCCAGCATCAGCGCGGTGACGCCCGAGGAGGTGATCGCCAGCCGCTGCATCGCCACCGGCCCGTGCAGTGCGCCGATGTAGGCCGCCAGCGCCTCGCGCAGCTCGGGCAGGCCGAGGTTGTGCGAGTAGAAGGTCTCGCCGCGCGCCAGCGACTCCGCGGCCGCCTGGCGGATGGGCTCGGGCGTGACCTCGTCGCTTTCGCCGAACCAGAACGGCAGCACGTCGCTGCGCCCCAGGCCAGCGTTGGCCACTTCGCGGATCTTGGAGCCCGGCAGGGCGGCTATGGCGTCGCGCATCGTGTTGCGTTTCTTCAATCGGGCCGCGTCATGCGGCAGGTGCTGGGCTGCGATACCGCCGCGGCGTCCAGCCGCCGCAGCGTGCGGAAGCCGAAGCCGGAGCCTTCCACGTCGTGCTTGACGCCGGCCGCGCCGGCGCGGTCCATCACGCTGACGACCATGGGCTGCTGCAGCTGGTGGTCGGCGGCGCGCATCGTCGCCTGGTGCAGCCCGGGCAGGCCCGCCTTCGCGGCGTCGAAGCTCGCGCCCTCCAGCGCGCGCGCCACGGCGGCGGCCTCGGTGCTGCCGGACTTCTCGATGGCGGCGGCGAGCATCTCCACCAGCGCCTGCATGCGCACGTGCACGTAGTCGTCGCGCGGCTCGGGGAAGCGCCTGCGGAAGGCGGCATAGAAGGCCTCCGACGCGGCTTCGCCGACGTTCGGTTGCCACTCGGCCACCGCCAGGACGCGGCCGACGCCGGCGTCGCCGATGGCGGCAGGCGCGCCCAGCGCATTGCCGTAGAAGGTGTAGAGCTTCGCCTCCGACCCCACCTCGCGCAGCGCACGCACCAGCAGCGTCAGGTCGTTGCCCCAGTTGCCGGTGAGCACCGCCTGCGCCTGGCTCGCCTTGATCTTGGCGGCATACGGCAGGAAGTCCTTCACGCGGCCCATCGGGTGCAGTTCGTCGCCGACGATCTCCACGTCGGGGCGCTTGGCCGCCAGCATCGCCCGCGCCGACTTCGCCACCTGCTGGCCGAAGCTGTAGTCCTGGCCGATGAGGTACACGCGCTGCACCGCGCGGTCCTCGCGCAGCACGTCGGTCAGGGCCGCCAGCCGCATGTCGGCGTGCGCGTCGAAACGGAAGTGCCAGTAGCTGCAGCGCTCGTTGGTGAGCGCCGGGTCCACCGCCGAGTAGTTCAGGAACAGCAGGCGGCGCTGCGGCTCGCGCTGGTTGTGCTTCTCGATCGCATCCACCAGCGCGGCCGCGGTGGCCGAGCTGTTGCCCTGCAGGACGAAGCCCGCGCCCTGCTCGGCCGCGCCGCGCAGCAGGCTCAGCGCCTCCTCGGTGTTGCCCTTGCTGTCGAAGCGCAGCAGCGCCAGCGGCCGGGCGCCGCCGGGCAGCTTCACGCCGCCGCGCGCGTTCACGCGCTCCACGGCCCACAGCAGGTTGCGGAACACCGCTTCGCCGGCATTGGCGAACGAGCCGGACAGGCCCTCGATCAGCGCCAGCCGGATCGGCTCGTCGAGCGCCGCAGCCCGGGCCGCGAGGGTCGGCAGCCCGAAGGCCAGCGGCAGCGCCAGCAGGGCGCGTCGGTTCTTGTTCAGGGTCAAGGAAGTGGGCTCTTGAAAAGAAAAACGCGGCGACCATCTGTCGGGGCATGGCGCTGCACCGGTTCGTGTCCCGCGGCGCCGAGAACCCCTGATTCTAAGGAGCGCACCATGTTCATCGTCCCCTTCACCCGTGAGTCCCGCCAGCTGTCGCGCCTGTTCGACGACACCTTCGACCGCGTGTTCGGCCCGGCGAACGGCGCCGAGACGCCCGCGGCGCGCACGCCGGCGCTGGACGTCGTCGAGTCCGAGCGCGCGTACACCGTGAAGCTGGAGATGCCCGGCGTCGCGAAGGAAGACGTGAAGGTCTCGATCGAGGGCAAGCAGGTCACCGTGCAGGCCCACGCCGAGCGCAGCGACGAGCGCAAGGAAGGCGACCGCGTGGTCTACCGCGAGCGCGCGGTCAGCAGCTTCGCCCGCAGCTTCGCGCTGCCGGTGGAACTGGATGCTTCCGAGTCCGGCGCCAAGCTCGAGAACGGCGTGCTGACGCTGACGCTGCCCAAGCGCGTGCAGCGCAGCGCATCGCAGATCACGATCAACTGATCTCGGCCAGCGGCCAGCGCGGCCGCACGTCGAAGGCGCCGTCGCGCGCCGGGCTGGCCAGGCCGTGCTGCACGCGCAGCGCGGCGGCCAGCGCGATCATCGCGCCGTTGTCGGTGCACAGCGCCAGCGGCGGATAGTGGACCTGCGCACGCAGGCGCGCCGCGCCGGCGTCGAGCTGCTGCCGCAGCTGCCGGTTGGCACCCACGCCGCCGGCAACCACGAGGCGCTGCGTGCCGCTGTCCTTCAGCGCGCGCAGGGCCTTGGCCACCAGCACGTCGACGATGGCCGCCTGCGCCGACGCCGCCAGATCGGCACGCTGCTGCGCACTCATCTCGGGGCCCAGCTTGCGGGCCTGCGTCATCACGGCGGTCTTCAGGCCGGCGAACGAGAAGTCGAGGTCGCCGCTGTGCAGCAGCGGACGCGGCAACGGATAGGCCCTGGGATCGCCCTGCTCCGCCAGTTGCGCGAGCAGCGGCCCGCCCGGGTATCCCAGACCGAGCAGCTTCGCACTCTTGTCGAAGGCCTCGCCGGCCGCGTCGTCGATGGTCTCGCCCAGCAGGTCGTAGCGCCCGACGCCCGCCACGTGCATCAGCTGCGTGTGGCCGCCGGACACCAGCAGCGCGACGAAAGGGAAGCGCGGCGTCTCTTCGGCGAGGAAAGGCGACAGCAGGTGGCCTTCCAGGTGGTGCACGCCGAGTGCCGGCCTGCCCAGGGCCGCCGCCAGCGCCACCGCCACACCAGCGCCCACCAGCAGCGCGCCCGCCAGGCCGGGCCCGCGCGTGTAGGCGACCAGGTCCACGTCGGCGAGTGCGAGCCCGGCGTCCCGCAGCACCTGGCGCGCCAGCGGCAGCACGCGCCGGATGTGGTCGCGCGACGCCAGCTCCGGCACCACGCCGCCATAGTCGGCGTGCATCTCGGCCTGGCTGTGCAGCGCCTCGGCCAGCAGCCGCGGCGCCCCGTCTTCGCGCGTGCGCACCAGCGCGACGCCGGTTTCGTCGCAGGACGATTCAAAGCCGAGCACCACAGTCATCGTTCCGAGTCTACGGGCGCGGGCGGCGCGGAAGTTGCTGTGGACCCGGCATGCCGGTCACCGAAGCCACCCGCATCGTCATCGTCGCTCCCGACAGCCTGGTGTCGGATCCGGGCGACGACGACGCGGCCGCCGAGATCCGGCGCTCGCGCAGCCTGCACATCGCGCTGCTGGAGGCGGGCTACAACATCGTCGCGGTGCTGCCGGCCGACCCTTTCCTGCCGGACCGGCTGAACCAGCTGCAGCCCGAGATGATCATCGTCGACGCCGAGAGCCAGGCGCGCGACACGCTGGAGCACGTGGTGATGGCCACCCGCGATGCCCGACGCCCCATCGTGATGTTCACCGACGACGAGGACACCAGCCATGTGCGCGACGCCATCGCGGCGGGCGTCACGGCCTACGTCGTCGCCGGGCTGGCGCCCGAGCGGGTGAAGCCGGTGCTGGAGGTGGCGCAGGCCCGCTTCGAGCACGAGGAGACCCTGCGCCGCGAGCTGGCCGAAGCGCGCAGCCAGCTGGCCGAGCGCAAGGTGGTGGACCGCGCGAAGGGCCTGCTGATGCAGCGGCACCAGATCGGCGAGCCGGAAGCCTATGCGCGCATCCGCAAGGCCGCGATGGACAAGGGGCTCAAGATGGCCGACATCGCGCAGCGCATCGTCGACGCGGCCGACCTGCTGATGTAGCGCGCCGCGCACGCCTGCGCGCACCAGCGCCGCGCGGCGCTGCCGTGCCTTGGTGCGAAACGGGCCGGCAACCCCCGGGAAACCCTGGCATGCCGATTGCGTACTCCCGGCCAGAGAGAGATCAAAGCCGATTTCTCGCCAGCGCTGGGCGTGCGCATCGTTTGCGCGGGCCCAGCGGGACAAGGGCGTCCTCACCACGCGTGCCGTTGCGGCACGCCGCCGTGTGGACGCCTTTTGCTTTTGTCGGCCTCAACCTTGCCTGGAACCATGAACCCATCTTCATCAGGACGCATCGACATGGGACGCCGCTCCATCGTGAAGGCCGTCGCGGCCACTGCCGCCACCTCCGGCGCCGCCGGCCTCATACCCGGCCTGCAGGCCGCGGTGCATGCGGCCGGCAGCGACAAGCCCGAGAAGGAAGAGGTGCGCATCGGCTTCATCCCGCTGACCGACTGCGCCAGCGTCGTGATGGCCAGCGTGCTGGGCTTCGACAAGAAGTACGGCGTGAAGATCGTGCCCACGAAGGAGGCCAGTTGGGCCGGCGTGCGCGACAAGCTGGTCAACGGCGAGCTCGACATGGCTCACGTGCTGTACGGCCTGGTCTACGGCGTGCACCTGGGCGTGGGCGGTCCGAAGAAGGACATGGCCGTGCTGATGTCGATCAACAACAACGGCCAGGCCATCTCGCTGTCGAAGGCACTGGCCGACAAGGGCGCGGTCGACGGCCCGAGCCTGGCCGCGCTGATGGCCCGCGAGAAGCGCGAGTACACCTTCGCCGGCACCTTCCCGACCGGCACCCACGCGATGTGGATGCACTACTGGCTGGCGGCGGCCGGCATCAACCCGCTGAGCGGCGCCAAGCTGATCACCGTGCCGCCGCCGCAGATGGTGGCCAACATGCGCGTGGGCAACATGGACGGCTTCTGCGTCGGCGAACCGTGGAACCACCGCGCCATCATGGACGGCATCGGCATCACGGCGAACACCACGCAGGACATCTGGAAGGACCACCCCGAGAAGACGCTGGGCACGACGGCCGAGTTCGTGAAGAAGCATCCGAACACCACGCGCGCCGTGATGATGGCCGTGCTCGAGGCCAGCCGCTGGATCGACGCGGGCCTGCAGAACAAGCTGAAGATGGCCGAGACGGTGGCCCAGAAGGCCTACATCAACACCGGCGTCGACGCGATCAACCAGCGCATCCTCGGGCGCTACCAGAACGGCCTGGGCAAGACCTGGGACGACCCGAACCACATGAAGTTCTTCAACGACGGCGCGGTGAACTTCCCCTACCTCTCGGATGGCATGTGGTTCCTGACCCAGCACAAGCGCTGGGGTCTGCTGAAGGAACACCCCGACTACCTCGCGGTGGCCAGACAGGTGAACCAGGTCGACCTGTACAAGGAGGTTGCCGGGGCCATGAAGATCAGCGTGCCCAAGGATCCGATGCGCACGAGCAAGCTGATCGACGGCGTCGTCTGGGACGGCAAGGAACCTGCGAAGTACGCCGACGGCTTCAAGATCAAGGCCGTCCCGGCCTGAGGAGGCACCATGGTTGCTGCCGTCTTCCACTCGCAGACCGCCTCGGCCGAGCCCGGCGCGACGGCGGGGTCCGCAACGCCCTCGGCGCGCCCGGCGGCCCCTGCGGCCCCGGCACGGGCGTCGAAGCCGCCCTCGCCGCCGTTCGACTGGCGCGGGCTCTGGCTCAAGGTGCTGCCGCCGGTCATCGGCTTCGGCCTGCTGGTCGGCATCTGGGCCCTGCTGACGCAGAACAGCCAGGCCTTCCCGACACCGCTGGCCACCTGGGAGGCCGCGTGCAAGCTCTTCGCCGACCCGTTCTACCGCAACGGCCCCAACGACCAGGGCATCGGCTGGAACGTGCTGAACTCGCTGCAGCGCGTGGCGCTCGGCTTCGGCATGGCGGCGCTGGTGGGCATCCCGCTCGGCTTCATGCTGGGACGCTTCGCGTTCCTGGCGCGCATGGTGAACCCGCTGGTGAGCCTGCTGCGGCCGGTGTCGCCACTGGCCTGGCTGCCGATCGGCCTGCTGGTGTTCAAGGCGGCCAACCCGGCTGCGATCTGGACCATCTTCATCTGCAGCATCTGGCCGATGATCATCAACACCGCGGTCGGCGTGCAGCGCGTGCCGGCGGACTACCTCAACGTCGCGAAGGTGCTGAACCTGAGCGAGTGGAAGGTGATCACGAAGATCCTCTTCCCCGCGGTGCTGCCCTACATGCTCACCGGCGTGCGGCTGTCGGTGGGCACCGCCTGGCTCGTGATCGTCGCGGCCGAGATGCTGACCGGCGGCGTCGGCATCGGGTTCTGGGTGTGGGACGAGTGGAACAACCTCAACGTCAAGCACATCATCGTCGCGATCTTCGTGATCGGCATCGTCGGCCTGCTGCTCGAGCAGCTGCTGGTCACCGTGGCCAGGAGGTTCTCCTATGACGACTGACTTCATCAAGGTCGAGAACGCCGAGATGGTGTTCGAGACGAAGAAGGGCCGCTTCCACGCGCTGCGCGAGATCAACCTGTCGATCGCGCAGGGTGAGTTCGTCACGCTGATCGGCCACTCGGGCTGCGGCAAGAGCACGCTGCTGAACCTGATCGCGGGGTTGCTGAAGCCCACCAGCGGCGTGCTGCTGTGCGACCGGCGCGAGATCGACGCGCCCGGTCCCGAACGCGCCGTCGTGTTCCAGAACCACTCGTTGCTGCCGTGGCTGTCGTGCGCCGAGAACGTGCATCTGGCCGTGGAGCGCGTGTTCGGTGCGCGCGAGACCGGCGCGCAGCTGAAGGAGCGCACCCAGGCCGCGCTGGAACTCGTCGGCATGGGTCATGCGATGACCAAGCGGCCGCACGAGATCAGCGGCGGCATGAAGCAGCGCGTGGGCATCGCGCGCGCGCTGGCGATGGAGCCCAAGGTGCTGCTGATGGACGAGCCCTTCGGCGCCCTGGACGCCCTCACCCGGGCCCGGCTGCAGGACGAGCTGCTGAAGATCGTCGCCCGCACGCGCAGCACGACGGTGATGGTGACGCACGACGTCGACGAGGCGGTGCTGCTCTCCGACCGCATCGTGATGATGACCAACGGCCCGGCGGCGACGATCGGCGAGCTGCTGCGCGTGGACCTGCCGCGCCCGCGCGACCGCGTCGAGCTCGCCGAGGACCGCGCCTACGTGCACTACCGCAAGGCGGTGCTCGACTTCCTGTACACCCGGCAGGGCCACGTGGAAACGACGGCTGCATGAGCGCCCTGCCGCTTGCGGTCGAGACCAGGACCTTCATCAAGGCCACCGAGTTCTGGCTGCCCAGCAGCGACCGCACGCTGCTCGAGTTCGGCGGCGGCCTCTACGCGCCGGGCGCTCGCATGGCCGGCATCAGCCGCGAGATGTGCTTCGGCCGCGGCGAGGGCCTGCCCGGCCGCGCCTGGGACAGCGGCGCGCCGGTGGTGCTGCACGCCTTCGACAACTCGTACTTCAGGCGCACCGCGGCGGCGCACGCCGACGGCCTGACCTGCGGCATCGCGCTGCCGATCTTCGCCGGCGACTATCTCGTCGCGGTGGTGGTGTTCTTCTGCGGCGACGACGAGGACCACGCCGGCGCGATCGAGGTCTGGCGGAACGATCCGGGCTCGAAGGACCTGACCCTCGACGACGGCCACTACGGCCGCACCGGCGACACCTTCGAGTTCATCTCGCGCCGTACCAGCTTCCGCGCCGGCACGGGCCTGCCGGGCCTGACGTGGGCGCAGAGGCAGCCGGTGTTCCTGCCCGACCTGGGGCGCGGCTCGGGTTTCCTGCGCGCCGACAGCGCCCTGAAGGTGGGCATCAACCGCGGCTTCGCGATCCCGTGCGCCACACCCGGGCCGCAGCAGTACGTGCTGGCCTTCCTCTCCGCGCTGGGCACGCCGATCGCCCGCCGCGTCGAGGTCTGGCGCCCCGACGCCGACGCCGGCGTGCTGAGGCTGCGCGACGGGTTCTGCGAGATGACCGGCCCCTTGTCCGACGCGGGCACGGCCGTGGAACCGGGCCAGGGCAGCATCGGCCGCTGCTGGTTCACCGGGCTGCCCGTGACCGGCAGGAACCTCGCCAGCGAGCCCGGCCCGGTCGCGCGCGTGCACGGCCTATCGGCGCTGGTGGTGCTGCCGGTGCTGGACGCCGGCCGCTTCGTCGCCGCGCTGGCGCTCTACTTCTGAAATCCGGCACGGCACTTGCTCTGGGATCTGTCGACACTTTCGAGTGTCTGTCTATCTCCTCAGCAGGGCACGAGCCCTAGTCCAACCTCCCCGTTGCGAGACGGGGAGGTCTTTTTTTGGTGCGAGCGCTTTCCGCTTTGGGGCACGCCGCACCCGTAGGGTTTCTTCGACAGGTTCGCACCGGCTAACGAACGGATGCAGTCGACACACGTCCCATACGATAGACTGGCTGCATCCTCAAAGTGTGTTGAGCCGCAAAGGGCGCCGGAGCTTTCGACCGGATGCCCGAACCGTCGAGGGGAATCCGTTGAAGACAATCTGCGCAGCGCTGCTGCTGACCCTGGGCGCCGCACCGGCGCTGGCCGACCTCTCCGCCCTGGTGGTGAGCGAGCCCACCTCGCGCAAGGACAGCCTGATGGTGTCGCGCCAGGCCCTGGAGGCGGGTCTCTCCCGACTGGCCGGCCAGCCGGTGCAGGTGACCATGTCGGACAACCTGACCGACGCGATGCGCGCCACGCGCAGCGGGGGATACGACCTGTTCATCGCGCCGGCTCAGGTGGCGGCTTCCGCGCTCGGGCACGGTTACGAGCTGGTGGGCGCCACCGACGCCGAGGAGCAGTACGTGCTGGTGGGCCGCAACGGCGTGGCCAGCGCGGCCGACATGCGCAAGGCGCGCATCTACCTGCCGCAGCAGGATTCGATCTACACCTACCTCGCGCGCGGCATGCTCACCTCGGCCGGGCTGTCGTTCAAGGACCTGAGCCAGGTGGAGTACGCACGCTATCCGCAGGCCGGGCTCACCGCGATCAACCTGCGGCTGACCGAAGCCACCGTCATCCGCCGCAGCGACTGGGACAGCTGGGAGCGCACCAACCCCGGCGAGGCCAAGGTGCTGGCCTCCACCGGCGGCGTGCCGGGCGGCTTCTCGGTCGTGGTGAAGAAGGAACTGCCGGCGGAGCTGCGGGGCCGCATGGCGCGCTGGTTCCAGACCGCGGCCCCGAGCTGCGGCCTGAAGAACGCGACCGTGGTGCCCGAACCGGCGCGCTACCAGCGCATCGCCGAGCTCGGCACCTTCACCCCCACCAGCCTGCCGGGCGCCACGGTGGTGGACGCCGCGAAGGTGGCTCAGCTGATGACCGAAGGCGCCGTGGTGGTCGACACGCGCAACGAGAAGGAATTCAAGTCGCGCCACATCCCCGGCGCGGTGTTCGTGCCGTATCACGAGAAGAGCCTGAAGGACGTGGCGTACGACGCCGCGCTCGACGACTTCCCGGGCCTGGCGACGCTCGACCCGAAGAAGCCGGTGGTCTTCCACTGCAACGGCGCCGAGTGCTGGAAGAGCTACAAGGCCAGCCGCGCCGCGCTGGCCAAGGGCTTCGCGAAGGTCTACTGGTTCCGCGGCGGCATGCCGGAATGGGAGAAGGCCTCGCCGCAGATGGCGCAGCGCTAGCGGCGCGCCGGCGCCCGCTACATTCGGGGTTCGACCAACCGAACCCCGGAGGACCCATGGTGTTCATGCCGCGTATCCGCCTGCTGGCGGCCCTGCTGCCGCTGGCGGCGCTGCTGCCTGCGCAGGCCCAGCAGGCCACGCTCGACAAGATCAAGGACAGCGGCACGATCACGCTGGCCTACCGCGAGTCGTCGATCCCCTTCTCGTACCTCGACGACAAGGCCCAGCCGGTGGGCTTCGGCGTCGACATCTGCGACAAGCTGGTCGACGAGATCAGGAAGGCGACCGGGCGCGCCGACCTCAAGGTGGCCCGCCAGGCGGTGACGTCGGCGAACCGCATCCCGCTGCTGGTGAACGGCACCATCGACCTGGAGTGCGGCAGCACCACGAACAACAGCGAGCGCGCCAAGCAGGTGACCTTCGCGATCAACTACTTCTACACCGGCACCCGCTTCCTCGTGAAGGCCGACTCGGGCATCAAGACCCTGGCGGACTTCAACAACAAGGTGATGGTGTCGACCACCGGCACCACGAACTTCCGCATCATGCGGAACATCATCAACGAGCAGAAGCTGCCGATCGAGCTGATCGCGGCGAAGGACCACGCGGAGTCGGCGCTGCTGGTGGAAAGCGGGCGCGCGGCAGGCTTCGCGATGGACGACATCCTGCTCTACGGCCTGCGTGCCAGCGCGCAGAACCCGGCCTCGCTGGCCGTGGTGGGCGAGCCGATCCAGGTCGAGCCCTACGCGATCATGATGCGCAAGGACGATGCGGGCATCAAGAAGCTCGTCGACGGCGTGCTGGCCGGGCTGATGAAGAGCGGCGAGTTCGAACGCCTCTACCGCAAGTGGTTCCTGTCGCCGATCCCGCCCAGGGGCATCAACCTGAACGCGCCGATGGACAAGGCGCTGATCGAGAACCTCAAGGCGCTCAGCGACAAGCCGGCGACCTGAGCCCACCCCCGAGGCGCCCGCTTGATCGGGGACGGTCAGTGGTTCTCGCGGGCGTGGTTGATCGAGTACTTCGGGATCTCGATCGTCACGTCCTGGTTCGAGACGATGGCCTGGCAGCTCAGCCGTGAGGTCGGCGTCAGGCCCCAGGCGCGGTCGAGCAGGTCTTCCTCGCTCTCGTCCATCTCGCCCAGCGAGTTGAAGCCTTCCTTCACCACCACGTGGCAGGTGGTGCAGGCGCAGCTCATCTCGCAGGCGTGTTCGATCGGGATGCCGTTCTCGAGCAGGGCCTCGCAGATCGAGGTGCCCGTGGGCGCCTCGATCGTGTCGCCCTGCGGGCAGTACTCGGCGTGGGGCAGGATGCGGATGACGGGCATGGTCAGACTTCTTCGAGCTTGCGCCCGGCCAACGCCTGGCGGATGCCCTGGTTCATGCGCAGCGCAGCGAAGGCCTCGGTGCCGGCGGCCAGCGCCTTGACGGCGGCCTCGATGGCGTGGGCGTCCTCGCCGGCCGCGGCCTGCTGCGTGGCTTCGATCAGGGCCTGGATCTCGCGCTGCTCGTCGACGTCGAGCAGCGCGGCGTCGGCAGCCAGCGCCGAGCGCGTGGCCAGCACCATGCGCTCGGCCTCGACACGTGCCTCGCGCAGCGCACGCGCCTGCATGTCGGCCTCGGCGTGCGTGAAGCCGTCCTTCAGCATCTGCGCGATCTGCGCGTCGGCCAGGCCGTAGCTGGGCTTGACCGTCACCGCGGCCTCGACACCCGAGGTCTGCTCGCGCGCCGAGACGCTGAGCAGCCCATCGGCATCGACCTGGAACGTGACACGGATGCGCGCCGCGCCCGCGGCCATCGGCGGGATGCCACGCAGCTCGAAGCGCGCCAGCGAGCGGCACTCGCTGACCAGGTCGCGCTCGCCCTGCAGCACGTGGATCGCCATCGCCGTCTGGCCGTCCTTGAAGGTGGTGAACTCCTGCGCCTTCGCAACCGGGATGGTGGTGTTGCGTTCGATCACGCGCTCGACCAGGCCGCCCATCGTCTCGAGCCCGAGGCTGAGCGCGATCACGTCCAGCAGCAGCAGTTCGCCGTCCTTCGCGTTGCCGGCCAGTGCGTTCGCCTGCACGGCGGCGCCGAGGGCCACCACCTCGTCGGGGTTCACGTTGGTGAGGACCTCGCGCCCGAACAATCCGCTCACGGCCCGGCGCACATACGGCATGCGCGTGCTGCCGCCGACCATCACGACGCCCTGCACTTCGTCGCGCGCGACCTTGGCGTCGCGCAGCACCTTGCGCACGGCGGCGAGCGTGCGCTCCACCAGCGGCTGCGCCAGTGCCTCGAGCTGGGCGCGGGCGACCGGCACCCCGTGGCCGTCGATCCGCCACGTCGCCGTGTCGGCGTCGCTCAAGGCCTCCTTCGCCGCACGCGCCGCCACCAGCGCCGCACGCTTGGCCTGCGGTGTCGCGGCTTCCAGCCCGGCCTGGGCCAGCGCCCAGTCGGCCAGCGCCTGGTCGATGTCGTCGCCGCCGAGTGCGGCATCGCCGCCGGTGGCCACCACCTCGAACACGCCGCGGGTCAGGCGCAGCAGGCTGATGTCGAAGGTGCCGCCGCCGAGGTCATAGACGGCGTAGAGACCCTCGCTGCCGTTGTCCAGGCCGTAGGCCACCGCGGCCGCCGTCGGCTCGCTGATCAGCCGCAGCACGTTGAGGCCTGCGAGCTGCGCGGCGTCCTTGGTGGCCTGGCGCTGCGCATCGTCGAAGTAGGCCGGCACCGTGATCACCGCGCCATGCAAATCGGCGTCGAAGGTGTCCTCGGCGCGCTGGCGCAGCGCAGCCAGGATCTCGGCCGACACCTCCACCGGCGTCTTCTCGCCGTCGCGCGTGGCGATGGCCAGCATGCCGGGCTGATCGACGAAGCGGTAGGGCAGCTTCTCGCGGCCGGCCACGTCGGCCAGGCGCCGCCCCATGAAGCGCTTGATGGACACCAGCGTGTTCTCGGCGTCTTCCGCCTGCGTGGCGCGGGCGTCGTGGCCGATCTGGCGCCGCCCGCCCTCGAGGTACCGCACCGCCGACGGCAGCAGCACGCGCCCCTGCGCGTCGGGCAGGCATTCGACGACACCATGGCGCACCGCCGCCACCAGCGAGTGCGTGGTGCCCAGGTCGATGCCGACCGCGATGCGACGCTGGTGCGGGTCGGCCGCCTGGCCGGGTTCGGAGATCTGGAGCAGGGCCATCGGAGAGGGGTTGCGTTCAGCGCGCCGGGTCCAGCGCTTCGAGGCGGCGGTTGATGTCCTCGCGGAAGCGCGCGACGAACATCAGCGCGCGCACCTGCTCGGCCGCGGCCGCGGTGTCGTTTCGATCGTCGAGCAGCGTCGCGAGCTGGGCCAGGCGCGCGGCCTCGTCCTTGGTCACCTGCTCGTCCAGGCCTTCGACGTCGGCCAGTCCCTGCGCCTCGTCGAGTGCCTCGCGCCACTCCATCTGCTGCATCAGGAAGGCGGCGGGCATCGCCGTGTTGCGCTCGGCATCCACCGGCACGCCGCGCAGCCCGCACAGGTAGGCGGCGCGGGCCAGCGGGTCCTTCAGCCGCTGGTAGGCCTCGTTGACCCGTACCGCCCACTGCATCGCCACCCGCTGCGCGGCGGCACCTTCGGCGGCGAACCGGTCGGGATGCACCTGCGCCTGCAACTCGCGCCGGCGGGCGTCGATCTCGGCGCGCGGCAGCTCCTGGCGCTGCGGCAGGCCGAACAGCGTGAAGTCGTCGTCGGACAGCTTCACAGCGCCTTCCCGTAGAACACCGACAGCCCGTTGTCCGGGTAGCCGCCGAACGCGGCGCGCGGCGCGTAGCCCTCGCGCTCGTACAGCCGCACCGCCTCGGTCTGGTGCCGGCCCGTCTCGAGCAGCGCAAGCCGGTAGCCGTCGGCGCGCAGCCCGTCCTCCAGCGCCGCAAGCAGGCGTGCGCCGAGCCGGTGGCCGCGGAAGGCAGGGTCCACGTACATGCGCTTGACCTCGCCGTAGCGTTCGCCGCCGGTGTCGGCTTCGCCGTTCATGCGCCGGTAGGCCGCGGTGCCGACCGGCCGGCCCTGGTCACGCGCCACGAAGAACGCGATCTCCGGCTGCAGCAGTTGCCCCACGTCGAGGATGTGGTTCTCCTCGGGCGCGTAGAGCGTCGCCAGGTAGCGGTCGAGTTCGGCCAGCAACGCCACCACCTCGGGTTGGTCAGGGCGTTCGCGGCGGATGACGATGGGTTCGCGCATGGTCTTCAAAGAACAAGGGCGGCACGCAGCCGCCCCTGGCGTGCGGCGGTGTTTCAGACGCGGAACGATTCCCCGCAGCCGCAGCGGTCCTTCTCGCGCGGGTTGTGGAACTTGAAGCCCTCGTTGAGGCCCTCGCGCACGAAGTCGAGCTCGGTGCCGTCGATGTAGGGCAGGCTCTTGGGGTCCACCAGCACCTTGACGCCGTGGCCTTCGAAGACGATGTCCTCGGGGGCGATCTCGTCGGCGTACTCGAGCTTGTAGGCCAGCCCCGAGCAGCCCGTGGTCTTGACGCCCAGGCGCACGCCCACGCCCTTGCCGCGGCGGCCCAGGTAGCGGGTGACATGCCGCGCCGCGGCTTCGGTCAACGTGACGGCCATGGTGCTCAGGCGTTCTCCGCGGCGCCGTGCTTGGCCTTGTAGTCCTGCACCGCGGCCTTGATCGCGTCCTCGGCGAGGATCGAGCAGTGGATCTTCACCGGCGGCAGCGCCAGTTCCTCGGCGATCTGCGTGTTCTTGATCGTCACCGCCTCGTCGAGCGTCTTGCCCTTGACCCATTCGGTGACCAGCGAGCTCGACGCGATGGCCGAGCCGCAGCCGTAGGTCTTGAAGCGCGCATCCTCGATCAGGCCCGTGGCCGGGTTGACCTTGATCTGCAGCTTCATCACGTCGCCGCAGGCGGGCGCGCCGACCATGCCGGTGCCGACGCTGTCGTCGCCCTTGTCGAAGCTGCCGACGTTGCGCGGGTTTTCGTAGTGATCGACGACCTTGTCGCTGTAGGCCATGTCGTTCTCCTTAATGGGCTGTCCACTGGATGGTGCTGAGGTCGACGCCGTCCTTGAACATCTCCCACAGCGGCGAGAGCTCGCGCAGCTTGGCGACGCGGTCCTGCAGCGTCGCCACGGCGTAGTCGATCTCCTCCGTGGTGGTGAAGCGGCCGATCGTCATGCGCAGGCTGGAGTGCGCGAGTTCGTCGCTGCGACCCAGGGCGCGCAGCACGTAGCTGGGCTCCAGGCTGGCGCTGGTGCAGGCCGAGCCGGAACTCACCGCGAGGCCCTTGACGCCCATGATCAGGCTCTCGCCTTCGACGAAGTTGAAGCTGGCGTTGACGTTGTGCGGCACCCGGCGCTCGAGGTCGCCGTTGATGAAGACCTGCTCGATGCGGCCGATGCCGTCGAGCAGGCGCTTCTGCAGCATGCGGATGCGCTCGATCTCGGTGCCCATCTCGGCCTGCGCGATGGCGTAGGCGGTGCCCATGCCGACGATCTGGTGCGTGGGCAGCGTGCCGCTGCGCATGCCGCGCTCGTGGCCGCCGCCGTGCATCTGCGCCTCGATGCGCACGCGCGGCTTGCGTCGCACGTAGAGCGCACCGATGCCCTTGGGGCCGTAGGTCTTGTGCGACGCCAGGCTCATCAGGTCGACCGGGAGCGACGTGACGTCGATCGCGATCTTGCCGGTGGCCTGCGCGGCGTCGACGTGGAAGATGATCCCGCGCTCGCGGCACAACGCGCCGATGGCCGGGATGTCCTGGATCACGCCGATCTCGTTGTTGACCAGCAGCACCGAGACGAGCACCGTGTCCTTGCGCAGCGCGTCCTTGAAGCGCTCCAGGTCGAGCAGGCCGTTCTCCTGCACGTCGAGGTAGGTCACCTCGAAGCCCTGGCGCTCCAGCTCGCGCATGGTGTCCAGCGTCGCCTTGTGCTCGGTCTTCAGCGTGATCAGGTGCTTGCCGCGGCTGCCGTAGAAGTGCGCCGCGCCCTTGAGCGCCAGGTTGATGCTCTCGGTGGCGCCGCTGGTCCAGACGATCTCGCGCGGATCGGCATTGACCAGCGCCGCGACCTGGGCCCGCGCCTTTTCCACCGCCTCCTCCGCCTCCCAACCCCAGGCGTGGCTGCGCGACGCCGGATTGCCGAAGTGTTCGCGCAGCCAGGGGATCATCGCGTCGACGACGCGCGGGTCGCACGGCGTCGTGGCGCCGTAGTCCATGTAGATCGGGAAGTGCGGGGTCATGGGGTCGCTGGAAAGCAGGCGGGCGGGTGCCCGGTTCGGACGGTCACTTGCTGAGGGCGGTGCCCAGCGCGAACACCGAGTTCGGCGCCGTCACCTTGATGGGCTTGACCACGGGCTGCGTGGAGATCGCCCGCTTGACCGGCGCCGAGTCGATCGACACGCCCTTGGCGAGCTGGTCTTCCACCAGCTTCTGCAGCGTGATGGAGTCCAGGTACTCGATCATCTTGGCGTTGAGGCTGGCCCACAGGTCGTGCGTCATGCACTTGCCGGCGTCCTCGCCCATGCAGCTTTCCTTGCCGCCGCAGCCGGTGGCATCGATGGGCTCGTCGACCGCGACGATGATGTCGGCCACCGTGATCTCGCCGGCGCCGCGCCCCAGCGAATAACCGCCGCCGGGGCCGCGGGTGCTTTCGACCAGCTCATGCCGGCGCAGCTTGCCGAACAGCTGCTCCAGGTAGGACAGCGAAATCTGCTGGCGCTGGCTGATGGCGGCCAGCGCGACCGGGCCGTTGTTGGAACGCAGGGCCAGATCGATCATTGCCGTGACGGCAAAGCGGCCTTTGGTGGTGAGTCGCATGAAAATTTCTCCTGGGCGGATAGCGCCGGCCGGTACCCGGCAAACCACGTTCCGGGCCGGGTCTTCCGCCCCGTGCCTGCTGGGACGGACAACCCGGATCTTGCCAGCTATGTCCGACTAAGTTGCTCAAGTATAGAGTTACCCGAGCAAGTTTGTCGAGTTTAACCCGGGCGCGGCAAGGGTGCGCTGCGGAGCTCGGTCTGCAACTGGGCGACGAGCCCGTCGCAGGCGTCTTCCACCAGGTCGAGCACGTGGTCGAAACCGGCCGGACCGCCGTAGTACGGGTCCGGAACCGCCGTCACGCCGGGGAAGCGGCGGGCGTGCGCGAGCAGCGGCTCCAGGCGGGCCACGCTGCCCGCCGGCATCTTGCGGCGCAGCCAGTCGAGGTTGTCCTCGTCCATCGCCAGCACGCGGTCGAAGCGCATGAAGTCCTGCGGGACCACCGGACGGGCGCGCAGGCCCGCGATGTCGTAACCGCGCTGGCCGGCGTGGCGGATGGCGCGTGCGTCTGGCGCCTCGCCGGTGTGGTAGCCATGGGTGCCCGCGGAATCCACCTGCACCATGCCATGCAGGCCGGCCCGCTGCAGCTTGGCCCGCAGCACACCTTCGGCCGTGGGCGAGCGGCAGATGTTGCCCATGCAGACCATCAGCACGCGCAGGCGTGCGTCCTCCGGGCGCGGCGCGTCGCCGCCGGCCAGCCAGTCCTTCAGCCGCTTGATCATCGCCCGGCCCCGCCGCGCGCCGCCGGGATCAGCGGCACCACGTCGTGCCCCGCGCCGCCGAAGGCCTGCTCGCGCAGCAGCGCCAGCTGGTCGCGCACGCGGGCCGCCTTCTCGAACTCCAGGTTGCGGGCGTGCTCGAGCATCTGCTTCTCGAGCAGCTTGATGCGCTTGCCGAGGTCCTTCTCGGACATCGCCTCCACCTCGGCCGCGGCCTTGGCGGCCTTGAGGTCGTCCTTCGCCGTCTTGTCGGAGACCACCCCGTCGATGAGATCGCGGATGCGCTTGGTGACGCTCCTGGGCGTGATGCCCATCGCCTCGTTGTGCGCGATCTGCCTGGCGCGGCGGCGTTCGGTCTCGTCGATGGCGGCCCTCATCGAGTCGGTGATCTTGTCGGCGTAGAGCAGCGCCCTGCCGTTGACGTTGCGCGCGGCGCGGCCGATGGTCTGGATCAGGCTGCGCTCGGCGCGCAGGAAGCCTTCCTTGTCGGCGTCGAGGATGGCCACCAGGCTCACCTCGGGCAGGTCCAGGCCCTCGCGCAGCAGGTTGATGCCGACCAGCACGTCGAAGGTGCCCAGGCGCAGGTCGCGCAGGATCTCCACGCGCTCGACCGTATCGACGTCGCTGTGCAGGTAGCGCACCTTGACGCCGTTGTCCGACAGGTACTCCGTCAGCTGCTCGGCCATGCGCTTGGTCAGCGTGGTGATCAGCACCCGCTCGTTCTTCTGCACGCGGTCGCGGATCTCCTGCAGCACGTCGTCCACCTGCGTGGCGGCCGGGCGCACCTCCACCACCGGGTCCACCAGGCCGGTGGGCCGCACCAGCTGCTCCACCACCTGGCCGGCGTGTTCCTTCTCGTAGGCCGCGGGCGTCGCGGAGACGAACACCGCCTGCCGCATCTTGGTCTCGAACTCCTCGAACTTCAGCGGCCGGTTGTCCAGCGCGCTGGGCAGGCGGAAGCCGTACTCCACCAGCGTGGTCTTGCGTGCGCGGTCGCCGTTGAACATGCCGCCCAGCTGGCCGATCAGCACATGGCTCTCGTCGAGGAACATCAGCGAATCCGACGGCAGGTAGTCCACCAGCGTCGGCGGCGGGTCGCCGGGCCGCGCGCCGCTGAGGTGGCGCGTGTAGTTCTCGATGCCCTTGCAGTGGCCCACCTCCTGCAGCATCTCCAGGTCGAAGCGGGTGCGCTGCTCCAGGCGCTGCGCCTCCACCAGCTTGCCGGCCTTCACCAGTTCGTCCAGGCGCTGGCGCAGCTCTTCCTTGATGGTGGCGATGGCGTCCACCACGCGCTCGCGCGGCGTCACGTAGTGGCTGCTGGGGTAGACCGTGAAGCGCGGGATCTTCTGCCGCACGCGGCCGGTCAGCGGGTCCAGCAGCTGCAGGCTCTCGACCTCGTCGTCGAACAGCTCGATGCGCAAGGCCAGCTCGCTGTGCTCGGCCGGGAACACGTCGATGGTGTCGCCGCGCACGCGGAACGAGCCGCGCGAGAAGTCGAGCTCGTTGCGCTTGTACTGCATGCGGATCAGCTGCGCGATCACGTCGCGCTGGCTCATCCTGTCGTGCACGCGCAGCGTCATCACCATCTGGTGGTAGTCGGCCGGGTTGCCGATACCGTAGATCGCGCTGACGCTGGCGACGATGATCACGTCGCGCCGCTCCAGCAGGCTCTTGGTGGCGCTGAGCCGCATCTGCTCGATGTGCTCGTTGATCGCGCTGTCCTTCTCGATGAAGAGGTCGCGCTGCGGCACGTAGGCTTCGGGCTGGTAGTAGTCGTAGTAGCTGACGAAGTACTCGACCGCGTTCTTCGGAAAGAAGTCGCGGAACTCGCTGTAGAGCTGCGCCGCCAGCGTCTTGTTGGGCGCGAACACGATGGCCGGGCGGCCCAGGCGCGCGATCACGTTGGCCATCGTGAAGGTCTTGCCCGAGCCGGTGACGCCCAGCAGCGTCTGGTAGGCCAGGCCGTCGTTGATGCCCTCGACGAGCTGCGCGATGGCCGTGGGCTGGTCGCCCGCCGGCGGGAACTGCTGGAACAGCTGGAACGGCGAATCGGGAAACGCGACGAACTCGCCGCTGCGCGCGGGCGCTTCGTCGTCGGCAACGGCTGCAGCGAGGGCGGTCATGGGGATTCCCCGGGGGTGGGCCTCTAGAATTGGGGCCGGCCGTGGTGCTTCAAGCCCGGCCGCGAAACCACCGAGAGTAGCGCAGTGCGCCGGCCCGGGCCGCTCCACGGGCAGCATCTGCTGACACCACGCCTTCAGGAAACCACCGCCCATGTCCGCCTCCCTGTTTGCCGCCGTCGAGATGGCGCCGCGCGACCCGATCCTCGGCCTCAACGAGCAGTTCGCCGCCGACACCAACCCGAAGAAGGTCAACCTCGGAGTCGGCGTGTACTTCGACGACGAAGGCAAGCTGCCGGTGCTGCGCTGCGTGGCCGAGGCCGAGAAGCAGCTGCTGCAGAACCCGAAGGCGAAGAACTACCTGCCGATCGACGGCATCGCTGCCTACGACAAGGCGGTGCAGGGCCTCGTGTTCGGCGCCGACAGCGACGCCGTGAAGGGCGGCCGCGTCGCCACCGTGCAGGCGCTGGGCGGCACCGGCGGCCTGAAGCTCGGGGCCGATTTCCTCAAGCGCCTGCGGCCCGCCGCGAAGGTGCTCATCAGCGACCCCAGCTGGGAGAACCACCGCGCGCTGTTCACCAACGCCGGCTTCGAGGTCGTCGCCTATCCGTACTACGACGCCGCGACACGCGGCATCCGCTTCGACGACATGCTGGCCACGCTGCGCGCCGCGACGCCCGGCACGGTGGTGGTGCTGCACGCCTGCTGCCACAACCCCACCGGCTGCGACCTCAGCCCCGCCCAGTGGGAACAGGTGGCCGCCACCTGCGCCGCCGCGGGCCTCGTGCCCTTCCTCGACATGGCCTACCAGGGCTTCGGCCACGGCATTGCCGAGGACGGCGCCGCGGTGCAGCGCTTCCTGAAGACCGGCCAGGCCTTCTTCGTCTCCACCTCGTTCAGCAAGAGCTTCTCGCTCTACGGCGAGCGTGTCGGCGCGCTGAGCGTCGTGTGCAGCGCGGCCGACGAGGCGGCACGCGTGCTGTCGCAGCTGAAGATCGTGATCCGCACGAACTACAGCAACCCGCCGACCTTCGGTGCGCAGGTGGTCGCCACCGTGCTCACGACCCCGGCATTGCGCGCGATGTGGGAAGAAGAGCTGGCCGGCATGCGCGAGCGCATCAAGGCCATGCGCCACGCGCTGGTGGCTCGGTTGCAGGCAGCAGGCGTGAAGGGCGATCTCGGCTACATCACGCAGCAGATGGGCATGTTCAGCTATTCGGGTCTCTCGAAGGAACAGATGCAGCGACTGCGCAGCGAGTTCGGCGTCTACGGCGTCGACTCGGGCCGCATCTGCGTGGCGGCGATCAACAGCCGCAACATCGACACGGTGGTGTCGGCGCTGGCCCAGGTGATGTAGCGGGCCGCTCTGTCGCCCGGGCGACAGAGTCGATGAAATCAACCGCGCGAACCGGTGTTTTCGCGCTTTCGCACCCCGCCCGCTCAGGGCAGGATGCTTCACGATCGCAATCATTTGCTGCGGTGCAGCAATTTTCGCGCTACAGTCGTGCGCGGCATTCGACCGTCGACAACGAAACGGAGACAGGTTCACCCCATGCTGTACCAGATCTACGAAACCCAGCGCGCGCTGATGGCGCCGTTCTCGGAGTTCGCCAGCGCGGCGGCCAAGCTGTACAGCCACCCCCTGTCGCCCTTCACGCACACGCCGCTGGCGCAGCGCGTCTCGGCCAGCTTCGACCTGCTGCACCGGCTGGCCAAGGAGTACGAGAAGCCGCCGTTCGACATCCTGTCGGCCGAGGTCAGCGGCATCGACGTCGCCGTGCAGGAACAGGTGGCGCTGCAGAAGCCGTTCTGCCGCCTGCTGCGCTTCAAGCGCTTCACCGACAACCCGCAGGCGCTGGAGACGATGAAGGCGCAGCCCACCGTGCTGGTGGTGGCGCCGCTGTCCGGCCACCACGCCACGCTGCTGCGCGACACGGTGAAGAGCCTGCTGCAGGACCACAAGGTCTACATCACCGACTGGACCGACGCCCGCATGGTGCCGGGCTCGGTGGGCCCGTTCCACCTCGACGACTACGTCGCCTACGTGCAGGAGTTCATCCGCCACATCGGCGAGGGCGTGCACGTGATCAGCGTCTGCCAGCCCACGGTGCCGGTGCTGGCCGCGGTGTCGCTGCTGGCCAGCCGCGGCGAGTTCGTGCCGCGCACGATGACGATGATGGGCGGCCCCATCGACGCCCGCAAGAGCCCCACCGCCGTCAACAACCTGGCGATGAACAAGAGCCACAGCTGGTTCGAGAACAACGTGATCTTCCGCGTGCCGCCGAACTTCCCCGGCGCCGGCCGGCGCGTGTACCCGGGCTTCCTGCAGCACACCGGCTTCGTGGCGATGAACCCGGATCGCCACCTCAACAGCCACTACGACTACTTCCAACACCTGATCAGCGGCGACGACGACAGCGCCGAGGCGCACCGCCAGTTCTACGACGAGTACAACGCCGTGCTGGACATGCCGGCCGAGTACTACCTGGACACCATCAAGACCGTGTTCCAGGATTTCGCGCTGGTCAACGGCACCTGGGTGGTGAAGGGCGAACCGGTGCGCCCGCAGGACATCACCGGCGCCGCGCTGCTGACGGTGGAAGGCGAGCTCGACGACATCTCGGGCGCCGGCCAGACGAAGGCTGCGCACGACCTGTGCGCGGGCATCCCGAAGTCGCGCCAGTTCCACTACGACGTGGTCGGTGCCGGGCACTACGGCATCTTCTCGGGCCGGCGCTGGCGCGAGATGGTCTATCCGCAGGTGCGCGACTTCATCGCCCGCTTCGACCAGGCCGCAGCGCCCGTCGCCGCGAAGAAGGTGCCTGCCCGCAAGCCACGCGCGCGCTAGACGGCCGGCTCGATAATCGGCCGGTGACCCTTGCCGACCGCATCGACGCCGCGCTGCCGCAGACCCAGTGCACGCGCTGCGGCTACCCGGACTGCCGCGGCTACGCGGACGCGGTAGCCGCCGGCGAGGCCGACATCAACCGCTGCCCGCCCGGCGGCGCCGAGGGCATCGGCCGGCTGGCCGTCATCACGCAGCGTCCCCCGCTGGCGCTGGACGGCACCCGCGGCCACGAGGGGCCGCGCGCGCTGGCCGTGATCGACGAAGCCTGGTGCATCGGCTGCACGCTGTGCATCAAGGCCTGCCCGGTCGACTGCATCGTCGGCGCCAGCAAGCTGATGCACACCGTGGTGGACGCGCAGTGCACCGGCTGCGAACTGTGCGTGCCGGTGTGCCCGGTGGACTGCATCGCGATGGTCCCGGTTACCGGCGAACGCACCGGATGGGCGGCCTGGAGCCCGGGGCAGGCCGAGGAGGCCCGCGAGCGCTACGACTTCCACCGTTTCCGCGTGGCGCGCGAACAGCGCGAGCACGACGAACGACTGGCCGAGAAGGCGCAAGCCAAACTTGCGGATCTGGCCGCGCACAGCAAGCTGACCGATGCTTCCCAGCTGGCCGCCAAGCGTGCGGTGATCGAAGCCGCGCTGCAGCGCGCCGCGGCGCGTGGTGTCCCGATCAGGAAGCCGGATGAAACCTGAAGCCATCGAACCGTTCTTCGCCACGCTGGCGGCGGCCAACCCGCAGCCCCAGTCGGAGCTGGAGTACAGCAGCGTCTTCGAGCTTCTGGCCGCGGTGCTGCTGTCGGCGCAGGCCACCGACGTGGGCGTCAACAAGGCCACGCGGCGGCTCTTCGTGCGGGCCAACACGCCGCAGAGGATGCTGGCGCTCGGGCTCGAAGGCGTGACGGAGCAGATCCGCACGATCGGCCTGTACCGCAACAAGGCGAAGAACCTGCTCGAGACCTGCCGCATCCTCGTCGAACAGCACGGCGGCCGCGTGCCGCGCTCGCGCGAGGCGCTGCAGGCGCTGCCCGGCGTGGGCCGCAAGACGGCCAACGTGGTGCTCAACGTCGCCTTCGGCGAGCCGACGATGGCGGTGGACACCCACGTGTTCCGCGTCAGCAACCGCACGGGTCTGGCGCCCGGCGACAACGTCGAAGCGGTCGAGCGCGTGCTGCTGGAGCGCGTGCCGGCCCGCTACGCGGAGCATGCGCACCACTGGCTCATCCTGCATGGCCGCTACGTCTGCGTGGCCCGTGCGCCGCGCTGCGACGCCTGCGCGGTGCGGCCCTGGTGCGACATGGGCGCTTCTACAATGTGAATTCCGGGGGGTGCTGCGCATGGGGATGGCCGACAAGCTCGAGGACCTGGCCGAACGGGTCGATCGCCTGGTGCTGCGCCATCAGGAACTCAAGCGCAGCAGCGCGCTGATCGAGCAGCAGCTGGTGGCCGTCACCGCCGAGCGCGACAGCCTGCGCGCGCGCCTGGCCGCGGCGCGCTCGCGCATCGACGCGCTGCTGGAGCGGCTGCCCGCCGAGACCGCCGACGCCACCCACACGAAGGGCCGCGCATCGTGAGGCAGGTCGAAGTCTCGATCCTCGGGCAGGTCTACATGCTCGGCTGCCCCGAGGGCGGCGAAGCGCTGCTGCAGGCGGCCGTGACCGCGGTCGACAGGGAGATGACCTCGATCCGCGACTCCGGCAAGGTCAAGGCGCGCGAGCGCATCGCGGTGCTGGCGGCGTTGAACATCGCCTACCAGCTCGCCGAACGCGGCGCGGCGCCGCCCGCGCCACCGCCGCGCTCGCCGGCCCCGACCGCCGTCGAGACGGACAGCGCGGACCTCGACGAACTGATCCGCCGCGTCGACGCGGCGCTCGCCGACGACGGTCAACTGCTGTGACATCCGTGGTGCGCGCGGTGGCATTGCCGAGGTCTAGAATGGTCCGGTCCGTCGTGAGCCTTGAACCACATATGTCCTTGAGCCGATGGTCTATGACCAAGGGCTTGGAACATCGCCTTGCTGGTGTGAGCGTCTCGCGTCAGATGAACCCGAAGCTTGGCTGACCTCGCCCACCTGAACGCACCCTTTGGTTCAGGCAATCGGTTCCTGGCACACGGCGGACACCTCATTCCTAACTCCCAGCCTGCACGCAGCCCCGATGCCGAGCTACTGGCTGATGAAGAGCGAGCCCGACGAGGCCTCGATCGACCATCTCGCCGCCGCGCCGAAGCAGACGCTTCCCTGGACCGGCGTGCGCAACTACCAGGCGCGCAACTACATGCGCGACGCGATGCAGCCGGGTGACGGCGTGCTCTTCTACCACTCGTCGTGCCCGGAGCCGGGCATCGTCGGCCTCGCGAAGGTGGTGGGCGGCGTGATGACCGATCCCACGCAGTTCGACGCCAGGAGCCCGTACCACGACCCGAAGTCGCCGCCGGACGCGCCGCGCTGGCAGCTGCGCGAGGTGCAGCTCGTGAAGAAGACGCGGCTCCTGAGCCTGGCCGAGATGAAGGAAGCACCGGAGCTGGCGAGCATGCTGGTGCTCAAGCGCGGCAACCGGCTCTCGATCACGCCCGTCACGCCGGCCGAGTGGCAGGCGGTGCTGAAGCGCCTGGGCGTCTGATCCCGCCTTGCCCGACCTGAGCCTCGTCCTCGTCGCCGAACTGCTGGCCATCGGCACCGTGGCCGGCTTCCTGGCGGGCCTGCTCGGCGTGGGCGGCGGCATGATGATGGTGCCGGCCATGACCTGGCTGCTCGTGCAGCGTGGCGTGCCCGACGGGCTCGCCGTGAAGATGGCCGTGGCCACCTCGATGGCCACCATCATGTTCACTTCGATGTCCAGCGTGCGCGCGCACCAGCGGCTGGCTGCGGTGCGCTGGCCCATCGTGCGCGCCATGGCCCCGGGCATCCTGCTCGGCGGCCTGCTCGCCGGCGCCGGCGCCTTCGCGGTGCTGAAGGGCCAGGGCCTGGCGCTGGCGTTCAGCGTGTTCATCGGCTACACGGCGGTGCAGATGATGCTCGACAAGAAGCCCAGCCCGTCGCGCCAGCTGCCCGGCTGGTGGGGCCTGGCGGGCGTCGGCGCCGGCGTCGGCTTCCTCTCCACGCTGGTGGGCGCCGGCGGTGCCTTCCTCTCGGTGCCCTTCATGACCTGGTGCAACGTGCCGCCGCGCCACGCCGTGGGCACGAGTTCGGCGCTGGGTTTCCCGATCGCCGCCGCGGCGACGCTGGGCTACGTGATCAGCGGCTGGCAGCTCGCCCCTGCGCTGCCGGGCGCCTTCGGTTACCTGTACCTGCCCGCGCTGCTGATCATCGCCACGGCGAGCATGACGCTGGCACCCTTGGGCGCGCGCGTGGCGCAGCGCATCGACACGCGGCTGCTCAAGCGCCTGTTCGCGGTGCTGCTGCTGATGCTGGCGGCCTCGATGCTGCAGCGCGCGTTCGCGCCCTGACCCGGTTCAGGCCAGGTCGAGCTTGATCGCGGCCAGCGTGACGTGGTTGCCGCCGCGGCGGATGGCCTCGGCCAGCGCCGCCTCGCAGGCGCCGACCATGGCCTCCTGCGTGTGCGCGGTGTGCGGAAAGCTGGCCACGCCCATCGACACCGTGAAGCCCATCTCCTGCCCGTCGTGCACGACGATCTGCGTGGCGCACTTGCGGCGCAGGCCCTCCATGCGCGCGTGCGCGGTGGCCAGGCCCACGCCCGACAGCAGCACCGCGAAGCGGCGCTCGTCGTAGCGGCAGCTGGCGTCCATCGCCCGCGTGCCGCCGCGCAGCAGGCGACCCACCGCTTCCAGCACCCGCAGGCGGCCGGCGTCGCCCAGGGCCAGCACCTTGGGCGCCGGCGGGTCGAGTTCGATGAAGACGATCGCGAACTCGCGGTGCTCGCGGGTGGACAGGTCCACCTCGCGGCGCAGCTGGTCCTCGAAGTGCGCGCGGCGGTACAGGCCGGTGTCGGGATCGCGCAGCGCCTGGTCGGACAACTCGCGCTGCAGAAGATCGTTCGCGCGCTGCTGCTGCTCGATCTGCTCCAGCGCCGCGCGCAGCTGCGCCTCGCGCTGGTGCTCGGGCGCCAGGTCGGTCCACACGCTGCACAGGTAGCGCGGGCCGGCGGCGTCGGCCGGCGTGGCCCAGCGCAGCACCGCGAAGTCGCGGCGGGCGCCGTTGCGCTCGATGCGGTGTTCGCTGGTCAGCGGCGCGGCCTGGGCCAGCGCGGTGTGCTCGGCGGCACGCAGGGCGGCCGCGGTGGCAGGCTCGAACAGTTCGGTGTCCGCGCGCCCCAGCACCTCGGCAGCCGGCCGGCGCAGGAACTCCAGCATCGCGGCGTTGGCGTGCACCCAGCGGCCGCTGGCGGTGTCCATGATCGCCAGCAGGTCGCCGCGCGCGTCCAGCAGCCCGGGCAGCAGGCCGGCGAGCAGGCGGTCCAGTTCGGCGGGGGCCAGCGGCGCGGCCGTGGAGACTTCGGCGAACGAGGTCATGGCGGTTCGAAGGTGCCTTGGGTTCGGGCTCGACGGGCCGCACCAATCTGCGGCTGCCGCCCTATCTTGGTGGTGCGCCAACGGCAGATCAAGCGTGTCAGCCATTCTGGCCCCTAGATTGACACCTGGGAACGGCGCAGGAACCTAACGTGAATTCCTCGGCATGGAACCTGCTATCCGTGTGGCGATGGCGCGAAGGCGCGCCCTTTGGCCCAGCGCCACGCCACACCGCCGTGGCCGGCGCCGAGCCGACGTGCACAGCGACGTGCGCAGCCCCCACCGCCCGGTTTCGGCCAGGCGGGTCTGCATGTCCTGCACGGAGCTTGAACCCATGAAGAAGCAGCGTCTGGTCCTGGTCGGCAACGGCATGGCCGGGGTGCGTGCGCTCGAGGAGCTGCTGAAGATCGCGCCCGAGCTGTACGAGATCACCGTCTTCGGTGCCGAACCGCACCCCAACTACAACCGCATCCTGCTGAGCCCGGTGCTGGCCGGCGAGCAGACGCTGGACCAGATCGTGCTCAACCCGCTCGACTGGTACCGCGACAACGGCATCACGCTGCACCTGGGCGCGAAGGTGACCGGCGTCGACCGCCGGCGCCGCATCGTCACCGCGGTCGACGCGCAGGGCGAGACGGTCAGCGCCGAGTACGACCGCCTCCTGCTCGCCACCGGCTCGAACCCCTTCATGCTGCCGGTGCCGGGCAAGGAACTGCCCGGTGTCATCGCCTACCGCGACATCGCCGACACGCAGGCGATGATCGACGCGGCCGCGAAGTACCCGCACGCGGTGGTCATCGGCGGCGGCCTTCTCGGGCTGGAAGCCGCGAACGGCCTGATGAAGCGCGGCATGCAGGTGACCGTGGTGCACATCATGCCGTGGCTGATGGAGCGCCAGCTCGACGACACCGCCGGCAAGCTGCTGCAGAAGTCGCTCGAGCAGCGCGGCCTGAAGTTCCTGATCGGCGCACAGACCGCCGCGCTGCATGCCGGCGAAGACGGCCGCGTGGCCGCCGTCAGCTTCAAGGACGGCACGCGCGTGCCGGCCAACCTGGTGGTGATGGCCGCCGGCATCCGCCCCAACACCGAGCTGGCCGAGAAGATCGGCCTGCACTGCAACCGCGGCATCGTGGTCAGCGACACGATGCAGACGATCACCGACCCGCGCATCTACGCCGTGGGCGAGTGCGCGGCGCACCGGGGCATCGCCTACGGGCTGGTGGCGCCGCTGTTCGAGCAGGGCAAGGTCTGCGCCACGCACCTGGCGCAGTTCGGCATCGGCCGCTACACGGGCAGCCAGACCAGCACCAAGCTGAAGGTCACCGGCATCGACCTGTTCTCGGCCGGCAGCTTCAGCGGCGGCGAAGGCACCGAGGAGATCGTGCTGTCGGACCCGTACGCCGGCGTCTACAAGAAGCTCGTGATCAAGGACGACAAGCTGGTGGGCGCCTGCCTCTACGGCGACACGGTGGACGGCAGCTGGTACTTCAAGCTGCTGCGCGACGGGCGTCCCATCGCCGACATCCGCGACAAGCTGATGTTCGGCGAAAGCAACATCGGCGACACCGGCCACGAGGGCCACAGCAAGGCCGCGGCCATGGCCGACAGCGACGAGGTCTGCGGCTGCAACGGGGTCAGCAAGGGCACGATCTGCAAGGCCATCAAGGACAAGGGCCTGTTCACGCTCGAAGAGGTGCGCAAGCACACGAAGGCCAGCGCCAGCTGCGGCTCGTGCACGGGCCTCGTCGAGCAGTTGCTGATGTTCACGGCCGGCGGCGACTACTCGAAGGCGCCGAAGAAGAAGGCCATGTGCGGCTGCACCGACGCCAGCCACGAGGACGCGCGCCAGGCCATCCGCCAGGAGAAGCTGCTCACCATCGACGGCGTCTACCGGCACCTGGGCTGGCGCACGCCCAACGGCTGCGCCAGCTGCCGCCCCGCGATCAACTACTACCTCATCAGCACCTGGCCGAAGGAGGCGCAGGACGACCCGCAGAGCCGCTACATCAACGAACGCAGCCACGCGAACATCCAGAAGGACGGCACCTACAGCGTGATCCCGCGCATGTGGGGCGGCGAGACCACGGCCGACGAGCTGCGCCGCATCGCCGATGCGGTGGACAAGTACCGGATCCCGACGGTCAAGGTCACCGGCGGCCAGCGCATCGACCTGCTGGGCGTGAAGAAGGAGGACCTGATCCACGTCTGGAAGGACATCGGCATGCCCAGCGGCCACGCCTACGCGAAGGCGCTGCGCACCGTGAAGACCTGCGTCGGCAGCGAGTGGTGCCGCTTCGGCACGCAGGACAGCACGCAGATGGGCAAGGACCTCGAACGGGCCCTCTGGCGCATGTACGCCCCGCACAAGGTGAAGCTGGCGGTGAGCGGCTGCCCGCGCAACTGCGCCGAGGCCGGCATCAAGGACGTGGGCGTGATCGGCGTCGACTCCGGCTGGGAGATCTACGTCGCCGGCAACGGCGGCATCAAGACCGAGGTGGCGCACTTCTTCGTGAAGCTGAAGACCGCCGCCGAGGTGCTGGAGTACAGCGGCGCGTTCCTGCAGCTGTACCGCGAGGAAGGCTGGTACCTGGAGCGCACGGTGCACTACGTCGGCCGCGTGGGCCTGGACTACGTCAAGCAGAAGATCCTCGAGGACCACGAGGGCCGCAGGCGCCTGTGGGAGCGGCTGCAGTTCAGCCTGGACGGCGAGCCCGACCCCTGGTTCGAGTTCGACAAGGCGCGCGTCGACACGCGCCAGTTCACCCCGCTGGAGCCGCGCGCATGAGCACCCCCGCCTGGACCCTGATCTGCCGCGTCGAAGACATCCCGCTGCTCGGCTCGCGCCGCATCGCCCGCCCGCGCGGTGGCGCGGTGGCCGTCTTCCGCACCGCCGACGACCGCGTGTTCGCGCTGCTCGACCGCTGCCCGCACAAGGGCGGCCCGCTGAGCCAGGGCATCGTGTTCGGCGACAGCGTCGCCTGCCCGCTGCACAACTGGACCATCGGCCTGGCCGACGGCGAGGCCCGGGCGCCCGACCAGGGCTGCACCGCGCGCTTCGCGGTGAAGGTGGAGGACGGCCAGGTCTTCATGGACACCGACGAGCTGGCCACGCGCGCGGTGGACCTGGCCTCGGCGTGAACACGCCGCGCGAGACCCGCTCCACCTGCCCCTACTGCGGGGTGGGCTGCGGCGTGATCATCGAAAGCGACGGCGCGCAGATCACCGCCGTGCGCGGCGATCCCGCGCATCCGGCCAACTTCGGCCGGCTGTGCACGAAGGGCCAGTCGCTGCACCTGACGGCCAGCGCGCCCATCACGCTGCACCAGCGGCTGCGCGTGCCGACGCTGCACGGCCGCGAGGTGTCGTGGGACGACGCGCTGGAAGCCGCGGCCGATCGCTTCGCGGCCGTCGCGGGCGCGCACGGGCCCGATGCGCTCGGCTTCTACATCTCCGGCCAACTGCTCACCGAGGACTACTACGTCTTCAACAAGCTCGCCAAGGGCCTGCTGCAGACGAACAACGTCGACACCAATTCGCGCCTGTGCATGAGCAGCGCGGTGGCCGGCTACAAGGCCACGCTGGGTGCCGACGCGCCGCCGGCCTGCTACGACGACGTGAACCACGCGGGGCTGCTGTTCATCGCCGGCAGCAACACGGCGTGGGCGCACCCGGTGCTGTTCCGGCGCATCGAGGACGCGAAGCGCGCGAACCCGCAGCTGAAGATCGTCGTCGCGGACCCGCGCCGCACCGAGACCGCGGCGATGGCCGACCTGCACCTGCCGCTGCTGCCCGGCACCGACGTCGCGCTGTTCCACGCGATGCTGCACGTGCTGCTGTGGGAGGGCCTCGTCGACCCGGCCTACATCGCCGCGCACACCAGCGGATTCGAAGCGCTGCGCGACCGGGTGCGCGAGTTCACGCCGCGCGAGGCGGCGCGCATCACGGGGCTGCAGGAAGCCGACATCGTCACCGCGGCGCGCTGGTTCGGCCGGAGCCCGGCCGCGCTGAGCCTGTACTGCCAGGGCCTGAACCAGAGCAGCAGCGGCACCGCGAAGAACGCCGCGCTGATCAACCTGCACCTGGCCACCGGCCAGATCGGCAGGCCGGGCGCCGGGCCGTTCTCGCTGACCGGCCAGCCCAACGCGATGGGCGGACGCGAGGTGGGCGGCCTGGCGAACCTGCTGTCCGCGCACCGCGACCTGGCGAACCCGGAGCACCGCGCGGAGGTGGCGCGGCTCTGGGGCGTGCCCGATGTGCCCTCGAAGCCCGGCAGGACCGCCGTGGAGATGTTCCAGGCCGCGGCCGATGGCGAGATCCGCGCCCTGTGGATCGCCTGCACGAACCCCGCGCACAGCCTGCCCGACCAGGCCACGGTGCAGCGCGCGCTGCAGCGCGCCGAGTTCGTGGTGGTGCAGGAAGCCTTCGCCGGCACCGCCACCGCCCGCTTCGCGCACCTGCTGCTGCCGGCCAGTTCCTGGGGCGAGAAGGAAGGCACGGTGACCAACAGCGAACGGCGCATCAGCCGCGTGCGCGCCGCGGTGGCGCCGCCGGGTCAGGCCCGCGCCGACTGGTCCATCGCCTGCGACTTCGCACGTCGGCTCGAAACGCGGCTGCGACCGGGTCAGCCGACGCTGTTTCCCTACGACGGACCCGAAGCGATCTGGAACGAGCACCGCGAGAGCACGCGCGGTCGCGACCTCGACATCACCGGGCTCAGCTGGTCCCTGCTCGAGACCTCGGGCCCGCAGTGCTGGCCGTTCCCGTGCGGCGCGGCCGCCGGCACCGAGCGCCTCTATGCCGACGGCCGCTTTCCCACGCCCGACGGGCGCGCACGCTTTGCCGACGTGCCGTACCGGCCGGTGGCGGAGCCGCGCGACGCGCGCTACCCGTTTGCGCTCAACACCGGCCGGCTGCGCGACCAGTGGCACGGGATGAGCCGCACGGGCACGCTGGGCCGGCTCTTCGGCCACGCCCCCGAGCCGGCGCTGGACCTGCACCCGCAGGACATGGCGCGGCTGCAGCTGTCCGACGGTGACCTGGCGCGTGTCACCTCGCGCCGCGGCAGCCTGGTGCTGCCGGTGCGTGCCAGCGCGGACCTGGCACCGGCGCAGGCCTTCGCGGCGATGCATTGGGGCGAGGAACACCTGCTCGGCGGCATCAACGTGCTGGCCTCGCCCGCGTTCTGCCCGCAGTCGAAGCAGCCCGAGCTCAAGCATGCGGCGGTGCAGGTTGCGCGGGCCGAACTGCCCTGGCGCCTGGTGGCACTGGCCTGGTGCGACGAAGCGCAGGCGCTGCAGCTGCGCGCGGCGCTGCGGCCGCTGTTCGATCGCTTCGCGTTCGCCGCCTGCGTGCCCTTCGGCCGCGAGCAGCACGGCGTGCTGTTCCGTGCCGCGGCCACGGAGGCGCCGCCGGCGGAACTGGTGGCGCAGGTGGCCGCGCGCTTCGGCCTGGAAGGCCCCGACGCGCTGCACTACGCGGACCTGCGCCGCGGCCAGCGCCGCAGCCTGCGCCTGGCCGCGCCGGCTGGCGGCGACCAGCTGCTGCAGGCGTTCCTGCTGGCGGGCGACACGCGCGCCGAAAGCTGGATCGCGCCGCTGCTGCAGCAGCGCCTGCCGGCGCAGGCCTACGGCCGCCGCATGCTGCTGCCCGGCGCCGAACCGCCCGCGGCGGTGCCGCAGCGGGCGCGCCAGGTGTGCAGCTGCTTCGACGTCGACGAAGCACGCATCGGCCAGGCGCTCGCCGCCTGCACCGGCAGCGACGGCGAGCGCCTGGCCACGCTGCAGTCGATGCTGCGCTGCGGCACGCAGTGCGGCTCGTGCCTGCCCGAGCTTCGACGGCTGGTTGCGGCGCAGCCTGTTCCCGCATGAGCGCCCTGCTCTCCCTAACCTGCAAAGTGCGGCGCGGCCCGGAACTTGCGATGCTGCCTGCAAGGGGATCCGCATCGATGAGCATCGCCGTCTATCTGAAGGACATCGGCCGTGGCGCCGCGGGCGCACGGTCGCTGTCGAAGGCCGACGCGGCCGACGCGATGGGCCGCCTGCTCGACGGCACGGCCGGCGAGGCCGAGACCGGTGCCTTCCTGATGGCCATGCGGATGAAGGGCGAGACGCTGGAGGAACTGGCCGGCTTCCTGGAGGCCGTGCATGCGCGCTGCCTGCCGCTGCCCGCCACCCGGCCGGTGGTGCTGCTGCCCTCCTACAACGGTTCACGCAAGCTGCCGAACCTGACCCCGCTGCTGGCGATGTGGCTGGCGCGCGAGGGCCTGGACGTGCTGGTCCACGGGCCGCTGGCCGACCCGAACCGCGTGGCCAGCGCCAGCATCCTGTCCGACCTGGGCCTGCAGCCCGCCGCAGGGGCCGCCGACGTGCAGCGCGCCTGGTCGCGGCGCGAGCCGGCGTTCGTGCCCACCGCGGTGCTGTGCCCGCCGCTGCAGCGGCTGCTCGACTACCGCCAGCGCCTGGGCCTGCGCGGCCCCGGCCACACGGTGGCCAAGATGCTGAACCCGCTGCAGGGCGCCCCGGCGCTGCGCCTCGTGAACCACACGCACCCCGAGTTCGGCGCGCTGATGAGCGCCTGGGCGCAGCGCGACGCCGTCGACGCGATGCTGCTGCGCGGCACCGAAGGCGAGCCGGTGGCCGACCCGCGCCGCCAGCCGCGCATCGACACCTGGCTGGCCGGGGCTCTGCGGCCGGAGCTGTCGGCGCCGGCGCAGGAAGGCGTGCTGGCCGAACTGCCGCTGCTGCCCCGCGCCACCGACGCGGCGAGCACCGCGGTCTACGTGCAGGAGGTGCTGTCCGGCATGCGGCCGGTGCCGGGGCCGGTGGCCCGCCAGGCAGCGCTGATCGTCGATGCCGTGGCCGCGCTGCAGGCACGCCGCCCCGCCCTGGAGAAGCTGGCATGAGGTCCGCGCCCTGGTGCGCCCTGGTAGGCGCCGGTCCCGGCGATCCCGAGCTGCTGACCCTCAAGGCCGTGCGCACGCTGCGCAAGGCCACGCTGCTGCTGGTGGACGACCTGGTCTCCGACGCCGTGCTGGCGCTGGCGCTGCGCGGCCGGCGCAAGCCGCCACGTGTCGTGCACGTCGGCAAGCGGGGCGGGTGCCGCAGCACCCCGCAGGCCTTCATCGAACGCCTGATGGTGGCCGAGGCGCTGGCCGGCGAACGCGTCGTGCGCCTGAAGGGCGGCGACCCCTTCACCTTCGGCCGCGGCGGCGAGGAGGCCGCGATGCTGCGCGCACACGGCATCGAGGTCGAGATCGTCAACGGCATCACGTCCGGCCTGGCCGCGGCCACGGCCCTGGGAGTGCCCTGGACGCACCGCGACCATGCGCACGGGGTGATGCTGGTCACCGGCCATGCCCGTGACGGTGCGGCCGGGCTCGACTGGGTGGTGCTGGGCGCCGCCGCCGCGCAGGGACTCACGCTCGTGATCTACATGGGCATGGCGCGGCTGGACGCGCTGCAGGCCGGCCTGCTGGCCGCCCTGCCCGGGGCCACGCCGGCGGCGGTGGTGCAGCACGCCGGCACGGCGGCGGAGCGCCATTGCGTCACGACCCTGGCCACGCTGGCGGCCGACGCCCGCCGGGCCGGCCTGGGAAGCCCGGCCATCGTGCTGGTGGGCGACGTGCTGCGCGCCCGCGCCGCGCTCAGCGGGCCGCTGCAGCAGGCCGCCTGATCCGGGCTACAATATTCGGCTTTGCTGGCAAACCAGCGCGTCGATCTGTTGTTCCATACAGGCCGGTTCCGGAACCCCGGCCGCAGCAGACACCGAGCGCAAACTTCCTGGGATCCCCACACACATGACCACCATCCGCGTCAAAGAGAACGAGCCGTTCGACGTTGCCCTGCGCCGCTTCAAGCGCACCATCGAGAAGATCGGCCTGCTGACCGAGCTGCGCGCGCGCGAGTTCTACGAGAAGCCCACCGCCGAGCGCAAGCGCAAGAAGGCGGCCGCGGTGAAGCGCCACTTCAAGCGCGTCCGCAGCATGCAACTGCCCAAGAAGCTCTACTGAGTTCTCTTCCCGCACCCACGACGCAAGCCCGCGCGGGACGCCGCCGCGGGCTTGTTTCTTTTCCGAAGGACGTTGAACGATGAGCCTCAAGGACCGCATCACCGAAGACATGAAGGCCGCCATGCGCGCGAAGGAGGGCGAGCGCCTCTCCACGATCCGCATGCTGCTGGCCGCGATGAAGCAGCGCGAGGTGGACGAGCGCATCGTGCTCGACGACGCGGCCGTCGTGGCCATCGTCGACAAGCTGATCAAGCAGCGCAAGGACAGCATCGCGGCGTTCCAGCAAGGCGGGCGCGAGGACCTGGTGGCCAAGGAGAGTGCCGAGGTCGCGGTGCTGCAGGCCTACCTGCCGCAGCGCCTGTCGGCCGACGAGGTGGCGGCGGAGGTGGCGGCGCTGGTGAAGGAACTCGGCGCCGCCGGGCCCGGCGACATGGGCAAGGTGATGGGCGCCGCGAAGGCGCGCCTGGCCGCCAAGGCCGAGATGGCGCTGGTGTCCGCCGCGGTCAAGCAAGCCCTGGCAAAGTAGCGCCATGAGCAACCTGCCCGTCCGCGCCGTATCGCCCGACGTCTGCGTCGCCCCGCAACTCACGCCCGAGGCCATGGCCGAGGCCGCCGCGATGGGCTTCCGGAGCGTCGTCAACAACCGCCCCGATTTCGAGCACGGCCCCGACCAGCCGACCAGCGCGCAGATCGAGGCCGCCGCCAAGGCCGCCGGCCTCGAGTACCGCCACCTGCCGGTGGACGGCGGCTACCAGTCGCCCGAGGAGATCGCCGCCTTCGCGCAGCTGCTGGCCGAGCTGCCGCGCCCGCTGCTGGCGTTCTGCCGCTCCGGCGCGCGCTCCACGCGCCTTTTCATGGCCGCGCAGTCGCTTTGATCCGCCCCGGGGATTCGGGCTAATCCCGATCCCTGCGGCCGCCGGATTCAGCAGCCTTTCAGTCGCCGTCGCCTACAGTCGCCGCCATCGTGCGTGCGGCTCGGCGTGCGTGCGCCAAGAAGGAGACAAACGAGGTGGCTGCTCTGCTCAAGCTGTCGCGCCTGATCGACGCGCTCAGCGAGTTCGTCGGGCGCTGGGTGTCCTGGCTGATCCTGATCGCGGTGCTGGTGAGCGCCGGCAACGCGGTGATCCGCAAGGCTTTCGACACCAGCTCCAATGCCTGGCTCGAGATCCAGTGGTACCTCTTCGCGGCGGTGTTCCTGCTGGCGGCGGGCTACACGCTGCTGCGCCAGGAACACGTGCGCATCGACGTGATCCTGGGCCGCTTCCCGCGGCGCACGCAGGTCATCGTCGAGGCCGTGTGCATCGTGGTGTTCCTGTTCCCGTTCTGCTTCGCGGTCGTCGATCTCGTGCTGCCGCTCGTGATGCGCGCGTACCAGACGGGCGAGATGTCGTCCAACGCCGGCGGCCTGATCCGCTGGCCGGTGTTCGCGCTGGTGCCCGTCGGCTTCACGCTGCTGGCCCTGCAGGGCGTCTCCGAGTTCATCAAGCGCATCGCCTTCCTGAAGGGCCTGATCGACGATCCGGCCAAGGTCAAGCAGCAGCAGAAATCGGCCGAGGAGGAACTGGCCGAGTTCGTGCGGGCGCAGGCGGAGGCCGCCGCGGCCACGAAGGGAGCCACGAAATGATGGACTTCCTGACGGCCAACATGGCCCCCATCATGTTCGCGGGGCTGATCGTCTTCCTGCTGCTGGGCTATTCGGTGGCGTTCTCGCTCGCCGCCTGCGGCCTGTTCTTCGGCTACCTGGGCGTAGAGATGGGGCTGCTGCCCGCCACGCTGATGCAGGCGCTGCCGCTGCGCGTGTTCGGCATCATGCAGAACGACACGCTGCTGGCGATCCCGTTCTTCACCTTCATGGGCCTGATCCTCGAACGATCGGGCATGGCGGAAGACCTGCTGGACACCATCGGCCAGCTGTTCGGCCCGATCCGCGGCGGCCTGGCCTACGCGGTGATCCTGGTGGGCGCGATGCTCGCGGCCACCACCGGCGTGGTGGCGGCGTCCGTCATCTCGATGGGCCTGATCTCGCTGCCCATCATGCTGCGCTACGGCTACGACCGCCGCGTGGCTGGCGGCGTGATCGCCGCATCGGGCACGCTGGCGCAGATCATCCCGCCGTCGCTGGTGCTGATCATCATGGCCGACCAGCTGGGCCAGAGCGTGGGTGACCTCTACAAGGGCGCCTTCGTCCCGGGCTTCGTGCTGACCGGCCTGTACATCGGCTACATCGTGCTGACCAGCATCTTCCGGCCGTCGTACGTACCGGCGCTGCCGCCCGAGGCGCGCACCATTCGCGAGGACAACGGCAAGTCGGGCCTCGCCTCGCTGCTGGTGCTGTTCGTGGCCTGCGTGGCGCTGTCGGTGCTGTTCGCGAAGTCGCGCCCGGCCAGCACGCCCACCGACGAACTGATCGTGGTGTCGATGTGCGTGGGCGTCGGCGTCGCCTTCGTGCTGGCGGTGCTGAACAAGGTCCTCAAGCTGGGCCTGCTGTCGAAGATGGCCGAGCGCGTCACCTTCGTGCTGATCCCGCCGCTGGGCCTGATCTTCCTGGTGCTGGGCACCATCTTCCTGGGCGTGGCCACGCCCACCGAAGGCGGCGCGATGGGCGCCGTGGGCGCCCTGGGCATGGCGCTGGCGCGCCGCCGCATCGACCTGCGGCTGCTGCGCCAGGCGATGGACTCGACGATGAAGCTGTCCTGCTTCGTCGTCTTCATCCTGCTGGGCAGCACGGTGTTCAGCCTGTCGTTCCAGGGCGTGGACGGGCCGAAGTGGGTGGAGCACCTGCTGGCCGGCCTGCCCGGCGGCCAGGTCGGCTTCCTGATCGTGGTGAACATCCTGATCTTCGTGCTGGCCTTCTTCCTGGACTTCTTCGAGCTCAGCTTCATCGTCGTGCCGCTGCTCGGGCCGGTGGCGATCAAGCTCGGCATCGATCCGGTCTGGTTCGGCGTGCTGCTGGCGGTGAACATGCAGACCAGCTTCATGCACCCGCCGTTCGGCTTCGCGCTGTTCTACCTGCGCAGCGTGGCGCCCACCGAGGACTACAAGGACCGCATCACCGGCAAGCAGATCGCGAAGGTGACCACGGGCCAGATCTACTGGGGTGCCGTGCCCTTCGTGATCATCCAGATCCTGATGGTCAGCCTGATCATCGCGTTCCCCGGCATCGTCACGCGCGACACCAACAAGGCTGCCGACGGCAACATCGACCTGCTGCAGCAGCAGATCGACGCCGGCCGCAAGGACGAGGCCAAGCCCGAGCCGCAGATGCCCGGCGCCGAACCGAAGAAGGACGAGGCGGAAGACCCGATGGAGGCGATCCGCCGCGCCAACGAGCAGGACAAGCAGAAGAAGTAGCCGGACCCCGAAGCCGCAGCTGCGGCCCGGGGACGACAAAAGAGAAGGGGCCCCGCGGGGCCCCTTCGTTCGTCTGCCGTCGTGCGGCTGGTCGTGCGGCTCCTAGAGCTTCTGCGCCTGCATGAAGTCGTCGAAGCCGGCTTCGGTGAAGCGGAACCAGAGGTTGGCGTCGCGGCGGAACGCGGCGTAGTCCTCGTAGACCTTCTTCCACGCCGGGTTGCTGGCCGACAGCTCGCTGTACAGCGCCATCGACTCCTTGAAGGCCGCTTCCATCATGTCCTTCGGGAAGCGGAACAGCTTGGTGCCATTGGCCACCAGGCGCTTCAGGGCCGCCGGGTTGCGCGCGTCGTACTTGGCCTGCATGTCGACGTGGGCGTGCGACGAGGCCGCCTCGACGATGGCCTTGTACTCGGCCGACAGGCCGTCGTAGGCCTTGCGGTTGATGAAGAAGTCGATCTGCGGACCGCCTTCCCACCAGCCCGGGTAGGCGTAGTTCGGCGCCACCTTGTACAAGCCCAGCTTCTCGTCGTCGTACGGGCCCACCCACTCGGCCGCGTCGATCGTGCCCTTCTCCAGCGCCTGGTAGATCTCGCCGCCGGGGATGTTCTGCGGCACGCCGCCCAGCCGCTCGACCACCTTGCCGGCGAAGCCGCCGATACGGAACTTCAGGCCCTTCACGTCGGCCAGCGACTTCATCTCCTTGCGGAAGAAGCCGCCCATCTGCGCGCCGGTGTTGCCGCCGGGGAAGCTGATCATGTTGTAGTTCGCGTAGAACTCGCGCATCAGCTTCAGGCCGTTGCCTTCGTACGTCCAGGCGCTCATCTGCCGGCTGTTGAGGCCGAACGGGATGGCGGCGCCGATCGCGAACGTCGGGTCCTTGCCGAAGAAGTAGTACGGCACGGTGTGGCACATCTCGACGGTGGCGTTCTGCACACCGTCGACCACGCCGAACGCGGGCATCAGCTCGCCGGCCGCGTGCACGCTGATCGTGAACTTGCCGCCGGACATGTCGGCCACCTTCTTCGCGAACACCTCGGCCCCGCCGTAGATGGTGTCCAGCGACTTCGGGAAGCTCGAAGCCAGGCGCCAGCGCAGGGTGGCCTGCGCGTGCACGACCGCGGGCGCCACACCGGCGGCCAGCACGCCGGCCAGGCCGGCGCCTCGTACGAAGGAACGTCTTTCCATCAGACTCGTCTCTCTCTGCTCAGGGTTGGGAACGGGAACCGGAAAGTGCCCCGCCCCGCCTCGGCATCAGAGCTTCTGCGACTGCATGAAGTCGTCGAAGCCCGCCTCGGTGAAGCGGAACCACAGGTTGGCGTCGCGGCGGAAGGTCGCGTAGTCCTCGTACACCTTCTTCCACGCCGGGTTGCTGGTCGACAGCTCGCTGTACAGCGCCATCGCCTCCTTGAACGCCGCTTCCATCATGTCCTTCGGGAAGCGGAACAGCTTGGTGCCGTTGGCCACCAGGCGCTTGAGCGCCGCCGGGTTGCGTGCATCGTACTTGGCCTGCATATCCACGTGGGCATGAGAGGCAGCCGCCTCGACGATGGCCTTGTACTCGGGCGTGAGTGCATTCCAGGCCTTGTCGTTGATGAAGAAGTCGAGCTCGGGGCCGCCTTCCCACCAGCCCGGGTAGGCGTAGTTCGGCGCCACCTTGAACAGGCCCAGCTTCTCGTCGTCGTACGGGCCCACCCACTCGGCCGCGTCGATCGTGCCCTTTTCCAGCGCCTGGTAGATCTCGCCGCCGGGGATGTTCTGCGGCACGCCGCCGATGCGCTCCAGCACCTTGCCGCCGAAGCCGCCGATGCGCATCTTCACGCCCTTGATCTCGGCCAGCGACTTGATCTCCTTGCGGAAGAAGCCGCCCATCTGCGCGCCGGTGTTGCCGCCCGGCAGGTTGATGATGTTGTAGGCCTTGTAGAACTCGCGCATCAGCTTGAGGCCGTTGCCCTCGTACATCCAGGCGCTCATCTGGCGGCCGTTGAGGCCGAACGGGATCGCGCAGCCGAGCGCGAAGGTCGGGTCCTTGCCGAAGAAGTAGTACGGCGCGGTGTGTGCCATCTCGACGGTGGCGTTCTGCACGCCGTCGACCACGCCGAAGGCCGGCATCAGCTCGCCGGCCGCGTGCGTGCTCACCTGGAACTTGCCGCCGGTCATCTCGCCGACCTTCTTCGCGAACACGTCGGCAGCGCCGAAGATGGTGTCCAGCGACTTCGGGAAGCTCGATGCGAGCCGCCACTTGACGTTGGCCTGCGCATGCACGATGGCCGGGGCGGCGCCCGCGGCCAGCACGCCGGCGATGCCGGCACCGCGAACAAAGGAGCGACGTTCCATGGATTTGTCTCCGGGTTGGGTGGAATCGTTGTGGGGAAAACGAGCCGGGAAATTCTAGGTTTCGCCCCCCGTCCACCCGGGTGGGTTTTCCCGCTCGGCCCGCAGTGTCCTGAACGCAGCTAAAAGCAAGCTGAAATCAGGGTAAGCACCGCCTTCGGCCGAACGCCGATCAGACGCGCACCACCGTCACCGTGCAGTCCGATTCCGCCACCACCTGCGAGCTCACGCTGCCGAGGTAGCGCCGCAGCGCCGACTGCCCGCGCGCGCCCATCACGATGTGGTCGACCTGGTTGCGCTCGGCGAATTCCACCAGCGCGGCGGCCGGGTCCGGCGCCTCCAGCACATGGAAGGTGAGGCGCCCGTCGTCCAGGTTCAGCTGCCGGCTGATCGGCCGCGCCCAGTGGCGCAGGCCGACGAGCTGCTTCACGTGCACGCTCTGCCCCTCGGCATCGACCCTCTCGTCCATGCCGATGCGCGCCGTCCTCATCACGCTGACGCAGGCCAGCCGTGCGCCGGGCTCGGTGAGCACGATGCGCTGCACGGTCTCGCGCAAGCGCTCCAGCAGCTCGGTGCCTGCGTTCTCGACGTCGACCGCGGCGACGATGATCGGGCTCTTCGCCACCTGGCTGGCGACGCCCAGTTGTGGTGCGGCCTGGGGGTCGGCCCCGGCGGCGAAGAACCAGCGCTTGAAGCGCAGCAGCAGCCCGCTGGCCTGCACCTTCTCGGCACGCGCGGTGAGCGGCACCTGCGACGGGTCCTGCAGCGCCAGCGCCAGCTGCGCGGCGCTCTGGAAGCGGCGCTCGGGCTTGACCTCCAGGCAGCGCAGGATCACCTCCTGCAGCCACGGCGGGCAGTCCTTGCGCAGGCTGCGCGGCGGCACCGGATCGACGTAGAGCCGCCGCCGCAGGCCGCGCACGCTCTCGGGCGCGCCGAACGGGCGCTCGCCGGTGGTGAAGTGGTAGAGCATCACGCCCAACGCGAACAGGTCGCTGCGCGGGTCGTTGCGCACGTACTGCACCTGCTCGGGCGACATGTACGGGCCGGTGCCGATCGGCAGCGTGAACTCCTCGTCCAGCAGGTCGGGCAGGCGGTCGTGGTGCGAGAGGCCGAAGTCCACCAGCACGGCGTTGCCGTCGGGCCTGAGCATGATGTTGCTGGGCTTCACGTCCAGGTGTACCAGGTGCTGGCGGTGCAGCTCGTGCAGCGCGGTGGCCACGCGCGAGCCGATCTCGACGATCTCGTCGAAGGCCAGCGGCGCCTCGTCCAGGCGCGGGCGCAGCGTGGGGCCCTCGATGCGCTCCATCACGATGTAGGCCTGGCGCGTGATGTCGCCGCGCGCGGCGAACAGCGGCACGTGGGGGCCCTTCAGCGCCGGCAGGATCATCTGCTCGACCTCGAAGCCGACGATGGTGGCGGGGTCCTCGCCGCCCTTGATGCGCGGCACCTTCATCAGCCAGCGCAGGCCCTCGCTGCCGGCCGGCAGGCGCGGCGCGTCCGCGCCCTCCACGGGCTCCACGCTCCACAGGTGCGCCATGCCGCCGGTGTGCAGCCGCTCCTGCAGCCGCCAGCCGTCGATCACCGTGCCCGCGACCAGCGCCGGCCGCGGCGGTTCGCCTGCGGCGGCACCCGCGTGGGGCGGCTCAATGACCATCGACGAGGCGCACGGCCAGCGCCATCGGCAGGTCGGCGGCGCGGATCTTCGCGCCGGCGGTCTCCACGTCGTAGGGCACGCGCCAGTAGGTGAGCTCGGCGCGCTGGTCGTCGTAGAGCGCGTAGCAGGCGGCGGGATCGCCGTCGCGCGGCTGCCCTGCCGAGCCGGGGATCACCAGCCAGCGCCGCGTGGGCAGCAGCGGGATCGGCTCGCCGGCCACCGGCGTGAAGTCGGAGGTCTTGCCCACCGAGGACAGGTGGTACAGCCGCGGCTCGTGCATGTGGCCGCAGAAGGTGACGCGCTGCCGTGTCGCCGCCAGGCTGCGTGCGGCTTCGAGCCGGCCGTGCAGGTAGTCCCAGCCGGCCGGGTTGTAGGCGTTGGCGTGCACGAACAGCAGGTCGCCGAGCTCCAGCGTCAGCGGCAGCGTGGCCAGGAAGCCGATCTGCGTCGGGCTCAGCTGCGCGCGCGTCCACTCGACGACGCGGCGTGCGTCCGGGCGCATCGTCGGCGACGGCCCCTTGGCCACCGCGAGGTCGTGGTTGCCCTGCACCGCCACCGCGCCTTCGCGGCTGACCTTGTCGCGCACCATGTCCACCACCCAGCCGGGGTCGGCGCCGTAGCCGACGAAGTCGCCGACGAAGGCGTGGCGCTCGGCGCCCTGCGCCGCCGCGTGGTCCAGCACGGCCTGCACCGCCTCGCGGTTGGCGTGCAGGTCGGTGATGACGGCGATGCGCATCGCGGAGACGGCGGGGGTCAGGACCCCGCGAGCTTCATGCGCGACACCAGCACCGAGCCCACGGCCTTGCTGCCCTGCACGTAGACATCCGCGCCGACCGCGGCGATGTCCGTGAACATCTCGCGCAGGTTGCCGGCGATCGTCACCTCGTGCACCGGATAGGCGATGCGCCCGCCCTCGACCCAGAACCCCGCCGCGCCGCGCGAGTAGTCGCCGGTGACGAAGTTGACGCCCTGCCCCATCAGCTCGGTGACGAAGAGGCCGCGGCCGAGCTTCTTCAGCATCGCGTCCAGGTCGTCAGCCGGCTTCGTGAGGCGGCTGGTCAAGGTGAGGTTCTGCGAGCCGCCGGCGTGGCCGGTGGTCTTCATGCCGAGCTTGCGCGCCGAGTAGCTGGACAGGAAGTAGCCCTGCACCACGCCTGCATCGACCACGCGCCGCGCGCGCGTGCGCACGCCCTCGTCGTCGAACGGGGCGCTGCCCTTGCCCTTCTTCAGGTGCGGCTGCTCGTCGATGTCCAGGTGCGGCGCCAGCACGGCCTTGCCGAGGCTGTCGACCAGGAAGCTGGTCTTGCGGTAGAGCGAGCCGCCCGAGGTGGCCTGCACGTAGGCGCCCAGCAGGCCGGCGGCCACCGGGCTCTCGAACAGCACCGGCACTTCGGCGGTGGCCACCGCGCGCGACTTCAGGCGCGCCAGCGTGCGCTCGGCGGCGTAGCGGCCGACGACCTCCGGCGCCGAAAGGTCCGCCGCGTCGCGCATGCTGGTGTACCAGCCATCGCGCTGCATGCCCTTGCCCTTGCCGGCGATCGCGCTCACCGACAGGTAGTGGCGCGAACTCGCGTAGCCGCCGCGGAAACCGCGGGTGTTGCCGGCCCAGAAGTGCGCCTGCTGCGCCGAGACGCCGGCGCCTTCGCTATTGGTGATGCGCTTGTCGACCGCCAGCGCGGCGTCTTCGCAGCGGCGCGCGATCTCGGCCGCCGCCACCGCGTCGACGGCCCAGGGGTGGAACAGGTCGAGGTCACGCGCGGCCTCGGCCGCGCTCGCCAGGTCAGCCGCCTCGGGCAGGCCGGCGGCCGGGTCCTCGGCGGTGAAGCGGGCGATGTCGTAGGCCGCCTGCACGGTCTGGCGCAGCGCGGCGGGCGAGAAGTCGGAGGTGCTGGCGTTGCCGCGGCGCTGGCCCAGGTAGACGCTGACGCCCAGCGACTTGTCGCGGTTGCGCTCCACGTTCTCGAGCTCGCCCTTGCGCACCGAGACGCTCAGGCCCACGCCTTCGGAGACTTCGGCCCCGGCGTCGCTGGCGCCCAGCTGCCGGGCCAGCGCCAGCGTGTCCTCGACGATCTGCTGGAACTGGTCTCGCCCGTAGGCAAAGCCGGGGGCGGCGGTCTTGGAGGTCATCGACACGGCTCTGGACTTGGGTCGCAACTATCATAGCGGCCCCCTTCACGACGCTGACCCGCACCCTTCGCATGGCTCGACGCGCCGCCCCGCACCGCGGCATCGACGTCCACTACGGCGACACCGCCGACGACGACGCCGATGCCCGGCCCAGCAAGACGCAGCTGAAGCAGCAGTCGCACGCGCTGCAGGCGCTGGGGCAGGAGCTGGCGGCGCTGTCCGACGACGCGCTGGCCGCCATCGAGATGCCCGAGGCGCTGCGCGACGCGCTCGACGAGTACCGCCGCACGAAGAGCCACGAGGGCAAGCGGCGCCAGATGCAGTACGTGGGCAAGCTGATGCGCAGCGCCGACGAGGACGCCCTGCGCGAGGCCGTGGCCGCGGCCACGCTGGGCAGCGCGCAGAACGCGCTGGCGCTGCACGAGGCCGAGCGCTGGCGCGCGGAGCTGATCGCCGGCGACGACGCGATGACACGCTGGCTCGCCGCCCACCCCGACACCGACGGCCAGCAGCTGCGCAGCCTGGTGCGCCAGGCCCGAAAGGACGCCGCCGGCCTGACGCCCGAGGCGCGCCAGCCGAAAAGCTTCCGCGAGCTGTTCCAGTTCATCAAACCCATGCTCTGAGCCATGAGCGCCTACGACTCCATCCGCATCGGCCTCGTCTCGGTCAGCGACCGCGCCTCCACCGGCGTCTACGAGGACAAGGGCATTCCGGCGCTGAAGGACTGGCTGACCCGGGCGCTGCGCAACCCGGTCGAGTGGCACGAGCGGCTGATCCCCGACGAGGAGCCGCGCATCAGCGCCACGCTGGTCGAGCTGGTGGACAGCGTGCGCTGCGACCTCGTGCTCACCACCGGCGGCACCGGCCCGGCGCCGCGCGACGTCACCCCCGAAGCCACGCTGGCCATCGCGCACAAGGTGATGCCCGGCTTCGGCGAGCAGATGCGGCAGGTGTCGCTGGCCTTCACGCCCACCGCGATCCTGTCGCGCCAGGTGGCGGTGATCCGCGGCCAGGCGCTCGTCATCAACCTGCCGGGCCAGCCGAAGTCCATCGCCGAGACGCTGGAAGGCCTGCTGCAGCGCCAGCCGCCGGTGCACGGCATCTTCGCCGCGGTGCCCTACTGCGTCGATCTCATCGGTGGGCCCTACATCGAAACCGACGAAGCGGTGGTGAAGGCTTTCCGGCCCAAATCCGCAGTCCGGCCGCCGCGCACGGCCTGAAGCCGCGCCCGCCCGCCTCAAGAAAGGGGGCGCGGGCGTCGATATCGGGGCGTTCATCCCGATCCGCGTCCCGATGCCCTCCTCCGCCGCCCCGCCGGCACCGCTGCTGCCCACCGTCTCGATCGTCGAGTCGACGATGCGCCAGGCGCGCCGCGCCGTGCTGGCCGCGCTGCTGATCGCGATGGCGATGGCGGTCGGCCTGGTGGGCGAACGCCTGTGGGCCGGCGCCGACCTCTCGCGGGCGGCCAACCGCCGCGCCGCGGCCGTGGAGATGGTGGCCGAGGTGCGGGTGGCGCAGCAGCAGCTGGCCACCGCGGCGCAGATGGCCGCGATCACCGGCGAGCCGGCCTGGATCGACCGCTTCGACAAGGCCGCGCTGGCGTTGCCGCAGGCGATCGACCGTGCCGTGCTGGTGGCCCCGCCCGAGGTCGAACGGCGCTTCCGCCAGCAGACGCAGGAGAACATGGCGCTGCTCGCCCGCATGCACCAGTCGGCGCTGGACGCGCTGAACAGCGGCGCGCGCGACTCGGCCCGCGGCCTGCTGGACGGCCGGCGCTACGCCGAGCAGATCGCGCAGCTGCGCGACGCCGCCGAGCAGCTCACCGCCGAGTCGCTGCGCGAGTCGTCGCTGCGGCTGGAAGAGCGGCGGCGTGTCTCCTACCTCACCGCGCTGGGCCTCAGCCTGGCGAGCGCCGCGCTGCTGGCGCTGCTGTGGTGGCGCCTGGCGCGTGGCCTGGCGCAATCCCGCGGCACGCTGATGGATGCCGAGGAGCGCATCCAGCGCCTGGCCGCCAGCGACCTGCTCACCGGCCTGGACAACCGCGCCGCGCTGCACGACGCGATGCAGGCCGCGCTGTCGCGGGCCCGCCGCCACGGCCACGAGCTGGCCGTGCTGATGGTCGACCTCGACCGCTTCAAGCCCGTCAACGACCGCCACGGCCACATGGTGGGCGACATGGTGCTGAAGGAGGTGGCCGGCCGCCTCGCGCGCTGCCTGCGCGCCAGCGACGTGCGCGCGCGCTACGGCGGCGACGAGTTCGTCGTCGTGATCGACGAGACCGAGGCCGGCAGCGCACGCGGCGCGGCCGAACGCATCGTCGAGCGCCTGTCGCTGCCGATCGGCTTCGGCGAGCTCACGGTGACCATCGGCGCCAGCATCGGCATCGCCCGCTACCCCGCCGACGCGGTGACCGACGACGAACTGCTGCGCAAGGCCGACTCGGCGCTGTACCGCGCCAAGAACAACGGCCGCGGCGGCGTGTGCCTCTACGACGCCAAGCTCGACGAGACGCTGGCCGAGCGCCACGCGCTCGAGCAGGAGCTGCGCGAGGGCATCGCGCAGAAGCAGCTGATCCCGTACTACCAGCCCATCGTCGACCTGCAGCAGCGCAGCACGCGTTCGCTGGAGCTGCTGTGCCGCTGGCGCCACCCGGTGCGCGGCATGCTGCCGCCGGACAAGTTCATCTCGCTGGCCGAGGACAGCGGCCTGATCGGCCCGCTGACGATGAGCCTGCTCGACCAGGCCTGCGAGGACATCGCGAAGTTCCCGGCGCCCTGGCGCCTGAGCTTCAACGTGGCGCCGCAGCAGATCCAGGACGAGGACCTGGTGCCGCAGCTGCTGGCGATCCTGAAGCGGCACGGCGTGCCGCCGGCGCGGCTGGACGTGGAGCTCACCGAGACCGCGCTGGTCAACGACACGGCGCGGGCGCGCACCGTCATCGTCGCGCTCAAGCGGGCCGGCATGACGGTGACGCTGGACGACTTCGGCACCGGGTACTCGAGCCTCAGCTACCTGGCCGAGATGACCTTCGACAAGATCAAGATCGACCGCAGCTTCGTGCGCACGCTGCACGAGCGGCCCGAGAGCGCCAAGATCGTGCAGGCCATCGTCGGCCTGTCGCGCAGCCTGGGCGTGTTCACGGTGGCCGAAGGCGTGGAGACCGAGGAGCAGGCGCGTGCGCTCGAGAAGCTGGGCTGCAACTACGCGCAGGGCTACCTGTTCGGGCGCGCGGTGCGGGCGAAGGACCTGGGCGACCGCGTCGCGATCGCCAAGGACGTGATCCTGATCTCCAGCGACTGAAGCGCGCTACTTCACCAGGCGGTTCAGCCGCTCGGCGTCGAAGGCCTCGTGCTTCTGGGCGTCCTGCGGCACGCAGTCCTCGGCCGGCAGCTCGCGTGCGCGCTGCGAGAGCTTCTCGATGGCCTGCCACAGCAGCGCGATCTGGTGCTCGTGCCCCGCGGCGTTGTCGATCAGCCCCTTCATCGCCTGCGACACCGGGTCGTCGCCCTGCGTGACGCCGTAGGCCGAGAAGCCCATCTTCGCCGCCGCGGCCTCGCGCGCGGCCTCCACGTCGCGCTGGATGATGCGCGCCGGGTTGCCCACCGCGGTGGCGCCCGCCGGCACCGGCTTCACGACCACCGCGCTGGAGCCGATGCGCGCGCCGTCGCCCACCGTGAAGCCGCCCAGCACCTGCGAGTTGGCGCCGACGATCACGCCCTTGCCCAGCGTCGGGTGCCGCTTGGCGCCCTTCTCCAGCGAAGTGCCGCCCAAGGTGACGCCCTGGTAGATGGTGCACTCGTCGCCGATCTCGGCCGTCTCGCCCACCACCACGCCCATGCCGTGGTCGATGAACACGCGGCGGCCAATGGTGGCGCCGGGGTGGATCTCGATGCCGGTGAGGAAGCGGCCGACGTGCGAGATGAAGCGCGCCAGCCAGCGCAGGCCGTGGTTCCAGCACCACTTGGCCCGCCGGTGCAGCACCAGGGCGTGCAGGCCCGGGTAACACGTCAGCACCTCCAGCACCGAGCGCGCGGCCGGGTCGCGTTCCAGGATGCAGGCGATGTCTTCGCGCAGGCGATTCAGCATGGTGCGGTGCAGTGTAGCGGGGGCGATTCAATCCTGCTCGGGGCGCCGCGGCGCGACCATGGCGCGGGCGATGCCGCGCAGGATGTGCACCTCGTCGGCACCCAGCTGCGCACGGTTGAAGAGCTGGTTCAGCCGCGGCATGAGCTTCTTCGGCGCGGCGGGGTCCAGGAAACCGATCTGCACCAGCGCCTCTTCCCAGTGCGCCAGCAGCCCGGCCACGGCCGCCGCATCGGCCAGTTCGCGCGGCGCGGTGCGCTCGACGACCTCGTAGCCGCCCAGCGCCTGGCGCCAGTCGTAGGCGATCAGCTGCACCGCCTGGGCGAGATTCAGCGAACCGTAGTCGGGGTGCGCGGGAATCGAGAGGCAGGCGTGGCAGCGGTAGACGTCGTCGTTCGAAAGTCCCGTGCGTTCTGGGCCGAAGACGAAGGCGACGTGCTGCCCGCTGGCGGCCAGCCCGGAGAAGTGTTCGCGCGGCGCGAAGGTAGGCGGGCCGAAGTCGCGCGGCGTCATCGCGGTGGCACAGGCGTGGTGCATGCCGTCGAGTGCCTCGTCGAGCGTGGCCACCACGCGGGCGCCGGCCAGCACCTCGGTGGCGCCGCTGGCCATCGCCAGCGCTTCCTCGTGCTGCTGCACGTCGGCGAAGCGCGGCTGCACCAGCACCAGATCCGAGAAACCCATCACCTTCATCGCGCGCGCGGCCGCGCCGACGTTGCCGGCGTGGCTCGTGTGCATCAGCACGAAGCGGGTGCTCATCTAAAATCAGGCTCTCTTCGCGGGCCCGCATTCTCGCCCGCTGCTCTTTACCCCCTTCGAAGCCATCCATGTCGCAAGCCCTGCACCCCATGCTCAACATCGCCGTGAAGGCGGCACGCAGCGCGGGTTCCATCATCAACCGTGCCGCGCTCGACCTGGAAGTGCTGAAGGTGGGCGTGAAGGGCCCGAACGACTTCGTCAGCGAGGTCGACCGCGCGGCCGAGGAGGTCATCATCGCCACCCTGCTGGAGGCCTACCCCGGCCACGGCATCCTGGCCGAGGAGTCGGGCCGCGAGCACGGCGCGAAGAACAGCGAGTTCGTGTGGATCATCGATCCGCTCGACGGCACCACCAACTTCCTGCACGGCTTCCCGGTCTATGCGGTGAGCATCGCGCTCGCCCACCGCGGCGTGGTGCAGCAGGCCGTGGTCTACGACCCCACGCGCAACGACCTGTTCTACGCCAGCAAGGGTCGCGGCGCCTACCTCAACGACCGCCGGCTGCGCGTGAGCAAGCGCACGCGGCTCTCGGACGCGCTGATCGGCACCGGCTTCCCGTTCCGCAAGGGCGACAACTTCAAGCGCTACGTGAAGATGTTCGAGGAGGTGATGCAGAGCTGCGCCGGCCTGCGCCGCCCCGGCGCCGCCGCGCTGGACCTCTGCTACGTGGCCGCCGGCTACTACGACGGCTTCTTCGAGACCGGCCTGCAGCCCTGGGACGCCGCCGCCGGCTCGCTGATGATCACGGAAGCCGGTGGCCTGATCGGCAACTTCACCGGCGAGAGCGACTTCCTGTACCAGCGCGAGGCGGTGGCCGGCAACCCGAAGATCTACGGCCAGCTGGTGCAGCTGCTCGCGCCCTATACGCGCGTGATCAAGGACGAGCCGGCCGCCGCGGCCGCGCCAGCCGAGGAAGACGCGACCGAGGCTTTCGTCGCCGCGGCGGCACCGGCGCCGAAGAAGGCGCCGACGCGCATCCGCAAGGCGCAGCCCTGATTCAGCCCTGCGGGCTCTCGGTCATGCGGCCGCAGTAGGCCTGCAGTTCGTCGGGCAGGCCGGTCGGGCACACGCCGCAGGCGCGGTTGCCGGGCACGGCGTGGTCGATGAAGCGGGGGTACGGCAGCTTCAGCGCGGCCATGATGGCCTCGAACTCCTGCAGCGTGCGCCCCTGCCCGAGCCGCGGGTTGCGCGCCTTCTCCTGCCCGATCGACGAGACGCGCCGGCCCTGGTAGTCGTGCCCGGGGTAGACGAGGCAGTCCTCCGGCAGCGTGAACAGCTTGGCCGTCACGCTGGCGTAGAGATCGCGCGCATCGCCGCCCTGGAAGTCGGTGCGGCCGCAGCCCTCGATCAGCAGCGCGTCGCCGGTGAGCACGCGGTCGGGCAGGCGGTAGGCGAAGTGGCCGCTGGTGTGGCCCGGCGTGTGCAGCGGCTCGATGCGCAGGCTGCCCAGCTCGAACGGCACGCCTTCCTCGAGGCCCACGTCGGCGCAGGGCAGGCGCTCCAGCGCAGGCGCCCCGATGCGGCAGCCGGTGAGCTCCTTCAGGTGCAGCGCGCCGGTGATGTGGTCGGCGTGGATGTGGGTGTCGATCGTGCAGGCGAGCACGAGGCCCAGCGCCTGGATCTCCGCGAGGTCGCGCCCGATGCTGTTGACCACCGGATCCACCAGCACCGCCTGGCCGGTGGCCTCGCAGCCCAGCAGGTAGGTGTAGGTGGACGACAGCGGCTCGAAGAGTTGGCGAAAGATCATCCCGCGATGATGCGTCAGCGCAGGCGCTGGCGCAGCGTCTCCAGGTAGGTGCGGCTGCAGGGCACGGCCGAGCCGTCCTTCATGCGCACGCGGGCATCGCCGGCCTCGGTGGGCTCGATGGCGTCGACCTGCGCCAGGTTCACCAGGTAGCTGCGGTGCACGCGCACGAAGCGGGCGTCCAGCCGCTTCTCGATGGCGGCCAGCGTCGAGCGCAGCGGATAGTCGTGGCCGCGGCGGTGCAGGTTGACGTAGTTGCCGCAGGCCTGCACCCATTCCACCTCGTCGGTGGGCAGCAGGAACTCCTTGCCGAGCTTGCGCACCAGGAAGCGCTCGGGCGCTTCGCCGGGCGGCGCTGGCGCGGGTTCGGGCGCGGCCGGCTCGTCGGGCGGCTGCAGCAGGCTGGCTTCGCCCTGCAGCCGCCACAGCAGCAAGCGGTAACCGGCGGCGATGGCCACCACCAGCGCATAGGTGCGCACGTCCTTCAGCGCCTCGTAGGGCCACTCGACCCACCAGTTGCCGAAGTCGTAGCGCGCGCCCTGGCTGGCGTAGATGGCCTTGCGGATCGCCACCATCGCCAGCACGTGCAGCACGCTGACCGCGAGGCTGGCGGCCACGTGACGCGGCAGGTTGCGGCGCAGCAGCCCCCAGTGCAGCGGCCAGCGCGCCAGCGCCGCCAGGATCAGCGGCACCAGTGCCAGCCAGACCCCGTTGCTGCTGAGCTCCCAGCTCGCCACCTCCCACCAGCGGTAGTCGAGCTGGTTGCGCCTGACATCCAACCAGGTGGTCGTGGTGTTGGCGGCGATCTGCGTGCAGCAGGCCAGCACCCAGGCCGCCACTTCGAAGGGACGCCGGTGCGCCAGGTAGCGCTGCAGGCGCTGGTGGGCGGGGTCGGCGGGCGGGGGTGGCGGGGCGGACGGCACGGCCGCGAGTGTAGGCAGCGCGGATCTGGTCCCGGAGCCGCCGCGGCCGGTCACCGGCGGGCCGCGGCTCGTCACTTCGCCATCCGCCGCGGGCCGCGCGGCCGCAGCGTGCGGCCATGAACGACACCTCCCCGACTCCGCCGCGCCGCCTCACCGAACTGGACTGGCTGCGCATCATCGCCTTCGGCCTGCTGATCCTCTACCACGTGGGCATGTACTACGTGCGCTGGCCGTGGCACGTGAAGACGCCGCACCCGGTGCCGGCGCTGGAAACCTGGATGCAGTGGCTCAACCCCTGGCGGCTGCCGCTGCTGTTCCTGATCTCGGGCGCCGCGCTGTCGCTGCTGGTGGGCCCGGCGGGCGGGCGCCGCATCGCCGCCGCTCGCACGCGCCGCCTGCTGCCACCCATCCTGTTCGGGATGGCCGTGGTCGTGCCGCCGCAGGCCTGGATGCAGGTGGGCGAGCAGTTCGGCTACGGCGGCGGCTACCTCGACTTCCTGCGGCTCTACTTCCAGGCCTACCACGGCTTCTGCCGCGACGGCCGCTGCCTGGACCTGCCGACCTGGAACCACCTCTGGTTCGTGGTCTACCTGTGGCTGTACACGCTGCTGGCGGCGTGGCTGTGGCGCGGCGCCGGCGGGTGGACGCAGCACGCGCGCTGGGCCGAAGTCACGCGCGGCGCGCGGCTGCTGTGGGTGCCGTGGCTGCTGCTGGCCCTGCTGCGGCAGCAGCTGCTGAACGCCTTCCCGCCGAGCAACGACCTGGTGCACGACTTCTACAACCACGGCCTGTACCTCGCGGTGTTCGTGGTCGGCGCCGCGCTCTTCGGCCAGCGCGACGACCGCCACGGCGCCTGGGCCGCCGCGGTGCGGCTGCGCTGGTGGGCCGTGGGCAGCGCGGTGGCGGCGCAGCTCTTCATGATCGCGATGTGGCGCTGGCTCGACGGCCGCGACGACGCCCCCGACGCGCTGGTGATGGCGCTGCGCGCCGTGAACGCGTGGCGCCAGTGGGCGCCGATCGTCGCGGCGCTCGGCTTCGCCCGGCTGCACCTGGCCGGACGCGACGGCCCATGGCCTGGCACGCGCCGCTGGCTGACGCAGGCGGTGTTCCCGTTCTACATCGCGCACCAGACGATCATCGTCGTCGCGGCGCCGTGGCTGGCGCGGCAGGGCCTGCATCAGGGCCTGGAGGCCGCGCTGCTGGTGACCCTCACCGCCGCCGGCTGCGTGCTGGTGTTCGTGGCGGTGCGCCGCGTGCCCCTGCTGGCGGCGTGCATGGGGGTGGAACGGGCGCCGGCCGGATCGGCGATCATGCGCACACCTTGACGTCCAGGAGAGCGCCCGTGCCCGATGTCCGCCTGCCCCTGTCCGGCGACGTGCTGCAGTCGATCAACCCCTGGAGCTGGGTCCTCAGCTCGGTGGGCGGCCAGTTCGGCCTGGTCAACATCAACCTCGGCAAGAGCAGCGATCCCGCGCTCGAACGCCAGATCCTGGACGAAGTGGGCAGCTACGGCCGCCAGCTCGGCCGCATCGGCGAGGCGCTGCAGGTGCTGCTGAAGCACGTGGACCCGGCCGTGCTGAACGACGACGAGAAGAAGACGCTGTGGGCCTTTGAGAGCCAGATGGAGGACATTCGCCGGCTCAAGGCCGCGTCATGAAGGCGACGCTGCTCGCCGCGCTGCTGGCGGCCGCGGGCACCGTGCAGGCGGCCGCCACGCTGCCGGCGCTGAACATCGACAAGGCCCAGATCACGGTCTCTGGGCTGTCGTCCGGCGGCTTCATGGCCAACCAGCTGGGCTACGCGCACTCGGCCACCTTCAAGGGCGTGGGCGTGTTCGCCGCCGGGCCCTACATGTGCGCCGGGCACAGCAACTACACGGCCTGCATGTACGGCGCCACCATCAGCAGCGCCATGCTGAACACGATGCAGGCCGACATCAACAACTGGAGCGGCACCGCGATCGACGACAAGGCCAACGTCGCGGCGCAGAAGGTGTTCCTGTTCGTCGGCACCAGCGACTTCACGGTCGGCCCGAACCCGATGAACGGCGTGAACACCCAGTACCAGGCCAACGGCGTCGCGGCCGCCAACCTCGCCTACGTGCAGCGCAGCGGCGCCGCGCACACCTTCCCCACCGACTTCGACAGCGCCGGCAACAACGCCTGCGGCAGCTCGGCCTCGCCCTACATCAGCAACTGCGGCTACGACGGCGCGGGCGCGGCGCTGTCGAAGTTCTACGGCACGCTGAACCCGCGCAACAACGCGCCCGCGGCCGCCAACCAGATCGAGTTCGAGCAAGGTCCGTACAGCGCGGGCAACCCCGGCATGGCCGCCACCGGCTACGTCTACGTGCCGGCCGACTGCGCCGCCGGCGCCTCGTGCCGGCTGCACGTGGCGCTGCACGGCTGCCAGCAGCACAGCGCGGCCATCGGCGACCGCTTCGCGAAGACCACCGGCTACACGCGCTGGGCCGACACCAACCGCATCGTCGTGCTGTTCCCGCAGGCCAGGCCCGACAGCACCAGCCGCTCCACCGCCGCCAGCGGCTCGCTGCCGAACCCCAACGGCTGCTGGGACTGGGTGGGCTGGTACGGCGGCAACTTCGCGCAGCGCGCGGGCACGCAGGTGGCGGCGATCAAGGCGATGGTGGACCGGCTGGCGTCGGGCTCCACCGGCGGCGGCGGTGGCGGCGCGCTGCCCGCGCCGGCCAGCGTCACCACCTCGGGCGCCACCGGCAGCAGCATGGTGATCGGCTGGGGCGCGGTGAGCGGCGCCGCGGGCTACAACGTCTACCGCGGCGGCACGAAGGTGAACCCGGCCACCGTCGCCGGCACCAGCTTCACCGACAGCGGCCTCGCCCCCGCCACCACCTACAGCTGGACCGTGGCCGCGGTGGACGCCGGCGGCCTGCAGGGCGCACTCTCGGCGCCCGCAGTCGGCACCACCACCGGCAGCCCGCCGGCGGTGTGCTTCACGGCGTCGAACTACGCCCACACCACCGCCGGCCGCGCGCACGTGAGCGGCGGTTTCGCGCTCGCCAACGGGTCGAACCAGAACATGGGCCTGTGGAACGTGTTCGTCACGACGACGCTGAAACAGACCGGACCCAACTTCTACGTGATCGGCAGCTGCTGAAAGGAACCATGGCCACCATACGCTCCGGCCACAAGGCCGTTCTCCTGGTCGTCGACGTGCAGGTCGGCGTGATGGCGCAGGCCTGGGACGCCGCGCGCGTGATCGGCAACGTCGCGCTCGCCGTCGAGCGCGCGCGCCGGATCGGCGTGCCGGTGATCTGGGTGCAGCACACCAACCACGAGCTGCCCACCGGCGGCCCGGCCTGGCAGTGGGTGCCCGAGCTGGTGCCCGCGCCGGGCGAGATGCGCATCCACAAGCGCTACAACTCGTCGTTCGAGGCCACCGAGCTCGACGCGGTGCTGGCGCAGCTGGGTGCCACGCACATCGTGCTGGCCGGCGCGGCCACCAACTGGTGCATCCGCGCCACCGCCTACGGCGCGCTCGACCGCGGCTACGACCTCACGCTGGTGAGCGACGCGCACACCACCGAGACGATGGCGCTCGAAGGCGGGCCGACGATCGAGGCCGCGGCGGTCATCGCCGACCTGAACCTGGCGATGAAGTGGCTCGAGTACCCCGACCGCCGCCACGGCACCACGAAGGCCGCGGCGCTGGACTTCCAGCTGCCCGCGCCCGCGCACTGACACGCCGCTTCAGAGGCCCGGCACCGGCTCGCCCAGCATCTTCGCGCGCGCGAACACGTAGGGCACCGAACCCAGGGCCAGCAGCTCGTCGTTGAAGCGCCGCTCGCTGAAGCCGCCGGCCCAGCGCACGCGGCAGTCAGCCTTCAGCGCCAGGATCTGCTCCTTGCCGGTGAAGTAGCACATCAGCTGCGCCGGCCAGTTCACCGTGCGCTGGATCTCGGGGTCGATGCGGCCCTTGCCTTCGGCCACCTGCAACCGCCAGTCGGCGGCCTGCTGCAGCGTCCAGCGGCCGGTGGCGACGTTGACGTCGTAGAACACGCGGCGGATGCGGCCGCGCCAGCTGCGCAGCATCGCCGCGCGCGCCTGCGGCGTGGGACCCAGGCCGCCCTGCTCCCACATCAGCTGCTCGGCATACAGAGCCCAGCCCTCGTTCTGCACCGCGTCGGCGAACACGTTGCGCAGCGGGTTCGGGTTCAGCCGCGCGATCGCCAGCTGCAGGTGGTGGCCCGGCAGGCCCTCGTGCACGGCATACGGGCCCATGCCCACCTGCTCGGCGCGCATCGCGTTCCACACGCGGCGCCGGCGCTCGGGCAGCGGCATCGCGGGGTTGTGGTGCTCCACGTTCCACCAGCCGGTGTCGTCGGCGATGTAGGGCGGCGGCGGGTTCATGCTGCCGCCGTCGCCGGTGAGCGGCACCATCGCGTCGGGTGTCACGCGGGTGCGCACCGGGCCCACGCCGGCCGGGATGGTGAGGAAACCGGTGCGCTCGATGTGGGCGCGCAGGCGCTGCTGGATCGCGTCGTACAGGCGCAGCAGCGAGGCCTGGTCGAGCTGCTGTGCCGCCTGCTCCAGCGGCTCGGGCAGCGGCTGCGCGAAGTCGGGCAGCGCAGGCAGCTGCGGCGCCAGCTGCGCCAGTTCGGCATCCACCTCGGCCAGCCGGCGCTCGGCCAGGCGCAGCAGGTCCTGCGGCCCCCACGGCAGCAGCGCGGCGCGCTGCAGGCGCCAGGCATAGGCCGCCTCGCCGACCACGCGGTAGGGCTCGGCGGACTTCAGCGTTTCGAGCGCGCCGCGGTAGCGCTGCAGCGCGGCGACGGCGGCGTCCGCGCCGGCCGGGCGGATGCTGCGCAGCACCGCGACGATGCCGTCCAGCACGCCCAGCGCCACCTTCGCGTCCACCTGCGTCGGCTGGCACAGCGCCTCCATCTCGGCCACCGCGGCGGGCACGCCGGCCGTCACCGCGTCGAAGGCATCGCTGCGCTGCGGCGCCCAGGTCAGCAGGTTGATATAGGTGTTGCCCAGCGGCTCCAGCCAGGCCGCGGGCCGGTGCAGGTACAGCCGTTCCACCGTCAGCTCGTGTAGCAGGCGCTCGGCGTTGGCGCCGGTCCAGCGCAGGTCGATCTGGCGCTCGACGTCCCAGTCGCGCCACGGCAGCGCACGCAGGCCGCCGATCGCGGCGCGCAGGCGCGCGGCACGCTCGGCCACGCGCGCCGGCGTGAACGAAGGCGCGGCGAGCGCGTCGTCGATCAGGCCCGACTGGGCGGCGAAGTCCGGCGTCACCGCCGACTGCAGCGCGAGCACCTCGCGCGCCAGCGCGACGAAGCGCGGGTCGCCGGGGATCTCGATGCGGGAGATGGTGGGGCGCGCCGCGTTCGGCGCGGCGCCGCGTTCCGGCGTGGCGCAGGCCGCAAGGCCGGCCGAGGCGAAGGCGCCGAGCACCACGCTGCGGCGGCGGAGCGGGGCGGAGGCGGACAGGTCGATCGGATACATCGCGGAATCGTCTCACGGGTTCGCGTCGGGCCCCTCAAGCCGGGTGCGCGGCGGCCGATAACCGACGGACGCCCTCCGCCACTCCGTCGCCCCCATGCCCCCATCGCCCCCCCGCGGCCGCATCGCGGAGATCGAACTCGAGATCGACCAGGCCCGCCGCCAGGGCCCGCTGACGCAGATCGTCGTGCCGCCCTGCCCCGAGCTGCTGACGCGGCTGGAGCAGGTGATGAAGGCCGACGAGCCCGACCTCGGCGAGGTGGCGCGCATCGCCAACGCCGACGTGGCGATGACCGCCACCCTGGTGCGCCACGCCAACGGGGCGCTCTTCGCCGGCACCCCGCCGGTGGCCTCGGCCGGCCAGGCCATGAACCGGCTCGGCCTGCGCCGCACCGGCGAGCTGATGCGCGCCTTCCTGGTGCGCCATGCGATCCCCGTGCGCAGCCCGCTGCTGAGCGGCTTCTGGGACCACTCGACGCAGCGCGCCGAGACCATGGCCTGGATCGCCGGCCAGCTGCCGGGACTCTCGCCCGAGCTGGCGTACAGCGTCGGCCTGTTCTGCCATGTCGGGCAGCCGGTGCTGATGCAGAGCTTCCGCGGCTACGCCGGCACGATGGTGGAAGGCCGCGCCCGGCGCGACCGCAGCTTCGTCGAGACCGAGAACGCCAACCACCGCACCGACCACGCGGTGGCCGGCGCGCTCACCGTGCGCTGCTGGAACCTGGCGCCGGCGGTGGTGGCGGCGGTGCGCCTGCACCACAGCCTGGAGTCGCTGGGCAGCCGCCACATCGAACCCGAGGTGCAGACGCTGCTGGCCGCCGTGCTGGTGGCCGACATGCTGGTGGCACGGCGCAACGGCCTGGCGCCGGAACCGGAGTGGGCGCAGTTCCAGGGCGCGGCGCTGGGCTGGCTCGGCATCGGCCACGACGATGTCGACGGCTGGCACGATGCACTGACCGAAAGCGTACCGGCCACCTAGGGCGCCCGGCTCGCGGAGTCGCTCGGTCACAATCGCGGCCGATCGAACACCGAGAGCAGAGTCCGCAGTGAGCGCAGCCGCGCTGTCCAGCCACACCGCCGTGATGCAGCAGTACCTGCGCATCAAGGCCGAGTTCCCCGAGACGCTCGTCTTCTTCCGGATGGGCGACTTCTACGAGCTCTTCTACGACGACGCCCGCAAGGCCAACCGGCTGCTGGACGTCACGCTGACGCAGCGCGGCATGAGCGCCGGCGAGCCGGTGGTGATGGCCGGCGTGCCGGTGCATGCCGTCGAGAACTACCTGTCGCGCCTGATCCGGCTCGGCGAGGCGGTGGCGGTGGCCGAGCAGGTGGGCGACGTGGCGACCGCGAAGGGTCCGGTCGAGCGCAAGGTGACGCGCGTGGTGACGCCGGGCACCGTGACCGACAGCGAGCTGATGGCCGAGCGCGCCGACACGCTGCTGCTGGCGGTGCACCGGACACGCGCCACCTGGGGCCTGGCCTGGCTGGGGCTGTCCAGCGGCCAGCTCGGCCTCACCGAATGCAGCGAGCGCGAGCTCGCCACCTGGCTGGCGCGCCTGGCGCCCGCCGAAGTGCTGCACGACGGCCAGACGCTGGCGGAGCCGCTGCTGCAGGCGCGCTGCGCCCGCACCGCGCGCCCGGCCTGGCAGTTCGACGCCGCCTTGGGTGAACGCAAGCTGCGCGAGCAGCTGCAGGTGGCCTCGCTGGCGGGCTTCAATGCGCAGGACCTGGCCTGCGCCCACGCCGCGGCCGCGGCGCTGCTGAGCTTCGCCGAGCACACGCAGGGCCAGGCGCTGGCCCACGTGCGCACGCTGCAGGTGGAACGCAGCGGCGCGCTGCTGGACCTGCCGCCGGCCACGCACCGCAACCTGGAGCTGGTGCAGACCCTGCGCGGCGAGGACGCGCCCACGCTGCTGAGCCTGCTGGACAGCTGCCGCAGCGGCATGGGCAGCCGGCTGCTGCGCCACTGGCTCACGCACCCGGCGCGCGACCGCGCCCCCGCCGCCGAGCGCCACGAGGCTATCGCCCGGCTCATCGAGCACGGCTTCGAGCCGCTGCGCGACGCGCTGCGCGGCATCAGCGACGTCGAACGCATCACCTCGCGCACCGCGCTGCGCCAGGTGCGGCCGCGCGAGCTGGCGGGCCTGCGCCTGACGCTGGCCGCGCTGCCGGCGCTGCGCGAGCGCGCGCCGCCAGGCACGCCGCTGCTCGAGCGACTGCATGCGGCGCTGGCCCCGGGCCCCGAACTGGCGCACACGCTGCAGGCCGTCGCCGAGGAACCCGCGGTGCTGCTGCGCGACGGCGGCGTCATCGCGCCGGGCTTCGATGCCGAGCTCGACGAGCTGCGCGGCATCAGCCAGAACTGCGACGCCTACCTGCTCGACCTGGAGCAGCGCGAGCGCGCGCGCACCGGCATCGGCAACCTGCGCGTGCAGTTCAACAAGGTGCACGGCTTCTACATCGAGGTCACGCAGTCGGGCATCGACAAGGTGCCCTCGGACTACCAGCGCCGCCAGACGCTGAAGAACGCCGAGCGCTACATAACCCCCGAGCTGAAGGCCTTCGAGGACAAGGCGCTGTCGGCCCAGGAGCGCGCGCTGGCGCGCGAGAAGTGGCTCTACGAGCAGCTGCTCGATGCCCTGCAGCAGCACCTGCCGGTGCTGCAGGCGCTGGCGCGTTCGCTGGCGGCGCTGGACGCGCTGGCCGCGCTGGCCGAGCGCGCGGTCACGCTGAACTGGTGCCGGCCGGAGTTCGTGCCCTACCCCTGCATCGAGATCGAGGCCGGCCGCCACCCGGTGGTGGAGGCGCGCCTGGCCGAGACCGGCGGCGGTGCGTTCATCGCCAACCACTGCCGGCTCGACGCCAAGACCCGCATGCTCGTGATCACCGGCCCCAACATGGGCGGCAAGAGCACCTTCATGCGCCAGGTGGCCATCGCGGTGCTGCTGGCCGCCATGGGCTCCTACGTGCCGGCCACGGCCTGCCGGCTCGGGCCCATCGACGCCATCCACACCCGCATCGGCGCCGCCGATGACCTGGCCAACGCGCAGTCGACCTTCATGCTGGAGATGACGGAAGCCGCGGCCATCGTGCATGGCGCCACCGAGCACAGCCTGGTGCTGATGGACGAGATCGGGCGCGGCACCAGCACCTTCGACGGGCTGGCGCTGGCCGGCGCCATCGCGACGCAGCTGCACGACCGCAACCGGAGCTTCACGCTCTTCGCCACGCACTACTTCGAGCTGACCGAGTTCCCGGTGAAGCACGAACGCGCGATCAACCTGCACGTGGGCGCGGTGGAGAACGGCCACGACATCGTGTTCCTGCACCAGCTGGAGCCCGGGCCGGCGAGCCGCAGCTACGGCGTGCAGGTGGCGCGCCTGGCCGGCATGCCGGCGCCGGTGCTGCGCCAGGCGCGCGCGGCGCTGGAGGCGCTGGAAGCGCGCGCCCAGGCCGGCGCGGCGCAGGTGGACCTGTTCGCGCCGCCGCCGGCCGCGCCGGTTCCCGAGCCGTCGGCCGTGGAACGCGCGCTGGCGGCCGTCAACCCCGACGCCCTGAGCCCGCGCGAGGCGCTGGAGGCGCTCTACCGGCTGCGCGGCCTCCTCGGCTGACGCGGGCTGGCGTCGATTCGCGCCGCGCGGCGGCGCTTCGTCGGATCGCGTGCGGCCACGCGGGCCGGTACCCCTAGCATCCCTGCACGTTTCTTCACGAGGGTGGCGATGACCGAGATCCTGAAGGCCGCGGGCCTGCGCAAGCGCTACGGCGAACGCGTGGCGGTGCACGACGTCTCGCTGCAGGTGCGCCCGGGCGAGCTGCTGGGCCTGCTGGGCCCCAACGGCGCCGGCAAGTCGACGACGATCTCGATGATCTGCGGCATCACGCCGCCCGACGCCGGCCAGGTGTGGCTGGGCGGCACGCTGCTGGCGCAGGACGCGGCCGCCGCCAAGCGCCGCATCGGGCTGGTGCCGCAGGACCTGGCGCTGTTCGAGGACCTGCCGGCGCGCCTGAACGTGGAGACCTTCGGCGCGCTGTACGGCCTGGCGGGCGACGCGCTGCGCCGCCGCACGGCCGAGGTGCTGGCCATCGTCGGCCTGGCCGACCGCGCCGGCGACAAGCCGACGAGCTTCAGCGGCGGCATGAAGCGGCGCCTGAACATCGCCTGCGCCCTGGTGCACGACCCCGACCTGCTGCTGCTCGACGAGCCCACCGCCGGCGTCGACCCGCAGAGCCGCAATGCGATCTTCGAGACGCTGGCGGCGCTGAAGGCCGCCGGCAAGGCGCTGGTCTACACCACGCACTACATGGAAGAGGTGGAACGGCTGGCCGACCGCGTGGTGATCGTGGACCACGGCCGCGTGGTGGCCGAGGGCACGCTGGCCGAGCTGAAGCGGCGCCTGCCGGCGAAACAGACGCTGGCGCTCGAGGTCGACGGCGAACCGGATCCGGCCACCCTGCAGGCGCTGCAGGCGCTGCCCGGCGTGCGCCGCGTCGAGGCCGTCACCATCGACGCGACGCTCGAGGATGTCTTCCTGGCCCTGACGGGCCGCCAGCTGAGGGACTGAAGCGATGGCTGCCATCCTGGCCCTGCTGCGCGCCGACCTGCGCCTGTTCCTGACCAACCGCCGCGCGCTGCTGATGAGCCTGGTCGCGCCGGTCGTGATCGCCGCCTTCTTCGGCAGCCTGTTCGGCAGCCGGCCGTCGAAGCCGGCCGACATCCCGCTGGCCGTGGTCGACCTGGACCGCAGCGAGCTCTCGGCGAAGGTGCTGGCGCGCCTGCAGGCCGACACCACGCTGAAGATCAGCCTGCTGGACGAGCCGGCCGCCACCGCCGAGGTGCGCGCCGGACGCCAGCGCGCCGCCATCGTGCTGCCGGCGGGCTTCGGCAGCCAGGCCTCGCGCGCGCTGTTCGGCGGCGGCAAGAAGCCGGAGCTGACCCTCATCTACGACCCGTCGCAGACGATGGTGCTGGGGCTGGTGCGCGGGCTGCTGGCGCAGCACGTGATGCAGCCGGTGAGCCAGGGCGCGTTCAGCGCCAACAGCCCGGCCCTGGCCGACGCGCGGCGCCAGGTCGAGACCAGCGCCACGCTGCCCGCCGGCGAGCGCGCCGAGCTGCTGACGATGTTCGAGAGCATCGCCCGCGTGCAGGAGCGCGCGGCCAGCAGCCCGCAGCAGGCCGCCAGCTCGCCGCTGGCCGGCGGCCTGGGCCTGCCCTTCGAGACCCGCGAGGTGGAAGCGCGTGCCGAAGGGCCGAGCGCCGGCTACAACGGCTACGCGCACTCGTTCGCCGGCATGGGCGTGCAGTTCATCCTGATGATGGGCGTGGACATGGGCATCGCGCTGCTGGCGATGCGCCGCATGGGCCTGTGGCAGCGCCTGCGTGCCTCGCCGCTGACCCGCGGCCAGCTGGTGGCCAGCCGCGTGGCCAGCTGCGCGCTGATCGCCTTCGGCGTCTTCTCCGTGGTGTGGGCGGTGGCGATGGCCGCCTTCGGCGTGCGCATCCTGGGCAGCGCGCTCGGCTTCGTGCTGATGCTGGCGGCCTTCGCGCTGCTCACCGCCACCTTCGGGCTGATGGTGGCCGCGCTCGGCCGCACGCCCGAGGCCACGCGCGGCCTGGCCATCCTGGCCACGCTGCTGCTGGTGATGCTGGGCGGTGCCTGGGTGCCTTCGTTCGTGTTCCCGCCCTGGCTGCAGGTGCTGTCGGCCTGGACCCCGACGCACTGGGCCGTGGAAGGCCTGGACGCGATGACCTGGCGCGGCCTGCCGCTGGCCGCCGCCTGGGCCCCGGTGGGCGTGATGCTGGCCTTCAGCGCCGCCTTCGGTGCGCTGGCCTGGGCGCGCTTCCGCTGGGACGAGTGAAGCGGCCCTGCTACCCTTGCGGGCTTCCGCCACTGCCGCCCCCGCCATGACCTACTGCGTCGGCATCCGCCTCAACGCCGGCCTCGTGTTCCTCTCGGATTCGCGCACCAACGCGGGCCTGGACGCGATCAGCACCTTCCGCAAGATGATGATCTACGAGAAGCCGGGCGACCGCTTCATGGTGATGCTGTCGGCCGGCAACCTGAGCATCAGCCAGAGCGTGCGCGAGCTGCTGCAGGTGGAGAAGCTCGACGACGGCGGCCCCGAGCCGCTGACGCTGTGGAACGCGCCCAGCATGTTCGACGCCGCCCGCGTGCTGGGCAGCACCGTGCGCCGCGTCTACGACCAGGACGGCCCGTCGCTGAAGCAGGCCGGCGTGGACTTCAATGCCAGCATGATCTTCGGCGGCCAGATCAAGGGCGAGGCGATGCGGCTGTTCCTCGTCTACTCGGCCGGCAACTTCATCGAGGCCACGCGCGAGACCTGCTTCTTCCAGGTCGGCGAAAGCAAGTACGGCAAGCCCATCCTCGACCGCGTGCTGACCCCCGGCACGCCGCTGGACGAAGCCGCCAAGTGCGCGCTGGTGTCGATGGACAGCACGCTCAAGTCCAACCTCAGCGTCGGCCTGCCGCTGGACCTGCTGGTCTACCGCGAAGGGGCCCTGCAGAGCAACGAACACGTCTGCATCGACGACGGCAACCCGTATTTCCAGATGATCCACAGCACCTGGGGCCAGCGCCTGCGCGAGGTGTTCGAGGGCATCGACGACCCGCGCTGGGACGGCGGCGACGCCGCGCACCCGCTGATGGTCACGGGCGGCCGCTTCGAGCCGATGCGCAAGATCACGCAGCCGAGCGACCGCATCGTCTGAGCCGGCCTGCAGCCTGTCCGTCGCGCGGCGCAGGCTGTCGCACGTCGCTGGCAGCGGCACGGGCCGGCGCCTACCGTGGCACCAGTTTCCAGGAGCCGCGATGACGACCACCCCGTTCCGCCCCGCCGTGCCGCTGCTGGCACTGGCGCTCCTCCTCGGCGGCGGCGCGGCGCGCGCGGCCGACGAGGGCTTCAGCGCCGGACTCTCGGTGCAGCCGCGCACCAGCGCCGCCGAGCTGGGCCTGCCGATCTACCCCGGCGCGGTGCCCGAGCGCGAGCGCGACGGCGACAGCGGTGAAGGCGCGTCCATCAGCCTCTGGGGTGGCTCGTTCGGCATGGACCTGCGCGCGCTGAAGCTGCGCAGCGGCGACAGCGTCGAGGCGGTGGCGCGCTTCTACCGCGAGGCGATGGCGCGGCAGGGCCGCGTCGTCGACTGCAGCCGCGACACCACGACCGAGCCGCCGCCGGCCGAGGCCGACGGCGACGGCAAGCTGATGCGCTGCGGCAAGGACCGCGCCAAGCCCGGCGGCTTCGTCTACAAGCTGGCGCTGCCGGGCGGCGTGCGCATGGTGGCGGTGGAGCCGGTGGCCGGTGGCGGCGCCCGCATCCAGCTCGTGCGGCTGCTGCTGCGCGGGGCCGACTGAAGCTTCAGTCCTCGAAGCGGCCCAGCCGCACCGCGGTGCCGCCGGGCTTCAGGTTGCGCGTGCCGGGCATCACCAGCACCGTCCGGTCGTAGGGCGTGACGATGGTGCGCGGGCCGTCCACCGCGATCGGCGTGCCGGCCAGGGGAATCACCGACAGCCCTTCGGTCGGCACCAGGAAACGGAACTCGGGCGTCTGCGACACCACGGCCTGCGTCACCCGCACCAGGCGCTGCGCCGGCGGCAGCGGCAGGCGCACGTGGGCCTCGACCCAGTCGCGTGCGGCCAGGCCGGTGAGTCCGAGGAAGCGCACCAGCGCGTCCACCGCCACGTCGGCCGCCGCCTTCTCCCAGTGCTGGCCGCACTCGATCAGCAGGGCGCGCCGCGGGCTCGCGGGGTCGCTGAAGGCGCCACGCTCGACCACGCGCAGGCCGGCCGGATGCCCGGTGTCCAGCAGCAGGTCGGCCGGCATGCCCAGCTCGCGCGCATAGGCGGCGTTCTTGTCGGCGGTGCCGCACACCATCAGCGGGCGGCAGGGTTCGCTCATGCTGTGGATGTCCAGCACGAAGTCGGCCGCGTCGACGAAGGGCCGCAGCAGGCGCGCCCGGCGCAGCTCCACCGAGTCGCGGGGGCCGTCCAGCGTGGCGTCGGCCCACACGCGGTTGAAGTCCTCGTCGACGCAGCGCGAGGGAAAGGGGTCGGCGGGGTCGAAGCGCGCGTAGGCCTCGACGTTGGCGAACACCACCACCAGGCGGCCGCGCCGCGGCCGGAAGCCCAGTGCCAGCAGCCAGTCGAGCGCGATCGCGCCGCAGATCTCGTTGCCGTGCGTCAGCGCCTGCACCAGCACGCAGGGGCCGGGCTCGGGGCCGTCGAACACGTGGACGAAGTCCGCGCCGCCGTTGCCGGCGCGCCAGCGCGAGATGTCGGGCGCCCGCAGTTCCACCGGCGGCACGGGCCTTGCTGAGGGCTGCGCCCGAGGTGCATCGGAATTCGGAATCATGCGGCGAGTATCGCTGCACGAAACCCCAGTGCCGGGACGCGGTTCGCCCCGGGGCGCCCCCGATGCCTCGGCCGGGCCTTGCCCCTTAGCATCGCAGCCGATTTGCACCAAGCGGGTGCCCGAAGATCGCCAGGAGAGTCGAGATGAACGAACAGGAACTGCGCCAGAGGATCGAGGACGTTCGAAGCGGCGCGCTGCCGCGGCGCGGTTTCATCCAGCAGATGGTGGGCCTCGGCCTCACCGCGCCGATGGCCTCGATGCTGCTGATGCACGCCGGCGTGGCCGGCGCCCAGCCCGCGCCCGCATACAAGCCGACCAGGCGCGGCGGCGGCGGGGCGCTGAAGGTGCTGTGGTGGCAGGGCACGACGCTGCTGCAGCCGCACTTCGCCAACGGCACCAAGGACCAGGAAGGCTCGCGCATCTTCTACGAGTCGCTGGCGGTGTGGGACAACGACGGCAACCTCGTGCCCATCCTGGCCGCCGAGATTCCGACGCGCGAGAACGGCGGCGTGGCCGCCGACGGCAAGAGCGTCACCTGGAAGCTGAAGAAGGGCGTCACCTGGCACGACGGCCAGCCCTTCACCGCCGACGACTGCGTCTTCACCTGGGAGTACGCGAAGGACCCGGCCACCGCGGCGGTGACCAACAAGGTCTGGGCCGACGTCGTCGTCACCAAGGTCGACAGCCACACGGTGAAGGTGAGCTTCGCCAAGCCCACGCCGTTCTGGGCCACCGCGTTCGTGGCGGCCGAGGGCATGGTGATCCCGAAGCACGTGTTCGGCCCGTATGTCGGCGCGAAGTCGCGCGAGGCACCGGGCAACCTGAAGCCGGTGGGCACCGGGCCCTACAAGTTCGTCGAGTTCAAGCCGGGCGACGTGGTGCGCGGCGAGATCAACACGAACTACCACATGCCGAACCGGCCGTACTTCGACAGCATCGAGATGAAGGGCGGCGGCGACGCGGTGAGTGCGGCGCGCGCCGTGCTGCAGACCGGCGAGTACGACTACGCCTGGAACCTGCAGGTGGAGGACGAGGTGCTCAAGCGCATGGAGGCCGGCGGCAAGGGCAAGGTCTACGTGGTGCCGAGCGGCGACATCGAGTTCATCCAGCTCAACATCACCGACCCCGTGACGGAAGTGGATGGCGAACGCAGCAGCGTGAAGACCACGCACTTCGCGTTCAGCGACCCCCAGGTGCGCGCCGCGATGGCGCTGCTGTGCGACCGCCAGGGCATCCAGGAGTTCATCTACGGCCGCACCGGCATGGCCACGGCCAACTTCGTCAACTTCCCGACCAAGTTCCGCTCGCCCAACAACAAGTTCGAGTTCAACATCGACAAGGCCAACCAGATGCTGGACGCCGCGGGCTGGAAGAAGGGCTCGGACGGCATCCGCGAAAAGGGCGGCAGGAAGATGAAGTTCGTCTACCAGACGAGCATCAACGCCACGCGCCAGAAGACCCAGGCGATCATCAAGCAGGCCTGCGGCAAGGCCGGCGTCGAGCTCGAACTGAAGAGCGTCACCGGCAGCGTGTTCTTCAGCTCCGACGTCGCCAACCCCGACACCTACGGGAAGTTCTACGCCGACGTGCAGATGTACACCACCACCATGACGCAGCCCGACCCCGAGCGCTTCATGGACCAGTACCTCACCCGGGAGGTGTCGAGCAAGGCCAACAAATGGCTGGGCCGCAACATCTCGCGCTGGCGCAACGAGGAGTACGACCGCACCTACGCGATGGCCGAGACCGAGCTCGACCCCGTGAAGCGCGCGGCGCTGTTCATCAAGCTCAACGACCTGCCGGTGAAGGACAACGTGATCATCCCGCTGATCAGCCGCCCGCGCGTGCGCGGCGCGAACCTGAAGCTGGTGTGCACGCTGTCCGGCTGGGACCTCGACTTCTCCACGCTGCACAACTGGTACCGGGAAACCTGATGCGCCGCGACGAGCGCCGCCTGCGCGGCTGGATCGAGCAGGTCCGCGAGGGGCGGCTGCCGCGCCGGGAGTTCCTCTCGCGCATGGGCCTGCTTGGCGTGGCCGCGCCGATGGCCAGCCTGATGCTGCTGGACGCCGGCATCGCGCAGACGCCCGCCAGCACCTACAAGCCCACCCGGCGCGGCGGCGGCGGCCTGCTGCGCTGCCTGTACTGGCAGGGCCCGACGTTGCTGAACCCGCACTTCGCAACAGGCACGAAGGACGAGGAAGGCGCGCGCATCTTCCACGAGCCGCTGGCCTTCTGGGACGCGGAAGCCAACCTGATCCCGGTGCTGGCCGCCGAGCTGCCGAGCCGCGAGAACGGCGGCATCGCGGCCGACGGCAAGAGTGTGGTGTGGAAGCTCAAGAAGGGTGTCACCTGGCACGACGGCGCGCCCTTCAGCGCCGACGACGTGGTCTTCAACGCCCAGTTCGCCACCGACGACGCCACCGCGGCCGTCACCGGCGGCCAGTACGAAGGCGTGAAGGTCGAGAAGATCGACTCGCACACCGTGCGCTTCGTGTTCGCCAAGCCCGCGCCCTTCTGGCCGGGCGGCTACAGCACGGTGCAGATGATCCCCAGGCACCTCTACGCGCCCTACCTCGGCGCGAAGTCGCGCGAGGCGCCGGCGAACCTGAAGCCGGTGGGCACCGGCCCCTACAAGTTCGTCGACTTCAAGCCGGGCGACATGCTGCGCGGCGAGATCAACACGAACTACCACCAGCCCAACAAGCCCTACTTCGACCGCATCGAGGTCAAGGGCGGCGGCGACGCCACCAGCGCCGCACGCGCCGTGCTGCAGACCGGCGAGTACGACCACGCCTGGAACCTGCTGGTGGAAGACGAGGTGCTCAAGCGCCTGGAGAACGGCGGCAAGGGCCGCGTGAACTTCGCCGCCAGCGGCGCCACCGAGGCGATCTACCTCAACTGCAGCGACCCGACGGTGGACGTGAACGGCGAGCGCTCGCACCACTCCACGCGCCACCCGGCCTTCAGCGACCCCGCGGTGCGCCAGGCGATGGGCCTGCTGATCGACCGCGCGGCGGTGCAGGAGTTCATCTTCGGCCGCGCCGGCATGGCCACGCCGAACTTCGTGAACTTCCCCGTGCGCTACCGCAGCGGCAACCGCAAGGCCGAGTTCAGTGTCGAGAAGGCCAATGCGCTGCTCGACGGCGCGGGCTGGAAGCGCGGCGCCGACGGCGTGCGCGAGAAGGGCGGCAGGAAGCTCAAGTTCCTGTACCAGACCAGCATCAACGCGCCGCGCCAGAAGGTGCAGGGCATCGTCAAGCAGACCTGCGCGAAGGCCGGCATCGAGCTCGAGCTGAAGACCGTGGTGGCCAGCGTCTACTTCAGCTCCGACGTGGCGAACCCGGACACCTACGGCAAGTTCTACGCCGACATGCAGATGTACAACGTGCAGCAGGGCCGGCCCGATCCCGAGCGCCACATGCAGCGCTTCGCCAGCTGGGAGATCGCCGAGAAGGCCAACAAGTGGCTGGGCGTGAACCTGCTGCGCTGGCGCAACGAGGAATACGACAAGACCTACCGTGCGGCCGAGGTGGAACTGGATCCCGTCAAGCGCGCGGCGCTGTTCGTGCGCATGAACGACCTCGTCTGCAACGACGGCTACCTGATCCCGCTGCTGGCGCGGCCCAACGTCTCCGGCGTCGCGAACAAGCTGGTGGCACCGATCTCCGGCTGGTCGATCGACACCGCCACTCTGGCCGACTGGCACCGCGAGGCCTGATGCCGAAACCCACCGGCAGCGGCGCCCACGAGCGCCGCATCCGCCACTGGATCGAGCAGGTGCGCGAAGGCGCCCTGCCCCGGCGCGACTTCATCGCCCGCCTCGGCGCCGTGGGCATCGCCGCGCCGATGGCCGGGCTGCTGCTGCTGGACGCCGGCGTCGCCCAGGCGCAGAGCTTCGCCTACAAGCCCACGAAGCGAGGCGGCGGCGGCACGCTGCGCATGCTGGAGTGGCAGGGCCCTACCAACCTGAACCCCCACTTCGCCACCGGGCTGAAGGACAACATCGGCTCGCGCATCTTCTACGAGCCGCTGGTGCAGTTCGACACCGACGGCAACCTGCTGCCGGTGCTGGCCGCCGAGATTCCGAGCCGCGCCAACGGCGGGCTGGCCGCCGACGGGAAGAGCGTGCTGTGGAAGCTCAAGCAGGGCGTGCAGTGGCACGACGGCAGGCCCTTCGGCGCCGACGACGTGGTCTTCAACTGGCAGTACGCCATCGATCCCGCCGCCGCCACCGTCAACATCGGCAGCTACCGCAACCTGAAGATCGAGAAGGTCGACACGCACACGGTGCGCGTGGTGTTCGACAAGCCGGCGCCTTTCTGGCCGGGCCTGTACTCGCAGGTGTTCCTGATCCCCAGGCACCTGTTCGCCCCTTACATGGGCGCGAAGTCGCGCGAGGCGCCCAACAACCTGAAGCCGGTGGGCACCGGCCCCTACCGCTTCGTGGAGTTCAAGCCCGGCGACCTGGTGCGCGGCGAGCTGAACCCGAACTACCACCTGCCCAACCGGCCGCATTTCGACCGCGTGGAGATGAAGGGCGGCGGCGACGCCACCAGCGCCGCGCGCGCCGTGCTGCAGACCGCCGAGTACGACTACGCCGGCACGCTGGTGGTGGAAGACGACGTGCTCAAGCGCATGGAAAACGGCGGCAAGGGCCGCATCGAACTCACCACCGGCAGCAGCACCTCGGCGATCTACCTGAACTTCTGCGACCCGGCCACCGAGGTGGACGGCGAGCGCGCGCATCCGAAGACACGCCACCCGGTGTTCAGCGACCCCGCCGTGCGCCGCGCGATGGGCCTGCTGGTGGACCGCCCGTCGATCCAGGCCTTCCTCTACGGCCGCCAGGGCGTGGCCACGCACTACTTCATCAACAATCCCAAGACCTTCCGCGGCACCGGGCCCGCACCCGAGTTCAGCGTCGAGAAGGCCCGGCAGGTGCTGGACGCCGCGGGCTGGAAGCCGGGGGCCGACGGCGTGCGTGCCAAGGGCGGCAGGAAGCTCGACTTCCTGTTCCAGGCCTCGATCGGCGGCGTCACGCAGAAGCTGCAGTCGACCATCAAGGCCACGGCCGAGAAGGCCGGCATCCGCATCGAGCTGAAGACGGTGCCCACGGCGGTGTTCTTCTCGTCCGACGAGGGCAACAACGACACCTACGGCAAGTTCTACGCCGACATGCAGACGTACGGCTGGACCAGCTACAGCCCCGACCCCGACGGCATGGCACAGAGCTTCGTCTCCTGGGAAGCCTGCAGCAAGGCCAACAAGTGGCTCAAGAGCAACCTCACACGCTGGCAGAACGCCGAGTACGACGCGGCCTACCGCGCCAGTGAAGTGGAGCTGGACCCGGTGAAGCGCGCCGCGCTCTTCGTGCGCATGAACGAACTGGTCACGGCCGACGGCTACGTGATTCCCTTCATCGCGCGTTCGGTGGCGCGTGCCTTCGGCCACAAGATCCGCGCCCCGCTGTCCCCGTGGCAGAACGACATGGCGATGCTCAGCGACTGGTATCGAGAGGCCTGATGAAGGCGCTGGACATCATCGAGAAGGACCTGCGCGCGCAACTGCAGCGCGTGCGGCGCGGTTCGCTGTCGCGCCGCGGCTTCGTCGCCCGCCTCGCGGCCATGGGCGTGGCCGCGCCGCTGGCGCAGCTGCTGCTGGCGCAGGAGGGCCTGGCGCAGACCATCGCCGTGCCGCCCTACAAGCCCACCAGACGCGGCGGCGGCGGCGCGCTCAAGCTGCTGCTGTGGCAGGGCCCGACGCTGCTGAACCCGCACTTCGCGGTGGGCGCCAAGGACCAGGAAGGCTGCAAGCTCTTCTACGAGCCGCTGCTGCGCTGGGACGTCAACGGCAATGGCGTGCCCGTGCTGGCGGCGGCGGTGCCCACGCGGGCCAACGGCGGCATCGCGGCCGACGGCAAGAGCGTCACCTGGAAGCTGAAGGCCGGCGTCACCTGGCACGACGGCAAGCCCTTTGACGCCGACGACGTGGTTTTCAACTGGCAGTACGCCACCGACCCCGCCACCGCCGCTGTCACGTTGGGCAGCTACGACGGCATCAAGGCGGTGGAGAAGGTGGACGCGCTGACCGTGCGCGTGGTGTTCACGAAGCCGTCCACGCTGTGGTGGCGCAGCAGCCAGGTGGGCCTGGTGCCGCGCCACCTGTTCGCAGCCTACAAGGGCGCGAAGTCGCGCGAGAACCCGGTCAACCTGAAGCCGGTGGGCACCGGCCCCTACCGCTACGCCGACTTCAAGCCCGCCGACCACGTGGGCGGCACGCTGAACCCGAACTACCACCAGCCCAACAAGCCCCACTTCGACACGGTGGAGATCAAGGGCGGCGGCGACTCCGCCTCCGCCGCGCGCGCGGTGCTGCAGACCGGCGAGTTCGACTTCGCCTGGAACATCCAGCTCGAGGACGACGTGCTGCTGCGCATGGAGAAGAACGGCCACGGCCGCGCCGACTTCGCGCCCGGCGGCGACACCGAGACCATCGTGCTGCAGTTCGCCAACCCCGACGTGGAGACGCAGGGCGAACGCGCGCACCCGAAGTCGCGCAACCCGCGGCTGAGCGACATCGCGGTGCGCCGGGCACTGGCGCTGCTGCTGGACCGCCAGGGCATCGCGCAGTCGCTCTACGGCCGCAGCGGCGTGGCCACCGTCAACATCATCAACAACCCGGACCGCCTCAACAGCCGCAAGCTCAGGCACGAGTTCAGCATCGCCAAGGCCAGCGCGCTGCTCGATGCCGCCGGCTGGAAGAAGGGCCCGGACGGCGTGCGCGCCAAGGACGGCCAGCGCCTGGCGCTGATGTTCCAGACCTCCACGAACGCGGTGCGCCAGAAGGTGCAGCAGGTGTTCAAGCAGGCCTGCGCGCAGGCCGGCATCGAGATCACGATCAAGGCGGTGACGCCGGCGGTCTTCTTCTCGTCCGACGAAGGCAACCCCGACACCTTCGGCAAGTTCTGGGCCGACCTGGAGATGTTCGCCGGCGCCGGCCGCGACCCCGAGCCCTGGAACGACATGCTGCAGTTCGCCTCGTGGGAGATGTCCGCCAAGGCCAACAAGTGGCAGTCGCAGAACCGCGGGCGCTGGAGCAACGCCGAGTTCGACCAGCTGCTGCGCGGCGCCGAGGTCGAGTTCGACGACGTGAAGCGGGTGGCGATGTACATCCGCATGAACGACATCGTCTGCGAGGACGTGGCGACGATCCCGCTGGTCTACCGGCCGTCGGTGAATGCGCTCAAGCGCGGGCTGGTGGCCTCCATCACCGCCTGGGACATGTCGCTCGCGTCGATTGCCGACTGGTACCGGGAGGCCTGATGCGACGCTCTGCTCCTGCGCAGCTCGAGACCCTGGTCGATCGCGTGCGGCGCGGCACGCTCACGCGGCGCGGCTTCGTCGGCCGGCTGGCCGCCTGCGGCATCGCGGCGCCGCTGGCGCAACTGCTGCTGGCCGACGCGGGCCTGGCGCAGCAGCCGTCCACGCCCTACAAGCCCACCAGGCGCGGCGGCGGCGGCGCCCTGCGCATCCTGATGTGGCAGGGCCCGACGCTCTTGAACCCGCACTTCGCCACCGGCGCGAAGGACATGGACGGCAGCGCGCTGTTCTACGAAGGCCTGATGCGCTACGACATCGACGGCACGCCGGTGCCGGTGCTGGCGGCCGAGATCCCGACGCGCGCCAACGGTGGCATCGCGGCCGACGGGCGCAGCGTCACCTGGAAGCTGAAGAAGGGCGTCACCTGGCACGACGGCAAGCCCTTCACCGCCGACGACGTGGCGTTCAACTTCCGCTACGCGATGGACCCGGCCACCGCGGCGGTGAGCTCCAGCAACTACGAGCGCGTGAAGGCGGTGGAGAAGGTCGACGCGCTGACCGTGCGCGTCGTGTTCGAGTCGCCCACGCCGGCCTGGGAGCGCGGCGGCAACTCGCAGCTGATCCCGAAGCACCTGTTCGAGCCCTACATCGGCGGCAAGTCGCGCGAGGCGCCGGCCAACCTGAAGCCGGTGGGCACGGGGCCGTATCGCTTCGTGGAGTTCAAGCCCGGCGACCTGCTGCGCGGCGAGTTGAACCCGAACTACCACCAGGCGCTGAAGCCGCATTTCGACACGGTGGAGATCAAGGGCGGCGGCGACCCCACCAGCGCCGCGCGCGCGGTGCTGCAGACCGGCGAGTACGACTTCGCCTGGAACCTGCAGATGGAAGACGAGGTGCTCAAGCGCCTGGAAGCGGGCGGCAAGGGCCGCGCCGACTTCGCGGTGAGCGGCAACGTCGAGTTCGTGCTGCTGCAGTTCGCCGACCCGTGGAACGAGGTGGAAGGCGAGCGTGCGCACCTGAAGTCGCGCCACCCGGTGCTGAACGACCCCGCGGTGCGCGAAGCCCTGGCGCTGCTGGTGGACCGCAAGGCGATGCAGGACTTCGTGTTCGGCCGCACCGGCGTGGCTTCGGCCAACTTCATCATCAACCCCGAGCGCTACAACAGCCCCAACACCAGGAGCGAGTTCAACATCGCGAAGGCCGAGAGCGTGCTGGAAGCCGCCGGCTGGAAGAAGGGTGCCGGCGGCATCCGCGAGAAGGGCGGCCAGAAGCTCAAGCTCCTGTTCCAGACCTCCATCAACCCGGTGCGCCAGAAGGTGCAGCAGGTGTGGAAGCAGGCCTGCGCGAAGGCCGGCATCGAGCTCGAGCTCAAGGGCGTCACTGCCGCGGTGTTCTTCAGCTCCGACGTCGCGAACCCGGACACCGCCACCAAGTTCTGGGCCGACCTGGAGATGCTGGGCATCGCCGGGCGCGCGCCCGATCCGATCCTGCTGCTGCAGCGCTTCGTCTCCTGGGAGGTGTCGACCAAGGCCAACAAGTGGCAGGGTCGCAACGTCTCGCGCTGGGTGAACGCGGAGTTCGACAAGCTGTTCCAGGCGGCCGAGGGCGAACTCGATCCTGCCAAGCGCACCGCGATGCTGATCCGCCTGAACGACATGGTGTGCAACGACCACATCGTGATCCCCGTCGCCTACCGCCCGCTGGTGTCCGGCGTGGCGAAGAACCTGGTGGCGCCCGTCTCCGGATGGGACACCCGCCTGGCCCACATCGCCGACTGGTACAGGACCTGACGAGATCCCCATGGGCCCCTACATCCTCCGCCGCCTGCTGATCGCGCTGCCCGCGCTGTTCGGCATCAGCGTCGTTCTCTTCACGGTCCTGGCGCTCGCCCCGGGCGACCCGTTCCAGGAACTCGCCACCAACCCCAACGTACCCGCCGAAGTGAAGGCCATGCTGCGCCAGAAGTTCGGCCTGGACGACCCGGTCTGGCAGCGCTACTTCCGCTGGCTGACGGCGATGCTGCAGGGCGACTGGGGCTTTTCCTTCATCAGCCGCGTCGACGTCGACCAGCTGATCCTGCAGCGCGTGCCGGTGACGCTGGCCGTGATCGGCGCCTCGCAGGTGCTGGCCATGCTGATCGCGCTGCCGGTGGGCATCATCGCCGCGGTCAAGCCCTATTCGTGGTTCGACCGCATCGCCAGCACGCTGGCCTTCGTCGGCTTCTCGCTGCCCACCTTCTTCACCGGCCTGCTGCTGATCCTGCTGTTCTCGATCACGCTCGACTGGTTGCCCTTCGTCTACCGCGCCGACATCAGCGCCACCGGCTGGCAGTGGTGGTGGGAGCACATCAAGCAGTCCATCATGCCGGTGACCGTGCTGGGCCTGTTCCAGGGCGCCAGCTGGATGCGCTACGTGCGCAGCGCGGTGCTGGACGTGATCCGGCTCGACTACGTGACCACCGCGCGCAGCAAGGGCCTGGCCGAGCGCGTGGTGGTGATGAAGCACGTGGTGCGCAATGCGCTGATCCCGGTGGTGACGCTGGTGGCGCTGACGATGCCGGCGGTGTTCGGCGGCGCCATCGTCACCGAGCAGATCTTCCGCATCCCCGGCATCGGCAGCCTGCTGATCGACGCCATCCTGCGCAACGACACACCCGTGATCATGGCGGTGACCTTCGTGTTCAGCTGCCTCGTGATCCTCTTCAATCTCATTGCAGACCTGCTGTATGGCTGGCTCGATCCCCGCATCTCCTTCCGCTGACCCCGTGGTCAAGCGGCGCGCCAGCACCTCGCCGTGGGCCGAGGCCTGGCGGCGCTTCAAGCGCCACAAGATGGCGGTGGCCAGCCTGATCGTGCTGCTGATGATGGTGGCGCTCGTGCTGTTCGGTCCCTTCGTCTGGAAGGTGGCCATCAACGACATCGACTTCACCGCGCGGCTGAAGACGCCCACCTGGGCCCACCCGATGGGCACCGACGACCTGGGCCAGGACATCTTCGCGCGCATGCTCTACGGCGGCCGCATCAGCATCGCGGTGGGCCTGGCGGCGATGCTGATGGCGATCTTCGTCGGCGTGCTGATCGGCAGCATCGCCGGCATCTCGCGCGGCTGGGTCGACACCGCGCTGATGTGGGTGACCGACCTCTTCCTCAGCCTGCCGCAGCTGCCGCTGCTGCTGCTGGTGATCTACCTGTTCCGCGACACGCTCAAGAGCGCCTTCGGCACCGAGGTGGGCGTGTTCATCCTGATCGTGTTCGTGATCGGCTGCTTCCGCTGGATGCCGGTGGCGCGGCTGGTGCGGGCGCAGTTCTTCAGCCTGCGCGAGAAGGAGTTCGTCGAGGCCGCGCGCGCACTCGGCGCCAGCGTGCCGCGGCAGGTGATGCGGCACATCCTGCCGAACGCGCTGGGCCCGGTGATCGTCGCCGGCACCATCGACGTGGCCGCGGCCATCATCGCCGAAAGCACCCTCTCCTTCCTGGGCCTCGGCTTCCCGCCGGACATCCCCACCTGGGGCCGCATCCTGTTCGACAGCAAGGACTACCTGGACATCGCGCCGCACTGGGCGCTGTTCCCGGGCCTCGCGATCTTCCTCACCGTGCTGACGATCAACTTCATCGGCGACGGTCTCCGTGACGCACTCGACCCGCGCAAGGTGATGTGACGATGGCGCTGCTCGAGATCCAGGGTCTGAAGACCCACTTCAAGACCGACGACGGCTGGCTGCATGCGGTCGACGGCGTCGACATCGCGATCGACGCCGGCGAGACCGTCTGCGTGGTCGGCGAGTCCGGCTGCGGCAAGAGCGTCACCGCGAAGACGGTGATGAAGCTGATCGACATGCCGCCGGGGAAGATCGTCGCCGGCAAGGTGCTGTGGCAGGGCCGCGACCTGGTGCCGCTGCCCGACGACGAGATGCGCAGGATCCGCGCGAAGGAGATCGCCATCGTCTTCCAGGAGCCGATGACGAGCCTGAATCCGGTCTACACGGTGGGCGAGCAGATCGCCGAGAGCGTGCGCCTGCACGACGGCCTTTCCAAGAAGGACGCGATGGACCGCGCGGTGGAGATGCTGCGCCTGGTGCGCATCCCCACGCCGGAGCGGCGCGTGCACGACCACCCGCACCAGTTCTCGGGCGGCATGCGCCAGCGCGTGATGATCGCCATCGCGCTCGCCTGCAACCCGAAGCTGCTGATCGCCGACGAGCCGACGACGGCGCTCGACGTCACCATCCAGGCGCAGATCCTGGACCTGATGGCCGAGCTGAAGGCAAGCCTGGGCATGGCGGTGATGCTGATCACGCACGCGATGGGCGTGGTGGCCGAGGTCGCCCAGCGCGTGGTGGTGATGTACGCCGGCAAGGTGGTGGAAGAAGCCCCGGTGGAGGAACTCTTCGCGCACCCGCGCCACCCGTACACGCAGGGGCTGATCCGCAGCATCCCGCGCATCGACACCGCGGCCGTGCAGCACGTGCGGCTGGAGTCGATTCCCGGCACGGTGCCCAAGCTCATCGCGCCGGCCGAGGGCTGCCGCTTCGCGGACCGCTGCAGGTTCGTGACCCCCGAATGCCGCACGGCGACACCGCCGCTGCGCGAGATCTCGCCCGGTCACAAGGTGGCCTGCATCCTCGACATCCCCGCACCATGACCGCGCCCCTCCTCAAGGTCGAGAACCTCGTCAAGCACTTCCCGATCAAGGGCGGCCTGTTCGGGCGCGAGGTCGACCGCGTGCACGCGGTCGACGGCGTCAGCTTCGAACTCGCGGCCGGCGAGACGCTGGGCGTCGTCGGCGAATCGGGCTGCGGCAAGAGCACCACCGGCCGCTGCATCCTGCGCCTGATCGAGCCCACCTCGGGCCAGGTGACCTTCGAAGGCAAGGACGTCACCAAGGCCGGCAAGGAAGAGCTGCGTGCGCTGGCGCGCGACATGCAGATCATCTTCCAGGACCCGTACGCGAGCCTGAACCCGCGCATGACGGTGGGCGCGATCATCGGCGAGGCGCTGACGATCCACAAGCTCGCGAAGACGCCGCAGGAGTACCAGGACCGCATCGTCCACCTGCTCGAGACCGTGGGCCTGAGCGCGGACCACATGCGGCGCTTCCCGCACGAGTTCAGCGGCGGCCAGCGCCAGCGCATCGGCATCGCGCGTGCGCTGGCGGTGAGCCCCAAGCTGGTGGTGTGCGACGAGGCGGTGAGTGCGCTCGACGTCTCCATCCAGGCCCAGGTGATCAACCTGCTGGAAGACCTGCGCAGCCAGTTCCAGCTGACCTACATCTTCATCGCGCACGACCTCTCGGTGGTGGAGCACATCAGCCACCGCGTGGCGGTGATGTACCTCGGCCGCATCGTCGAGATCGCGCCGAGCAAGGCGCTGTACACCGACCCCAAGCACCCGTACACCGAGGCGCTGCTGTCGGCGGTGCCGATTCCGGACCCGAAGGTGCGCCGCAAGCGCATCCCGCTGCAGGGCGACGTGCCGAGCCCGATCCATCCGCCCTCGGGCTGCCACTTCCACACGCGCTGCCCGATCGCGCAGAAGCCGCTGTGCAACACCGAGAAGCCGGTGTTGAAGCAGACGGGCGAAGGGCACTGGGTGGCCTGTCACCTGCGCGGCTGAAGCGCCGCGGCGGTCAGCCGCCTCGCACCGCGCGCGCGACCTCCAGCATCTCGTGGGTGTCGTGCATCATCACCGCGAGGAACGCGGCCAGGCCCAGGTACATCAGGCCGTACTCCCACTTCCTGGCCGCCGGCACCGCGTAGTAGGTCTTCGCCTCTTCACTGTTCGGGTCGAACTTCCAGGCCTTCCACACCTGCGGCGCGGCCAGCAGCGCCATCAGCAGCAGCATCGGGCTGGGGCGCCAGAAGAAGAGCGCAACGAGGATCGGCACGCCGAGCAGCCAGATGCGCGGGCTCAGCACCGCGGTGATGCGGCCGCCGTCGAACGGTGACAGCGGGATCAGGTTGAAGAGGTTCAGGAAGAAGCCCGAGTACGCCACCGCGAGCAGCCAGGTGGTGTCGGTCTTCTGGGCCAGGAAGTAGGCCGCCAGCGCACCCACGCTGCCCAGCAGCGGGCCGCCCAGGCCCACGTGCGCCTCCGTCTCGGCGTCGTGCGGCAGGTCCTTCAGGTTGATCCAGGCGCCGACGAAGGGAATGAAGGTGGGCGCGCCGACGTCGAGCCCGCGCTGCCGCGCCGCGATGTAGTGGCCCATCTCGTGCACGAACAGCAGCACCACGAAGCCGGCCGCGTACTTCCAGCCCCAGACGAAGGCGTAGACCACCAGCGAGACGAGCATCGTCCCGCCGGTGGTGAACAACTTGCCGAACTTCGCGCCCGACAGCAGCAGGAGCAGCAGCTTGGTCATTGGACTACCCTCCGTGCTGTGCGCTCCGGGATGAGCGCTTGGGAGCGGCCCGGCGCACGCATGCCGGCTTCAAGCCGCCTTGTCCTTGCGCTTGAACAGCTTGACCGCCAGCGCGCCCACGCCGGCCAGCCCGAGCAGGATCACCTTGGCGAACTTGGCGAAGAAGAGGCCCGCGGCAGCCAGGAGGCCGAGCTTCTTGGCGGCCACGCCCACCACCAGCGCGGCCAGGCCGTACTCCGCCACGCGGTCGGTGCTGGCGTTGAAGTCGGCATAGCGCTGCCCTTCGTTGAAGTTCAGCGCGCCGAGCATCGTGTGCGCCGCGGGCTTGTGCGCCGGCAGGTCCTTCAGGTCGGTGACGAGGTTCATCATGAAGTAGCCCTCGCGGCCGAGCACGTAGGTGTTGTAGTTGACACCCTGCTCGTCGCTGGCCGGCGCGCCCTTGTCGCGCGAGCTCATCGCCCACACCAGGCGGTGCGCGGCGGCGTCGTAGGCGGGCTTCTCGGCCCAGCCGACGATCTCGATCGCCGCCACGCCCATCTTCACGCGCTCCTCGTTGCTGGCCTCGGTACCTTCACGGTAGCTCTTCAGCAGGTCGTCGGCATTCCAGTCCTTGGCGTCGTCGTCCTTGATGTGGCCCGAATCCTCGTAGCGCACGGTCATGAACCAGCCGGCGCCGCCCTGCGGAAAGATGAGTCCGACGAGGCGCGAATCCTTGCCCGGGTTGCCCATCGCGTTGAGCAGCCTGCCGGCCTGCGGCTGCGGCACGAAGGCGTGGTCGGCGGGCAGCTTGAGCAGCGCCTTGCCTGCCAGCGGCACGTCGGCCGGGCCCGAGGTGGAGGCCTGCCGGGCCTCTTCGAAAGCCTGCTTGCGCGGGTCGGCACCGGCGGCCGGTGCCTGGGCCAGCGCCGCACCGACGGCGCTCGTGGCAAGCGCCCATGCCGCCAGCAGGCGGACGAACTTGTTCATTGGAATCTCCCTGTGTGGTGTAAGGCAAACAGGGATTCTGCCGGTTGTGCCGGCGCGGGCTCATCCCCCAGGACGGTGGCCCAGCAGCCGTGCCGGCAGCAGCAGCAGCGCACGGATCAGCGCGAACACGGCCTCGAAGCCGATGCCGATCAGGCGGAACGGCAGCGAGACGAGCCACACCAGCGGCGCCAACAGCAGGGCCAGCAGCGCGATCGGCCAGCACAGCACGAACAGCAGGCACCAGCCGACGAAGAACAGCAGGACCTTCATCGCCGCTGCCCTCAGGCGCGCGTGGGGGCCGTCTGGGCCCACTGGCGCGGGCCGTCCTCGCGCTGCGACAGGCGGTCGATGCCGCCCAGCATCGCCAGCGTCAGCACCAGGGCCACGCCGAGCGACAGGCTGCGGTGGAAGGCGATGCGGTGCGACATGTGAGGCTCCTGGAGGACGGGCTGCGGATGCGATGGCCGGACTATCGGCGCGCCGCCGGCACGCGGCCAGCACGCTGCGACGAGCGGCATGGGCCCCGCCCTCAAACGCCGTGGCAGCGGATGGCCGGTGGCGCGGTCAGGACAGCGTCGCCGCCCAGGCCGCGAAGTGCCGGTGCAGCTGCTCGAGCCCGTCGGTCAGCGCTGCCGGACCCGGCTGCAGGATGTCGCAGGACTTGATCTCGTGCAGGCGCCCGTGCTGCACCGCCGGCACCGCGCCCCAGCCGGGCCGCGCCGCCACGCGCTCGGGGCGGAACTTCTTGCCGCACCACGAGCCGATGATCAGGTCGGGCGCGCGCCGGGCGGGCTCCAGCGCGTCGGCGATCACGCGTTCGCGGCCCATGCGCATCACGGCGCGCTCGGGGAAGACGTCGTCGCCGCCGGCCACCGCGATCAGCTGCGACACCCACTCGATGGCGCTGATCATCGGCTCGTCCCATTCCTCGAAGTAGACCCGCGGCCGGCGCGGCCAGGTCGCCGCCGCGGCGGCGATCTGCGCGTGCCGTGCCAGGCAGCGCGCGATCCAGTCCTCGGCGCGCGGCTGCGCACCCACCAGGCCCGCCACCAGCCGCATCGTGGCCAGGATCTCGGCGATGCTGCGCTGGTTGGTCACCAGCACGTTGAGCCCGGCGCGTATCAGCTGGTCGGCCAGCGCCGCCTGCATGTCCGAGAAGCCGATCACCAGGTCGGGCTGGAGCGCGACGATGCGATCGATCTTGCCGTTCAGGAAGGCGCTGACCCGCGGCTTCTCATCGCGCGCGCGCCGCGGCCGCACCGTGTAGCCGCTGATGCCGACGATGCGCGCCTCCTCGCCCAGCAGGTACAGCCACTCGGTGGTCTCCTCGGTGAGGCAGACGATGCGCTGCGGACCCGTCGTGGCCGTCATCGCCATCAGGCCCCGAGCCAGCGCCGCAGCAGCGCCGGATCCAGATGCTCTTCCACCAGGTCGGCCAGCGTCTCGAAGGCCTGGTCCAGCGTCGGCACGGTGGCACCGAACAGCGCGCGCAGCAGCGCCGGCGACTCGAACAGGCCGTGCGCGCACACGCCCAGCACGTTGCGGTGCTGCCAGCCGATGGGCGCGCCGGCCGCGTCGCGCAGCACCGCCTCGCCGCCATCGGCCTGGCTGAGGCCGCAGCGGATCTCGTAGGCCGGCAGCTCCAGGCCGGCCAGCGCGGCCCAGGCGCCGCCCGGCGAGCCGAAGCGCACCGGCGCCGCCACCAGGCGCTTCTCCGGGCCGAACACCGTGCGCAGCGACAGCAGCCCGAGGCCCGGCATCCCGTCCACGCGCTCGCCGTCGTGCCCGTCCGGATCGTGCAGGCTGCGGCCCAGCATCTGCAGGCCGCCGCAGATGCCCAGCACCGCGCCGCCGAGCGCGGCGTGGCGCACGATGGCCGCGTCCAGCCCCTGCGCGCGCAGCCACGCCAGGTCGCCGCTGACCTGCTTGCTGCCCGGCAGCACGATCCAGTCGGCGCCTTCCAGCTGCGCGGGCTGGCGCACCCACTGCAGGCGCAGGCCCGGCACGCGCGCCAGCGGCAGGAATTCGTCGAGGTTGCTGATGCGCGGCGGCGCCACCACCGCCACGCGCAGGCGCGGCGACACGCCGGCGCCGAGCGCGGACCCCTCGTCGAAGATGCCGTCCTCCTCGGGCAGGCCGTGGTCGCGCCGCAGCGGCAGCACGCCGGCCAGCGGCACGCCGGTGCGCGCCTGCAGCAGCTGCGGACCCGGCGCCAGCAGCGCGGCGTCGCCGCGGAAGCGGTTGAACACGAAGCCCTCGAGCAGCCCGCGCAGGTCGTCGGGCAGCAGGGCCCAGGTGCCGAAGGCGTGGGCGAACGAACCGCCGCGGTCGATGTCGCTGACCAGCAGCGCCGCGGCGGGCCCCACGGCCTGCGCCCAGCGCGCGACGCCCAGGTTCACGAAGTCCTCGGGCGCGAGGTTGATCTCGGCCGGCGAGCCGGCCCCTTCGACGACCACCAGCTCGTGCCGCGCGGCCAGCCGCTCGAAGCCCTGGCGCGCATGCGGCGCGAGCCGCGCGCTGCGCTCGCGCCAGGGCATGGCACTGAAGTCGCGATGAGCCAGGCCGTGCAGCACCACCTGGCTGGCGCTGTCGTGCTCGGGCTTGAGCAGCACGGGGTTCATGTCGGTATCGGGCACCACCTTCGCGGCCAGCGCCTGGAAGTATTGCGCCGACCCGATCTCGCCGGCGCCGCCGTCGGGCCGCACGACGACGCGCGCGTTGTTGCTCATGTTCTGGGCCTTGAACGGCGCCACCTTCACGCCGCGGCGCGCGGCCACGCGGCACAGCGCGGTGGCGAGCCAGCTCTTGCCGGCGGCGCTGGTCGCGCCCCAGACGACGAGGGTGCGCGTCATGGCCGTGGCACCGCCACCCAGCGTGCGGCCTGCGCACCCGCGGCAGGCACCGGCGCGATGTCGAAGGCGCCGTCGAACACATCGACCAGCGCCGCCTGCACCGCCGCATCGGCAGGCGGGCCGTCGGCCTGCAGCCGGCCCTGCCGCATCACCAGCACCCGGTCGGCCGCCAGCGCCAGGTTCAGGTCGTGCAGCACGGCCAGCACCGCGGCGCCGCCGCGCGCGCGCGCGGCCAGGCTGCGCAGCAGCGCGCGCTGGTGCGGAGCGTCCAGGTGCGTGGTGGGTTCGTCCAGCAGCAGCACCGGCGCCTGCACGGCCAGTGCGCGCGCCAGCAGCACGCGCTGGCGCTCGCCGCCGGAGAGCTCGCGCAGGCGCCGTGCAGCGAAGGCGCTGCATTCGGTCTCGGCCATGGCCGCCTCCACCGCGGCGGCGTCGGCCGCGTCGGGCGCGCCGAACAGGCCGTGCCGCGGCAGGCGACCCAGCTGCACCACGTCGCGTGCCGCGATGTCGCCTTCGGCCTCGCCCTGCTGCGACAGCCAGGCCAGCCGTTGCGCGCGTTCGCGCGGGCGCAGCGATGCGAGCGGCAGCTCCTGCAGCCACACCTGGCCCGCGTCGGGTTCGCGCAGGCCGGCCAGCAGCGACAGCAGCGTGCTTTTGCCGGCGCCATTCGGCCCCACCAGCGCGGCCCACTCGCCGGCACGCAGCGCCAGCGTGGCCCCGTCGACCACGCGCCGCCCGCCCAGCACCAGCGCCAGCCCTTCGCCCCGCAACGCCGGCGCGCTCACACGCGCTCCTTGCGACGCAGCAGCGCCAGCAGGTAGACGCCGCCCAGCACCGCGGTGAGCACGCCCACCGGCAGCTCCTCGGGCCTGACCACGGTGCGCGCCGCGAGGTCCGCGCCCAGCAGCAGCACGCCGCCCGCCAGGGCCGACAGCAGCAGCAGCGGACCGTGCGTCACCACCACCAGGCGGCGCACGATGTGCGGCGCCACCAGCCCGACGAAGGCCACCAGGCCCGCCTGCGCCACCGCGGTACCGGTGGCCAGCGCCATCGCCGCCACCAGCACCCCGCGCACCCGCGCGATGTCCAGGCCCAGGCTGGTGGCGCTGGTCTCGCCGAGCACCAGCGCGTCGAGCGCGCGCGCGAAGCGCCAGGCCAGCGGCAGCGCGAACGCGAGCGTGCCGGCCAGCAGCGCCACCGAGGTCCAGCCCAGGAAGCTGGTGCTGCCGAGCATGAAGACCTGCTTGCCGCGCAGCGCCTCGGGTGCCACCAGCGTCACCAGTTCGGAAACGGCCGACAGCAGGATGCCCACCACCACGCCGGCCAGCAGCAGCACCGTGGGCCGCCCGGCACCGCGCGCCAGCAGCAGCGTCAGCGTCACGCCCGCCAGCGCGCCGGCGAAGGCCGCGCCGACCAGCCCCACGCGCAGCAGCAGCTCGGCGGTGGCCAGGCCGATGCGTGTGCCCAGCAGGCCACCGGCCGCCAGCACCAGCACCACCGCAAGGCTCGCACCGGCGGCCGAGCCGAGCAGGTAGGGATCGGCCAGCGGGTTGCGGAACAGGCCCTGCGCCAGCGCGCCGGCCAGGCCCAGCAAGGCACCGCACAGCAGCGCGCCGAGCGTGCGCGGCGCGCGGATCGCCGCCACCAGGTCCCACTCCGCGACCCAGGCCCAGGACCAGCCTTCGCTGCCCGCCGCCAGCCCGAGCAGCACCAGCAGCGCCGCCGCGGCCAGCAGCACCAGGGCCACCGCGCGGGCGCTGCGCATCACCGTGCGGACTCCAGCCCGGCCAGGCAGTCGGCCATCGCCTCGGCCGCGTCGGCCAGGCGCGGACCGGGGCGCACCAGCGCGTCCCAGCGTTCGCCGCTGAAGCCGCAGCTGTGCCTGTGCTTCAGCGCCGCCAGCGTGTCCCAGCCGGGGCGCCCCGGCATCTCGGCCAGCGCGCCGGTGGTGGCCATCACGATGTCGGGCTGCGCACGCACCACGAACTCGGGGCTGAGCTTGGGGAACGGCCCCAGCGACGCCGGCACGATGTTGCCCATGCCCAGCTGCGCCAGGGTCTGGCCGACGAACGAGGCCTCGCCGGCCGCGTAGGGCGCCGAGGCGACCTCGAAGTACACCTTCTGTCCGCGCAGCGCCGCCGGCACGCGCTGCGCGGCCGCGGCGATGCGAGCCTGCATGCGCTGCCACAGCGCCGCGCCGGCGGCGTCGTCGCCCAGCACGCGCGCCACCTGCGCGATCACGCGCTCGGTGTCCTGCAGGCTCTTCGGCTCCAGCGCCACCACGCGCAGGCCCAGCGCTTCCAGGCGGTCGATCGCGCGCGCCGAACCGGCCGCCAGCACCACGTCGGGCTTCAGCGCCACCAAGCGCTCGATCTGCGTGTCCTCCAGCCCGCCGAGCTTGGGCAGCGCCTGCACGCTGGCCGGCCAGCCCGAGTAGCGGTCGGTGCCGACCAGCCGGTTGCAGGCCTGCAGCGCGCACACGGTCTCGGTCAGCGACGGCAGCAGCGACACCACGCGCTGCGGCGGCGCCGGCAGCTCGACGCGGCGGCCGCGGTCGTCCTGCACCACCAGCGGAGCGGCTGCGGCCTGCGCCACGAGCCCCAGCGCACACAGCACGAGCAGCGGCCAGCGCATCGCCATCACTTCACCGCGTAGCGCAGCGCGACGAAGGCCTCGCGGCCCGGCTGGTTGTAGCCGAGCGAGGTCTCGTAGCGCCGGTCGAAGGCGTTGTTCAGGCGCAGCGTCAGCGCCAGGTCGCGCGTGAGCGCGTAGCCGGCCAGCAGGTCCAGCGTGGCATAACCACCCAGGCGCACGGTGTTGGCGGCGTTGTCGAAGCGGCTGGAGAAGGCCTGCAGCGTGGCGCCGGCCGTCCACGGGCCGCCGGTCCAGTCGAGCGTGGCGCGCAGGCTGTCCTTGGCGCGGCGCTGCAGCTGCTTGCCGTAATTGGCGCTCCACGGCGCGTCGTTGCGCGGGTTGGTGTGGTCGGCCGACGCGGCCAGCGCCACGTCGCCCAGCCGCCCTTCGTAGCTGAGCGTCTGGCCGGTGATGCGCGCGTTCACGTTGCTGGGCTGCGCACCGGCGGTGATGAAGCCTTCGTAGCGGTGACGGTAGGCGGCCAGGCGCAGGCTGTGTTCACCGGCGCTCCAGCGCAGGCCCAGCTCGGCATGGCGGCCGGTCTCGGGCTGCAGCAGCGGGTTGCCGAAGTTCGGGAAGTAGAGCTGGTTGAAGCTCGGTGCCACGAAGCTCGTGCCGTAACTGCCCAGCAGGCGCCACGCCGGCGTGAGCGCGTAGCCGTAGCCCGCCGCGCCGGTGGTCTTGCCGCCGAACTGCGAGTTGCGGTCGCGCCGCAGGCTGCCGTTCCACACCTGCGCGCCGGCCGCGCCGTTGAGTCCGAAGGCGAGCGCGTCGATGTCGCGTTCGCTCACCGAGAAGGCCTCGCCGGGGCGGCTGACCTTCTCGGTCTGGCGCTCGGCCAGCACGATCGCCGCACCCAGCGGCGTGTCCAGCGTGTTCTCCCAGCTGGTCTGGCGGATCTTCGACTGGATCAGCCCGAGCGATGCGAACGGGCTTGCGCTGCCGAGCGTGTCGTAGCCGTCGGTGGACTCGGCCAGCGCGACGCGGGTGCGCCAGAGCGCGTTGACGCGGCCGCTGCCCGACAGCGAGACCACGTCGTTCTTCAGCCGCGCGCGCGCATCGGCGCCGGGACCGTCGTCCAGCTGCGTGGTGCCGCGCGACTGCAGCGCCAGCAGTTCCACGCGCCAGTCGGACAGCGGCCGCCAGCCCAGGCGCAGGCTGCCGCCGGTCTGGCGGAAGCCGTCGTCGTCGTCGTTGAAGCTGCCGAAGGGCACGTTCGGGTTGGTGGCCGAGATGCCACTCACTTCGGTCCTCTGCACCTGCACCGCGGCGTCGAAGCGGCCGTCGCCGAAGGTGCCGCCGCCGGCCAGCTGGCCGTAGCCGTGCGAACCGGCGGTGGCCTTGGCGTTGGCGGTCAGGCCTTGGCCGCCCTGGCGCAGGAAGATCTGCACCACGCCGCCCATCGCGCCGTTGCCGTAGAGCGAGCTCATCGGCCCGCGCACGATCTCGATGCGGTCCACCGCTTCGAGCGGCAGGTTGTCCAGCGACGGCGTGCCCACGGTCGCCGAGCCGACGCGCACGCCGTCCACCAGCAGCAGCGTGTGGCGCGCCTCGAGCCCGCGCAGGAACAGCGACGCGGTCTTGCCCAGGCCGCCGTTGCTGCTGGCCTGGACGCCGGCCTGGCCGGCGAGCAGTTCGGCCAGCGTGCGGCCGGGCGCGCGGTCGAGCTGCGCGCGGTCGATCACGGTGACTTCGGCCACCACCTCGCTCGCCTTGACGGGCGTGCGCGTGGCGGTGACGACGATGGTGGATGCGTCGCCTTCGGCGCGCGCGGCAGCAGCTGCCAGCACCGCGAGGGCTGCGATGGAACGGGAAGAACGAGGGAAAGACAAGACAAGGCCTCCGTCCGCACACCCCGTGCGGACCCGATCACGTGTGGCCGGGCCAGGAGGACAACGAGCGGACGCCGGCGGCCGCAGGCGCGGCGCCGGTGCCCGCGCTGCCCTCCGCAGCGCCAGCTCCCATGCACCGGGCCGGTATCCGGGCTCGCGAGTGCCGGCAGCGACCGATGTGTCGCCCCGGAAGCCGGCTGCGCCTTCCCAGGCCCGTGGCGGGCCCAGTGGCTCGTGAAGCAGCAAGCTCCTCGCTGACCGTTGCGGGGGCAGCGCCGGAATCGCGTTCGGGTGGATGCCACCTTCGCGCTCACCGGCTTCCCGTTCAACCCGCCGCCCCTTCAACAAAGCGGAGCGGCAGGCACCTGGTGCAAGCGGGGCGGATGCTAACCCAGCGTGCCGGCCACGGGCAGCACCAGGCTGAAGGTGCTGCCCTCGTCGGGCTGCGTCTGCACCTCGATGCGGCCGCCCATCTGCTGCGCGATCAGGCGGCTCAGCGCCAGGCCGATGCCGGTGCCCTCGATGCCGCCGTTCTCGCGCCCCAGCCGGTTGAAGGGCTCGAACAGGTGCTCCAGCTGCAGCGGGGTCAGGCCCGGGCCGCTGTCGGACACCGCCACGACGAGCTCGTGCGCCGAGCGCTGCGTCACCGCCACCGCCACGTGGCCGCCCGGCCGGTTGTACTTGACGGCGTTGGACAGCAGGTTCAGCAGCACCTGGCGCACGCGCGTGCGGTCGGCCCAGGCCGGCGGCAGCGCCGGCGCGACGGACGGGGCGCGCTGCTCGATGCCGGCGCCGGCGGCGGCCGCGGCGTTCATCGCCAGGCACTCGGCCACCACCTCGTGCAGCGGCACGAGACCGGGGCTCAGCGCGGCCTGGCGCGACTCGATGCGCGCCAGGTCCAGCACGTCGTTGATCAGTGCCAGCAGGTGCCAGCCGGCGGTCTGGATGTGGCCGATGCGCTCGCGCTGCGCGCCGGACAGCGGGTGCTCCGCATCCAGCGCCATCACCTGCGCGAAACCGAGCACGGCGTTGAGCGGCGTGCGCAGCTCGTGGCTCATGCGCGAGAGGAACTCGGTCTTGGCGGCGTTGGCGCGCTCGGCCAGTTCCTTGGCCTGCCGCGTGGCCTCGGCCTCGCGCCGGTCGGTCACGTCCAGACAGATGCCGGTGCGGCGCACCACGCGACCCTGCGCGTCGAGCTGGGCGCGGCCGCGCGTGACCAGCCAGCGCACGCGCCCGTCGGGATGCACGGCGCGGAACTCGTACTCCACGTAGGCCTTCTGCATCGCCACCGCGGCGCTCACCTGCGCGCGGTCGTCGGGGTGCACCAGCGTCATGAACTCGGCCAGCGTCGGCGTCGGCGCGTCGGGCGGCAGGCCGAACAGGGCCTTGGTGGTGGCGTCCCAGTTGGCACGCGGCTCGCGCACGTCACGGTCCCAGGTGCCGATGCCGCTGGCCTCGCTGGCCAGCTGCAGGCGTTGCGCCATCTCCACCATGCGCCGGTCGCGCGCCCGGCTGTCGGTGACGTCGATGACGACGAAGTAGTAGCGCCAGGGCTGGCCGTTGGCATCGGCGCGCAGCACGGCGCGCGTCATCAGCGTGCGCCGTGCGCCGCCCGGCAGCGCCAGGTCGTATTCGAAGGCCCGCACGCTGCCGGTGGCCGGGCGCGAGAGGATCTCGCCGGCCACCCGGGCCCGGTCCTCCTCCACCAGCAGCGCCACGAACTGCTCGCGCGTGGGGGTGGGGCCGTGTTCCGGCAGACCGAACAGGCGCAGCAGCTGCGGGCTCCAGAAGCCTGCATCGGAGAGCGCGTCGCGCCAGCCGAAGCCGAAACCGAGCTGCGTGGCGGAGATGTCGAGCGCGAGCAGTGCGTCTTCGGGGGCGGTCTCTCGGGCAGGCTCGGCGTGGTTCATGCAGACGGGGTTCAGGGCCGACGCGACCCTGCCCGGCCGAGTCTAAAGGGCGCGGACGGCACGAACCCGGCCGGTATACTCACGCTTTACCACCACAGCACGCGCCACAGGGCCCGTGCTGCACGCAATGACCAAGTTCGTCTTCGTCACCGGCGGCGTGGTGTCCTCGCTGGGCAAGGGCATCGCTGCGGCGTCTCTCGCGGCCATCCTGGAGTCGCGCGGCCTCAAGGTCACCCTGATCAAGCTGGACCCGTACCTCAACGTCGATCCGGGCACGATGAGCCCGTTCCAGCACGGCGAGGTCTTCGTCACCGATGACGGCGCCGAGACCGACCTGGACCTCGGCCACTACGAGCGCTTCATCACGACAAGGATGAAGCGGGCCAACAACTTCACCACCGGCCAGATCTACAAGAGCGTGCTCGAGAAGGAGCGCCGCGGCGACTACCTCGGCAAGACGGTGCAGGTGATCCCGCACGTCACCAACGAGATCCAGGAGTTCGTGCGCCGCGGCGCGAGTGCCGACCTCGATGTGGCCATCGTCGAGATCGGCGGCACGGTGGGCGACATCGAGAGCCTGCCGTTCCTGGAGGCCGTGCGCCAGATGAGCCTGCGCATGGGCCCGAACAACGCGGCCTTCGTGCACCTGACCTACGTGCCCTGGATCGCCGCCGCCGGCGAGCTGAAGACCAAGCCGACGCAGCACACGGTGCAGAAGCTGCGCGAGATCGGCATCCAGCCCGACGCGCTGCTGTGCCGCGCCGATCGGCCGATCCCCGACGACGAGCGCGAGAAGATCAGCCTGTTCACCAACGTGCCGCTGCACGGCGTGATCAGCATGTGGGACGTGGACACCATCTACAAGGTGCCGCGCGTGCTGCACGAGCAGGGCCTGGACGAGCTGATCTGCATGAAGCTGCAGCTGCTCACGAAGCCGGCCGACCTGAAGCGCTGGGACACGCTGGTCAACGAGGTGGAGCACCCGCAGGCGACGGTGAAGATCGGCATGTGCGGCAAGTACACCGACCTGTCGGACAGCTACAAGTCGCTCAACGAGGCGCTGCGCCACGCCGGCATCCACAACCACGCGCGGGTGCAGATCGACTACATCGACGCCGAGCAGCTGACGCCGGCCAACGCGCAGCAGCTGTCGGCCTTCGACGCCATCCTGGTGCCCGGCGGCTTCGGCAAGCGCGGCATCGAGGGCAAGATCGTCGCCGCGCAGTACGCGCGCGAGCACCGCGTGCCCTACCTGGGCATCTGCCTGGGCATGCAGGTGGCCACCATCGAGTACGCGCGCCACGTGGCGAACCTGCCGGGCGCGAACAGCACCGAGTTCGAGCCCGAGTGCGCGCACCCGGTGATCGCGCTCATCGAGGAGTGGCAGGACCGCGACGGCAGCATCCAGAAACGCAGCGCCACCAGCGATCTCGGCGGCACCATGCGCCTGGGCGCGCAGAGCAGCGACGTCAAGGCCGGCACGCTGGCGCACCAGATCTACGGGGCGGTGGTCACCGAGCGCCACCGCCACCGCTACGAGGCCAACGTCAACTACCTCGACCGGCTGCAGGAAGCCGGCCTCGTGATCAGCGCGCTGACGCAGCGCGAGAAGCTGACCGAGATCGTCGAGCTGCCGCGCGAGGTGCACCCCTGGTTCATGGGCGTGCAGTTCCACCCCGAGTTCAAGAGCACCCCGTGGGCCGGGCATCCGCTGTTCATCGGCTTCGTGAAGGCCGCGCTCGAGCAGCACGCGCGGCGCACCGAACCCGTGAAGGCAGTGGCCTGAGATGAAGCTCTGCGGTTTCGAGGTCGGCGTCGACCGGCCCTTCTTCCTGATCGCCGGCCCCTGCGTGGTCGAGAGCGAGCAGCTGCAGATGGACGTGGCCGGCCGGCTGAAGGAGATGACGGCCGCCCTGGGCATCCCCTTCATCTTCAAGAGCAGCTACGACAAGGCCAACCGCAGCAGCGGCGCCAGCTTCCGCGGCCCGGGCATGGAAAAGGGCCTGGAGATCCTGGTCAAGGTGAAGCGCGAGCTGAACCTGCCGATCCTCACCGACGTGCACACCGAGGCCGACGTGCCCGCGGTGGCGCAGGTGGTCGACGTGCTGCAGACGCCCGCCTTCCTGAGCCGGCAGACCGACTTCATCCGCGCCGTGGCGCAGTGCGGCAAGCCGGTGAACATCAAGAAGGGCCAGTTCATGGCGCCGGGCGACATGAAGAACGTGATCGACAAGGCCCGCGCCGCGGCGCGCGAGAAGGGCCTGCCCGAGGACAGCTTCCTGGCCTGTGAACGCGGCGTGAGCTTCGGCTACAACAACCTGGTGTCCGACATGCGCAGCCTCGCGATCATGCGCGAGACCGGCGCGCCGGTGGTGTTCGACGCCACGCACAGCGTGCAGCTGCCCGGCGGCCAGGGCACCAGTTCCGGCGGCCAGCGCGAGTTCGTGCCGGTGCTGGCGCGCGCGGCCATCGCGGTCGGCGTCGCCGGCGTTTTCATGGAGACGCACCCCGACCCCGCGAAGGCACTCAGCGATGGGCCCAACGCCGTGCCGCTGAAGCACATGCGGGCGCTGCTGGAGCAGCTGGTCGCACTCGACCGCGTGATCAAGGCGCAGCCGCTGCTCGAGAACGACTTCTCCTGCTGACCGAACGAAGGACACCGATGCCCGTCGCCTACCTGGTGGTCGAGATGAAGATCACCGACCCCGAGAAGTTCAAGGGCTACATGGCCGACGCACCGGCCACCGTGAAGGCCTTCGGCGGCGAGTACCTGGCGCGCGGCGGCCGGCTCGACGTGCTGGAAGGCGACTGGAAGCCGCCGCGCCTGGTGGTGCTGCGCTTCCCGAGCTTCGAGCAGGCGCAGGCCTTCTACCAGGACCAGCGCTACCAGGCCGTGCGCCTGAAGCGCGAGGGCGCCACCGAGTACTTCAACATGGTCCTGACCGAAGGCCTCGAGGCCCCGGTCTGACGGCATCGCAGAACAACGAAAGGAATCAATGAGCGCCATCGTCGACATCGTCGGCCGAGAGATCCTCGACAGCCGCGGCAATCCCACCGTCGAGTGCGACGTGCTGCTGGAAAGCGGCACGATGGGCCGCGCCGCCGTGCCCAGCGGTGCCAGCACCGGCAGCCGCGAGGCGATCGAGCTGCGCGACGGCGACAAGGGCCGCTACCTCGGCAAGGGCGTGCTGCGCGCGGTGGAGCACATCAACACCGAGATCAGCGAAGCGGTGATGGGACTCGACGCCTCCGAGCAGGCCTTCCTGGACAAGACGCTGATCGACCTGGACGGCACCGAGAACAAGAGCCGCCTGGGCGCCAACGCGACGCTGGCGGTGAGCATGGCCGTGGCGCGCGCCGCGGCGGAGGAGAGCGGCCTGCCGCTGTACCGCTACTTCGGCGGCATGGGCCGCATGAGCCTGCCGGTGCCGATGATGAACGTCATCAACGGCGGCGCGCACGCGAACAACAACCTCGACCTGCAGGAGTTCATGATCCTGCCGGTGGGCGCGCCTTCGTTCCGCGAGGCGGTGCGCTACGGCGCCGAGGTGTTCCACGCGCTGAAGAAGATCATCGACGGCAAGGGCATGCCCACCAGCGTGGGCGACGAAGGCGGCTTCGCGCCCAACGTCGCCAGCCACGAGGCCGCCATCCAGCTGATCCTGGAAGCCATCGACAAGGCCGGCTACAGCGCCGGCGAGCAGATCGCCATCGGCCTCGATTGCGCCGCCAGCGAGTTCTACAAGGACGGCAAGTACCACCTGGAAGGCGAAGGCATGGTGCTGTCGGCGCTGGAGTGGACCGACATGCTGGCCAGCTGGGCCGACAAGTACCCGATCCTCAGCATCGAGGACGGCATGCACGAAGGCGACTGGGAAGGCTGGAAGCTGCTCAACGACCGCCTGGGCAAGAAGCTGCAGCTGGTGGGCGACGACCTCTTCGTCACCAACACCAAGATCCTCGAGCGCGGCATCCGCGAAGGGGTGGCGAACTCGATCCTCATCAAGATCAACCAGATCGGCACGCTGACCGAGACCTTCTCCGCCATCGAGATGGCCAAGCGCGCCGGCTGGACCAACGTCATCAGCCACCGCAGCGGCGAGACCGAGGACAGCACCATCGCCGACATCGCGGTGGGCACCAACGCCGGCCAGATCAAGACCGGCTCGATGTCGCGCAGCGACCGCATCGCCAAGTACAACCAGCTGCTGCGCATCGAGGAAGACCTGGGCGACGTCGCCAGCTACCCGGGCCGCGCGGCCTTCTACAACCTGAAGTGACGCGGTGGCCCGCTGGACCACGGTCGCGCTCGCTGCCGGCTTGCTGGTGGTGCAGACCGACCTCTGGTTCGGCAAGGGCAACATGCCCTACGTGATGGGCCTGCGCAAGCAGGTGGAGGCGCAGCGCGCCGCCAACGCCCAGGCGCGCGAGCGCAACGCACGCGTGCTCGCCGAGGTGAGCGACCTGAAGGAAGGCCTGGAGATGGTGGAGGAGAAGGCGCGCGCCGAGCTGGGCATGGTGCGGCCCGACGAGATCCTCGTGCAGGTCACGAAGCGCCCGTAGTCCCGCCATCGTGCTCGACTCGCTGCTGCACGCGGCGCGGCCCCTGCTCGCGCCGGCCTTCACCGCCTGGGGCAGCCCGGTCACGGGGCTCGAGATCGTCGCCTTCGCGCTTGCCGTGTGCATGGTGTTCGCCAACTTCCGCGTGAACCCCATCGGCTGGCCGCTCGCCATCGCCAGTTCGCTGCTCTATGCGCTGCTCTTCGCCGACGCGAAGCTCTACGGCGAGGCGTCGCTGCAGTTCGTGTTCATCGCGCTCGCCGGCTGGGGCTGGTGGCAGTGGCTGCGCGGGCGCGCCGACGACGGCGGGAAGCTGCGCGTGCACCGGATGACGCCACGCCAGCGCGCGTTCGCGGCGGGCGCCACCTTCGCCGCCTGGCCGCTGCTGGGGCTGCTGCTGCAGCACGCCACCGACAGCGACGTGCCCTACCTCGATGCGCTGCCCACCGTCGGCAGCCTGGCCGGACAGTTCCTGCTGGGCCGCAAGCTGGTGGAGAACTGGCCGGTGTGGGCGATGGTCAACATCGTCAGCGTGGGCCTCTTCGCACACAAGGGGCTGTGGCTGACGGTGCTGCTGTACGCACTCTTCGCGCTGCTCTCGCTCGTGGGCTGGCGCACCTGGCAGCGGATGGCGGCCGATGCCTGACACCACGCTGCGCGTCGCCATCGTCGGCGCCGAGAGCACCGGCAAGACCACGCTGGCGGCCGCGCTGGCGCCGCGGCTGGCGGCAGACACGGGCCTGAAGGTGGCCTGGGTGCCCGAGCTGCTTCGCGAGTGGTGCCATCACGTCGGCCGCACGCCGCACCCGCACGAGCAGGCGTCGATCCTGCGTGGCCAGCACGACCGCATCGAAGCCGCGGCCGCGACGCACGACGTGGTGATCTGCGACACCACCGCCATCATGACCGCGGTCTACAGCCGGCTGCTGTTCGCCGACCGCTCGCTCGAAGCGCGTGCGGTCGAGCTGCAGCGGCGCATGGCGCTCACGCTGCTGACGGCGCTGGACCTGCCGTGGGTCGCCGATCCGCAACGCGACGGCCCGCACGTGCGCGAGCCGGTCGATCGCATGCTGCGCGAGCTGCTGATCGGCCAGCAGCTGCCCTGGGCGCTGGTGGGCGGCCAGGGCCAGGCGCGGCTGGAGGCTGCGGTGGACGCCGTGGCGCCGCTGCTGCGGCCGGCCACCCGGGGCCGCGGCGGCCTCTTCACCCGGCTGGCCGAGCGCAACGCCGAACCCGCCGCGCGCCGCTGGCGCTGCGAGAACTGCGACGACCCGGCCTGCGAGCACCGGCTGTTGTCGCAGAAGCCGCGCTACTGAACCGCGGCGCTCGACGGCGGCTGGTCGCGCGAAGGCGTGAACAGCTCGCCGACGTCGACCGCGTCGAAGCGGTACTGCAGGCCGCAGAACTCGCAACCCACCTCGACCAGCCCGCGCTCCGCGATCAGCCCGTCGCTTTCCTCGCGCCCCAGCCCGCGCAGCATGTGGCGCACGCGCTCGCGCGAGCAGGTGCAGGCGAAAGCGGGCCGCTGCGGCTCGAACACGCGCACCGTCTCTTCCCAGAACAGGCGGTGCAGGATCTTCTCGGGCGGCAGTGCGAGCAGCTCGTCGCGCGTCAGCGTGGCGGCCAGCAGCGCGATGCGGTTGAAGGCTTCGGACAGGCCGATGTCGTCCTCGTTGCGGCGGCCCTCCAGGTTGCCCTCGCCTTCCACCGGCAGGCGCTGGATCAGCAGGCCGGCTGCCACCTCGTCGTTGGCGGCGAGGATCAGGCGCGTGTCGAGCTGCTCGCTCTGCAGCATGTAGTGCTCCAGCACCTGCGACACCTCCTGCAGCGGCTCGCGCCGGTCGCCGTGCAGCGGCACCACGCCCTGGTAGGGCTGCTGGCCGGGCAGGCGGTCCTTCGGGTCGAGCGTGATCGCGCAGCGGCCCTGGCCGTGCACGTTCACGAGCGCCTCCAGCCGCGCGTCGGCGGCCACGTCGCCGACGACCTTCGCGGTGACGCGGAAACCCAGTTCGGGCTGCACCTCGGCCACCGCCAGCTTGACCGGCCCGTCGCCCGACACCTGCAGGATCAGCGCGCCGTTGAACTTGATGCTGGCCTGCATCAGCACGCCGGCCGCCGCCATCTCGCCGAGCAGCGTGCGCACCGCCGGCGGATGTTCGCCCACGGCCTGGCGGCGGCGCCGCACCTCCTGCCAGGCGTCGGTGAGGCGCACGAGCGCGCCGCGCACCGGCAGGCCTTCGAACAGGAACTTGACGAGCTCGCTCAACGGTCGACCCTCTTCAGCTGCGTGCGGTGCAGGGTGGCCTTGTCGACGTAGTGCTGCGCCGTCAGGCGCAGGCGCGCCACCTGCTCGGGCGTGACCTCGCGCACCACCTTGGCGGGCGCGCCCAGGATCAGGCTGTGGTCCGGGAACTCCTTGCCCTCGGTGACCACGCTGCCGGCGCCCACCAGGCAGCCCTTGCCGATCTTCGCGCCGTTCAGCACCACGGCCTTGATGCCGACGAGCGAACCTTCGCCGACCGTGCAGCCATGCAGCATCACCAGGTGGCCGATCGAGACGTCGTCGTCCAGCACCAGCGGGAAGCCGGGGTCGCTGTGCAGCACGCTGCCGTCCTGCACGTTGACGCGCTGGCCGAGCGTGAGCCACTCGTTGTCGCCGCGCAGCACGGCGCCGTACCAGACGCTGGAGCCTTCGCCCATCCGCACGCGGCCGATGACCTGCGCGCTGTCGGCCACCCAGGCGCTGCTGGCGATGCGGGGCACCTCGTCCCCGAGCTGGTAGATGGCCACAGTGTCTCCCGGGGCAAAGCGATAATTTTAGAGATGGAACTGCGAGCCGCCGCGTTGAGGGCCTTGGCCATCGCCGATCCGGCGACGAAGGTGGCGGCCGTGCAGGCGCTCGTGGCGGAACCTCCGCCGGTGGACCCGGTGCCGGCCCTTCGCGCCGAAGGCCCGCTGCCCGGCCGGCCGCCCCGGCCGCAGCTCGTGCCGCCGGCCCAGGTGCCGCAGCGCTCGCCCTTCACGCGCGAAGGGCGCGCGGCGCTGCTGCACGCCGTGGCGCACATCGAGTTCAACGCGATCAACCTGGCGCTGGACGCGATCTGGCGCTTTCCCGGCCTGCCCGAGCCCTACTACCGCGACTGGCTGCGCGTGGCGGGCGAGGAGGCGCTGCACTTCGGCCTGCTGGTGGAGCACCTGGCGACGCTCGGCCACGCCTACGGCGACTTCGATGCGCACGACGGCCTCTGGGAGATGGTGCAGAAGACCGCCCACGACGTGCTGGCGCGCATGGCGCTGGTGCCGCGCACACTGGAGGCGCGCGGGCTGGACGCGACACCGCCGATGCAGGCCCGGCTGCGCAAGGCCGGCGACGAGCGCGCGGTGGCGATCCTCGACGTGATCCTGCGCGACGAGGTCGGCCATGTCGCGATCGGCAACCACTGGTTCCGCTGGCTCTGCGAGCGCGACGGGCTGGACCCGTTGGCCACGTACGAGACGCTGGCGCAGCGCCACGGCGCCCCGCGCCCGCGCGGACCGTTCAACCTCGAGGCGCGCAGCGCCGCCGGCTTCCGTCCCGACGAGCTGGCACGCCTGGGCCGGCCGTGAATCCGTCACGACCGGCGCCGAGGCCGCATTACACTGCGCGACTTCCACACCTCCCCTGCACGACAACCATGACGCTGCTGTCTACCCGTCGCCTGCTCCATGTCGCCAGCCTGGCTGCCGCCACGCTGATCTTCACGGCCTGCGGCAAGAAGGAAGAGCCGCCGCCCGCTCCGGCCCCGGTGGCCTCGGCCCCCGCGCCTGCGCCGGCGAAGGTCTACGTCGTCGGCACCGACGCGGCCTATGCGCCGTTCGAGAGCCAGAACGACAAGGGCGAAATCGTCGGCTTCGACATCGAGGTGGTGCAGGCCGTCGCGAAGAAGGCCGGCATCGACGTCAAGTTCGTCAACACACCCTGGGAAGGCATCTTCAACACGCTGGCGCAGGGCGACCGCGACCTGGTGGTCTCCGCGGTGACCATCACCGCCGAGCGCAAGCAGACGATGGACTTCAGCGAGCCGTACTTCGACGCCCAGCAGCTGATCGCCGTGAAGGACAGCAGCAAGGTCAAGAAATTCCAGGACCTGAAGAAGCTCAAGGTGGGCGTTCAGACCGGCACCACCGGCGACGAGGCCGTGACCAAGCTGCTCGGCAAGACCAGCACCAGCATCAAGCGCTTCGAGTCGACGCCGCTGGCGCTGAAGGAACTGGAAGCCGGCGGCGTCGATGCCGTCGTGGCCGACAACGGCGTGGTGATCAACTACCTGGCCAACAACCCGGGCGGCAAGTTCAAGTCGATCGCCGACGCCGAGTTCGTGCCCGAGCAGTACGGCATCGCGATCAAGAAGGGCAACGCCGACCTGCTGGCCAAGGTCAACAAGGGCCTGGCCGACATCAAGGCCGACGGCACCTACGCCGCGATCTACACCAAGTACTTCGGCGCACCGCCCCCGATGTCGTCCAACGCCGCGCCGGCCCCGGCGCCGGCCGCTTCGAAGTAACGCCAGCGCCCACCGCCGGCGATGGATCTGCGCTGGGAGATCCTCGCCGGCTACTGGCCGCTGTTCGTCAGCGGCCTGTGGATGACGGTGCAGCTCACGCTGGTGGCCATCGGCGCCGGGCTGGTGCTGGGCGTGGCCGCCGGTCTCGTCAGCACGTCGGCCGATGCGCCGCCCCCCCGCGAGCCCGCCCTGCGCCTGATGCTGCGCGCGGCGCGCGGGCTGACCTGGCTGTACGTCACCTTCTTCCGCGGCACGCCGTTGTTCGTGCAGATCCTGCTGGTGCACTTCGCGCTGATGCCGGCACTGATCCATCCCGACGGCGGCCTGCTGATGAGCGGCGAGGCCGCCCGCAACTTCCGCCAGGAGCATGGCGCCTTCTTCTCGGGCTGCCTCGCGCTGTCGCTGAACGCCGGCGCCTACATCAGCGAGATCTTCCGCGCCGGCATCCAGAGCATCCACCGCGGACAGACCCAGGCTGCCTACAGCGTCGGGCTGACGCACGCGCAGGCCATGCGCTTCGTGGTGCTGCCGCAGGCCTTCCGGCGCATGGTGCCCGCCCTCGTGAACGAGGGGGTCACGCTGATCAAGGACTCCTCCCTGGTGTCGGCGATCGGCCTGGCGGAGCTGGCGCTGGCCGCGCGCACCGTCGCGGGTACCTATTCGCGCTACTGGGAGCCGTACCTGGCGATCTCGGCGATCTACCTGGTGCTGACGCTGGCGCTGTCGGTGCTGGCCCGCCGCCTGGAGGCGCCGGCGCACCTGCGCGGCCGCTGACCGGAGCAGAGAGTGTTGCGCGGATGCTGCGCCGCAACCGACTTTCTGCGACGCGGCGCGGTCGAAGCCGGGTAAGCCCGAACTTGGCCTATAGACTCCCGCACGTGGCTGGACCGGGCGCCCGCGCCTGTCGGCACCGCAACCAAACAGTGAGGATACGCATGAAGAACACCCTGATCGTTGCCGCCGTGGCGTCGCTGGCCGCTGGCAGCGCCCTCGCGCAGAGCAGCGTCACCATTTACGGCCGCGCCAACGTCTCGGCCGAGAGCCAGAAGAACATCGGCGCCGCCGGCACCCAGCGCGTGCTGCAGAACTCGGCTTCGCGCCTCGGTTTCAAGGGCACGGAAGACCTGGGCGGCGGCCTGAAGACCAACTTCATCCTGGAGCACGGCTTCAACATCGACGATGGCCGTGCGTCGCAGTCCGCGTTCTGGGCCCGCCAGGCCGAAGTGAACATCGGCAGCTCCAGCGTCGGCATGATCCGCCTGGGCACGTTCACCAGCGAGGCGTACTTCGCCACCGCTGACTACGTCAGCATGCACAACCACGACACCGGCACGTCGGAAGACAAGCTGTACGCCTACCTGGGTCGCAACACCAACAAGGTGGCGTACCGCCTGCCGGAGTTCCTGAAGGGCCTGTCGCTCGAAGGCGCCGTGTCCGCCTCCGAAGGCGCTGCTGGCCAGGGCCGTACCTGGGACGGCGCCGCGAACTATGCCGCCGGCCCGCTGCAACTGGGCGCCGGCTACGAACGTGCCGCCGGCTCCACGCAGTTCGGCGTGCGCGCCCTGTACGAATTCGGACCCGTGGTGCTGGGTGGCTACTACCAGCGCCACGACGACGTGAGCCTGGGCGTGCGCAACGTGTTCCGCCTGAGCGCCGCCTACATGATGGGCCAGTCGGAGTTCCACGTGAACGTCGGTCGCAGCGGCGACTTCGACAAGCTCACCAAGAGCGCCGCCACCCAGTACACGGTGGCCTACAACTACAACCTGAGCAAGCGCACCAAGCTGTACGCCTTCTACACGGGCGTCAACAACGGCGACAACTTCTCCTTCTTCGGTGCCAAGCAAGGCGCCAAGGTGCTGGATCCGAAGTCCTTCGCCGTCGGCATGCGCCACAACTTCTGATCGCGGCTTTCCGCGTCAGCACGAGCCGGCCCGCGTGGCCGGCTTTTTCTTTGGGCGTTCAGCCGCGCGGGTGGTGCTGCGCGTGCAGCTGGCGCAGCCGCTCGCGCGCCACGTGGGTGTAGATCGTCGTGGTGCCGATGTCGGCATGCCCCAGCAGCATCTGCACCGCACGCAGGTCGGCACCGTGGTTGAGCAGGTGCGTGGCGAAGGCGTGGCGCAACGTGTGCGGCGACAGCGGTGCCGTGACACCGGCCTGCAGCGCATAGCGCCTGACCAGCTTCCAGAACATCTGGCGGCTCATCGCGCCACCCTGGCGCGTGACGAACAGCGCTTCGCTGGCCTGGCCCGCCAGGATCTCGCCCCGTGCCTCGCCCAGGTAGCGCTGCAGCCAGGCGAGCGCCTCCTCGCCGAACGGCAGCAGGCGCTCGCGCGCGCCCTTGCCCAGGACGCGCAGCACCGCGTCGGACAGGCTCAGGTGCACCGATTTCACCTGCACCAGCTCGCTCACGCGCAGGCCGCTCGCGTACATCAGCTCGAGCATCGCCCGGTCGCGCAGGCCGAGCGCCGTGGCCACGTCGGGCGCCGCCAGCAACGCCTCCAGCTGCGCCTCGCTCAGGGTCTTGGGCACACGCAGCGGCTGGCGCGCCGCCAGCAGCTTCAGAGTCGGGTCGGCCGCGATCAGATGCTCGCGCACCGCCCAGCGGAAGTAGCGCTTGAACACCGTCAGGCGCCGGTTCGCCGTGGTGGCGCGCGTGCCGGCGTGGCGTTCGGCCATGTAGGCCAGCAGGTCGGCCTCGCGGGTTTCGTCCAGCGCACGACCGGCGGCCCGGCCCAGCCACGCAGCGAACACGTCCAGGTCGCGGCGGTAGGCCGCCAGCGTCAGCGGCGCCAGGCCGTCCTCGATCCAGAGCGCGTCGACGAATCGATCGATCGACGCCGCGCTGGCCTGCGCCGGCAGCCCGGTCACCGCACCATCATTCGAGCGTCAGCTTGGCCGTCTGCACGACCTTCTTGTAGACATCGAACTCGGCCCTGATCTGCGCCGCGAACTCGTCGGGGCTGTTGGCGATCACGATCGAGCCGGTGTCCTCGATGCGCTTCTTCACCTCGGGCAGCGCCACCGTGGCCTTGACCGCCGCGTTGATCTTGTCGACCACTTCCTTCGGCAGCCCCTTGGGCCCGTAGATGCCGTAGTAGGCCATGCGGTTGACCGGCTCCAGGCCGACGTCCTTGAAGGTCGGCACGTTCGGCAGCACCGCCAGCTTCGCCGGCGCGGCCACCACGATGGGGATCAGCCGGCCGTCCTTGATGAAGGGCAGCGCCGACGGCAGGTTGTCGAAGATGATCTGCACCTGCCCGGCCACCGTGTCGTTGAGCGCCGGGCCGGCGCCGCGGTACGGGATGTGGGTGATGAACACACCGGCCAGGTTCTTGAACAGCTCGGTCTGCAGGTGGCCGATGCCGCCGGTGCCGCTGCTGGAGTAGCTGTACTTGCCGGGGTTCTTCTTCAGCTCGGCGATGAAGCCCTTGTAGTCGCGCGCCGGGAAGCTCGGGTGCACCGCGATGATGTTGGGCGTGGCCGCGATGTTCGTGATCGGCGTGAAGTCGGTCAGCGGGTTGTACGGGATCTTCGGGTTGATGGCCGGGTTGGCCGCGGTGGTGGACACCGTGGCCATGCCGAGCGTGTAGCCGTCGGGCGTGGACTTCGCGGTGTCGTTCGCGCCCACCGAGCCGCCGCCGCCGGCCTTGTTCTCGACCACCATCGTCTGCCCCAGCGCCACGTTGATGCGCTCGGACACCACGCGGGCGACGATGTCGGTGGTGCCGCCCGGGGCGAAGGGCACCACCAGGCGGACGGGCTTGTTGGGGTAGGCCTGCGCCAGCGCCGTGAGCGGCAAGGCCAGGGTCAGGGTTGCGGCGCCGAGCAGCGCGGAAAGCTTGAATCGCATCGAGGCGGTCTCCGTTGATGGTCGAGGGGTCATGCGGGGCGGCCCAGCAGGCCGGCCTTGAGCTTGTTGTCGTAGGGCTTCTCGCCGACGAAGCTGCGCAGCAGCGCCGCGAAGAAGTCTTCGCCCGGCACCACCTCGCCCCGCAGTGTGCCATTCAGGCCGAAGAGCGTACCGCGTGCGGGGTCCAGGTCGAGGTCGATCGTGTCGCCCTTGCGCACCGTGCCCAGGGCGTTGATCTGGGCCTCGAAGCGCGTGATGCGTTCGGCCAGGCGGGAACGCTCGTCGGGTTCGCTGTTGCGCTCCATGCCCTTGCGGAAGGCCTTGGCGAACTCGGCCGCGGGCACGTCGTGGAACAGGCGCAGCTGCAGGCGCTTGGGGCCCGCCATCGCCAGCGCCTGTGGCGCGGCATTGACGCGGCTGGACAGGTACAGCGCCGCCGCGAAGCCCTTGAACCAGGCGACCGCACGCAGCCCGGTGCCGTTCAGCAGCAGCGGCACGCCGGCCACCTGCACGCGCCGGTCGAAGCGCAGGCCCTCGAACACCACCGGCGCCTCGGGTGCCGCCTGCGCGGCCGCACCCAGCGGGCAGGCCGCGAAGCCGGCAGCGATCAGGACACGACGGCGGGACAGGTTCATCGGGCGTGGTTCATGGAAGCGGAAGCGACGATAGTGCCTGAACGCGCCACCTGCCCATTCGGGCCTACGCGCTGCCGGATACTCCGCAGATGGCCGACGCCCTGCTGCTGCTGCCGGACTTCACGCTGATCGTCATGGGCTGGCTGATCTGCCACCACACGCCGCTGGCGCGGCCGGTCTGGGATGGCGTCGAGCGGCTCGTCTACTTCGTGCTGTTCCCGGCGCTGTTGTTCCATTCGATCGTGCGCCACCCGCTCAGCCTGTCGAGTGCGCTGCCGCTGGTGGGCACCGGCGTGGGCGTGACTGCGGTCGGCGTGGCCGCGGCCTATGCGCTGAAGCTGTGGCCGGGCGTGGACGCACGCCTGCACGCCTCGGGCGCGCAGACCGCCTTCCGCTTCAACAGCTACGTGGCGCTGGCCCTCGCGGAACGGCTGGCCGGGCCGCCCGGCGTGGCCTGGACCGCGCTGCTGGTGAGCTTCTGCGTGCCGCTGTGCAACGTGGCCGCGGTGTGGCCGCTGGCGCGCCATGGCGGGCACGGCTACGCGCGCGAGATCGTGCGCAACCCGCTGATCATCGCCACCGCCTCGGGGCTGGCCTGCAACCTGGTGGGGCTGCGCCTGCCGGCGCTGGCCGACGTGACGCTGCAGCGCGTCGGCAATGCCGCGTTGCCGCTGGGGTTGATGGCGGTGGGCGCCGGGCTGCAGCTCGGTGCGCTGAAGGAGGCGCCGCGCCTGGCCGCCGCGCTGCTGTCGATCCGCCACGCGCTGCTGCCGGCGCTGGCACTGGCGGCGGTGGTGCTGCTGGCGCTGCCCTCCGGCCAGCAGGCGGTGCTGGTGGCCTTCGCGGCACTGCCCACCGCGTCCAGCGCCTACGTGCTGGCGGTGCGCATGGGCGGGCACGGCGGCTACACCGCGGGGCTGGTGAGCCTCTCGACGCTGATCGGCATGGTGGCGCTGCCGCTGTGGCTGGCGCTGTGGCGCCACTGGGTCAGCTGAACGCCGCGTCGGGGCGCTGCGCGAGCGCCCACTCGATGTGCTCGCGCAGGCCGTCGTCGGCGCCCTCGCGCGCCGCCTGCAGCGCGCGCGCGATGGCAGCGTCGCCGCCGGCGCGCCAGGCGTTGCCCAGCGCCACCGCCAGGTTGCGACGCCAGCGTGCATGGCCGATGCGGCGGATGGCGCTGCCTTCGGTGCGGCGCAGGAATTCGGGCTCGTCCCAGGCCCACAGCCGCAGCAGCGTGGCGTGCCCGAGCGGGTCGCGCTCATCGAAGTCCGGCAGCGGGCTGCGCTGCGCGTACTTGTTCCAGGGACAGGCGAGTTGGCAGTCGTCGCAGCCATAGATTCGGTTGCCGATCAGCGGTCGCAGTTCGGGCGGGATCGGTCCGTGATGTTCGATCGTCAGGTAGCTGATGCAGCGCCGCGCGTCCAGCTGGTACGGCGCCACGATGGCCGCCGTGGGGCAGGCGGTCATGCAGGCGCTGCAGCTGCCGCAGTGGGCGTCGGCCGGCTCGTCAATGGGCAGGGCCAGTGCGACGTAGATCTCGCCCAGGAAGAACATCGATCCCGCCTCGCGCGCCAGCGCCAGCGTGTGCTTGCCGCGCCAGCCGAGGCCGGCGCGCGTGGCCAGTTCCACCTCCATCACCGGCGCCGAATCGGTGAACACACGATGGCCGAAGGGACCGACGGCCTGCGCCAGGCGATCGGCCAGCGCCTGCAGTCGGCTGCGCATCACCTTGTGATAGTCGCGGCCGCGTGCATAGACCGAGACCACCGCCTGCTGCGGGTCCGCCAGGCGAGCGGTCTCCTCGGCGGCCCATGCGTCGCCGCGGTCGCGCGGCAGGTAGTCCATGCGCGCGCTGATCACCGACAGGGTGCCCGGCACCAGTTCGGCCGGCCGCGTGCGCCGGGTTCCGTGCGCCGCCATGTAGCCCATCTCGCCGTGCCGGCCCTGCGCCAGCCACTCGAGCAGGCGGGGTTCGGCCTGCGAGAGGTCGATGCCGGCAATGCCGATCTGGGAGAATCCGAGCTCGCGCGCCCACTGGCGCAACTGCCGGACGAGCCCCTGCCCATCGAGTCGATGCCCGCCCTGCCCGCCGAGGTCCATGTGCCGATTCTAGGAAGCCGGCACCACCGCTGGCCCGACGAGGCCGCATGCGCCGCCCACGCCGCGGCGCTGGCGCAGCGCCCGGCCCTGAAGCGCGCCTTCATCGAGCTGCATGGCGGCCTCGGCGCCGGCAAGACCACCTTCGTGCGCCACCTGCTGCGCGCACTCGGCGCCACCGGCCGCATCAAGAGCCCGACCTTCGCGGTGATGGAACCTTACGAGCTGCCCGCGCTCCATGCCTGGCATTTCGACTTCTACCGCTTCGACGATCCACGCGAGTGGGCCGACGCGGGCTTTCGCGACGTGTTTGCCACCGACGGACTGAAGCTGGCCGAGTGGCCCGAGAAGGCGCACCGTGCGCTGCCGGTGCCGGACCTGCGCCTGTTCGTCGAGGTCGGGCCCGACGACGCCCGCAGCGTGCGCGCCGAAGCGTGCACGCCGCTCGGACTGGATCTGCTGTGAGACACCCGGGCCGTCGCGCCGCGCTGGGCCGTGCCGGCAGCCTCGTGCTGCTGCTCGCCGCGCCGCGGCTGGCACGGGGCGCCACCATCCTGGCGGTGCGCGTGTGGCCCGCCAAGGACTACACGCGGGTGACGATCGAGTCCGACGTGCCGCTGGCCGCCACGCACCTGCTCGCCGAGGCGCCCGACCGCCTCGTCGTCGACATCGACGGCCTCGAGCTCAGCGCCGAGCTGCGCGAACTGGTCGGCAAGGTGCGCCCCGACGACCCCTACATCGAGCGCGTGCGCGTCGGCCAGTACCAGCCGTACGTGGTGCGGCTGGTGTTCGACCTCAAGCAACCGGTGCGCCCGCAGCAGTTCACGCTGGCGCCGGTGGCGGCCTACCAGCAGCGGCTCCTGTTCGACCTGTACCCGGTGGAGGAGATCGACCCGCTGCTGTCGCTGGTGCGCGAGAAGGAGACCGCGAGCCAGCGCGCCGCGCAGGAGATGCGCGACGCCCTGGGCGAACTGATCGCCCGCGTCGACAAGCCGGCGCCGGTGGTGGTGCCGGCGCCGATCCCGGCGCCGCCTTCGAAGGAGCCGCCGACGCCGGTGGAACGCCAGCGGGTCGACCGCCTGATCATCGTCGCGCTCGATCCCGGCCACGGCGGCGAGGACCCGGGCGCCGTGGGCCCGAGCGGCCTGCGCGAGAAGGACGTGGTGCTGGCCGTGGCGCTGGCGCTGCGCGAGAAGCTCAACGCGCTGCCCGGCATGCGCGTGATGATGACGCGCGACGCCGACTTCTTCGTGCCGCTGCACGACCGCGTGCGCAAGGCGCGGCGCGTGCAGGCCGACCTCTTCGTCAGCATCCACGCCGATGCCTTCTTCAAGCCCGAGGCGCGCGGCGCCAGCGTCTTCGCGCTGTCCACGCGCGGCGCCAGCAGCGCGGCCGCGCGCTGGATGGCGCAGCGCGAGAACGCGGCCGACCAGGTGGGCGGCGTGAACCTGGCAGCGGTGCGCGACCCGCAGGTGCTGTCGGCGATGCTCGACATGAGCACCACCGCGCAGATCAAGGACAGCCTGAAGCTCGGGCATGAGGTGCTCACGCGCATCGGCCAGGTGGGCAACCTGCACAAGCGCCAGGTCGAGCAGGCCGGCTTCGCGGTGCTGAAGGCGCCGGACATCCCGAGCATCCTGGTGGAGACCGCGTTCATCTCGAACCCCGAGGAAGAGGACCAGCTGCGCAGCCCGGCCTACCGCGCGAAGCTGGTGGATGCGCTGGCAGACGGCATCCGGCGCTACTTCGCGCGCAATCCCCCGCTGGCCCGGCAGCGCCAGCTCTGATCTAGCGGGGCGTGGTGCCCAGGTAGCGCTTGCGGCGGAAGAACACCGCCAGGCCGATGCCGATCACGGCCATCAGCGCGAAGGCGATCCAGATGCCGGTGTCGGAGTGGATGAGCGGCAGCGCGTCGAAGTTCATCCCGAAGAAGCCGGTGATCAGGTTCAGCGGCAGGAAGATCGCCGTCAGCACGGTGAGCGTGCGCATGATGTCGTTGGTGCGGTGACTCAGCGCGCTGAAGTGCATCTGCACCGCCGCCTCGGCGCTCTGCTCCAGCCGGCGCACATGGCTCAGCACGCGCTCGATGTGCTCGAGCACGTCGCGCGAGCGCACGCGCAGCAGCTCGCGCTCGCGCCGGCCGGGTGCGTCGCCGGGCGTCGGCCACTCGTCGAGCGCGTCGATCCACTCCTGCACCGCGCTGCGCTGGTCCTCGCAGGTGTCCTCCAGCAGGTGCAGCGCGTTGCGCTGCTCCAGCAGCACCTGCCAGTTCGAGAAGCGGCTGCGCGGGTCCAGCAGCTGCGCCTGCAGCGTGCCGAGCTGGCGTGTCAGCAGGCGCCGCAGGTCGAGGTAGCTGTCGACCATGTGGTTCACCATGCGCAGCATCAGGTCGGCCGGGCTGCCGGGCAGGCGTGCGACGCCGCGTCCGTCCGCACCCGCGGCCAGGCCGGTGAGGCGCGTGGCGAAGAAGTCGCGCACCGCGCAGTCGCTCGGGTGCACGGTGAGCAGCACGCGGTCGAACACGGCGAAGCCCACGGGGCTGGTGTCGACGCCACCGGGCGCGAGCGTCGCCGGCGCCGGCGCAACCGGTGCCGAGGCCGCTTCGGCAGCGGCGCTCGTCGTCAGGCGGCGGAACACCATCAGGTCGTACCACGAGGTGTAGTCGTAGTGGCTGGGCAGCTGGCGGTTCAGCAGGTCGCTGATGTGGAGGTCCACCAGCTGGCCGCCGGTCCAGGCCTGCAGCGCGGCCTGCAGATCGCCCACATGCGCCTCGAAGCCGCTGCGCGGGCAGCCCACCCACAGGAAGCCGTGCGCCGGCAATGCGGCCGGCAGCGCCTGCAGCTCGTCGAACTGCTCGGCGCCGACGTGGAAGATGCGCATCAGCCCTGCTGGCGCAGCTTGCGCGCGACGTCCAGCGCGAAGTAGCTCAGCACGCCGTCGGCGCCGGCCCGCTTGAACGCGAGCATGGCTTCCATCATCACCGCGTCGTGGTCCAGCCAGCCGTTGGCGGCCGCGGCCTTCAGCATCGCGTACTCGCCGCTCACCTGGTAGGCGAAGGTCGGCACGCGGAACTCGTCCTTCACGCGCCGCACGATGTCGAGGTAGGGCATGCCGGGCTTGACCATCACCATGTCGGCACCCTCGGCGATGTCCAGCGCCACCTCGCGCAGCGCCTCGTCGCTGTTGCCGGGGTCCATCTGGTAGACCTTCTTGTCGGCCTTGCCCAGGTTGCCGGCGGAGCCCACCGCGTCGCGGAACGGGCCGTAGAAGGCACTCGCGTACTTGGCGCTGTAGGCCATGATGCGCGTGTGGATGCGGCCGGCGCCTTCGAGCGCGTGGCGGATGGCCCCGATGCGGCCGTCCATCATGTCGCTGGGCGCGACGATGTCGACACCGGCTTCGGCCTGCACCAGCGCCTGCTTGGTCAGCACGGCCACGGTGGTGTCGTTGACGATGTAGCCGCTGTCGTCGAGCAGGCCGTCCTGGCCGTGGCTGGTGAAGGGGTCGAGCGCGACGTCGGTCAGCAGGCCCAGCCCCGGGAAGCGCTTCTTGAGCTCGCGCACCGCGCGCGGCACCAGGCCCTCGGGGTTGGTGGCCTCGCGGCCGTCGGGCGTCTTCAGCGCGGGTTCGATCACCGGGAACAGAGCCATCACCGGCACGCCGAGCGCCACGCACTCCTCGGCCACGCCGAACAGGCCGTCGATGCTGCGCCGCTTCACGCCGGGCATGCTGGCCACGTCCTGTTCCTGCTTCGCGCCGTCGAGCAGGAACACCGGCAGGATCAGGTCTTCCGGAGCCACCCGGTGCTCGCGCACCAGGGCCCGGGTGAAGGCATCGCGGCGAAGCCGGCGCGGCCGGCTGGCAGGAAAGGGCGGCGGCTTGATCACGTCAAAGTCTCCCGACAGCAAGCGCCCCGAACCAAGGGCCACCAATGCTGGCGCACTGATTTCTTTCCTGCTAGAGTGATCATTGAATGATAGCCGCAAGGCTGTTGTTCCCTGCTTTTCCTCCCTGAGCAGGTGCCTTAGCGTGATGACAGCGATAAGGCTTGCCGGCCCCGGTCTCGTACCGGGGCCATTTTTTCGTCGGTCGATAATGACCCGATGAGTTCCGGATACCTCTGGGTCAAGGCCTTCCACATCGTCTTCGTGGCCAGCTGGTTCGCCGGCCTCTTCTACATGCCGCGCATCTTCGTGAACCTCGCGATGGTGCCCGCCGACAGCCACGCCGAGCGCGAGCGGCTGCTGCTGATGGGGCGCAAGCTCTACCGGTTCATGAGCCTGCTGATGGTGCCGGCGCTGCTGCTGGGGCTGTGGCTGTGGCTCGGCTACGGCATCGGCAAGGGCCAGGGCTGGATGCACGCCAAGCTGCTGCTGGTGCTGGGCGCCGTGGGCTACCACCACATGTGCCGCGCGCTGCTGCGCAGCTTCGAGCAGCTGGCCAACCGGCGCAGCCACCGCTGGTTCCGCATCTTCAACGAAGTGACCGTGCTGCTGTTCGCCATCACCGTGGTGCTGGTGGTGGTCAAACCCTTCTGACGCGCCACGCCGTGGCCGACAGCGAACGCCACCGCAGTTCGGCCACCCCGCTGGCGCTCGTGTATGCGGCGCTGGTGCTCTACGCCAGCCTGTACCCGTTCGCCGGCTGGCGCTGGCCGCCGGGCCAGGGCCTGCTGGCACTGCTGCGGGTGCCCTGGACCCACTGGTTCGGCGGTTTCGATGCCTGGGCCAACGGGCTCGGCTACGCGCCGCTGGGCGCGCTCGTCTGCATCGCCGCGCTGCGCAGCGGCTGGCGCCTGCGCGCGGCGTTGCTGCTGGCCTGCGCCGCGCCGGCCGCGCTGTCCTACGGCACCGAGGTGCTGCAGCACTTCCTGCCGCGCCGCGTGCCGGCGATGGAGGACTTCCTGATGAACAGCGGCGGCGCCGCGGCGGGTGCGCTGCTGGCCGCGGCGCTCAACGCCGCCGGCCTGGTGGGCCGCTGGCACGCGCTGCGCGACCGCTGGGTGTCCAGCGACAGCGCCGGCGCACTGGCGCTGCTGGCGTTGTGGCCGGTGGGCCTGCTGTTTCCCGCACCGGTTCCGCTGGGCCTGGGGCAGGTGGGCGAGCGGCTGCGCGAGTGGCTGGCCGAGCTGCTGGTGGACGTGCCCTGGGCGAGCGCGCTGTACGAACTGCTCGCGGTGCCCGCGCCGCCGCCCGATCCGCTGCGGCCGCTGGCCGAGAGCCTCATCGTCGCGATGGGGCTGCTCGCACCCTGCCTGCTCGCCTACAGCGTGATGACGCCGGGCTGGCGCCGCGTCTGGGCCGCACTGGGCGCGGGGCTGATCGCCGCCGGCACGATGACGCTGTCGACCGTGCTCAACTTCGGCCCGGGCCATGGCTGGGCCTGGCTGGCCCCCTCGTCGGCGACCGGCCTGGTGCTCGGCCTGCTGCTGGCCGCGGCGGCCGCGCCGGCGCCACGGCGCATGGCGGTGGGCCTGGGGCTGATGGCCGTCAGTGGGCTCGTCGTCGGCGTGGCGCAGGCGCCGGCCGACCCCTACTTCGCGCAGAGCCTGCAGGCCTGGGAACAGGGCCGCTTCGTGCGCTTCCACGGGCTTTCGCAGTGGGTGGGCTGGCTGTGGCCCTACGTGTGCATGGGCTGGCTGCTGTCGCGCCTGGGTGCGCCCCGATACCGCCCCCGGTCCTGAGGCGCGGGACCCGCTGCCTACAATTCGCGCGATGAGCTACTACAAGCACCACGTCTTCTTCTGCCTCAACCAGCGCGACAACGGCGACGCCTGCTGCGCCGACCACGACGCGCAGGCGGCCTTCGACCACTGCAAGTCGCGCGTGAAGAAGGAGGGCCTGGCCGGCCCGGGCGCGGTGCGCGTGAACAAGGCCGGCTGCCTGGACCGCTGCGCCGGCGGCCCGGTGCTCGTGGTCTATCCCGAGGAGACCTGGTACACCTTCGTCGATCGCAGCGACATCGACGAGATCGTCGACGAGCACCTGAAGCACGGGCGCGTGGTCGAGCGGCTGGTGCTGCCGCCGAACGTCGGCCGATGAACGCCGGCACGCAGCGCGGCTCGGTCGCCGGGCCCGCAGGCGCGATCGAATGCGCCGTCGACCGGCCCGCGGCAGAGCCGCGCGGGCTGGCGCTGGTGTGCCACCCGCACCCGCAGCACGGCGGCACGATGGACAACAAGGTGGTGCAGACGCTGGCGCGTGCCTTCGTGCAGCTGGGCTACACCGCCGTGCGCTTCAATTTCCGCGGCACCGGCGCGTCGCAGGGTGGATGGGACGACGGCCGGGGCGAGGTCGACGACGCGGCTGCCGTGCTCGCCGCGCACCGCGGCGCCGGCCAGCCGCTGGTGCTGGCCGGCTTCTCCTTCGGCGGCTATGTCGCGAGCCGGCTCGCGCAGCGGCTGCCGGAGGGCGAACGCGCCGAACGGCTGGTGCTGGTGGCCCCCGCGGTACGGAACTTCGAGGTGGCGGCGGTGTCTGCCGGCACGGTGGTGATCCACGGCGAGACCGACGACGTGGTGCCGCTCGAGGCGCTGTTCGAATGGGCGCGCCCGCAATCGCTGCCGGTCACCGTGCTGCCCGGTGCCGGCCACTTCTTCCACGGGCAGCTGCCCGTGCTCAAGCAGATCGTGCTCGCGGCCTTCCAGGGCCACGTGCCACCCACCTGAACCGATGCGAATCCTTCCTGTCCTCCTTCTGGCCCTCGTCGCGACCACCGGCTTCGCGCAGGCCCCGCAGCCGCCCGAGATCGCGGCGCGCCAGTACCTGCTGATCGACCTCAACAGCAACCAGGTGCTCGCCGAGCGCGAGGCCGACGCGCAGGCCGAGCCGGCCTCGCTGACCAAGCTGATGACGGCCTACCTCGTCTTCAACGCGCTCCGCGACAAGAAGCTCACGCTGGAGCAGACGCTGCCGGTGTCGCAGCGCGCCTGGGCGCAGCGCAAGGGCGGCGGCAGCCTGATGTTCATCGACACCACGATGACGCCCACCGTGAAGGAGCTGCTGCACGGGATGATCGTGCAGAGCGGCAACGACGCGGCGATCGCGCTCGCCGAGGGCGTGGCGGGCTCGGTCGAGACCTTCGTCGGGATGATGAACCGCCAGGCCCAGGCCTGGGGCCTGAAGAACACCCAGTTCAAGAACGTGGAGGGCCTCACCGAGGCCGGCCACTACAGCAGCGCGCGCGACGTCGCCACGGTGGCCGCGCACATCATCGCCGAGCACCCGGACTTCTATCCGATCTACAGCCTGCGCCAGTACACCTACAACAACATCAAGCAGGACAACCGCAACATGCTGCTGGGCCGCGACCCCACGGTGGACGGCATGAAGACCGGCTACACCGACGCCGCCGGCTACTGCCTGGTGGCCAGCGCCATCCGCGACACGCCGGCCGGCAAGCGCCGCCTGCTGAGCGTGGTGATGGGCACCGCCTCGCGCGAAGCGCGCGCCGGCGAGAGCCAGAAGCTGCTGAACTGGGGCTGGGCGGCGTGGGACGCGGTGCGCCTGTTCGAGGCCGGCAAGCCGATCGCGACCGTGCAGGTGTGGAAGGGCGAGAAGCCCGAGGCCAAGCTCGGCGCACCCGGCGCGCTCTTCGTCACCGTGCCCAAGGGCGAGGGCGACAAGCTCAAGACCAGCATCGAGCGCACCGACCCGCTGGTGGCCCCGCTGACGCAGGGGCAGAAGGTCGGCAGCATCAAGGTCACCACCGCCGCCGGCACCGCGGTGGCCACCGTGCCGCTGGTGGTGCAGGAGGCGGTGGGCCCGGCCGGATTCTTCGGCCGCGCCTGGGATGCGATCCGGCTCTGGATCAAGTGACACAATTTCGGTCGCCCCTCCCCTTCGAAAGCGCACGATGAACGACCCGCTGGTCTATCTCAACGGCGAAGTCCTGCCGGTCTCGCAGGCCAAGGTCAGCGTGCTGGACCGCGGTTTCATCTTCGGCGACGGCTGCTACGAGGTGGTGCCGGTCTACGGCCGGCGGCTGTTCCGCTTCGACGAGCACATGGCGCGCCTGTCGCGCTCGCTGGCCAAGCTGCGCATCCCGAACCCGGCCTCGCGCGACGAGTGGCTGCGCCGCTGCCGCGAGCTGGTGGCCACCACGGCCGAAGCCACCGGCGCGAACGACCAGCTGGTCTACATCCAGCTCACGCGCGGCGTGGCGCCACGCGACCACGTGATGCCGCCGGGCCTGGCGCCCACGGTCTTCATGATGGCCAACCCGATGAAGCCGGCCACGCCCGAGCAGCGCCATGGCGGCGTGGCCTGCACCACCGCGCGCGACTTCCGCTGGGAGCGCGGCGACATCAAGAGCATCAGCCTGCTCGGCAACGTGATGGCGCGCCAGATGTCGGCCGACCACGGTGCCACCGAGACCATCATGTTCCGCGACGGCTACCTCACCGAGGCCGCGGCCAGCAACGTGTGGATCGTGCACGAGGGCGCGCTGCTGGGGCCGCCGAAGAGCGAGCTGGTGCTGGAAGGCATCCGCGTGGAGCTGCTGCGCGAGCTGTGCGAGGACTGCGGCATCGCCTACAACCTGCGCCCCATCCCCGAGGCCGACGTGCGCGCGGCCGACGAGGTGCTGCTGAGCTCGGCCACCAAGGAGGTGCTGCCGGTCACCAAGATCGACGGCGAACCCGTGGGCCACGGCGCGCTGCGCGGCAAGCCCGGCCCCGTCTACGCGAAGCTGTACGAGGCCTACCAGCAGGCCAAGCTGACGATGTCGATCTGATGGCTGACATCCCGCCGGAACAAAGCCTGATCGAGTACCCGAGCGCCTTTCCCATCAAGGTGATGGGCGCGCACGTGGAAGGCTTCGAGGCCGCCATCGTCGCGGTGGCGCTGCAGTTCGATCCGGGCTTCGACGCTGCCACCGTCGAACGCCGTCCCAGCAAGGGCGGCAACTACCTGGGGCTGACGATCACCGTCACCGCCACCAGCCGGGAACAGCTCGACGAGCTGTACCGCACGCTGTCCACGCACCCGATGGTCAAGGTCGTGCTGTAGCCGGCCTCACGGGCGGGCATCGAGTTCCTTCAGCTTGCCCGGCGCCGCCTCGTCGCCGCCGCGCGCGGCCGCCTCGTACCAGTAGCGCGCGAGCCGCAGGTCGCGCTCGACGCCGTCGCCCTGCTCGTACATCGAGGCCAGGATGTACATCGCGCCGATGTCGCCGCCCTTGGCCGCCTCGCGGTACCACTGCGCGGCCAGCGCCATGTCCTTGGGCGCACCCCGCCCGAGGAAGTGCGCGGTGCCCATCGCCACCTGCCCTTCGACGCTGCCGGCGCGGGCCGCCTGTTCGTACCAGCGGTTGGCGGCCACGAGGTCGCGCCGGCCACCGAAGCCCGCGGTCTCCAGCTGCTGCGCCAACAGCAACTGCGCGGTGACGAAGCCGGCGGCCGCGGAATGCTCGAGCAGCCGGCGCGCCAGCGCGCGGTCGGGGCGCGGCACGTCGCCCTGCAGGTGCATCAGCGCCAGGTTGAACTCGGCCGCCGGCACGTGGCGCCGCGCCAGCGCCTCGAAGGCCTGGCGGGCGGTGGCGTGGCGGCCCGACTCGTAGTCCAGCACCGCACGGTCGAGCTGCGACTGCAGCGCGTCGGGCAGCGGCGCCGCCGCTGCGGCCAGTGCGGCGCCCAGCAGCAGGGCGAAGGCGAGAAGTCGGTGCAGCATCGTGATCGGTTCGGTCGTCCACGATAGCCTTTCCTGACAGGCATCCGGCACCCGCGGGCATACCCGTAGATGGCCGCCTGCATCCGGCTGCGCACCGGCTGCGTATCCCCGTCGCAAGCATGCCGCCGCGCATCGCGATCGGAGGGACAGCAGGGATGAACGAGGGGCTCAACGTCCCGCCCGGGCTGCGGCTGCCGCCGCAGGCCGATTGGGCAGGCTTCGACTCGGACGCGGACGGGGGCGACGAAGCGGCTGTCGCGGAAGCGGCAGCGGAAGCGCCGGCGGCCGCGGCGGCCGTGTCGCTGGACGATGCCGGCCTGGCGGCGCTGATCGCCCGCATCGTGCACCACGACGAGAAGGCCCTCGAGGCGCTGTACGACGCCACCAGCCGGCGCGTGCACGCACTGGTGCTGCGCATCGTGCAGCGACGCGCGCTCGCCGAGGAGGTGGTGGAAGACTGCTTCTGGCAGGTGTGGCGCCAGGCCGCGCGCTTCGACGCCGCACGCGGCCGGCCGCTGACCTGGCTGCTGGCCATGGCCCGTTCGCGCGCGATCGACGCGCTGCGCCGCGACCAGCGCTTCCAGCACGAGGAACTGCCCGACGACGACCGCGGCACCGACGCGGCGCAGGCCGCGCCGCCGCCGCAGGACCTGGTGGATGCCACGCGCGGCGCCGGCGCGCTGCACGAAGCCTTGCTGCGCCTGGACGCGCGCTCGCGCCAGCTCGTGGGCCTGGCCTTCTTCCGCGGCCTGACGCACGAGGAGATCGCCCAGCAGGAACAGATGCCGCTGGGCACCGTGAAGTCGCTGATCCGCCGTGCGCTGCAGGCGCTGCGCACGCACCTGGAGCCGCACCATGCCTGCGCCTGAGATCCAAGCCGTGGCCGACCTGCTGGACGACGACATGAGCGTGCTGCTGCATGCCGAAGCCGACGTCGCGCTGCCGGCGCTGCAGCGGCGCGAACGACTGCTGGCTCGCGTCGCGCGCAGCGCCGCCGCCGCGCGGCGCATGCACACCCGCCGCCACGCCGGGCTGGCACCCGCCACGCTGGCGCACGGCATCGTCGCGCGCGAGCTCTACCGTGCCGCGCGTCCCGCGCTGCGCCCCGGGGAGCCGCTGCGCAGCCGGCTCGTCGAGATGGCGCCGGGTGCCTGCTGGGCCCTGGCCGCGGCAGGGCTGCAGCGCGAGTGGCTGGTGCTGCAGGGCGAAGCCCGCGTGGGCACGCAGCTGCTGCAGGCGCAGGACTTCCTGCTCGAACCCGGCGCGGCGGCCCCCACGCCCGTGTCCAGCACCGGTGGCGCGCTGCTGCTGCTGCGCGAGGCACCGCCGCAACCCGGCGCACAGGCGCAGCTGCAGCGCGCGGCGGACGCGCCCTGGGCGACCTACGGACCCGGCATCGAGCGCCGCGTGATGGCGCAGCACGACGGGCTGGCCGCGATGCTCTACCGCACCGCGCCCGGCGCCGCCGTGCCCCACCACGGCCACCACCACGACGAGGAATGCCTGATGCTGGCCGGCGACCTCTTCCTCGACGAGGTGCTGCTGCGCCCGCTGGACTACCAGCTGGCGCCGGCCGGCACCGAGCATGGCGGCGTGTTCACCGACACCGGCGTGCTGCTCTACGCGCACGGCGACATCGACCTGGACCTGCGGGCCTGAACATCGGGACCGGCGCCGCGCCATGGTCCAATGGCGCGATGTCCGAACAAGACCCGGCCAAGCTCGGCCTCAAGGCCCGCGCCCCGGCGCGCGACCCGGCGGCGTCCGCCGGTACGTGGCGGTGCCGCGCCGCGGCCGCCCAAGCCGCCGGCCGCGCGCCGGCCGCGCGGGCCGAACCGCGCCCGCAGCGGCCCGCGGCGCCGCGCCGGTGCCGGCGCCAGCCTCGCGGCCGCGCCAAGCCCCGCCGTCGACGGCATCCGCGTCGCCAAGCTGATGACCGAACGCGGCCTGGCCTCGCGCCGCGAGGCCGACGAGTGGATCGAGGCCGGCTTCGTGCGCGTGGACGGCGCCCTCGCGGTGCTGGGGCAGCGCGCGCCGGCCGATGCCCGCATCGAGATCGACCCGCGCGCACGCGCCGAGCAGGCACGCCGCGTCACCGTGCTGCTGCACAAGCCGATCGGCTATGTCAGCGGCCAGGCCGAGGACGGCTACCAGCCCGCGGTGACCCTGGTGCAGCCCGGCAACCGCTGGGAGGGCGACAGCTCCGGCATCGCGTTCCATGGCGGCCACCTGCGCCACCTGGCGCCGGCCGGCCGCCTGGACATCGACTCCACCGGCCTGCTCGTGCTCACGCAGGACGGCCGCGTCGCCAAGCGGCTGATCGGCGACGAGACGCGCGTCGAGAAGGAGTACCTCGTGCGCGTGGCCTACACGAAGCCGGGCCGGCTGCCGGACGAGGACCTGGAACGCCTGCGCCACGGCCTGGTGCTGGACAACGTGGCACTGCGCCCGGCGCGCGTGAGCTGGCAGAACGAGGACCAGCTGCGCGTGGTGCTGCGCGAGGGCCGCAAGCGGCAGATCCGCCGCATGTGCGAGCTGGTGGGGCTCAAGGTGCTGGGCCTGAAGCGCGTGCGCATCGGCAGCGTGGTGCTGGGCCAGCTGCCGCCCGGGCAGTGGCGCTACCTGCGCGACGACGAGTCGTTCTGAGCGGCGCGCCTCAGCCCGCCAGCTGCTCGAGCCGCTTCTTCGCGTCTTCCTTCGACGCCTTGCTGCCCTTGCCGCCGGCGATGTGGCGCTCGAAGGCCGCCTTCGCCTCGGCCTTGCGCCCGAGTTCCTGCAACTCCACGCCGATGCGGTACGCGGTGGGCAGCTCCGCGCCGCCCTTGAGCGTGGCGGCGCGCTCGTAGAGCGTCAGCGCCTCCTCGCGCGCGCCGGTCTCGCCGCGCACGCGCGCCAGCGCGTACAGCGGCTGCGCATGGCGCGGGTGCTCGCGCGCGACCTTCTCGGCCAGCGGCAGCGCCTTGGCCGCCTGGCCGCTGCCGGCCATCGCCAGCACGCACTGCACGGCCCAGGCGCGCGCGTCCTCGGCCACGGTGGCCTCCAGCTCGGCCGGCAGGCCCAGGTGCAGCGCCAGCGCCTCGTCGAACTTCTTCGCCTGTGCCGCAGCGCGCGCCTGCAGCAGCCGCACCTGCTCGGGTCGCGGCGCGCTGCGCGCGAGTTCGGCCGCCTTCGCCGCGCTGCCGCCCATCATCCCGGGTGCCAGCAGGTAGAACTCGGCCAGCGCGCTGCGCGCCGGGAACCACGCCGGATCGGCCTCGTGCGCGGCCTGCAGCGCGTCGCGGATGGTGCCGGCGCTGCGCGCCGCCTTGAACAGCCCCTCGGACATCGCCTGGATGCCCAGCACCGTGCCCAGCGCGTACTGGCAGGGCGCGGCCTTGGGCTGCTTCTCCAGGCAGGCCTCGGCGCGCTGGATCGCCACCACGCGGGCCGGCGCGTCGTCGCGCGCCAGCGCCGCCAGCGCCACGCCCAGCACGGCCTGCGCGTCGTCGGGCTGCGCGGCCACGCGGGCCGCGGCGCTGCGCTGCAACTCGTCGAAGCGGTCGGCCTGGTACAGCGCCTCGAGCGCGGGGTCCTTCAGCATCTGGGCGTGGGCGGACGGGCTCGCGGCGATCAGCAGGGCGGGCAGCAGGCGAAGCAGCATGGGCAGGCGGGAAGGTGCGGGTGGCAAGGCGGCGCATGATGCCGCAGCGCACGCGCCTCGCGGCATCCGCCGGGCGACGGAGCGCCTGGGCCGGCATGTCCGCCTGTTAGGCTCGCCGGATGTCCACCACCCAGCCGGTCTCGCAGCCCGCTGCCCTGCCCGCCCGCGTGCCGGTCGGACGGCTGGCGGCCGCGCTGATCCTGGCGCTGCTGATGGGCCTGCAGCCGGTCACCACCGACGTCTACCTGCCGGCGCTGCCGATGCTCACGCGCGCGCTGGCCGCGCCGGTCAGCCTGGCGCAGCTGACGATGGCGGCGCTGATCCTCGCGTTCGGCATCGCGCAGATGGTGTGGGGCCCGATCGCCGACCGCATCGGCCGCCGCCCGGTGCTGCTCACCGGGCTGGCGCTGTACACCGCGGCCAGCGCGGGCTGCGCGCTGGCCGGCAGCATCGAGGCGCTGGTGGCCTGGCGCATCGTGCAGGGTGCCGCGATGGCGGCCGCGGTGGTGTGCGCCCGCGCGATCGTGCGTGACCTCTACGAACCCACCGCCGGAGCCCAGGTGATGGCGCTGGCGCTCACCGGACTCGGCTTCATCGCGCTGGCCGGCCCCCTCAGCGGCGGGCTGCTGGCGCAGGCCTTCGGCTGGCGCGCGCCGCTGGCGCTGGTGACCGCGGTGGGCGTCTGCAGCTTCGGCGTGGTGGCGCTGTATCTGCCCGAGACACTGGCCGCACCGAACCCGGCGGCCACGCGGGCGCGCGTGCTGCTGGACACCTGGCGCGGCATCGCGCGGCACCGCGTGTTCATCGCCTGGGCGCTGCTGGTGGCCTGCACCTACGGCGGCCTGTTCACGGTGCTGGCGTCCTCGTCGTTCGTGCTGATGGACGTGCTGGGCCTGTCGGCCGCGGCCTACGGCGGCGCGATGGCGTTCGGCTCGCTCAGCTACATCGCCGGCACCTTCGCGTGCCGCCGGCTGCTGGCGCGCCGCGGCATGGTGGCCACCGTGCAGCGCGGTGCGCTGTTCACGCTGGCGGCCGGGCTGCTGGCCGCGGCGATGCTCGTGCTGCAGCAGGCCTCGCCGGCCTGGGTGCTGGTGACCTATGGCCTGTTCGCCTTCGGTCATGGTCACCACCAGCCTTGCGGACAGGCGGGTGTGGTGGCGCCCTTCCCGCGCAGCGCCGGCGCGGCGTCGGCGCTGGCCGGCCTGCTGCTGGCGCTGGTGGCCTTCGGCATCGGGCGCTGGCTGGGCGTCTCGCTCGACGGGACCGTGCGCCCCTTCGCGCACGGCCTGGTCTTCTGGTCGGCGCTGACCTGCGTGGTGGCCTGGACGCTGGTGCCGCGCCACGCGCGCCCATGACCGACAGCGCCATCGACGCGCTCTGCCTCGCCGGCCCCACGGCCTCGGGCAAGACGGCGCTGGCGCTGGCGCTGGCCGAGCGCGTGCCGCTGGAGATCGTCAGCGTCGACTCGGCACTGGTCTACCGCGGCATGGACATCGGCACCGCCAAGCCCAGCGCCGCCGAACGCGCCGCCGTGCCGCACCACCTGATCGACCTCATCGAGCCGACCGAGGCCTACAGCGCGGCGCGCTTCGTCGCCGACGCGAAGCGCCTGATCGGCGAGATCCGCGCCCGCGGCCGCCTGCCGCTGCTGGTGGGCGGCACGATGCTGTACTTCAAGGCGCTGCGCGAAGGGCTCGACGAGATGCCGCCGGCCGATGCCGCCGTGCGGCGCGCGCTCGACGACGAGGCCGCCGCGCGCGGCTGGCCTGCGCTGCACGCCGAGCTCGCGCAGGTGGACCCCGCCACCGCGGCGCGCCTGCCGCCGCTGGACAGCCAGCGCATCCAGCGCGCGCTGGAGGTCTGGCGCCTCACGGGGCGGCCGCTGTCGGCGTGGCAACGCGGGGCGGCGCGCGACGACGCTGCCGGCAAGGCACGCCGTTTGCCACTGGCGGCGCTGGAACCCGCGTCGCGGGCATGGCTGCACGAACGCATCGCGGTGCGCTTCGACGCGATGCTCGCGCAGGGCCTGGTGGACGAGGTGCGGGGCCTGCGCGCGCGCGGCGACCTGCACGCGGGCCTGCCGTCCATGCGTTGCGTGGGGTACCGGCAGACCTGGGAGGCACTCGATGGCAACGATCTGCTTCAGCTTCGCGACAGAGGTATCGCCGCGACACGCCAGCTGGCCAAGCGCCAGCTCACGTGGTTACGGTCGATTACCCCCAAGACCGTGTTGTGCTGCGACGCTGGCGACGCGCTGCCACGTTCGCTGCAGGTGCTGGAGCGGCTCTGCCGCGAAGGCGCGTGAGGCCGGGTGTGCCGGTGCGCGCAACGGGGTGCGCGGGTCTCGTGGCCTCGTTCTTGCAAGCCATGGGCGGTTACTGCGCGAGTACTGTCCGCAAGGGCCCCTTGCCTAGGGTGAGGCCCGGGGCGTTGGGGAGGCGCTTCGCGCTATAGTCCCGCGCCTCGGCCGCATCAGGTTGGGGCGGCTCAGGAGGCTGCTGGCAGTTCGAAGAGCACCCCGCATCAAGCAAGTGCGGGAGCGGCTGGAGGTTTGATTGGATTACGCCGATACACAACGAAGCGGAAGCAAGAACGCCGTTGGCTTCGGGGTCGTGGTGGTGCTGCATCTCATCCTGGGATGGGCACTTCTGAACGGCCTGGCCCAGCGGATGGTGGAGGTGATCAAGGGCCCCATCGACACCAAGATCATCGAGGAGGCCGCGAAGCCGCCGCCTCCGCCGCCCGAGAACCTGCCGCCGCCGCCGAAGTTCCAGCCGCCGCCGCCGTCCTTCGTGCCGCCGCCCGAAGTGAACGTCAACCCGCCGCCGACCCCGGCGCCGGTGATCACCACCACGCAGGTGGCGCCGCCGCCGGCGCCCTTCGTGCCGGCACCGCCGCCCGTGGTGGCACCGCCCGCCCCGGCCCCGGCGCCACGCGCGGCGGCCAAGCCCGCGGTGGCCAACGCCGGCGAGTGCGCGCCGACGGCCGACGACTACCCGGCCGCTGCCAAGCGCGCCGAAGCCACCGGCACCACGCGCATCCGCTTCACCGTGGGCGCCGACGGTCGCCTCGCCGGGCCGCCCGAGATCGTCAAGTCCTCGGGCTCGACGCGCGAGCACAAGATGATGGACCGCGTGGCGGCATCCAAGCTGGCCGAGTGCAAGTTCAAGGCCGGCGTCGACGAGAACGGCAAGCCCGTGGGCGCGTCGTTCGACGTCGACTACATCTGGAAGCTCGAGTGACCGTCGTCTGCGCCTGACAGACGTTCCCCTTTCCCCGATGAGCGCGGCACAACAAACACCCGCGCCTCCCGTTCCTTTGGAGTCAACATGAATGTCAAACCCTTCCACGCCCGAGTGACGGCCCTGCTGGCGGCCTTCGTCATGGCCCTGAGCCTGCCGAGCCTGGCCCAGGCCCAGGCCGCATCCGACCCGACCGCCTCGGCCGCGGCGCCTGCCGCGCCCGCGCCGGCCCCCGCCGCCGCTCCGGCGGCCGCGCCCACGGTGGGCGAAGAAGCCGTCGAGAACCCGTACGGCCTGAAGGCGCTGTGGACCCAGGGCGACTTCGTCGCCAAGGGCACGCTGATCATCATGATCATCATGTCGATGGGCAGCTGGTACGTGATCTTCACGAAGCTGTTCGAGCAGCGCCAGATGCTCAAGAGCGCGCGCGAATCGGCCGACGCGTTCTGGAAGGCCGGCTCGGTGAAGGCCGGCGTCGGCGCGCTGACCGAAGGCACCGCCTTCCACTTCATCGCGCAGCAGGGCATCAAGGCCAGCGACCACCACGAAGGCACGATGGTCGAGAGCATCGACAAGCACACCTGGATCGGCATGACGATCGACCGTGCCGTCGGCAGCATCCAGGGCCGCCTGCAGGACGGCATGGCCGTGCTGGCGACCGTGGGTTCCACCGCCCCGTTCGTGGGCCTGTTCGGCACCGTCTGGGGCATCTACAACGCCCTCGTGAAGATCGGCATCAGCGGCCAGGCGTCCATCGACAAGGTGGCCGGCCCGGTGGGTGAAGCGCTGATCATGACCGCCATCGGCCTGGCCGTCGCCGTGCCCGCGGTGATGGGCTACAACTGGCTGATCCGCCGGAACAAAAACGTGATGGATGCGACCAAGGCCTTTGCGGGCGACCTGCTGAACGTGCTGCTGGCCGGTAAGCGCTGACCGTCTGCGCGTGCCGATCCTGGAGGCCCCAACATGGCCATGAACGTAGGCTCCGCCGACGGCGACGCCGAGGAGCAACTGAACAACACCATCAACACCACGCCCCTGGTGGACGTGATGCTGGTGCTGCTGATCATCTTCCTGATCACCATCCCGGTGGTGACGCAGACCATCAAGCTCGAACTGCCGAAGGAACGCAACCTGCCGTTGCTGACCAAGCCCGAGAACATCGTGCTGGCGGTCAACCGCGACGGCGAGATCTACTGGAGCCTGGAGCGCATTCCCGACATCGAGGCGCTCGTCACCCGGCTGAAGGTGGAAGCGGTCAAGGAGCCGCAGCCCGAAGTGCACATCCGCGGTGACGCGGAAGTGCGCTACGAGTCCGTGGGCCGCGTGGTCGTGGCCTGCCAGCGCGCCGGCATCTTCAAGGTCGGTTTCATCACCGAGCCGCCCGCCGGCACGGCACCCACCCGATAAGGAGCACCCGAGATGGGAATGAATGTAGGTTCGGGTGGCGGCGACGAAGACGGCGACGTGATGGTGGACATCAACACCACGCCGCTGATCGACGTGATGCTGGTGCTCCTGATCATGTTCATCATCACGATCCCGATCCAGACCCACGCGGTCAAGATGAACATGCCGGTGAACAGCAAGCAGCAGCCGCCGCCGAAGCCGCCGGAGATCATCCGCATCGACGTCGACTTCGACGGCACCATCAGCTGGAACGGCGAGACCATCCCCGCGGGCGACCGCGCTGCGATGGAGACGCGCCTGCAGGCCGTGGCCGCGATCCCCGATCAGCCCGAAGTGCACCTGCGGCCGAACAAGCTCGTGGTCTACAAGCACGTCGCGATGATCCTGGCCACCGCGCAGCGCCTCGGTGTCACCAAGATCGGCATCGTCGGCAACGAACAGTTCCTCTAAGAGATGAAGCCCCGAAGCTCGCTATCGCTCGCTACCCCCCGAGGGGGCCGTACGCTGGCGGACCGGCAAAGCCGGATCCGCGGCGGGAAGCTTGGTCAAGTTGCCGCGGCGGCTGTGCTGGTTCTCGCCGCCGGCTGCCTGACCGTCGCGCACGCCCAGGGCGTGCGCCAGGAAGTGGGCAAGCCGCTGAAGGAAGCCGGTGACCTGCTGCGTGCCGGCAAGGCCAAGGAGGCGCTGGCCAAGGCGCGCGAGGCCGACAACGTCGGCGGCAAGACACCCGGCGAACAGCTCGTGATCGACCGCATGAAGGCCGCCGCCGCGCAGCGCGCCGGCGACATGGGCGCGGCGATCCAGGCGCTGGAGGCGTTGCACCCGCGCGTCAGCGGCGCCGAGTCCGGCCAGGTGGCCGAGCAGCTGGCCTCGGCCTACGCGCAGCAGCGCAACAACGGCAAGGCCACCGAGTGGCTCAACAAGGCCATCGCCGCCGGCAACAACAGCGCCAGCGTCAAGCAGCTGCAGAGCTACCTGATGTCGGCCAGCGGCGACTACAACGCGATCGCCCGCGACGCCGGCGCCGCGGTGAGCGCCGCCGAACAGGCGGGCCGCCGCCCCGATGAAGGCGAGCTGCTGCGCCTGGCCGATGCGCAGAACCGCCTCGGCAACATGAACGGCTACGCGGCCACGCTGGAAAAGCTGCTGCTGAACTACCCGAAGAAGGACTACTGGAGCGCCTACCTGGGCCGCCTGCCGCGCAAGCCCGGTTTCGCCGATCGTTTCCTGATCGACGTGCTGCGCCTGCGTCTGGCCAGCGGCACGCTGACCAAGGCCGACGACTACATGGAGCTGGCGCAGCTGGCCATGCAGCAGGGCCTGCCGAGCGAAGCGCGCAAGGTGGCCGAGGCCGGCTTCAAGGCCAACCTGCTGGGCACCGGCCCCGAGGCGGCGCGGCACCAGCGCCTGCGCGACCTCGCCGTCAAGGAAGAAGGCGAGCTCAAGGGCAAGCTGGCCGGCCAGGCCTCCGAAGCCGAGACCTTCAAGGAAGGCGACGGCCTGGTGCGCGTCGGCGGCTCGTACGTGTCGCTGGGCGAGGTGGACAAGGGCATCGAGTACATCCAGAAGGGCATCGCCAAGGGCAGCCTGAAGCGGCCCGAGGACGCCAAGCTGCGCCTCGGGCTGGCCCAGCTGTCACAGGCCAAGACCCGGAACGCCGGCGTTCAGACGCTGCGCGCCATCAAGGGCACCGACGGTGTCGCGGACATCGCGCGCCTGTGGCTGATCGTCGGCAACGGGTCCTGACGAGCCCGGCCCGCGCCGCGGCTGCCTCCTCCGGCATCGACGCCGAAACCCGGGCCCAGGCCGGCGACCACATGGCGCTGCGCCTGTGGCTGCGGCTGCTGGCCTGCACCAACCTGATCGAAGCGCCGCTGCGCACGCGGCTGCGCGAGCAGTTCAGCGGCTCGCTGCCGCGCTTCGACCTGATGGCGCAGCTCGACCGCGAACCGGCGGGCATGAAGATGCGCGACCTGTCGCAGCGCCTGATGGTCACCGGCGGCAACGTCACCGGCCTCACCGACCGGCTGGTGGCCGAAGGCCTGGTGCGGCGCCGCGAAGACCCTTCCGATCGCCGCGCCACCACCGTGGCGCTCACCGCCGAGGGCCGGCGCCAGTTCCGCGCGATGGCGCGCGCTCACGAGAGCTGGGTGGTCGAGATCTTCGCCGGCCTGAGCGCCGCGCAGCAGGCGCAGCTGTTCGAGCTGCTGGGTTCGCTCAAGCTGACGCTGCCGCCAGCAGATCGCGCCCGATGATGAGGCGCTGCACCTCGGTGGCGCCTTCGTAGATGCGCAAGGCGCGGATCTCGCGGTAGAGGCTCTCCACCACCGAGCCCACCTTCACGCCCAGGCCGCCGTGCATCTGCAGCGCACGGTCGATCACGGCCTGCGCGTTCTCGGTGGCCACCATCTTGGCCATCGCGGCCTCGCGCGTGGTGCGCTGGCCCTTCACGTCGCGCTGCCAGGCGGCGCGGTAGGTCAGCAGCGCGCCGGCATCGATCATCGCCGCCATGTCGCCGAACGCGGCCTGCGAGAGCTGGAAGTCGGCGAGCGTGCTGCCGAACATCGGCCGGCTGCGCGCGTGCGCCAGCGCTTCGTCCAGCGCGCGGCGCGCAAAGCCGAGGGCGGCGGCGGCCACCGAGGCGCGGAAGATGTCGAGCGTGCGCATCGCGAGCTTGAAGCCTTCGCCCGGCGCGCCCAGCAGGTTGGCCTTCGGCACGCGGCAGTTCACGAAGCGCAGCCGGGCCAGCGGGTGCGGCGCGATGACCTCGATGCGCTCCGCGATCTCGAAACCGGGCAGGCCGGCCGGCACCACGAAGGCGCTGATGCCGCGCGTGCCCGGCGCTTCGCCGGTGCGCGCGAACACGCAGTAGACGTCGGCGATGCCGCCGTTGCTGATCCAGGTCTTCTCGCCGTCGAGCACGTAGGCGTCGCCGTCGTCGCGCGCCGCGCAGGCCAGCGCCGCCACGTCGGAACCCGCTGCGGGCTCGCTCAGCGCGAAGGCCGCGATGGCCTCGCCGCGCGCCACCTTCGGCAGCCACGCGGCCTGCACCTCGGGGCTGCCCGCCAGCGTGATCGGCCCGCTGCCCAGCCCCTGCATCGCGAAGGCGAAGTCGGCCAGGCCGTCGTGGCGCGCCAGCGTCTCGCGGCAGACCACCAGCGAGCGCGAGTCGAGCTGCGCGCTGGCGCCGCCGAAGGCCGCCGGCACGCAGTGGCGCAGGAAGCCGGCAGCGCCCAAGGCGCGCACCAGCGCGCGGCAGGCCTTGTCGGTGTCGTGGTGGTCGATGTGCCGCAGCCGCTCCTCGCCCCACGTGTCGAGCACCGCAGCCAGCGCGCGGTGTTCCTCGTCGAAGAACGGCAGCTCGAGGTGCGCGAGGCGGCTCATCGTCAGTTGCCCTCGAAGCGTGGCTGCTGCTTCGCCGCGAAGGCGTCGAAGGCGCGCTTGAAGTCCTGCGTCAGCATGCACAGCGCCTGCGCCTGCGCCTCGCTCTCGATCATCTCCTCGATGCCCATCGCCCACTCCTGGTTCAGCATCGTCTTGGTCACCGTGTGCGCGAAGTACGGCCCATCGGCCAGCGAGCGGGCCAGCGCCTGCGCCCTGGCCAGCAGTTCGTCGCGGCTGTGCAGCGCGTTGAAGAAGCCCCAGGCGGCGCCTTCGTCGGCCGTCATCGCGCGGCCGCTGAACAGCAGCTCGGCGGCGCGGCCCTGGCCGATCACGCGCGGCAGCAGGCCGCAGGCGCCCATGTCGGCACCGGCCAGGCCCACGCGGGTGAAGAGGAACGCGGTCTTCGTGGCCGCCGTGCCCAGGCGCAGGTCGGACGCCAGCGCCACCATCGCGCCGGCGCCGGCGCAGACGCCGTCCACGGCGGCGATCACCGGCTGCGGCGCGCGCTTGATCGCCTTCACCAGGTCGCCCGTCATGCGCGTGAAACGCAGCAGCTCGGGTGCGGCCATCTTCGTCAGCGGCTCGATGATCTCGAACACGTCGCCGCCCGAGCAGAAATTGCCGCCGGCGCCGGTGAGCACCACCGCGCGCACGTCGTTCGCCTTCTGCAGCCCGAGGAACAGGTCGCGCAGTTCGGCATAACTGTCGAACGTGAGGGGGTTCTTCTTCTCGGGGCGGCTCAGCGTGATCGTCGCCACGCGGCCGTCGTCGCTGCAGGCCCAGTGGAAGTGGCGCGCCGCGTAGCCGGCGAACGGGCGGAGGTCTTCGTTCATCTCATTTCGCCGCGGGGCGGCGCAGGTTCGTGAGGTACTGGCTGCGGCCGCTCAGGTACTGCGGCGGCCAGGCGATGCTGTCGTGCCCGATCTTCGCCGCTTCGTGCAGCGTCCAGGCGGCGTCGGCCAGGTGCGGGCGCGCCACCGCGCAGAGGTCGGCGCGGCCGGCGGCGATCACCATGTTGACGTGGTCGGCCTCGTAGATGGCGCCCACCGCCACGGTTGGAATGCCCACCTCGTTGCGGATGCGGTCGGCGAACGGCGTCTGCCACATGCGGCCGTAGACCGGCTTCTGCTCGGCCACCACCTGGCCCGAGCTGCAGTCGATGATGTCGGCGCCGGCGGCCTTGAAGAGGCGCGCGATCGCCACCGCGTCGTCGGCGGTGTTGCCGCCCGGCATCCAGTCGTGGCAGGACAGGCGCACGCTGATGGGCCGGTCTTCCGGCCACGCGGCGCGGATCGCCGCGAACACCTCCAGCGGCCAGCGCGCGCGGTTCTCGACCGAGCCGCCGTAGGCGTCGCCGCGGCGGTTGGTCAGCGGCGACAGGAAGCTCGACAGCAGGTAGCCGTGGGCGCAGTGCAGCTCCAGGATGTCGAAGCCGGCCTCGGCCGCGCGCCGCGTGGCGGCGACGAAGTCGGCGGTGATGCGCTGCATGTCGGCGCGGTCCATCTCGCGCGGCAGCTGCGAGGCGGCGCTCCAGGGGATGGCCGAGGCGGAGACCAGCGGCCAGTTGCCAGCGGCCAGCGGCTGGTCGGCGTCCTGCCAGCCGAGCTGCGTGCTGCCCTTGCGGCCCGCGTGGCCGATCTGGATGCCCATCTTCGCGCCGCTGCTGCCGTGCACGAAGTCGACGATGCGTTTCCAGGCGTCGCGCTGTGCGTCGCTCCACAGGCCCGCGCAACCCGGCGTGATGCGCGCGTCGGGGCTGGTGCAGGTCATCTCGGTGTAGAGCAGCCCGGCGCCGCCCAAGGCCCGCGAGCCGAAGTGCACCAGGTGGAAGTCGTTCGGCAGGCCGTCCTCGGCCGAGTACATCGCCATCGGCGAAACCACCACGCGGTTGGGCACCGTGAGGCCGCGCAGCGTGAAGGGCGTGAACATCGGGCTCGGCGGATGGTCGTTGTCGGAGACGGTGAGCCCCGCGCGGCGCGCGAACCAGCGCTCGTAGCCCTCCAGCCAGGCCGCGTCGCGCAGGCGCAGGTTCTCGTGGCTGATACGCTGGCTGCGCGTGAGCATGCTGTACATGAACTGCTCGGGCGGCAGCTGCTCGCAGTAGCGCGCGCCCACCACCTCGAACCATTCCATCGCGTTCCAGGCCGCGTTCTGCAGGCGCAGCACGTCGACCTCGCGCACGGCCTGGTACTGCGCCAGCACCGCGGGGATGTCGTTGCCGACGTCCCTGAAGAGGCGCGTCAGCTCGATCGCGTCTTCGAGCGCCAGCTTCGTGCCCGAGCCGATGGCGAAGTGCGCCGTGTGCACCGCGTCGCCCATCAGCACCACGTGGCTCCTGCCGTTGTGGTGGTGCCAGTGCCGGCAGCGCACGCGCTGGAAGTTGATCCAGGCCGAGCCGCGCAGGTGGCGCGCGTTGCTCATCAGCTTGTGGCCCTGCAGGTGTTCGGCGAAGAGCTTCTCGCAGAACGCGATGCTGTCCTCGGGCCCGGCCTGGTCCAGCCCGTGCGCGCGCCACACGTCTTCCGGCGTCTCGACGATGAAGGTGGTGGTGCTGTCGTCGAACTTGTAGACGTGGGCCTGGAACCAGCCGTGCTCGGTCTTCTCGAACAGGAAGTTGAAGGCGTCGAAGAGCCGCGTGGTGCCGAGCCAGATGAAGCGGTTGGGCCGCGCGACGATGTCGGGCTCGAACACGAGCGCGTACTTCTGGCGGATGCGCGAGTTGATGCCATCGCTGGCGATCACGAGGTCGGCGTCCGGATAGTCCTCGTCGCTATCAGCCTCGGTCTCGAACACGAGTTCGACGCCCAAGGCCTCGCAGCGCCGCTGCAGGATGTTCAGCAGCTTCTTGCGCCCGATGCCCACGAAGCCGTGGCCGCCGCTGCGGATGCTGCGGCCCTTGAAGTGCAGCTCGATGTCGTCCCAGTGGTTGAAGGCGACCTCGATCGCGTCGGCCGTCTCGCGGTCCCACTGGCGCATGTTGTCCATCGTGGCGTCGCTGAACACCACGCCCCAGCCGAAGGTGTCATAAGGGCGGTTGCGCTCGACCACGGTGATGCGGTGCGACGGATCCTGCTGCTTCATCAGCAGCGCGAAGTACAGGCCCGCCGGGCCGCCGCCGATGCAGACGATGCGCATGTGGTTCCTCGATGCCGGGCCGCCATTGTCGCAGCCAGTTGCTTTACAAGTAAAGCATTTCCGCGGTGGCCGGGTGGCACAGAATGCGGTCCATGAACGCTGCCCTGCCCGCCACCGTGATCGACCTCGGCCACGGCGTGTATGCCATCGACACCGGCTTCCACCGCGACCGCTTCGACGCCGCCTACCTGGTGGTGGAGCGCGGCCGCGCCGCCTTCGTCGACACCGGCACGGCCCTCGCGCTGCCGCGCCTGCTGGGCGCGCTGCAGGCGCTGGGCCTCGGGCCGGACGCGGTGGACCACGTCATCCCCACCCACGTGCACCTGGACCACGCCGGCGGCGCCGGCCAGCTGATGGCGGCCTGCCCGCGTGCCACGCTGCGGGTGCATCCGCGCGGCGCGCGCCACATGATCGACCCCGCCGACCTCTGGGCCGGCGCCAGCGCGGTCTACGGCGAAGAGGAGATGGCGCGCTCCTACGACCGCCTGCTGCCCGTGCCCGCCGAACGCGTGCGCACCACGGCCGACGGCGAGGTGATCGAGCTGGCCGGGAGGCCGCTGCACGTGGCCCACACGCCCGGCCACGCGCGCCACCACCACTGCATCTGGGACGAGGCCACGCGCGGCTGGTTCACGGGCGACACCTTCGGCCTCAGCTACCGCGAGTTCGACACGGCGCGCGGCCCCTGGATCGTGCCGACATCCACGCCGGTGCAGTTCGAGCCGGAGGCCCTGGTGGCGTCGATCGAACGCCTGCTGGCCGCGGCGCCGGCCTGCATGTACCTCACGCACTTCGGCCGCGTCGGTGAGGTGCCGCGCCTGGGTGAGTTGCTGCTCGATCAACTGCGCCAGCTGGCGGCGCTGGGCCGTGCACACGCCGACGCGGCGGAGCGCCACCGGCTGCTGGTGGAAGGCCAGCTGGACATCTTCTGCGCCAGCCTGGCCGACCATGGGTGCACGCTGGACCGGGCGCAGGTGGCCACGCTGCTGGCCATCGACCTGCAGCTCAACGCACAGGGCATGGCCGCCTGGCTGGACCGGCCCAAGCGACACCGCGTAGGGAAAGCTTGACGCGCGCACCCGGGCCGCCCGGGAAAGGCTCAAGGCCGGCCGAGGGGCTCCGTAATCAGTGATGCACATAACAAGCACAGGCGGCCCCATGCGCATCAACCTGCCGGTCTCTGCCGACGAGTTCCCGTTCCCTGCCGGCGAGACGCTGGTCTCGACGACGGACCTGAAGGGCCGCATCACCTACTGCAACCCCAGCTTCATCTCGGTGAGCGGCTACACCCGCGACGAGCTGATGGGGCAGCCGCACAACCTGATCCGCCACCCCGACATGCCCGAGGAGGCCTTCCGCGACATGTGGGCCAGCATCGCCAGCGGGCAACCCTGGTCGGCAGCGGTCAAGAACCGCCGCAAGGACGGCCGCTTCTACTGGGTGATGGCCAACGTCACGCCGCTGATGGAAGGCGGCGCGCCGGTGGGCTACATGTCGGTGCGCACCGAACCCAGCCGCGCTCAGGTGCAGGCGGCCGAAGCCCTGTACGCGACGATGCGCCAGGAAAAGGAACAGGGCCGCCTGGTGCATCGCCTGAGCGGCGGCGAACTGCACCTGCACACGGCCCGTGGCGCGCTGCTGCGCCGGCTGCACCTGGGCCCGGCGGCTCGGGTCGCGCTGGGCGCCGGCGCCGCCGGTGCGCTCGCCTCGGGCGGTGCGCTGATGCTGGCCGGCGTGGGCGCGCCGGTCGCGCTGCTGGCCGCTGCGTGCGCGGCCGCCGCCGGTGGCGGTGCCGCCGCGCTGGCGGCGCAGGCGCTCGCCGTGCGCCCGCTGCACGGCATGCTGGCCACCGCCAACCGCATGGCGGCCGGCGACCTGACCCAGACCATCCTCGCACGGGGCAACGACCCGGCGGGGCGCCTGACGCGGGCACTGGCGCAGCTGAACGTGAACCTGCGCTCGATCGTGCGCGACGCGCGCAACGAGGTCGAGAACATGGCCCACGCGACGCAGGAGATCGCCAGCGGCAACCAGGACCTGTCGTCGCGCACCGAGTCGCAGGCGGCCAACCTGCAGCAGACGGCGGCGTCGATGGAGGAGATCACGAGCACGGTGCGCAGCAGCGCCGGTGCCGCCCAGACCGCCGCCGAGCTGGCCGCGCGCGCCCGCGAGGTCACGGCCAGCGGCAGCAGCGCCATCGGCGAGGTCAACCGCACGATGAGCGTGATCAGCGAGTCGTCGCGCCGCATCGCCGAGATCATCGGCGTCATCGATGCCATCGCGTTCCAGACCAACATCCTCGCCCTCAACGCCGCGGTGGAAGCGGCGCGTGCCGGCGAGCAGGGCCGCGGCTTCGCGGTGGTGGCCGGCGAGGTGCGCGCGCTGGCCAGCCGCACCACCGGCGCGGCGCGCGAGATCAAGCAGCTGATCCTGGAATCGAACGAGCGTGTGGAGGCGGGCAACCGCGTGGCCGACAACGCGCGCCAGACCATCAGCGGCGCGCTCGACACCGTGCGCCAGGTGTCCGAGGCCATCGCGCAGATCAGCGACGGCGCACAGCAGCAGCTGGCGGGCATCTCGCAGGTCAACGAGGCCGTGTCGCAGATGGACGGCCTGACGCAGCAGAACGCCGCGCTGGTGGAAGAGATCGCGGCGGCGGCGCTGCAGCTGCGCAGCCAGTCGGCCAGCGTGGCCGAGGCGGTGCGGGTGTTCCACCTCGACACCGGCGCCGCGCCGCAACCCGACGCCGTGGCGATGCGCCGCGCGGCCAGGGCCTCGCGCAGCCCCGAGCCCGCGCTGGCCTGACTGGCCCAGCGCTTAAACTGCCGCCCCCGCGCCCGATGCGCGGCGATGGATGGGGTATGCAGCAAGGTGTTCATTTCGGACTGGGCGGCCGCGTGTACGTGGTCACCGGCGCGGCCCAGGGGATAGGCGCCGCCTGCGCGCGCCGCCTCGCGAAGGACGGCGCCTCGGTGGCCCTGTGGGACATGGCCGACGGCCCCGGCCAGGCGCTGGCCGCCGAGCTGGCCGTCGCCGGCGCGAAGGCACTGTACCGGCACTGCAACGTGGCACAGAAGGCCGACGTGGACGCGGCGCTGGCCGAGACGCTGGCGCACTTCGGGCGCGTCGATGGCCTGGTCAACAACGCGGGCATCTTCAAGGCCGCGCCTTTCCTCGAGATCACCGAGGCCGACTGGGACGCCGTGCTCGACGTCAACCTGAAGGGCTCGTTCCTGGTGGGCCAGGCGGTGGCGCGCGAACTCGTGAAGCAGCAGCGCGGCGCCATCGTCAACATGAGCTCGGTGAACGGCACGCTGACGATTCCCACCATCGCCAGCTACAACGCCAGCAAGGGCGCGATCAACCAGCTCACGCGGGTGATGGCGCTGTCGATGGCCGACCAGGGCGTGCGCGTCAACGCGGTGGCGCCGGGCACCATCGCCACCGAGCTGGCGAAGAACGCGGTGCTCACCAGCGACGAGGCCAAGGCCCGCATCATGAGCCGCACGCCGATGAAGCGGCTGGGCGAACCGGAGGAGATCGCCGACGTGGTGGCCTTCCTGCTCAGCGACGCGGCGAGCTATGTCACCGGCGAGATCGTGGTGGTGGACGGCGGCCGCATGACGCTGAACTACACCATGCCGGTTTGAGCGCGGAGGCGTTCCTGGTCTCGACCGGCGTCGTCGCGCTGGGCGAGATGGGCGACAAGACGCAGCTGCTCGCGCTGCTGCTGGCGGCGCGCTTCCGTGCGCCGCTGCCCATCATCGCCGGCATCTTCGTCGCCACGGTCGCCAACCACGCCGGCGCCAGCGCCCTCGGCAGCTGGCTCACGCGCGTGATCGACCCCACCTGGATGCGCTGGGGCCTGGGCCTGTCGTTCATCGCGGTGGCGCTGTGGATGCTGGTGCCCGACAAGGCCGACGACGAGGTGGCGCCCACGCGCAGCGGCCACTGGGGCGTGTTCGGGCTCACCGTGGTCGCCTTCTTCTTCGCCGAGATGGGCGACAAGACGCAGATCGCCACCGTGATGCTGGCGGCACGCTACCAGGCGCTGGTGACGGTCACGCTGGGCACCACGCTCGGGATGATGATCGCCAACGTGCCCGCCGTGCTGCTGGGCGACAAGGCGGTGAAGTTCGTGCCCATCCAGTGGGTGCACCGCATCGCCGCCCTCGTGTTCGCGTCGCTGGGCGTGGCGATGCTGGTGGGCGTGGGAACCTAGGCC
>JBGAHJ010000018.1:0-122543 GCA_044226255.1 Rubrivivax sp.
GACTACGACCGCGAGAAGCTGCAGGAGCGCGTGGCCAAGCTGGCCGGCGGCGTGGCCGTCATCAAGGTCGGTGCCGCCACCGAGGTCGAGATGAAGGAGAAGAAGGCGCGTGTCGAAGACGCCCTGCACGCCACGCGTGCCGCGGTGGAAGAAGGCATCGTGGCCGGCGGCGGCGTGGCTCTGCTGCGCGCCCGCGCCAACATCAGCGGTCTGAAGGGCGACAACACCGACCAGGACGCCGGCATCAAGATCGTGCTGCGCGCGATCGAGCAGCCGCTGCGCGAGATCGTCGCCAACGCCGGCGACGAGCCCAGCGTCGTGATCAACAAGGTGCTCGAGGGCAAGGGCAACTTCGGCTACAACGCCGCCAACGCCACCTATGGCGACATGATCGAGATGGGCATCCTGGATCCGACCAAGGTGACCCGCACCGCGCTGCAGAACGCCGCGTCGGTGGCCGGCCTGATCCTGACCACCGAAGCGATGGTGGCCGAGGCTCCGAAGGACGAGGCCCCGGCCGGCGGCATGCCCGGTGGCGGCATGGGTGGCATGGGTGGCATGGGCGGCATGGACATGTAAGTCCGGCGCCCGCGACGGCATCGCGCTGTCGCAGCCCCCACGAAAACAGAAGGCCTGCGGGGTTCCCGCAGGCCTTTTCCTTTGATCGAGCGTTTTGTTACAGGGAATAATCGGGCCATGTCCGCTCGGCCCCTCCCGACAGCGCTGCTGCAGTACGTCGAAGACGAGATGCTGCGTGCCCCGCTGCTGTTCGACCAGGTGATCGACGGCGCCATCGACCACGCCCGCAAGGAGCTGCCGATGATGCCGCCGATCCAGCGCTCGACCTTCGGCGACCTGATGCAGGCGCTGCTGGCCCAGCGCTCGCGGCTTTCCGACTACTTCATCCGCTCGCTGCGCGAGCAGGTCGACAGCGAACTGACGCGGCGCGAGCCCAAGGGCCTGCCGCAGCCGGCCAAGCGCATGTCGCTGGCTCTGGTGGACGAGGAAGAAGTGGCGATGGACGTGGAGCTCTCCCACACCATCGAGGCCATCAAGAACACCGCCGAATACGAACTGCGCGAGCTGCAGACCTACATCTCCTCGCTGGTCGGCGACATGGACGTCAGCACCGACCACAACCCCTTCCGCCCCGAAGCCTACGCACGCGCGGTGTGGGCCTCGGCGCAGGCGCTGCCGCTGTCGCGCGGCCACCAGCTGGCCTTCCTGCGCCACGCCCGCCACCCGCTGGCGCAGCTGCTGCGCAAGACCTACGCCGCGTCGTCGTCGCGGCTGGAGTCGCTGGGCGTGGAGCCCGCCATCCACCGCACGGTGATCCTGCCCTCCGGCCAGCGCCGCGGCGGCAGCGGGCGCCTCAACGAGACCACGTTCAGCCCCGACCTGCACCGCATGCGCGACACGATGCCGGCGCCGCTGGACGACGTGCCGCTCACCTACGAGGGCCAGGGCGCGCCGCCGCCGCGCTCGCCGACGCGCGAGCACTGGAAGGACATCGCGCGCACCACCACGAACCGGGTCGACCGCCAGAGCGTGGAGCTCGTGAGCCGCCTGTTCGAGGCCATGCTCGCCGACAGCCGCGTGCCGCCCGACGTCAGCCAGGTGATCGCGCGGCTGCACGGCCCCGCGATGCGCCTGGCGCTGCGCGACGGCGGCATGCTCGACCAGGACAAGCACCCGCTGTGGCGCTTCATCAACCGGCTGGTGTTCGAGGCCGAGATGGCACCCGACCCGGCCGACCCCGACCGCATCCTGCTGCTCAAGGGCGCGCACGCCACGGTCGAGCAGCTCAGCAACGAGCCCGAGCAGAACAACGGCGTCTATCGCTGGGCGCTGGAACGCCTCGAGAGCTTCCTGCAGAAGCGCCTGACGCGCCGCCTCACGTCGGCGGCCAGCCAGATCGGCGCCCTGCAGAAGCTCGAGGACAAGATCGCCGCGGGGCAGCAGCTGCCCACCGGCTTCCAGGGCACGCTGGACGTGTCCGACATCGACACCGTGCCGGCCGAACTGTTCGACGAAGACGCCATGGCCGCACGCGCGCCGGCCAAGAACGACTGGCTCGACACGCTGAAGCCCGGCGACTGGGTGCGCATGTTCCTGCAGGGCCGCTGGGTGCACGCGCGGCTGCTGTGGCCGGGCGACCGGCGCGAGGTCTGGCTGTTCGGCGACGGCGCATCCGACGCCACCTGGGCCATCCGCCGCAGCGCGCTGCTCAACATGCACAGCGAGCGGCTGGCCAAGACGCTCAAGCAGCGCTCCATCGTCGGCAGCGCCGCAGCGCGCGTGCAGGAGCAGATCGTCGCCAGCGGCGCCGCCGGCTGAAGCGGCGCTTCAGGGCGCCGCGTGCGTCCAGCCGTGCAGCGTCAGCGCCACGTCGTCCAGGCCCTGGCGCGACAGCGCCGAGAACAGCGCCACGCCGATGTCGGCGCTCTCGGTCGACACCTCGCCCAGCACCTCCTGCGCCTTCGCCAGCGCCGCGCGGCCTTCGTTGCGGCTGAGCTTGTCGGCCTTGGTCAGCAGCGCCAGCAGCCGCACCTCGCCGTTGGCGATGCGCGGCGCGATCAGCTGCAGCAGCTGGCGGTCGAGATCGGTGAAACCCAGCCGCGAGTCGATCATCAGCACCACGCCGTGCAGCGGGCGGCGCAGCTGCAGGTAGTCGGCCATCACCGCCTGCCAGCGCAGCTTGGCGCTGCGCTCCACCGCCGCGTAGCCGTAGCCCGGCAGGTCGGCGAAGAGTGCGTCGGGCTGCTCCTTCGGCCCCAGCTGGAACAGGTTGATGTGCTGCGTGCGGCCGGGCGTGCGCGACGCGAAGGCCAGCCGCTTCTGCTGGGCCAGCCGGTTGATCGCGGTGGACTTGCCGGCGTTGCTGCGGCCGACGAAGGCGATCTCGGGCAGCTCGCCGCCGGGCAGCTGGTCGAGCCGGCTCGCGGTGGTCAGGAACCGGGCGCCGTGGGCCCAGGCCAGGGCGGTGCGGGCGGCGGGGTCGGCGGCGGCGGTGGGGACGGTCATGGGGCATTGTAAAATTCGGGGCTTTGCTCCCGGCTACAGCCACCACCCGAAGGCCCACCGCATGATGCCGCGCCCGTCCTCGCTCCTTCGCACCACCCTGGCTTCGGCCCTCCTGGCCCTGTGCGCGGTGCCCGCGCTGGCCGCGGAAGCCGCCAAACCCGCGTTCAAGGCCGACCCGGCCAAGGGTGCGCAGCTGGCCGCCGCCTGCGGCGCCTGCCACACCAGCGACGGCTCGCGCGGCGCGCCGGCCAACCCCATCCTGCAGGGGCAGCACCCCGAATACATCGTCAAGCAGCTCACCGAGTTCAAGGCCGGCAAGCGCAAGAACGCGGTGATGCAGGGCATGGCGGCCAGCGTCGCCAGCGAAGACGAAATGAAGCACATCGCCGCCTTCTACGCGTCCAAGAGCGCCAAGCCCGGCTTCGCGAAGAGCAAGGACACGGTGGCCCTGGGCGAACAGATCTACCGCGGCGGCGTGCTCGCCAAGCAGGTGCCGGCCTGCGCCGGCTGCCACAGCCCGAACGGCGCCGGCATCCCGGCGCAGTACCCGCGTCTGGCCGGCCAGCACGCCGACTACGCCGAAGCCCAGCTGCTGGCCTTCCGCGCCGGCACGCGTGGCAACAGCCCGCAGATGATGGCCATTGCCGCCAAGCTGAGCGACAAGGAGATCAAGGCGGTGGCCGACTACATGGCCGGCCTGCGCTGACGTCGCGCCGCACCTCCATGCTCACGGGCCGGTCTTGCACCGGCCCGTATGCTTTGTGCAGCCTGCATCGATGTAAGAAGCCGGCGCGTACACCGACTGTCGAACTGTCGAATCCGGAGCATCCATGCACTTCCTGAAGGACCGTGGTTTCGTTCATCCCGTCGCGTCGGAGATCACGCCGCAGGCGGTCTACCGGCAGCGGCGCCGGCTGATCCAGGGCCTGGCTGCGGGTGCGGCCCTGGCCGCGCTGCCGGCCGCCCGGTCGCAACCCGCGCGCCCGGGCAAGCTGGCCGCGCTGCCGGGTGCGAAGAGCGCCGTGGCCGGTGCGGTGGCGACGGACAAGCTCACCAGCTACGCCGACATCACCGCCTACAACAACTTCTACGAGTTCGGCACCGACAAGAGCGACCCGGCGCGCAACGCGCACACGCTCAAGGCACGCCCCTGGACCGTGGCGATCGAAGGCGAGGTGAAGAAGCCGCAGGTGCTCGACCTCGACGCCCTGACGAAACTGGCGCCGCTGGAAGAGCGCATCTACCGGCTGCGCTGCGTGGAAGGCTGGTCGATGGTGATCCCGTGGGTGGGCTATTCGCTGTCGGAGCTGATCAAGCGCGTGGAGCCCACCGGCAACGCCAAGTACGTGCAGTTCGTGACCCTGGCCGACCGCGCGCAGATGCCCGGCATCGGCCAGCGCGTGCTCGACTGGCCCTATGTCGAAGGCCTGCGCATGGACGAGGCCATGCACCCGCTGGCGCTGCTCACCTTCGGCCTCTACGGCGAAGTGCTGCCGAACCAGAACGGCGCCCCGGTGCGCATGGTGCTGCCCTGGAAGTACGGCTTCAAGAGCGGCAAGAGCATCGTGAAGATCCGCTTCGTCGAGAAGCAGCCCAAGACCAGCTGGGAGAGCGCGATCCCCGGCGAGTACGGCTTCTTCTCGAACGTGAACCCGAAGGTGGACCACCCGCGCTGGAGCCAGGCCACCGAGCGCCGCATCGGCGAGGACGGCCTGTTCTCGAAGAAGCGCGCGACGCTGATGTTCAACGGCTACGAGCCGCAAGTGGGGCAGCTCTATGCCGGCATGGATCTCCGCAAGTTCTATTGATCGCCGCCCGGCGGGCTCCGACGTGAACCGCTGGCTGCTGAAGCCGCAGGCCAAGCCGCTGCTGTTCGCCGCCAGCCTGTTGCCGCTGGCTGCGCTGATCTACGGCGCCATCGCCAACACGCTGGGTGCCAACCCCGCCGAGGCGCTGATCCGCAGCACCGGCGACTGGACGCTGCGCTTCCTGTGCCTGACGCTGGCCGTCACGCCGCTGCGCCAGCTGAGCGGCTGGAACGCGCTGGCACGGCTGCGGCGCATGCTGGGCCTGTTCACCTTCTTCTACGGCTGCCTGCACTTCCTGTGCTTCGCGTGGCTCGACATGGGCTTCGACCTCGACGCCATCCTGAAGGACATCGCCAAGCGTCCCTTCATCCTGGTCGGCACCACCGCGCTGCTGCTGATGCTGCCGCTGGCCGCCACCTCGTTCAACCGCGCCATCAAGGCCCTGGGCGCCGCGCGCTGGCAGGCGCTGCACAAGGCGGTCTATGCCGTGGCGCTGCTGGGCGTGCTGCACTTCTTCTGGATGCGCGCGGCCAAGCAGAACTTCGCCGAGGTGGCGGTGTACGCGGCGATCGTCTTCGTGCTGCTCGGCTGGCGCCTCTGGAAGCGCTACTTCATGAAACCCGGCAGCCACAGCGCCAGCTGAGGGAAGAAGAGCACCGCCAGCAGGCCCAGCGCCAGCGGAAGGCAGAAGATCGCCGAGCCGCGGAAGATCGCCGTCAGGCGCACGTCCTTCAGCAGCGCGTTCATCACGAACATGTTCATGCCCACCGGCGGCGAGATCAGGCCCACCTGCACCACCAGCACGATCAGCACGCCGAACCACACCGGGTCGAAGCCCAGGCCGACGACGATGGGGAAGAACACCGGGATGGTGAGCAGCACCATCGACAGCTCTTCCATGATGGTGCCCAGCAGCACGTAGATCAGCATCATCGCGGCCACCACCATCGTCGGGCTCAGGCCCTGCCGCAGGATCCAGTCCTTCATGTCGCCGGGCATCGTCGTGTAGTTGACGAAGCTGGAGAAGATCTGCGCCGCGATCAGGATCGTGAACAGCATCGCGGTGGTGCGGGCGCTCTCGACCAGCACGTCGCGCAGCACCGCAAAGTTCAGCGTGCGGCGCGCCAGCGCGAACAGGAAGGCGCCGAAGGCGCCGATGCCGGCGCCTTCGGTGGCCGTGAAGAAGCCGCCGTAGATGCCGCCCAGCACCACCACCACCAGCAGCGCCACGCCCCAGATGCCGCGCAGCGCCGCCCAGCGCTCGGCCCAGCCGGCACGCGCCGCGGCGGGGCCGGCGGACGGATCGCGCCAGATGATCCACGCCACCCCGGCCATCAGCAGCGCCGCGCACAGCAGGCCCGGCAGCACGCCGGCGGCGAACAGCTTGCCGATGTGGGTCTCGGTGACGATGCCGTAGATCACCATGATCGTGCTGGGCGGGATCATGATGCCCAGCGTGCCGCCGGCCGCGATGACGCCGGTGCTCAGGTGGTCCGCATACCCGAGCTTCTTCATCGACGGGTAGGCCACCTTGCTCATCGTCGCCGCGGTGGCGATGCTGCTGCCGCAGATGGCGCCGAAGCCGGCGCAGGCCATCACGGTGGCGTGCGCCAGGCCGCCGCGGCGGTGGCCGACGAAGGCCTGCGCGGCGTGGAACAGCTCGTGCGCCAGGCCGGCGCGCGCCACCAGGTTGCCCATCAGGATGAACAGCGGCACCACCGAGAGCGTGTAGGCGAAGCCGGTGTCGAACACCACCTGCGCGGCGTTGGCCATCGTCGGCGCCCAGCCGCGCTCGACGCCCAGCCCGACGAAACCCACCGCGCCCATCGCGAAGGCCAGCGGCATGCGCAGCAGGGCCAGCAGGAAGACGGCCGCGAAGCCCAGCAACGCGGCGGTCATGCGCCGCTGTCTTCCGCGCCACCGCGCTGCTGCAGCAGCACCAGCCCGTGCGCCAGCGCCGCCACCGCCAGCAGCACGCTCATCACGTAGACGAAGACGCCCAGCGGCAGCTTCAGCTGGGCGGTGGTGTCGCCGTACTCGCTCAGCTGGCCGGCCTTCACCCACATCAGCCAGGCCACGCCGGCCAGCGACAGCGCGCAGAACAGCTCCATCAGCCCGCGCTGCAGGTGCAGCAGCCCCGGCGGCAGCCAGCGGTCGAGCGAATCGAACACCACGTGCTCGCCCGAGAGCGCCACCAGCGGCAGGCTGGTGAAGATCACCACCACCATCAGCAGCTCGGTGAGCTCGAGCGAGCCCGGCACCGAGCCGCCGAGGAACTTGCGGCCCAGCACGTCGACGAAGGTCAGGCCCATGATGGCGAACAGCGCCGCTGCGGCCAGCAGGCCGCACAGCGTGACCAGCAGCTTCTTCGCCAAGCTATTTCAGCTTGGCGATCTCGGCGCGCATGTCGGCGAGCGCCTTCTTCGGGTCCTTCATGCCCTTGGCCTCGGCGGCCTTGGCCCAGTTGTCGACCAGCGGCGCCACCTTCTCGGACACCACCTTCACGAACGCCGGATCGGCCTTGCTCATCTGCACGCCGGCGGCCTGCATGAAGGCCAGGCCGCGGCGGTCGACCTTGTCCCAGGACTGGCCGAACATGCGCGAGGCCACCTCGCCCGAGAGCTCGTCCACCGCCTTCTTCACGTCGGGCGGCAGGCTGTCGTACTTGGCCTGGTTCATCATGAACACGAAGCTCGTGTTGTAGAGCCCGCCCGGGAAGGTGGTGCCGTACTTGATGACCTTGTCGATCTTGAAGCTCTCCACGCTCTCGGCGGGGAACAGCGTGCCGTCCATCACCCCGGTGGACAGCAGCTCGTAGCTCTCGGGCGCCGGCTTCAGCGTCACGTTCATGCCGAGCGCCTTGCTGATCTCGTTGACCATGCCGCCGCCGACGCGCCACTTCAGCCCGGCCAGGTCATCGGCCTTCGTGATCGGCTTCTTGGTGTTGAACACGATGCCGGGGCCGTGCGTGAACACCGCCAGCACCTTCACGCCCTTGTGTTCCTCGGCCATCGCCGGCGTCTTCTGGTAGATGCGCTGGAACGCCACCGACACCGGCTCGCTGTTGTCGCCCAGGAAGGGGAACTCCGCGATCTGCGTCGTCGAGAAGCGGCCGGGCGTGTAGCCGTGCACCGTGAACGACAGGTCCGCGAGCCCGTTGCGAACCGAGTCGAAGGTGGCCGGCGGCGCCGACACCGGGCGCGGCAGGATGTTGCACCTGGCCTTGCCCGCGGTCTTCTCCTCGAGCTTCGCGCACCAGGCCTTCTGGGTCTCGCTGAGCGCGTGCGTGGGGGCCAGCCAGGACGAGGCGGTCAGCACCACCTGGGCCTGCGCGGGCAGGGCCGGCAGCACCAGGGCGGCCAGCAGGCTGAAACGGACAAGGGACATCGCGGGCTCCGGCACGGTGGGGATGGCCGATTGTGCGGTGCGCCCGCAGCCGCGGGCATTGCAGAAAACTCGGAGCGCGGCGCCTCCGACGACGCGCTAGCGCCGCGCCAGCACCGGCGCCAGCGCCCGGCCGGTGTGCGTGCCGGCCGCGACCACCGCCTCCGGGCTGCCCGCCACCACCACGCGGCCGCCCTGCGCGCCGCCTTCGGGCCCCAGGTCGACGATCCAGTCGGCCTCGGCGATGACGTCCAGGTCGTGCTCGATCACCACCACGCTGTGGCCGCCGTCCACCAGCCGGTGCAGCACGCGGATCAGCTTCTCGACGTCGGCCATGTGCAGGCCCACGGTCGGCTCGTCCAGCACGTACAGCGTCTTCGGCGCGCGGTTGCCGCGCCGCGTGACGTCGTCGCGCACCTTGCTGAGCTCGGTGACGAGCTTGATGCGCTGCGCCTCGCCGCCCGACAGCGTGGGTGAAGGCTGCCCCAGCGTGAGATAGCCCAGCCCGACGTCGGCCAGCAGCTGCAGCGGGTGGCTGATGCCGGGCATGCTGGCGAAGAAGGGAATCGCCTCGTCCACCTCCATGCGCAGCACGTCGCCCACGCTCTTGCCGCGCCAGCTCACCGCCAGCGTCTCGGCGTTGAAGCGCGCGCCGTGGCAGACGTCGCAGTGCACCTTCACGTCGGGCAGGAAGCTCATCTCGATGGTCTTCATGCCCTGCCCTTCGCAGCCCGGGCAGCGACCGTCGCCGGTGTTGAAGGAGAAGCGCCCGGCGCCGTAGCCGCGCGCCCTGGCCTCCAGCGTCTCGGTGTAGAGCTTGCGGATCGCGTCCCAGAAGCCGATGTAGGTGGCCGGGCAGGAACGCGGCGTCTTGCCGATCGGCGTCTGGTCGACCTCCAGCACGCGGTCGATGGCCTCGTAGCCTTCCACGCGCGAGCAGCCGGCCCATTTGCGGTTGCCCGCCAGCGCCGCCTGCACGTTGGCCAGCAGCACGTCGCGCGCCAGCGTGCTCTTGCCGGAGCCGCTGACGCCGGTGACGGCCACCAGCCGCCCCAGCGGAACGCGCAGGTCCACGTCCTTCAGGTTGTGCAGGTTCGCGCCGCGCAGCTGCAGCGCCGGCGCGGCGTCGTCGACCGCACGCCGCGGCACCAGCGGGTGCTTCAGCGGCTGCGCCAGCAGCCGGCCCGTGAGCGAGGCCGGCTGCGCCGACAGCGCCTTCACGTCGCCCTGCGCCACCAGCGTGCCGCCGCGCCTGCCGGCGCCGGGCCCGATGTCGATGATGTGCTCGGCGCGGCGGATGGTGTCCTCGTCGTGCTCCACCACCACCAGCGTGTTGCCGGCGGCGCTGAGCTTGCCGAGTGCGCCCAGCAGGATGCCGTTGTCGCGCGGGTGCAGGCCGATGGTGGGCTCGTCGAGCACGTAGCACACGCCCTGCAGGTTGCTGCCCAGCTGCGCCGCCAGCCGGATGCGCTGCGCCTCGCCGCCGCTCAGCGTGGGCGCGGCGCGGTCCAGCGTGAGGTAGCCCAGGCCCACGTCCTCCAGGAACTCGAGCCGGCTCGCGATCTCGGCCACCACGTCGCGTGCGATGTCGGCATCGCGGCCGACCAGCGCCAGCCCGGCCACCCAGCGCCGCGCCTGCGCGACCGACAGCTCGGCGATGTCGCTGATCGCGCGGCCCTCGAACGTGACGCCGCGCGAGGCCGGGTTCAGCCGGGCGCCGCCGCAGTCGGCACACGGCGTGTCGACGACGCCTTCGACCTCCGGCTCCTCGCTGGGGAAGCTCTGCTCGCGGCCCTTGTCGTCGTCGTCGCGCACGCTGTCGTCGTAGGCCTTGCGCTGCTCGCGCGTGAGCGTGAGCCCGGTGCCGACGCAGCCGCTGCACCAGCCGTGCTTGCTGTTGTAGCTGAACATGCGCGGGTCCAGCTCGGGGTAGCTGGTGCCGCACACCGGGCAGGCGCGCTTGGTGCTGAACACCTTCACCTCGCCGATGCCCTTGCCCTGGCTGCCGCCGTCGACCATCGCGTCGTCCAGCCCGGTGAGCGGATGCAGCAGGTGCAGCACGCCCTTGCCGAGGTCCAGCGTGCGGCTCAGCAGCGCGCGCAGTTCGACCTCGTTCCCGGGCGACACCACGATGTCGCCCACCGGCAGTTCGAGCGTGTGTTCCTTGAAGCGGTCCAGGCGCGGGAAGGGGTTCAGGCTCAGGAACTCGCCGTCCACGCGCAGGTGGGTGTGGCCACGCGCCTTGGCCCACTTCGCGAGATCGGTGTAGACGCCCTTGCGGTTCACCACCAGCGGCGCCAGCAGGCCCACGTGCTGGCCGCGGTGGTCACGCAGCAGCTGCGCGGCGATGCTCTCGGCGCTCTGCGCACGCACCGGCGCGCCGTCCTTCACGCAGTGCTGCAGGCCGAGCTTCACCCACAACAGGCGCAGGAAGTGCCAGACCTCGGTGGTCGTCGCCACCGTGCTCTTGCGGCCGCCGCGCGACAGGCGCTGCTCGATGGCCACGGTGGGCGGGATGCCGTACACCGCATCGACTTCCGGCCGCCCGGCCGGCTGCACGATGCTGCGCGCATAGGCGTTCAGCGATTCGAGGTAGCGCCGCTGCCCTTCGTTGAACAGGATGTCGAAGGCCAGCGTGCTCTTGCCCGAGCCGCTCACGCCCGAGATCACGTTGAACTTGCCGCGCGGGATCTGGACGTTCAGGCTGCGGAGGTTGTTCTCCTTGGCGTTGACGATGCGGATCGAGTCTTCCTCGGCGCGCCGCGCCGCGCGCGCGGCCCGCATCACGCTCTGCAGCGCGCGGCCTTCCTCGGCCTTCGGCGTGCCGAAGCCCAGGGCCTGCTCGTACTCGCGCAGCGCCTCGCCGGTGTGCGACGAAGGGTGCGCCTTCACGTCGTCGGGCGTGCCGGTGCAGACCACCGCGCCGCCGGCCTCGCCGCCTTCGGGGCCGAGGTCGACGATCCAGTCGGCGGCGCGGATCACGTCCAGGTTGTGCTCGATCACCAGCAGCGAGTGCCCCGCGTCCATCAGCTTGCGCAGCGCACGCATCAGCTTGGCGATGTCGTCGAAGTGCAGCCCGGTGGTGGGCTCGTCGAACAGGAACAGCGTGCCCTTCTTCGCCACCCGCTGCGCCGGCGACGCCGCCGCCTCGGCCAGGAAGCCCGCCAGCTTCAGGCGCTGCGCCTCGCCGCCCGACAGTGTGGGCACCGGCTGGCCCAGGCGCACGTAGTCCAGGCCCACGTCGATGATGGGCTGCAGCCGCGCCACCACCTCACGGTCGGCCTGGAAGGCGTGTGCCGCCTCGGCCACGGTGAGGTCCAGCACGTCGGCCACGCTGAGCTGCAGCGGGCCGCGCACCAGCTTCACGTCCAGGATCTCGGCGCGGAAGCGGCGCCCGTCGCAGTCGGGGCAACGCAGGTAGACGTCGGAGAGGAACTGCATCTCCACGTGCTCGAAGCCGCTGCCGCCGCAGGTGGGGCAGCGGCCGTCGCCGGCGTTGAAGCTGAAGGTGCCGGCGGTGTAGCTGCGCTCGCGCGCCAGCGGGGCGTCGGCGAACAGCTTGCGGATCTCGTCGAACGCACCCACGTAGCTGGCCGGGTTGCTGCGCGCGGTCTTGCCGATCGGGCTCTGGTCGACGAACACCGCGTCGGCCAGCAGGTCGGCGCCCAGCAGCCGCTCGTGTTCGCCGGGTGTCTCGGTGGCCTTGCCGAAGTGGCGCGCCAGCGCGGGGTACAGCACGTCCTGGATCAGCGTGCTCTTGCCCGAGCCGCTGACGCCGGTGACGCACACCAGCCGCTGCAGCGGGATGTTGACGCTCACGCCGCGCAGGTTGTGCTCGCGCGCACCTTCCAGCACCAGCTTGGGCTGGTTCTCGGCCACCGCCTTGCGGAAGCCGCTGTGCACGTGCTTGCGGCCGCCGAGGTAGGCGCCGGTCAGCGTGTCGGCCTGGCGCGCCGCTTCGGGCGGGCCGTCGAAGACGATGCGGCCGCCGCGTTCGCCCGGGCCCGGGCCCATGTCGATCAGCCGGTCGGCGGCCAGCATCACCGCCGGGTCGTGTTCCACCACCACCAGCGTGTTGCCGGCGTCGCGCAGGCGTTGCATGGCCTGCACGATGCGGTTCATGTCGCGCGGGTGCAGGCCGATGGAGGGCTCGTCCAGCACGAACATCGTGTTGACGAGACTGGTGCCGAGTGCCGTGGTCAGGTTGATGCGCTGCACCTCGCCGCCGCTGAGCGTGCGGCTCTGGCGGTCCAGGCTGAGATAACCCAGGCCCACGTCGCACAGGTACTTGAGCCGCGTGCGCACTTCGTCCAGCAGCAGCTTCAATGCCTCGTCGAGCATGGACGACGGCAGCGTGAGCCCGTCGAAGAAGCGGCGCAGGCGCTCGATGGACAGCTGCATCAGGTCGTGCAGGCCCAGCCCCGGCAGTGCTTCGAGCTGCTCGCGGCTCCACCCCGCACCCACCGGCATGAACCGGTGCGGCGCGGGCAATACCGCATCGGCCCCGGCCTTGTCGCCCATGCGCCAGAGCAGCGACTCCAGCTTCAGCCGCGCGCCACCGCAGGCGCCGCAGGGTGTGTAGCTGCGGTACTTCGACAAGAGCACGCGGATGTGCATCTTGTAGGCCTTGCTCTCCAGGTAGCCGAAGAAGCGGCGCACGCCATACCACTGCTTGTTCCACTGGCCGTTCCAGTTCGGCGTGCCTTCGATCACCCAGTCGCGCTGGGCCGGCGTGAGCTGGGCCCAGGCGGTGTCGCGCGGGATGCCGGCCTCGCCGGCGTACTTGATCAGGTCGTCCTGGCACTCCTGCCAGGCCGGCGTCTGCATCGGCCGAATGGCCCCGTTGCGCAGCGTCTTGCGGTGGTCGGGGATCACGAGCCCCATGTCGACGCCGATCACGCGGCCGAAGCCGCGGCAGGTGTCGCAGGCGCCGTACGCGCTGTTGAAGCTGAACATCGCCGGCTGCGGGTCGGCATAGCGGATGTCGCTCTCGGGGCAATGCAGCCCGGTGCTGTACTTCCAGGGCGTGCCTTCCTCGCCGGCGTGCACCGTGAGCCGCCCGCCGCCGCGGCGCAGCGCCAGCTCGATCGCTTCCATCACGCGGACCTTCTCGGTGCCGGCGAAGCGGAAGCGGTCGGCCACCACGTCCAGGATCTTGCGGCTGCCCACCACGCGCTCGGCCTGCACGCGCGTGAAGCCGCTGGCGGCCAGCCACTGCTCCTGCTGCTCGGCCGTGGTGTCGGCGGGCAGTTCGACCGGGAAGGTGAACACGAGGCGCGGGTCGCCGGCGGCTTGTGCGCGCGCCTGCAGGTCGGCGTGGATGGTCTCCGGCGTGTCGTGGCGCACCGGCAGCGCGGTCTGCCTGTCGAACAGCTGCGCGGCGCGGGCGAACAGCAGCTTCAGGTGGTCGTTCAGCTCCGTCATCGTGCCCACCGTCGAGCGCGAGGTGCGCACCGGGTTGGTCTGGTCGATGGCGATGGCCGGCGGCACGCCGTCGACCTTGTCCACCGCCGGGCGGTCCATGCGGTCGAGGAACTGGCGCGCGTAGGCGCTGAAGGTCTCCACGTAGCGGCGCTGGCCCTCGGCGTACAGCGTGTCGAAGACCAGGCTGCTCTTGCCGCTGCCGCTGGGGCCCGTGACGACGGTGAGTTCGCCGGTGTGGATGTCGAGATCGAGGTTCTTCAGGTTGTGCTGACGAGCACCACGGATGCGGATGACACCGGTCGACATGCAGGGCTTCGCAAGGGGGAGGGCGGGGCATTCTAGGTGTCGGCCCCGCGCCGCGTGGGCCCATTCCCGGAAGGCCCCGAAACCCGCGCAAAACCCCCTTCAGGCGGGCTTTTGCACGCTGTCGCCCCGGGGCGGCGGCCCGCCCCCCAATGCGCGGGGTGGGCACCACCGCCGCGTTTCGCAACACTGTTTCCGGAGGTTACGGCGCCCTCCGAGTGCCGGCCTTGCGAGGGGATCCATCCATGCGCCATCTGCGTCGCACCGCCCTGCCGGTGCTGAGTGCCATCGTCGCCGCCTTCGTGCTCGCTTCCTGCGGGGGCGGTGGCAGCGGCACCGGCGAGACCGACTCCACCAGCACGCGCGCCGCGGCCGATGCCCGCCAGCGCCGCATGGCCGCGCTGCCCGGCGGCGTGGAGATCCCGGCCGATGCGCCCACCAAGGGCATGTTCGGCCCGGTGCAGGCCTGGCCGCTGATCCCGCTGCACGTGGTGCTCACCGGCGACGGCCGCGTGATGAGCTACGGCACCAAGGGCGACGGCACGCAGACCGCGTTCTTCATCTACAACGTCTGGGACCCGAGTGACGGCAGCCACCTGACGCTGAACAACGGCACCGGCACCGACATCTTCTGCAGCTCGCAGCTGGTGCTGCCCGACGGCAGCGGCGTGGTCATCAACGGCGGCGACAACTGGACCGGCACCGGCACCACCAACACCGGCAACAACAACAGCAACGTCTTCGACGTCGCCAGCGGCAGCCTCACGCGCGGCAACAACATGAACCGCGCGCGCTGGTACTCCAGCTCGACCACGCTGCTCAGCGGCGACATGTACATCCAGGGCGGCAGCAGCGGCACCGACCGCCCCGAGGTGCGCCAGCTCGACGGCAGCTACCGGCTGCTGTCGAATGCGAACACCAGCTCGCTGGACTTCATGTACCCGCGCAACTTCATCGCGCCGGACGGCCGCGTGTTCGGCTACGACAGCGCCGGCCGGATGTACTACGTGAACGCGGCCGGCACCGGCACGTTCACCTCCGCGGGCCAGTTCGCCGCCGCCAACACCGGCAGCGACTCCAGCGCCGCGATGTTCAGCCCCGGCCGCATCCTGCAGTTCGGCGGCAACAGCAACGGCGCCGTCGTCATCGACATCAACGGCGCCACGCCCAGCGTGACCGTCACCTCGGCGATGGCCAGCCAGCGCCGCCTGGCCACCGCCACCATCCTGCCCAACGGGCGCGTGCTGGCCACCGGCGGCAGCCCGGTGTGGAACGACATCACCAACGCCAGCTACCAGGCCGAGATCTGGAACCCGCAGAACGGCCAGTGGACCGTGGGCGCGACGCACGCCCGTGCCCGCCTGTACCACAGCGTGGGCCTGCTGCTGCCCGATGCCACCGTGCTGGTGGCCGGCGGCGGCGCGCCCGGCCCGCAGAACAACACCAACGGCGAGATCTACTACCCGCCCTACCTCTTCAACGCCGACGCCACCGCGGCCGAGCGCCCGGCGATCGACAGCGCGCCCACGGTCGTCGACCCCGGCCGAACGGTGCAACTGAGCGTCACCAGCACACGCCCGGTGGCGCGCGTGACCTTCGTCGCCACCGGCTCGGTGACACACGGCTGGAACATGAACCAGCGCTTCGTCGAGCTGCCCTTCAGCGGCAGCGGCGGCGAGCTGTCGGTGCAGATCCCGGCGCGCGCGTCGGACGTGCCGCCGGGCAACTGGATGATGTTCGTGATCGACGACGCCGGCGTGCCTTCGGTGGCGCGCATCGTGCGCGTGAACGTCGCGCCCACGCTGAACACCGCGGTGCAGCCGGTGCTGGGCTCGCCCGGCAACCAGACGGGTGCGGTGGGCGCGGCGGTGGACCTGGCCATCAGCGCCAGCGACCCCAACGGCGACCCGCTGGGTTTCGCCGCCGGCGGCCTGCCGCCCGGCCTGGCCGTCAACCCCACCACCGGCCGCATCAGCGGCACGCCCACCGTTGCGGGCATCTACAACGTGACACTGGCGGCCAGCGACGGCATCAACAGCGCCAGCGCCAGCTTCACCTGGACCGTCACGGCCGGCGGCGTGCTCACGCTGGACACGCCGCCCGCGCCGGCGCCCGCGGTGTCCGGCAACGCGGTGACCTTCAGCGCCAGCGCCAGCAGCGGCAACGGCGGCATCACCTTCGTCTGGGACTTCGGCGACGGCAGCAGCAGTGCGCCCTCGCCCACCGGCAGCGCCAGCCACGCCTACGCCACGCCGGGCATCTACTACGCCACCGTCACCGCCACCGACGCCGCCGGCAACCAGCAGCGCCAGACGGTCACCGTGCAGACCTACCTGGCGCCGACCGCCGGCGCACCGGCGATGTCGTCCGCGCTGGCGCTGGAGCCGCGCAGCGGCGCCAACACGCGGCTGTGGGTGGTGAACCCCGACACCGACACCGTCAGCGTGTTCGACGCCGTCACGCGCGCCAAGCTGAAGGAGATCGCCGTGGGCAGCAGCCCGCGCGCGGTGGCCATCGCGCCCAACGGCAACATCTGGGTGACGAACAAGGGTGCGGCGACGGTCAGCGTCATCAGCCCCAGCTCGCTCACCGTCACGGCCACCATCACGCTGGCGCGTGCCTCGCAGCCGCACGGCATCGCCTTCGCGCGCAGCAGCGGCACCGCGCTGGTGGTGCTGGAGGCCAGCGGGCAGCTGGTGAAGATCAACGCCAGCACCAACGCGGTCAGCGGCACGCTGGCGATCGGCGCCAACCCGCGCCACGTGGCGGTGGCGGCCGACGGCAGCACGGCCTACGTCTCGCGCTTCATCACGCCGGCGCTGCCGGGCGAAGGCACGGCCAGCGTCACCACCGCGGGCCAGGGCGGCGAGCTGCTGGTGATCAACAGCGGCAGCCTGACGCTGACGCGCACGCTCAAGCTCGCGCACAGCGACAAGCCCGACGCCGAGAACCAGGGCCGCGGCATCCCGAACTACCTGGGCGCGGCGGCGATCTCGCCCGACGGCAGCCAGGCCTTCGTGCCCGGCAAGCAGGACAACATCCTGCGTGGCGGCCAGCGCGACGGGCTGGCGCTGAACTTCCAGAGCACGGTGCGCGCGATCAGCTCGCGCGTGGACCTGGCCACGCAGGCCGAGGACCTGGCCGCACGTGTCGACCACGACAACGCCAGCCTCGCCAGCGCCGCGGCCTTCGACCCGCTGGGCCTGTTCGTCTTCGTCGCGCTGGAGACCAGCCGCGAGGTGGCGGTGCTCGACGCGCACCGCCGCGTGCAGCTGTTCCGCATCGACACCGGGCGCGCGCCGCAGGCGCTGCTGGTGTCGCCGGACCGCCGCACGCTCTACGTCCAGAACTTCATGGACCGCACGGTGAGCGTGTTCGACCTCACGCCGCTGGTGCAGCAGGGCCTGGCCGCGGCCACGCCGGTGGCGACGCTCAACGCGGTGGCCACCGAGAAGCTCAGCGCCACCGTGCTCAAGGGCAAGCAGTTCTTCTACGACGCGCGCGACACCCGGCTGGCCCGCGACCGCTACATGAGCTGCGCCAGCTGCCACAACGACGGCGCGCACGACGGCCGCACCTGGGACCTCACGGCCCAGGGCGAAGGCCTGCGCAACACCATCAGCCTGCGCGGCCGCAGCGGCGCGCAGGGCCGGCTGCACTGGAGCAACAATTTCGACGAGGTGCAGGACTTCGAGGGCCAGATCCGCACGCTGGCCGGCGGCACCGGGCTGATGACCGACGCGCAGTTCAACACCGGCACGCGCAGCCAGCCGCTGGGCAACGCCAAGGCCGGTGTTTCGGCCGACCTGGACGCGCTGGCGGCCTACGTCGCGTCGCTCAACAGCTTCGCGCCCAGCCCCGCGCGCCCCAGCGCCACCACGCTGAGCAGCGCGGCCAGCACCGGCAAGACGCTGTTCGCCAGCATGAATTGCGGCTTCTGCCACAGCGGCGCGACCTTCACGCGCAGCGGCACGGACAACCCGGCCAACGTCGGCACGCTCAAACCCACCAGCGGGCAGCGCCTGTACGGCACGCTGGCCGGCATCGACGTGCCCACGCTGCGCGACGTGTGGGCCACCGCACCCTACCTGCACGACGGCTCGGCCGCCACGCTGGAAGCGGCGATCAAGGCCCACCTCGGCTTCACCGGCAGCGACGCCAATGCCACCAGCCTGGCCGCCTACCTGCGCGAGGCCGGCAGCGACGAAGGCAACGCCCCCACGCCGGCCACCACCGGCGCCGGGCTGCTGGGCAGCTACTACGCCGGCACCGCGCTTTCGGGCACGCCGCTGGCGCAGCGCATCGAGGCGGTGAACTTCGACTGGGGCAGCGGCGTGCCGGCCATCGGCGTGCCGGCCGACAAGTTCAGCGTGCGCTGGAGCGGCACCATCACCATCCCCAGCACCGGCAGCTACCGCTTCCGCACCATCAGCGACGACGGCGTGCGGCTGTGGGTCAACGGCACCCAGCGCATCAACAACTGGACCGACCACGGGCCCACCACCGACACCTCGTCCGCGTTCACGCTGAGTTCCGGCAAGCGCAGCATCACGCTGGAGTTCTACGAGAACGGCGGCGGCGCGGTGATGCAGCTGCAATGGCTGCGGCCGGGCACCAGCACCTACGTGGCGGTGCCGGCCAGCGCGCTCAACGCGCAGTGAGACACTGCCGGCCCGATACGACACAACCCCAGGGAGAGAGAAGAAGATGAGCACGACGAAGACTCGTCGGGTGCGCGCCTGCGCCGCGCTGTCCGCCATCCTGATCGCAGCCGGATGCGGCGGTGGTGGCGGCGGCGGCGGGAGCGGCGGCCCGGTCGACAACAGCTGGCTGACCTTCAATCCGGCGACCAGCGACGTCACCGGCTACGCCGGCGAGTCGACCGCCTTCAGGATCACGGCCACCTCCACGCGCACGATCAGCGGCGTCATCAACGTCGGCATCATCGACACGCGCGGGGTGATCGACCCGAGCGTGCAGATCACCCCCAGCGGCCTCACCTACGCCGTCGACCTGCGCGTCGCCAGCACGCTGGCGGTGGGTGACCACAGCGGCAACCTGGAAGTACGCCTGTGCCGCGACAACCCGACGGTCTGCGCGCAGCCCATCGATGGCTCGCCGTGGCTCGTGCCCTATCGCATCCGGGTGCGGTCTGCCACCAACCTGACACCGCTGGCCGCGCTGCCCGGCGCGGCGGACTGGTCGAGCTACCAGGGCAACGCGGCCCACACGGGATTCGTCGGCGCCAGCGTGCAGGCCGCCAACTTCAACCGTCGATGGGTCGTGAATGCCGAGGCCGGGTCGCTGGCGACGGTGGACGGCCGCGTCGTGATCTCGCCGCCTTCCAACCGGGCGGGCGCGGTGATCGCGCTGGCCGAGCACGACGGCGCCGAGCGCTGGCGCTACGGCAGCCTGGAGTTCTACAGCGGCGTGGCCACCGGCGAGGGCCGGGTCTGGTTCGTCGAGCAGGGCATCACCGGCACGCCGCCGAAGGCGCTGCGCGGCCTGAGCGCGACCGATGGCAGCGCCCAGGCGGTGGCCGTGCTGTCGCAGTCCAACCCGACGCGCCGCCTGGCGCCCGTGGTGGCCGACGGCAGCGTGTTCGTGGACAGCGGCGGCTACGCGACCATCGGACGCTACCGTGCCAGCGACGGCGCGGAGCAGTGGAACCGCTTCCTGGCCGAGCCGTTCGGTCAGCCGGCATGGGGTTGGTCGCCGAGCGTCGCGGGCGGGCGTGCCGTGATGTTCGACTACCACCGGCTGTGGAGCGCAGACGCCGCGACGGGAACCAACCAGGGCTCGATCGAGGGCCCGAACGCGCAGCCCGGCACCAGCGGCGTCTGGGAGGTCTCGGGCGCCGCCGTGCTGGGCAGCGGACCGCTGGCTTTCGTGAGCGCCTACTACTCGGGCGGCGGCACGGCCTATGGCGACGGCCGCCTGGTCGCCTTCAACCTCGACACGCGAACCGTGGCCTGGAACGTCAACACCACCGTGCGCAGCAACCCCGTGCTGGCCGGGCACACGGTCTACACGAGCATGACGGGCGGTGCGCTGCAGGCCCACAGCGCGGCCAGCGGCGGCGTGCTGTGGCGCTGGGATGCGCCGGCCGGCCAGGCGCCGGCCAACGCGTCGCCGGACCAGCCGCTGATCGTGGTGGGCAACTACGCGTTCGTCGGCTTGAACGACATCACGCACGCGATCGACCTGAGCACCCGGCAGTCGGTCTGGACCTACCCGGCCGCCGGCCCCATGGCCGTGTCGGCCAACGGCACGCTGTTCATCGCCGGCGGCACCCGGCTGCACGCGATCAACCTGCGCTGACCCGCTTCGCTCAGCGCGGCTGCAGCACCGCCTGCCAGAACGCCTCGGCCGCGCGCGGCAGCGTCTGCGCGCGGCGGTAGAGGCGGATCTCCACCTCGATCGGCCACTGCGCGGGCCCGGCTGCCACCAGGCGGCCGGACGCCAGCTCGTCGGCGATGAGGCTCTGCGGCAGGAAGGCCACGCCGCGGCCGTCGAGTGCCATCGTCTTGAGCACCGTCGCCAGGTGCGCGGTGAGCGCCGGCTGCGCCTGTGCGGCGGCCAGCGCCGTGCCGCGCAGCGCGCGCACCAGGCGGCCGATGCCCGATTCGGCGCTGTACTCCAGCAGCGGCACCGGCTGCGCGCCGTCCAGCGCATGGCGCGGCCGGCCGGCGGTGTCGGCCGCGCTCACCGGCAGCAGCGCATCGCGGCCCACCGCGGCGAAGCGGTGCTGCGCCGGGTCCAGCCGGCTCGGCACCTGCTCGTGCGCATGGCACAGCAGGAACTGCACGCGGCCCTGCTGCATCAGCAGCTCGCACTGCTGCATCACGTCGCTGATCAGCTGCACCGGCCGCGGGCCGCCTTCCACGCGCGCCTCCAGCGCGCGCAGCCAGCCCGGCAGGAAGCTGAACGACAGCGCATGCGTGGCCGCGATGCGCAGCGTGGCCGACGCCGCATCGGCCACCGCCCGCGCCTGGTCGGGCAGGCCGGCGACGCGCGTGGTGAGGTCCTGCGCGACGCCGCGGAACCACTCGCCGGCCTCGGTCAGCGTCGCCGGCTGGGTGCTGCGGTCGAACAGCACGACGCCCAGCCATTCCTCCAGCGCGCGCACGCGGCGGCTGAAGGCCGGCTGCGTCATGTGGCGCTCCTCGGCGGCGCGCGAGAAGTTGCCGCTGGCAGCCAGGGTCAGGAAATCTTCCAACCAGAGATGGTTCATCGCGAACGCCGGTGCTTTGGCGGCATCGAAGCAGGCTGAAGCGGCATTGGAAAAGGCCCGGGGCGTCGCCCAAGATTCGGCCCGGATTGTTCAACAGCCGGAGACAAGCGACATGGGCACCATCCAGAACTACCGCGGCATCATCCCCGCCATCGCCTGCCCCTTCACCAGCGACCACCGCATCGACGAGCCGGCGCTGCGCAGGCACGCCTCGTGGCTGGCCGGTCAGCCGGGCGTGGTGGCGGTGATGACCAATGGCCACACCGGCGAAGTGTTCTCGCTGCTGCCGCGCGAGCGCGCCGAGGTGACGCGCATCGTCGCCAGCGAGCTGCAGGGCCGCATCCCGGTGATCTCGTCGATCGTCTGCGAAGGCACGCGCGACGCCAAGGAGCAGGCCTCGATGGCGCGCGAGGCCGGCGCCAGGGCGCTGGACGTGATGCCGCCGCACCACTGGCTGCGCTTCGGCTTCCGCCCCGACCACGTGATGCAGTACTTCGAGGCCATCGGCTCGGTCGGCCTGGACCTCGTCGCCCACGTCTACCCGGCCTGGACCCGCGCCTCCTACTCCACCGCGACGATGGCCGAGCTGGCCAGGCTGCCCAGCGTGGCCGCGTTCAAGGTCGGCCAGCGCGACATGAACAAGTACGCCGCCGACATCGCCGCGGTGCGCGCGGCCGACCCGAGCAAGATCATCCTCACCTGCCACGACGAGTACCTGCTGGCCTCGATGGTGCAGGGTGTGGACGGTGCGCTGGTGGGCTTCGCCACCTTCATCCCGGGCCTGATCAACGACCTGTGGGAAGCCGTGAAGGCGGGCGACCTGAAGAAGGCGCAGGCGGTGCAGGCGGTGATCACGCCGCTGAAGGACGCCGTCTACGGCGGCGGCGAACCCACCGGCGAAGCCCATGCGCGGATGAAGATGGGCATGTACCTGGCCGGCGTGCTGGATTCGCCCACCGTGCGCCCGCCGACCGAGATGCCCACCGATGCGGAAGTCGCAGCGCTGCGCGCCGCGGTCGCGAACGCCGGCCTGCTGAAGCGCTGAGCACCCGACACACAACGAGGAGACAAACCCATGCAGCGCAAGCACTTCATCCGTTATGTCGCCGCCGCCCTCGCGGCGGCGGCCGGCTCGGCCGGCGCCCAGGGCGGCCCCTGGCCGGCCAAGCCGATCACGATGATCATTCCGTTCCCGCCCGGCGGCACGCTCGACGTGGTGGGCCGCATGCTGGCCGCCAGGCTGGGCCAGCAGCTGGGCCAGACGGTGGTCGTCGACAACCGCCCCGGCGGCGCCGGCACCATCGGCGCCAGCGCGGTGATGCGCGCGCCCGGCGACGGCTACACGCTGCTGTTCACCGCCTCCACCTTCACCGTCACGCCGATGACGCAGAAGACGCCCGTCTACGACGTGGTGAAGGACTTCGCGCCGGTGGCACTCGTCGCCAAGGCGCCGCTGGCGATCGCGGTCAACAAGAACCTGCCCTTCAACGACGTGAAGGGCCTCATCGCGCACGGCAAGCAGAACCCGGGCAAGCTGAGCTTCGCGATCGGCTCGTCGGGTTCGGCCGGGCACCTCAGCACCGAGCTGCTGCGCAAGGCCGGCAACTTCGAGCTGATGATCGTGCCGTACAAGGGCTCGGCACCGGCATACCAGGATCTGATCGGCGGCCAGATCGACGCCTTCATCGACCCCATCCTCGGCTCCGCCGGCTTCGCCAAGGCCGGCCAGCTGAAGGTGCTGGCGGTGACCTCGAAGGCGCGCGTGCCGAACCAGCCCGACACGCCCACCGTCGCCGAGACCGTGCCCGGCTACGAGTTCTACAGCTGGTACGGGCTGTGGGGCCCGGCCAGCCTGCCGAAGGACATCGCGACCCGGCTCAACGCCGAGGTCAACAAGGCGCTTGCCGCCGGCGAGATGCCCGAGAAGCTGCCGGCGCAGGGCCTGCTGCTGACGCCGGGCTCGATCGACGACTTCGCGCGTTTCCAGAAGGACGACATGGCGCTGTCGCAGCGGCTGGTCACCGAAGGGAAGATCCGTGCCGAGTGAGGCGGTCGTCACCGGCAGCAGCTCGGGCATCGGCCGCGCGATCGCGCAGGCGCTGCTCGAGGGTGGCTGGTCGGTGACGGGGCTGGACCTGGCGCCGGCGGCGATCCAGCATCCGCGCTTGCGCGCCGTCGCCGTCGACTTGAGCGACGCCGCGGCCACGGACGCGGTGGCCGCGTCGCTCGCCGGGGCCAGTGCCTTCGTGCACGCGGCCGGCGTGCTGCGCGTCGGCACGCTCGGTTCGCTGCAGGCCGAGCACGCCGAGCTGATGTGGAAGCTGCACGTCGCCGCCGCCGAGCGCATCGCCAACGCGCTGCTGCCGGCGATGGCCGAAGCCGGCCATGGCCGGGTGGTGCTGGTCGGCAGCCGCGTCGCGCAGGGCAAGGCCGGCCGCAGCCAGTACGCGGCGACGAAGGCGGCGCTGAGCGGCCTGGCGCGCAGCTGGGCCGCAGAGGTGGTGGGCCGTGGCGTCACCGTCAACGTGGTCTCGCCGGCAGCCACGCAGACCGCGATGACCGAGGACCCGGCACGCCAGGCCGCCGCCCCGGTGCTGCCGCCCATCGGCCGCCTGATCCGCCCCGACGAGATCGCCGCGCTCGTCGCCTTCCTGCTCTCGCCCGCCGCCGCCGCGATCACGGGCCAGGACATCGCCATCTGCGGCGGCGCCTCGTTGCCGCGCTGAACCATCAAGGACACCCATGAAGATCGTCGACATCCGCGAAGAAACGAAGCCGATCAAGTCGAACATCCGCAACGCGTACATCGACTTCTCGAAGATGACGCTGAGCCTCGTCGCGGTGGTCACCGACGTGATCCGCGACGGCAAGCCGGTGATCGGCTATGGCTTCAACAGCAACGGCCGCTACGGCCAGGGTTCGCTGATCCGCGAGCGCTTCCGCCCGCGCGTGCTCGAAGCCGCACCCGACACGCTGCTCGACGCCAACCGCGACAACATCGATCCGCACAAGGTGTGGGCCACGATGATGAACAACGAGAAGCCCGGCGGCCATGGCGAGCGCAGCGTGGCGGTGGGCACGATCGACATGGCGGTGTGGGACGCGGTGGCGAAGATCGAAGGCAAGCCGCTGTACCAGCTGCTGGCCGAGCGCCATGGCAACGGCAAGGCCAACCGCAAGGTCTTCGTCTACGCCGCCGGCGGCTACTACTGGCCGGGCCAGGGGCTCGAAGGCCTGAAGCGCGAGATGCAGGGTTATCTCGACCGCGGCTACTCGGTGGTGAAGAAGAAGATCGGCGGCGCGTCGCTGAAGGAAGACTGCGAGCGCATCGAGACCGTGCTGAAGCTGCTCAAGCCCGGCCAGCAGCTGGCGGTGGACGCGAACGGCCGCTTCGACATCAAGACCGCCGTCGCGTACGCGAAGGCGCTGTCGCAGTACGACCTGTTCTGGTACGAGGAAGCCGGCGACCCGCTGGACTACGCGCTGCAGGCCGAACTGGCGAACCACTACGCGAAGCCGATGGCCACCGGCGAGAACCTGTTCAGCATGCAGGACGCGCGCAACCTCATCCGCTACGGCGGCATGCGGCCCGACCGCGACTGGCTGCAGTTCGACTGCGCGCTGTCGTACGGCTGCGTCGAGTACCTGCGCACGCTGGAGATGCTGAAGGAACACGGCTGGAGCCCGTCGCGCTGCGTGCCGCACGGCGGCCACCAGATGTCGCTGGCCATCGCCGCCGGCCTGGGCCTGGGCGGCAACGAGAGCTACCCCGACCTGTTCCAGCCCTACGGCGGCTTCCCGGACGGCGTGAAGGTCGACAACGGCTACGTCACGCTGCCCGAGCTGCCGGGCATCGGCTTCGAGGGCAAGGCCGACCTGTACGCGGAGATGAAGGCGCTCGCCAGCTGAGCGCTTCGGGCGGATGATGCGCGGCCCGAACGACAACCACGGAGACCGCGACATGATCCATCGGCTGCTGCCGGCCCTCGCGCTGGCGCTCGCACTGGGAAGCTGTGCGACATCGACGACCGGCGACGCTGGCGACGTACCGCGCTTCAAGGTCGACACGAACTGGCCGCAGCCGCTGCCGAACAACTGGATCCTGGGCCAGGTCAGCGGCGTCGCCACCGATGCCGACGACCGCATCTGGGTGCTGCAGCGCCCCGCCAGCCTGAGCGAGGACGAACGCGGCGCCACCTTGAACCCGCCGCACTCGAAGTGCTGCGCCCCGGCGCCGCCGGTGCTGGAGTTCGACCGCAGCGGCAAGCTGCTGCGCAGCTGGGGCGGCCCGGGCGCGGGCTACAACTGGCCCGGCAACGAACACGGCATCCACGTCGACGGCACGGGCCACGTCTGGGTCACCGGCAACGGGCCCGAAGACGGCCAGATCATCAAGTTCACGCGCGACGGCCGCTTCGTGCTGCAGATCGGCAAGGTGGGCCCGCAGACCAGCAGTGCCGACCTCACGCGGCTCGGCCAGCCCGCGGGGCTGGAGGTCGACGTCGCTGCGAAGGAAGTCTTCGTCGCCGACGGCTACTACAACCGCCGCGTGATCGTGTTCGATTCGGAGACCGGCGCCTACAAGCGCCACTGGGGCGCCTACGGCAAGGCGCCGGTGGACTATGAGAAGCCCAACGTGCGCCGCAGCGCGCCGCCCACCGCAACGCAGAAGGAACACTTCGGCAACCCGGTGCACTGCGTGCGCCTGGCGCGCGACGGGCTGGTCTACGTCTGCGACCGCCTCAACAACCGCGTGCAGGTGTTCAAGCGCGACGGCGCTTTCGTGAAGGAGTTCAGCGTCGAGCCGCAGACCGCCGGCAACGGCTCGGTGTGGGACCTGCTGCTGTCCCGCGACCCCGAGCAGCGCTGGCTGTTCCTGGCCGACGGGCGCAACAACCAGATCGTCACCTTGCGCCGCGACACCGGCGAGCCGGTCGGCACGCTCGGCCGGCCGGGGCGCTACGCCGGCGAGTTCCACTGGGTGCACGACCTGGCGATCGACAGCCAGGGCGACCTCTACGCCGGCGAGGTGGACAACGGCAAGCGGGTGCAGCGCTTCGTTCGGCAGCGCTAAAGACGCATCCCGCGCTCACCGCCAGGCCTGCACGCGCAGCGTCTGCGACGGGCTGGCCGCGGTGCCCAGCACGACCCAGAGGCGCAGCAGCCGGTTGCCGCTTCGGTTGCCGACGATCGAGGGGACGAAACCCCCATTCGACACGGCTTCGGTCTCCTGCGGCACCCATGAGCTCGCGCCCGCATCCAGGCGCATGGCGCGGCTGCCGGCACCCGTCACCTGCAGGTCGACCAGCGCGTTGCCCGGATCGTCCACGAACAGCGTGCCGGCAACCCCCGGCGGCAACGCGGTGCCCACGCGCTGCCAGCTGCCGCCGGCCGGCCGCCGGTAGATCGGCCACTGGCCACTCGGCGCCTCGGCCAGCAACAGCAAGGCCTGGCCCTGCGCATCGATGCCGCCGTACGAGGGCCGGGGATCCAGCCAGCCGACGTTCTCCGCGCCCTCGGGCGCCACCGCTTCGGCCAGGCTCCAGCTGTCGGTGGCCGCGCGGTACGACGAAGCCATCGGCGTGAGACGCCGCGGCACGCCGCCACCCAGGACAATACGGAGCCAGTAGACCAGCGCGTCGCCGTTGCGCGCGATCCGCACGCCGGCGAGCGACGATTCCCTGCCCGTCAGGGGCTCGGCGTGTGTCAAGGGCGCACTCCAGCTGCCGGCCTGCGCGCTGTAGCGCAGCGTGCGCAGGCGAATCGGGTAGAGCACGGCGTTCGGCTGCTCGATGCGCAGCGTCTCCTGCACCGCCAGCAGCGCATCGCCCGCGCCGCCGGCCGCCAGCTTGAAGCCGAGCGAGTCGTCGGCCGCGGATGTCAGCTCCGCCGGCGCGCCCCACAGCTTCGTCGCCGCGCTGAAGCGCACCGCGGAGAGCTGAAGGAGGATCCCGGCGCGCCGGCTCCATGCCGCGAAGGCGTCGCCGTTGGGGCTGACCGCCAGCTGGGTGTCTCGCGCGCCGAGCAGGCCCGCGGCGCTGTCCAGCACGACGTCTGCGTCCCACAGCCCGGAGGCCGCATCGCGGCGGCTCGTGCGCACCGTGGTGACGACCGAGTCACCGCTGCCCTGGGTCTGCCGCCACAGCACGTGCACGTGCCCCGCGTCGTCGACCTCAGCGCCCGCCAGGGAGACGCTGGTGGTCCCGCTGGCGGCCAGCGTCTGCTCGTCGGACCAGGCGGCGCTGTCCTTGTCCCAGCGCCGCGTCAGCAAGCGCGGCGCCGAGCCGTTGATGTTCCTCGCGACCCAGAACACGGTGAGGTTGCCGCCCCCATCCACCACCGCGCGGTAGCCCTCTATCACCGGCGCGCTCGCCAGCGTCTCGCTCGGCTTCCACTGCCGCTCGGGCGCGAAATCCAGCGTCACGGTGGCCAGCGTGCGGTCGCCGTCGCCGAAGGCCGCGTTGCACGACGAGCCGACGCGCCGCACCGTCAGCGTGTGCTGGCGCGCGTTGCGCGGCTCGATGCCGGCGGCCGCGAGCAGCGTGCTGGCCTGCAGCCGCAGCGCGCTGCCGAGGTGGCGGTTCTCAGTGGCGCCGGTGTCGCTGACGACATGGCCTTCGAACGACACGATCAGCCGCTCGCTCGCCGGCGTGGGGCAGCGCAGCACGCCGATGTCGCCCGCGATCTCGAGCGAGCCGTCGGTCTCCATCTGCAGCGTGGCCTGCGCGATCTGTTCCCCGGGGCCGCTGCCGCGGCCCAGGCGCGCGGTGCCGGTCTGCGCCAGCGGGCGTGCGTCGTGCGCGGCCAGGACGTGATTGCGGCCGGCGCGCAGCTGGCCGCTGCGGTCGAAGCCGGCCAGGTTCATCTCGGTCAGCACGTACTGGGCGTCGGTCTTGATCGTGTCGGTGCCGATCACATAACGCGCATCCTGCGTGAACTGGCTGCCGGGGCCGAAGCCGTCCAGCACCTGCTGGTAGTGCTGCTGCGTGATGCCCTGCGCCGCGCCGGCCCAGGCGGCCTCGCGGAAGGGCTGCAGCAGCCTTTCGACGTGCTCGGTCTTGAAGCGCTGCGCCGCCGCTTCGTCATCGAGCAGCAGCGCCTCGCCGGTGAGCCGCTGGCCGTCGGCGGGCTCGCGCGCCTCCGCAGCCACCTGGCCATGGTTGGCGTTCTGGCGCAGCAGTTCCTTCTCGCGTTGCACGGCCTTGTCGATCAGTTCGCTGTACAGGCCCGTGACCGCGGCGCCGCTGGCGCCCGCGCACTCGCCGCGGCCGAGCTTCTGCACCGTGCTGTGCCAGTACAGCAGCCGGCTCGCCAGGCGCTTGAAGTCGCCCTGCGTCGCGATGCTGGCGCCCTGGGCTGCCGTCATCGCGGTCGACAGTTCGCTGCACGCGCTCTGCATCGCGCCGTCGAGCCACGGCGTGGCGACCGTGGCGTAGCCGTCGAGACCGCTGGACTGCAGCAGCATCGCCACGCTCACCTGCAGCTCGAAGGCCTCGCCGAACTGGTGGGCACGCTTCAGCGCCTGCAGCGCGCGTTCGGCCTGCGCCACGCGCTGCTGGATCGTGGTGTTGCGCAGGCTCAGGTCGGCCGGCTCGGTCGGCGGCGCGGTGCGGCGCGAGACCCGCAAGGCCTGCTGCACCGATGCCGCGGGCAGATAGCTGAAGCGGGCCTCGACGCGGCGCGCGCCGGCGTCCACCTGGCTCGGGAGGGCGGTCGCGTTCGTGCCCGACACCCAGGCCCAGGCCGCGCCGGCGTCTGCCGGCGACCCGGCCGGCAGCACGACGCTCACGACCACCGGCTTCGCGAAGGCCATGCCGGCCGGCGTGATGCGCAGCCGCACCTGTTCGCCCACCGCCGGCGTGTACGCGGTGACGCTGAAGGCCGTCTCGCCGGCCACCGCACCCGCGGGCACGCTCACCTGCGCACTCAGCGCGCCGGCGGCGACGTCCAGGGTGCCGCCGGCCGCGCCGATGGTCGCCGTGACCGGTGGGCCCAGCGGCACCGGCGGCGGCGTGACCGGCGGCGGCGGCTCGGTGCCGCTACCACCACCGCCGCCGCCGCAGGCCGTCAGCACGGCCAGCAGGCCGATCGAGAGCCACCGGCGCACTTGCCGGTGTTCAAGCCTGTGTTGGATCGCTCGCATCGCCATCGCCTCCCGCGGGTTTCGAAGCCGGTGCGCTGGCGCGCACCAGGAACTCGGTCACCTGCTCGGGCGAATCGAAGCAGCGCGGCGCGGCCTCATCGTCGACACGGCGCAGCGCGGCGCGGAAACCCGTCGCCTGCTGCCACACGCGCACGATGAACAAACTGACCTCGGCCATCGCTGCCACCCGCCTTTCGAGCCTGTGGGCGGCAGCGTGAACCGGGGGCGTTTCGTGGGCGTTTCTTCAGTCGTCGCGCTCGATCTCGTGCAGCACCTGCTCCAGCGTGGGCGGGTGCAGCTGCGCGCGTTCCGCGTCGGACAGCGCCAGGCGCCCGATCAGCTCGAGCGCGCCGTCGCGGTCCATGCGGTCCGAGCCCGGGTGCGTGCTGGCCATCAGCCAGATGCCGGCGGCACGCAGCCGTTCACCCTGCGCGGCGAGCCGCTCGCCGTGGATCGACGCGGCGACGACGGGGAAGTTGTCGAAGGCCTTCAGGCGCGCCAGCTGCAGCACGCGGCGCAGCCGCGGCGGCACCGCGCCGAATTCGCGCTGCGCGATGTGGATGCGCGCCAGCCCGAGCTCCACCGCCAGCTCCAGCCGCACCTGGCCGGATTCGTGCAGGCCATCGATCACCGCCAGCATGTGGCCGCGCGCGGCCTCCATCTCGGCCAGCTCGATCAGCACGAAGCCGAGGTTCAGCCGCAGCGTCAGCGCCTGCTGCGCCAGGCCCCAGGCGCGGCAGTGTTCGAGGCCGGCCTCGAAGTGGCGCCGTGCCGGCGCCCACTCGTGGCGCGAGCGGTGCAGGTTGCCGATGTTGTTCAGGCGTGCGGCGATGCCGGGCTGGTCGCCGATCTCGCGCTGGATCGCCAGCGCCGCGTGCTGCTTCTGCATCGCCGCGTCGTAGTCGCCGAGGGCGCGCTCGGCGATGGCCAGCTGCGCCAGCGCCGTGGCCTGTGCGTGGCGCAGCCCCTGCGCTTCCGCCAGCGCCCGCGCACGCTGCAGCGGCGCCAGCGCCTCGGCCGACTGGCCGGCGTGCCACAGGCACAGGCCGATCGTGCCCAGGCACGCGCACAGCGCCTCGGTGTCGCCGCACTGCTGCGCCGGCGCCAGCGCGGCCTCGGCGACGGCACCGGCCTCGGGCAGGTCACCCTTGCGGAACAGCAGCGTCGACAGGCCCTGGCGCAGCCGCGCCAGCGCGCGCGGGCCGTCGGCCTCGCGCGCCGGTGCCTGCGCGAACACCAGCGCCGGCTGCAGTTCGGCGATGCCTTCCACCAGGCGGCCGCGGTGGTCGAAGAACGCGGCCCAGGCCGGCGCCATCTCGGCGACGAGCGCCGCGTCGCGCCGTTCGACCGCGTGGCGCCAGGCGGCGCGGCAGTTGGCGAACTCCGCGCCGGCGGCGTCGACGAGCCGCCGCGGATCGCCATGGCGATGGGCCGTCAGGTCGGCGAGATAACGCGAAAACAGCGTGGCATGACGGAGCCGCAGCGCATCGTCCTCGCCGCGCTGCTCCGCGGCGAACAGCGCCACCGCCGGGTGCAGCGCGAAGCGACCCGCCTCGTCGGCGGCCACCAGGCTCTTGTCGGCCAGCGAGGCCAGCAGCGGCAGCGGCACCTGCGCCACCGCCTGCGCCGCCGCACGCGTGAAGCCGCCCTGGAACACCGACAGCGCGGCCAGCGCGCGACGCTCGGCGGGCGCCAGCAGCTGCCAGGAGCGTTCGATCACCGCGCGCAGGCTGCGGTGCTCGGGCCGCGCCGCGGCGGGTGCCTCGGCGTCGCGTTCGAGCAGGTCGATCGAGCCTTGCAGGTCGCGCGCGATCTCCGGCGGCGGCAGCAGCCGCACCCAGCTCGCGGCCAGCTCGATGGCCAGCGGCAGCCCGCCCACCGCCTCGCAGATGGCGGCGACCGCCGGCGCGTGCGCGTCGAGCCGGAAACCGCGCTGGGCCTGGCGCGCGCGCCGCTCGAACAGGCGCACGGCGTCGAAGCTGGCGGCGGCCTCGGCGTCGCGGCTGTCCTCGTCGGGCACGGCAAGACCTGCCAGCGGCAGCGGCTGCTCGTGGACGCCGAGGCCGCGCACGCGCGAGGTGGCGAGCACGGTCAGCGGCGGCGCGGCGGCGAGCAGCCGGTCCAGCAGGGCCGGCAGTTCGGCGAGGTGCTCGGCGTTGTCCAGCACCAGCAGCACGCGGCGGCCGGCGGCAGCGATGCGGCGCGCGATCTGCCCGGCCGCGTCGCCGCCGCTGTCGTTGATCGGCAGATCCAGCCGCTGCGCGATGCGCGCGGTCACCGCCGGCAGGTCCGCCAGGTCCTGCAGCTCGATCCAGGCCACGCCGCCGCTGAAGTGGGGCGCGGCGGTCGCCAGCGCCCGCCGCGCCAGGCGGCTCTTGCCGACGCCGCCCGGACCGACCAGCGTCAGGAGCCGGCAGTCGGTGCCCGCCAGTCGCGCGGCGATCTCGGCCAGCTCGTGGCGGCGGCCGACGAAGTCGTCATCCGCGGGCTCCTCCGCCAGCGCGCGCGGAGGCGCCGCCAGCTCGGCGCCGGCGACGCGCTCGCGCAGCGCGCGCGCCGGCTCGACGCCCAGCTGCTCGGCGAGCCGGGCGCGGTAGGCGTCGTAGATGCGGCGCGCCTCGGCCGCGGCTCCGGCGTCGAGCTGCAGTTCGACCAGCGCGCCGACGGCCTCTTCATCGAGCGGATCGGCCCGCAGCAAGGCCTCGGCGGCGGCGGCGCGGGCCTGGGCCGGCTGGCCGGGGTCGAGCGCCGGCCGCACGGCCTGGCGCCAGGCCTGGTGCCAGCGTGCGCGCTCGGTCTGCAGCCAGTCGGACCACGACGCATCGCGCGTGTCGTCCAGGCCGTCGAGCAGCGGTCCGCGCCACAGCGCCGCCGCGCCGGCGGGCGTCGCGGCGCGCAGCCGACGCAGGTCGCTGTCGACGTCCCAGCGCAGCGCGTGTTCGTCGGCCTGCAGCGCGGCGGCGCCGTCGACCTCGCGGGCGCTGAACACCACCTTGCGCAGGTTGCGCCGCGCCTCGGCATGGGTGTGATCGGGCCAGAACAGCGCCGCGACGCGGTCGCGCGGCACCCATGCGCCCTCGGCCAGCGCCAGCAGCGCCAGCAGCCGGAAGCGGCGCTCGGGGCGGAAGGCCACACGCGAACGACCGTGCAGCTCGGGCGCGCCGAGCAGCAGGACACAGGGCGTGGCGGAACCGCTGCGCTCGCTCATCGAGCCGCCATTGGCGCACAGGCGTGCGCCCGGCGGCAAGCGCGGCCGCTAGCGGCGGCGGCGTGCGACCAGGCCGACAGCGGCCAGGCCGGCCAGCATCAGGCCATAGGTGCCGGGCTCGGGCACCGCGGCGGCGACGAAGTTGATCGTCACGTCGAGCGAGGACTCGCGCACGCCGGTGCCAGTGGCCACCAGGCGGTAGTTGCCGGGCGCGAAGCTGCTGGCGAAGGTGGACACCGCGAAGTTGCCCAGCACGCCCGCGAACGAATCGCTGGTGACCAGCGCGTTCGTCGTTGCGTTGAAGATGTCGATGTTGACGCCGGTCAGGCGCGGGCCCGGGCCGGCGGCCGTGCCCACTTCCCACACCGCCTGGCCCGACAGCAGGTTGACGTTGGGGCCGACGGTGAAGTTGATGGTCTGCAGCAGCGAACCGACCTCGCCGCTGACGAAGGTGTTCAGGTGCAGCGTGTCACCCAGCTGCAGCGGGTTCTGCAGCGTGGCGGTGGCGTTCAGCACGTTGAAGGTGACCAGCTGCGTGGTGGCCTGCGCCTGGGTGGCCGCGAACAGCGCGGCGGCGACCAGCGGTGCGAGCTTGAGGGACATCGTGCAGCGTGACATTTCAACTCCGATCGCGTCGTGGTCGAACCAGCCAACCCTGCGCCGAACGGCTTGTGCGGCGCGTCATCGGGTTATCCGCCGCCCCCCCAAAAAGACAAACCCCCCGACTCGGGGGGTTTGGGGTCATTCGCCTGTATCAGGCGCGTCGGCGCGCAAAGCCGGCCGCCAGCAGGCCCAGCATCGCCAGCGACAGCGTGGCCGGCGCCGGCACCGGGTTGGGGCCGCCCGGGGTGATGGTGTAGTCGTCCAGGCTGATCTGCGCGTAGCCGTAGTTCGTGATCGAGAAGCCGTCGGGGTAGGTGGTGGTGAAGCCGTAGCCCAGGAACAGCGAGTTCAGCGTCATCTGCGGCGTGATCACGCCGAACAGCCCGAAGAAGTCGCCGCCGCCCAGCGTCGGGCCGGTGCCGGTGAACTGCGGCTCCACCCAGTTCACGTCGCCGGTGTTGCCGTTGTAGGAGTACGCGAAGGCGTTGCCGCCGGTGAAGTCGAAGTGGTGGGCGCCCACGGTCGCCGAACCGCTCACCGGGCCCAGCGGGTCGGCGAAGCTGTAGCTGGCGTCGCTCCAGGTCTCGTTGAAGCTCAGCGTCAGGTCGACGTTGGTGCCGACGGTCAGGCCGGCCACGGTGCCCAGGTCGATGAAGTCGTAGCCGGTGATGGTGCCGTGCAGCGTCAGCGTCACCGGCGCCGCCGGTGCGGCGGCGGCGGCCAGCGTGAGCGCGGCGGTGGCCACCACGCGCGAGAGGGTGTTCCAGAGGTTCATCGTCGGGCTCCTGCTCCCGGCCGGAATGGCCGCATGGCGCCCTTTGTAGAAACCCAGGCGTTATGGCCGCGTTATCCGCGCGGCCGTTCGTGACGCCTTCACATCCCTAGAAAGAAGCGCTCCACCAGCGCGAACTGCTCCGGCGTGTTCAGCGCCGGCGCGTGGCCGCAGCCCGGCACCGTCACCACCACCGCGCGCGGGCCGCGCGTGCGCATCGCCTCGGCCACCTCGGGCAGCAGCAGGTCGCTGCTCTCGCCGCGCAGGCACAGCACGGGCAGGTCCAGCCGGTCCCAGGCGTCCCACTGGCGGTAGTCGTCGGGGTGGTGCTCGAACTGGCCCACCATCGCCGGGTCGTAGTGCGGGGTGAGCCGGCCGTCGGGCAGCCTCCGCGCCGAGGTCTCGGCGAGCAGGCGCCACTGCGCGTCGGACAGCCAGCCGTAGGGCTTGTAGACCGTGCGGAAGTAGGCCTCCAGCGCCGTCAGGCTGTCGAACGCCGGCGGGCTGCCGGCGTAGCTGCGGATGCGGGCCACCGCCGCCGGCGCCAGCTCGGGCCCGATGTCGTTCAGCAGCAGCCGGCGGATGCGCCCGCGCAGCGCGCCCGCCGCCGCACGCAGCCCGATCGCGCCGCCCATGCTGGTGCCCAGCCACAGCATCTCGGTGATGCCGAGCTGGTCCACCAGCGACAGCGCCAGGCGCTCGTAGAACGCCAGGCAGTACTCCTCGGCCGGGCGCGGGCTCCACTGGCTGAGGCCGCGGCCGATGGTGTCCGGGCTGATCACGCGCCAGCGCCGCGACAGCTCGGCGGCCACCGCGTCCATGTCGCGCCCGGTGCGCGCCAGGCCGTGCCAGGCGATCACCGTGCCGGCGTCAGGCGCCGGGCCGGCCCACTCCATGAAGTGGATCTCGCGGCCCGCGCAGGTGAGGTAGTGCGACTGCGGCTGCATCGCGGTGCTGCCCTGGGCCTGCTTCAGTCCGGCACGGTCATCGTGCTGCCGGTGATGGTGATGCGGTCACCGGCCGCCGGCGTGGCCGCGATCGCCGGCACGTTGCTGGCCGCAATGGCCGGCGCCGGGCTGGTGCCGCCGCGCGGCGTGGTGCGCACCACCTGCGAAGGCGGCAGCGCGGCGCCGGTCTTCAGGTGCGCCCACATCGCATCCATCGCGCGGATGTAGTAGACGTGCAGCGGGATGTAGCGCGTGTCGTAGCCGGCGAAGGGCAGGAAGGCGTCGAAGTGCTGGCCGTTGGTGACCTCGATGTAGCGCAGCTTGCTGTTGGCCCCTTCCACGGTGGCGTTCTTCAGCGCATACGGGCGCGAAGTGAAGTTCACCGGGATCAGCGTGTCGCTGCGGCCGTGCACGATGAGCGTCGGCACGCCGCGCAGGTTGGCGCTGCGGTAGGTCTCGGCGACACCGGTCTTCACGGCGCTGGCGGCCACGGTGGTGGCGGTCCACAGGTCGCGCAGGCAGTTGGCGCCGTCGAACGCGAAGTCCAGCGTGTTGGTGGACGGCGAGGTGGCCGCGGTGTGCAGCTTCGCGCCGCCGACGCTGGTGTTGTAGATGATCTGCAGGCCGCCGCCCGGCGGCACGCCGTTGCCCAGGCTGAAGATGCTGTTGAGCTGCGCCGTGGTCAGCGCGATCGGGCTGCCGGTGCCGTCGACGTTGGCGAACGAGAAGCCGCAGGTGTGGTCCTTCACGCTGAAGCGGCCGTAGGTGTTGGCGTAGGTCACCGCGATGGCCGGCGTGGCGAAGGACCACATCGACGCCTGCAGCAGGTTCGACTCGGCCTCGTAGCCGTAGTCGCGCAGCTTCGCCATCGCGTCGTCGGCCTGCTCCTGCGTGGTGGTGCCGGCCACCAGGCCGGCGGTCTTCAGCGACGCGCAGCGCAGGCCCGCGAGCGTGGCAGTGGCGCCGGTGTAGGCGAAGGGGCTGCCCACCGCCGCGGCCGACAGCGCCGCGCAGGGCTGCAGCAGGTTGGCGTAGCTGAAGTAGTCGTACAGCGGCTTCGGGCCGGCGGTGTAGCTGGCCGCGCCGCGCGTGATCGTCAGGCCGGCCTGCGGGGCGATCTGGACGTTCGGCTCGCCCACCGCCACGCCGTCGATCAGCCCGGCCGTGTCCTGCTCGGCCGCCGCCAGCGCGGCGCCGCCGCCGTTGCTGACGCTGCCGGCGATCACGATCGTGTTGCCGGGCTTGATGACCTTGGTCTTGCGGCCGTCGGACAGCGTGTCGCCGTACTTCTCGTTGAGCACCCAGAACGCGAACTCCACCGCCTGCAGCGTGAACTTGCCCCAGTCCTTCTCGGGGTTCTGCTGGCTGTGCGCGTGCTTCACCGCGTAGCGGTTCGGCGTGGCGGTGTTGAAGGCGGTGCGCTCGGCATCCGTCAGCGCGGCGCTGAAGTTGCTGGTCTTGCCCGCGGCCACGGCGTCGGCGCGGCGCCCGTCGATCAGGTTCACGGTGTGGGCCTGCAGGTCATGCACGCCCATGCCCGAGCCCTTGTCGGTGTAGGCCACCGCGCAGTTGTGCTTCAGGCCCCACTCGCCGGCGGTGCCGATGGCGCCGTAGACCCCGCGTGACCCCGACGAGGTGGCGCTCACGATGCACGGCGCCTTGGGGTCGAAGCCGGCCGGTATCTGCACCATCATCGTCACGTTCATCGCGCCGCTGCCGTCGTCGGCATAGGCGATGGTCTCGGTGCCGGCGATCTTGCCCTCGCCGGTGCCCACGCTGCCGTCGGCCGCCACGTTGGGGCCGTACAGCGTGCCGAAGCCGCCGGCGGCGGTGTTGTCCACCAGCGCGCGGTAGTTGGTGACGATGGCGAGCCTGCGGATCTCGGCCGCGGTGGGCGGGGTGGACAGCGTGGGCGCCGCCGCGCCGGCGATCAGGCCGCTCTTGCCGGCGCCGCCGGTGAGCAGGTCGTCGGTGGTGCCGTCGTAGCTGGTGGTGGTGACGGCGCCGGCGAACGACGGCTTGATGTTGACCTCGTAGTCGCCACCGCCCAGCGTGGTGGAGTCGTCGCTGCCGCAGCCGGCCAGCAGCGCAAGCGTGGCGGCCGATGCGATGGCCTTCAGTTTGAACGTCATGTTCATGTCTCCTTCTGGGGGTTGGGTGGCGCGCGAAGCCGGCCGACGATGCCGGTGGGAAAGTGGTAGACCGACAGCACGAACAGCAGGCCCAGCCAGAGCAGCCAGCGGTCGGGCGTGACGAGGCTGGACAGCACCGGCACGCCGTCGAGCGCGCTGCCGCCGAGCTTCAGCAGGTCCTGCAGGTAGTTCTGCGCGGCGACGAACAGCACCGCGCCGACCACGGCGCCGTACAGCGTGCCCATGCCGCCGATCACGACGATCAGCAGGATGTCCAGCATGATCTCGAAGCTGAGCGTGGTGTCGGGACCGGTGTAGCGCAGCCACAGCGCCAGCAGCGCGCCGGCCGCGGTGGCGAACAGCGCCGCCAGCACGTTGGAGAGCGTGCGGTAGACCACCGTGCGGATGCCCAGGGCCTCGGCCCGGAACTCGTTCTCGCGGATCGCCTGCAGCACGCGGCCGAAAGGCGAGTTGACGATGCGCAGCAGCAGCAGGAACAGCAGCAGGACCGCGAGGAACAGCAGGTAGTAGGTGAGCAGGCGGCCGTCGACGATCCACTCCGACGCCGGGCTCAGCAGCGCCGGCGGCTTGAAGCTCAGGCCATCCTCGCCGCCGGTGAAGTCCGACAGCTGCGAGGCCAGCGTCTGGAAGGCGCTGGCCACCGCCAGCGTGATCATCGCGAAGAAGATCGCCTTCACGCGCAGGCTGAAGAGGCCGATCACCAGCGACAGCACGAGCGAACACAGCAGCGCCGCGACCAGGCCCGCGCCCACCGCGGCCCAGCCCTCGCCCATGCGCGTGCTGGCGATCGCCACGCCGTAGGCGCCGATGCCGAAGAACATGGTGTGCGCGAAGCTGACGATGCCGGTGTAGCCCAGCAGCAGGTCGTAGCTGGCCACCAGCACCACGAACACCAGCATCTTGGCCGCGACGCCGAGCGCCTTGCTGCCGGGGAACAGGAAGGGCGCCAGCGCCAGCCCGGCGACGACGAGCAGCAGCGCCAGCGCGAGCCAGCGGCTGCGCGGCAGGTCGTTGGACAGCAGCCGGCCGATGCTCATCGCGTGGTCACCGGGTACAGCCCGCGCGGCCGCCACAGCAGGATGGCCACCATCAGCGCGATGTTCGAGAACAGCGCCAGCTTCGGCAGCGCGAAGCCGGCGTAGTTCGCCACCAGCCCCACCAGCAGCGCGCCGACGAAGCAGCCCAGCGTGCTGCCCAGGCCGCCGATGATGATGACGATGAAGATCAGCACGTTGACCTGCGCGCCGATCTGCGGCGTCACGCCCTGCTGGTACAGGCCCCACATCACGCCGCCCAGCCCGGCCAGCGCCGAGCCGGCGACGAACACCGCGACGAACAGGCGCTCGATGCGGTAGCCGAGGCTTTCCACCATCTCGCGGTCCTGCACGCCGGCGCGGATCAGCAGGCCGAGCTTGGTGCGGTTCAACACCCCCAGCAGCGCGGCGAAGACCACCAGGCCGATCACGAGGGCCAGCACACGGTACTTCTCGATCGCGGCGTCGCCGATCAGGAACGAGCCGCGCAGCGTGGCCGGCAGCGGCAGCGCCTGCTGCTGCGGGCCCCAGATCGCCTTGATCAGCTCCTCGCCGACGATCATGCCGCCCATCGTGATGAGGATCTGCTTCAGGTGCTGGCCGTAGACCGGGCGCACGATCAGCCGCTCGAAGCCGAAGCCCAGAGTGCCGGCGACGACCATCGCCGCGCCCATCGCCGCCAGCACCGCGCCCAGGTTCAGCAGCAGGCTCGGCGCCTCGCTCCAGGCATTCAGGCCCGACAGCACGCTGACCGCGATGAACGCACCGACCGCGATGAACACGCCGTGGCCGAAGTTCAGCACGTCCATCAGGCCGAACACCAGCGTGAGGCCCGAGGCGATGATGAAGACGATGAGCCCCATCGCGAGGCCCGCGGCGCTGAGCGTGAGCCAGGTGCTGGGCGATCCCGCCAGCGGCAGGCCGACGGCCGCCACGGCGGCCAGCAGCGCGAGCGGGCGCCCGTCGAAGCGCGACTGCGGGATCGCGGCACTCACTGGTGCGCCCCCAGCGACAACCCCAGCAGCCGCTGCTGCAGCTCGTCGTCGTCGGCGAGTTCGGCCATCGCGCCGCGGTGCACCACGCGGCCGTCGTCCATCACCGCCACGGTGTCGCCCAGCGCGCGCGCGAGCTGGAAGTTCTGCTCCACCAGCAGCAGCGTCGACCCCTGCGCCTTCAGCTCGCGCAGCAGCGCCAGCAGGTTCTGCACGATGGCCGGTGCCAGGCCCTTGCTGGGTTCGTCGATCAGCAGCAGCGAGCGCGGCTCGATCACCGCGCGCGCGACGGCCAGCATCTGCTTCTGGCCGCCGCTGAGCTTGCCCGCGGGGTGCAGCCAGAAGGTCTTCAGCGCCGGAAAGAAGCCGAAGATCCATTCGAGCCGCTGCGTGTCGAGCTCGGCCGCGCGGCGCGCCGAGCGCGCGGCCAGCAGCAGGTTCTCCTGCACCGTGAGGTCGCCGAAGATGCCCATGCCCTCGGGCACGTAGCCGATGCCGCGCTGCGCCACCAGCGGCGTGGGCAGCGTGTGGATGGGTTCGCCCTGCAGCCGGATCGTTCCGGCGCTGGCCTTCCACAGGCCCATCACCGTTCGAAGCGTCGTGGTCTTCCCCGCCCCGTTGCGGCCCAGCAGCATCGTCACCTGGCCGGCCGGCACCGCGAGGTCCACGCCGTGCAGGATGTGATAACGCCCGATGTGCGTGTGCACGCCAGCGAGTTCCAGCGCGTTCACGCGGCCATCCCGAGATAGGCCTGTTGCACGATGGGCGAGGCGATCACGGCGGCCGGTTCGCCATCGGCCACCTTCGCGCCGTTGTGCAGCACCACGATGCGGTCGGCCAGCTCGCGCACCACGTCCATCTTGTGCTCGACGAGCAGGATGCAGCGGTCCTTGCGCGCCTTCAGCGCGCGGATCAGGTCCAGCACCACCGGCACCTCGTCGACGCTCATGCCGGCGGTGGGTTCGTCGAAGAGGTAGACCTTGGGGTCCAGCGCCATCAACAGCGCCACCTCCAGCTTGCGCTGGTCGCCGTGCGGCAGGCTGGCCGCGGGCGCGTCGTGGCGTTCGCGCAGGCGCACGGTGTCCAGCAGCGCGTGGGCCTCGTCCATCCAGGCCTTGCGGTCGCTCCACACCTGCAGCAGGTTCAGCCCCGCCTCGCCGCGGCCCTGCGCGCGCGCCTGCACCGCGAGCCGCACGTTCTCCATCACGCTCAAGCCAGGGAACAGCTGCGTCAGCTGGAACGCACGGCCCAGGCCGCGGCGCGTGCGCAGCGGCGCGGGCAGCGCCGTGAGGTCCTGCCCGTCCAGCAGCACCTGGCCCTCGCTCGCCGGCAGCTGCCCCGAGATCAGGTTGAAGTAGGTGGTCTTGCCCGCGCCGTTGGGGCCGACGATGGCCGTCAGCGTGCCGGCGTCGAAGCGGCACGAGACGTGGTCCACCGCCACGTGGCCGCCGAAGCGGATCGTGAGCTCGCGGGTTTCGAGCACGGGCGAAGGCCTAGCGCTTGTTCCGGATCGGCACGCTCATCTCTTCAGGTTTGATCTCGCGCACCAGCTCCGGCACGCCCCAGGCGAAGGCCGGGTCGGCCTTGATGCGGAAGTGGTACATGCTCTGCATCGCCTGGTGGTCTTCCTTGCGGAAGGTCATCTTCCCCTTCGGCGTCTCGAACGAGAGCCCTTCCATCGCGGCGATCAGCTTGTCGCTCGTGGTGTCGCCCTTGGTCTTCTTCAGCGCCTCCACCAGCGCGATGGCCGCGCTCATGCCGCCGGCGGTGAAGAAGTCGGGCGGTGCCTTGAACTGCTTGTAGTGGTTGGCCACCAGCCACTCGTTGACCGGGTTCTTCGGCATGCCGAAGTAGTAGTAGGCCGCGCCTTCCATGCCGGGGAACTGCTTGAAGGCCACCATCGCCGGCAGGATGTTGCCGCCGGTGGCCATCTCGATGCCGTAGCGCTTGCCCAGTTCCTGCTCGGCGAACTTGCTGAACGGCGGGTTCGCGCCGGCCCACAGCACCCAGACGATCTTGCGGCCGGGCGCGTCCTTCAGCTTGTCGATGATGCGCTGCAGGCCGGCGGTGAAATCGGTCGTCGCGGCCGGCAGGTACTCCTCGTGCACGAGCTTGGCGTTCTTCACCGCCTCGCGGAAGGCCTTCACGCCGTCCTTGCCGAAGGCGTTGTCCTGCGCCAGCGTCACGAGGGTGTGGCCGGGCTTGTCCAGCGCCACGGCGTTGGCGATGGCGTCCTGGCTGCTGTTGCGGCCGGTGCGGAAGATGTACCTGTTCCACTTGTCGCCGGTGATGCTGTCGGCCACCGCGGGCTCCACCAGCAGCACACGCTTGTATTCCTCGGCCACCGGCAGCAGCGCCAGCGCCACCGGGCTCGCGGTGGGCCCGACCGCGATCTCGGCCTTGTCGTCGGCATAGGCGGCGGCCAGCTGCGTCTTGCCCACGTCGGGCTTGCCCTGGTCGTCCTTCTCGATCACCACCAGCTTGCGCCCGGCCACGGTCATCGTGCCGCCGGTGGCGTAGTCCAGGCCCATCTGGAAGCCGATCGCGGTCTGCTTGCCGTAGGCCTCCAGAGCGCCGGTCTTGCTGTAGACGTGGGCGATGCGCAGGTCCTTCGAGGTCTGGGCGAAGGTGGCGGGGATGTTGGCAGCCAGCAGCGCCGCCGCTGCGATCAGGGATCGACGGTTCATCGGGTGTCTCCTCGTTTTCTGCAGGTACCTTGTGCAAACCGCGTGCCGCTGGAAGACTCCGGGGTTAACCCGCAAGTTGGGGCCACGCAAGCGGCCCTGCGAGCGGATTTCGAGGCATTCGGGTCGCGGGCCGTCTGAGTTTCAGGCACTTGAGTGTCTGAAACTTAGACGCGCGCGGGCGGCTCGGGCGTCACATAAGAACGAAGCCGCGAGGGAGTCCGTGCGGCAGCCACACCGACGGGGAACGATGGCCGCCGAGCTCACGCTGGTCTACACCGACATCGTCAACAGCACGGCGGTGAACGCGCGGGTGGGCGATGCGGCGATGGCCGAGGTCTGGCAGGCGCATGACGGCGGCTCGCGCCAGCTGCTGCGGCGATGGCGCGGCCGAGAGGTGCTGCGGGGCGACGGCCTGATGGCCGTGTTCGAGCAACTGGTCGATGCCGTGAGCTTCGCCGCCGCCTACCACCAACTACTGGCCGACCTGCCGGTGCCGCTGCGCGCACGCGCCGGCCTGCACCGAGGGCCGCTGGAGCTGCGGAGCAATGTCGGCAGCGACACCGCGCTCGGCGCACTGCCCTTCGAGGTGGTCGGCTTGGGCAAGGCTGTAGTGGCACGCCTGATGGCACTGGCCGGTGGGGGCCAGACACTCGTCAGCGGCGACACAGCGGCCGCGCTGTCCGATGCGGGCGTCGCGCTTCGCGGCCACGGCTTCTGGCGCCTGAAGGGGCTGGACGAACCGCTCGAGGTGTTCGAGATCGCCGACGGGCCCGAGGCGGCGCCGCCGCGCGACGGCGAGAAGGCCTGGCGTGTGCTCCGCGTCGACGGCCACTGGGTGGCCGCCACCGAGCTGCCGCACTCGCTGCCCGCCGAGCGGGCCAGCTTCGTTGGCCGCGAAGCACCGCTGGCCGCGCTCGCAGGCCTGGTGCGCGAAGGCCACCGCCTGGTGTCGCTGCTCGGCGCAGGAGGCATCGGCAAGACGCGGCTCGCGCTGCGCTACGCCTGGAGCTGGCGTGCAGAGTTCCCCGGCGGCGCCTGGTTCTGCGATCTCTCGGCCGCGCGCAGCGCCGACGGCGTGCTGCACGCGGTGGCGGTAGGGCTGGACATCCCGCTTGGCGTGAACGCAGCGGCGCAGATCGGTCGCGCCATCCTCGGCCGCGGCCGCTGCCTGGTGATCCTGGACAACTTCGAGCAGGTGCTGCCCTGGACCGCGGACACGCTCGGCCGCTGGCTGGGCGCGGCCCACGAGGCCGTCTTCCTCGTCACCTCGCGCGAGCGCCTGGGCCTCGACGGCGAGGAAGTGCTTGCGGTCGAGCCGCTCGAACCCGCGCAGGCCCTGCAGCTGATGGAGGAGCGCGCGCGCTCGGCTCATCCGGGCTGGCAGCGCGCGGCCGATCCCGCCACCCTGCAGCGCCTGCTCTCGCTGCTGGACCACCTGCCGCTGGCGATCGAACTGGCCGCGCCACGGCTGCGGGTGCTCGCGGTGGACGAGATCATCGACCGCATGAAGGACCGCTTCCGGCTGCTGACCACGTCGTCGGGCACGGTCGATAGGCATGCCACGTTGCAGGCCACGCTGCAGGGTTCGTGGGACCTGCTGTCGCCCGCCGAGCGCACCGGGCTGGCCCAGCTGAGCGTGTTCCAGGGCACGTTCGAGTTGCCGACCGTGGAGGCCGTGGTCGACCTCACGCCCCTTCGCGACGCGCCGTGGGTCATCGACCTGCTGCAATCGCTGGTTGACAAGTCGCTGCTGGTGGCGCTGGCCGACCGGCGTTTCGTGCTGCTGCAGAGCGTGCGCGAGTTCGCCGCGTCGCGCACAGCAGCCGACGGCCTGGCCGACGATGACACCGTGGCCCAGGCCGCGGGGCGGCACATGGAGTGGTATGCCCGGCGCAGCGAGCACGAGATCGTCGAGCGCCGCGGCCGCGACGCCGAGGAACTGGTTGCCGCCTGCAGGCACGCGGTGGCCGCCCGAGAGGCTGCGCTCGCCTGCGCCTGCCTGCTACGGGCGACCGCGGCGCTGCATCTCACCGGGCCCTTCCGCGCGGCGCTGGAGTTGAGCCACCTGGTGCTGTCCCAGGTGCCGCTGGGCGATCGGGATCGCGCGCTCGCGCTGTGGGCGCTCGGTTCGACGCAGTTCCGGATGGCCCGCTACCAGGACGCTCGCAGGGAACTGACAGAAGCCGAGACGTTCATGCCGCATCCGCCGCTCGCAGACGACGCTGGTCGCGTGCTGGTGAGCCTGGGCGAAGTGGCAACGGCGATGGGCGACTTCGATACGGCGGAGCTGCAGTTGCAGCATGCGGCCGCTGCCGCCGCGCATGGCGGGCGTGCGGCGCTCATCTGCCACTCACTCAATGCGCTAGGCGCCCTGGCGATGACCCGTGGTGAGACCGAGCGAGCAAGGCACCTGTACGTCGAAGCCCTGGAGGTCGCTCGAGCGGCGCAGGACAGGAGGTGGCAAGGTGGCGTACTTGGCAACCTCGCTCACATTCATTACACGGAAGGTCGGTTCACGGAAGCGCGGCGGGACTACGAAGCCGCCCTCACCATCACCGCGGAAGCAGGTCAAAGACGATGGCAGGCGAACTCACGCAACAACCTGGCTCAGGTCTGCCTGGACACGGGCGAGATCGGGCGTGCAGTGTCGGAGTTGGAGATCGCCCTCAAGGAAGCACGCGCGCTGGGCGCCCCGCAACTGGAGTACCACGTGCTCTGCAACATGGGCTTGGCACAGGCCAAGCTAGGTCAGACGGAGAAAGCCAGAGCCTACCTGGAGCGGGCCGTTGATGGCATGCGCAGTCTCGGGCGCGCAACTGACCAAGCCATGTTCGAGAAGCACTTAGCCGCGCTATCCGAATTGACGATCAATCCCCGTCATTGATGATGATCGGATCGAGGATCGTCTTGCACGCGGTGAACATGCCGCGGGATTTGACCGTCCTGTACTCCAAGTAGCCGCTGTACGCCGAGGCTTTGAACGGGCGGGCAGGCGGGTCGAGCGTGAGTTCGAGGATCTCTTCCTTGGTGCTTACGCTCGTACGGCGCCACACATCGTCTGCTGGCTTCCCTGGCACGTGGTTATCGTGAATGCGTATGCCAAAGGCCCGCGTGGCATTCATAGGATCCGGCTGCACGAACTGCACTTCGTATGCCGGGTCTGCCGACTTTGCGATCCACTTCACCTGCTTTGTCTTCTTGGAGACCAGGACAACCGGCTCGATCGTATAGACGCAATCTGGATCGCTCCCAACGACAACTTTGACAGTAACGGGGAGCTCGCAAGTCTGAGCGCAGAGGTACACGACCTCGCCCCCTCCCACTCCTCCGCCCTGCGCCTTTGCTCGAGGAAACAGCCGCTGAGCGCGAGATGACAGATCCTTCTTGACCGCTTCGGCGGTCGGCCGAGCTGCCGGCGCGGCATGACTGCTTTCGAAGCCAAGAAGGGTGGGCGCCAGCAACGCAATTGAGGAAAGGATCAGCTTCATCGCTCATGCCTCACGATTGAACAGGATGCATTGTGCTCATCGATCGCTGCCTGGCGGGCGATCCATTTGCCCTCGCCTCCAACTTCTTGATGACGCCGTCGCTCAGAGCCTCAACCGTCTCGGTTCGACGCGTCAACCTCAGGCCAACGTTCTAGCCGCTCATACAGAGACGCTCGCGACATCTGGAGTCGACGCGCGGCTCTGACACGGTTGCCGCCGCTGGCACGTAGCGCCGCGGCGATGGCGGCCCGCTCCACCTCGGCCACCTGCTCGGCCAGCGGGCGCAGCAGCGGCGCCAGTTCGGCCACCGCCGGCGCGGCCTCGCGCTCGGGCACCGGCGGCAGCGGCTGCGCGCGCGGCGGCGCCAGCGGCACGGCTGCGAAGTGGGCCACCTCCAGCACCAGGTCGTCGGTCATCAGCGCCGCCTGCTCCAGCACGTTGCGCAACTCGCGGATGTTCCCCGGCCACGGCGAGCGCGCCAGCAGCGCCAGCGCCTCGTGGCTCACGCTGCGCGCCGGCAGCCCGCTGCGGCGCGCGATGTCCTCGGTGAGCGACTCCACCAGCGCTTCCAGATCCGCCACCCGCTCGCGCAGCGGCGGCAGCCGGATCGGCAGCACGTTCAGGCGGTAGAAGAGATCGGCGCGGAAGCTGCCGGCCGAGACCATCGCCTGCAGGTCGCGGCTGGTCGCGGCGATGATGCGCACGTCCACCCGCTCCACGCGGTTGCTGCCCAGCGGCTCGAACTCCTGCTCCTGCAGCACGCGCAGCAGCTTGCTCTGCAGCGCCAGCGGCATGTCGCCGATCTCGTCCAGGAACAGCGTGCCGCCATCCGCCACCTTGAACTTGCCGTCGCGGCCCTTGCGGTCGGCACCGGTGTAGGCGCCGGGGGCGACGCCGAAGAACTCGGCTTCGAGCAGCGTGTCGGGCACCGCGGCGATGTTGACGCCGACGAAGCAGCGCCCCGCGCGCTTGCTGGCGGCGTGGATGCCGTGCGCCAACAGCTCCTTGCCCGTGCCGGTCTCGCCCAGCAGCAGCACGGTGCTGTCGGTCATCGCCACGCGGCGCGCCTGGCGCTTCACTTCCAGCGCCGCGGGGCTGCTGCCGATGAAGCTGGCGATGGTGTGCTTGGGTCGCCGCGCCTGTTCGATCTGGCGCCGCGCCGCGCTGAGTTCCGCCTGCAGGCTGCTGAACTTGGCCACCAGCGGCTGCATCGTGCTTTCGGGGTGGTCCAGCAGCACGAAGCCCATCGCGCCGATGACCTGGCCCTCCTCGTTCTTCAGCGGCAGCCGGCTCACGAGGAAGGTGCCGGCATGGTTGCTCAGCAGGTCCACCAGGATCGGCTGGCCGCTGTCGATCACCTGGCCCATCAGCGTGTTGGGCACCACGTCTTCCACGCGCTGGCCGACGAAGTCGCGCTCCAGGTGGCCGAGTGCCGGCAGGAAGCGGCGGTAGCCGTCGTCGATCCACACGATGCGGTGATCGCGGTCCACCACCATCGTGCCCAAAGCGCTGCCGGCGAAGATGTCGAACATGCTCTGCGCCGCCAGCGCGAGCACGCGCTCGGCGTTCAGCGGCAGCGCGGCGCGCGGGTCGACGGGAGCGGTGGCTTCAGGCATGCGGCGCCGAATGTAGCGCGCCGCATGCCGGGGCCACCATCGGGGCCGATCAGAGGCCGGGGTCGAGCTGCTGCACGGCGAGTTCGCCGATCTTCTGGCCCATCTGCTCGGCCGCCTGCGTGGCGCTGCGGAAGTGCAGGCCGCCCCAGATGCGCGCGTTCGAGACCTCGGTGACGAAGTCGTCCAGCCGGTTCCAGCGCCGCACGGTGCCCTTCGCGGTGGCGGTGGGGCTGGTGGTGGCCAGCACCGGCACCGGGCCGCTGCCGATGTCGGCCTTCAGCACGGTGGCCATCGTCGAGGCCAGGATGCTGTGGCCGCTCGGGTACTCGGGATGCATCGGCACGTCGATCAGCGCGTTCCAGCCGGCGTCGCGCGCGGTGGCGTCGTTGCCGTCGATGTCGGCGTTGCGGATCGCGGTGGTCGGGCGCCAGAAGCGGTAGTGGTACTTGGCCTCGAAGACGGCGATCAGCGCGTCGTCCATCGCCTGCGCGGTGACGGCGAACAGGCGCGCGTTGCGCGTCAGGTCGCGGCCCGGCTGCAGCGCCACCGAGCGGATCACGCCGTGGTAGATGGCCGGCGCCGAGAAGTCCCAGAAGCGCGCGATGTCGCCCTGCTCGGCGCTGCGGCGGGTGCTGACGCGGCCGCCGAAGTCCTTGATCTCGTTGAAGTCCTGCGCCCAGGCGGCGCTGGCCAGAGCCGGCGGCGCGGCCGGGCGGAACTGTGCCGCGTCGCGCAGCATCCAGGGCTTGCGCTGCGCCCATTGCGGCACGGCCACGGCCACGGTGGGCACGTACTGGCCGGCCACGGTGACCGGGCGGTAGGTCTCCGGCGTGGCGGCGCCGTCGTCGAGGCGGCGCGCCAGCAGGTCGGCCGCGGCCTTCTCGCCGGCCACGATGCCGGCGCCCTTCGCGGGGCTGTCGGGAATGGCGGCCAGCGCGGCCTGGTATGCGGCCTCGATCAGCGCCTGCTGGCCCGGCAGGACCTTCAGGAACACCGCGCGCTGCGACGCGGCCAGCGCGGCCTCGGGCGACGCGTCGCGGGCGGCGGCCTTGGTGGCGCCGGGGTAGCGCTGCGTCACGCCGTTGACGGCGTCGTAGGCGGCGGTCTGCGCCAGCGCCATCAGGCGCATCGCGGGCGGCGTGCCCATCTTCGCGTCGGCGATGAATTCGGCTGCCTTGACGTTCCAGTCGGTCACGGCGTCGGCGCGGGCGACTAGCGAGAGGGTGGCCAGCAGCACGGCGGCGGCCACGGGGCGGAGGGTCTTCATGGTGTGTTTCCTTGGACGGTGCGGGGTGCTCGTTTCGAAGCGGGCCGGACTGTGGCGGGCCCTGCGTTGCACGATCGTTTCGCGCGGCGTGTCACGTCCCGCTGCGATACTCGGCGCGCGATGGAAACGACGCTCAAGCTGCGCCTGTTCGGCACGCCGACCGTCGAGCAGGCGGGAGCCGCCGTGGCGCTGCCGTTCGAGCGCCGCAGCCAGATCGTCGTGCTGCTGGCCCTGCGCCGCGGCTGGGTGCCGCGCGCCGAGCTGGCCGCGCTGCTGTGGCCCGCACAGCCGACCCGGCAGGCCTTCACGAACCTGCGCAAGATCCTGTTCCGGCTGCAGGGCATGCACGGGGCCGCGGGCCTGGAGGCGCAGGGGGCGGCGCTGCGCCTGCAGGCCGACACCGACGTGCAGGTGTTCGAGACCGCGCTGCAGGAGCAGCGCGCGGACGACGCCCTCGCGGCCTACCGCGGCGAGCTGCTCGCCGGCTTCGACGACGGCCTGGGCGAGGCCTGGAGCCAGTGGCTCGGCTACGAACGCGAACGCCTGCGCGTGGCCTGGCGCGCCGCGGCGCTGGCGCAGCTGGCGCGCCCCGACGCGTCGCCGGCCGCGGCGGTGGCGCTGTCGGCACGGCTGCTCGAGGCCGACCCGCTCGACGAGGCTGCGTTGCGCGCGCACCTCGACGCGCTGCGGCGCGATGGCCAGGCCGCCGCGGCGCGCCAGGCGTGGCGCCGTTTCGCCGAGCGGCTGTCGCAGGACCTCGGCATCGAGCCCGGCGCCGAGCTGCGCGCGCTGCACGACGCGCTGCAGCAGGCACCCGGCGACGCCGCGGCTGCGGCCCCTGCGCCGGCGCTGGCCGCGCCCGACGACGGCTTCGTCGGCCGGTCGGTGGAACTGCAGCGCATCGAAGAACTGCTGGCAGGCGGCGAGTGCCGGCTGCTGTGCCTGCTGGGGCCCGGCGGCATCGGCAAGACACGCCTCGCGCGCCGCGCGCTGGCGCGGCTGGTGTCGCGTTTCGCCGATGGCGCCGCGTTCGTGTCGCTGGAAGACGTGGAGACGCCCGCCGCGTTCGGCCTGCAGCTGGCGCAGCAGGCCGGCGCGGCCCGCGAACGCGGCGGCGCCGGCGACGGCCTGGCCCGCGCGATCGATGCCTGGCGCGAGCGCGAGATGCTGCTGGTGCTGGACAACTTCGAGCCGCTGGCCGAACACGCCGCGCCGCTGCTGGAGGCGCTGCTGCAGGGCTGCCCGCGGCTGTCGGTGCTGGTGACCACGCGCGTGCGGCTGCTGGTGGCGGGCGCGTGGTCGATGCCGGTCGAAGGCCTGCCCTGCCCCGATCCCGAGGACGACGACCGCGCCGAGTCGTTCGACGCGGTGCGCCTGTTCGTGAAGGCGGCGCAGCGCGTCGAGCCGGCTTTCAGCGGCGCCGGCGAGGGCCCCGCCATCGTCGACATCTGCCGGCGCGTGGACGGCCTGCCGCTGGCGCTGGAGCTGGCCGCGGCCTGGGTGCGCGTGCTGCCGTGCGGCGCCATCGCCGACGAGCTGCGCCGCGACGCCGAGCTGCTGCGCACGCACGATGCCGCGCAGCCGGCGCGGCACGCCAGCATCGAGGTCGTCTTCGAGCACTCGTGGCAGCGCCTGGCGCCGGTGGAGCGCGAGTTGCTGGCGCGGCTGTCGGTATTCAGCGGCGGCTTCGGCAGCGAGGCCGCGCGCGCGGTGGCCGGCGCGTCGCTGCCGGTGCTGGCGGCGCTGGTCGACAAGTCGCTGGTTGCGCGTGCCGGCGAACGCCTGCAGCTGCACCCGCTGGTGCAGCAGATGGCTGCGCTGCGCCTGGCGGACCTGCCCGGCGAGCCGGCCCGCACCGAGAACCTGCACGCGCGGCACTTCCACCGGCAGCTGGCGCACGCGGCCGCGCGCGCCTGGGCCGGCGAGCCGCAGACGCTGCGCGCCATCGAGGCCGACTTCGAGAACGCGCGCCAGGCCTGGCGCCGCGTGGCGCAGGCCGGCATCGAGCGGCTGGCCGACAGCGCCACCGCACTGGTGGGCTTCTGCGACCACCGCGGCCGTTTCGAGGAAGCGTTCGAGCTGCTGGCGCAGGCGCTCGACGCGCCGGCGCTGCGCGAGGACCGCGCGCTGGACGCCGCGCTGCGCGTGCTGCAGGCCCACGTGGAATACCGGCTCGACCGCTACGCCGAGGCCCGCGCCGGCGCCACGCGCGCGCTGCAGGGGTTGCGCCACGGCGCGGCCGCCGAGTCGCGCCTGCTGGCGCTGCTGGTGCTGGGGCGCTGCGCGCTGCAGCAGGGCGAGGTGGCGCTGGCGCGCCCGCTGCTGGCGCGTGCCCTGGCGCTCAGCGGCGCCAGCCGCGACGCCGGCGCACGCGCCGCGGTGCTGGGCACGATGGCGCTGGTGGAACGCGCGGCCGGCGCGTCCGACGCGGCGCTGGCGCTGGCGGTCCAGGTGCTGGACGAGCAGCAGCGCCTGGCCAACCCGGCCGGCGAGGCGGCCTCGCTGAACACCATCGCCGCGCTGCACCTGGATCGGCACGAGTTCGCCCAGGCCGCCGAACGCCTGAAGCCCGCGCTGGCGCTGTGCGACCGCCACGGCCTCGTCGCCACGCGCGGCAACGTGCTCACCAACCTGACCGGCGTGGCCATGGCGCTCGGCGACGAGGCCGCCGCCGAGGACCACGCGCAGCGAGCGCTGGAACACGCCCGCGCCGCCGGCAACCGATCGCTGGTGGCCTTCCTCGGGCTGCTGCTGGTGCCGCTGGCGCTGCGGCGCGGCGACCTGCCGGGCGCACGGGCGGCGCTGCGCGAGTCGCTGCAGACCTCGCGCGCGCTCGGCAAGCGTGGGCTGCAGGACCACGGGCTGCGGCGCTTCGCCGAGATCCTGCATGCGCAGGGCCAGGCCCTGTGCGCGCGCCGCGTGCTGCGTTTCGTGATCGCGCAGCCGGGCCTGTTCGCGCAGACCGGCGACGAGCTGCAGGCGGTGCTCGACGGCTGGGGCCAGGCCGGCGCGGACGACTGGGCCTGGCCCGGCCTGGACCACGCGACGCTGGTGCAGCGCGTGATCGACGAGACCGCGCTCGACCACGCGCCGCTGATCGCGCAGCTGCGCGAGGCCCAGTAGGAGGCTGCGCGGAACGCCCGTGAAACGCCGGGCCCCGCACAGTGCGTCCACCTGATCGAAGGACGCACCATGCCCACCACCACCCTCCACGTTCTGTACACCCCGCCCTGGCGCGCGCTGATGCACGTGCTGGCCGACACGGCGCGCCGCCTGGGCCGCCGCGCCTGGCAGCGGCTGCTCGAGGCGGAGCGCCGCCGCGCCGAGCGCGCCGTGCTGCGCCAGCTGCTCGAGCTGGACAACCACCTGCTGCGCGACCTGGGGGTCGATCGCAGCGAGCTGCTGTCGATGGCCGCCCACCCCGGCGACGCGACGCGCCGGCGCAGCGTCGCGGTGCCGATGTCCGGCACGCACTGAAGACCACGTTTTGTCACGCACGGGCTGCGGCCGGACGGGCCGCAGCCCTCGTAGGTAGCCGCAACGATCCCGCGACGGGGCCCCACGCCCGCCTGCCATGACCTCCACGATCCTCGAACCCCAAGCCCCCACCGCCGATGCCGCGCCGAAGTACGCCCGCTGCCTCGATGCCTCGCGCCGCGTGCGCTGGGACATCGAGCGCGACGTCATCCGCGGCCGCCACTTCGACTTCGGCCATCGCTTCCTGCCCGACGCCCTGTCGCGCGCCGGCGAGCTGGCGCAGCTGCAGCCGCACGAACGCTGCCTGCTGTGGCAGGTGCAGGGCCGCACCTACGCCAACATGATCGCGCTGCTGGAGCGCTTCATCGCCGCCAAGGGCAGCGAACTCGCGCGCTCGCACAGCCTGGGCAACCAGGTCGCCTTCGAGGCGCTGGTGAGGCTGACCGACGAGGAGATCAAGCACCAGGCGCTGTTCCGGCGTGTCGACGAGATGCTGGCGGCGCAGATGCCCCCCGGGTACACCTTCCTGGCGCAGGCCGACCAGGTGGCGCAGGCGGTGCTGGCCAAGTCCGACTGGGCGGTGCTGGCGCTCACGCTGCACATCGAGCTGTTCACGCAGGCCCACTACCGCTCGAGCATGGACGCCGACTGGGGCCTGTCGGAGCTGTGGCGCGACGTCTTCCGCTTCCACTGGATCGAGGAGTCGCAGCACGCGATCCTCGACGAGCTGGAATGGCGGCGCGCCCACGCGCTGGCCGACGCCGCCGCGCGCGACCGCGGGGTCGACGAACTGATCGAGCTGATCGGCGCGGTCGACACGCTGGTGCAGGCGCAGGCCGCCGCCGATGCCGCCTACATCCTGCGTCACCTGGGCCGCACGCTGCCCGAGGCCGACGCCAGGGCGGTGGGCACCACGCTGCTGAAGGCCTACCGCTGGCAGTTCATCGTCAGCGGCGCGCAGGAGCCGCGCTTCATGGTGGCGCTGAGCTCGCTGGTGACGCAGGCGCAGATGCAGCGCATCGGCACGGCGCTGGCGCCCATCGTCGCGCAGGTGCTGCAATGAGCGCGGCACCGAAGCCGGCGGTGGTGCTGCTGCACGCCAGCGGCAGTTCGGCACGCCAGTGGGACGCCCTGGCGCAGGCGCTCGAGCCGTGCTTCCAGGTGCATGCCGTCGACCTGCTCGGCCACGGCCGCCAGCCCGGCAGGCCGGGCGCCACCGTGCACGACGAAGCCGCGCTGGTGCAGCCGCTGCTGCAGGCCGCCGGCGCCGTGCACCTGGTCGGCCACTCGTACGGCGGCGCGGTGGCGATGCACCTGGCGGCGGCGCAGCCGGCACGCGTGCTGAGCCTCGCGGTCTACGAGCCGGTGCTGTTCAGCCTGCTGGCCGAGCACGAACCGTGGAGCCCGGCGGCGCGCGAGGCCTTTGCGCTGGCCGAGGCGATGCGCGGGCTGGTCGGCGCCGGCGAAGCCGCGGCTGCCGCGGCCCGCTTCGTCGACTACTGGTCGGGCCCCGGCACCTGGGCCGCAATGCCGGCGCCGCGCCGCGACGGCATCGCGCTGCGCATGCCCTTCATCGTGCAGCATTTCGAGACGCTGTACCGCGAGCCCATGCCCGCGCGGGCGCTGGCGCGGCTGCGCATGCCGCTGCTGTGCCTGAGCGGCGGCCGCTCCACGCCCGCGGCGTTGCGCATCGCCGCGCTGCTGCAGGCGCTGCTGCCGCAGGGCCGGCACGAGCGCTTGCCGGAAGCCGGCCACATGGGGCCGGTGACGCACCCCGCCGCCATCAACGCACCGCTGCGGGCCTTCCTGCACGCGCACGCGCAGGCCCGCCAGGCCGCCTGACCGCACGCCCCCGGCGGCCCCCGGGGATTCCCGGGAGATCGTTGTGATTCCGTAATTACAGCGTTATGCTGCGCGGAACCCGACTTCGCCGAGAGGCCGCGATGCCCGACCCGATCCCCCTGCGCGGCACCTCGCTGCACGACGGCGTGGCCGCCCGGCTGCGCGCGATGGTGTTCGACCGCGAGCTCGCGCCCGGCGCCTGGATCGACGAGAAGGCCCTGGCCGAGGCCTGGCACATCAGCCGCACGCCGCTGCGCGAGGCGCTCAAGGTGCTGGCCGCCGAAGGCCTGGTGGACCTGGTGCCGCACCGCGGCTGCCGCGTCGTCGAGCTCAGCGACGACGACGCCGACGCCCTCTTCCCGGTGATGGCGCTGCTGGAAGGGCGCTGCGCGCTGGAGGCCGCCAGCAAGGCCGGCGACGACGACCTGCGCACGCTGCAGCGCCTGCACGACGACCTGGAGCGCCACGCCGCCGCCGAGGACATCGACGGCTACTACCGCGCCAACCACGAGTTCCACTCCGCGGTGCAGCGCCTGGCCGACAACCGCTGGCTCGACCGCGTCACCGGCGACCTGCGCAAGTTCATGCGCCTGATGCGCGGCCGCCAGCTGCAGCTGCCAGGGCGCATCGCGGCGTCGATCAACGAACACCGCGTGCTGATCGACGCCTTCGTGCAGCGCGACGCCGCGCGCGCCGAGCGCGCGATGCACGACCACCTGATGGCGCAGCTGGTGGCGCTGAAGAAGCTGCGCCGCAGCACCGCGGCCAGGGCCGCAACGACGACGACCGGAGGCCGCCGTGCTCGATGACATCCGCCAGGCCGCTGCCCGCCAGCGCACCGCGCGCGCCGTGCGCCGCATGAAGCTCGACTGCAAGCGGCTGCTGTCCGAGAAGGGCGAGCTCGGCGGCATGGTGCAGGCGCGCGACCTGATCGACCGCCTGGACGAGATGGCCGACGAGCAGCTCGACGAGTTCTTCGACTTCCTGGCTGCCGACCTGAGCCCGGAGCCGAAGGCCGTGCTGGCCGCCGCCGAAGCCTATGCCGCCCGGCCCAGCGCCGAGACGCTGGCCACGCTGGTGCACCTGAGCGAGCCGCCGCGGCAGGAGCTGTTCCGGCGCCTGAACCGCATGCCCGGCGGCACCAGCGCCGTGCTGCGGCTGCGGCGTGCGCTGCTGCGCGTGCTGCGCGAACGGCCGCCGCTGCAGGCCATCGAGGCCGACCTGCTGCACCTGCTGACGAGCTGGTTCAACCCGGGCTTCCTGCAGATGCGGCGCGTCGACTGGAACTCGCCGGCGCAGCTGCTGGAGAAGATCATCCACCACGAGGCGGTGCATGCCATCGACGGCTGGGACGACCTGCGCCGGCGCCTGCAGCCCGACCGCCGCTGCTTCGCGTTCTTCCACCCGCAGCTGCCCGACGAGCCGCTGATCTTCGTGGAGGTGGCGCTGGTGCCCGAGATGCCGGCCTCGATCGCGCCGCTGATCGACAAGCAGAGCACGCCGCTGCAGCCCGACCGGTTCCGCGTCGCGGCCTTCTACAGCATCAGCAACTGCGAGCCGGGCCTGCGCGGGGTGTCGCTCGGCAACTTCCTGATCAAGACCGTGGCCACGCAGCTGCAGCGCGAGCTGCCGCGGCTGAAGACCTTCTGCACGCTGTCGCCGATCCCGGGCTTCGCGAACTGGCTGCTGTCGGGCCCCGACTTCGCGACCCTGCCGGCCCTGAAGAAGAGCGCGCTCGCGGAGCTGGACAAGGCGCGCGAGACGCTGCTGGCGCTGAGCCAGGGCGACCTCGGCGCGCTGCAGGGCCCGGCGCTGCACGAGACCCTGGGCGAAACCGGCGAGGCGGCGCTGCGCCTGCTCTGCACGGCCTACCTGGGCCACCTGTCGCCCACGCCGGCGGGCGATCCGGTGGCGCGATTCCACCTCGACAACGGGGCTCGCCTCGAAAGGCTCAACCTGCGTGGCAACATGTCGGGCAAGGGCTTGCGGCAGTCCTTCGGCATGATGGTCAACTACCTCTACGACCTGAGCAAGGTGGAAGCCAGCCACGCCAAGTTCCGCCAGGGCGAGGTGGCGCGCTCGCGCGCCATCGGCGCCCTGACCTGAAACCCGGATCCATACCGATAACCGACGGAGACACAAGCGATGAACCGATTCAACCGCCGCCAGGCCCTGGTGACCGGCGCCGCCACGCTGGCCGCGCCCTTCGTGCACGCCCAGAGCGGCTGGCCCGGCAAGCCCGTGACCGTGGTCGTGCCCTTCCCGCCCGGCGGCGGCACCGACGCCTTCGCGCGCCCGCTGTTCGCGCTGATGAGCAAGAACGTCGGCAAGCAGTTCATCATCGACAACAAGGGCGGCGCCGGCGGCACCCTGGGTGCCGGCATCGCGGCCAAGGCCGCGCCCGACGGCTACACCTTCTTCATGGGCGCGGTACACCACACCATCGCGCCCAGCATGTACCCGAAGCTGGACTACAACATCGAGACCGACTTCGTGCCGGTGGGGCTGGTGTCCAGCGTGCCGCAGGTGATCGTGGTGAACCCGCAGCGCGTGCAGGCCACCAACCTGAAGGACCTGCTCGAGTTCCTGCGCAAGAACCCGGCCAAGCTGAACTACGGCTCGGCCGGCAACGGCACCAGCCACCACCTGGCCGGCGAGCTGTTCAAGCTGCAGACCAAGACCTTCATCACCCACATCCCCTACCGCGGCGCGGGCCCGGCACTGCAGGACCTGATCGCCGGCCAGGTGGACATGATGTTCGACGGCCTGGGCAGCAGCGCCAACCACATCAAGGGCGGCCGGCTGCGCGCCATCGCGGTGGCCGGCGACAAGCGCGCGCCCGGCTTCGCCGACCTGCCCACCGCCGCCGAGAGCGGCCTGCCCGGCTACAAGGTGGCCACCTGGTACGGCATCTGGGCGCCCAAGGGCACGCCGAAGGACGCCCTGGCGGGCATGACCGCCGAGATGAAGAAGGCGCTCGGCAGCGACGAGCTCAAGAGCGACTGGAACGGCCTGGGTGCCGACGCGCCGAACCTGTGGGGCGACGACTTCGGCCGCTTCGTGTCCAGCGAAGTGAAGCGCTGGGCCGAGGTGGTCAAGAGTTCGGGTGCCAAGCTGGATTGACACGCAGCCGCATGAGCACCAACGACAACCTCTTCTCGGTCCTGCGCGCGGCCTGGCCCGCCGACCTGGACACGACCGCCATCGAGACGGCCGACACCGAGCCGGCGCTCCACTACACCTGGCGTGACCTCGAACGCGGCACGGCGATGATCGCCAACCTGATCGAGTCGCTCGACCTGCCGCTGCAGTCGCGCATCGCGGTGCAGACCGAGAAGAGCGTCGAGGCGCTGATGCTGTACCTGGCCGTGCTGCGCGCCGGCCACGTCTACCTGCCGCTGAACACCGCCTACCAGGCCAGCGAGATCGAGTACTTCATCGGCAACGCCGAGCCGGCGATGATGGTGTGCTCGGGGAAGAACTTCGGCTGGATCAGCAAGCTCGCCTTCAAGGCCGGCACGCACCGCGTCTTCACGCTCAACGACGACCGCAGCGGCACGCTGCTGGACCGCGCGGCGCAGATGAGCGACATCCACGAGCCGGCGCTGCGCGGCACCGACGACCTGGCGGCCATCCTCTACACCAGCGGCACCACCGGGCGCAGCAAGGGCGCGATGCTGACGCACGGCAACCTGGTGAGCAACGCGCAGGTGCTCAAGCACGCCTGGGGCTGGCAGCGCGGCGACGTGCTGATCCACGCCCTGCCCATCTTCCACGTGCATGGCCTCTTCGTCGCCAGCCACGGCGCCCTGCTGGCCGGCGCGAAGATGATCTGGTTCGCGCGCTTCGACGCCCGCGCCGCGGCGGCGCGCCTGCCCGAGGCCACCGTGTTCATGGGCGTGCCCACGCTGTACGTGCGGCTGCTGGGCGAGCCCGGCCTCACGCCCGAGGCCTGCGCCAACATGCGCCTCTTCGTGAGCGGCTCGGCGCCGTTGCTGATCGAGACCTTCAGGGACTGGCAGGCGCGCACCGGCCACACCATCCTCGAGCGCTACGGCATGAGCGAGACCGTGATGCTCACCAGCAACCCCTACCGCCCCGAGAGCGCGCGCCGCGGCGGCACCGTGGGTCTGGCGCTGCCCGGCGTGGGGGTGCGCGTGCACGACGACAAGGGCCGGCCGCTGCCGGCCGGCGAGATCGGCGGCATCGAGGTCAAGGGCCCGAACGTCTTCAAGGGCTACTGGCGCATGCCGGAGAAGACCGCCGACGAATTCACCACCGACCTCTGGTTCAAGACCGGCGACGTCGGCAAGGTCGACGCCGACGGCTACGTCACCATCGTCGGCCGCAGCAAGGACCTGATCATCAGCGGCGGCTACAACGTCTACCCGGCCGAGGTGGAGGGCTACATCAACGAGATGCCCGGCGTGGCCGAGTCGGCCGTGATCGGCGTGCCGCACCCCGACTTCGGCGAAGCGGTGGTGGCGGTGCTGACCGCGAAACCGGGCGCGGCCGTCGACCCCGGCGCCGTCAGCGCGTCGCTCAAGACGCAGATCGCCAACTTCAAGATCCCGAAGAAGGTCTTCGTGGTGCCCGAGCTGCCGCGCAACACGATGGGCAAGGTGCAGAAGAACCTGCTGCGCGAGCAGCACAAGGGCCTGTTCGCCGCATGAGCGACGCCGGCTCGGCCGCGGCGCCCGACCGCTGCCCGCGCTGCGGCGGCGGCTTCGCCTGCGGCATGAACGGCGCCGCCCCCTGCCCCTGCACCACGGTGACCCTGGAACCCGCGCTGCTGGCCGACCTGCGCCAGCGCTTCCAGGGCTGCCTGTGCCTGGACTGCCTGCGGGAACTTTCGGGCAGCGAAACCCCAAACAGGGCATTTGCACGATGAACCTGCTGCTGATCGGCGGCACGCGCTTCCTGGGCCGCCACATCGCGCAGCAGGCCCTGGACGCCGGCCACGGCCTCACGCTGCTGCACCGCGGGCGCAGCAATCCCGGCCTGTTCCCGCAGGCGCGGCACCTGATCGCCGACCGCGACGGCGACCTCTCGGCGCTGCAGCACGGCCGCTGGGACGTGGCCATCGACACCTGCGGCTACTTCCCGCGGCAGCTGCGCACGATGGCCGCGGCGCTCGGCGGCCGTGTGGGCCGCTACCACTTCGTCAGCAGCGTCAGCGCCTATGCCGCGCTCGACGCGCCCGGCACGGCCGAGGACGCGCCGCTGGCGCAGCTGGCCGACCCCACGGTGGAGACCGTCACCGGCGAGACCTACGGTGGCCTGAAGGCGCTGTGCGAGGCCGCGGCGATGCAGGGTTTCGAGGGGCGCTGCCTGGTGTCGCGGCCGGGGCTGATCGTCGGCCCGCACGACCCCACGGGTCGCTTCAGCTGGTGGGTGCAGCGCTTCAAGCGCGCCCGGCCCGGGGAGGAGGTGCTGCTGCCGGGCCCGGCCGACGTGCCGGTGCAGGTCATCGACGCGCGCGACCTCGCGGCCTGGCACCTGCGCCAGGCCGAGGCCGGCACCACCGGCATCTTCAACCTCACCGGGCCGGGCGCCCCGCTCACCCTGGGTGGCCTGTTCGCGACGCTGCGCGACACGCTGTCACCGCAGGCCACGCCGGTGTGGGTGGACGAGGCCTGGCTGCTCGCGCAGGGCGTCGCGCCCTGGAGCGACCTGCCGGTGTGGCTGCCGCGCGCGCAGGCCGCACTGCACCAGGTGAGCATCGCGCGGGCGCTGGCCACGGGCCTGTGTCCGCGGACACTCGCGGACACCGTCGCGGACACGGCCACCTGGCTCGAGACCGCGACGCCGCCCACCGACGGCGTCAAGCGCCCCGCCGTGGGCCTGGCGCCGGAGCGCGAAGCCGAGCTGCTCGCCCGACGCCCGCGCTAGCGGCGCGCGCCGGCGGCTCGCGCCGCACCGTTCATCGGCATCGGCGACGGTTCATCGCCGGCTCCCGGCGATCCATCGCCTGGCCCGTGCGGCGCGCAGCCGCCTTGCCTACAGTTCATCCATCGCATCACGGCAACGCCGCCGCCACCGAAGGAGCACACCGATGAACACCACCAGCCCCACCACTACCCGCGTTTCCGCCCTGGGCCTCGCCGCCACCATCACCCTGTCGGTGCTGGCCGCCATCAACTTCGTGGCCACGAGCCCGGCCCCCGAGCCGCTGCTGACGGCCATCGCCGGCGCGGCCGACCAGACCTTCGTCGTCGAAGCCAAGCGCGTGCGCAGCTGAAGCGCAGACGGCGTTGTCCCCCGGAAGGCCCGCTTCGGCGGGCCTTTTTCTTGGCCGGGTCATACCGCTCATTTAACCGGCCATGTCACCGGCTCGCATCCCTTCATCCGCGGCGCCTGCCACTCATCTCGGCGAAATTGCCATCCGTCGCACGCGGCTGGCAGCAGGCGGCGCCGCTGCCTACAGTGCATCCATCGCAACACCAACCGCCACCCGGCAAAGGAACCCCATGAACACCTCGCGCATCCCCCAACGCCTCACCGCCCTCGGCCTCGCCCTCGTGCTCACCATCGGCCTGCTGGCCGGCATCGAGCGCATGGCCACCAGCCCCGCTCCCGACACGCTGCTGCTGGCCATCGCCGGCCAGGCCGACCAGACCATCGTCCTCGAAGCCAAGCGCAAGTCCAGTTGAAGCGACGGCGGTTGATGCGAAAGGCCCGCTTCGGCGGGCCTTCTTCTTTGGCGCTTGCGTTCCGGCGATTGTTCGAATAAAGTGGAAGCATCATGAACGAAGAGCAAGCCCTGGTCGCCCTCGGCGCACTGGCCCACCCCCTGAGGCTCAAGGTGTTCCGCGCGCTGGTCGTCGTCGGTGGCCCCGGCCTCAGTGCGGGCGCGATCATGGACGGCGTGGGCGTGCCCGCCGCGACGCTGTCGTTCCACCTCAAGGAGCTGGCCACGGCCGGGCTGGTGACGCAGGAGCGCGCCGGCCGCAACTTCGTCTACCGCGCCGCCTACGACCGGATGAACGGTCTGCTGGCCTACCTCACCGAGAACTGCTGCGCCGGCGCCGCCTGCGCAGTCGACACCCCCCAGGCCGCCTGCGGCTGCTGACCTTGGAGTTCCCATGAAGCGTTTCCACGTCCACGTGCACGTTGCCGATCTCGGCAAGAGCGTTGCCTTCTACTCGCAGATGTTCGGCGCCGAGCCCACGCGGCTCGAGTCCGACTACGCCAAGTGGCACCTCGCCGAGCCGGCGCTGAACTTCGCGATCAGCGCGCGCGGCGGCGAGGCCGGGGTCGACCACCTGGGCTTCCAGGTCGACAACGACGAGGACCTGGCCGCGCTGAAGGCGCGTGCCCGCGCCGCCGACATGGCGCTGCTCGACGAGGGCGAGACCACCTGCTGCTACGCACGCAGCGACAAGTACTGGCTGACCGATCCCGACGGCGTCGCCTGGGAGCAGTTCCACACGCTGGACAGCATCCCCACCTTCAGCGAAACGAAGAAGGCCGCGCCGGAAGGGGCGGCCTGCTGCGCCGGCGATGCGCCACGCGGCAAGCCGGTGGCGATCCCGGTCAAGAGCGCCTGCTGCTGAAGGCGCGCATGCCGGCGCGCCTGCTGGCCGAGTTCCTGGGCACGGCGCTGCTGCTCGCGGTCGTCATCGGCTCCGGCGTGATGGCCGAGCGGCTGGCGGGCGGCAACGCGGCCGTGGCGCTGCTGGCCAACACGCTGGCCACGGTGGGCGGGCTCTACGTGCTGATCGAGCTGTTCGGCCCGGTCTCCGGCGCCCACTTCAATCCGGCGGTATCGCTGGTGATGGCGCTGCGCGGCGAACTGCCGCGCAGCGCCTTGCCCGCGTACGTGGCGGCGCAGATGGCGGGCGCGGTAGCCGGAGCCTGGCTGGCGCATGCGATGTTCGAGCTGGAGCTGCTGCAGACCTCGACGCGGCTGCGCAGCGGCGCTGGCCAGTGGCTCGCCGAGGGTGTCGCCACCTGCGGCCTGCTGCTGGTGGTGCTGCGCGCACCGCGGCAGCGCGTGGCCGCGATGGTGGCGGCCTACATCGGCGCGGCCTACTGGTTCACCGCGTCCACCTCGTTCGCGAACCCGGCGGCGGTGCTGGGGCGCATGCTGAGCAACACCTTCGCGGGCATCGCCCCCGTCAGCGCGCCCGCCTTCGTCGCCGCGCAACTGGCGGGCGCCGCACTGGCGCTCGGCATCCACCGCGCGCTGTCACCGGCCCGCGACCCGACAGGAAACGCCACCCATGGCTGAGATCACGATCTACCACAACCCCGCCTGCGGGACGTCGCGCAACACGCTGGCGCTGATCCGGCATGCGGGCATCGAGCCCACGGTCGTCGAGTACCTGAAGACGCCGCCCGACAAGCCCGCGCTGCGGCAGCTGGTGGCCGCCACCGGCGAGCCGCTGCGCGCGCTGCTGCGCGAGAAGGGCACGCCCTATGCCGAGCTGGGTCTCGCCGACCCCGCATGGACCGACGAGCAACTGCTCGACTTCATCGTCCAGCACCCGATCCTGATGAACCGCCCGCTGGTGGTCAGCCCTCTCGGCACGCGGCTCTGCCGCCCTTCAGAGGCGGTGCTGGATCTGCTGCCCGTGGGCCCGTTGCCGCCGTTCACGAAGGAGGACGGCGAGGTGGTGCGCGACAGCGGGGCGCGTCGCGGCTGAAGGCCCCGGCGGGCTCAGGCCTGCCCCGCGAGCTGCCCCCACTGCCAGAGCGCGAAGGCAGCCAGCATCAGCGCCGACGCCCGCCCCACCCAGCGCTGCGCGCGCTCGTCGAAGCGCTGGCGCAGCCGCGCCACCGCGGCACACAGGAACAGCCACCACGCCGCCGAGCCCAGCAGCACGCCGGCCACCATCCACCCCGGCGACGCCGCGGCGCCGCCCATGCGGCCGAGCACCGCGCCGAAGATGGCGATGAACGACAGGATCGTCGCCGGGTTCGACAGCGTCAGCAGGAAGGTGCCCGCGAACGAGGCCACCAGGCCGGGCCCGCCGCCGACCTCGGCCCCGGCGGCCGGGGCTGCGGAGGTCCAGGTGCGCCAGGCCAGCCACAGCAGGAACGCGCCGCCCACCAGCGCCAGCGGCACGCGCGCGCCCTGCAGGGCCTGGATGAGCGCGCTGACGCCGAAGGCGCCCACGGCGCCGTAGGCGGCATCGGCCACGGCGGCACCCAGCCCCGTGGCCAGGCCGACGGCGATGCCGTGGCGCAGCGTGCGCTGGATCACGAGCAGGCCGATGGGGCCGACGGGCGCGGCGATCGACAGGCCGATCCACAGCGAGGACAGGAAGAGGTCGACGGGCATGCCGCGAGACTAGCCTTTCCGGTGGCCGGCGCGCCGCGCGCTGTAGGGGAAGCTTGACGTGTGGGGCCGGCGCCTCAAGTCGAGCCGCGCCGGGCCGTATTGGCGCGCATATCCGAGGGAATCCCATGCGCGCTTCGAGTCCGTCCCCCACTTTCGAACAGCCGCGCTTCGGCCTGTTCCTGGTGGCCCTGCTGGCCCTGCTCTTCTGCGTCACGGTGCAGGCCAAGAGCTACACCATCGGCTTCGCACAGAGCGACACCGCCGAGAGCGACTGGCGCAAGGCCAACAGCGAGTCCTTCCGCGAAGCCGCCAAGGAACTGGGCATCCAGCTCGTGTTCAAGGACGCCGGCGGCAAGACCGACGTGCAGCGCCGCCACGTCGAGGAGTTCATCAACCAGCGCGTGGACGCCATCGTGCTGGCCGCCAACGAGGTGGGCGGCTGGGACGCCGTGCTGCTGAAGGCCAAGGCGGCGAAGATCCCGGTGATCCTGTCGGACCGCACGCTGGTGCTCAAGCCCGAGAACCAGAACAAGGGCCTCTTCGTCACCTCGATCGGCTCGGACTTCCGCTACGAGGGCCGCGCCGCCGCGGCCTGGCTGGCGCAGGAGACCGCGGGCCACTGCAACATCGTCGAGATCCAGGGGCCGCCGGACTCGTCGCCCTCGATCGAGCGCGGCAAGGGCTTCCGCGAGGTGATCGCGATGTTCCCGGCGATGAAGATCATCGCCACGCAGACCGGCATGTGGCGCGAGGACCAGGCGCGCGAGGTGATGCGCGCCCACCTCAAGGCCGAGGGCCGCAACATCTGCGCGGTGTTCGCTCACAACGACAACATGGCCTTCGGCGCCGTGGAAGCGCTGGAGGCCGCCAAGGAACTGGGCCTCAAGCCCGGCAAGGACGTGCTGATCATCGGCGTCGACGGCGTGCGCCGCGGCTTCCAGTTCCTGATCGACAAGCGCATCAACGCGCTGGTGGAGTGCAACCCGCTGCTCGGCAAGTTCGTGCTGAAGGTGGCGGTGGACGTGCTCAACGGTCGCAGCGTGCCCGCCCGCATGTTCCTGGAGGACAAGGTCTTCACGGTGCACAACGCGGCCGCGGCACTGCCCACGCGCAAGTACTGAGCCCCGAGGGAAGACACCGTGGCCCGCCCGACCGCTCTCGATCTCACCGGCCGGCGCATCCACTGGGTCTCGGCGGCGCTGGCCACGGCCTTCGTGCTGTTCGGCCTGTTCTTCCACTTCTCGCAGCAGAAGCTGCTGGAATCCATCACCGCCTCCAAGCTGGCGGCCGTGGAGGTGTACTCCGAGGCCAAGGCCAAGGAGGAGGTCGCCCGCATGAGCGCCCGCACCACGGCGCTGTCGGCCACCATCGCGCGGCTGACGGCGGGCTAGCTGGAGAACTCGCAGTCCTTCAACCTGCTCAAGGAGGGCCTGGCCTCGACGCTGGAGCCCTTCATGGACTACAGCGAGATCGCCGCCATCGAGGTGAGCGACAAGGCCGACCGGCCCTACGCCTCGATGTGGCGCGGCAGCGTGCGGCCCGAGTTCCGCGCCGACTACAGCATGCCGCCGGCCTTCCGCGAGAAGTACCGCCTGGTGGTGCGCACGCCCGCGATCACCGGCTCGGCCACCCAGGGCTTCGTCACGGTGTACGTCGACGACCAGGCCATCTCGGCGCAGGCCGCGGCGATGAAGGAAGGGCTGCGCAAGAGCGCCGACGCCGAGATCGAGATGCTGCGCGGCCACTTCCACGGCACGCTGCTGCCGCAGCTGGTGGTGCTGCTGGTGGGCATCGCCTTCGTGATCTTCTCGGCCCGGGTGATCGCGCGTTCTTACCGCACGATCGAGGCGCACCGCCACGAGCTGGAGGTGTTCAACGCCCAGCTCGAGCACAAGGTGCGCGAGCGCACCCAGGAACTGGAGGAGGCCGCGCTGCAGAACCTGCAGGTCAACCGCGAGCTGCGCGCCTCGCAGAGCGAACTGATGCTGACCGTGGAGGCCCTGCGGCGCAAGGACGAGGACCTGCGCCACATGGCCTTCCACGATGCGCTCACCGGGCTGCCCAACCGGTCGCTGCTGCTCGACCGCATCGAGCAGAGCATCGAGGTGGCGTCGCGCCAGGGCGAGAAGCGCGGGCTGATGTTCATCGACCTCGACCGCTTCAAGGCCATCAACGACACCATCGGCCACGACGCCGGCGACGCGCTGCTGAAGGAACTGGCGCAGCGCCTGAAGGCCGCGCTGCGCAAGGCCGACACGGTGGCGCGCATCGGCGGCGACGAATTCGTGGTGCTGCTCAACGACGCCGCGGCGGCCGAGAACTACGCCGTCGTGGCGCAGAAGCTGATCGACACCGTCTGCGAGCCGATGGACTTCGGCGGCACGGTGCTGCAGGTGGGTGCCTCGGTCGGCATCGCCTGCTACCCGCAGGACGGCGCCACCGCCTTCGACCTGATGAAGCGCGCCGACATGGCCATGTACGAGGTGAAGACCTCCGGCCGCGGCGGCTTCAGCTTCTTCCAGGAGGCGCTGACCAGCGCCTCGGTGAAGCGGCTGCAGATGGAGACCGAGCTGCGCCACGCCATCGCCCACGGCGAGCTGGAACTGCACTACCAGCCCAAGGTGTCGCTGGACTCGGACGCGATCTCCGGCGTGGAGGCGCTGCTGCGCTGGCGCCATCCGCGCCGCGGCCTGGTGAGTCCGATGGAGTTCATCCCGGTGGCCGAGGCCACGGGCCTGATCGTGCCGCTGGGCGACTGGGTCGTCGCCGAGGCCTGCCGCCAGTCGGCGGCGTGGAAGCGGGCGCTGGGCCACAGCGTGAAGATCGCGGTGAACATCTCGGCGCGCCAGATGCAGCACGGCAGCCTGGTGGAGAAGATCGCGGCCCGCATCGCCGAGCACGGCCTGCAGCCCTCGGACCTGCAGGTGGAACTGACGGAGAGCGTGGTGATGGCCAGCCCCACCGAGAGCGCGCGCGTGCTCAGCGCGCTGCGCGAGATGGGCGTGGTGGTAGCGATCGACGATTTCGGCACCGGCTACTCGAGCCTGGCCTACCTGAGCCGGCTGCCGATCGACGTGCTCAAGATCGACCGCTCCTTCGTCGCCAACGCGGGGCAGGACGAGAACGACTCCGAGATCGTCAAGATGATCATCGCGCTGGCGCAGACGCTGAAGCTGGACCTCGTCGCCGAGGGCGTGGAGACCACCGCCCAGGCCGCCTTCCTGCAGGCCAACGGCTGTCACATGGTGCAGGGCTTCCTGTACGCCAGGCCGCAGCGCGCGGCCGACATCGAGGGCCTGCTGCGCCAGGGTTCGATCCACATCGGCCAGGCGGCGCGCGAGCCGAGCTTCGCCTGAGCCGCCGGCGTCAGTAGCTCACGCGCGCGAGGTAGGTCTTCCTCGACGCCTCCAGCGCCTGGCCCAGCGTGCGGATGCCCGCCGCCTCCAGCAGGGGCAGCATCTTCACGAACACCTCGGCCGTGACCAGCGCGTCGCCCAGCGCGGTGTGCCGCCCCAGCACCGGCACGCCCAGGCGCTCCGCGATGGCTTCCAGGCGGTGCGAGTCCTGCTGCGGCTGCAGCACCGCCGACAGCAGCAAGGTATCCAGCACCGGCTGCTCGAACCGCACTCCGGTGCTGGCCTCCTTGAGCTGCAGGAAGCGCATGTCGAAGGCCGCGTTGTGGGCCACGAGCACGCTGTCGGCCACGAAGGCGTGGAAGGCGGGCAGCACGGTGGCGATGGTGGGCTGGCCCTGCAGCATCTGGGGCTCGATGCCGTGGATCGCGATGCCGGCGGCCGACAGCGGGCGCTGCGGGTCCACCAGCTGCTCGAAGCACTCCTGCCGGCGCAGCTTGCCGGCGACGATGCGCGTGGCGCCGATCTGGATGATCTCGTCGCCGGCGGACGGTTCCAGCCCCGTGGTCTCGGTGTCGAACACCGTGAAGGCCAGCGCCGCCAGCGGGCGGGTGAGCAGCGCGGTGTCGCCGCCGGCCTCCACCGCGCGGAACAGGTCGAAGTCGTAGAACTCGGGCCGGCTCTCGCCGCGCACCACGGCCGCGGCCTCCAGCGGCGCCGCCTCGCCGGCCAGCGGCAGCAGGAAGCGGAAGAAGGCCTCCTGGCGCACGCGGGCGCGTTCGAACCACAACGCGCCGCCGTGGCGCTCGACCACGTCGCGCACCGTGAGCGGGCTGGCGGCGCCGTCGCCGCCGCCGGCACCGCCGCCCATCGGCTCGGTCTCCCAGGCCGTGACGGTCTCGGTGCTCATCGCCTGCACCGCCCACACCAGGTCGAGCTGGGCGCGGCCGGGGCTGCCTTCGGCAGGCTGCAGGCGCAGGCCCACGCGCTGCACGTCGTACTCCTCGGCCAGGCGTCCGGCCAGGTGCTGCAGCGCCTGGATCAGCGAGTAGCTGTCCACCTTCAGCCACAGCGCGGCGTCGACTTCGCCCGCCAGCGCGCGGCCGCCGTGCGCGGCCTCGATGCGCTGCGCGGCGGCAGCCACGAAGTCGGCGCCCAGCATGTCCTCCAGCGGCCAGCGTGTCTTCAGCGAACGCAGGCCCTCGGCCGCGGCCTCGTTCAGGCGCCGGCCCATGCGGCCGATCTCGTCGCGGATCACGGCCAGGAAGCGTTCGCGCGTGGGCCCGTCCAGGTCCGGGTCGTCCAGCAGCTCCACCGCGGCCTGCAGGCTGCCGACGTGGCCGCGGTAGCCCTCGGTGAGCGTGTGCAGCCAGCGGTCGCGCTGCTGGTCGTCGGCGAGGTCGCGGGTGATGTTGTCGAGCATCAGCACGAAGCCGTTGAGCGCGGTCTCGTGCTCGCCGATGGCGCGCACCGGCGCCATCTGCACGCGCAGCAGCTGGCCGCTGCGGGTGCCGGTGACGAACTGCGCCGACGGATGCGCGGCCCCGCGCGCCAGCCGCTGCTGCACCGCCTCGAGCGCGTGGCCGAGCAGCCGGCGGTCCAGCAGCGGGTAGATGGAGCGGCCCAGGCCCAGCGCCTCGGCACCGCCGATCGCCGGGCCCTCCTGCAGCGCGCGGAACTGCAGCCGCGCGCGGGCGTTGAAGAGCAGGATGCGGCCGTCGAGGTTGCACACCACCACGCTCTGCGCCAGCTCGGCCATCAGCGCGGCCAGGCGGTTGCGCTCCTGCGCCAGCTCGCGCCCGGCCTCGGCCACCTTGGTCTCGATGCCGGCGCGCAGCGCGTTGCGCTGGACCACCAGGGCATTGACCTGGATCGCCAGCGCCCGGCTGCCGGCGCTGCCTTCGGCCGCCAGGCGCGGCGGCGCGTCGCTGTTCAGCAGCACCTGAAGGCCCTCGGCCAGCCGCCCCGGCGCGGCGCCGTGCAGGCACCAGACCTTCCACGACGCCCAGCCCGCGCCCAGGCTGCAGAAGAACCAGACCATCAGCACCAGCGCGAAGCGCGGCTCCACCAGCGCCCACAGCGCCTGGCGCTCGGCGGCCGACGCACTGAGCGCCAGCAGCCCGCCCGCCAGCAGCAGCATCAGCGCCAGCAGCAGGCCGGGCAGCAAGGCCGCCACCAGCTCGGCGCGGCGCAAGGCCTGTCCGCTCACGGCAGCAACTCGCGCACGCGCGCGGCGAGCTCGCGCGTCGAGAAGGGCTTGGTGACGTAGGCATCGGCGCCCGCGCCCAGGCCCTGCGCGATGTCGGTGTCGCGGCCCTTGGCGGTGAGCATCAGGATCCTCGTGCCGGCCAGCGCCTCGTCGGCACGCACGGCCTGGCAGACCTCCAGGCCGCTCTTGCCCGGCATCATCACGTCCAGCAGCACCAGCGCCGGTTTCGTGCGGCGGATGGCCTCCAGCGCCTCGTGGCCGTCGCGCGCCAGCACCACCGTGTGGCCTTCGCGCTTCATCAGGTACTCCAGCGAGACCAGGATGTTGGGCTCGTCGTCGGCGATGACGATGGTGTGGCTCATGGTGTCGTCTCCTCGTTCTTGTGGACCCGCGGGATCTCGAAGCCGAAGCAGGCACCCTGTCCGGGCACCGAGCGCAGCCACAGCGTGCCGCCGAAGTGCTCGACGATGCGCCGGCTGATCGGCAGCCCGAGCCCGGTGCCGCCCGGCGGGCGGCTGCTGCCGTCGCCGCCCTGGCGGAACTTCTCGAAGATCAGCGCCTGCTGCCCGGGCGGCACGCCGGGGCCGTTGTCCTGCACCTCCACCGCCAGGCTCGCCGCCTTCACCTGCAGCCGCACGCGCACGCGGCCGCTGCCGGCCGGCACGAACTTGGCCGCATTGGCCAGCAGGTTCAGCAGCACCTGCAGCAGCCGGTCGGGGTCGGCGCGCAGCGGCGGCACCTGCGCGGGCTTCAGGAGCTCGACGACGGCGCCGCGCCCGGCGAACAGCGCCGCGGTGGTGCTCACCGCCTGCTCCAGCAGCGCGCCGAGGTCGACGTCCACCGAGCGCCACTCGGCATGCCCGCTCTCGATCTTCGCCAGATCCAGCACCTGGTTGACCAGGCGCGTCAGGCGCTCGCTCTCGGCCACCACCAGGCCGAGGAAGTGCGTGCGCTGTGCGGCGGCCATCTGCTCGTCGTCGCGCATCAGCTCGCTCAGCGCGCGGATGCTGGTGAGCGGCGTGCGCAGCTCGTGCGTGACGCTGGACATGAAGTCGTCCTTCAGCCGGTCCAGCTCCTGCAGCTGCCGGTTGCGCTGGCGCAGCTCGGTGGCTTCCTCGACGATGCGGCGCAGGTCGGCCATGCCGAGCCGGTCCTCGTCGACGACCGAGGCCACCAGCACGCGCGCCGACGCGCTGCCCACCGCGCCGGCCAGCAGCGTCTCGGTGCGCTGCACCAGCGCCGGGTCGGCGAAGGCGGCCGCGCCGGCGGGCCGCAGCGCCTGCGCGCGCTCGGCACCGACGAAGCGCGCCAGCAGCGCCACCAGGTCGTCGACACGCGCGCGGCCGCGCCAGAACACGCGCTCGTCGGCGGCCTGCTCGAACACGTCGACGAACAGCAGCGCCTGCGAGGCCTCGCGCGCCGACGGCGGCCGCGCCAGCGACACGCCGACGTAGAGGCCGATGTTGGCGACCAGGCTCCAGAGCATCGCGTGGCTCAGCCCGTCCAGGCCCGAGAGGCCGAACAGCGCCTCCGGCTTCAGCCACGCGAGGCCGAGCGGGCCGTGTTCCAGCAGCGCCATGTCGAGCCAGCCGCTGCGCGCGAAGGCCGGCACCAGCAGCGTCCAGGCCCACAGCAGCGCGCCGGCCGCCAGGCCCGCGAAAGCGCCATCGCGCGTGCCGCCCTTCCAGTAGATGCCGCCCAGCAGCGCGGGCGCGAACTGCGCCACCGCGGCGAAGCTGATGAGGCCGATGCTGACCAGCGCCGCGGTCTCGCCGGCCACGCGGCCGTAGAGCCAGCCGAGCCCCATCAGCCCGACGATCACGACGCGGCGTATCGGCAGCAGCCACGCGCCGGGGTCGCGCGTCGCGAAGCGCCGCACCCGCAGCAGCGCCGGCAGCACGAGGTCGTTGCAGACCATCGTCGACACCGCGATGGCCTCCACGATCACCATGCCGGTGGCCGCCGAGAGCCCGCCGACGAAGGCCAGCAGCGCCAGAGCCGGCTGCCCGGCGGCCAGCGGCAGCGCGAGCACGAAGGTCTCGGCATCCGCGCCGGGCCCGAAGCGCAGCGTGCCGGCCAGCGCCAGCGGCAGCACGAACAGGTTGATCAGCAGCAGGTAGGCCGGGAAGGCCCAGGCGGCGCGGCGGATGTGGCTCTCGTCCACGTTCTCCACCACCATCACCTGGAACTGGCGCGGCAGCAGCAGCACCGACAGCCCTGCCAGCAGCAGCAGCGTGAACCAGCTGCCGGCGGCGAACGGCGCGTCGGCGGCGGGCTGGATCAGGCGGGCCAGCGCGGGCTCGGCGAGCGCGCGTTCGAACAGGTCGCCGGGCCCGGCGAACAGGCCCCAGGTGACGAAGAGACCGACCGCGATGAAGGCCACGAGCTTCACCACCGACTCGGCCGCGATCGCCGCCACCAGCCCTTCGTGGCGCTCGCTGGTGTCCAGGTGGCGCGTGCCGAACGCGACGGTGAAGGCCGCCAGCACCAGTGCGACGATCAGGGCCACGGCCGACGGCGACAGCGCCACCCCGTCGGACGCCGGGCCGGTGAGCACCGCCCAGCCGCCGGCCACCGCCTTCAGCTGCAGCGCGATGTAGGGCACCACGCCGGCCAGCGCGATCAGCGTCACCAGGCCCGCCAGCAGGCGGCTCTTGCCGTAGCGGCTGGCGATGAAGTCGGCGATCGAGGTGATGCGCCAGGTCTTCGCGATGCGCACCATCTTGCGCAGCACCAGCCAGGCCAGCACCATCGCGAGCGTCGGCCCCAGGTAGATCGGCAGGAAGGCGATGCCGCCGCTGGCGGCGCGGCCGACGCTGCCGAAGTAGGTCCAGGCGCTGCAGTAGACCGCCAGGCTCAGGGCATAGACCCAGGCGTTGCCGATCACGCTGCGGCCGGCGGCGGCGCGCCGGTCGGCCCAGGCGGCCACGCCGAACAGCGCCAGCAGGTAGGCCAGCGACGCCCCGAGTACGACCGCGGCCGGCATGGCTCAGTCCCCGCCGCCGCGCTCCAGCAACCAGGCGAGTGCGGTGATCAGCGCGGCCCACAGGGCGAACAGCGCCAGCGGCCCCAGCCACAGGCGCAGCAACGGGCCGTTGAACACGAGCAGGCCGAGTGCGCACAGCGCCACCAGGCGCTGGCCGCTCGCCGGACCCGTCAGCACGCCGCGGCCCTCACAGCGCGTCCAGCCGGAAGTGCTGGCGCAGGAACTGGCGGAAGCGGCGCACGATGGCCAGCGCGTCGTGCAGCGGCTCGCGCTCCAGCGTCGAGAGTTCCGACGGCTTCACCTCGTTGCCGGCCGGCCGGCCCTGCGCGCGCTGCTCCAGCTGGTGCGACAGGCGCAGGTTCATCAGCAGGTGCAGCGCGTCGGCGAGGTCGCGCGCGAGGCTCGCGTCGAGCGCGCCGGCATCGGCCAGCCGCTCCAGCCGTGCGGCCGTTCCCTGCTCCACCACGCCGCGCTGCAGCGCCAGCGCGCGCACGCCATGCACGATGGGGAAGGTGCCCAGCTTCTTCAGGTCCAGCGCCGGCTCGTCGCGGCTGCCGACGAACTGCGTCAGCCGGGTCAACCAGTTGCCGGGTTCCTCGAAGCGGTCGGCCGCGGCGGCGAAGCGGGCCAGGTACGCGGCGTTGTCGCACAGCAGCGCCTGCAGGTGCGCGCGCGCCGCCTGCAGCAGCTTGGGATCGCCGGCGACGCAGGCCGCGTCCATGAAGATCGCCAGGTGCATCGCGCCGTCCGCGTCGGGCTCGTAGACCCAGCGCCTGAGCGTCTCGCGGAAGCCCGCCAGCGGCTGCCGCCAGAGCGGGTTGGTGAGCATGATGTCGCCGGGGCACGGCGGGTAGCCCAGCTGCGCGAGCGCGGCGTTGAAGTCGCGCGCCAGCGCCGCGAGACCGGCGAACTCGAAACCGTCGCGCAGCAGCAGCGCGTTGTCCTGGTCGGTCTTCAGGATCTGCTCGCCGCGGCCCTCGCTGCCCATCACCAGCAACGCCGAGTTCTCGATCACCTCGGGCGGCGCCAGCAGCGCCCACAGCCGCGCGAACAGCCGGGCGTTGAGCTCGCCCACCAGGCGCGCGATGCGCTCCACGCGGATGCCGCTGCCGTGCAGCAGCTTCACCAGCTCGTCGATGCGCTGCGCCGCCGCCTTCAGGTCCGCCAGGCCGGCGGCCTCGTCGATCTGGATCGCCACGATGTGCGAGTGGTTGGCGACGAAGCTCACCAGGTCCAGCTGGCCCAGCAACCCGATGACGGGCGCGTCGTCCGCCTCGTGCTCGCGCACCACCAGCCGGTGCACGCGGTGGCGCACCATCAGCCACAGGGCTTCGAAGAGATCCGCGCCCGCCGGCACCGTCACCAGGTCGAAGTGCGCCACCTCGTGCACCGGCAGCCGGGCCGGGGGCGTGTCGCGCAGCAGCGCGTCGCGCAGGTCGGTGGTGGTGAAGATGCCGACGCGGCCCTGGTGTCGCACCAGGGCCTGCGTGAGGCCGCGCGCCGCCAGGTCGCGGCAGACCGACACCAGGTCGGTGCTGCCGTCGACGTAGTGCGGCTTGCGCAGGTAGGCGTCGCGGATGCGCGCCGTGGCCAGCGTCAGCAGCTCGCGCTGCGGCATGTCGGGTCTCTAGTGACCGGACGCGCCCGAGGCTCCGATGCCGGTCTCCGAGCGCAGCTGCTGCGGCAGGAAGCCGGCCTTGTCCTCCGCGGCGCGCTGGCTGCGGTCGAGCAGGCTGAACAGCCAGATGCCGACGAAGCCGATCGTCATGCTGAAGAGCGCGGGGCTGGTGTACGGGAACAGCGCGCTGCCCTTCGGGTTGCCGAGCGTGGCTTCCCACACCGCCGGCGACACCACGGTCAGCGCCACCGAGCTCACGAGGCCCAGGAAGCCGCCGATCACCGCGCCCTTGGTCGTGCAGCCCTTCCACAGCACGCTCATCAGCAGCACCGGGAAGTTGGCCGAGGCCGCGATCGCGAACGCCAGGCTCACCATGAAGGCGATGTTCTGCTTCTCGAACGCGATGCCCAGCACCACGGCGATGATGCCCAGGCACACGGTGGTGATCTTCGAGACGCGCAGCTCGCTCGCGCTGTCGGCCTTGCCCTGCTTGAACACGGTGCCGTAGAGATCGTGCGACACGGCCGAGGCGCCGCTCAGCGTGAGGCCGGCCACCACCGCGAGGATGGTCGCGAAGGCCACCGCCGAGATGAAGCCCAGGAACACGTTGCCGCCCACCGCGTTGGCCAGGTGGATGGCGGCCATGTTGCCGCCGCCCAGCAGCACGCCCTTGCCGTCCAGGAACTGCGGGTTGGTCAGCACGAAGGTGATCGCGCCGAAGCCGATGATGAAGGTGAGGATGTAGAAGTAGCCTATCCAGGTGGTGGCCCACAGCACGCTCTTGCGCGCTTCCTTGGCGTTGGGCACGGTGAAGAAGCGCATCAGGATGTGCGGCAGCCCGGCGGTGCCGAACATCAGCGCCATGCCGAAGCTGATCGCGCTGATCGGGTCCTTCACGAAGCCGCCCGGGCCCATGATCGAGAAGCCGATGTTCGCGGCTTCCTCGGGCGTCTTGCCGCCCTTGGCCGCGATGCCGGTCTTGATCTCCACCGCCTTGGCGAACATCGCCTCGGGGCTGAAGCCGAACTGCAGCAGCACCATGAAGGCCATGAACGAGGCGCCGCCCAGCAGCATGATGGCCTTGATGATCTGCACCCAGGTCGTGGCCGTCATGCCGCCGAACAGCACGTAGACCATCATCAGCACGCCGACGATGACCACCGCGTAGCCGTAGTCCAGCCCGAACAGCAGCTTGATCAGCTGGCCCGCGCCCACCATCTGCGCGATGAGGTAGAAGGCCACCACCACCAGCGTGCCGCTGGCCGCGAACACGCGCACCGGCGTCTGCTTGAAGCGGAACGCGGCCACGTCGGCGAAGGTGAACTTGCCCAGGTTGCGCAGCCGCTCGGCGAGCAGGAAGGTCACCACCGGCCAGCCGACCAGGAAGCCGATCGAGTAGATCAGGCCGTCGAAGCCGCTGGTCATCACCGCGGCGCTGATGCCCAGGAACGAGGCGGCCGACATGTAGTCGCCCGCGATCGCCAGGCCGTTCTGGAAGCCGGTGATGCCGCCGCCGGCGGTGTAGAAGTCGGCCGCGCTCTTGGTGCGCGCGGCGGCCCACTTGGTGATGAACAGCGTGAACACCACGAACACGCCGAACATGCCGATGGCCGTCCAGTTGGTGGCCTGCTTCTCGGCCTGGCCGAGGTCGGCGCCGGCCGCCAGGGCGGTGCCGGTGGCGGCCAGCAACGCGGCCGCAAGAAGGATGGAGTTGCGCTTCACTTGAGCACCGCCTTGTTGACTTCGTCGGCCAGGGCGTCGAACTCGGCGTTCGCGCGGCGCACGTAGATCGCGGTGATCACCACCGTGAAGAGGATGACGCCCAGGCCGATGGGCATGCCCAGCGTCGTGACGCCGTTGCCGATGCGGCTGGCCAGCAGCGGCTTGTCGAAGGCGACCAGGAGGATGAAGCCGTAGTACACGACCATCATCGCGGCGGCCAGCCACCAGCCGAAGCTGGAGCGGCGCGCCTTCAGTTTCTGGTACGAGGGGTGCGATTCGATGCGCCGGGCGAGTGCGTCGTCCATGCCTGTCTCCTTGTTCCGGCAGAGGGTCCGCCGATGCCCGCACTGTGGGCATGGGCACTGACCTCGCTCTGACGCGAAACCAACGCAGGCTGACAACGCGGCGCCATCGTGGCGCCTGCGCGGCGCTTCAGTTCTGCTGGATCTTGCTGCCGCGCAGCACCACCTCGCCGGCGGCCTTCACGCTGACCTTGCCGCTGCCTTCGATCGTGATGTCGCGGCCGCTCAGCAGGATGCTGCCGTCCTTCTTCAGCACCAGGCGCGCGCTGCCGACCACGAACTCCAGGCTGTCGCCGGCACTGACGATCACGCGCTTGCCCACCGTGAGCGCCAGGTCGCTGCCGATCGACTGGCTGGCCGACTGGCCGACGCTCAGCGTCAGGTTGCCGCCGACGCTGGTGGTGTCGTTGCGGCGCACCACCGTGCTGCGCTCGGCGCCGACGCTCAGGGTGTCGCCGAGCCCGATGGTGACGCTGCGGTTGCCGGGGATCGAGCTGTTGTCGGGCGAGGCCATGTGGTTTCTCCTGCGAAGGCGGGTTGCGAAAGCCATGCTAGCCGCGGCCCGGGTGCGCCGGCCTCGTGTGTCCAGGGGGTGCGTTTGCACAGCGGAAACGTGGCCGGCCGGCGGCGCTGCTACAAGGTCGGTGTCATCACGCCTTCGAGAAGACCGATGCACCGAACTCGCAACCGCCTGCTTCCGTTGTGGATGGCGTCGATCGCACTGGCCGCCTGCGGTGGCGGCGGCGGCTCGTCGCCCAGCCCGGCGCCGCCGCCCGGCCCCGACCTTGCCACGCGCAGCGCCGCGGCCGGCGCCACCGCGCAGAGCAGCGCCAACGCGTGCAACCCGATCCGACCGTTCTACTGGGAGATCGGCGACAAGACGCAGCGCCTGGCCAGCGGCTCGGTGGCCGGCGCCGGCCTCGTCAGCTACGACGCCGACACGACGATGAACATCGCCTCGGCATCGAAGTGGCTCTACGGCGCCTACGTCGCCGAGCGGCGCAACGGCGTGCTCAGCGCAGAGGACATCCAGTTCCTCACGTTCCGCAGCGGCTATGTCAGCTTCGGCAACCCCGACTGCGCGCAGACCGACACCGTGGCCTCGTGCGCCGCGCGCGGCGACAACAGCGTGCAGACGCCGGCCGCGATCGGCCGCTTCCTCTACAACGGCGGCCACATGCAGGTGCATGCGAACCTGGCGGCACCGGGCATGGCGCTGGGGGCGATGGACAACGCGGCGCTCGCCGCCGAGGTGCGCCGCGTGCTGGGCACCGAGATCGCGTTGAGCTACACGCAGCCGCAGCTGGCCGGCGGCGCGCGCACCTCGGCCGCCAACTACGCGATCTTCCTGCGCAAGGTGCTGAACAACCAGCTGAGGATCGCCGGCCTGCTGGGCAGCAACGCCACCTGCACCAACCCCGCCACCTGCGCCACCGCGATCGGCACGCCGGTGCCGTCGAACCTGAGCTGGAGCTACTCGATCGGCCACTGGCTCGAGAACGACCCGGCCACCGGCGACGGCACGTTCAGCAGCGCCGGCGCCTTCGGCTTCTACCCGTGGATCGACGCCGGCAGGAGCTGGTACGGCATCGTCGCGCGGGCCGACATCCTGAGCGGCGGTGCGGGCGCCGATTCGGCCGCCTGCGGGGCGCTGATCCGCAAGGCCTGGATGAGCGGCACGGCGCAGTAGGTCAGCGCACGACGCCGGGGCGCTTCCGGGCCGCGGCGTCCCAGTCGGGGCCGTCGAACCAGGCGTGGCCCAGCAGCGCGTCGCGCAGCATCGGCAGCGCGTCCAGGCCCCAGAAGAGGCGGCCATCGAGCTCGAAGGTGGGCACGCCGAAGAGGCCGGCGGCGATGGCGGCATCGGTGGCGGCACGCAGTTCCTGCTTCACGTCGTCGCCATCGGGGTCGCGCGCCGGCGCCAGCTCGGCCCTCAGCGCGGCCAGGCGCGCCGGGTCGGCTGGGTCGGCACCGCCCCCCTGCCAGACATGGTGGAACAGCTTCTCCACCACGCGCCGGTTCGGCCCGCAGGCCACGGCCAGCCGCAGCAGCGGCAGCGGGTTGAACGGGTGCTGCGCCGGCACCTGCAGCGCAATGCCGTGGTGCTGCGCCAGCCAGGCGATGTGGCGGAAGGTCCACTGCCGCTTGGGCTCGATCTCGGCCGGCCCCTTGTGCGCGTGCTGCTTCAGCAGCGCGGCGAACAGCACGGGCCTGTAGTCGACCGCGTAGCTGCAGCCCTCCAGCGCCGAAGGCAGCTGCTCGAACGCCAGGTAGGCGAAGGGCGAGATGGGGTCGAAGTGGAAGGTGAGGGTCTTCATGCGGCGGGCTCCGGCGGCGGTGCTGCCGCGGGATGCAGCCGCGCGTAGGCCTCGCGCCGCGCCGGCAGCAGCTTCCACACCGCGCGCTTGCCGGAGTCGGCCAGCGTCGACCAGGCCGCGATCTCGTCGAGCGTGCGCAGGCAGCCGTGGCACCAGCCGCTGGTTTCGTCCATGCGGCAGACGTTGACGCAGGGCGAGGGCACGAAGTGCGTCATGCCGCGACCACGTCGTGCACCGGCGCGCCGGTCAGCCGCTGCAGCTCGTCGGGCGTCATCCGGAACACGCCGTTCGGGTGGCCGGCCGCTGCCCAGATCACGTCGAACCGGAACAGCTCGCGGTCGATCAGCGTCTGCACCTCGCCGGCATGGGCCAGCGGTGCCACGCCGCCGATCGAGAAGCCGGTGCGCGCCTTCACGAAGTCGGCATCGGCGCGGCCGAGCGGGCCGGTGATCGCGGCCACGCGCTTCTCGTCGACCCGCCTGTCGCCCGAGGTCACGACCAGCACCGCGCCGTCGTCGCCCTTGCGGCGGAAGATCACGCTCTTGGCGATCTGGCCGACGACCACGCCCAGAGCGTCGGCCGCCTCCTGCGAGGTGCGCGCCGGCACCTCGAGCCAGCGCGGCGCGTGCGGGTGGCCGCGTTCGCTGAGCGCGCGGCTGACGCGCTGGAAGCCTTCCGGGTAGTCCATCGTCACAGCGTCGCCACCGCCACGCCGCGCTTGCTCAGCAGCGCCTTGCCGGCACGCGACGCCGGCGCGCGGCCCAGCACGCCGCTGATGTAGGCGCCGGCGTCGACGAGCTTGTCCAGGTCGATGCCGGTCTCGATGCCCATGCCGCGCAGCATGAACACCACGTCCTCGCTGGCGACGTTGCCGGTGGCGCCCTTCGCGTACGGGCAGCCGCCCAGGCCGGCGATGCTGGTGTCGAACACGTGCACGCCGATCTCCAGGCAGGCCAGGATGTTGGCCAGCGCCTGGCCGTAGGTGTCGTGGAAGTGCCCGCTCACCTCGTCGAGCGGGAAGTGCTTCAGCGCGCGCTCCAGCGCCGCCTGCGCGCGGCGCGGCGTGCCGACGCCGATGGTGTCGGCCACGCCGCAGTGGTCGACGCCGATCTCCTTCATCAGCCGCGCCACGCGCTCCACCTCGTCCAGCGACACCTCGCCCTGGTAGGGGCAGCCGAGCGCACAGCTGATCGCCGCGCGCACCTTCACGCCGGCCTCGTGCGCGGCCGCCACCACGGGGCGGAAGCGCTCGATGCTCTCGGCGATGCTGCAGTTGATGTTCTTCTGGCTGAAGGCCTCGCTGGCGGCGCCGAACACCACCACCTCGTGCGGCCGGGTCGGCAGCGCGCCTTCCAGGCCCTTCATGTTGGGGGTGAGCACCGAATAGCGCACCGCCGGCTGGCGCCGGATGCCGGCCATCACCGCGGTGTTGTCGGCCATCTGCGGCACCCACCTGGGGCTGACGAAGCTGGTGGCCTCGATCTCGCGGCAGCCGGCGTCCTGCAGGCGGTGGATCAGCTCGACCTTCTGCGCGGTGGTGACCGGCTCGGCCTCGTTCTGCAGTCCGTCGCGCGGACCGACTTCGACGATGGTGACAAATTGTGGCTTCATGGCGATGCGCCCCCTGGTGCTGGGCAAGGCGGGGCAGACAGGTTACAAGGACGGCCCGGCATCCGTTGCCCGAGGTTTCAATTCGCCCCGAAGGGGCATGTCGCCGGCAGCCGGGCTGCCTTCACACTGTCACACACGCCATGAACGCCCGCCGCTGCCTCCGGATCGCCCAGCGCATCGATGTGCTGCTCGCACGCGAGCTGGGCGAGGGCATCGACGCCGAGCGCATGCTGGCCGACGCGCTGTACGCGCGCGACGTGCTGCTGGTGTGCGACGCGATGCGCGAGCACGAGCTGGCCAGCCTGTCGCCGCGTTTCCGGCACGCGATGGAAGCCGAGCCGCACCCCGACGACGCGCCGCGCCGCAGCGGTTTCTCGGCGTCCAATTTCCTGAGCTCGCTGTTCGGCGGCAACTCCACGCTGGAGGCCGCGGCCGAGGTGCCGCCGCCGGCCCGCCGCGGCTGGTTCGGGCGCGCGCGCAACGCCAGCGACAACAAGTCCTAGCCTCACGGCGCGGCGGCCCTCAGCCGCAGCAGTTCGCCGCCTTCGGTGACCTGGTCACCCACCGCGTAGAGCAGTTCCTCCACCACGCCGTCGTGCGGTGCGTGGATGGTGTGCTCCATCTTCATGGCCTCCATCACCGCCAGCGCCTGGCCGCGCTGCACGCGGTCGCCCACCGCAGCCAGGAAACCGATCACCTTGCCGGGCATCGGCGCGGTCAGGCGCCCTTCCGCGCCGGCGCCGTCGCCGGCATGGGCGAGCGGATCGTATTCGGCCAGCTGGGCGCTGCCGTCCTCGGTGAACACCGCGTAGCGCTCGCCGTGTGCGTAGACGCTGGCCGTGAACCGGCGCTCGCCCAGCTGCACGTCGTGGCGGCCGTGGCCCAGCGCGCGCGCGCCGAAGGTGTGGCTGCCGTCGGCCACGCGCAGCCGCGTCGCGCCGTCGTGCAGGCGCTCCAGGCGCAGCGGCAGGGGCTGGCCGTCGCGCTCCAGGTCCACGCGGCGCAGGGCGCCGCCGTGCAGGCGCCAGCCGTCGCGGCGCGACCAGGGGTCGGCGCCTTCGAGTGCCGCCACCTGCGCGACGATGTGCGCCGCCACCGCGGCGGCCGCCACCTCGGGCGCCAGCGGCGGGGCCTCGAACAGCGCCGCGTGCTCGCGCTGGATCAGCGCGGTGTCCAGGTCGGCGGTGGCGAAGGCGCGACTCGCCACCACGCGGCGCAGGAAGGCGACGTTGGTGGCCGGGCCCATCAGGTGGGTGTCGCGCAGCGCCGCGGCCAGCCGCGCCAGCGCCTGCGCGCGGTTCTCGCCCCAGACGATGAGCTTGGCGATCATCGGGTCGTAGAACGGCGTGATCGCATCGCCCTCGCGCACGCCGCTGTCCACGCGCGCCAGCGTGTCGTGGCGCTGGAAGGCCACGTGCTCGGGCCAGCGCGCCACGTGCAGCGTGCCGGTGGCGGGCAGGAAGTCGGCATCAGGGTTCTCGGCGCAGATGCGGGCCTCGATCGCGTGGCCGCGGATCGTCAGCTCGTCCTGCTTCAGCGGCAGCGGCTCGCCGGCGGCCACGCGCAGCTGCCACTCCACCAGGTCGAGCCCGGTGATGGCCTCGGTCACCGGGTGCTCCACCTGCAGCCGCGTGTTCATCTCCATGAAGTAGAAGCGCAGGTCGCCGTCGTTCTGCTCCTCGGCGATGAACTCCACCGTGCCGGCGCCCACGTAGCCCACCGCCTGCGCCGCGGCCACCGCGGCGGCGCCCATCTCGGCGCGCCGCGCCGCGCTCATGCCGGGCGCGGGCGCCTCTTCCAGCACCTTCTGGTGGCGGCGCTGCACGGAGCAGTCGCGCTCGAACAGGTGCACGCAGTGGCCCTGGGAGTCGGCGAAGACCTGGATCTCGATGTGCCGCGGCCGCGTGACGTAGCGCTCCACCAGCACGTGGTCGTCGCCGAAGCTGGCCTTGGCCTCGCGCTGGCACGAGGCCAGCGCGGCGGCGAAATCCTCGGCCTTGTCGACGCGGCGCATGCCCTTGCCGCCGCCGCCGGCGCTGGCCTTGATGAGCACCGGGTAGCCGATGCGGGCGGCTTCTCGCGCCAGCAGTTCGGGGGCGTTGTCCTGGCCGTGATAACCCGGCACCAGCGGCACGCCGGCCTTCTCCATCAGGCCCTTGGCGGCGCTCTTGCTGCCCATCGCCGCAATGGCCGAAGCCGGCGGACCGATGAACACCAGGCCGTTGTCGGCGCAGGCCTGCGCGAAGTCCTCGTTCTCGCTCAGGAAGCCGTAGCCGGGGTGCACGGCCTGCGCGCCGGTGGCCTTCGCGGCGTCGATGATGCGCTGCCACTGCAGGTAGCTTTCGCGCGCCGCGCTGGCACCGATGTGCACGGCCTCGTCGCAGGCGCGGACGTGGCGCGCGCTGGCGTCGGCGTCGGAATAGACGGCGACGGTGCGCACGCCCAGGCGGCGCGCGGTGGCGGCCACGCGGCAGGCGATCTCTCCGCGGTTGGCGATCAGGATCTTCTGGAACATCGGCTGGTCTCCGGATTCAGGGCGCGCGATCAAGGCGAGTTGGCGGCGGCAGGCGCCCACACCACGTCGTCGTCCACTGCGTACAGTTTGCAGGCCAGGCCGCGGACGGCCTGGCAATAACCGAGGGCGCGGCCGAGCGCCCAGTCGCCGCTGGCGAAGCCGGCGCTGCCGTGCGGGCCCACCGCGAAGGCGCGCGGGCGCTTCTCGGTCTTCAGGAAGCGGCTGTAGAGGTTGTCGCGCGCGCTGGCAGATGCCGGCACGCGCGCCACGTCGTCCAGTGCCGCGTAGGCGCTCGCGGCGGGCCGCGCGATGACGCCGCTGCGCGTGAAACCCGCCCTGGCCAGGAAGGCCTCGACGAGCGGCACCCACTGGTCCATCTGCGCGCTGAAGCCGTGGTGACCGTCGGCACCGGCTGCGGGCAGCGCATGGAACTCGGCCTGACCGCCGCCTTCGCGCCACGCCGCGGCCCAGCGCGCAGGCCACTCGGCGCCCCAGTAGCGGTCGTTCGCCCAGTACAGCCACAGAGTGGGCACCTGGGTCGTGGCACCCTGCCGGCGCCACAGCGCCGCCAGCGCGGCCGGGTTGCAGGACTCGCCCGGATGCGTGTCGGGCCGCCCGCCGTGCCCGCCGGCGAAGTTCACCGCGGCCACCAGCCCGGCCGGGTTGCGCGCCGCCACCGCCAGCGTGGTGAGCCCGCCCACCGAGGCACCCATCGTCACCCAGCGCCCGGCATCCACCCAAGGCAGCGTGCGCGCCAGTTGCACCGTGGCCAGCACCTGGTCGGCCGCCGCCTGCGAGGCCGGCCCCGGTTGCAGCGTGCGGCAGCCACCGCCGAATTCGGGGTCGTACTCGGCGAAGGTGTCGCCGTAGCCCACCCGCGTGGGCACGAACACCGCGAAGCCCAGGCTCGCGAAGTAGCGTGCCTGCGGCTCGAAGCGCTGGCGGCCCTGGCCGGCGCGCCGGTCCAGCGCGGCGCGGCCGTGGTTCAGCACCAGCAGCGGGAACGGGCCGTCGCCGGGCGGGCGGAAGGTGGTGACGGTGATCGTGCGCGTCTCGCGGCGGCCGTAGAAGTCCTGCACCGCGACGGGCAGCTTCAGCTGTCCCTCGCGCAGGTCCAGAGCGGGCGGCGGCTCGGCCGCAGCGGCCTCGCCAGCCGCAAGGCCCAGCAGCGCCAGGATCAAGCGCAGCGCCTGTCTCATGCCGCCGGCGCGCGCCGCGGCGCCAGGCGCGCGAACACCGCGCGCAGGAAACGGAACAGCACGATCACGAGCACCAGCCCCACCAGCAGCGCCACCGCGAGCGCGCCGAAGAACAGCACCGGGTGTGTCCAGCTCAGCCACAGCATGGCCGGCACCGTCACGTCGCCCAGCAGCGACAGGCCGATGTTCGAGAACGGCTCGGGCGAGGTGTTCGCGGCCGCGCGCGTGGTGGCCTTCGCGGCGTGCGCGCCGGCGGCCAGCGTGCCGCCCAGCAGCGCGGCGATCACGCCGGCGGCTGCGTTGTCGGCGCCGAATGCGCCGCTCACCGCGGCCGCGGCCAGCGCCGCGCCGGCGGGGATGCGGATGAAGGTGTGCACCGAGTCCCACAGCGAATCGACGAGCGGGATCTTGTCGGCCGCGAACTCCACCACGGCCAGCAGGCCGCTCACGCCCAGCACCGCCGGGTGCTGCAGCACCTGCAGGCCGGGCGGCAGCGCGATCCAGCCCAGCCAGCCGGCCGCGCCGGTGATGAACACCACCGCGTACAGCCGCAGCCCGCTGGCCCAGCCGAGCGCGGCTGCGATGGCCAGCAGCTGGGTCAGGTCGAAGCCGGTCGCCATGAGGGCTCGCGCTTGTTCAGGAAGGCCTGCACGCCTTCCTTGCCTTCGGTGCTGGCGCGGATGTCGGCGATGCGGCGCGCGGTGTCGTCGCGCAGGGCGTCGTCGACGGGCCGGCCGGCCACGTCCTTCACCAGCTGCTTGCAGGCCTTCACCGCAGCCGGGCCGTTGGCCACCAGCGCGGCGACGATCTCGGCCACCTTCGCGTCGAGTGCGTCGGCCGCCACCACCTCGTGCACGAAGCCCAGCGCCTTGGCCTCTGCCGCGCTGAAGCGTTCGGCGGTGACGAAATAGCGCCGCGACGCCTGTTCGCCCAGGGCGCGCACGACATAGGGACCGATGGTGGCCGGCAGCAAACCCAGCCTGGCCTCGCTCAGGCAGAAGTGAAGGCCTTCGGCAGCCACCAGCACGTCGCACACCGCGGCCAGGCCCACGCCGCCGGCATAGCAGTCGCCCTGGATGCGGCCCACCACCGGCAGCGGGCAGCTCCAGATCGTCCACAGCATCTGGGCCAGGCCCGCGGCATCGGCCTTGTTCTGGTCCCAGCTGTAGTCGGCCATCGCGCGCATCCACGACAGGTCGGCGCCGGCGCAGAAGGCCTTGCCGTGTCCGGCCAGCACGATGGCGCGCAGATCGCCGTCCGCCCCCAGCGTGCGGAAGGCCTCGGTCAGCTCGGCGATCACGCCGTCGTTGAAGGCGTTGCGCACCTCGGGGCGGTTGAGCCAGACCTCCGCGACATGCGCGGACGGGCGACGGATCTCCAGCGTGCTCATGCGCGGCTCACATCCGGAAGACGCCGAAGCGCGGCGCGTCGGGGATCGGCGCGTTCAGGCTCGCCGACAGGCCGAGAGCCAGCACGCGCCGGGTGTCGACGGGGTCGATCACGCCGTCGTCCCACAGCCGCGCGCTGGCGTAGTAGGGGTGCGCCTGCTGCTCGAACTGCGCGGTGATGGGCTGCTTGAAGGCGGCCTCTTCCTCGGCCGACCAGCTGCCGCCCTTGGCCTCGATGCCGTCGCGCTTCACGGTGGCCAGCACGCTGGCGGCCTGCTCGCCGCCCATCACGCTGATGCGCGCGTTCGGCCACATCCACAGGAAACGCGGCGAGTACGCGCGGCCGCACATGCCGTAGTTGCCGGCGCCGAAGCTGCCGCCGATGATCACCGTGAACTTGGGCACCGTGGCGGTGGCCACCGCGGTCACCATCTTCGCGCCGTGCTTGGCGATGCCTTCGTTCTCGGCCTTGCGGCCGACCATGAAGCCGGTGATGTTCTGCAGGAACACCAGCGGCACCTTGCGCTGGCAGCACAGCTCGATGAAGTGGGCGCCCTTCATCGCGCTCTCGCCGAACAGGATGCCGTTGTTGGCGATGATGCCCACCGGCATGCCCTCGATGTGCGCGAAGCCGGTGACCAGCGTGGCGCCGTAGCGCGCCTTGAACTCGTCGAACTCCGAGCCGTCGACGATGCGGGCGATGATCTCGCGCACGTCGAAGGGCTTGCGCGTGTCGGTGGGGATCACGCCCAGCAGCTCGCTGGCGTCGAACAGCGGCGGCCGCGGCGGCTTCAGAAGCAGCGGCTGCGGCTTGGTCCGGTTGAGGTTGCCCACCGTCGAACGCGCGATGGCCAGCGCGTGCATGTCGTTCTCGGCCAGGTGGTCGGCCACGCCCGAGAGCCGCGTGTGCACGTCGCCGCCGCCCAGGTCCTCCGCGCTCACCACCTCGCCGGTGGCCGCCTTCACGAGCGGCGGGCCGCCGAGGAAGATGGTGCCCTGGTTCTTCACGATGATGGCCTCGTCGCTCATCGCCGGCACGTAGGCGCCGCCGGCGGTGCAGGAGCCCATCACCACCGCGATCTGCGGGATGCCTTGCGCCGACATCTGCGCCTGGTTGTAGAAGATGCGGCCGAAGTGCTCGCGGTCGGGGAACACCTCGTCCTGGTTCGGCAGGTTGGCGCCGCCGCTGTCCACCAGGTAGATGCACGGCAGGCGGTTCGCTTCGGCCACCTCCTGCGCCCGCAGGTGCTTCTTCACCGTCATCGGGTAGTAGGTGCCGCCCTTCACGGTGGCGTCGTTGCAGACGATCACGCACTCGACACCGCTGACGCGCCCGATGCCGGTGATGATGCCGGCGCCCGGCGCGGCGTTGTCGTAGAGGTCCAGCGCGGCCAGCGGGGCGAGTTCCAGGAACGGCGTGTCCGGGTCCAGCAGCATCTCGACGCGCTCGCGCGGCGGCAGCTTGCCGCGTGCGCTGTGCTTGGCGCGCGCCGCCTCGCCGCCGCCCTGGGCGATCTGCGCCAGCTTAGCGTTCAGGTCGTCCACCAGCGCGCGCATCTGCTCCGCACTGGCCCTGAAGGCTTCCGAGCGCGGGTTCAGCTTGGACGTGAGGACGGGCATCGTGTCTCCTGCGGTGTGCTCGGTTGACGTTTACGTCAACGTCAATCGATTCTAGGGTGGAGTGCCGTAGACGTCCGGCTCGCGCCAGCCCAGCGCCGCCATCTCGGCGGGGCGCAGGTGCGCTTCGCTGGGCATCAGGAACTCGTCCAGCTGCGGCGGCGCCACGCGCGTGCCGGCCATCATCGCGTGCACCTGGCCGCGGTGGTGGGTCTGGTGCATGAACAGGTGGGCCAGCATGTGCGCCGCGGCGTCGCGCTGGACGCGGCCCTCGCCGCGCGGCATCCGAACGGTCGCTTCCAGCGCCGCGTCGTCGGCGGCGTCGAGCCAGGCGATCAGGCGCTCGTCGCTGGCGGCCTGGCGCGGCGCCAGCTCGGCGAGCGTGCGCGGCGGCTGGAAGGCAGCCCAGCGCTCGGCCCCGTCGGTCTCGCCGTGCAGCACGCCGATGTAGTACAGGTCCACGCCGAGGATGTGGTTCAGCGTGCCGAGGATGGTGGGGAAGAAGTTCGTGCGCGGCGCCTGCAGTTCCTCATCCGTCAGGCCCGCCAGCGCGGTGTGCAGGCGCAGGTTCGCCAGGCGGTTGGCGCGCGCCTGGATGCGGTGCGTCAGCAGCACCTGCATCTAGAACGGCCCCTGCGCCAGCCAGCGTTCGATCTGCGGCTTGCGGTCGTTGCCCCAGAAGGGCTCGCCGTCGACGATGAAGAACGGCCCGCCGAACACGCCGGCGGCGATGGCCTCGTCGTTGGCGCGCTTCAGGCGCGCCTTCCACACCGGGTCGTTCCAGACCGCCTCGGCCACGTCGGGATCGAGCCCGTGCTCGGCGACCAGCGCGCGCAGCGCCGGCACCTCGTGCAGCGGCGCGCCGCGCGCGAACACGGCGCGCAGGCCGGCGGTGGTCCAGGCCGCGGCGGCGTCCTCGCCGCGCGTGTCCTTGAGCCACCAGAAGATGCGCGCGGCGTTCTGCGTCGGGATCGGGAACACCGGCGGCGCCTGGTAGGGCACGCCTTCGAAGCGCGCCGAGCGCTCGAAGTCACGCCGCGAGTAGACGCCCTTGATCGGGTAGGACACCGGCGATTTCAGTTCGGCGGCCTGGAAGGTGGCGCCCAGCAGCACCGCGTGGCGCTGCACCGGCCGGCCGTGGCGCGCGGCCAGCGCGTCGATCCACTCGTTGGCGATGTAGGAGTACGGGGACGAGAAGTCGAAGTAGAAGTCGATGGCGGCTTTCATGCGGCCGCACCTTAGCGGGCCCGGCCGGCCCCGTCCATCGGGCCTTCAATCCACCTGCACGCCGTCCGCCCGCAGCGCCTGCTGCAGCGCGGCCCCGTCGCAGCCGCCGGCCACGCGCAACGCGGCCGCGGTGCCCGCGGCCTGGCCCATCACGAAACAGCCGCCGCTGGCGCGCGCGGCGCTCTGGCCCAGGTGCTCCATCGAGGCGCAGCGCCCGGCCACGTGCAGGTTGGCCACGCCCTGCGGCAGCAGCATGCGGTAGGGCAGCTGGTTGAACGCGTTGTCCGCATCGCGCGGAAAGCCCCACTCGATGCGGCCGGCCAGGTGCATCTCCACCGGCCAGGCGTTGAGGCCGATCGAATCGGCGAAGCGCGCGCCGCCCAGCACGTCCTCGCCGCTGAGCGCGTAGGCGCCGGCGACGCGGCGCGTCTCGCGCACGCCCACCTGGGCCGCGATCTCGGCGATCTCGGCGGCCTCGAAGCCGGGCACCTCGGCGCGCAGGAAGCGCATGTACTCGACGATCTGGCGCCGGCCTTCCAGCTCGGCCGCGCTCAGCTGCAGCGCGTCGGTGGCGTCCGCCGCGCGCCCTTGCGCGTTGCGCAGCTGCGTGACGTTGGCGCGCCACTCGCGCGGGTTGCGCTGCGGGCGCAGGATCGCGCCGCGGCGCGGGAATGCATAGCGGCCGGCGGCGCGCTCCATCAGCGCGTCGATGGCCTTGAACTCGCCGATGGCCGCCTGCGCACGCGGCGCATCGACGTTGCCGATGCGGAACATCGTGCTCGGGTACAGCGCGTTGCCTTCGCCGTCGCCATACACGCTGGGCACGCCGGCGAAGTGCGCGATGTCCGCGTCGCCGCTGGCGTCGATGAACTCGCGCGCCAGCAGCGCGCGACGGCCCGACTTGGTCTCGACGATCACCGACTGCAGGCGGTCGCCTTCCACCGTCACGCCCGCGGCCCAGGCGTGGAACAGCACCTCGGCACCGGCGGCCAGCAGCAGCTGGTCGGCCGCGCACTTGTAGGCCGCCACGTCGTACGAGCGCACGCGGATGCGGCCCTGCAGCCCGTCCTGCGGTGCGTTGAGCCCACCCAGCGCGTCGATGCGGGCCAGCAGGTCGTCGACCACGCCGTGCACCAGCTGCAGCATCTGCCCGCCGCGCCGGCCATAGAGGCCCGCGAAGTTGGTGACGCCGCCCGCGGTGCCCATGCCGCCGAGGAAGCCATAACGCTCCACCAGCAGCGTGCGCGCGCCGTGCCGCGCCGCGGCCACAGCGGCGGCCAGGCCGGCCGGGCCGCCGCCGACCACCAGCACGTCCCAGGCGCCGAGCACCGGCACCTGGCGCGCCGGCTCGGCGACGGTGGCGGGCGTCATTCCGCCTTGATGCCGCGCGTCAGGATGATGCCGCCGAGGATGTTGGTCTCGGCCTTCACGCGCGAGCGCAGCCCGTCGGGCGCGCTGCCCTGCACCTGCCAGCCGCCGTTGAAGAGGCGCTGGCGCGATTCGGGCTGGCGCAGCAGGCCGGGCACTTCGCGCGCCAGCTTCTCCTGCGCCGCCTTGCTCAGGTTCGCCGGGCCGACCAGCGCCACCCACACCTCGAGGTCGTTCATGCGGATGCCCAGGTCCGCCAGCGGCCCGATCTCGGGCGCCAGCGTGCTGCGGCCGCCCGTGAGGCCGATGGCCTTGAGCTTGCCCGCGCGCACCTGCGGCAGCGCGATGCCGGGCGGCACCAGCGCGGCCTGGATCTGGCCGCCGATCATCGCGGTCACCACCGCGGGGTTGCCGTTGTAGGGGATGTGCACCGCGTCGAAGCCGCCGCTGCGGCTCTTCACGTACTCCATGCCCAGGTGGCCCACCGAGCCGATGCCCACCGAGCCGTAGCTCCACTTGTTGCCGGCGTTGCGCGCCGCCACGAAGTAGTCGGCGCCGCCCGGCAGGCTGGTCGGCGCCACCAGCACCAGCGGCGCGGTGGCGATCAGGCTGATCAGGCTGAAGTCCTTCGCGGGGTCGAACGGCAGCTTGGGGTTCAGCAGCTTGGCCGAGGTGAGGTTGCCGTTGATCACGACACCTAGCGTGTGGTCGTCGTTCGCCTTGGCCACTGCGTCGGCCGCCAGGTTGCCCGACGCACCCGGGCGGTTCTCCACCACCACCGTCTGCCCGAAGGCCTTGCCCATCGCCTCGGCCAGCACGCGCGCGGCGATGTCGGGCGTGGAGCCACCGGGGAAGCCGACGAGGATCTTGATCGGCCTGGTGGGCCAGTTCGCAGGGGCGGGCGCCGGCGGCGCGGCAAGGGCGGCGGCGCTGCACAGCGCCAGCAGCGTGGCGGCCAGCAGGCGACGACGGACGGGCTTCGACATGCGGAGGGCTCCGGGATGGGATGCTTGAGTGGGCGGGCAGTATCGCCGATGCCCCGTTCATGATCCGTGTCAGGTCGGGCGCGTGCACCGCGGCCAAGAATGCCGGATGCCTGCCCTGCCCGATCGCCTGGATCTCGTGCTCGCTGCGCTCGCGCTGGTGGTGGCCGTGGGCTTGCGTCCCTGGCGCGCGGCGGTGCCACCGGCCGCTGCCCTGGCCTGGTGGGCGCTGCTGCCGGTGCTGTGGAACTCCGACCGCCTGACGGCCCAACCGCTGATCCAGCCGCTGGCCGGCAGCTGCCTGCTGATGCTGATGCTGGGCTGGCCGCTCACGGTGCTGTTGCTGGTGCCGGTGGCCGGCATCGGCTGGCTGCTGGCCGGTGGCGGCGCGGCCGAGGCGCTGCAGCGGCTGGTGTGGCTGGGGCTGGTGCCCATCACGGTGTCGGTGCTGATCGGCGCGGCGCTGCGGCGCTGGGCGCCGCACCACCTGTTCGTCTACATCCTCGGCCGCGGCTTCTTCGCCACCGCGCTGGCGATGGTGGGCGCCGGCGCGCTGTCGGTGGCCCTGCACGGCACGCCACCCGGGCTGGCTGCCGAGGACGTGCTGCTGGCACGCCTGCTGGTGGCCAGCGGCGACGCCGTGATCACCGGCATGCTGGTGGCGGTGTTCGTGGCCTTCCGTCCGCACTGGCTGGCCACCTACGCCGACCGCATCTACCTGCCGCGTTAGCACCGGCTCGGCGCCGTACCATGCGGCCATGACCCGTGTCGGCGTGATGATCCCCACCTACCGGCGCCCCGACCTGGCGCGCGCGTGCGTGACGCAGTGGCTGCTGCAATCGCGACCGCCCGACTGCATCTGCGTGCACCAGAACGGCAGCCCCGACAGCTACGCCTGGTGCGTCGACGACCTGCTGCCGGCCGGCCCCATCCGCTGGCTGCACACGCCCGAGACGATCCCGCAGCGCGACTGGTACCTGCGCCCGCTGCGGCTGCTGCTGGACGAGGGCTGCACGCACTTCTTCTGGGCCGACCACGACGACTGGTACCTGCGCGACCATGTCGAGCGCTGCATCGCCGAGCTGGAAACGGCCGACTTCACGGTGGCCTCGCACTGCGGCGTGCTGTACCTGCGGCCGCACGACTACCGCCACGACCCGGCCAACCACTTCACCGTGCATTCCAGCGGCGGCATGAGCTCGTCGATGGCCTTCACGCGCGGCTTCGCCGAGCAACTGGCCGAGGACCTGGCGCGGGACACGCAGACCCACTACGCCGACAACGTGCTCGCGCTGGCCACCTTGCCGCACTTCCGGCGCACCATCAGCCCGCGCCGCAGCACGGTGTACGTCTCGCACGAGGGTTCGCTCACCTCGGCGGCCTGGCTGGACGGGGTGTTCGGCGACCGAAGCACCGCCGCAGCGGCTTCCGCCCCGTCGCCGGGTCTCGGCCCGGTGCTGTACGGCACGCTGGCAGCCGGCTACCAGGACGTGACGGCGCGCCTCGTGGAGCTGTGCCGCGCCGCCGCCGATGGCTGCTGGACGCTGCCCGACGACGACCGCCTGCGCAGCGCGGCCTTCGGCGATCCGGTGCCCAACGAGCTGAAGCACCTGGTGCTGCGCGCACTGCCGGACGCCCGCGGCGTGCTGGTCGACCGCGTGCTGCGCGACACCGACCGCTGCCGCTTCGTCTACGCGCGCGGCGTGCTGTCGGCCGAGCTGCCGGAGCCCTGAAGCGCCTGGCGCAGCGCCTCGGCCAGCGGCCGCCGCAGCAGCCGCGCCAGCGCGTCGACGTCGGCGGTCTCGTCGGCGCGCCGCGGGCGCGTGCGCCACAGCGTGGCCAGCGCGGCCTGCTGCGCGGCCATCGCGGGCGCCAGGCGCTGCGCGGCGACTTCGGGTGCCAGGCCGTGCGCCATCACCAGCGCGCGCTGCAGCAATGCCTGGGTGATGGCGGCCAGCGCCGCGTCGTCGAAGGCGACGTGGCTGCGCTCGGTGCCGCGCACGGTGTTGAGGCCGCGTGCCGCGCCGGCCGCGCCGATGGCGCCGATCACGCCGCCGGCCAGCGCACCGGCACCCATCGTCATGCCGCCGGTGACGAGGTCGGCCTTCAGGCCCGCCAGCGCGCCGCTGAGCATGCCGCCCACCACGGCCGCGCGGCCCTCGCCGACACGCGCCTTCAGCGCGGTGGCCGCCCCGGGCACGGCCTCGGCGCCGGCGTCGGGCGCCTGCACGCCGAGTTGCGCTGACAGCCGTTCGCCGCTGGCCCGCCACTCGGCGTCCAGCGCCGCCAGCAGGTCGCGCCGGGCGGCGTCGGCCGCGACCGCGCGCGAGCCCAGCAGGCCGTCGGCCGCCAGCAGCTCGCGCCGGCAGGCCAGGCGCGCCAGCGTCTCGCCCACCTCGCCCACCACGGCGTCGAAGCGCGCCTGCTGCTGCGCGGTCCAGGCGGCCTCCAGGCGCACCAGCCGCGGGTCGTCGGGCAGCGCGGCGTGCAGCGCGCGCAGCAGCCGGCCGTCCGGCAGCCAGCCATCGGCCAGGTGCTGCAGGCTCAAGGCCGGCGGCTCGGGCGGCGGGCCATCGGCCAGCACCACGATCGGCAGCCCCAGCGCGGCCAGCCACGCCGGCCGCGCGACGCCGGGCGTGGTGACCAGCAGCACCGCGTCGAAGCGCTCGCGCGGGCCGGCCAGCGGGTCGCTGGGCGGCGCGCGCCAGAAGGCCCACCAGGGCGGCTCTTCGGCGCGCGGCAGCATCGGGCCGGACAACGCCGGCGGCGGCGCGCCGAGCTCCAGTTCGACGCCGTGTTCGCTGCACAGCACGGTGCGCGGCGGATCCTGGGGGCCCAGGGTCTGGCCGAACAGCGTCACCGCCGGCAGCGGCGACACCCACATCAGGCGCAAGGCGCGCGGCAGGCCCGGGCGCAGCAGCGGATGCATCGCCTCGAAGTACGGCGTGTTGAGCGGCAGGCGGAAGCGGCGCGCGCGCCGCCGCGCCGATGTCCCGGCGCGCCCGGCCAGCAGCGCGCGCGGCAGCACCACGAACAATGCCAGCGTCGCCGCGTAGAGATGGATCCAGGGCGCGGCGCTGGCGGTGGCGTCCGCTCCCGGGCCGACGCGCAGCGGCGCCACGTCGGGCACCGCGATGCCGGTGACGACGCTGGCCGGCGCCAGCAGCAGAGACAGCGCGCTCTGCACCTGCGCACTGTCGAGGAAGGTGCTCTGCCAGCCGGTGCGGTAGTCGAGCACCAGGCCGCGCAGGTACAGGCCGGCCATCAGGCCCAGCGCCAGCGCCGCGGCGGCCACGTGCAGCACCAGCGCGGCGCGCTGCTTCATCAGCCCGGTGGCGTGCCGCTGCCACAGCGCGGCGATGCTCGTGTCGCCGCCCAGCCCCAGGCGCGCCAGCGCATCGCGCAGGCCGATGTGCGGCAGGCGCAGCGGCAGCAGCAGGCCCAGGTAGACGAGCAGGTTCCAGCCCACCACGGCCCACACCGCGGGCGCCAGCAGGTTCACGCGCTGCGGCGGCCCCAGCTGGTCGGCCAGCAGCCCGGCCATCAGGCCCGCCAGGGCCGCCAGCCAGGCCCACGCGCCGTGCCAGCCGCGCCGCGCCAGCCAGCGCTGCGCGTCGCGGTCGCGCGGCAGCAGGCGCTGCAGCGCGATCACCGCGCGGGCGACGACGAAACGCTCGGGCGGCGCGTCGTCGCCCACCGTCGCGACGGCCTGGCGGGTGGCCCAGGCGCGGTCGTCGGCGCTCCAGGCCGGCGTGGGGTCACCGGCCTCGCGCGACTGCAGCAGCAGCACCTGCCTGGCTTCGTCCTCGGTCATCGGGCCGAATGTAGCGCCGGGCCGAAGGCCCGGTCGCTCAGCGGCGGCGCAGCGCGGGTGTCGCGGCCTCGATGCGTTCGAGCATGGGTGCCCACGCGCGCGGCCCGGGCTCGCGCCGGAAGGCGCCGAAGTGGCCCAGGCGCTTCAGGCCGACATCGGACGGCCGCAGCGTGTGGCGCTGCACCGCCGCGTTGCGGAACTGCGCGGCCAGTGCGTCGACGGCGGGCGCCGGCGCGAACGTGAGGTCGTCGCTGACGTCCCACAGGTGCACCGGCGCCACCAGGCCGGCGGCGGCGCGGTGCTCGCGCATCGCGGGGTCGGCGTAGGCCCAGCCGGGCGTGCGGCCCCAGTGCGCCCACTGGCGCGCCACGCCGGCCGGCAGCGGCGCCGAGCCGCCCATCGTCCAGCCCGGCAGGTAGCCGAACAGCGGCACGGTGGCGGGCACGATGCCGCGGAAGAACAGCCGGGCCAGCCAGCGGTGCACGCCCGGGTAGAGCGCGGCCACGCCGAGCTGCGAGCCCACCGCCAGCAGCGCGTCGGCGCGTTCGACGCCGCGCGCGAACGGGATCGCGTTGCCGCCGAAGCTGTGGCCCACCAGCAGCAGCGGCAGGCCCTGCGTGGCACGGCGCGCCTCGGCGGCGGCGAGCGCGGCGCTCATGTCCAGCACCGCCCAGTCGCGCATCGTGGCGCGCTCGTCGCGCAGCGCGCCGCGGCGCGAACCGCCGATGCCGCGGTAGTCGTAGGTCAGCACCGCGTAGCCGCGTTCGGCCAGCCAGAGCGCGAAGGCGCGGTAGAAGCCGCGCGGCGCACCGGTGGCGGGGCTCACCAGCGCCACCGCGCGGGCCGGGCCGGCGGGCGGCTCGAACCACGAGGCAGCCAGCTGGCGGCCATCGTCGGCCAGCAGCACGGTGCCGGCACCCGAGCCGGCAGCGGGCGCGCCGCCGGCCGGCGCGGAGGCGGGTGTGGAAGTGGCGGTGGTCATGCGCCGCACTCTAGAAAGTCGCCGGCCCGTTGACTAGACTGTGTTTGGTTGACTGATTGGTGATCGAACGTTGACAAAGAAGACCGCCCCTCGCCGCTCGACCCTGGACCATCGCGCGCCCGCCGTGCCCGACGCGAACGCGCTGGAACTGTTCGCGCGCATCGCCGCGGCCGGCAGCTTCGCGCAGGCCGCGCGCCAGCTCGGGCTGACCCGCGCCGCGGTGAGCCGGCGCGTGCAGGCGATGGAAGAGCAGATGGGCGCGCCGCTGTTCGCGCGCACCACGCGCGCCCTGGGTCTCACCGAGACCGGCCGCCGCCTGGCCACGCGCGCGAAGGCGGTGCTGGAAGCCACCGAGGCCGCGCGCCGCAGCCTGCGCTCGCGCGGGCCGTCGGCCGCCGGCGGTTTTGCCGGCACGCTGCGCGTCACCGCGGTGCCCAGCTTCGGCCAGGCCGTGCTGGGCCCGCTGCTCGCCAGCTTCCAGGCACGGAACCCGGAGCTGCGCATCGAGCTGCGCTTCACGCACCGCCGCGTCGATCTGGTTCGGGAGGACATCGACGTCGCCTTCCGCCTCACCAGCCGCCCGCCCGAGGACACCGTGGCGACACCCGTGCTGCCCTTCGTCGTGCACGCCTACGCCGCGCCCGGCCCGGGGCTGCCGCTGCCGGGCCCGCTGGCACTGGCGCAGCAGCGCTGCCTGCTGTTCGGCGCACCCACCGAGCAGGTCACGCTGCAGTGGGAACACCCGGCCAGCGGCCGCCGCGAGGCGGTGTCCATCGAGCCGACGATGGTGGGCGACGACCTCGGCACGCTGCAGGCGGTGGCGGCGGCAGGCGGCGGCATCGTCTTCACGCCCGACTACGCGGTGGCGATGGAGCTCCAGTCCAGACGGCTGGTGGACGTGCTGCCCGGCTGGCGCCTGCCGGTGGGCGAGGGCGACACCCTGCAGGCGCTGACGCTGCCGGTCAGCGTCGCCCCGGAAAGCGCAAGAGCGCTCGTTCACCATGTGCGCGAGGGCCTCGCGCTGCGTGCGGCAGCGCCGCATTCGATCAAGCTTCCCGCCACGGATCCGGCTCTGCCGGTCCGTCGGCGGACGGCCCCCTCGGGGGGTGGCGAGCGCTAGCGAGCTTGGGGGCTCACTACACCGCGTGCAGCAGCGCCACCAGCTGCGCCTGCGTGTGCGTGCCGGTCTTCTCGTACATCTGGCCGACGTGCGTGCGCACGGTGCTGATCTTCACGCCCAGCGCTTCGGCGGCGTGCGTCGGCCGCATGCCTTCGCACAGCATCTCGGCCAGCTTCGCCTGCGTGCGGGTGAAGCGGAAGCGGCGGCGCATCGCGTCGGTGCGGGTGAGCTGCACGCGCTCGATGGTGGCCATCAGCCAGCAGCCGGCGTGCGCACCTTCGTGCGCCATGTCGCTGGCGTTCATCGCGCGCAGCGTCACCTGCATCGGAGGGTTGCCGTCGGCTTCCAGCGGCAGCACCACCTCGCCGCCGGCCGCCACCTGGGCGTGCCAGCGCGACAGCGGGATCCAGCGGCCGGCCTGGCGCAGCGACAGGCGCCCGCCGGCGTCCAGCCACAGGCCTTCGCGGCGCTCGATGCGGCGCGTGGCCGCGGGGTTGGCTTCCAGCACCGCGCCGTCGGCGTCGGTGACGAAGAGCGGGGTCTCCAGGCGCTGCATCAGGCACTGGCCCAGGGCGGCCAGGCGTTGCGAGCGGGTGTTCTGTTGTTGGTTGAAGCTGAAGTGCATGTGGGCCTCCTGTCGTCGATGGAGGCATCTTGGCGGCCGGGCTCCTTTATCCGAATGACACCAAGGTATCCGTGCGGACGGTGAACCGCTCGGACCTAGGGATGGGGTCGTGAATCCGTCACGTTCCAGCTAGGCCAGGGCCCTTCCGATGAGGATCTTCTGCACCTCGCTGGTCCCCTCGTAGATCTGGCACACCCGCACGTCGCGGTAGATGCGCTCCACCGGGAAGTCGCTGACGTAGCCGTAGCCGCCGAAGACCTGGATCGCAGCCGAGCACACGCGCTCGGCCATCTCGCTGGCGAAGAGCTTGGCCATCGCGGCTTCCTTCAGGCACGGCTGCCCCGCGTCCTTCAGGCTCGCGGCGTGCCAGATCAGCTGGCGCGCAGCCTCGATCTGCGTGGCCATCTCGGCCAGCTTGAACTGCACCGCCTGGTGGTTGAAGATCGGCTGGCCGAAGCTCGAACGCTCCTTGCTGTAGGCCAGCGCCGCCTCGAAGGCCGCGCGCGCCATGCCCACGCTCTGGCTGGCGATGCCGATGCGCCCGCCCTCCAGGCCGCTGAGTGCGATCTTCAGCCCCATGCCTTCGTCGGCCAGCCGGTTCGCGGCCGGCACGCGGCAGTTCTCGAACAGGATCTGCGCGGTGTCGCTGGCGTGCTGGCCCAGCTTGTCCTCGATGCGCGCCACCGTGTAGCCCGGGGTCTTCGTCGGCACGATGAAGGCGCTGATGCCCTTCTTGCCGGCGGCCTTGTCGGTGACGGCCATCACGATGGCCACGTCGCCGTTCTTGCCGCTGGTGATGAACTGCTTCACGCCGTTGAGCACGTAGTGGTCGCCGTCGCGCACCGCCGTCGTCTTGAGGCCGCCGGCCTCGCTGCCCACGTGCGGTTCGGTCAGGCAGAAGGCGCCCAGCATGTCGCCGCGTGCCAGGGGCTTCAGGAAACGCTCCTTCTGGTCGTCGTTGCCGAAGGCCATCAAGATCGAACACACCGGGCAGTTGTTGACGCTGACCACCGTGCTGGTGGCGCCGTCGCCCGCGGCCACTTCCTCGAGGATCAGCGCCAGCGCCAGGTAGTCGAGCCCCGCGCCGTCGTATTCGGCCGGCACGGCCACGCCGTAGCAGCCCAGCGCCGCCAGGCCCTTCAGCTGCGCGGCCGGGAAGGTGTGCGACTTGTCCCAGGCCGCCGCATGCGGCGCGATCTCGGCCTGCACGTACGTGCGCACGGCGTCCTGCACCGCGCGGTGGTCTTCGTTGAGCAGCATCGACAAGGCGTCCTTGATGGTGAGGCCGGCGATTGTGGCGCGCCGTGATTCACCCCGTTCGTGCGCGCCGTGCGTAGAAGCCCGGGTCCGCAGCCACCGACCACGCGCCATGACGCTCCTGCCCACCTTCACGCGCCGCACCCTGCTGGCGTCCGCCACGCTGTTGCTCGCCGGCGGCGCCGGTGCCCAGACCCTCACCCGGGAACGCCCGCTGCCGCCGCTGCCGCTGCCGCGCCTGATCGCGCCGGGCGGCGCCGAGCCGATCCAGATCGCACGCCTCTCGGTTCAGGCCGAGGCCACCGGCCTGCACATGCAGACGCGCCTGGAAATCACGGTGCGCAACCCGAATCCGCGGCTGCTGGAGGCCACGCTCGAATTCCCGCTGGCACCGGCACAGACCATCGCCGGCTTCGCGCTCGACATCGACGGCCAGCTCGTGCCCGCGGTGCCGGTGCCGAAGGACAAGGGCCGGCAGGTTTTCGACGACGTGACGCGCGCCCGCGTCGACCCGGCGCTGCTGGAGCGCACCGCGGGCAACAGCTTCAAGCTGCGCATCTACCCGCTGCCGGCCGGTGGCACGCGGCGCGTGGTGCTGCAGATCGCCGAGACGCTGAAGCCCGACACGCAGGGCCGCGTGGACTGGCGCCTGCCGCTGGACTTCGGCCAGCGCATCGGCGAGCTCGATGCGGTGGTCACGCTGCCCGCCGCCGGCCATGTGCAGCCGCGCGGCGCGCTGCAGGACGCCGTGCCCGGCCGCCAGGGCCGCGACAGCACGCTGCGCCTGCGCCAGGCCGACTGCCAGCCGCGCGAGCCGCTGGGGCTGGGCTGGACGGCGCCGGCCGGCGACACCGTGCACGTCGCCGGCTTCGACGGCCGCTCGTACTTCGTGGCCGACGTGGCGGTAGACGGCGCCAGCACCCCGGTGCCGCTGCCGAGCGAGATCACCATCGTCTGGGACGCCTCGGGCTCGGGCGCCCAGCGCGACCACGCGCGCGAGCTGGCGCTGCTGGACGCGCTCTTCGCCACCACGCGCAACACCCGCGTGCAGCTGGTGCTGGCGCGCGACGTGGCCGAAGCGCCGCAGCGCTTCGAGCAGCGCGGCGGCGACTGGTCGGCGCTGCGGCGCGCGCTGCAGCGCGTGGCCTACGACGGCGCGAGCAACGCCGCGGCGTGGGGGCCCGCATCCGCCGACGGCCTGGTGCTGCTGTTCAGCGACGGCCTCGCGAACTGGCAGGCCGGCGAAGCCCCCGCGCCGCGCAGCTCCACGACGCTGCACACGATCAACGCATCCGTGAAGCACGACGCGGCACGGCTGCGCCAGCTGGCCGAATCGCGCGGCGGGCGCTTCGTCGACCTGACCACGCTGGATGCGAAGCAGGCCGCCGCCGCGATCCTGCGCCAGGGCCTGCGGCTGGCCGACCTGGACGCGCGCGGCGCCTCGCAGCTGGTGGCGGCGTCCACGCACCCCGAGGGCGGCCGCATCACGGTCGCCGGCGTGCTGGACGACACGAGCGCCCGCGTGACGCTGGCGCTGGTGGACGCTCAAGGCCGGCGCCAGAGCCGCTCGTTCGAGCTGGCCGCGGCGCCGCGTGGCATCGTCGACGAGCTGGTGCCGCTGGCCGCGCAGCGCTGGGCCCAGCTGAGCGTGGCGCAGCTCGAAGGCGACCGGCAGCGCCATCGCGCGCAGATCCGCCGCCTGGGCGAACGCTTCCGGCTCGTCACCGACGAGACCTCGCTGATCGTGCTGGAGTCGGTGCAGGACTACCTGCGCCACGAGATCGAGCCGCCCGCGCTGTGGCGCAAGGCCTACCACGAGCAGCTGGCGCAGCGCGGCCAGGTGCAGCGGCGCGAGCGCGAGGCGCACCTGGAAGGCCTGGTGCGCCGCTACGAGCAGCGCGCGCGCTGGTGGGCCCGCGAGTTCCCGAAGGACACGCCGCCGGCGCTGAAGGAAACGGCGCGCAGCGAGGACATGGCGCGCCGCCGCAGCGACGCCGCGCCGATGGCGATGGCGCCACCCGCGCCGGCCCCGGCGCTGGCGCAGGCGATGGGCGCGGCGCGCGAGCAGCGCATGGCGGCGCCCGCGAAGGTGGAAGCCGCGGCGGGCGGGAACAACACCGTCTCCGCGCGCATCGCGCTGCGCCCGTTCCAGCCGCAGGCCGCCTACGCGCGCCGCCTGCGCGAGGCGGCCGAGGCCGATCGCTACGCGGTCTACCTCGACGAGCGCCCCGGCCAGCTGAACAGCACCGCCTTCTTCATGGACGCGGCCGAGGTCTTCTTCGAGAAGGGCCAGACGGCACTCGCCGTGCGCGTGCTGTCGAACCTGGCCGAGATGGAGCTGGAGAACCGGCACATCCTGCGCATCCTGGCCTACCGGCTGTCGCAGGCGGGTCTGCATGCGCTGGCGCTGCCGCTGCTGGAACGCGTGCGCGAACTGGCCCCCGACGAGCCGCAGAGCTGGCGCGACCTGGGCCTGGCGCTGGCCGCGGCGCAGCAGCCGCAGCGCGCGGTCGAGATGCTGTGGGAGGTGGCGGCGAAGCCCTGGGACGGACGCTTCGCCGACATCGACCTGACCGCACTCGCCGAGCTCAACGCGCTGGCCGCGCGCCACCCGAAGCTGGACACCTCGCGCGTGGACCCCCGCCTCCTGCGCAACCTGCCGCTGGACCTGCGCGCGGTGCTGAGCTGGGACGCCGACAACACCGACATCGATCTCTGGGTGACCGACCCGAACGGCGAGCGCGCCTTCTACGGCCACCGCCTCACCTACCAGGGTGGCGCGATGTCGCGCGACTTCACCGGCGGCTACGGCCCCGAGGAATTCGCGCTGCGCTTCGCCAAGCCCGGCCGCTACGAGGTGCGCGCGCAGTTCTACGGCCACCGCCAGCAGCTGATCTCGCCGTACACCACGCTGATGCTGTGGCTGGCCACCGGCTTCGGCACGCCGGAGCAGAAGGACGAGCACGTGGTGCTGCGCCTGTCCGGCGCCGGGCAGGAGGTGTTCGTCGGCAGCTTCGAGGTGACGGCGCCTTCGCGCTAGGCGCTCAGGCGACGAGCGCGTGCATCCAGGCCGCGCTCTCGTCGAGCAGCCGCGTCATCACCGCCGCGTCGTTGCTGCCGCTGCTGGCGCGCACGTGGAAGGCGTGGTCGGCGTCGTCGAAGCTCACGAGCCGCGCACGCGGGCCCAGCCGTTCGAGCACGCCGTGCAGCAAGTGCAGCTCCGCCAGTTCGTCGCGCGTGCCCTGCAGGAACAGCATCGGCAGCATCACGCGATCCAGGTGGTCGGCGCGCTCAGTGCCCGGCTTGCCGGCGGGGTGCAGCGGGAAGCCGACGAAGACGAGCCCGCGCACGCCGGGCAGCGGCTCGAGGGCCTGCGCCTGCGAGGTCATGCGGCCACCGAACGACTTGCCGCCGGCCAGCAGCGCCACGCCGGGCAGCCGGCGCGCGGCTTCGGCCACCGCGGCGCGCACCACGGCGTGGGCCAGCGGCGGCGAATCGGGGCGCTTCGAACCGCGCTCCATGTAGGCGAACTGGTAGCGCAGCGTCGCGATGCCGCGCGCCGCATACCCATCGGCCAGCTGCTGCATGAAGGCATGCGTCATCCCGGCGCCGGCGCCGTGGCCCAGCACGAGCGCGGCCCGCGGCGGGTCCGTCGGCGGCAGCGTCAACAGCGCCGACACGGAGGCCTCTTCCGCGTAGGCCAGCGACAGTGACAATGAGCGTGCAGCGGCAACCATCGCCGCAGCCTAACCGCGAAAGCACCCATGAGCCAGAACAACATCCGCGTCGGCGTCGGTGGCTGGACCTTCGAGCCCTGGCGCGACAACTTCTACCCCGCCGGCTGGCCGCACGCGCGCGAGCTGGAGTACGCGAGCCGCAAGCTCACGACGATCGAGATCAACGGCACCTACTACAGCACGCAGAAGCCGGCCACCTTCGCGAAGTGGCGCGACGAGACACCGGACGACTTCGTGTTCACGCTGAAGGCCAACCGCTTCGCCACCAACCGGCGCGTGCTGGCCGAGGCCGGCGATTCGATACGCCACTTCTGCGGCAGCGGCATCGCCGAGCTGCGCGCCAAGCTCGGCCCCATCGTCTGGCAGTTCGCGCCGACCAAGCGCTTCGACGCGGCCGACTTCGAGGCCTTCATACGCCTGCTGCCGGCGGAAGTGAGCGGCATCCCGCTGCGCCATGCGATGGACGTGCGGCACGAGTCGTTCCGCTGCGCCGAGTACCTGGATCTGGCGCGCCGCCACCGCGTGGCCACCGTCTTCACCGAGTCCGACGACTACCCGGCCTTCGCCGACATCACCGGCGACTTCGTCTACGCCCGCGTGATGCGCACCGATGCGAGCGAGCCGGAAGGCGTCAGCCCCGCGGTACTTTCGAGCCTGGCGGCCTGCGCGCGTGTCTGGCGCGACGGCGGCGAGCCCAGCGGGCTGCCGCGCGTGGAAGCGCCGCGCGCTGCCGCGCCGCGCGACGTGTTCATGTTCTTCATCAGCGGCGCGAAGGAGAAGGCGCCCGCCGCCGCCATGGGGCTGCTGCGCCACCTCGCCTGAGGCTTCAGGCGCTGACCGGCCGGCTCAGGCGCACGGCCAGGCCGATGAACAGCGCGCCGCCCAGCGCGTTCAGCACCCGGCGCGCGACCGGCGAAGCGTTCAGGCGCTTCAGCCGCGCCGCCAGCGCCACCAGCACCAGCAGGAACACCAGGCTCTGCGCGATGAACCACGCGCCGAGCAGCAGGAACGACAGCGTCGGGGCAGGCGAGCCCGCCGGCACGAACTGCGGCAGGAAGGCCAGGAAGAACAGCGCCACCTTGGGGTTCAGCACGTTGGTGAGCACGCCGCTGCGGAAGTCGGCCCAGCGGCTGCGCGGCGCGGCGTCCGCCGCCGCGGCACCGGCCTCACCGGGCTTCCACGCCTGGCGCAGCATGCCGACGCCGAGCCAGACGAGATAGGCCGCGCCCGCCCCCTGCACCACGCGGAACGCGCCCGGGTGCAGCGCCATCAACGCCGCCAACCCGAAGGCGGCCGCCAGCGCATGCACCACGCAGCCGGCGTTGATGCCGAGCGCCGCCGCGACGCCGGCGCGCGCGCCACCCTGCAGCGTGCGGCTCACTGTCAGCAGGAAGTCCACGCCGGGCGTCGCGTTGAGCACGAACACCGCGGTGGCGAACACCGCGGCCTCGGCCGGGCCGGGCAGCAGGCCGCTCACGTCAGAACATCTCGACGGCCAGCGCCGTGGCTTCGCCGCCGCCGATGCACAGCGCCGCCACGCCACGCTTCTTGCCTTGCTTCCTCAGCGCGCCCAGCAGGGTGACGACGATGCGCGCGCCGCTGGCGCCGATCGGGTGGCCTAAAGCGCAGGCGCCGCCGTGCACGTTGACGATCTCGTGCGGCAGCTTGAACTCGGCCATCGCGGCCATGGTCACCGCGGCGAAGGCTTCGTTCACTTCCCACAGGTCCACCTGGCCGGACTGCCAGCCGCTCTTCTTCAGCACCTTCTCGATCGCGCCGGCCGGCGCGGTGCTGAACCACTCGGGTGCCTGCGCGTGCACCGCGTGGCCGACGATGCGGGCGATGGGCGCCAGGCCCATCTGCCTGGCGGTGCTCTCGCGCATCATCACCAGCGCCGCCGCGCCGTCGCTGATGCTGCTGGCGTTGGCCGCGGTGATGGTGCCGTCCTTCTTGAACGCGGGCTTGAGCGTGGGGATCTTGTCGAGCTTGGCCTTGAAGGGCTGCTCGTCGAACTTCACCAGCGTCTCGCCGCCCTTGCCCGGCAGCGCCACCGGGGCGATCTCCCAGTCGAAGCTGCCGTCCTCGTTGGCCTTCCTGGCGCGCGTGGTGCTGGCGATCGCGTAGGCATCCTGTGCCTCGCGCGTGAACGCGTACTTGGCGGCGCAGCTCTCGGCGAACACGCCCATCGCCTTGCCGCGCTCGTAGGCGTCCTCCAGGCCGTCCATCGCCATGTGGTCGAACATCTGCGCGGCGCCGTACTTGATGCCCTTGCGCGCGAACAACAGGTGCGGCGCGTTGGTCATGCTCTCCATGCCGCCGGCCACCATCACGCCGGCGCTGCCGGCGGCCAGCATGTCGTGCGCGAACATCATCGCGCGCATGCCGCTGCCGCACATCTTGCTGAGCGTCACGGCGCCGGCGCTCTGCGGCAGCCCGGCCTTCAGCGCCGCCTGGCGCGCCGGGGCCTGGCCCTGGCCCGCCATCAGGCAGTTGCCGAGCAGCACCTCGTCCACCGCGTCGCCCGGGATGCGCGCGCGCTCCACCGCGGCCTTCACCGCCACGCCGCCCAGTTCCCAGGCGGCCAGGTTCGCGAAGTCGCCGAGCAGGCCGCCGATGGGTGTGCGGGCCGCGGAGACGATGACGACGGGATCTTCGGCAGGCATGGCAGGCTCCTTCAGGAAGGGTGGGATGCGGTGACGAGGGAATGGCCGCCTTCCTCGGCGGCCACGCGCTGGATGTAGCGCTGGAATTCGGGGTCCTCGCCGCGCAGCAGGAAGGGTAGCGCGTTGGCGAAATCCTCGCGGCGGCACCATTCGTGCATGTAGTCGTCCCACGAGTTCCAGCGCCGCTGTTCGCTGGGCGTCATCTCGGGTTTCCAGGCGACGAGGAAGGCACGCTCGAACAGCGAGATCAGCATGTCGAAGATCACCAGCATGCGCTCGCGCTGCTCGGGCGTGGGGTTCGGCAGCGGGCTGGCGGTGCGCAGCTGCAGGTCGCTGTTGGCCAGCACGATCTTCAGGAAGTCGTTGTAGGCGTCGGCCAGCCGCAGGTAGGCCTCCTCCTCCTCGTTCTCGCGCTCGGCCCGCTGCTGGGTCGCGAAGACCCAGATCGCGAACGGCAGGCCGACCACCGTGACGGCGAAGCTGGCCAGTTCCAGCCAGTCACGCCAGGTCACGCAGCGGCCTTTCGAGGCGTCGACACGAAGCGCTTGCCCGGCTCGTACGGGAACACGTCGTGCACGTGGCCGGCCAGGATGCGCTCCTTGTGCCCCTGCCAGAACGCGGCGTCGAGCAGGTCGGCGTGGTGCGCCATGAAGATCTCGCGCACCTGCGTGTTGCCGAGCAGGAAGGGGCCGAAGGTCTCGGGGAACACGTCGCCCTTGTTGACCGTGTACCAGATCTCGCCGCTCATCTCGTCTTCCTCGTTGCGCGGCGCGGGCACGCGGCGGAAGTTGCAGTCGGTGAGGTACTCGATCTCGTCGTAGTCGTAGAACACCACCTTGCCGTGGCGCGTGACGCCGAAGTTCTTCCACAGCATGTCGCCCGGGAAGATGTTGGCGGCCACCAGGTCCTTGATCGCGTTGCCGTACTCCACGACCGCGTGCTCCAGGCTCTCGGGGCCGGCTTCCTGCAGGTGGATGTTGAGCGGGATCATGCGGCGCTCGATGTACAGGTGCTTGACCACCAGCACGTCGCCGTCCTCTTCCAGCAGGCTGGGGCAGAAGTGCTTCAGCTCCTGGACCAGCTCCTCCTCGAAGCGGTGGCGCGGGAACGCGACGTTGCTGTACTCCAGCGTGTCGGCCATGCGGCCCACACGATCGTGCTGCTTCACCAGCAGGTACTTGCCCTTGATCTGCTCGCGCGTGGTGTCCTTCTGCGGCGGGTAGAAGTCCTTGATGACCTTGAAGACGTAGGGGAACGACGGCAGGTCGAACACCAGCATCACCATGCCCTTGATGCCGGGCGCGATGCGCAGCTTGTCGCTGCTGTGGCGCAGGTGGGCCAGGAAGTCGCGATAGAAGAGGTTCTTGCCGTGCTTCTGCAGGCCGATGGCGTTGTAGAGCTCGGCGCGCGGCTTGCGCGGCATCAGGCCGCGCAGGAACTGCACGTAGGCCGACGGGATCTCCATGTCCACCATGAAGTAGGCGCGGGCGTAGCTGAAGATCATCAGCAGGTCGTCCTCGCCGAACAGCGCCGCGTCGATCACCAGCTTGCCCGATGGGCCGTGCAGGATGGGCAGCGCCACCGGCGTCTCGGTGAAGCCGTTGATGATCTTGCCGACGAGGTAGGCGCCCTTGTTGCGGTAGAACAGGCTCGCCAGTACCTGGATCTGGAAGTTGGTGCGCTGCTTGAAGCCGCCCAGCTCGGCGAGCATCGCCTGCACCACGTTCTCGACGTCGCGCTCCAGGTCCTCGAAATCGCGCTGCAGCCGGAAGTTGTTGACGATGCGGGCCCAGGTCTCGCGCAGCGTGTCCTTGGTCGGGTAGTAGGCGCGGTAGGTGGGCAGCGAGGCCGGCTCGTCGTTCTCGATGTACTCGGTGCTGACCGCCGGCCGCACGAAGATGAAGTCGTTGCGGAAGTAGCTGCGGTGCAGCAGCTTGGCCGTCACCGAGTTGAAGAAGGTCTCGGCCAGTTCGGGCTGGTGGTGGTCGACCAGCAGGCCGATGTAGTGCAGCTTGGCCTGCTGCCAGGTGTCCATCGACAGCGCGTCGATCGCGAACTCGCTGCGCAGCCGGTCCACCGCCTCGTTGACGCGCTGGTCGTAGAACTCGATGCGCTCGCGCTGCGCGCGCTGCTGGCCGTGCCAGTCGGCCTCCTCGAAGCGGCGCTTGGCGGCTGCGCTGGTCTCGCGGAACAGCCGGTAGTGGCGGTTGAAGCCCTCGATCAGCGCCTGCGCGATGCGGAACGCGTTCTTGTCGGCGAGCTGGTGCGGGAACATGCGTGGCGCGCGTGGTTCAGTCGAGTTCGCCGAACGAGGTGGGGCCTTCCTCGCGCGGGTAGCGCTTGATCGCGCGCGCGAACACCTGCACCACGGTCTTCGGGTCGTCCATCGTCACCTCCAGGTCCTTCGCCAGGCCGTCCTTCAGGCCGTAGACCCAGCCGTGCACCGCCACCGGCTGGCCGCGCGCCCAGGCGTCCTGGATCACGGTGGACAGCGCCACGTTGCCCACCTGCTCGATGACGTTCATCTCGCAGAGCACGTCTTCCTGCTCCTCGGCCGGCAGGTGGTGCAGGCGCTTGCGGTGGCGCAGCTTCACGTCGGCCACGTGGCGCAGCCAGTTGTCGGCCAGGCCCACGCGCATGCCGCGCATCGCCGCGCGCACGCCGGCGCAGCCGTAGTGGCCGACGACGATGATGTGGCGCACCTTGAGGTGTTCCACCGCGAACTGGATCGTCGACAGCGCGTTGAGGTCGGAGTGCACCACCACGTTGGCGACGTTGCGGTGCACGAACACCTCGCCCGGATCCAGCCCGGTGATCTCGTTGGCCGGCACGCGGCTGTCGGCACAGCCGATCCACATGTACTTGGGCGTCTGCTGCTGCGCCAGCCGCGTGAAGAAGCCGGGCTCGCGCTGCTCGGTGGCAGCGGCCCAGCGGCGGTTGTTCTCCAGCAGCACGCGGATGTCCGCGTCGTCGTCGTTCGGGGTCGGGGTGGTGCTCATGCGTCGAGTGTAGGCAGCGGCCATGAACCGGCCGTGGCGCCGGGGCGGCCGAGGCCGTAGCTGACGGCGTCGATCGCGCAGCCGGCCTTGCGGATCGCCAGCGCCTGCGTGCCCTCGAGCCGGTAGCCGGCGCGGCGCGCGACACCCTGCGAGCCTTCGTTGCGGGCGAAGATGGGCATCCACAGCCGGCTCACCTGCGGCAACGCGGCCCAGGACCAGGCGCTGATCAGCGCCAGCGCCTCGCTCGTGACGCCACGCCGCCAGTAGGCCCGGCCCAGCCAGTAGCCCACCACCGCGCTGCAGCCCCATAGGCCCGTCTGCGGCGCGACACTGATGCAGCCGGCCACCTCGTCGCGCTCGGGCACGATGCCCAGCACGTGGCCGAAGGCCGGGTCGGCGTGCCCGCCGCCGCACCAGGCCTCGGCCTGCTGGCGCGTGTAGGGCTGCGGGAAACCGTCGAAGAGGTTGTAGGCCACCGCCGGATCGTCGGCGTGGCGCTGCAGCGAGGCGGCGTCGGACGGGCGCAGCGGCCGCAGCGTGCAGCGCGTGCCCGCCAGCGTCGGCAGCGCGGGACTCACATCGTCTCCGCGAACAGCTCGCGCCCGATCAGCATGCGGCGGATCTCGCTGGTGCCGGCGCCGATCTCGTAGAGCTTCGCGTCGCGCCACAGCCGCCCCAACGGGTACTCGTTGATGTAGCCGTTGCCGCCGAAGATCTGGATGCCTTCGCCGGCCATCCAGGTGGCCTTCTCGGCGCACCAGAGAATGACGCTGGCGCAGTCCTTGCGCACCTGCCGCACGTGCTCGGCGCCGAGCATGTCGAGGTTCTTGCCGATCGTGTAGCAGAAGGCGCGGCCGGCCTGCAGCACGGTGTACATGTCGGCCACCTTGCCCTGGATCAGCTGGAACTCGCCGATGCTCTGGCCGAACTGCTTGCGGTCGTGGATGTAGGGCACCACGTTGTCCATCACCGCCTGCATGATGCCGATCGGGCCGGCGGCGAGCACCGCGCGTTCGTAGTCGAGGCCGCTCATCAGCACCCTGGCGCCGCCGTTGAGCGTGCCGAGCACGTTCTCGGCCGGCACCTCGACGTCCTGGAACACCATCTCGCCGGTGTGCGAGCCGCGCATGCCCAGCTTGTCGAGCTTCTGCGCGGTGGAGAAGCCCTTCATGCCCTTCTCGACGATGAAGGCGGTGACGCCGCGCGCGCCCAGCTCGGGCTCGGTCTTGCCGTAGACCACCATCGTGTCGGCGTCGGGGCCGTTGGTGATCCACATCTTGCTGCCGTTGAGCACGTAGTAGCCGCCCTTGTCGACGGCCTTCAGCTTCATGCTGATCACGTCGCTGCCGGCACCCGGCTCGCTCATCGCCAGCGCGCCGACGTGCTCGCCGCTGATCAGCTTGGGCAGGTACTTCTGCCTCTGCGCCTCGCTGCCGTTGCGCTTGATCTGGTTCACGCACAGGTTGCTGTGCGCGCCGTAGCTGAGGCCGATCGACGCGCTGGCACGGCTGATCTCCTCCATCGCCACCATGTGCGCGAGGTAGCCCATGTTGGCGCCGCCGTAGGCCTCCGGCACGGTGATGCCGAGCACGCCGAGTTCGCCCATCTTGCGCCACAGGTCCATCGGGAACTGGTCGTTCCTGTCGACATCGCCCGCACGCGGCGCGATCTCGGCTTCGGCGAAGGCGCGCACGGCGTCGCGCAGGGCGTCGATGTCTTCGCCGAGCTGGAAGTTCAGGCCGGGCAGGTTCATGGGCGGTCTCCGGTGGTTCTGATGGTTCTGGGGGTTGAACGTGGGCGTGCGGGTCGCGCCGTGGCCAGCAGGCTGCGGCAGCGGGTCTCGTGCTGGGCGATCTCGGCCAGCGTGATCTCGATGTCCTCGCGCTGCTGTTCCAGCAGGCTGCGGTGCTGCGCCAACACGCCGAGGAAGGCCTGCAGCTGCGGCGCGGTGTCGCTGGGCGAGTCGTAGAGGTCGACCAGCTGCTTGATCTCCTGCAGGCTCAGGCCCAGCCGCTTGCCGCGCAGCGTGAGCTTGAGCCGCGTGCGATCGCGCTGCGAGTAGACCCGGTTGCGGCCGGCGCGCTGCGGCATCAGCAGGCCCACGTCCTCGTAGAAGCGGATCGCGCGGGCGGTGATGTCGAACTCGGTGGCCAGTTCGGTGATCGTGAAGGTGCGGGCCGCGCTGCGGGGCATGGTTGTTAGACTGCGGTTGACGTTGACGTAAACGTAAATCCAGCCGCGAATATAGAGCCATGAGCGCGCCGGGCCGCCCCCAGGCGCTCATTCCGTAGCGCGCAGAGCGAAGGTCATCCCATGAGCAACCCGCAGGAGAGCGCCCTCGCCTACCCCTTCGGCGAGACCCTGCCCGCGCCGGGCTCCAGCCGCGAGGTCGCGCCCGGCGTGCGCTGGCTGCGCATGGCGCTGCCGTTCGCGCTGGACCACATCAACCTGTGGCTGCTGCGCGATGGGCAGGACGGCATCGACGGCTGGACGGTCGTGGACTGCGGCATCGCCAACGACGGCACGCGCGCCGCCTGGCAGCAGGTGTTCGAGCAGGAACTGCAGGGCCTGCCGGTGCTGCGCGTGATCGTCACCCACATGCACCCCGACCACGTGGGGCTCGCCCACTGGCTGTGCGATCGCTGGAGCACGCCCGAGCGCGAGTGCCGGCTGTGGATCAGCGCCACCGACTGGAATGCCGCGCGCATGGCCAGCCAGTCGACCACCGGCTTCGGCGGCGACAGCGCCGCGCGCTTCTTCGCGCGCCACGGGCTCGTGGACCCCGAATCGCTCCAGAAGGTGCGCGCGCGTTCGAACTACTACGCGAGCATGGTGCCGCAGGTGCCGGCGCGGTTCCGGCGGCTGATGGACGGGATGGAGGTCGGGATCGGCGGTCGCCGCTGGCGCTGCATCGCCGGCTACGGGCACGCGCCGGAACACATCGCGCTCTTCAGCGAAGACCTGGGCGTGCTGATCTCGGGCGACATGGTGCTGCCGCGCATCTCCACCAACGTCAGCGTGATCGACATCGAGCCCGAGGCCGATCCGCTGCCGCTGTACCTGCGCTCGATCGCCGCGATGCGCGCGCTGCCGGCCGACACGCTGGTGCTGCCCTCGCACGGCAAGCCCTTCCGTGGGCTGCACGAGCGCATCGGGCAGCTCGAACAGCACCACGCGGAACGGTTCGCCGACGTGCTGGCGGCCTGCGCCAAGACCGCGCGATCAGCCGCGGAGTTGCTGCCCGTGCTGTTCCGGCGTCCGCTGGACCTGCACCAGACAACGTTTGCAATGGGCGAGGCCATCGCCCATGTGCATGCGCTTGCCAACGCCGGCCGCCTGCTGGCCGAACCTGGTGCCGACGGCGTGCTGCGCTGGCGCAGCGTGGCGCACGACAAGCAGGCACCAGAATGAACAACGGCAGTGCAGGTGTGAACCTGACTGCCGTTGCGTCCGGCCTCCCTGACCGGACTTCCCTGTTTTTTGTGCCTTCTGGTGGCTGAAGTGATGACAACTAACTGGGCAGGATTTTCGCTGCCGCAGCCCGCCGATGACATCCACCTGTTGGTGGATAGGCCGTGAATACGTCGCTGCGCGCCACACCCGAAAGGGGGTAGTCGACGTCGGCGCTCAGTCGAAGACCGGGAGCACCTCGTCGCGCAGCGTGCCCCGCACGCTTTCGAAGTCAGGCATCGCCGAGCGCACGACGTCCCAGAAGGCGGGGCTGTGGTTCATCTCGCGCAGGTGGGCCAGTTCGTGCGCGACGACGTAGTCGATCACCGGCAGCGCGAAATGCACCAGCCGCCAGTTGAGCCGGATCGCGCCATCGGCGCTGGCGCTGCCCCATCGCGTGGCCGCCGAGCTGAGCGACAGGCGCTTCACGCGCACGTTCAGCCGCTGCGCGAAGTGCGCGCAGCGCTCCTCGAAGATCCGGCGGGCCTGGCGCTGCAGCCAGCTCTGCACGGCGTCGCGGATCTGGGATGGCTCGGAAGTGGGCGGAAGGCCCAGATGGAGGCGCCGCGTTCCGTCCTCGGACTCCGCTTCGAGCACGGCGCCGGTGGTCCGGCCGTCCAGCACCACGGTCACCGGGGTGCCCAGGAAGGGGATCCGGGTGCCGTCGTGCCAGTCCACACGCGCGGCCTCCAGCCGGCGGCCGCGCTCGCGCTGCTCGTGCAGCTTGCGCAGGATCCACGCCGCCTTCTCGCGCAAGGCCGACTCGATCTCGCCGACACCCACCCAGCGCGGCGCATTGACCGCCAGCCCCTCGGGGCCGACGACGAAACCGATGCTGCGGCGGCGCGAGCGGCGCAGCGCATAGGCGACGCGGTGCGCACCGAGCACGATCTCGCGCTGTGGGTTCGGGTGGCTGAAGCGGGTGCTCGGGGGCGCGGCGGGTGCCGGCGGCGGCGCAGCGGCGGCCGGCGGCCGCACCGGCGGCGCGTCATCGAACAGCGACAGCTGCATCGACGACGGCGAAGCGGAGGGCCCGAGCGGCATGAGCCGCGATTCTATCTACCGGCCCCGTGCGCGGCGCCGCCACAGGGCCACCACCGCGAGCGTGACGCCCATCACCGCGAACGAGACGACCGTGGTGACGGTGCCGAGCGCATAGATCACGGGCGTGGTGACGGTGGTGGTCAGCCCCTGCAGTTCCAGCGGCAGCGTGTTGACGTCGCCCAGGGCTTGCGACGAACGCGCGATCTCGTCCCAGCTCAGCGTGAACCCGAACATGCCGATGCCCACAAGGCTGGGCCCGATCAGCGGCAGCACCACGTGGCGCAGGCCCTGCCAGGGCGTGGCGCCGAGGTCGCGCGCCGCTTCCTCGTAGGCCGGGTTGAAGCGGTTGAACACGGCGAACATGATCAAGAGCCCGAAGGGCAGCGTCCAGGTGAGCTGCGCCCCGAGGCCGGAGGTGAACAGGCCCAGCGCGCTGGTCCAGGTCTCGAGCGCTGCGGGCGCATGCGCCTCCAGCCAGCCCTTGATGGCGCCGTCCAGCAGCCGGAACATCAGGCCGATGCCGAGCGAGACGATGATGCTCGGCATGATCAGGCTCGCGACGACGACGTAGAAGAGGCCGCTGCCGCCGGGCAGCCTCTTGCGGTAGGCCAGGCCTGCCAGCAGCGACAGCAGCACGGTGAGCGCCATCACCACCGAGCCGAGCGCGAGCGAACGGCGGAATGCGGCGCCGATGTCCACCGTGCCGATGCCTTCCCACAGCACGCCGAACCAGTGCAGGGAGAGGCCGCGCAGCGGGAAGGTCAGGCCGCCTTCCGGGCCCTGGAAGCTGAGCACGAAGATCGCGAACATCGGGCCGTAGAGGAACAGCACGAAGGCGGCGAAGAAGGCCGCGAGCAGCCAGAAGCTGAGCGGCCTCCTCACAGTTCCTTCCTCAGATCGACCAGTCGCATCAGCGCCCAGATCATCAGCAGCACCACCGCCAGCAGCACCACCGCATTGGCGGCGGCAGCCGGGAACTGCAGCACACCGGCCTGCACCTGGATGGTCTTGCCGACGCTGGCGATCTGCTGGCCGCCCATCACGCCGACCGTGATGAAGTCGCCCATCACCAGCGCCACCACGAAGATGCTGCCGATGATGATGCCGGTCTTGCACAGCGGCAGCACCACGTGCAGCACCGTCTGCCAGGCGCTGGCGCCGTTGTCGCGCGCGGCTTCCAGCAGCGCGCGGTCGATGCGCATCATGCTGTTGAAGATCGGCACGATCATGAACATCGTGTAGAGGTGCACGAAGGCCAGCGTCACCGAGAAGTCGCTGAACAGCAGCCATTCGATCGGCTGCTCGACCAAGCCCATGCCGACCAGCGACTGGTTCACGAGCCCGTTGCGCCCGAGCAGCGGGATCCAGCTGATCATGCGGATCACGTTGCTGGTCCAGAACGGCACCGTGCACAGGATGAAGAGCACCGTCTGCCACAGCGTGCTCTTCACGTGGAAGGCCAGGAAGTAGGCCACCGTGAAGCCGATCAGGAACGTCAGCAGCCACACCAGCACGCAGAACTTCAGCGTGCTGAGGTAGGTGCGCAGCGTGACCTCGTTGAAGAGATCGACGTAGCTCTGCAGCGTGAAGGCCGGGATCAGCTCGTAGTCGGTGGCGCGCCAGAAGCTGACCGTGACGATCAGCGCCAGCGGCACCAGGAAGAAGACCACGAACACCGCCGCCAGCGGCATGGCCTGCAGCCAGGCGGCGGTGCCCTTGCGCATGCCCGAGTCAGGCCGCGACGAACTCATTCCATTTCTGGACCATGTAGACGTTCTCGTCCATGATGGCGTTCCAGCAGGCGATGCCGCCCATGCGCTGCTCGTAGCTGCCGCCGTCGCGCACCGCGCCGGCCTTGGCCAGCACATCGCCGTTCGGGCTCTTGATGTCCTGCGTGGCGGCCTTGCCTTCCATCCAGTAGGCCCACTCGTAGGCTTCCATCTTGGCCTTGGCGGTTTCCAGCACCGCGCTGTAGTAGCCCTGGCGGTTCAGGTAGGCGCCGGCCCAGCCGTCGAGGAACCAGTTGATGAACTCGTAGGCCGCATCGGCCTTCTTGCCGGTGAGGCCCTTCGGGATGCCGAAGCCCGCGGCCCATGCGCGGTAGCCTTCCTTCAGCGGCTGGAAGGTGCAGGCGATGCCCTTCGTGCGCACGGCCGTCACCGCGGGCGACCACATCGACTGGATCACCACCTCGCCGCTGGCCATCAGGTTCACGCTCTCGTTGAAGTCCTTCCACAGCGCGCGGAACTGGCCGGCCTTCTTGGCCTCGATCAGCGTCTTGATCGTGAGGTCGATTTCCTTCTTCGTCATGTTCCCCTTGTCGGGGTACTTGTAGAGGCCCATCGCCTCCACCACCATCGCCGCGTCCATGATGCCGATCGACGGGATGTTCAGGATGGCGGCCTTGCCCTTGAACTCGGGGTTCAGCAGCTCCTTCCAGCTCTCGATCGGGCGCTTGATCAGGTCGGGCCGGATGCCCAGCGTGTCGGCGTTGTAGACCGTCGGGATCAGCGTCATGAAGGGCGTCGGCTCGGCGCTGAAGGTCTTGGCATCGGCCTTGGGCAGGTACATCACCTTCTTCGGCGCAGTGCCCTGGTCGCCCACCTTCCTCCCCGCCACCTCGCCCTTCGTGAACAGCGTGGTGATCTTGTCGGCGTTCTTGATGCGCTTGGTGTCGATGCCCAGCAGGTTGCCGGTGGGGATGATCTTCTTGAGGCTGAAGTACTCGGTGTCGATGAGGTCGAAGCTGTTCGGCGCCGTGACGGCGCGCTTGGTGACGTCGTCGGTGGTCACCGCCACGTACTGGATCTTGATGCCGGTGTCGGCCTCGAACTTCTCGGCGATCTTCTTGTCCTGGTTCACCGCGGTGCCCAGGTAGCGCAGCGTCACCTTCTCCTGCGCGTGCACGAAGGGGAAGCCGGCCAGGCCCGTACCGCCGACGGTCGTGGCCGCGGCGGCCTTCAGCAGGGTGCGGCGCGTGGTGCCGGGGGTCTTGTCGTCTTGCGTCATGGTTCTCTCGCTCCTGGTTGTTCGGGGGAAGATCAGGCGGCCAGCGGGTGCGCCTCGGCGTCGGACCAGCGCATGCACACGCGCTGGCCGGGTTCGAGCGGCTGCGCGTGGAAGGCGCTGTCGGTCAGCGCGGCGATCCACGCGCTGCGGTCCACGCTGTCGTCGGCCGCCTGGTCGGCGGCCACGCTCGCGCCTTCGGCCAGCAGGTGCACCTGCACCACCTGGCCCTGGTACTCGACGGCGGTGACGGTCACCGGCAGGCCGCCCTCGCCGGGCGCCACCAGCTGCAGCCGGTCGCTGCGCACCGCCACCTTGCCGGCGGGCGTGGGGATGACGTTGTGCGCGCCGATGAAGCGCGCCACGAACTCGGTGCGCGGCTTCTCGAACACCTCGCGCGCGCTGCCGGCCTGCTCGATGCGGCCGTGGTTCATCACCACCACCAGGTCGGCCAGCGCCATCGCCTCTTCCTGGCTGTGCGTCACGTGCACGAAGCTCATGCCCAGGTCGCGGTGCCAGCGCTTGAGTTCGGCCCGCATCTTGACGCGCAGGAACGGGTCCAGCGCCGACAGCGGTTCGTCCAGCAGCAGCACCTGCGGCTGCGACATCAGTGCGCGCGCCAGCGCCACGCGCTGCTGCTGACCGCCGGACAGCGCCGCCGGCAGCCGCCCCGCATAGGCCTCCATGTGCACGAGCTTCAGCAGCTCGCCCGCGCGCGCCTCGCGCTCGGTCCTGGCCACGCCCTTCATGCGCGCACTGAACGCCACGTTGTCCAGCACGGACAGGTGCGGGAACAGCGCGTAGCTCTGGAACATCATCGCGGTGCCGCGTTCGGCCGGCGACAGGTGCGTGATCTCGCGCCCGCCGAGCGTGATGCGGCCGGACGTCGGCTCCTCGTGCCCGGCGATCATGCGCAGCGTGCTGGTCTTGCCGCAGCCCGACGGGCCCAGCAGGCAGCAGTAGCGGCCGGCCTCGATGGTCAGGTCCACGCCAGCCACGGCCACCGCGGCGCCGTAGTGCTTGGACAGGCGTTCGAGGACGAGGTCGGTGCGGGGGGTCATCGTCGGCGGACTTACGCAATGCATGTGCCACGGGTGCACGCTTGGCCCGACGCTTGCTGCGCCCCAGGCTGGAGCCCGCGCACCGTCGGGTGCCCAGGTTGTATGCAGAATGCACCGCGACGGACACCGGTACGAACCATGAAGCTGCTGCTGATCAACCCCAACACTTCGGCCGCCATGACCGCCGGGATGAGCGCCGAGGCGCAGCGGGTGGCGGCGCCGGGCACCGAGGTCATCGGCCGCAACCCGACCTTCGGTCCGGTCTCGATCGAGGGCCAGTTCGACGAGGCCTTCGGCGCCGCCGGCGTGGCCGAGCAGATGCACGCGGCGGCGGGCGAAGGCTTCGACGCCGTGGTGATCGCCTGCTTCGGCGACCCCGGCCTCGACGCCGCACGCGAAATGACCGCCGCGCCGGTGCTCGGCATCGCCGAGGCCGCGTTCCACGCCGCCAGCTTCCTGGCCACCGGGTTCTCGGTGGTGACCACCATGACACGCACCTGCGTGATCGCCGAGCGCCTGGTGCAGCGCTACGGCTTCGAGCGCAGCTGCCGCGGCATCCACGGCACCGACATCCCGGTGCTGGCGCTCGAACACTGCGGCGAGGAAACCGTGGCGCAGATCGAGGCCGCCGCGCGCTCTGCGCTGGCGGCCGACCGCAGCGGCGCCATCGTGCTGGGCTGCGGCGGCATGGCGGCGCTGTGCGGCACGCTGCAGCAGCGCCTGGGCGTGCCGGTGGTCGACGGCGTCTCGGCCGCGGTGAAGTTCGCCGAGGCGCTGGCGGCCCTGGGACTGCGCACCGACAAGCGCGGCGACTACGCGGCGCCCCTGCCGAAGCACTGGACCGGCTGGGCCGCGCCGTTCGGGCGCTGAGGCCGCCGCGTTAGCGGCTGGTCACGAATCGTGCAGTTCCGCACACTTCCGCGCCTTCGCCGGGGGCTCGACCGGCTCCCATAATCGTCGGCTGCATGGCGCGCAGGCGCGCCACCGAAGCTGCCTGATGAGCAAGCATTTTCAACTCGTCTTCGAAGGCGAGACGCTGGAGGGATTCGACCCGGACGACGTACGGCGCCAGGTGGGCGAGCACATGAGGCTCGACGCCGTGCGCCTCGAGAACCTGTTCTCGGGCCGTCGCGTGGTGCTCAAGCGGGGCGTCGACGAGGAGCGCGCGCACCGGCACAAGCGCCAGTTCGCCAGCCTGGGCGGCCGCCTGCTGATCGAACCCGACGACGGCAGCCCGCCGGCCGCATCCGCCGCGCGGCCGCCGCGTCCCGCGCCGGCACCCAAGCCCGAACTCGATTCGCCGCCGACCACGGCGCCGATGCCGATGCCGCTGTCGGCTCCGCCGGTGACGCGCGGCAGCGTGCCGGCCGCGCCGGCGGTGCTGGCCGGCATCAGCGTTCCCGACTACGCGCTCGTGCCCACCGCCGAGGAGGCGCGCGAGGCGCAGGCGGTGCTGGCGGCGCAGGAAGCGCCGGCGCCGCGCGGCGCCTTCATCGCACCGCCGCCGGTGCGCGCGCCGCGCAGCGAACCCGCGGACGCCCCGGCGCCTTCGCCCGAGCTGCGCGTGCAGGCCGGCGCGGGCCTGGCCGAGCAGGCGCCCCCGCTGCTGGGCTTCCGCTTCAAGGGGCGCTTGTCGCGCCGCGGTTATGCGCAGGCCAGCGCGGTGACCTACCTGCTGGGCTACCTGCTGCTGCTGTTCGTGATGCGGCAGCCCTCGGTCGCGCGCATCGCGATCGCGGGGCTGTGTTTCGTGGTGCTCGGCTTCTACGCCACCCGCCTGTGCGTGCTGCGCTGCCACGACGCCGGCTACAGCGGCTGGTGGTCGCTGCTGCTGGCCGTGCCCATCGTGGGCCTGCTGGTGGCGCTGGCGCTGGCCTGGGTGCCCAGCACCGATGGCGACAACCGCTACGGCGAGATGCCCGACGAGGGCAGCAAGATGGTGACGACGCTGGTCACCGTGAGCTGCGCGCTGGTGGTGGCCTTCGCGCTGAAGCCGGCGATCCAGGCCGTCGAGAGCGAGGAGGCCGAGGCGGCGGCCAAGGCCGCCGAGGGCCCGCCGAAGCTGGAGCCGGCGGCCGACCGCGCCTTCCACGTCGAGTACGCGGCCGCACCCGGCCACAAGGCCTTCGCGATCACCAAGGGCACGTTCGGATGGAAGAGCGCGCTGGCATCGGCCGAAGAGGCCGAGGAAGCGGCGCTGGCCGCGTGCAACGAACAGCGCCCCTCGCACGCCGAGGTCTGCGAGGTCGTGCACGTCGACGACAACTGGCTGCCGCGCGGGCGCTGAAGCTTCAGCCGGCGTAGGCCTCGGGGTCGAGCCGGCGCATCTCGGCCTCGATCCAGGCCTCCACCTCGCGCATCAGCTCGTCGGGCTCGCGCCCCGTGCTCGCGATGGGCTGGCCGATCGAGACGTCGACCGTGCCCGGCCGGATCAGGAAGGTCTTGCGCGGCCAGCACTTCGCCGAGCTGGCGGCGATGGGCACGATGGGCACGCCGGTGGAGATGGCCAGTCGCGACGCGCCGCTCTTGTAGGTGCCCTGGCTGCCGCGCGGCGTGCGCGTGCCCTCCGGGAACATGATCACCCAGATGCCTTCGGCGGCCAGGCGCTGGCCCTGCGCGGCCACCTTGTTCCAGGCTTCGGCGCGTTTGCTGCGGTCGATGTGGATCATGTCCAGCCGGCCCATCGCCCAGCCGAAGAACGGGATCATCAGCAGCTCGCGCTTGAACACGTAGGCCAGCGGGTGCGGCATGATGCAGGGCATCGCGAAGGTTTCCCAGGTGCTCTGGTGCTTCGCGGCCAGCACCACCGCCTGCTTCGTGTCGGCCTTGGTCGGCAGGTGCTGCATGCCCTGCACGCGGTACCGCACGCCGCAGATCGCGCGGCAGCCCCAGATCGCCATGCGCAGCCACATCATCGTGGCCCAGTACAGGCGCGGGCCGCGGATGAAGATCGACAGCAGCAGCATCAGCAGACCCCAGGGGATCACCGTCACCGCCATCCAGAGCACGAAGAGCGCCGAGCGCAGCGCCCACAGGACACGCATCAGGACAGGCCTCCGCTGGCGGAGTCGGGCACGTGGTCGCGCTGCAGCAGGAAGTCGGCGAAACCGGCGAGGCTGTCGTGCACCTGCGAACGCGGCACCTGGGCCAGCAGCTGCTGCAGGTCGTCGCCGGCCATGCCGCGCGCGCGGCCGCTGAGCACGAGGTGCGGTTCGCAGCCGGCGGCGTGCGCGGCCTGCAGGTCGCGCAGGGTGTCGCCGACCACCGGCACGCTGGCGGCGGCCACGCCGTAGCGGTGCAGCACGTCCAGCAGCATGCCCGGCCGCGGCTTGCGGCAGTCGCACTGGTCTTCGGGCGTGTGCGGGCAGAAGAACACGGCGTCGATGCGGCCGCCCTGCGCCTGCAGCATCTGCAGCATGCGCGCATGCACCGCGTTCACCGCCGACATGTCGATCATCCCGCGGCCGATGCCGCTCTGGTTGGTGGCCACCACCACGTGCCAGCCGGCGTGGTTGATGCGCGCCACCGCTTCCAGTGCGCCTTCCACCGGCACCCACTCCTCGGGCGCCGTCACGTGGCCTTCCCGGAACTCGTTCAGGATGCCGTCGCGGCCGAGGATGACGAGCTTGGTGTCGTGCACGGGTGCAGCTTACAGCCGGGCGCCGGGCCGCCCCAAGCCCGGCTGAGCCCCCTCGGGGGGTGGCGTAGGCGCGAAGCGACAAGCCTGGGGGCTCGTCATGTCGCCAGGCGCGAAAGGTCAGCCACGCGGTTCATCGCGGCGTGGAGCTGCGACAACAGTGCGAGGCGGTTGCGGCGCAGCGCGGCGTCCTCGGCGTTGACCATCACGGCATCGAAGAAGGCGTCGACAGGTGCCTTCAGCGCGGCCAGCGCCTGCAGCGATGCGGTGTAGTCGCCGCGCTCGAAGGCGGCCTCGGCCTGCGGTGTCACGGCCTGCAGCGCGGCCGCGAGTGCGGCTTCGGCGGGCTCCTTCAGCAGCGCGGGGTCGAGCACGGCGGTGGCTTCGTCGCTCTTCTTCAGGATGTTGCCCACGCGCTTGTTGGCCGCGGCCAGCGGCTCGGCTTCCGGCAGTTCGGCAAACGCACGGACAGCGGCCAGCCGCGCCGGGATCTGCGCCCAGGGCGGCCGCGCCGCGACCACCGCGTCGACCTCGCGCGCGCTCGAACCGCGTTCGCGCAGGTAGCCGTTGAGCCGGTCGAACAGGAAGTTGAGCAGCGTCTCCTGCGTGGCGGCCGGCGCCTGCGGGAACAGCGCCAGCGCCTCGCCCACCAGCGCCGGCAGCGACAGCGACAGCCCACGTTCCACCAGCATGCGCAGCACGCCCAGCGCATGGCGGCGCAGCGCGAACGGGTCCTTGTCGCCGGTGGGCAGCTGGCCGATGGCGAACAGGCCGGCCAGCGTCTCCAGCTTGTCGGCCAGCGCCACGGCCAGTGCGGCATCACCCCGCGGCAGCTCGTCGCCGGCGAAGCGCGGGCGGTAGTGATCTTCCACCGCCAGCGCCACGGCTTCGTTCTCGCCGTCGTGGCGCGCGTAATAGCCGCCCATCACGCCCTGCAGCTCGGGGAACTCGCCGACCATGTCGGTGAGCAGGTCCGCCTTCGCCAGCAGCGCGGCACGGTCGGCCTGCTGGGCCAGCGCCGCGCCACCGATCTGCTGGCCGATGGACTTCGCCAGCGTGCGCACGCGCACGACGCGCTCGCCCTGGCTGCCGAGCTTGCCGTGGTAGACCACCTTGTCGAGCTGCGGGATGCGCGACTCGAGCGTCTTCTTGCGGTCCTGGTCGAAGAAGAACTTGGCGTCGGCCAGGCGCGGGCGCACCACGCGCTCGTTGCCCTGGATCACGCGGCTCGGGTCGGCCGGGCGGATGTTGCTGACGATGAGGAAGCGCTCCGTCAGCTTGCCCGCCGCGTCGAGCAGCGGGAAGTACTTCTGGTTGGCCTTCATCGTGAGGATCAGGCACTCCTGCGGCACCGCCAGGAACTCGGGCTCGAAGCGGCACAGCAGCACGTTCGGGCGCTCCACCAGCGCGCTCACTTCGTCGAGCAGCGCCTCGTCCTCGATGGGCTTCAGGCCCTCCTTGGCCGCGGCCGCCTGCAGCTGCCGCACCAGTTCGGCGCGGCGCTCGCCAAAGCTCGCGATCACCGCGCCTTCGTCGCGCAGTTGCCCGGCATAGGCTTCGGCGTTGCGCAGCGCGACGGTCGGCTGCGCGGCCTCGAAGCGGTGGCCCTGCGTCGTGCGGCCGGCGGCGAGGCCCAGCGCCGACACCGGCACCACCTGCTCGCCGTGCAGCGCCACCAGCCCGTGCGCCGGGCGCACGAAGTTCACGCTGGTCCAGCCGTCGGCCAGCTGGTACTGCATGACCTTGGGGATCGGCAGCTTCGCGATCGCCTCGTCCAGCGCCCTCTGCAGCCCTTCGGCCAGCGTGGCGCCGGCGATGGTGCTGTCGAGGAACAGCGCCTCGGCCTTGCCGTCGGGTGCGCGCTTGAGCTTCGGCACGGCGCTCGCATCGGCACCCAGCGCGGCCAGCTTCTTCAGCAGCGCGGGCGTGGGCTGGCCCGAGGCGTCCAGCGCCACCGCCACCGGCATCAGCTTGACCTGCTGCGAGCGGTCGGCGGCCTTCGTGGCCACGCCCGCCACCTGCAGCGCCAGCCGGCGCGGCGACGCGTACGCGGTCACCGCGGCGTCGGCCGGCGCCAGGCCCTGCGACTTCAGGCTGCCGGCCAGCAGCCCGGCGAATTCCTCGCCCAGCTTCTTCAGCGCCTTGGGCGGCAGTTCTTCGACGAACAGTTCGACGAGCAGGGTGGTCATGTCAGGCCTCCCCCTTCTTCGCCAGCTGCGCCAGCACCTCGTCGGCCCAGGCCCTCGGCGCCATCGGGAAGCCCAGGCGCGCGCGGCTGTCCCGGTAGCTCGCCGCGACGCTGCGCGCCAGGTTGCGGATGCGCCCGATGTAGGCCGCGCGCTCGGTGACGCTGATCGCGCCTCGCGCGTCCAGCAGGTTGAAGGTGTGCGCGGCCTTGAGCACCTGCTCGTAGGCCGGCAGCGCCAGCTGCTGCTCCATCAGGTGCTTCGCCTGCTTTTCGTGGGCGCCGAAGGCCGTCAGCAGGAACTCCACGTCGCTGTGCTCGAAGTTGTAGGTGCTCTGCTCCACCTCGTTCTGGTGGTAGACATCCCCGTACTTGAGGCCCGGCGCGAAGGTCAGGTCGTAGACGTTCTCCACGCCCTGCAGGTACATCGCCAGGCGCTCCAGGCCGTAGGTGATCTCGCCGGTGATCGGCTTGCAGTCGATGCCGCCCACCTGCTGGAAGTAGGTGAACTGCGTCACCTCCATCCCGTTCAGCCACACCTCCCAGCCCAGGCCCCAGGCGCCGAGCGTCGGGTTCTCCCAGTCGTCCTCGACGAAGCGCACGTCGTTGGCCTTCAGGTCGAAGCCCAGTGCTTCGAGCGAGCCGAGGTAGAGCTCCAGGATGTTGGCCGGCGCGGGCTTGAGCACCACCTGGTACTGGTAGTAGTGCTGCAGGCGGTTCGGGTTCTCGCCGTAGCGGCCGTCCTTCGGCCGCCGGCTGGGCTGCACGTAGGCCGCCTTCCAGGGCTCGGGGCCGAGGGCGCGCAGGAAGGTGGCGGTGTGGCTGGTGCCGGCACCCACTTCCATGTCGTAGGGCTGCAGCAGCGCGCAGCCCTGGGCGTCCCAGTAGGACTGCAGTTTCAGGATGATCTGCTGGAAGGTGAGCATGCGCGCCGTGGGTGCCGCCGGGACCGGACAAAACACCGGAGTTTAAGAGCCGGGGCCGCCGGCTTTGACCTGGCTCAATTGCGAACAATTCGCATTGCGATTAAAGTCGGTTCCCTCGCTCGGTGCTTCCTTCGCCGGTGCGCCGATGAAATTGCCCCCTTCGCTCTCCCTCAATGACCTGCCATCCGGCGCGCGCGCCACGGTGAAGTCGCTGCGTGCCGCGGCGCCGGAGGCCGATGCGGCGCTGCTGCGCCGGCTGGCCGAGATCGGCTTCCTCGACGGCGAACCGGTGCACCTGCTGCGCCGCGGCCCCGGCGGCCGCGAGCCGCTGGCGGTGCAGGTGGGCGACACGCTGTTCGCGCTGCGCGCGCTAGAGGCGCGTTGCGTCGAAGTGGAACGCATCGATGTCTGACCTGGCGCTGGGCCGCATGACCGTGGCGCTGGTGGGCAACCCCAACTGCGGCAAGACGGCGCTGTTCAACCGCCTGACCGGCGCGCGCCAGAAGGTGGCCAACTACGCCGGCGTGACGGTGGAGCGCAAGGTGGGCGTCGCGAAGCTCGACGCCCAGCACAGCGTCGCGGTGATCGACCTGCCCGGCACCTACAGCCTGGACCCGGCGACGCCCGACGAGCAGGTCACGCTGGACGTGCTGCGCGGCCAGCGCGCCGGCGAGGCGATGCCGGACCTGGTGGTCGCCGTGCTCGACGCCACCAACCTGCGCATGGGCCTGCGCCTGGTGCTGGAACTGCGCGCCGAGCTGTCGCGCGTCGGCAAGCCGCTGCTGGTGACGCTGAACATGGCCGACGCCGCGCGCGCCCAGGGCCTGGTGATCGACACGGCCAGGCTCGCCGCCGAGATCGGCTGCGAGGTGGTGGAGACGGTCGCCGTGCGCGGCGACGGCCATGCCTCGCTGCGCGACGCGCTGCGG
>JBGAHJ010000019.1:0-120250 GCA_044226255.1 Rubrivivax sp.
CAGGCGGCCGCAGCGCTGGACTGAAGGGCCCGCTCAAGCTCCTGCTATACTGCGAGGCTCCGCGCGGCTGTAGCTCAGTTGGATAGAGTACTTGGCTACGAACCAAGGGGTCGTGGGTTCGAATCCTGCCAGCCGCGCCAAAATTCGTAAGAAGATCAACGGGTTAGCTCATGCGAGCTGACCCGTTTTTCTTTGCGTTGAGGGTTCACCACCGGAACAGGCGCCGGCCGATCAAGGCTCCCGCAGCCGCGGTCAGCGCGATGCCCAGCGTGTACCAGACGGCCACGAAGGCGGGTGACGCTTCGGGGCAGACCAGCGAGTAGCCGCAAGCGCTGAGCGCGCCAGCGAAAGCGCCGGAGGCCAAGCCGGTGGCCGCCGGCCGTGTCGGTGCCAGGCCCTTCACGGCCCAGCTGACCGCCACCAGCGCGGGCAGCGCCAGTGCCAGCACCGCCAGCGGGCACGCCCACCACGAACGGCCGAGCAACGCCGCGCCACGCGCGCCGGCCGGCGTCTGCCACAGCGCTGCGCAGCCTATCGCCAGCATGACGCCGCACACGCCCAGCAGCATGGCGCGGGCCGGCTTCCAGGCCGCAGCAGGCCGCGACAGGCGTGCCGTCAGCAGCCCGGCGGCCGCGGTGAGCGCGCCACAGTAGGCGAGCTTGGTCCACGGCACCTGTGTCGCGAACAAGGCCCATGGGATCAGGCCTGCCGAGGCAATCGCCAGCACCGCGCTTGCCATGAAGCCCGCGGCGCCTGCCAGCGAGAGCCGCCGCAGGGCCAGGCCGGCGGGCGCCGCACCGGCCCCGCGGGCCAGCAGATCGATCCACTGCTCGGTCCTCATCGCCGGGTGCCTCCGCGGGCCAGGGCGGCCAGCCGCTTCAGGCCCCGGTGGACCTGGACCTTGATCGCCGACTCGGACGCACCGGTGCGGCTCGCCGCCTCGGCGACCGACAGGCCTTCGATCTTGGTCAGCACGATGGCCTGCTGCTGGGCCGCGGGCAGTTCCCGCAGCAGGCTCTCCAGGTCGCGCGTGGCGCCGGCGTCCTGCTCGTCGGCGACGAGCAGATGCTCACCGACGTCGTCCAGCGGGTCGTGCAACTGCTCGCGCCGCCCCTGGCGGCGCCACAGGTCGACCAGCTTGTGGCGCGCGATGGCCACCACCCAGGCGCTGACCGGCAGCGTCGGGTCGTAGGTGCCGCGTTGCAGATGCAGGGCCAACAAGGTCTCCTGGACGAGGTCCTCCACCTCGTCCGGCGTGGTGGCGAGGCGGCGCTTCAGATAGCCGCGCAGTCGGGCCGCGAGCAGGCCCAGGCATTGCCGGTACGCCGATTCGTCGCCCGACTGCGCACGCAACCACAACGGCTTCAAGGCGGACTCGAAGTCGCCGGGGCTGGCGTCGAGAGACATTTCGTCGGAGGCGGCTTCGCGGTTACATCGGCGGGCGCGATTCTGCCTGCTGTAACCGGCACGCCCTCGCCGGCGAATAGGCTTGAACACCCTCAGGCTCCGTATCGGAAACCGAACCCATGCACGACACACTGCCGCTGCTTGCCGCGACCGATTTCCCGCCCATCCGGCGCCGCACCCTGGACACGCTCCAGGTCAACCTGGGCTACCGCTGCAACCAGAGCTGCCTGCACTGCCACGTGGCGGCCAGTCCGCAGCGCACCGAAATGATGGATGGCGAGACGGCGGCCCTGGTGGTGGAGGTGCTGCGCCGGCGCCGCATCGCGACGCTGGACCTGACCGGCGGCGCGCCCGAGCTCAACGTGCATTTCAGGCGCCTGGTCCGGCAGGCACGCGAGGCCGGCGTGCGCGTCATCGATCGCTGCAACCTCACGATCCTGTCCGAACCCGGGCAGGAGGACCTGGCGGCCTTCCTGGCCGAACAGGGCGTGGAGGTCACCGCATCGCTGCCGTGCTATTCGCCGGCCAACGTCGACCGCCAGCGCGGCGATGGGGTGTTCGACCGCAGCATCGCCGGCCTGCGCGCGCTCAACGCGCTGGGCTACGGCGGCCCGGACACCGGTCTCGTGCTCAACCTCGTCTACAACCCGCAGGGCGCTTCGCTGCCGCCGGCGCAGGGGCCGCTGGAGGCCGACTACAAGCGCGAGCTGCTGCTGCACTTCGGCATCCGCTTCAACCACCTGTACGCACTGACGAACATGCCGATCCAGCGCTTCGGCAGCACGCTGGTCAGCAAGGGCACCTTCGACGGCTACCTGCAGCTGCTGCGCGGCGCCTACCGGGCCGACAACCTCGAGACCGTGATGTGCCGCAGCCTGCTCAGCGTGGACTGGCAGGGCGAGCTGTACGACTGCGACTTCAACCAGATGCTGGGCCTGCGCGCGCGCCTGCGCAGCAGCACGCGCCCGCACCTGCGCGACCTGCTCGACGACGACGCCGCCGGCAGCGCGATCCGCGTGGCCGACCACTGCTACGGCTGCACCGCCGGCCAGGGCAGCAGCTGCGGCGGCGCGCTGGAAGGCAGCGCCGCGGCGCCCGTCGCCGTGGGCGGCCGGTGACGCGAACCCGCGCCCGCGCGGCAGGGTGGGCGCTGGCGCTGGGGCTGGCGCTGGCGGCGGCCTGGGCGTGGCAGCGCTTCGACCTGGGCAGCCTGCTGACGCTGGAGCAGCTGAAGGCCAGCCGCGACGCGCTGCAGGCCGAGGTGGCGGCGCGCCCGCTCGCAGCGGCCGCGCTCTTCTTCGCCGTCTACGTCGCGGCGGCCGCGCTCTCGATCCCGGGCGCGGCGGTGCTCACGCTGGCCGCCGGCGCGCTGTTCGGGCTCGGCTGGGGCCTGCTGCTCGTGAGCTTCGCGTCCAGCCTGGGCGCGCTGCTGGCCTTCCTGGCGTCGCGCTACCTGCTGCGCGACGCGCTGCTGAAGTCGCGCTTCGGCCGCGCGCTGCAGCCCATCGACGAGGGCGTGCGCCGCAACGGCAGCTTCTACCTGCTCACGCTGCGGCTGGTGCCGGTGTTCCCGTTCTGGTTGATCAACCTGCTGATGGGCCTGACGCCGATGCCGGCGGCGCGCTTCTACCTCGTGAGCCAGATCGGCATGCTGGCGGGCACGGCGGTCTACGTGAACGCCGGCACGCAGCTGGCGGCGATCCGCTCGGCGGGCGACGTGCTCTCGCCCGGGCTGCTCGCGAGCTTCGTGCTGCTGGGGCTGTTCCCGCTGCTGGCGCAGGCCGGTGTGCGGGCGCTGGAGCGGCGCAAGGTGTACGCCGGCTGGCCGCGGCCGCGCGGCTTCGACCGCAACCTGGTGGTCATCGGCGCCGGCTCGGGCGGGCTGGTCACCGCCTACATCGCCGCCGCGGTGAAGGCGCGCGTCACGCTGGTGGAAGGGCACCGCATGGGCGGCGACTGCCTGAACACCGGCTGCGTGCCGAGCAAGGCGCTGATCCGCGCGGCACGCCTGGTGCAGCAGGTGCGGCGTGCACGCGAGTTCGGCATCGCGGGCGGGCAGGCCGAGATCGATTTCGCTGCGGTGATGCAGCGCGTGCAGCGCGTGATCCATGAGATCGAACCGCATGATTCCGTCGAGCGCTACACCAGCCTGGGCGTGGAGGTGCTGCAGGGCCACGCGCGCATCACCGGCCCGTGGAGCGTGGAAGTCACGGCAGGCGACGGCACGCGCCAGCAGCTGGCGACGAAGAACATCGTCATCGCCGCCGGCGCCAGCCCCTTCGTGCCGCCGATCCCGGGCTTGCGCGAGGCGGGTTGCCTGACCAGCGACACCGTGTGGGGCCTCACGGCGCTGCCCCAGCGCCTGCTGGTGCTGGGCGGCGGCCCCATCGGCTGCGAGCTGGCGCAGGCCTTTGCGCGCCTGGGCAGCCAAGTGACGCAGGTGGAGATGGCCCCGCGCATCCTGGGGCGCGAAGACCCTGAGGTGGCCGATCTCGTGGCCGCGTCGCTGCAGGCCGACGGCGTGCGCCTGCTCACCGGGCACGAGGCGCTGCGCGTGGAGACGGCCGCGCACGGCAAGCGCCTCGTCGTGCGCCACGCCGGCACTGAACTCGAAATCGAGTTCGACGAGTTGCTCTGCGCCGTGGGCCGCAGCCCGCGCGTCAGCGGCTACGGCCTGGAGGAACTGGGCATCGCGTTGACGTCACGCCGCACCGTCGAGACCAATGGCTTCCTGCAGACGCGGTTCCCGAACATCTACGCGGTGGGCGACGTGGCCGGGCCCTACCAGTTCACGCATGCGGCCGCCCATCAGGCCTGGTATGCCGCGGTGAACGCCCTGTTCGGCCGCTTCCGCCGCTTCAAGGCCGACTACCGCGTGATGCCGTGGACCACCTTCACCGACCCCGAGGTGGCGCGCGTGGGCCTGTCGGAAACCGAGGCCCGCGAGCAGGGCATCGCCTTCGAAGTCACGCGCTACGACCTGGACGACCTGGACCGCGCCATCGCCGACGGCGCCGCGCACGGCTTCGTGAAGGTGCTCACCGTGCCCGGCAAGGACCGCATCCTCGGCGCCACCATCGTCGGCGAACACGCGGGTGATCTGCTGGCCGAGTTCGTGCTGGCGATGAAACACGGCCTGGGGCTGAACCGGATTCTGGGCACCGTGCATGCCTACCCCACCTGGGCCGAGGCCAACAAGTACGCGGCCGGCGCGTGGAAGCGGGCGCACGCGCCGCAATGGCTGCTCGAATGGGTGCGCCGCTACCACGACTGGGAGCGGTCATGAACGGGGTGACGCGCCGCGCCTGGCTGGCCGCTGCGCTCGGTGTCGCAGGCGGGGCCCGTGCCGACGGGTTCGACGCCACGCACGCCGCCTGGTCCGTGCTGTTGCGGCGCCATGTGCGCGCGCAGCCTGGCGGGCACGCGACGCGCCTGCACTACGCCGGCATGGCGGCCGATCGCGCCGAGCTGCGGCGCTACCTGGCCACGCTATCGGCCGTGCCTGCAGGCGCGTTCGCCGCCTGGCCCGGGCCCGAGCGGCAGGCCTTCCTGCTCAATGCCTACAACGCCTTCACCGTCGAGCTGGTGCTCGGCAGCTACCCCGGCCTGGCCTCGATCCGCGACCTGGGTTCCCTGTTCGGCACGCCGTGGAAGCGGCGCTGGATTCCGTTGCTCGGCGCCGAGGTCTCGCTCGACGACATCGAGCACGCCATGCTGCGCCGGCGCGGCGCCTACGACGATCCGCGTGTGCACTTCGCGGCCAACTGCGCCAGCGTCGGCTGTCCGGCCTTGCGCGAAGAGGCCTATGCCGCGGCCACGCTGGACGCCCAGCTCGACGACCAGGCGCGGCGCTTCATGGGCGACCGCAGCCGCAACCGCTGGAACGCCGCGGCCCAGCGGCTCGAGCTGTCGAAGATCTTCGACTGGTACGGCGAGGACTTCCGCCTCGGTCACCGCGGCATCGTGTCGCTGCCGGACTTCACGGCCCGTTTCGCCGACGTGCTGGCCGACGATCCGTCAGCGCGCGAGCGCATCCGCAGTGGCAAGGCCGCGGTCGCCTTCCTCGACTACGACTGGGCGCTGAACGACACCCGATGAAGACGCCGCTGTTGTCCATCGTGATGCCGGCACTGAACGAGGCGGCCGGCATCGTCGACACCCTGCAGGCGCTGCAGCCGCTGCGCCGCAGCGGCGTCGAAGTGGTGCTGGCCGATGGCGGCAGCAGCGACGGCACGGCGCGGCTGGCGGCGCCGCTGGCCGACGCGGTGGTCGACGCGCCGCGCGGCCGCGCGGCGCAGATGAACGCCGGCGCGGCCGCGGCGCACGGCCCGGTGCTGCTGTTCCTGCACGCCGACACCCGGCTGCCGCCGCGGGCGCCGGGCGCCGTGCTGCAGGCCATCGCCGCCGGCGCGTGCTGGGGCCGCTTCGACGTGCGCATCGAGGGCCGGCCCTGGATGCTGCGCGTGGTGGCCGCGCTCATGAACCGGCGCTCGCGCTGGAGCGGCATCGCCACCGGCGACCAGGCGATCTTTGCCGCGCGTGCGGCCTTCGAGCGCATCGGCGGCTTTCCGCTGCAGCCGCTGATGGAGGACGTCGAGCTGTCGCGCCGCCTGAAGCGGCTGGGCCGGCCGGCGTGCCTGCGCGAGCGCGTCACCACCTCCGGCCGGCGTTGGGAGCAGCGCGGCGTGTGGCGCACCATCGCGCTGATGTGGCGGCTGCGCTGGCGCTACTGGCGCGGCGAGTCGGCGGAACGGCTCGCCGAGGCGTACCGATGAAGCCGCCGGTGATCGTGTTCGCCAAGGCACCGGTGCCCGGCATCGCGAAGACGCGCCTGGTGCCGGCGCTGGGCGCAGACGGCGCCGCGGCGCTGGCCGCGCGCATGCTGCGCCACACGCTGGAACAGGCGGTGGCCGCCGATCTGGGGCCGGTGGAGCTGTGCGCCGCGCCGGACCTCACGCATCCGCTGCTGGCCGAAGCGACCGGGGCACTCGGCGTGACGCTGGCCTCGCAAGGCGAGGGCGACCTGGGCCGGCGCATGCACCGCGCCTTCGAGCGCCACCTGCGCACGCACGACGCCGCGCTGCTCATCGGCACGGATGCACCGACGCTCGATGCGCAGGTGCTGCAGCAGGCAGCGCGCGAGCTCGGCACGCACGACGCCGTCTTCGTCCCCGCGCTCGACGGCGGCTATGCACTGATCGGCCTGCGCCGCGCCGACGCGCGCTGCTTCGACGGCATGCGCTGGAGCCACGCGCAGGTGATGGCCGACACGCGCGAGCGGCTGCGCGCAGCCGGCCTGCGCTGGGCCGAACTGCCGCCGCTGGCGGATATCGACGAGCCGGCCGATCTCGTGCACCTGCCGCCCGGCTGGCTGGAGGCCGCGCGTTGAAACGTCTCGTGCTCGCCGGTGCCGGACACGCCCACGCGCTGGTGCTGCGCGACCTGGCGCGCCGCCCGCTGCGTGGCGTGGAGGTCGTCGTGCTGTCCCCCGAGCCCTGCGCGCCGTATTCCGGCATGGTGCCGGGCTGGCTGGCGGGGCTCTACCGATTCGACGAGATCGTGGTCGACTTCCCGCCGCTGGCCGCTGCCGCCGGGGCGCGCTGGCTGGCGGGCGAACTGCATGCACTGGACCCGGCGCGCCGGCGGCTCGTGCTGGCCGACGGTGCGGCGCTGGACTACGACGTGCTGTCGCTCAACGTCGGCTCGACGCTGGTGCCGCCGCCGGCGTCGCACGCGACGCTGCTGCCGCTGCGCCCGCTGTCGCTGCTGCGCACACGCGTCGAGACGCTGCTGGCGCGCTGGGCGCAGGACGACGCCCGGCGGCCATTCGTCGTCACCGCCATCGGCGGCGGGGCGGCCGGCGTCGAGGGCCTGCTGGCGCTGCTGCAGCGCCTGCGCGCTGCGCGTCCGGACCGCGTGGTGCATGGCGGGCTGGTCACCCGCGGCACGGTGCTGCTGCCCGACCTGTCGGGCGCCGCGCGGCGTGCCGCGGCGCGGGCCCTGGAGCGCGCGGGCGTCACCGTGCAGCTGGGCGGCGGCTGGTGCGCAGCGGTGGACCGCAGCAGCGACGTCGTCATCTGGGCCACCGGCGCCGAAGCGCAGGCCTGGCAGCGCGACGCCGCCCGGCGCGGTGCGCTGGCGGTGGACGACGCCGGCTTCGTGCGCATCGACGAACGGCTGCGCTCGATGTCGCACCCGCAGGTGTTCGCGGCCGGCGACTGCGCCAGCTGGCCGGGCCACGTGCTGCCCAAGGCCGGCGTCCACGCGGTGCGGATGGGGCCGACGCTGGCGAACAACCTGCGCGTCGCGCTCGGCGCAGCGGGCGATTTCGCCACCCACCGCCCGCAGCGTCGTTTCCTGGCGCTGCTGTCCACCGCCGACGGCCGAGCCATCGCCTCGCGCGGGCCCTTCGGCGCCGAGGGCGCCTGGGCCTGGCGCTGGAAGGACCGCATCGACCGCCGCTTCGTCGGCCAGTTCGGCGCCGTCGCGCCGCCGGCGCCGCAAGCCTTGCCCCCACGCACCGGAGACCCTGCATGAGCACCACCCGTCGTCACTTCACCACCGCGGCGCTGGCCGGCTGCATCGCGCTGCCGGCGGCCCTGCGCGCGCAGCCCGCGGCAGCGCTGAAGTTCGGCGTCGGCCTGTTCCAGCCCGACCGCGAGAAGAACGACGCCACCTACCGCCCGCTGTCGAGGCACCTCGCACAGCGCCTCGGGCGCGCCGTGGACCTGCGCACCGTCGACAGCTGGGAAGGCCTGGCCAAGAGCCTGGCCAACGGCGAGACCGACCTCGCGCTGATGGGCCCCTGGGGCTACGTGCTGGCCCATCACCATGCCGATGCGCAGGTGGTCGCGACCATCCTCTACCAGGGCAGGCCCGAGTACGTCGCGCTCATCGTCACGCACCCCGAGTCGGGCCTGGGCAGCATCGACGACCTGCTCGGCGCGAAGGGCCGCGGGCGCAGCTTTGCGTTCGGCGACAAGGGCTCGACCTCGGGCTACCTGATCCCGCTGCACCTGTTCCAGCAGCGCGGCATCGACCCCGAGAAGCACTTCGGGCGCGTGCTCTACACCAAGCACCAGGCCATCGAGACCCAGGTGGCCGCGGGCCAGCTCGACGCCGGCGCCGACTACAACCGCAACCGCGACGCGATGATCGCCAAGGGGCTGGTGAGCGCGGCGCGCAGCCAGGTGATCTGGCAGTCGCCGGCGCTGCCCAACGATGCGTTCGCGGTGAGCGCCGCGCTGGCACGGGACGGCGCGTTCGTGAAGCGCCTGCAGGCCGCGCTGCTGGAAGTCGACGCCGGGCTCCTGCCGGCGAACTACACGGGCTTCGTCGTCAGCGACAACGGGCGGTACAAGCCGATCCGCGACGCGGGCCTGGCCACCGGCAAGCTGGTGGCGAAGTGACGACAGCCGCCACGCTGCCACCGAGGACCTGGCTGCCCGGCGGGCGGGCGGGTTTCGCGCTGCTGGTGGCGCTGTATGCGCTGCTGGTGGCCGGGTGCGTGGCGACGCTGGCGGCCGCCGGGGAGCTCAACCTAGGGCGCCAGCCGTGGGACAACCTGCTGAAGACGCTCGGCGAATTCGCCCACCCCAGCTTCGTCGATGCCTGGGCCGGCCCCGAGCGCCTGGAGTTCCGCAGCGACGACGGCACGCTGCTGCGCGTGGAGAACCGGCGCGAGGTGGAGGTCGCCTTCCTGGCCGCGCTGGCGCGCGCCACCTGGGTGACCTTCCAGATCGCGACGCTGGGCTCGCTGCTGGCCGCCTTGCTGGCCCTGCCGCTGGCCTGCGCGGTGGCGCGCAACCTGCGGGCACCGCCGGCCGTGGCGCTGGCCGCGGGTGCCGTGCTCGCCATCGCGCGCTCGGTGCACACGCTGGTGTTCGGGCTGATCCTCGTCGGCATCGTCGGGCTGGGGCCGACCGCAGGGGTGCTGGCCATCGCGCTGCATTCGATGGGCACCTGCGGCAAGCTGTTCGCCGAAGCCATCGAGTCGCTGGACATGGCGGCCGTGGACGGCGTGCGCGCCACGGGCGCAGGGCCGGCGCAGGTGTTCTTCCACGGCGTGTGGCCGGCGGTGCTGCCGCAGCTCGTCAGCCACCACCTCTACGTGTGGGAGTTCAACATCCGCGACTCGACGATCCTCGGCCTCATCGGCGCGGGTGGCCTGGGCCTGCTGATCAGCGAGGCGGTGAGCCTGTTCCAGTGGAGCCGCCTGGCCACGCTGCTGATCGTGGTGGTGGCGCTCGTCGTGGCCTTCGATGCCGCCTCGCGCCGCATCCGCGGGGCCTTGCTGTGACGAGCGCCGTGCGGCTCCGGGGCGTGCAGGTCGAGATCGGCGGCCGGGTGCTGCTCGACGTGCCCGGTCTCGAGGTCGCGGCCGGCGAGCGCGTGGCCATCGTCGGCCCCAACGGCGCCGGCAAGAGCACGCTGCTGAAGGTGATGGCCGGCGCCGCCGCCGTGCGGCGCGGCGAGGTCGAGGTGCTCGGGCGCCGCCTCGGCGGCGGGGCCGGGCCCGGTCTCGCGCGCCGCGAGCGGCAGGCCCTGCGTGCCGAAGTCGGCCTGCTGATGCAGGGCCTGCACCTGGTGCCGCGGCTCAGCGCGCGCGAGAACGTGCTCGTCGGGGCGCTCGGCTTCCTGCGCGGCGCCGACGCCTGGCGCAGCCTGCTTCGCTGGTACCCGCCGGCCTGCGTCGCCCGCGCCGAGGCGGCGCTGGCGGCACTGGGCCTGGCCGACCGGGCGGACGTGCGCGCGGACCGCCTGTCGGGCGGCGAGCGCCAGAAGGCCGCGGTCGCGCGCCTGCTGCTGCAGCAGCCGCGCCTGCTGCTGGCCGACGAGCCCACCTCGGCGCTGGATCCGGCCGCCACGGCCCGGGTCTGCGATGCGCTGTGCGTCGCCGCCGGAGGGCCCGGCCGCACGCTGGTGAGCGTGGTGCACGACCTCGAGCTGCTGCCGCGCCTGGCCGGGCGCGTGATCGGCATGGCCCGCGGCCGTGTCGTCTGGGACCGGCCGCGCGCCGATGTCCGTGCCGCGCAGTTGCGCGCGCTGTACCAAACGCCGGAGAAGGAAGACACCGATGACCGCCGAGACTGCGATGGACGACCACGCGGCGCCGGGCCGGAGCTGCCCGCTGCACTACCGCTATGACCCGTCGGTGTTCGCCTGCGAGGCGACGGCGCCGCTGCGATCGCTGGAGGTGCTGTACGTCGTGGGCGGCCTGTACGGCAACGAGCTGGCGCTGGAGCGCGTGCTGGACCTGTTCGAGCGCGAGGAAGGGCGCAAGCGCCTCGTCTTCAACGGCGACTTCCACTGGTTCGATGCCGACCCGGCCGTCTTCGCGCAGGTCCAGCGCGCCGTGCTGCAGCACGAGGCCACGCGCGGCAACGTGGAGACGGAACTGGGCGCGCCCGATGGCGATGCCGATGCCGGCTGCGGTTGCGCCTACCCCGACTGGGTGGGCGACGGGGTGGTCGAGCGCTCGAACCGCATCCTGCAGCGGCTGCGAGAGGCCGCTTCGGCCGCACAGCGCGCGGAACTCGCCGCGCTGCCGATGTGGCTGCGAGCCGATGTCGGCGGCGCGCGCATCGCCATCGTGCACGGCGACGCCACGTCGCTGGCGGGCTGGGGCTTCGCGCAGGAGCACCTGCTGGAGCCGGCCCACCGTGCCGAGGCCGGCCGCTGGATGGAGCGTGCCGGGGTGGACGCCTTCGCCTGCAGCCACACCTGCCTGCCGGTGTTCCAGGCGCTGCGGCAGCGCTGGGTGCTGAACAACGGTGCGGCGGGCATGCCGAACTTCCACGGCGATGCGTCCGGGCTGCTGACGCGCCTGGCCACGGCGCCGTTCCGCGGCGCGCAGCGGCGCTTCGGCACCACCCTGGCCGCGGGCGTTCACGCCGAGGCCATCGCCATCGACTTCGACGCCGCCGAGTGGCAGCGCCGCTTCGAGGCCCGCTGGCCCGCCGGCAGCGACGCCCACGTGTCGTACTACCAGCGCATCCTGCGCGGTCCCGACTACCCGGCTTCTGCCGCGCTCAGGCCGGCGGGTGCGACGCACGCCGCCAGCGCCGCCTGACATCGGCCAGGAACGTCGCGCGGTCCTCGCGCATGTGGCGCACCACCGCCGGCGGCGCGTCGGTGCTTTCGTGCCGCGCGGACCAGACGACCAGTTCCAGCAGGACCGGCGCCAGGTCGATGCCCTTGGCGGAAAGGCGGTAGAGGAAGCGCCGCCCATCCGCAGGATCGCGCCGCTTCTCGATGATGCCCGCGGACTCGAGCCTGCGCAGCCGGTCCGCCAGGATGTTGGACGCGATGCCTTCCCCGCCGGCGAGGAAGTCGTTGTAGGTGCGCCGGTCCTTGAACATCAGGTCGCGCACGATCAGCAGCGACCAGGCGTCTCCCAGCAGCTCGAGGGCGATGCTGATCGGGCAACCCGAGCGGCGGTCAGGGGCAGCGACAGAGGTGCTCATCCGTGCCGGCGGATCATCGCAGATCACTTGCAATTTGCAAGTTGAACGCTAGACTCGCCGCCATCGCGGTCACGGGAGGTCGACAACGTGCGCAAGTCATTCTGGCTGGCTGTCCTGGCGTACCTCGTGCCGACGTTTCCGCTGGGCTACTTCTGGCACCTGGTCACCTTCGCAGACCGCTACCACCGGCTCGAGATGTACCGCGACGAGGTGATCATCCCGCTGGGCCTGGCGTCGATGGTGATCCAGGCGCTGGTGTTCGCGTGGGCCTATCCGCGCCTGTTCGCCGGTTCCCGCGGCCCGTGGCAGCGCGATGCGGCCGTGTTCGGCTGCGTCGCCGGGGTCATGGCCTGGTCGTTCCTGGTCCTGCCGGTGGCGGCCAAGTACCGCATGTCGTCGGTGCCCGACTTCATCGTGCTCGAGACCTGCTTCACCGCGCTGCAGTTCGCGGTGGTCGCGCCCCTGATCGCGCTGGCCTACCGGTTCGGCGCACGAAACCCGGCATCGGCGTTGCCGGCCTGACGATGGACCCGCGGACGAACGAGCCGCTGGCCGGTCGCGTGATGCTGGTGGCCGGCGGCACCGGCGCTCTAGGCCGCGCGGTGGCGCAGGCCTTCCTGGACCAGGGCGCCGACGTGATCGTCACCCAGCGCAGCGCGCGCGACCCCGACGTGGCCCGTGGCTTCGTGACGGCGCACGAGGCGCAGCTGCAGGTGGCCACGCTCGACGTCACCGACGCCGCGGCCGTGCAGGCGCTGCTGGCGGGCGTGATGGCGCGGCAAGGCCGGCTCGACGCGCTGGTGGTCACCGTCGGCGCCTGGGCCGGCGGCCAGCCGCTGTGGGCGGCGCCCGACGACGAACTGCTGCGCATGCTCGACGTGAACCTGCGTGCGGTGCACGTGCTGGCGCGCGCCGCGGCGCCGCTGATGCGCGCGGCCGGCCGCGGCGCCATCGTCAATGTCGCAGCGAAGACCGGCGTGGATCCCACTGCGGGCAACGGCGCCTACGCGGCAGCCAAGGCCGGCGCACTGGCGCTGATGGCCTCGCTGGCGGCCGACCTGGCCGGCAGCGGCGTGCGCGTGAACTCGGTGCTGCCGAAGGTGATCGACACCGCCGCCAACCGGCAGGCGATGCCCGGCGCCGCCACCGCCGGCTGGACCACGCCGGAGAGCATCGCACGCGTCATCCGCTTCCTGTGCAGCGACGACGCCGCGGCGATCCACGGCGCCGCGATCCCGGTCTACGGCGGCGGCTGATTCAGTCCTTCGCCGCCGACGCCTTCAGCTTGACGATCTCGTCCACCACCAGCTGCACCTGCGTCGACAGCGACTCCTGCATCAGCCGCGCGCGGTTGAGGATCTTCTCGGCCGAGCCCTTGATCGTGTTGGCCGAAGTGTTCAGCTCGTCGAAACCCTCCAGCGCCTTGCGCACGCGCTCGATTGACTTGTCGATCTTCTCGAAGCTGGCGGCGTCCTGCTTGTCGTGCGTGGCGGCCTTCACCGACAGCGCGGCGGCCACCATCAGCGCCGCCTCCAGCCAGACGTCGTTGGCGTCGTCGTCGGGGTTCCAGCGCACCACCAGGTCGCGGCCGAAGCGCTGGAAGGTGGGGATGCTGGCAGGCGCCGTGCGCGTGGAGTGCACGAAGACGCAGATCTCGGCCTGGCGGTTGTTGCGCGCCACCTCGGCCTCCTCGAGGCTGCGCGTCAGATCGTAGGAGGCGCTCTCCTTGGCCTCGACGACGATGCGCGCGCCGGCTGCGATCTTCTCCGGGCCGATCGTGATCACGTAGTCGCCCACCTTGCAGTTGGGCTTCAGGCCGGTGGTGGCGCCGGTCTCCTGGAAGACGTCGCCGCCGGCCTTCACCAGCTTGCGCAGGTGCTCGCCCAGCGTCTCCTCGAACTCCAGGCCGTGGCGCGTGCTCTTGGCCGCCTCCTCGCGGCGCGCGTTCATGCTCTGGATGGCGGCGTCCAGCCGCCCGGCCAGCTCCTGGTGCTGGCGCAGCATGGTCTGCTGGTGCTCCTGGAACATGCGGTGCAGGCGCATCAGCGCCGAGCCTTCGTTGTCCAGCGAGAGCTCGGCGGTGAGGCTGCGCTGCGCGCTCTCCACGCGCGAGACCAGGCGCGACAGCGCCGAGTCCTCGCGGTCCAGGCTGAACTCGGCCACCACCGCGGCCATGTCGCGCGACAGGGCCTGGTTCAGGTCGCCGTGGCGGGCGGTGAGCTCGCCCAGGAAGCGCACCAGCGCGCTGCCCTTGTTGTCCAGGCTGAACTGGGCCAGGATGGCCTCGTTCTGCGCCTGCACGGCGCCGTCGAGCGTGCGCCGCAGCGTGGCCACCAGCTGGTTATCGCCGCCGGGGTCCAGCATGCGCAGCAGCTGGCTGTTCTCGCCGACGAACTGCTCGAACACGCGCGACAGCGTGCCCTGCGCCTCCACCACCTGGCGTCGCACCACGCCCGCCAGCTCGCCGTCGTCGCGCACCAGGCGGTTCACGCGCTCGTTGAAGGTGCCGGCCTGGGGGTCGAAGTAGTGGGTCAGCGCGCCCGTCACACGCTCCTCGAACTTGGAGCGCCAGGTGTTGAGCCGCGTGCCCAGTTCCTCCATCACGCGGTCGCCTTCGCGGCGCAGCGTGTCGCTGTCCAGCGTGCCGCGCGCGGCCTTCAGCGCCAGCACGCCGACCTTCAGCGCGGTGACCAGGAAGTTGGTGCGCGCCGGGCCATCGGGCGCTTCGGACAGCGCCAGCAACACCTCGGGGTCGGACACCGCGAAGGTGACGATCGTCGGCTCGACCGTGTGGCCGGGCGCGGTGTCTGAGCTGAGGGTGGCTGGCATGGCGTCTCCGGGGGATGCCGAATTCTAGGAAGGCCGCGCCCTATAGTCGCCGCCGTGTCCGTCCCCGAGACCGAACCCGCGCTTGCCGGGCCGCCACGCGACGCCCTGTACTGGCTGCACCTGACGATGGTGCTGGCCGGCGTGGTGCCGGCGCTGCTGTTCGGGGTGGCCGCCTACGCGCTGCGCCAGCAGGCGCTGGGCCAGGCGCGCGCGCAGGTCGACGGCGCCGTGGCGATCGCCGCCGAACACGCCTCCAAGGTGTTCGAGATCAACGCCGCGCTGCTGGCGCGCGTGGCCGAGGCGCTGGACGAGGACGACGACGCCGCGCTGCTCGCGCGCGAGGCCTCTCTGCACGTGCAGATGCGCCGCATCGCGGCCGACCTGCCGCAGCTGCAGGGGCTGTTCGTGATCGGTGCCGACGGCCGCCTGGTGGCCACCAACCGCAGCTTCCCGGCGCCGCACGGCATCGACTTCAACGACCGCACGTTCTTCCGCCATCACCGCGAGGGCGGCCCGCAGCCCTACCTGAGCGAGGTGCTCACGAGCCGCACCACCGGGGAGGCCTTCTTCGACCTGAGCGTGCGGCGCGAGCGCGCCGGGCGCTTCGGCGGCACGCTGTCGTCGAGCCTGCTGCCGCGCTACTTCGCGGAGTTCTATGCCCAGCTGCCGGGCGGCGACAGCGGGCTGAAGGTGGCGCTGCTGCGCACCGACGGCATGCTGCTGGCCGGCTGGCCGCGTTCACCGATACCGCACGACCTGCCGCCGCAGGGCACCCCGGCCGGCGGGCCGTCCGAAGGGCTGCCGGCTGCGGTGCTGGAGGCGGCGCTGCGCACGGCGCGCGGCGTCGGCCCGAGCGCGCGCGACGAGCCCACGCTGGTGGCCGCGCGTGCGCTCGACCGGGTGCCGGTGCGCGTGGTGGCCTGGATGCAGCGCGACGACGCACTGGCGTCGTGGCGCCGCGCGCTGGCGCTGCTGGCCACGCTGGCCTTCCCGACCGCCATCGCGCTGGTCTACGTCGCCTTCCTGGCGCGCCAGCGCACCCTGCTGGGCGGCGAGATGGCGCGCCGCCTGGAAGCCGAGGCCCAGGCGCGCGCGCGCATCGAGGAGACCCTGCGCCAGGCCCAGAAGCTGGAGGCCATGGGCCGCCTCACCGGCGGCGTGGCGCACGACTTCAACAACCTGCTGACGATCGTCTCGAACAACCTGTACCTGCTGCGCCGGGCCGAGCCGCGCCATGCCGACGACGGGCGGCTGGCCGCCATCGAACGCGCGGTGAAGGCCGGCACGCAGCTGACCCGGCAGCTGCTGTCGTTCTCGCGCCGCCAGCCGCTGCGCCCCGAGGTGATCGCGCTGCCCGACCGGCTGCCGCCGATCGTCGAGCTGCTGCGCCCCGCGCTCGGCGGCACCGTCACGGTGCACAGCGCGGTCGAGCCGCAGGTGGCGCCGATCGAGGTCGACGCGGCCGAGCTGGAGCTGGCGATGGTGAACCTGGCGCTCAACGCGCGCGACGCCATGCCCGCGGGCGGCACCATCCGCATCGAGGCGCGCAACGCGCGGCCGGGCGAGGCCGAGGGCGTCGAAGGTCCGGCGGTGGTGGTGGCGATGAGCGACAGCGGCACCGGCATCGCGCCCGAGCTGCTGGAGCGCGTGTTCGAACCCTTCTTCACGACGAAGCCGGTGGGGCAGGGCACCGGGCTCGGCCTGAGCCAGGTCTACGGCTTCTGCCGCCGCGCCGGCGGCACCGCCAGCGTCGACAGCCAGCCGGGCCGCGGCACCACGGTGCGCCTGGTGTTCCCCGCGGCACGCGCCGCGGCCACCGCTGCCGAGGCCACGAGCCCCACCGCAGGGGATGCCTTCCAGGGCCTGCGCGTGCTGCTGGTGGAAGACAACCCGGAGGTGGCCGCCGCCACGCAGGGCGTGCTGGCCTCGATGGGCTGCGTGGTGACCAGCGAAGGCCCCGAGGCCGCGCTGCGCCGGCTGGCGCGCCAGGACTTCGACCTGCTGCTCACCGACGTGGTGATGCCCGGCATGGACGGCATCGAACTCGCCGCGCGCGTGCGTGCCGCGCATCCGCGCCTGCCGGTGGTGCTGATGAGCGGCTACTCGCACTCGCTGGAGCGCGCCGCCGGGCTCGGCCTGCAGGTGCTGCCCAAGCCCTGCTCGCCGGAGACGCTGGCCGACGCCGTGCGCGCCGCGCGCCGCGCCGCCACGGCGGCCTGAGCGGCGCGCGCCCGGGCGGCGCCTACTCGACCTTCGCGCCCGACGCGTTGACCACCTTCTCCCACTTCGCGGTCTCGGCGGCGATCGTGCGGCCGAAGTCCTCCGGCGTGCCGGGAATCGGCCGCCCGCCGAGCTCGGCCAGGCGCTCGCGCATCTTCGGGTCGGCCAGCGCGCGGTTCACCTCGGCGTTGACCTTCTCGATGACGTCCTTCGGCGTGCCCTTGGGCATGCCGATGCCGAACCAGGCGGTGGCCTCGTAGCCGGTCACCGTCTCGCCGATGGCCTGCACGCCCGGCAGCGAGGGCTCGCGCCCTTCGGACGTGACGCCCAGCGCGCGCAGCTTGCCGCTCCTGATGTGGCCGGCCGACGAGGGCAGGTTGTCGAACATCACGTGCACCTGGCCGCCGATCAGGTCGGTGAGCGCCGGGCCGGCGCCCTTGTAGGGCACGTGGAGCATGTCGCAGCCGGTCATGCTCTTGAAGAGCTCGCCCGACAGGTGCACCGAGGTGCCGCTGCCCGAACTGGCCATGTTGATCTTGCCGGGGTTGGCCTTGCAGTAGGTGATGAACTCGGCCACCGTCTTCGCCGGGAACGAGGCCGTCACCTCCATCACGTTGGGCGTGCGCACGATGCCGGCCACCGGCGCGATGTCGCGGATGAAGTTGAACTTCAGGTCCTTGTAGAGCGTGGCGTTGATGCCGTTGGCGGGGTTGACCAGCAGCATCGTGTAGCCGTCGGCCGGCGCGTTGACCACCGCCTCGGTGCCCAGGTTGTTGCCCGCGCCGGGCCGGTTCTCCACCACGAAGGGCTGTCCCATCTTCTCGGTGAGCCACTGCGCGACGATGCGCGCCAGCACGTCGGTGGTGCCGGCCGGCGGGTACGGCACGATCCACTTCACGGGCTTGGTGGGGTAGTCGGCGGCCCAGGCGGGCGAGCCGGCGGCCAGGGCGGACATCAGCACCAGCGACAGGGTGCGGACGCGGCTGCGGATCATGCGTGTCTCCTCGGTGGGCTTGTCGGCGTCGAATGTACGGGGCGTGCCTTCCGCGCGGCCCCCGGGTCTTTGCTCACAAGCCGTTTCCGCAGCGCCGTGCCGCGAGGCGACAATTGACTTTTACCCGCACATCTTCTCGCCGTGAACGCAGACGACAGCTCCCGACGCGCGCCGCAGCGGCGCCGCTTCCTCAAGGCCATGTCCGCCACGATGGGGTCGGCGGCGCTGTCTGCCTGCGGGGGCGGCGGTGGCGGCGACACCGGTCCGAGCCCTTCGCCGGTTCCGACACCGGCGCCCACCACCACGCCGGCCCCCACGCCGGCGCCGACGACCACGCCGGCCCCCACGCCGGCCCCCACGACGACGCCCGCGCCGACGCCCGCGCCGACCACCACCCCGGCCCCGACGCCCACGCCCACGCCGCGCCCGACGCCGGCCCCCACCACCACGCCGGCGCCCACGCCGGCACCGACGGCCACGCCCGCGCCCACCCCGGCGCCCACTCCGGCGCCCACGACGACACCTGCACCCACCCCCGCGCCCACGCCCGCGCCGGGCAACGTGATCAACGCCAACCCGAGCGACTACCTCACCAAGCTCGCGGCCCTGAGGCCCGGCGACACGCTGCTGCTGGCGGCCGGCAACTACGGCGTCGACGCGCTGGGCAACGACACCGCCAACGTGCCGGGGCTGCCGATCTTCGGGTTGAACGGCACGGCTTCGCAGCCGATCACGATCACCGGCCCGGCCACCGGCGCGATGCCCGTGCTGATGGGGCGCTCCACGCACAACACCGTGCGCCTGGACACCGCCAGCTACATCGTGCTGCGCCGGCTGGTGATCGACGGCCGCCGCCTCGGCGGTGCCGGGGTCGCGACCCAGGGCCCCAACCACCACATCACCATCGAGGACTGCGAGTTCCGCAACCTCGACGACGACCAGCAGACGGTGGCCATCTCCACCACCGGCGAGCCGACCTGGAACTGGATCGTGCGCCGCAACCTGATCGACGGCGCCGGCACCGGCATCTACTTCGGCAACTCCACCGGCGACAGCCCGTTCGTGGCCGGTCTCATCGAGCACAACGTGTTCCGCAACACGCTGGGCTACAACATGCAGATCAAGCGCCAGGCCGTGTGGGGCACGGTGCCGTCCGGCATGCCCACGGGCAAGACCACCACGGTGATCCGCCACAACGTGTTCTCCAAGGCCGGCACCAACGCCACCGGTGGATCGGCGCGCCCCAACCTGCTGGTGGACGACGGCCCGCCCAGCGGCCCGGGCTCGACCAACGGCTTCGAGATCTACGGCAACTTCTTCTACCAGAACAACACCGAGTTCCTGTTCCAGGGCAGCGGCAACATCGCCTTCTACGACAACCTGATGGTCAGCGTGGGGAGCGCGCTCACCGTGCAGGCGCACGACGGCGGCTCGGTGCGCGACGTGCGCATCTTCCACAACACCATCGTCACCGGCGGCACCGGCATCTCGGTGTCCGGCGGCATCACCGGCACGACGCAGCGCGTGGTGGGCAACGCGGTATTCGCGGCCGGTACGCGCATCGGCCTGAGCGGCGTCACCGCAACCAAGGCCGACAACGTGGAGGACACGCAGGCGAACGCCACCGGCTTCCTGAACAACCCGCTGGTGGCCGTGGGCGCGGGGCTCAACCTCTACCCGAAGACCGGCATGTTGCTGGGCACCGTGGACACCACCGGCCTGAACACCTACACGAACTGGGACCAGGACTTCAACGGCAGCACGCGCAGCACCAGCTACCGCGGTGGCTACGGCGGATCGGGCACCAACCCGGGCTGGACGCTCGCTCTCGACTTCAAGCCCTGATCAGCCGGCGCGCTCCAGCCGCCATTCCTGGAACCAGAGCCCGAGCCGCGTGCCGGCCACCATGCCGGCCACGGCCAGCATGGCGCCGGCCGACAGCAGCGACAGGCCCGTGAGGCCCTGGCCGATCGAGCAGCCCAAAGCGGTGACGCTGCCGAAGCCCATCAGCACGCCGCCCACCAGGTGGTCGCCCAGGTCCTGCGTGCCGGCGAAGCCTTCGACGCGGAACTCGCGCCGCCACAGCGCCGACAGCGCGCTGCCCAGCGGCACGCCCAGCACGACCATCACGCCGAAGCTGGCGCGCGTGTTCGTGTCGGACCACAGGGCCAGCAGCTGCATCGTGTGCGCCAGCGGGGCCGAGAAGGTGAGGCCCTCGGGACGGCGCGACGCGGTGCCCAGCCAGGCCGGCTCCAGCGTCTCGGGATGCTCGGGCAGGAAGCCGAGGTGGCCGGTCAGCGCCCAGGCCATCACCACCGTCAGGCCGATGCCGATGCCGGCCAGCACCTGCAGCCGTTCCAGCGCCGCGCGCTGGCGCCACACCACGAACAGCAGCGCCAGCACCAGCAGCGCGGCGAGTGTCGTGCGCAGCGGCGCGGCCGCCACGCCGGCGGCCGATGCGAGCAGCGAGGCGATGTCCTGCGGCCCGGCCAGCGTGACGCCGGCGGCATCCAGCGCGCGCACGCGCGGCAGCGCCAGGATGCCGCGCAGCGTGAGGTCGGCGGCGAAGCCGGCCACGCCCAGCGTCACCAGCGCCTTCAGGCTGCCGGCGCCGGCGCGCACCAGGTTGCGCTGCGGGCAGCCCGACGCCAGCACCATGCCCACGCCGAACAGCGTGCCGCCGACCGCGCACGACAGCCACAGCAGCTGGTTGCTCCAGGGCAGGGCGCGCGTGGCGTCCAGCCAGCCGGCCTGCACCAGGCCGTGCGCGCCGGCCGCCGCCACCGCCACCGCCAGCACCCACATCATCAGCCGCGCGGTGCCGCCGTAGCTGAACCAGTCGGCCAGCGCACCCATCGTGCAGAAGCGCGAGGCCTGCGCCAGCGCGCCCAGCAGCACGCCGATGGCGAGGCCGCCCCAGAGGACGACTTGTGTGGCGGCGGCGGGACTCATCGGGTTCCTCGTCAGATGGTGCGAGGGCGGAGCGTAACGGCTCGTGGTGCAATCGCCGCTGCCGGCGTCGCCGGCCCCCACCAGGAGAACCCCACCATGTTGTTTCGACGCCTCTTCGCCGTTCTGGTGCTGGGCCTGGCCGCGGCCGGCGCCTGGGCCCAGGACAAGGTGGTCTACCACTTCGACAGCACGGCCGCGCAGGGTCTCAAGGGCCTGCGCAACATCCGCAACCACCTCGACGTGGATCCCACGGCCCGCATCACCGTGGTCACCCACGCCGACGGCGTCGACATGCTGATGGAAGGCGCCAAGGCCATCGGCGGCAGCGACTACGCGCCGCTCGTCGCCGCGCTGAAGGCCCGCGGCGTGGTGTTCGAGGTGTGCGAGATCACGCTGAAGAACCGCGGCCTCAAGAAGGAGCAGTTCATCCAGGAGGCCGACTTCACGCCGTCGGGCGTGGTGCGTCTGGCCAAGCTGCAGGGACAGGGGTTCGCTTACATCAAGCCCTGATGCACGGCGTCGAGGCCCGGTCGCCGTTCGACCGTCCGATCCCCCGCTTCAGCGGCGGTTTTTGCCGATTTGTCGCAACGGCCCGCCGCCGGTCGGAGCGGGCTGCCACGATCCGCGCCCACACCGAGCATCTCAGGAGGCCCCGCCATGGATAGCCAAGCCGCTGCCGCAGCAGACGCGCTGCCCGAACAACCCCCGGCGCCCGCGCCGCCCCTGGCGCCGTTCAAGCCGATCGCCGCGGCCGAGCGCATCGAGGCGCTGGACGTGGTGCGCGGCTTCGCGCTGCTGGGCATCTTCCTGATGAACATCGAGGTGTTCAACCGCTTCTTCGGCGACATCTTCGGGCGCGGCATCCCGCCCGAGGCGCAGGGGCTGGACTGGGCCGCCACCTTCTTCGTCAACTTCTTCGTCCAGGGCAAGTTCTGGACCATCTTCTCGACGCTGTTCGGCATGGGCTTCGCCGTCATGCTGGTGCGTGCCGAGAAGGCCGGTCGCCCCTTCGTGCAGGTCTACCTGCGGCGCATCCTCGGGCTCGCGGTCTTCGGCTCGGTGCACTACATCTTCATCTGGGACGGCGACATCCTCGTCAGCTACTCGGTCGCCGCGCTCATGCTGATGCTGGTGCTGTACGGCAAGCCGCGCCTGTACCTGGCGCTGATCGGGCTGTGCGTCGGCCTGGGCTTCCTGGCCCAGCCGTTCTTCGCGATGGCCGGCGGGCTGGCGGTGACGGGCCTGGTGGCGGTGTACCTGCGCAGCGAGAAGCGCCTGCGGCTGCGCTGGCTCGGCGTCGCGCTGCCGATCTTCTCGTTCATCCTGATGCTGGTGGGCACGGTGGTGAGCATCGCCGCGGCCGCGCTGTGGCTGCTGCCGAACGCACCGGTCGATCCGCGCATGCCCACGACCGTGTTCGGCCCGCTGTTCTTCATCGCCGGCTGGCTGTCCTGGAAGTACGTCGATCCGCCGCAGAAGCGCGCGCTGCGCATCGCGGTGAGCCTGTACGTCTTCGGCGGGGTCGTCGCCACGTCGTTCGGGGTGCTGCAGCACTTCACGCCCGACCCGCTGGTCGTGCTGACCGAGGCCGCGAAGAAGGAGGCCGCGCAGCAGGCGGCGGCCGGCCCCGCCGCGGACCGGGCGCCGCTGCCGGCCTCGGCAGCGAAGGCCAAGGCCGAGAAGGGCAAGGCGGAAAAGAGCAAGGCCGAGCAGGCCGCGCAGATGAAGGCGCAGCGCGACCGCAGCAAGGCCGAGCGCGAGGCCGACCGCGCCAAGGAGATCCAGCTGATGAAGTCGGGCAGCTGGCCGGAGCTCGTGTACCAGCGCGCCTCCAAGTACCCCGAGAAGGTGGCCGGCGACTTCGGTTTCGGCGTGGTGCTGGTGGGCATGTTCCTGATCGGCATGTGGTTCGTCCGCTCCGGCGCGATCGAGAACTCGGCGCAGCACCTGCCGCTGTTCCGCCGCCTGGCGCTGGTGGGCGTGCCGCTGGGCGTGGGCCTGAGCCTGCTGTCGGCGGCGATCGCCACCTCCCATGTGCCCGGCGAGCGCCACGACGGCTGGGGCATCGCCGGCGGGCTGCACATGCTGGGCAACCTGCCGGCCTGCGTGGGCTACATCGCGCTGGTGGTGCTGATGCTGCACAGCCGCGGCCCGCTGTCGCAGATCCGCGTGCTGGCCCCGCTGGGCCGCATGGCGCTGACGAACTACCTCATGCAGTCGGTGATCTGCGGGTTCTACTTCTACGGCTACGGCCTGGGGCACTTCGGCATGGGCCGCGCGGCGCAGTTCCTGTTCGTCGCCATCATCTACGGCCTGCAGATCGTGTTCAGCCACTGGTGGCTCTCGCGCTTCCGCTACGGGCCGATGGAGTGGCTGTGGCGCGGCTTCACCTACCGCGAGGTGCCGCCGCTGCGCATCGCGGCGCCCGCCGTCGCCGAGACGCCGCGCGCCGCCTGAGGACGCGGCGCGTCTACCGGCCCGGCACGAGGTCGATGCGCTTCAGCGCCGCGGCCTCGACCCTGGCCTTCGTGTAGAGCAGCGGGAAGTACTCGCCCTTCAGCCACATCGGGGCCAGGTCGCGGTAGTGCGGGCTGGCCGGGTCGCCCGACTGGCCCGGCGTGTTCATCGCGCGCGAGTTGTCCCAGTCGCCGACGTCGATCACCACGCGGAACGACGGGCCGCCGATCTGGCGGAAGTCGGCCGGGTCGTGGCTCGACAGGTTCACCGTGTCGCCGCCGCCGGCCTTGGGGAACGGGCCGACGTCGAGCCGCGCGCGCGTGGCGGCGTCGGTGGCCGCACCCAGCGGGTGCGCGAACAGCGTGTGGTGCAACCTGTCCCAGCGCCACGCGGCGGGGTCGGGGCCGGCGAGCTTCTGCAGGTCGGCCCAGGCGGCGGCCAGGCTCTTCTCCAGCAGCTGGTTGCGGCGCGCCACGGGGTCGCTGCCGAGCGCGGGGCCGGGCTTCTCCATCTGCTCGAGCAGCAGGTCGAGGTCGGTGCCGCGGATCAGCAGCGCGGCATTGTGCGGCAGCAGCGCGTCCTTCACCGCGATGCCCAGGTGGCGCGTCCACCACACCTCGTACAGCGCCGCGGCGGCCGAGTCGCCGCTCTCGATGCCGTTCCAGTCGAGCAGCAGCTTCGCGGCGGCGCGGGCGTTGGCGTCGACCAGGTTCGTCACGCCGCGCAGCACGGCCTGCATGCGGCGCGCCGACAGCGAGGCCAGGTCGTTCTGCAGCCGCATCGAGTCCTCGATGCCCATCTTCGGCGTCGCCTTCAGCACCTCGGCCACGCGCTGCCAGCGTGTGGGCGACGGCCACTCGAAGCCCAGCTTGCGCTCGCGGTACGGGTAGTTCGGCGGCAGGTTCTGCTCGTTCGACGAGGCGAACCAGCCGGCCGCCGGGTCCAGCAGCGACGGCAGCTGGTCGCCGCTCCAGAAGCCGGCCCACTCGTAGCGGCCGTCGCCGGGCACGGGCAGCAGGCCGTCCCAGTTCTTCCGGATCGGCGCCAGCCCGCCGGTGACCCAGCCGATGTGGCCGGCCGCGTCCGCATAGAGCTGGTTCTCGCTCGGCGCGCCCCACTTCCCCATCGCGCGCCTGAACTCGCCGAAGTTCTTCGCGTGCATGTAGTCGATGCTGCCGAAGTAGGGCGCCATGCCGGGTTCGGTCCAGCCGGTGCGCACCGCATAGGCGCGGTCGCGGCGCGTGTCGGCGTGCACCAGCGGGCCGTGGCGCGTGAAGAGCAGCTGCACCGGCACCGAGGTCTGGTTCAGCACCGGGATGGTCTCGGTGACCACCTTCATCTTCTCCCACTGGCCCTTGTAGCGGTACTCCTGCGGGCGTTCGGGGTTCGTCTCGTAGACGTAGAGGTCTTCCTGGTCGGTGGCGAAGATCGTCAGGCCGAAGGCGATGCTGCCGTTGTGGCCGATGGAGACACCCGGCAGCGCGGGCTCGCCGCCGCCGATCACGCTGAAGCCCGGCGCGTCCAGATGCACGATGTAGCGCAGCGACGGCGCGGCATAGGCGCGGTGCGGGTCACTGGCCAGGATGGGCCGGCCCGTGGCCGTGCGCGACGGGGCGATCACCCAGGCGTTGCTGCCCTCGGGCACGGCGGGCGCCGCGCCCAGGCCGGCGACCCGGGTCTCGCCGGGCCCGGCGCTGCGCCGACCCTCGCGCCCGCCGATCAGCACGCCCTGCGTCGCCAGCGTGTACACGCGCATCACTTCCGGCGGTATGCACGGATCCAGGCCGTCCGGGATTTTGGTCTCCCAGCGCGGCGACAGCCGCACGCGCACCTCGTCGGACTTCAGGTCGCTGCGGCAGGCGACGATGGCGCGCGAGAACTCCGAGCCCAGGTTGCGCGTGAGGCCGTGGCTGCGGATGCGCACCACGTCCTCGGCCTGCCACTTCTCGGGCCGGTAGCCGAAGTGGCCGAACTCGAAGGGCAGCTTCGAAGGGTCCTTCTCGAGCTGCTCGATGTAGGCGTTGATGCCGGCCACGAAGCGCTGCGCCACGCGGCGCGCGTCGGGGCCGTAGGCGGCCCACTCGCGCGACATGTCGCCGCGGTAGAGGAAGAGCCGCGCGGCGCGGTCCTGTTCCAGGAAACCGGAGCCGAACACCGCCGACAGCCGCCCCAGGCCGCGGCGGCGCCAGAGGTCGATCTGGAACAGCCGGTCGCGTGCCGCGTTCCAGCCCTGCAGGAAATAGAGGTCGGCGGTGCTGGCGGCGTAGATGTGCGGCACGCCCCAGGGGTCGACGAGGATGCGCGCCGGCGCCGCCAGGCCGGGCAACGGTACCGGCGGCTCGGCGCCTGCAGCGCCGGCCAGCAGCGCCAGGGCAAGCAGCGGCGGTCGGATCGCGCGCATCCGGCTACAGCGCCAGCATGTCGGCCCAGACGTTGCGCGCCCAGTCCCCGGCGTGCAGGCCCTCGCTCCGGCTGGACGCGGCCGATACGCCGCCGGCACCGGGTACCGCCTTGAAGGTCTTCTCCGCGGCGTCGTACTGGTGCACCGAGGCGACGTGGATCGCCTCCTGCGCGGTGACGAAGCTGTAGCAGGTGTTCATCACCACCGGCGCCGGGATCACGGCCTCGCCGCGCAGCAGCTGGATCACCGCCGCGGCGGCCAGCTTGCCGTGCTGGTTGGCCATGTGGCCGGACTTGGGCATCGCGGGCGCGGCGAACACGGCGTCGCCCAGCACGTGCACGCCGGGCACCGCGGTCGATTCCATCGTCAGCCAGTTCACGCCCGCCCAGCGGCCGTTCACGTTGACGAGCCCGGCGCCGCGCGCGATGTCGGCGGCGCGCTGCGGCGGGATCACGTTCAGCACCTCGGCCTTCACGTCCTCGAAGTCGAAGCGGGCGACGCGGCCGGCCACCTCCTTCAGCTCGGCGTTGGGGCGGTACTCGAGCAGGCCGTCGTAGTGCTGGCGGAAGGCACGCTCGAACAGCGCCTTCTTCGACTGGATCTCGGGGTTGGCGTCCAGGACCAGCAGCTTGGACCTCGGCTTCGCCGCCTTCAGGTAGCTGGCGATCATGCAGGCGCGTTCGTAGGGCCCGGGCGGGCAGCGGTAGGGCGCCTTGGGGATCGTCATCGCGACCACGCCGCCGTCGGCCATCGCGGTGAGCTGGTTGCGCAGCGCCACGGTCTGCGGCCCGGCCTTCCAGGCGTGGGTCACGCTGCCGGCGTCCAGCGCCGCTGCCAGGCCGCCCACCTGTTCGGCCATGAAATCGATGCCGGGCGAGACGATGAGCCGGTCGTAGGGCAGCTCGCCGCCACCGGCCAGCCGCAGCTTCTTCGCGGCGGCGTCGATGGCCGTCACCTCGCCCTGCACCACCTTCACGCCGGCCGCCTTCAGGCCGTCGTAGCCGAGCGTGATGTCGGCCATCTGGCGGTGGCCGCCCAGCACCAGGTTGCTGATCGGGCACGAGACGAACTGCGCCTGGCGCTCGACCAGCGTCACGTCGACGTTGCCGCCCCACAGCCGCAGGTAGCGCGCCGCGGTGGCGCCGCCGAAGCCGCCGCCGACGACGACCACGCGGCCGATCGACGGGCCCGAGGACTGCGGGCTGGCGCAGCCCGCGAGCGCCAGGCCGCCCAGGGCCGCGCCGCCGGCCAGCCAGCTGCGGCGGCGGATGCCCGCGCTGCGTTCTGCGTTCATCGGCCGTTCCTCACTTCGCGGCCGGCTGCGCGGCCATATGGTTGGCGATCAGCCGGATCTGCTCGTCGGTGTAGCCCTTGGCGATCTGCGGCATGATGGTTCCGGTCTGGGCGCCGCTCCTGAAGTCGGCCAGCGTGGCGATGATCTTCGCCGCGCTCATGCCGGCCAAAGGCTTCATCTCGCCACGCGCCTGGCCGTTGGTGCCATGGCAGTTGGCGCAGGTGGCGGCCAGGCTGCGCGCCACGGTGGCCTCCGAAGGCGGCTGCTGCGCCTGCGCCGATGCCGTCACGCACAGCGCCAGCAGGATCGATCGCTTGGTCGTCATCGGCGCGCTCCCGGTGGTGGTGGTCGATGCTACTTCGCAGCCTCCCGCGCGATGACGCTGGCGATCCCTGACCCGGCTGTCGGGGTTGCCCGGTCCCACCGGCGCCTTCGCGAACGGCGTGGGCACCTTCGCGGCCGAGGACGAGGACGCCGACGACAAGCCCATCCTGCGCGCCTGGCCGCTCAGGCGTCGTGCACGACGCCTGAGCGCAGCGCCAGCGCGCCGCCGCGGCACAGGTCACGGACGATCTCCTCGGCATACGCCCGCGCGCTGCCCAGCGGCCGGCCGAGCCGCTGCCACACCGCGCCGAACAGCGAGGTGCCCGCGCACCAGTCCAGCAGCGCGGGCAGCGGCTGGCTGCGCTCCTCCATCACGTGGTACTTCACCAGCACCTTGGCGCCGTGGCGTGCGTGCGACTCGGGGCGGGCGCGGAAGGCCGCCAGCCGCTCGCGCGCGAAGCGCAGGGCGCCGGCGATGTCCTCGAACGGCGCGCCGTGGCCGGGGATCGCCACGCGTGCGCCGAGCGACTCGATCAGGTCCAGCACCGCCGCCACGTCGTCGAAGGCGCTCTCGCCCTCGAGTTCCGGGAACACCACGCCGAAGCCGCGTTCCCACAGCGCGTCGGCGGTGATCACGATGCCGTGGCCGGCATCGAACAGGATCAGCGAGTGCGGGTCGTGGCCGGGCGCCGCCAGCGCCTGCCAGCGGCGGCCGGCCACGGTGAAGTCGTCGCCGGGCCGCAGCTGGGCGTCGGGCACAAATCGCTCGCAGCGCTGCCCCGTGGGGCCATAACTCAGCGCCACCTCGTCCCAGGCGCGTGCGGCGGCCCACTGGCCGGGCGGAATGGCGATGCTGCAGCCGAAGGCGCGCTGCACGCTGGCGTTGCCGCCGCAGTGGTCGGAGTGCAGGTGGGTGTTCACCAGCCGGGCGAGCGGCTCGCTGCCCAGCGCGTGCCGCAGCAGCGCCACGGTCTGTCCGGCATGCAGCACGTGGGCGCTGTCCACCAGCACTGCGCCGCTGCCGTCGCCGTGCAGAAGAATGTTGTTGGAGGACATCCATCCGCGCTCGAGGATCGTAAGTCCGGGCAACGCGAGGGAGTGGGCAGGCATGGGCGGGAACGGTCGGTGCAACGGGCGTGAAACGCCCGCGGCGGCATTCTGTCGGAACTGCGGGGGCGCCGCCGCGTCCCTGCAAGCTACCATCCAACCTTGCGCTGACCGTCAACAAACCGAAGAACAGGAAATTCCGCATGGGGGCGCCGTCCGGCGCGTGCGGGTTTCGCCGTGGAGCCGTCGATGAAGCTGCTGCTGAAGTTCAACCTCATCTTCGTGCTGGTGATGGCCATCGGCGTCGGCTTGAGCGGCTGGATCAGCCGCGGCCTGCTGCAGAAGCAGGCCCAGGAAGAGGTGCTGGGCGGCGCGCGCCTGATGCTGGAGCAGGCCCTGGCGGTGCGCGTCTACACCTCCACCCAGATCACCAAGCTGCTGGAAGAGCAGCTGAAGGCGGAGTTCCTGCCGCAGTCGATCCCCAGCTACTCGGCCACCGAGGTGCTGGCCACCGTGCGCAGCAAGCACCCCGAATACGCCTACAAGGAAGCCACGCTGAACCCCACCAACCCGCGCGATCGCGCCTCGGGCTGGGAGGTCGACATCGTCAACGCCTTCCGCAACGACGCCGAGCTGAAGGAGGTGGTGGGCCAGCGCGACACGCCCACCGGACGCTCGCTCTACGTCTCGCGGCCGCTGCGCATCACCAACCCCGACTGCCTGCGCTGCCACAGCAGCGTGGAGGCCGCGCCGAAGACGATGATCGACAAGTACGGCCCGGCCAACGGCTTCGGCTGGCAGCTCAACGAGGTGGTGGGCGCGCAGGTGATGTCGGTGCCGATGGCGCTGCCGCTGCAGCGCGCCGACGAGGCCTTCCGCGTCTTCATGGGCTCGCTGATCGGCGTGTTCGTGCTGGTGGGCGTGGTGCTGAACATCATGATCTGGTTCGTGGTGGTGCGCCCTGTCACGCAGCTGTCGGCGCTGGCCGACAAGGTGAGCCAGGGCGAGCTCAGTGCCGCCGAGTTCGACAGCCGCAGCCGCGACGAAATCGGCGTGCTGGCGCAGAGCTTCTCGCGCATGCGCGCCAGCGTGGTGCAAGCCATGAAGATGCTTGAGGGCTGAGGCAGTTGCCGTGAACCATCCGGAGAGGCTCGGCAAGTACCAGATCACCGGCGTGCTCGGCGAGGGCGCGATGGGGGTGGTCTACCGCGGCTTCGACCCGGACATCCGCCGCGTGGTGGCGCTCAAGACCATTCGCCACCAGCCGGGCAACGGGCCCGAGGCCACCGCGCACGCCGCGGCGCGCTTCCGCAACGAGGCGCAGGCCGCGGGCCGGCTGATGCACCCGGGCATCGTGGGCGTCTACGACTTCGGCGACGACGGCCGCGTGGCCTACATCGCGATGGAGTTCGTCGAGGGCCACACGCTGTCGGCCTACCTGCACAAGAAGGTCACCTTCGGCGACGCCGACATCGCCAGCATCGCCAGCCAGCTGTGCGAGGCGCTGGGCCACGCGCACGAGCACGGCGTCTGGCACCGCGACATCAAGCCTTCCAACGTCATCATGACGAAGACCGGGCGCGTGAAGATCGCCGACTTCGGCATCGCGCGCACCGACACCACCGGCCTCACGATGGCCAACAGCGTGCTGGGCACGCCCATGTACATGGCGCCCGAGCAGTTCATGGGCCGGCCGATCGACCACCGCGTCGACCTGTACGGTGCCGGCGTCGTGCTGTACCAGCTGATCGCCGGCCGGCCGCCGTTCGTCGGACCGCCCGAGGCGCTGATGTACAAGGTCGCCAACGAGGTGCCGATGCCGCCGTCCACCGTCGAAGGCGGCACCGGCAGCGGCGTCTTCGATGCGGTGGTCACGCGGGCGCTGGCCAAGGATCCGGTCGAGCGCTGGCCCAACGGCGCCTTGTTCCGCGACGCCGTGCACCGGGCCTTTGCCACCTCGGGCGGGGCGGTGCCGGCCGCGGTGGCGCGCGAGGTGGTCTACGCGCTGCCGATGGCCAGCGACTACGCACCCACCGAGCGCATCCCGCCCCCGGGCGTGAGCCCCGGCCCCAGCACCGGCGGCAGCACCGGGCACACGCCGGCGCACTGGGACGCCGCGGTGCTGGCGAAGGTGGAGGCCGCGCTGGCGCGCCACGTCGGCCCGCTGGCGGCGGTGATGGTGCGGCGCACCGCGCGGGACTGCTACGACCTGCCGATGCTGTACCAGCGCCTGGGCGAGCAGATCACGCAGCAGTCGGCGCGCGAGGCCTTCCTGAGCCAGGTGGTGGTCAGCGGCACCGGCAGTGGCGCCGGTGGTGCCGCGCCGGGCAGCACCGGCGTGCACCGGCCGGTGGCCGCGCCGCCCACCGGCGGCAGCCGCGGCAGCAGCGGTGGCGGCAGCCTGGGCGCCGGTGGCGCCGCCTCCGGCGGCGTGCCGGTCAGCGACGCCTGGCTCGAGCAGGCCGTGCGCCTGATGGCGGCGCAGGTGGGGCCGATCGCCAAGGTGGTGGTCAAGCGCGCCGCCGACCGCACGCGCCAGCGCGAGGCGCTGTGCACGCTGCTGGTCGAGGCGGCACCGGAGGCCGGGCGCGCGCGGCTGCTGGCCGATCTGCGCAAATTGACCGCCTGAGCCCGCCGGCCGCGGGATTGACCGCGGAATGCCCCGCTTCATCCCCGTACGGGAGGACGCCGAAAGGCCGATAAACGTCGTATCTTGAATCCGACGCAGGCCCGACCATGAAGCCCCACGCCGAACACCGGATGCTTTCGCCCGAAGCGCTGCAGGCGCAGCGCGCGTCGGTGGCCGTGGGCGTGGCGCCGCTGCTGGTGCTGCTGGCCTTCGTCGCGGTGGTCGGCGGCCTGATCGACCCCGACATCGGCGTGGCGGTGTTCGCCGCCTGCACCGCCTGGGTCGTCTACGAGATGTACCGCTACCAGGATCGCCTGGAACGCGAAGCCGAGCGCGAGACCGGCCTCGGCCCCTGGGCCTGACCGGGGCACGCGCTCACTTTCTGCTGTTGTCCAGCGACGGCGGCGGGGTGTAGCCCAGCGCCCGCGCCCGGGCTTCGTACTGCGCCGCCAGCAGCGGCTGCTCGACACGCCGGTAGTACAGCGCCAGCTCGTAGCTGGCAATGCCGTTGCCCAGCGCCGCGGCGTATTGCAGCCAGCCTTCGTAGCGCGTGTTGTCGCGCCCGTGCGAGCGCGCCAGGCGCGCGGCGGCGTCCTTGTCGCCGCGGCCGGCCTTGGCCAGTTCGGCGGCCGGCGCGTTCGGGCCCGGCTGGAAGGCGCTGCGGAACAGCCGCACGTCGTTGCGCTTGAGGATCTGCATGGCCTCGCGCGCGCCCTCGCGCGAGACCTGGGCGCTGGCCGCGAGCCGGCTCTGCGGGTGGTGCTGCAGGAACTCGTCGGCCAGGCGCGCCACCTCGGCCGGCCACATCGCGGCCTCGAGCGCGGCGTAGTCGCTCTCCTCGTCGCGCGACGCGAAGCGCGCCGGCGCGTCCTGCGCGTCGCCGGCCGGCGCCAGCGGCGCCAGGCGGCGGTGCACCTGGATGTTCTCGGCGATGAACGGGTACTGCGCGAACTGGCGCAGCAGCGGCACCGGGTGGTTCAGCATCGTGTTCTGCACGTCGTACTTGACCAGGCGGAACAGGTCGCTGAAGGTGATCTCGCCCGAGGCCTGGTCGAGCAGGCGCACCAGCGAGCCGGTGTAGAAGGTGTTGCGCGTGTCGTCGGCCGGCGCGATGGCCGGTTTGCCGGCGCCGGTGGCGAACGCGATCAGGCAGCCCGGCGGGGCTTCCACCTGGTTCAGGCCGTCGCCGCGCGTGGCGTCGCGGAGCGAGGTGCGGCAGGCGTCGATCACCGCGATGGTGAGGCCCTCGCGCCGCACCGGCAGCTGGTTCACGACATTGCGGCTCAGCCACATGCTGTTGCGCATCAGCGTGTCGGGGCGCGATTTCGGGCTGGCGTGCGCCGACACCAGCAGGTTCTCGGCGTCCACCTGCGCGCCGTGGCCCGAGAAGTAGAAGAACACCGTGGTGTCCGGCGGCGCCGCCCGCACGCGCGCGGCGAAGCTGGCCATCGCGGCGTTGGCCTGCGCCAGGTCGAGGTCCAGCCCCTCGGTGACGCTGAAGCCGCGCTTCTCCAGCGCCGCCTTCAGGTCGCGCACGTTCTTGTGGATCGGCGGCAGGTCGTCGCCCTCGGGGTAGTCGCGGTTGCCGATCAGCAGTGCGAGCCGCGGCGGTTCGGCCGGCGCGGCGGGTGCCTGTGCCAGCGCACCGCGGGCGCCCACCAGCGCGGCGATGGTGCCGGTCCAGCGCAGCCAGCGGCGGCGCGTGAGCAGCGGCAGGGAGGTTCTGTTCATGGTGCCCCGCATTGCAGAAGTCCGGCCGCCGGGGTGCAGGCCGCCGGCACGCGGATGCCGTCGGTGCCCTGCGTGGCCGATGGCGCCGGCCCGACCTCGGCGATGACGCCGCCGCGCAGCCGCACCGCCACGTTCTCGGTGCGCACGGCCTCCTCGAAGCGGTCCTTGCGGGCGCCTTCGGAGACCGACAGCGTGGCCGAGATCGAGTTCTGCACCTGCGGTGTGGTCGGCAGCACGCCGTTGTAGAAGACCGGGATCTCGCCCTGCACGCCGGCGCCGGCGAAAAAGAAGCGATAGCTGCCCACCGCCGGGCCGGTCAGCAGCACCGCGGTGCTGCCCTGGGCGCCGTTGCGGGGCAGCACGGTGATGTAGCCGGCGTTCAGCGGCAGCGTGCGGCCGCCGTAGGCCTGGGCGCCGACGTTCACGCGCAGCCCCTGGCCCGCCGAGCCGAACGGGAAGCTCTGGGCGAAGGCCTCCGGCGTCAGCTCCAGCGTCATCGCCGGCATCGACACCGCGGTGCCGACACTGGCGTCGAAGGGCAGGCGCGCGACGATGGTGGCGCTGTCGCCCACCGTCGCCAGGCGGTCGGCACGGATGTTCACCACATCGGCCACGATGCCGTCGCCGCCGACGTTGACCGTGCTGCCCTCGATGCGCACCCGGCTCTGCACCGCGTAGTTCTGCGCCGCGCCGCCGCCGATCGAGACGTTGGTGCTGTTGGGCGTCCAGGCGACGTTCGGCGCGCCGGTGACGACCGAGAGGGTGCCCAGGAAGCTGTTGCCGCTGCGCAGCAGCTGCACCGAGGCTCCGTTGCGTGTGGTGATCGCCAGCCCCGCGCCGGCGGCCACGCTGAGGCGCCCGCTGTCGCCCTGCACCACGCCGTCGGCCGCGAACGCGATCGGCAGGCCGGTGATCTGGCGCCCGGTGCCGCTGCCGGTCTCGGCCGACACGGCGCCCTGGGCCGCATCGGACACCAGCTCGAGCGTGCCGCCGGTGACGTTCGCGTCGGCCGCGAAGGTGGTGGCGCCGGCCTCGATGTGGCCGCCGCCGCCCGCGTTCAGTGCGCCCAGCGTCAGCGCCCGCGTGCTGCCGTTCTCGACGCCGCTGCTGAGGTCGATGCGACCGCCGGCCTGCAGCGCCAGCGCGCCGCCGAAGCGGTTGCCGGCGCTGTCGGCCAGCACGCGCTGGCCGGCGGCGAGCGCCAGGTCGCCGCTGCTGGTGACCGCGCCGCGCATCAGCAGGCTGTCGGTGGCGCTGAGGCTGGCGCCGGCCGCCTGCAGCGTGACGGTGCCGTCGGCGTCGATGCCGCGCACGCTTTCGCTGCCCGCCAGCACCAGCCGGCCGCCCGCGGCCACCTCCACGGTGCTGGTGCCGGACAGGTCGCCCGATGCCGCCGTGGCCAGCTCGCCGCTGGTGACGCGCGTGGCGCCGCTGTGGCGCTTGTTGCCGCCGCTGAACACGAGGCGGCCGCTGCCGGCCTGCTCGACGTCGCCGCTGCCGCTCACTTCCTGCGTCAGCTGCACGGTGTCGCTGCGCGCGAAGCTGAGCACGCCGTCGACCTCGAAGCGGCTGCTCGACAGGCTGCCCGCGGTGGCGCCGTCACCCACGCGCAGCGTGCCCGCGGACACGCGCGTGAGGCCGCCGTAGGTGTTGGTGCCGGTGAGGGTGAAGGTGCTGGAGCTGCCCTGCTTGATGAGCCCGCCGCTGCCGCCGATGGCGCCGGCGAAGGTGCTGCTGCCGCCGCTGCCGGTGGCCAGCGTGAAGGCGCCCAGCGCCACGTCGCCGCTGCCGGCGAGCATGCCGAAGGTCTGGTCACCGCCGAAGGCCAGGCGCGCGCCGCCGGCCACCTGCACGGCGGGCAGCGCGCTCAGGCGGTCGGCGCCGGCGAGGGTCAGCGTGCCGTCCTGCACCGTGACGTCGGCCGCCGCGGAGCGGCCGGACAAGGTGCTGGCGCCCTGCGAGACCAGGCTGCCGGCGCCGAGGTTGGCCGTCACGAGGCCGTTGTCCAGCGTGGTGGTGGCAGCCGTGAGCGTGCCGGTGCCGGCCACGGTGCCCTGCACGCGCAGGCTGGCGACGGTGTCGGTGCCGTCGAGCGCGAGCGTCGCGCCGCCGAGCACGCTGACCGCCACGGTGTCGCCCAGGCGGTTGGAGCCGTCGAGCGTGAGCGTGCCGTCGGCGACGTCGACCGCCGCGTCCACGGCAGCGCCGATGGTGCTGCTGCCGTGCGAGGTGAGCCGGCCCTGGCCGAGGCCGGCCTGCACGCGGCCCGCGAACAGTTCGTAGGTGGTGGCGCTGAGCGTGCCGGTGCCGGCCAGGGTGCCCGCCAGCACGAGGCTGCCGATGCGTTCGTCGCCCGCGAGACGCAGCGTGGCGCCGCCGGCGACGTTCACCGCGGTGGCATCCGCGAGCCGGTCGGCCGCGCCGAGCGCCAGCGTGCCGGCGTCGACGGTGACCGTGGCCGCCGACGAGGTGCCGTCGAGCGTGAAGGTGCCGGCGCCGACCTTGGTCAGGCCGCCGCTGCCGACCAGCGTGCCGCCGAAGTGGCTGTCGCCGCCGCTGCCGGTGGCGAGCGTGTGCGTGGTGATGTCCACGGTGCCGCTGCCGGCCAGCGTGCCCAGCGCCTGCGCGCCGCCCAGGCGTAGCGTGGCGCCGCCGGCGACCGTCAGCGCGGGCAGTGCGCTGAGCCGATCGACGCCGGCCAGCGTCAGCGTGCCGCTCTCCACCGCGACGTTGCCCGCCGCGGCGGTGCCGTTGATCGTGCTGGCGCCGCGGCTGGTCAGCACGCCGGCGCCCAGCTGGGCGTCGAGCGTGCCGCCGTCGAGCAGGTAGCTCGCCGCATTCAGCGTGCGCCCGCTGCCGATCAGCCGGCCCGACAGCGCCAGGCTGCCGACCCGCTCGTCGCCGCGCAGGTCCAGCGTCGCGCCGGCATCGACCACCAGCGCACCGGTGTCGGCCAGGCGCTCGGCCGCGGCCAGCACCAGCGTGCCGCCGGCGACGCGGGTGGTGCCGGTGTAGGTCTGGCTGCCGGCCAGCGTGAAGCTGCCGGTGCCTTGCTTCACGAGGCCGCCGCTGCCGCCGATGACACCGTCGAAGACGCTGTCGCCGCCGCCGCCGGTGGCCAGCGTCTGGGCGCCCAGCGCGACGCTGCCGCTGCCGGCCAGGCTGCCGAGGGTCTGGTCGCCGCTGCCGAGCTGCAGCGTGGCGCCTGCGGCCACCGTCACCGCGGGCAGGGCGGTGAGCTGCTGGCTGCCGGCCAGCAGCAGCGTGCCGCCGTCGACGCTGACGGAGTCCACCGCCGCGCGGCCGTTCAGCCGGCTGCTGCCGCTGCTGTGCAGCTGGCCGCTGCCGAGGTTGGCATCGACGGTGCCGCCGGCCAGCGTGAAGCTGGTGGCGCTGAGCGTGCCATTGCCGCCCAGGCGACCCTGCAGCAGCAGCGTGCCGATGCGGTCGCTGCCGTCGAACGTGAGCGTGGCGGCCGACGCGACGGTGGCCGCCGCGCCGTCGGCCAGGCGGTTGTCGCCGAGCACGTTCAGCGTCGCGCTGCCGTTCACCTGCAGCGTGCCGGAGGCCAGCGTGCCGGCGACGTCGAACACGCCGTCGTCCACCCGCGTGAGCCCGGTGTAGCTGCCGCTGCCGCCGAAGGTGAAGGTGCTGCCGCCCACCTTCACCAGCGCACCCGCGCCGCTGCTGCTGACGAGGTTGCCGCTGAAGCTGCTGTCGCCGCGGCTGCCGGTGGTGAGGGTGGCGCCGCGCAGGTCCAGCGTGCCGCTGCCCAGCAGCGCGCCGAAGGTCTCGTCGCCGTTCAGGTTCAGCGTGCCGGCGCCGAGGATGTTGACGCTGGGCGCGTTGGTGAAGCGGCCCGCCGAGCCGAGCGTGAGCACGCCGTTCTGCACCGTCACCGAGCCGGCGCCCACGCTGCCGAAGATGCGGCTGTTGCCGGTGCTGACGATGGCGCCGCTGGCGATGTCGAGCTCGTACTGGCCGCCGGTCAGCAGGTAGTTGCCGGCGTTGAAGGCGCCGACGCCGTTCACCGTGCCGGCCACCGCCAGCGAGCCGATGGTGTCGTTGCCGTTGAGCGTGAGGGTGGCGCCGGCGGCCACCGAGACCGCGGCGTTGTCGTCCAGCAGGTTGCCCTGGGTCAGGCGCAGCGTGCCGGTGTTGACGTTGACCGTGGCCGCGGCCGAGGTGGCGCCCAGCGTCGCGCCCAGGGTGTCGCCCGCCTCGACGTCGAGCTGGCCGGTGCCCAGCCGCGTGCCGACCACCGCGCCTTCGCGCAGCACGGTGTTGGCGGCGGTGAGCGTGGCCGTGCCGCCGCTGAGGGTGCCGGCGCTGTCGACGCGCGTGACGGTCTCGTTGCCGCCGAGCGCCAGTTCGGCGCCGCTCGCCACCGTGACAGTGGCGCCGCCCGCCAGCCGGCCGGCGGTGGCCAGCGTGAGCCGGCCGGTGTTGACGTTCACCGCCGTCGCGGCCGCGGTGCCGGCGAGCGTGGCGTTGCCGGCCACGTCCACGCGCGGGCCGGCCAGGTTGGCCAGCACGCTGGCGCCGGTGTTCAGCGTCGCGCGGTCGCTGGTGGTCAGGGTCTGGCCCGCACCGGACAGCGTGCCGGCGAGGTTCAAGGTCTGCACCGTCTGCGCGCCGCCCAGCTGCAGCGCGCCGGCGTTGACGTTGACGGTGGCGCCGGCGGCCAGGCGCTCGGCGCCGGCCAGCGTCAGCGTGCCGGCGTCGATGTTCACGGTGCCCGTGGCGGCGCTGCCGCCGAGCGTGCTGTCGCCGGTGACGGTGAGCGTGCCGGTGCCGAGGTTCGCGGTCGCCGCGGTGCTGGCGCCGGTGTTCAGCGTGTAGGTGGCGGCGCCGAGCGTGCCGCTGCCGCTGAGGGCACCCGTGAGCGCCAGGCTCGTGACCCCTTCGTCGCCCGCCAGGCGCAGGTCGCCCGCGCCGGCCACTGTCACCGCGGTGCCGGCGCCCAGGCGGCCGGCGCTGCCGAGCGTGAGGCGTCCGCCGTTGACGTTGAGCGCCGCGACGGTGGCGGTGCCGACCAGCGTCGTGTCGCCGGCCACGTCGGCGCGCGCGCCGGCCAGGTTGGCCTGCACGTCGGCGCCGGTGTTCAGCGTCGCGTGGTCGCTCACGCTGAGCGTGCGGCCGCTGCCGGCCAGCGTGCCGCTCAGGTTGAGCGTCTGCAGGTCCTGCGCCCCGGCCAGTTGCAGCGTGCCGGCGTTGACGTTGACGGTGGCGCCGCTGGCCAGGCGCTGGGCGCCGTCGAGCAGCAGCAGGCCGCCGGTGACCGTGACGGTGCCGGCCGCCGCGGTGCCGGCCAGCGTGCTGCTGCCGCTGGACGTGAGCGTGCCGGCGCCCAGGTTGGCGCCCAGGTCGGTGTGGCCGCCGCTCAGCGTGTAGCCGGTGGCGGTGAGCGTGCCGCTGCCGGACAGGCCGCCGCTCAGCTCGAGCGTGCCGACGGTCTCGGCGCCGCCCAGGGCCACGGTGGCCGGGCCCTGCACGCGCAGCGTGGCGCTGTTGGCCAGGCGCTCGGCGGCGCCGAGCGTCAGCGTGCCGCTGTCGACGTTGACGGTGCCTGCCGCGGCGGTGCCGTTGAGCTGCACGCTGCCGGTGCTGGTGATCGTGCCGGTGCCGAGGTTGCCGGACACGGTGGCGCCGGCCAGCGTGTAGCTGGTGGCGGTGAGCGTGCCGGTGCCGGCCAGCAGGCCCTGCAGCGACAGCGTGCCGACCGTGTCGACGTGCGTGCCCAGGTCCAGCGTGGCCGCGCCGCCGACGCTGATGGTGCCGGCGTTGGCGAACACGTTGTCGCTGCCCAGCGCCAGCGTGCCACCGCTGACGGTGGTGGCGCCGGTGTAGGCCTGGCTGCCGCTGATCGTCACCGTGCCGGCCGTGCTCTTCACGAGCCCGACGCCGCCGCCCAGGATGGCGCTGACGGTGCCGGCGCGCAGGTCGTGGTCGGTGCTGCTGCTCAGCACGCCGCTGCTGCCGGTAATGCTGCCGCTGCGCAGCGAGACGCCGGCCACGCCGACGTTGCGCGTGCCGAGATCGAAGTGGCCGCCGTCGACGACCAGTGTCGAGGTCGCGGCCAGCACGTTGTCCGCGCCGGCGGCCAGCGTGCCGCTGGCGACACGCGTGCTGCCGTCGTAGCTGTTCGCGGCCGTCAGCGTGACCTGGCCCGCGCCGCTGCCGCCGACCACCACCGACGCGGTGCCCGCGCCGTCGCTGATCACGCGCTGGATCGTGAGCCCGGTGCCCGTGCTGGACAGGTTCAGCGTGCTGCCGCCGGCCAGCGTGAGCGGCGTGGCGTGCGCCGCGAGCGTGCCGCTGCCGCTGCTGTTGGCGAGGGTGCCGCCGTCGGCGATGGTGACGAGGTTGTTGACGGTGGCGCCGCCGGTGATGTCCAGGGTGCCGCTGCCCACCGCGATGGTGCCGGTGCCGGCGCTGGCGGTCGGCCCGACGATGCGCAGCGTGCCCGCGAGGATGCTGGTGCCGCCGGTGTAGAGGCCGCTGGAGACCAGTTCGGCCACGCCGCTGCCGGCCAGTTCGAGCCGGCCCGAGCCGGTGATGGTGCCCGGCACCGTGAGCGTGCCGGCACGGTTGAAGCGCAACGCGCCGGGGTTGTCGACCGTGATGCTGCCCAGGCCCAGCGTGCCGGTGTTGCCGCCGGTGCCGACCTGCAGCACGCCGGCGCTGACCACGGTGTTGCCGAAGCTGTTGTCGGCCGCCAGCACCGTGGTGCCGGTGCCCACCTGTTCCAGGCTGCCGCTGCCGCCGATGGCGGCACCGAGCGTGACGGTGGCGCTGTTGTCGCGGTGGATGCGCAGCACGCCGTCGTTGGTGACGGCGCCGCTGCCGATGCTGCCGCTGGCGCCGCCCGCGCCCGCCACCAGCGTGACGCCGCTGTTGATGGTGGTCAGGCCCTGCCAGCTGTTGTCGGCCGTCAGCAGCACGGTGCCGCCGGACGCGGTGACGCGGCCGTTGGCGGCGCTGTCGCCGATCGTGCGGGCGACGGTGAGCGTGCTGCCCGCTGCGCCGGCCAGCGTGAGGCCGACGCCGTTGCCCAGCGTCAGCGAGCCGGCGCCCAGCGTGCCGCCGCCGCTGCTGCTGCGCACGGTGGCGCCGTCGGCGACGGTGAGCGTGTTGGCGACGCTGGCGCCGCCGGTGATGTCGAGCGTGCCCGAGCCGAGCGCGATGGTGCCGCTGCCGGCGTCGGCCGTGGCGCCGGCCAGGCGCAGCGTGGCGCCGGCTGCGACGGTGGTGCCGCCGGCATAACCGTGGGCGCCGGTCAGCACGACGGTGCCGCCGGCGACGGCCACCGACTCGTCCGCGCCGCCGCCGACGGCGGCGATCGTGCGAGCGGCGGTCAGCGTGCTGCCGGCGCCGCCGGCCAGGTTCAGCGTGGCGCCGTCGGCCAGCGTCAGCGTGCCGGCCGCCAGCGTGCCGCTGCCGCTGCTGCTCGACACGGTGGCGCCGTTGCCGGCCACCACGGTGTTGGCCACCGACGCGCCGTTGGCGATGTCCAGCGTGTGGGCGCCGAGCGTGATCGTGCCGGTGCCGGCTCGCGCCGTGGCGCCCGACAGGCGCAGCGTGCCGCCGCTGACGTCGACCGCGCCGCTGAAGCCGCCGCTGCTGTCGGCCGTGAGCACCGCGGTGCCGGCGCCGTGCTGTTCGAAGCCGCCGCTGCCGCTGAGCACGTTGGCGAGCGTGACGGTGTCGCTGCGGTCCACGCGCAGCGTGGCCCCGGCGCCGATGCCGACCGTGCCGCTGCCCAGCGTGCCCGCGGTGCCGCCCGCGCCCACCGCCAGCGTCGCGCCGGCGGCGATGGTGGTGCTGCCGCCGTAGGTGTTGGTACCGGTGAGCACCACGGTCCCGCCGCCGATGGCCAGGTTCTCGGCGCCCGCGCCGGCCGCGGCGGGAATCGCGCGCGCCACGGTGAGCGTGCTGCCGGCGCCGCCGGACAGGTTCAGCGTGCTGCCGTCGGCCAGCGTCAGCGTGCCGGCGGCGAGCGTGCCGCCGCCGCTGCTGCTGGTGAGGCTGGCGCCGCTGCCGGCCACCAGCGTGTTGGCCACCGACGCGCCGCTGGCGATGTCCAGCGCGTGGGTGCCGAGCGTGATCGTGCCGGTGCCGGCGCGCGCCGTGGCGCCCGAGACGCGCAGCGTGCCGCCGGTGACGTCGACCGCGCCGCTGAAAGCCGCGCTGCTGTCGGCGGTGAGCACGGTGGTGCCGCTGCCGTGCTGCTCGAGGCTGCCGGCGCCGCTGAAGACGTTGGCCAGCGTGACGGTGTCGCTGCGGTCCACGCGCAAGGTGCCGCCGCCGGCGATGGTGACGGTGCCGCTGCCGATCGTGCCCGCGGTGGCGCCGTCGCCCACCACCAGCGTCGCGCCGCCGGCGATGCCGGTGCTGCCGGCGTAGCTGTTGGCGGCGGTGAGCAGCACGGTGCCGGCGCCGACGGCGATGTTCTCGAGCCCCGCGCCCGCGGCGGCGGGGATCGCGCGCGCCACGGTCAGCGTGCTGGCCGCGCCGCCCGCCAGGTTCAGCGTGGCGCCGTCGGCCAGCGTCAGCGCGCCGGCGGCCAGCGTGCCGTTGCCGGTGCTGCTGCTGATCGTGGCGCCGTTGCCGGCCACCACGTCGGCGGCCACGCTGCCGGCGTTGACGATGTCCAGTGTGTTGGCGTTCAGCAGGATGCGGCCGTCGCCGGCCGTGCCGCCGTCGATGCGCAGCGTGCCGGCGCTCACCGTGGTGTCGCCGCCATGGGTGTTGGCCGCCTGCAGCGCGACGATGCCGCCGTTGATGGCGAGCGCGCCGTCGTCGTTGCTGTCGCTGATGACGCGGGCGACGTTCAGCGCGCCGCCGCCGGCGCTGGACAGCGTGAGGCCGACGCCCGCGCCCAGGTTCAGCGTGCCGCCCGCGCCCAGCGTGCCGCCGCCGGTGCTGCTGGTGATGGTGGCGCCGTCGCTCACCGTCACGGTGTTGGCGACGGTGGCGCCGTTCGCGATGTCCAGCGTGCGGTTGCCCAGCACGATGCTGCCGCCGCTGCCGGCCGTGGCCGCGGCGCCCGAGATGCGCAGCGTGCCGGCGCTCACCGTGGTGTCGCCGCCGTAGGTGTTCGCGCCGCCCAGCACCACCGTGCCGCCGGTGGCGTTCACCGCCTCCACGCCCGCGCCCGCGGTTGCCACGATGGCGCGCGCGACGTTGAGCGTGCTGCCGGCCGCGCCGGCCAGGTTCAGCGTGGCGCCGTCGGCCAGTGTCAGCGTGCCCGCGGCCAGCGTGCCGCCGCCCGAACTGCTGCGGATGGTGGCGCCGTTGGCGGCCGAGACCGCGCTGGCGACGCTGCTGCCGCCCACGATGTCCAGCGTGTTCGCGCCCAGCACGATGGTGCCGGCGTTGCCGGCGCTGCCGCCGTCGATCTGCAGCGTGCCGCCGCTGACGGTGGTGTCGCCGCCGTAGGTGTTGGCGGCGCGCAGCGCGACGGTGCCGCTGTCGATGGTGACGGTGGCGTCGTTGGCGCCGCCGTCGGCCAGCACGCGCGCGATGGCCAGCGTGCCGCCGCCGGCGCTGCTGAAGTGCACGCTGCCGCCGTTGCCGAGGTTGATGGCGCTGCCGCTGGCCAGCGTGCCGCCGCCGCTGCTGCTGGTGACGAGGCCGCCGGCCACGGTGACGGCGTTGCCGACGCTGGCGCCGTTGGCGATGTCCAGCGTGTTGGCGCCGATGGCGATGGTGCCGGTGCCTGCGTTCGCGGTGGCGCCCGAGATGCGCAGCGTGCCGCCGGTGATGTCGACCGCGCCGCTGAAGCCGGGGTCGCTGTCGCCGCTGAGCACGAGCGTGCCGCTGCCGTGCTGGTCGAGCGTGCCGCTGCCGCTGAAGGTGTTCGACAGCGCGACCGTGTCGCTGCGGTCCACCCGCAGCGTGGCCCCGCCGGCGATGGTGATGGCGCCGCTGCCCAGCGTGCCCGCGGTGGCGCCGTTGCCCACCTGCAGCACGCCGGCGTTGACGCTGGTGGCGCCGTGGCTGTTGGTGGCGGTGAGCAGGGTGGTGCCGCCGCCGGCCTGGTCGAGCGTGCCCAGGCCGCTGAGTGCGCCGGACAGCGTGACGCTGTCGCTGCGGTTCACGCGCAGCGTGGCGCCGCTGCCGATGCTCACGGTGTTGCCGGCGGCCAGGCTGCCGGTGGTGCCGCCGGCGCCGAGCGCCAGCGTCGCGCCGGCCGCGATGTCGGTGTTGCCGGTGTAGGTGCTGGCGCCGGTCAGCACCACGGTGCCAGCCGTGACGTTGACGGTCTCGGCACTGCCGCCGGCCACGTCGTCGATCGAACGCGCCACCGTCAGCGTGGTGCCGCCGGTGCCAGCCAGGTTGAGCGCCGCGCCGTCGGCGAGCGTCAGCGTGCCGGCGGCCAGCGTGCCGCCGCCGGTGCCGCTGCGTATGGTGGCGCCGCTGCTGGCCGTGATCGCCGTCGCGACGCTGCTGCCGCCACGGATCTCGAGCGTGTTCGCGCCCAGCACGATGGTGCCGGCGTTGCCCGCGCTGCCGCCGTCGATCTGCAGCACGCCGGCCGTGACCGTGGTGTTGCCGCCGTAGGTGTTGGTGGCGCGCAGCGCGACGGTGCCGCTGTCGACGGTGACGGTGGCGTCGTTGGCGCCGCCGTCGGCCAGCACGCGGGCGATGCCCAGCGTGCCGCCGCCGGCGCTGCTGAAGTGCACGCTGCCGCCGTCGCCCAGGTTGACCGCGGTGCCGGCCGCGAGCGTGCCGCCGCCGCTGCTGCTGGTGATCAGCCCGCCGGCCACGCTGAGGTCGTTGGCGATGCTGGCGCCGCCGGCGATGTCCAGCGTGTGGGCGCCCACCGCGATAGCGCCGCTGCCGGCGCCGGCGCTGTTGCCCGAGACGCGCAGCGTGCCGCCGGTGATGTCGATGGCGCCGCTGAAGCCGGCGTTGGCGGCCGTGAGCACCGTGGTGCCGGCGCCGTGCTGGTCCAGCGTGCCGGCGCCGCTGAGGCTGCCGGCCAGGGTGAGCGTGTCGCTGCGGTCGATGCGCAGCGTGCCGGCCGAGAGCGTCACCGCGCCGCTGCCCAGCGTGCCCGCGGTGCCGCCGTTGCCCACCTGCAGCACGCCGCCGCTGACGGTGGTGGCGGCGTGCGTGTTGGTGGCGGTGAGGGTGGTGGTGCCGCCGCCGGCCTGCTCGAGGCTGCCCAGGCCGCTGAGTGCGCCCGACAGGGCGACGCTGTCGCTGCGGTTCACGCGCAGCGTCGCGCCGCTGCCGATGCTCACCGTGTTGCCGGCGGCCAGGCTGCCGGTGGTGCCGTTGGCGCCCAGCACCAGCGTGGCGCCGCCGCTGATGTCGGTGTTGCCGGTGTAGGTGTTGGTGCCGGTCAGCACCACGGTGCCGCCGGTGACGTTGACGGTCTCGGCGCTGCCGCCGGCGACGTCGGCGATCGCGCGCGCCACCGTCAGCGTGCTGCCGGCGCCGCCGGCCAGGTTGAGCGCCGTGCCGTCGGCGAGCGTCAGCGTGCCCGCGGCCAGCGTGCCGCCGCCGGTGCTGCTCTGGATGGTGGCGCCGCTGCTGGCGGTGATGGTGGTGGAGACGCTGGCGCCGTCCGCGATGTCCAGCGTGTTCGCGCCGAGCGCGATCGTGCCGCCGTTGCCGGCGGTGCCGCTGCCGCTGAGCTGCAGCGTGCCGCCGCTGACGGTGGTGTTGCCGCCGTAGGTGTTGGCCGACTGCAGCGACACCGTGCCGCCGGTGACGCGCAGCTGGGCGTCGTCGCTGGCGTCGGTGATGACGCGCGTGACCTTGAGCGCGCCGCTGCCGCTGGCCGACAGGTCCAGGCGCACCCCGGCCGCGAGGTCGAGCGTGCCGGCGCCGAGCGTGCCGCCGCTGCTGCCGCTGGCGCTGATCACCGCGCCGGTGCCGGCGGTGATGGTGTTGGTGACGGTGGCGTTTCCGGCGATGTCGAGCTGGCCCACGGTGCCCAGCGCGATGGTCCCGGTGCCGGCGTTGGCCGTCAGGCCGCTGACGCGCAGCGTGCCGCCGGTGACGTCGACCGCGCCGCTGAACGCGGCGCTGCTGTCGGCGGTGAGCACCGTGGTGCCGCTGCCGTGCTGGTCGAGGGTGCCGGTGCCGCCGATGACGTTGGTGCCGGCCAGCGTGAGCGTGCCGGTGCGGTCCACCCGCAGCGTGGTGCCGCCGTTCAGCGTGATCGCGCCGCTGCCCAGCGTGCCGCTGGCGCCGCCGTTGCCCACCTGCAGCACGCCGCCGCTCACGGTGGTGGCGCCGTAGCTGTTGGCGGCCGTGAGGGTGGTGGTGCCGCCGCCGGCCTGTTCCAGCGTGCCCGCGCCGCTGATGGCGCCGGACAACGTGACGCCGTCGCTGCGGTTGATGCGCAGCGTGCCGCCGGTGTCGATGCCGACCGTGTTGCCGCCGGCCAGGCTGCCGGTGGTGCCGCCGGCGCCCAGCGCCAGCGTGGCGCCGTTCAGGATGTCGGTGTTGCCGGTGTAGGTGTTGCTGCCCGTCAGCACCACGGTGCCGCCGGTGACGTTGACGCTCTCGGTGGGGCCGGTGGCCACCGCCGGGATCACGCGCGCGACGGTGAGCGTGCTGGCCGCGCCGCCGGCGAGGTTCAGCGCCGCGCCGTTGGCCAGCGTCAGCGTGCCCGCGGCCAGCGTGCCGCCGCCGCTGCTGCTGCGGATGGTGGCGCCGCTGGCGGCGTCGATGGTGGTGGCGACGCTGGCGCCGCCCACGATGTCCAGCGTGCCGGTGCCGAGCTGGATGGTGCCGGCGTTGCCGGCGCGGCCGGTCGCGCCGTCGATCTGCAGCGTGCCGCCGCTGACCGTGGTGTCGCCGCCGTAGGTGTTGGCCGCCTGCAGCGCCACGGTGCCGCCGGTGACGGTGACGGTGGCGTTGTCGGCGCCGCCGTCGGACAGCACGTTGGCGATGACGAGCCGGCCGCCGCTGTCGCTGGCCAGGTTCAGCGCACCGCCCGCGCCCAGGTTCAGGCTGTGGTCGAAGGTGCCGCCGCCGGTGCCGCTGCTGCGCAGGGTGGCGCCGGTGCTGACCGACAGGTTGTTGGTGACGCTGGCGCCGCCGGCGATGTCCAGCGTGCGGTTGCCGAGCGTGATGTTGCCGCTGCCGGCGCTGGCGGTGGCGCCGTCGATGCGCAGCGTGCCGCCGTTGACCTGGGTGCCGCCGTCGTAGGTGTTGGCCGCCGTCAGCGAGACCACGCCGGTGCCCGTCACCACGACGTCGATGCCGTTGGCGCTGCCGTCGATCACGCGCGACACCACCAGCGTGCCGCCGCCGGTGCTCGACAGGTTCAGGGTGTCGTTGTTGCCGAGCACCAGGTCGGCGCCTGTCGACAGCGTGCCGGTGCCGGCGCTGCTGCGCAGCGTGGCGCCGTTCACGAGCAGCAGGTCGTTGCCGACGCTGGCACCGTTGACGAGGTCGAGCGTGTTGCTGCCGATGTCGATGGCGCCGCTGCCGGCGCTGGCCGTGCTGCCGTCGATGCGCAGCGTGCCGTTGTCGACCTGCGTGCCGCCGGTATAGCCGTTGGCGCGACTCAGCACCAGCGTGCCGGCGCCGTCCTTCAGCACCTTGCCGGCGCTGATGCTGCTGCCGGCCGCCTGCGTGCCGGTGCCGCTGAAGATGAGCGTGATCAGGCCGGCGCCGCTGCCGGTGGCCACGTCGCCCAGCTGCACGTTGGTCGCATCGACGATGCGGATGGCGCTGTTGCCGGTGTTGGTGGTGGCCAGCGCACCGCTGAGCGTGACGCTGCCGCTGCCGCCGCCGCCGTTGGCGTCGATGCTGATCGTCGCGTTGCCGGCATCGATGGTCTTGCCGCTGGCCAGCGTGAAGCCGCCGGTGCCGCTGCTGAAGCTGATGGCGCCGTTGTTGGTCGAGACGTTGGCGTTGACGTTGATGTCGCTGCCCGCCTGCATCGTCAGCGTGGCGCCGGACGCGGTGAGCGCGAGATCGGAGTTGACGTTGATCGTGCTGGAGGCGTCCAGGATCACGTTGCCGCCCACGCCCACCAGGGTCGCGGGATCCACGTTCTGCGTGGTGCCGGCCTGCGCGCCGGCGCTGTTGACGTTGGCGTAGGGCGCCGCGCCGCCGGTGATGACGTTGATCGTCGCCGGATCCAGCAGCCAGGTGCCGCCGCGGCCGGCGTCGGCGGCCACGCTGACCGAGCCGCGGTTCACGCCGAGCTGCAGCTTGCCGGAGGTCTCGACGAAGCCGCCGTCGCCGCCCAGCAGCCCGCCGCGGGCGCTGATGCGGCCGTCGAAGTGGGTGGTGTCGTCGGACCAGACGATCACGCGCCCGCCATCGCCGCGCACGGTGGCGTCGGCGCCGAGCCGCGCGCCTTCGGAGACGGTGGTGGTGAGCGCGTTGTGCAGATCGGGGTTGCGTCCCTGGTAGTCGCCGCCGACGCGGATCTCGCCGCCGCCCGCCGGGCCCGACGCGTCCAGGCGCGCGGTGCCCGCGATCTGCACCTGCTCGCCCAGCACGGTGATCTGGCCGCCGCGCGCGTCGCGGGCATCGCCGGCCGCGCTGGCGTCCAGCGTGCCGGCCACGCGCGTGATGCCGCTGGTGCCGCCGTCGACGACGATGCGGCCTTCCCGCTGGCCCAGGCCGCGCGCCTGCACGACGCCGTCCATGTTCAGCACCGTGTCGGCGAAGCCGGCGCGTGCCGCGGCGCGGATCTCGGCCGTGCCGCCGTCGGCGCGCACGTTGCCCAGCACGGCCAGCCTGGCGTCCAGCCGGTCGTTGCGGACGTTGAAGAAGATCAGGCCGTCGCCCTCGACGTCGACCAGCACCTCGCTGGCCGCCGCCAGACCGACGCGGCGGGCGTTGATCTGACCGCTGTGCATCAGCTGCGGCGCCACCAGCACCACGCGGTCGGCGGCGTTGATGGTGCCTTCGCTGCGCAGCTCGCCGGCACCGTCGGCGCGGGCGCCGAGCTGGATGCGGCCCGAGGCCAGGTCCTGCTGCGAGATCTCCAGCGTGCTCGCCACCAGCGAGCCGACGTCCACGCGCGAACCGGCGCCGAACACGATGCCGCGCGGGTTGATCAGCCAGACGCTGCCGTTGCTGCTGAGCGAACCGTAGATCAGCGACGGGTTGTCGCCGAGCACGCGGTTGAGCAGCACCGACGAGCGGTCGGGCTGCAGCACGTTGACGCGTTCGCCCGCGGCGATCGAGAAACTCGTCCAGTCCAGTTGCGCCCGCGGGGTCGACTGCTGGATGTCCATCTGCCCCGGCGCCGTCTGGCGCACGGTGGCCTGGCCCGAGACCAGCACGGCACCCTGCGGCGTGGCGAAGCCGGCCGGCGCCGCCAGCAGCAGGCACGCCGCCACCCCCACCGGGCTGAGCGCGGGCGCCGTGGCGCGCGGCGCAGGATGCACCGGGCGCAGCGCGCGGCGGCCGGGTTCGCGGGGGCTTCGCTTCGGGGCAGGGCGTTGGCGCATGGCGGTCCCCGATCTCAGTTGAACAGCAGCGCGGCCTGCAGCCAGCCGCGCACGTCTTCGATCTTGACACCGTCGCGCGTGGCGCCGCGCACGGGCTTGGCCACCGCCACGCGCAGGCTGAAGCCGGCCGGGCGCACCCAGGTGAAGCCGAGGCCGGCGCCGGCGAACTTGCCGTGGTTGCGCAGCGGCGTGACCTGGCCGGTGGTGTCGGGCCGGTAGCGGTACTGCACGTAGCCGACGTCGCCGAACAGGCTGAACACCATCTCGCGCGCGACGCGTCCGAACCAGGCCTCGGGCGGCAGCAGCCGGATCTCGCCGGTGACGATGGCGCCCGAGTCGCCGGTGCCTTCGCCGCTGTTGAAGGCCCGCACGCCGTCGGGGCCGCCCAGGCGGAACTGCTCGGTGGTGTCGAGGTTGTTGCGCGTGAGCTGGCCGCGCATCGCGAAGTAGAAGAGCGCGCGGTTGGTCACCACGTCCTGCAGCCGGGTGAAGCCGGCGGTGACCTTGCTGTAGGTCTCGTCGTCGTCCAGCCCGCCCGGACGGCCGGCGTCGTAGGTGACGCGGCCGCGGCTGGCGGTGATCTCGAAGGTGTTGACGCCACCGCTCAGGAAGGTGTCGCGGAAGTCGCCCGTGGCGCCGAGCGCTGCGGCGTCGACGGTCTTCTTGGTGGTGCCGCCGACGCCGACCTTGTCGGTGTAGGACTTGCGGTCGGCCGAGGCCAGCGTGAACAGGTTGAGGTTGCGCGAGCGCACCAGCGGGTACAGCGCGTAGACGTTGACGGTGGACGCCTTGCCGTTGAGATCGAGCGGGAACAGGTCCTTGTCGAGCTGGTAGTCCACCACCGACAGCGAAGTGCCCAGCTTGAGCCCGTCGCTGCCCACCGGCGTGTTGTAGCCGAGCAGCGCGAACTTGAGCCCGCCGGTGTGGCTGCTGAGGGCGGTGGCGGTGAGGCCGTCGCCGCGGCCGAACGGGCTGTTCATCTGCAGCAGCCCGCCCAGCCGCCACTGGCCGAGTGCGTAGGTGCTGTTGCGATCGAGTTCGACCTTGCCCTGGTAGGTGCTCTCGGGTGCCGCCGTGACCACCATCGTGGCGGTGCCCGGCAGGCTGCCCGAGCGCAGCTCGAAGCGCGCCGTCATGCCGCGCAGGTCGTTGACCAGGAACACGACGCGCTCGACGTCGCGCACCTTCAGGATCGAGCCCGGCTGCAGCCGCGCCAGGTAGGCCTCGACCACGGCGCGGTTCACCGGGATGTTGTTGCGCCAGACGAGGTCGATCTTGTCGAGCCGGCCTTCCAGCACCGCGATGCGCACCACGCCGCCCTGCGGCGCCTGCTCGGGGATGTAGGCATAACCGAGGTAGTAGCCGAGCTCGCGCTGCAGGAAGCGCGTGACCTCGGCGGCGGCGCCCACCAGATCCTCGAAGCCGCGCTGCGTGCCGGTGAAGCGAGCGGTGAGCGCCGGCAGCGCGGCGCGCAGTTCGGCGGGCGCGCTGTCGTCGACGGCGTAGCGGTTGACGTCGAGCCGCAGCTCGTCTTCGGGTTTACCCAGCTCCCGCGGCGGCGTGGCGCGCTCGGGCGGAGCGCCCTTGTTCTGAGGCGTGACGGGCGGTGCCAGGTCCTGCGTGCGCGGCACCTCGGTGGGCGTGCGCGTCTGCGCCCACGCGCCCGCGGCCAGCAGCGCACCGATGGCAGCGACGAACGCTGCGCGCAGCATGGCGGCCGGGCGGGCCTGATGACCCGCACGGCCCGATTCCTTGCCCATCCCGGCCTCGACTTCTGTGTTGCTTGTCGGGCCATGTTATGCGCAGAGCGCAGGACGCGCCAATGACGGCGTTCCCGTTTGCGGGGGACGAAATTCACGCGGGAACGCGGCACGATGTCACTGCCCCGGGGTGCGCGGAAGGCTGGTCCGGGAGCGCGATCTTGCGGTACCGTTCGCGACTGCTAGGGGTTCTCATGCAACAGCGTTCTTGAGACACTCCGCGCCCGCCGGCCAACTAGAACACCACACGACGACGCACTGATGAGCGAACTCTCCGACGCCGAAGCCCTCGTCGACACCTGGCTCCAGCCGCTGGACGACGAGAGCGCCCCCTGCGGGGCGGACCTGGAGTACGACAACGAGTTCCTCGATCTGTCGAAGGCCGTTGCGGGGAAACCCGAATCCCAGTTCGGCCCGGCCGAACCCCCCGACTGGCGCGGGGTCGTTTCGATCGCCGGTTCGCTGTTCGAGCGCACGCGCGACCTGCGCGTGGCCATCGAGTGGATGCGCGGCAACCTGCGCCTGCACGGCTACGGTGCGCTGCCGGTCGGGCTGAAGCTGATCAACGGCCTGATCGAGAACTTCTGGGACCAGCTGCACCCGCTGCCCGATCCCGACGACGGCGACCCGTATGGCCGCGTGAATGCACTGACACTGCTGCGCGAGCACGCGGGCGCCCTGGGCGACATCCGCGAGTCGCGCATCAGCGATGACCGCTCGATCGGCATCCTGAAGGTGTCCGACGTCGAGGCCGCGCTGGCCGCCCCGGGCACCGCGGTGGTGACCAGCGAGCTCAACAAGGAGCAGACCACCAAGATGCTGGCGGCGGCCGTCGAGAAGACGCCCGAGCTGCGCGCGGTCTGCAACGAGGCCGTGGTGCAGGTCAAGGCGCTGATCGCCGCCGCGAACGACAAGCTGGGCCAGGGCACGGCGCCCGACCTGCGTCCGCTCTACACCATCGCCAACGGCATCGCCGGCCTGCTGCCGCCCGAAGCCACCGACGATGACGGCGAGGGCGGCGACGGCGAGGACGGCGAGGGCGGCGACGAGTCGTCGGGCGGGGGGGGCCGGCGCGGCAAGGGGCTGTCCGGCACCGTCAACACCCGCGAAGAGGCGCTCAAGGCGATCGACCTCGTCATCGAGTTCCTCGAGCGCACCGAGCCCACGAACCCGGCGCCGCTGTTCCTGCGCCGCGCGCGCCAGCTCGTCGGCCACAACTTCCTGCAGCTGATGAAGGTGCTGGCACCCGATGCGCTGGCAGAAGTCGCACGAATCGTCGGCGTCGACCCGGAATCGGTGCAGGATCCCGAAGCCGAGGCTTGACGAACACGCGCACTTGGAAGAAAACCGCCATCCTTTGGCAAGACCCACGTCGTAAGAGGAGCCCCTCATGAGCAGCAGCCAGAAATTCATCGCGCGCAACCGCGCGCCGCGTGTGCAGATCGAGTACGACGTCGAGGTCTACGGCGCCGAGAAGAAGGTGCAGCTACCTTTCGTGATGGGTGTGCTGGCCGACCTGTCCGGCAAGCCCGCCGATCCGCTGGCCCCGGTGGCCGACCGCAAGTTCCTGGAAGTGGACGTCGACAACTTCGACGCCCGCATGAAGGCGATGAAGCCGCGCGTCGCGTTCGCGGTGCCCAACTCGCTCACCGGCGAGGGCAACCTCAGCGTCGACATCACGTTCGACAGCATGGACGACTTCTCGCCCGATGCCGTGGCGCGCAAGGTCGATTCGCTGAACAAGCTGCTCGAGGCGCGCCAGCAGCTGCAGAACCTGGTGACCTACATGGACGGCAAGGGCGGCGCCGAGGAGCTGATCGGCAAGCTGATGTCAGATCCTGCACTACTTGGCGCCCTGGCCTCCTCTGCCAAGCCGAGTGACGCCTGAGCGCAGCCGCACCAAACTAACAGACATCAGGAGCCCGGAATGGCCGAAACACAATCCGCCGCAGCGTTGGCCGGCGTTCAGATGGAAGGCAGCGACCTCGCGTCGCTGCTGCAGAAGGAGTTCAAGCCCAAGAGCGACGACGCCAAGAGCGCCGTCGAGCAGGCCGTGCAGACGCTGGCGCAGCAGGCGCTGGCGCAGACGCAGCTGATCGGCAGCGACGTGGTCGCGTCGATCGAAGCGATGATCGCCGCGCTGGACAGGAAGCTGTCCGAACAGATCAACCTGATCCTCCACCACGAGGACTTCCAGAAGCTCGAAGGTGCCTGGCGCGGCCTGCACTACATGGTCAACAACACCGAGACCGACGAGCAGCTCAAGATCCGCGTGATGAACGTGTCCAAGCAGGAGCTGGGCAAGACGCTCAAGCGCTACAAGGGCACGAGCTGGGACCAGAGCCCGATCTTCAAGAAGATCTACGCCGAGGAATACAGCCAGTTCGGCGGCGAGCCCTTCGGCTGCCTGGTGGGCGACTACCACTTCGACCAGAGCGCGCCCGACGTCGAACTGCTGTCCGAGATGGCCAAGATCGCCGCGGCTTCGCACGCCCCCTTCATCACCGGCGGCTCGCCGACGCTGATGCAGATGGACAGCTGGCAGGAACTGGCCAATCCGCGCGACCTGACCAAGATCTTCAGCACGCCCGACTACGCCGCCTGGCGCTCGCTGCGCGAAAGCGACGACAGCAAGTACATCGGCCTGGCGATGCCGCGCTTCCTGTCGCGCCTGCCCTACGGCGCCAAGACCAACCCGGTGGAAGCCTTCAACTTCGAGGAAGACACCGGCTCGGCCGACCACAACAAGTACACCTGGGCCAACGCCGCCTACGCGATGGCCACGAACATCAACCGTTCGTTCAAGGAATACGGCTGGTGCACGCGCATCCGCGGCATCGAGTCGGGCGGCGCGGTGCAGAACCTGCCCACGCACACCTTCCCCACCGACGATGGCGGCGTGGACATGAAGTGCCCGACCGAGATCGCCATCGAAGACCGCCGCGAGGCCGAACTGGCGAAGAACGGCTTCATGCCGCTGGTGCACCGCAAGAACAGCGACTTCGCCGCCTTCATCGGCGCGCAGAGCCTGCACAAGCCGGCCGAGTACGACGATCCCGACGCCACCGCCAACGCCAACCTGGCGGCGCGCCTGCCGTACCTGTTCGCCACCTGCCGCTTCGCGCACTACCTGAAGTGCATCGTGCGCGACAAGATCGGCTCGTTCAAGGAGCGCGACGAGGTGCAGCGCTGGCTCGGCACCTGGATCTCGCAATACGTCGACGGCGATCCGGCGCGCTCGTCGGAAGCCTACAAGGCCAGCCATCCGCTGGCGGCAGCCGAGGTGGTGGTGGAGGAAGACCCCTCCAACCCCGGCTACTACAGCAGCAAGTTTTTCCTGCGACCACATTACCAGCTTGAAGGGCTGACGGTGTCCCTGCGACTGGTGTCCAAGCTGCCTTCTGCGAAGGGCGGCTAACGAGAAGAAAAGGGACGGCTCTCAAACAGCCACATCCGACCCACTAGCAACGTCCTCCCTGGCTGCGCAGGGAGGAGCGCCCCGGTCAACACCCCGGGGTGTACACCGCAGTATTCAACGGCCCCGCATGCCGGGGCACTAGGAGCGCTTCATGGCTATCGACATGTTTCTGAAGATCGACACGATCAAGGGCGAGACCACCGACAAGACCTTCGCGAAGGCCAATGCGATCGACGTGCTGGCCTGGGGCTGGGGCGTGTCGAATTCCGGCACCACCCACATGGGCGGTGGCGGCGGCTCGGGCAAGTCGAACTTCCAGGATCTGTCCGTCACCAAGTACGTCGACTCGTCGTCGCACGCCCTGCTGGGCGCCTGCGCCACCGGTGAGCACTTCAAGACCGCGTCGCTGCACGTCCGCAAGGCCGGCAAGACGCAGCAGGAGTACATCACCATCGAGATGAAGGAAGTGCTGGTCACCTCGGTGAGCACGGGCGGCTCGGGCGGCGAAGACCGCCTGACCGAGAACCTGTCGCTGAACTTCGCGGAAGTGAAGTTCACCTACAAGCCGCAGAAGCCGGACGGCACGCTGGGCGACGCGCTGCCCTTCACGTACGACATCGCCGGCAACAGCGTCTGACGCCGGGCGGGCCCGCCGGGCCCGCGTCTCTTGCAACGCGCGGGCGGCTGCGCGGCCCCTGGCGGGCCGCGCGCCGTCGACGCTCCTTGTCGCGAAGCGCGCGCCCCGCGCTTCGCCGTTTCCGAAAAGGAAGCACCGTGGCCCGCTCCGACATGTTCTTCAAGGCCACCGCGCAGCGCTCGGGTGAGGTGGTCGGCGAGACCAACGACAAGGCGTTTGCGAACCAGATCGACATCGTCGACTGGTCCTGGGGCATGTCGGCCCCCACGGCGATCGGTGGCGCACGCGCCGGCCGCGTGACGCTGAACGAACTGCGCCTGGTCAAGCGCGTCGACAAGTCTTCCACCGCGCTGATGTCGGTGATGAACACCAACGACGTGCTCACCACCGCCACGCTCACGGTGCGCAAGGCCGGCGGCAGCGCGCCGCTGCCCTACTTCCTGGTCAAGCTGAAGCAGGCGCGCATCAATGCCTACAGCGTGCACTCCCAGATCGGCGAGGACGGTGCGCCGGTGCTGATGGAGAACGTGGCGCTGTCCTTCCGCGAGATCACCATCGACTACACGCCGCAGGCCGGCACCGGCCTGGGCGGCGGCGCGTCCAGCTTCACCGGCATGACCGGCCCTGACCCCTGAGCCAACGAGCGGAGCTTCCATGTCCAACCTCAGCCCCGCCGAGCAGGCCCTGCGCGACGGCGATGCCCTGAAGGCCCTGAAGCTGCTCACCGACACGGTGCGCACCAAGCCGCAGGACGCCAAGCTGCGCGTGTTCATGTTCCAGCTGCTGTGCGTGCTGGGGCAGTGGGACCGCGCGCTGAACCAGCTCAACGTCTCGCTCGAGCTCGACCCGGGCACGCTGCCGATGGTGCAGACCTACCGCGAAGCCATCGCCTGCGAGGCGCTGCGCCTGCAGGTGTTCGCGGGCCACAAGGTGCCTATGCTGTTCGGCGAGCCCGAGACCTGGATCGCGCTGCTGATCGAGGCGCTGCTGCGCGAAGGCCGCGGCGAGGCTGACGCCGCGCGCACGCTGCGCGCGCAGGCGCTGGAGCAGGCGCCCGCCAGTGCGGGCCAGATCGACGGCAAGCCCTTCCAGTGGATCGCCGATGCCGATGGCCGCCTCGGCCCGATGATGGAGGCCGTGATCAACGGCCGCTACTACTGGCTGCCGTTCAACCGGCTGGCCAAGGTCGACATCGAGCCACCGCAGGACCTGCGCGACCGCGTCTGGATGCCGGCCGCCTTCGAGTTCACCAACGGCGGCAACGTCGTGGGCCTGATCCCCACGCGCTACCCCGACACCGAGCTGGCCGGCGGCACGCTGCCGGCCCTGGCGCGCAGCACCGAATGGCGCGAGAAGGCGCCGGGCGAGTACGTCGGCATCGGCCAGCGGCTGCTCACCACCGACGAGGCCGACTACGCCCTGATGGACGTGCGCTCGATCACGCTGGCGCCGGCCGCGGCCGACGCCGAGTGACCGGGGTTCCATGTCGACGCTCCGTGCCCAGGACCGCCTGCAGCCGGCGCTGCTCGACCGCCTGACCGACGAGGACACCGAGGCGCGCCACGACACGGCCGAGACCCGGGTGATCAACCGCCAGCGCATGCGCGAACTGGTGCTGCGCGACCTGGCCTGGCTGTTCAACGCCACGCAGCCGGGCGCCGCCATCGACTTCAGCCGCGCGCCGCACGCGCGCAACTCGGTGCTGAACTACGGCCTGCCGCCGCTGTCCGGCCAGACCGCGTCGACGATCGACCCGCTGGTGCTGCAGGCGCGCGTGAAGCAGGCCATCCTGGACCACGAGCCGCGCATCCTGCCGGCTTCGCTGTCGGTGGAGGTGGTGATCACCGAAGCGCAGATGGATCACCACAACCAGATCGGCTTCCGCATCTCGGGCCAGCTGTGGGCGCAACCGGTGCCGCTGGAGCTGCTGCTGCAGACCGACATCGATCTCGAGACCGGGCGCGTCGCGGTCCGCGAACTCAACTGAGCCGATGGATCCCCGGCTCCTTCGCTACTACAACGAGGAACTGCGCCACCTGCGCGAGATGGGCGCGGAGTTCGCCCAGTCGTTCCCCAAGATCGCCTCGCGCCTGGGCATGGAAGGGCTCGAGGTCACCGACCCCTACGTCGAGCGGCTGCTCGAGGGCTTCGCGTTCCTGGCCGGCCGCATCCAGCTGAAGATCGACGCCGAGTTCCCGCGCTTCACGCAGCGCCTGCTCGAGATCGTCTACCCGCAGTTCCTGGCACCCACCCCGGCCATGCTGGTGGCGCAGGTGCATCCCGAACTGGGCGATCCTTCGCTGGCGCAGGGCATCAAGCTGCCGCGTGGCAGCGTGCTGCTGGGCAACCCGGGCAAGGCCGGTGCCACCGCCTGCGAGTTCCGCACCGCGCACGAGCTCACGATGTGGCCGCTGGAACTCACGCAGGTGGAGTACTTCAGCCACGCGGCCGACCTGCCGATGGCCAGCGTGCCCGAGTGGCGCAAGTACCGCTCGGGCCTGCGGCTGCGCATCCGCACCACCGCGGGCTTGGACTTCGCGCAGCTCGCGCTCAACGACCTGCGCCTGCACTGCACCGGCGTCGACGACGTGGCCTACCGCCTGCACGAGCTGGTGTGCGGCAGCCCGATGGGCGTGCTGGTGCTGCCCACGCGGCGCCCCGCGGCCTGGCACGAGACGCTGGAGGGCGACTGCATCGAGCCGGCCGGCTTCGCCGACGACGAGGCGCTGCTGCCGCAGACGCTGCACGGCTTCGAGGGCTACCGGCTGCTGCAGGAGTACTTCGCCTTCCCGCAGCGTTTCCTGTTCTTCGACATCTGCGGCATCGGCGAGGCGCTGCGCAGGAACGGCGGCAACGAGGTCGACATCGTCATCCTCTTCAACCGCCCGGACAACGCGCTGCTGCAGGCGGTGGACGCCAGCTGCATGGCGCTGCACGCGGTGCCGGCCATCAACCTGCTGGACAAGCGCTGCGACCGCATCCACGTGGGCACCGACAGCGCCGACTTCCACGTGGTGCCCGACCGCACCAAGCCGATGGACTACGAGGTGCATTCGCTGACCGAGGTGCTGGGCTACGGCACCGGCGTCAACAGCGAGTGGCGCTTCCTGCCGTTCTACAACGCCTTCCACACCGAGGACCGCAACCACGCCGCCTACTACTCGGTGCAGCGCGAGCCGCGCCTGCTGTCGCAGCACCAGCAGCGCGAGGGGCCGCGCACCTCCTACATCGGCACCGAGGTGTACCTCTCGGTGGTGGACGCGCACGAGGCCCCGTTCCCGGCCGAGCTGCGCCAGCTGGGCGTGCGCGCGCTGTGCACCAACCGCGACCTGCCGGTGCTGATGCCGGTGGGCGCGCCCAAGGGCGACCTCACGCTGACGCAGACCGCGCCGGTGAAGATGATCCAGGTGATCAAGGGCCCGTCGCGCCCGATCTCGGCGATGCGCGAGAGCAACCTGTCGTGGAAGCTGATCAACCAGCTGTCGCTGAACCACCTGTCGCTCACCGACACCGACGCCGAGCAGGGTGCCGCCGCGCTGCGCCAGATCCTGCGCCTGTATGCCCAGACCGGCGACGCCGGCGCGCAGCGCCAGGTGGATGGCGTGCGCTCGGTGCTGATGAAGCCCGTGGTGCGCCGGCTGCCGATGCCCGGGCCCATCACGTTCGGGCGCGGGGTCGAGCTGAAGGTGGAGGTGGACGACCTCTCGTTCGAGGGCGCCAGTGCCTTCCTGCTCGGCTGCGTGCTGGAGCGCTTCGTCGCGCGCCACGTCTCGATCAACGGCTTCACGCAGATGCGGTTGCACTCCGTGGGCCGCGGCGACATCCTCGTCGGACGCCCGCGCAGCGGCGTGAGGCCCGTCCTGTGAGCGTGCCGGCCGAAGTCCCGCCGCCCGACGCCGCGCCCGCCGAGGCCCCGGCGCAGGCCGCTGCCGCGCGCGTGCATGAACGCCGCCAGGCGCTGCTGCGCGACCTGTCCGAGCAGCCCTGGCGCTACGACTTCTTCCTGGCGCTGCGCCTGATCGACGCGCTGCACCCCGAGCGCCCGCGCCTGGGCCAGGCGCGGCGGCCGCTGGACGAGCCGGTGCGCATGGGCCAGGCGGCAGACCTGTCGTTCGCGCCTTCCACGCTGTCGCGCGTGGACCTGGCCGACCGCAGCGGCCGGCCGCGCATCGAGGTGCGCTTCTTCGGCCTGTTCGGCCCCAACGGGCCGCTGCCGCTGCACATGACCTCGCATGCGCGCGAGCGCAAGCTGCACAAGGGCGACGAGACCTTCGGCCGCTTCGCCGACTGGTTCCACCACCGGCTGCTGCTGCTGTTCTACCGCGCCTGGGCGCAGGCGCAGCCCACCGCCAGCCTGGACCGCCCGGGCGAGGACCGCTACGCCGACTACGTGGGTTCGCTGGTCGGCGCCGGCGGCGCCGAGTGGCAGCGGCGCGACGCGGCGCCCGACCACGCGCGGCTCGCGTTCTCGGGCGTGCTGTCGCGCCAGGTGCGCAACGCCGACGGCCTGGCGCACCTGCTGTCGGGCTTCCTGAAGATGTCGGTGCGCGTCGAGCAGTTCGTCGGCCGCTGGATGCCGCTGCCGGAGACCGAGCGCACGCGCATCGGGCGCCGCGCCATCTCGCGCCGCGGCTCCAGCTCGCAGCTGGGCGCCAGCGCCGTGCTGGGCCGCGCGGTGTTCGACCGCCAGCACCACTTCCGCCTGCACATCGGGCCGCTGTCGCAGAGCGCGTTCGAGGCGCTGCTGCCCACCGGCAGCGCGATGCCTGCGGTGCAGGCGCTGGTGCGCCAGTACGCGGGCCTGGAATACGGCTGGGACATGCAGCTGCTGCTCAAGCCCGGCAACGTGCCTGCGGCGCAGCTGGGCCGCAGCGGCCGCCTCGGCTGGACCGCCTGGATGCGCACGCCGCTGCGCACCGAGGTGGCCGGCCTCAACCTGGTGCCTCGCTTGTCCGCGGGCTGACGCTTCAAGTACAAGCCCATACAACGAAACGTCGAAAGGAGCTCCCCCATGGCAGAGATCAACCGCGTCACCCTCTTCGGCAAGCTGAACGCGCCCACCTACAAGTCGGTGGAGGGCGCCACCGTGTTCTGCAAGCTGCGCGGCAACCCCTACGTGGAGCTGGAGCACCTCCTGGCGCAGCTGCTGCAGCAGCCGGACAGCGACTGGCACCGCGTGATCAAGCACTTCCAGCTCGACATGTCGGTGCTGGCCAAGGACCTGACCACCGCGCTCGACCGCCTGCCGCGCGGCGCCACCAGCATCAGCGGCATCGCCGAGAACATCGCCGACGCCATCGAGCGCGGCTGGGTCTACGGCACGCTGCTGTACGGCGACCACGTCGTGCGCTCGGGCTACCTGCTGGTGGGCATCCTGAAGACCAAGAACCTGCGCAACGCGCTGGTGGCGATCAGCCGGCAGTTCGAGAAGCTGAAGGTCGACGACGTCTCCGACGTGCTGCCGAAGGTGATCGCCGGATCGCCGGAGGACGGGCAGGGCGCGAGCGACGGCTCGTCCGGCGCCGCCGGCGGCGCGGCGCCCGGCGAGGCCAGCGGCGCGATCGCCCCGGCGGCGATGGGCAAGCAGGAGGCGCTGAAGAAGTTCACGGTGGACCTCACCGAGCAGGCCCGCAGCGGCAAGATGGACCCGATCGTCGGCCGCGACGACGAGATCCGCCAGGTCGTCGACATCCTGATGCGGCGGCGCCAGAACAACCCGATCCTGGTCGGCGAGGCCGGCGTCGGCAAGACCGCGGTGGTGGAAGGCTTCGCGCAGCGCATCGCGCGCGGCGACGTGCCGCCTTCGCTGAAGGAGGTGGAGCTGCGCGCGCTCGACGTCGGCCTGCTGCAGGCCGGCGCCAGCATGAAGGGCGAGTTCGAGCAGCGCCTGCGCAGCGTGATCGACGAGGTGCAGGGCAGCGCGAAGCCGATCATCCTGTTCATCGACGAGACCCACACGCTGGTGGGCGCCGGTGGCCAGGCCGGCACCGGCGATGCAGCCAACCTGCTGAAGCCGGCGCTGGCGCGCGGCACGCTGCGCACGATCGGCGCCACCACCTTCGCCGAGTACAAGAAGCACATCGAGAAGGACCCGGCGCTGACGCGGCGCTTCCAGACCGTGCAGGTCGACGAGCCCGACGAGCCGAAGGCGATCCTGATGATGCGCGGCGTGGCGTCGACGATGGAGAAGCACCACCAGGTGCAGATCCTGGACGAGGCGCTGGAAGCGGCCGTCAAGCTGAGCCACCGCTACATCCCGGCCCGCCAGCTGCCGGACAAGTCGGTGAGCCTGCTCGACACGGCCTGTGCGCGCGTGGCCGTGAGCCTGCACGCGACGCCGGCCGAAGTGGACGATTCGCGCAAGCGCATCGAAGCGCTGGAGACCGAGCTCGGCATCATCGGGCGCGAGAAGGCGATCGGCGTCGACATCGGCAAGCGCGAGACCGACACCACGGCGCTGCTGGCCGCCGAGAAGGCACGTCTGGCCGAGCTGGACGCGCGCTGGGCCGAGGAAAAGAAGCTGGTCGACGAGCTGCTGGGCCTGCGCGGCAAGCTGCGCGCCGGCATCCAGCCGGTGGAAGGCACGGGCAGCAACCTCGAGGCCGAGGCGAATGCGGCGGTCACGCCGCCGATGACCGACGGCGAACGCGCCGACCTGCAGGCCCAGCTGCGCGCGGTGCAGGACAAGCTGCATGCGCTGCAGGGCGAGAGCCCGCTGATCCTGCCGACGGTGGACTACCAGGCGGTGGCCGCGGTGGTGGGCGACTGGACCGGCATCCCGGTCGGCCGCATGGCGCGCAACGAGATCGAGACCATCCTGAAGGTGGCCGACCACCTGGCGCAGCGCGTGATCGGCCAGGACCACGCGATGGAGATGATCGCCAAGCGCATCCAGACCAGCCGCGCGGGCCTGGACAACCCGAGCAAGCCCATCGGTGTCTTCATGCTGGCCGGCACCTCGGGCGTCGGCAAGACCGAGACCGCGCTGGCGCTGGCCGAGGCGCTGTACGGCGGCGAGCAGAACGTCATCACCATCAACATGAGCGAATACCAGGAGGCGCACACCGTTTCCACGCTCAAGGGCGCGCCCCCGGGCTACGTGGGCTACGGCGAGGGCGGCGTGCTGACGGAAGCCGTGCGCCGCAAGCCCTACAGCGTGGTGCTGCTCGACGAGGTGGAGAAGGCCCACCCCGACGTGCACGAGATGTTCTTCCAGGTGTTCGACAAGGGCTTCATGGAAGACGGCGAGGGCCGCTTCATCGACTTCAAGAACACCCTGATCCTGCTCACCACCAACGCCGGCACCGACCTCATCGCGAGCCTGTGCAAGGACCCCGAGCTGATGCCCGACCCCGAGGGCATGGCCAAGGCGCTGCGCGAGCCGCTCCTGAAGATCTTCCCGCCCGCGCTGCTGGGCCGGCTGGTGACGATCCCGTACTACCCGCTCTCGGACGAGATGCTGGGCAAGATCGTCAAGCTGCAGCTCAACCGCATCAAGAAGCGCGTCGAGGCCCGCTACAAGATCCCGTTCGAATACGGCGAGGACGTGGTCAAGCTGGTGGTCAGCCGCTGCACCGAGAGCGAATCGGGCGGCCGCATGATCGACGCCATCCTCACCAACACCATGCTGCCCGACATCAGCCGCGAGTTCCTGACGCGCATGATGGAAGGCAAGCCGATCGAGCGCGTCAGGGTCGGTGTCGCCGACGGCAACTTCAGCTACGACTTCGGCTAGGAGACGGCGCGCGCATTCCCTCCCTCGTCCAGGAGACGGCCATGCCCTTTTCGTTCAACGGCAATCCATCGCTGGTGCTCAAGTACGCCACGCCCGTGCTCAGGGCCGACGAGGTCAGCGTCACCACGGCGGAGTGGGACGGCAAGGCGGGCGTGAAGGTCAAGAACGAGAACGGCAAGACCTGGCGCATCGGCTTCGTGCAGCTGCTCGAGAAGAACATGATGCAGGCCATCTACACGAAGAACAAACGCTCCGAGGTGCTGATCTCGCCGGCCACGATGCCGGTGCTGGACTCCGACGACAACCCGGCCTACCGTCCCTTCTACGACGACAACAGCGCCGGCCGCGCGATCGACCGGCCCAAGGACGTGAGCACGACGACGGCGACGCCGGAAGTCGACGTCAACGTGGGCCTGTGGGACCGCCCCAAGAGCGACTACGAGTGGTGGTTCAACGACGACTTCACCGACCCGCTGACCGAATTCGTGATGAGCCTGCAGTTCTCCACCTACATCGTGTCGCGCAACATCACGGCAGGTTCCGGCATCAACGATCCCTACGACCTGAGGATCCTGCGCCAGTGGAGCGTGGTGCTCGATCGCCGCTACCAGTTCAACGTGGTGCGCGACACCAGCAAGGCCCAGCCCAGGGTCGACCTGACGCGCACCACCTGCACCATCCTCAACCCGCAGCGCCAGCCCTTCGTGAACCCGGTGAACACGCCCGAGTTCCCGAAGAACAGCACCTTCATCTTCAAGGGCTCGGTGGCCAACGACGTGTTCGCCGACGAGGACAGTGCGATCGCCGAGCGCAGCGTCGGCGAACTCGTCAAGTCACGCAAGGCCTTCTTCGAGAGCGTCAAGTTCTGAGCGTCCCTTCTCCTGCAGGAGTCGTTTCATGCCATTCCCCCGATTCGCGCGGATCTCCGGTCCGAACTACGTCTCGCCCACCGGTTTCGGCAGCTTCTACCCCACGTACTTCCCCGACCTGGGTGTGCTGCAGATCAAGGTGAAGGTGCTGTGGAACTGGGTCGACCACAGCGGCGCCCACCCGGCCTGGAACGGCGGCAGCCAGGCCGCGTTCTCGACCGCCTTCCGAACCAACGTGCCCCGTGCCTGGAACGGCAAGTGGCGCTTCCGGTGCCGGGCCGCGGGCTACGCGGGGGCCATCGCGGAGCCGCGCTTCGTGATCGAGGACGGCACGCTCGCCGACCACCACTTCCAGATCAACGTGCGCAACTGCCCGGGGCAGTCGGCGCTGAACGCCACCAACGGCCAGCTGCTGCTGCACGCCACCGACAACGACGAGTACGACAACATCAACCCGCCCAACCTGCTGAACCCGGCCGGCCTGTTCAGCATGTCGCGCGGCGGCGTGCTGCACAACGAGCGCGAGAAGGTGGCGCAGCTGCTGGCGCCGGTGCAGAACGTGACGCTGGCGCGTACCGGCTTCGGCTGGGTCGTCGACCCCGCCTCGCGCGGCGCGCTGGACGCGTTCGCGGACGGGCTCAAGCGCGTCGGTTCGCTGGCCCCGAAGTACCCGCTGACGGTGCACGCCACCTCCGGCTCGGACGGCAAGGCGGGGCAGCTCGTGCAGGCGGTGATGGACTACCTGGCCACCCGCGGCGTGACGCCGGCGCAGTACCCGATCGCCACCGCGACCGAGACCACCGGCGCCAAGTGGAAGCGTCCGTTCAAGGGGCACAAGGCGACGGCCTCGGCGTGGTTCGAGCTCACCGACGAGGCCACGCCGGCGGTGGCGGCCGGCTGGCGCTACCGCTACAAGGTGGCCAACCACGAGTTCGGCCACTGCCTGGGCCTGCCCGACGAGTACACCACCTACCCGCCGGGCGTGATCGGCAACGCGCACAACCTCTGGGCCGGCCTGTGCGGCCAGGCCGGCGTGCCGGCCAACCCCTACCCGGGCTTCAACGCCAGCATCATGTCCTGCGGCTGGACCACCAGCGCCTGCCACTACGTGACGGTCTGGCAGGCCCTGGGCAACCTGACGCGCGTGGCGCCGTACAACATCGCGCCGACCGACTGGGTGATCGAGCGCGGCTCGCAGCCCGACGTGCTGTGACGCGGCCGGCACCGGGAGCATCGCGATGCTGACGCGCTGGGTCAATGTCTCCGACGGCACGCAGACGGTCCGCTTCAAGTACATGAAGAAGAAGGACCTGCAGCGCTTCCTGAACCCGCTGAAGGACCGCCACGCCGCGCTCAAGAGCGCGGACACCGGCACGCTGACCGAGCCCGAGAAGTACGAGCGCTACAAGCTCGGGCGCCAGTTCGGGCTCAAGGAGGACAACCTCACGAACCTGATCGAGAACAAGGCGATCCTGGTCGGCATGTACGCGGCCTTCAAGCGCGCGAAGGCCGCCACCGACGCGGCCGTGACCGCGTTCTCCAACGCCAAGTTCTCCGGCGTCTTCTCGAAGACGGCCAGCGACAAGCTGCTGAAGGACCTGATGACGGCCTACTTCCGCAGCGCCGACCAGGAGCACCAGGCGGCCATCCTGTCGATCTTCCAGAAGACCCAGACCGGGCTCACCGGCTCCATCACGATCTCGGACTGCGCCGGCCGCGAGATGGGGCCCTACGGCGGCCTGGCCGAGGGCATCGTGCCGATCCGCGATTCGGCGATGGTGCGCATGAACGCCGACCTGAAGCAGCTGGACAAGTCCTTCGACGACCGCGTCAACTCGCTGTCGGGCAAGTACTCGGGCAAGAAGTACAGCGACAAGGTGATGGAGCTGCGCTACGGCGAGAAGCCGATCGCCGAGGCGATGCTGATGCACCAGTACCTGGACCAGGGCGAGACCGGCAGCGTGCACGTGGAGTTCTCGTACTGCACGACGAAGTCGGTCGATGCGATGGCGCGCATCATCGTGCACGAGGCCACGCACAAGTACGGCGCCACCGCCGACTTCGGCTACGCCTCGGCCGACACCATCAAGAAGCTGTCGCCCAAGCACGCGGTGCTGAACGCCGACAGCTACGCGTTCGTGGCGATGTCGCTGCTGCGCGGCGCGCTGACCACGCCCTCGATGCTGGACGCCGAGCCCGCCGCCATCAACGCCAAGGACAACGAGATGTCCGGCCTCGAGGTGGCATGGCGTAAGCGGCGCGGCTACTAGAGGCGGGGCGGCCGCGGGCGCCGGGCGATGATGAAATGGCTCTGGGTGCCGGCCGCCGTGCTGGCGCTGTTCGGTTGTCAGGAAGCAGCAATGGCAAGAATGGTCCTCTTCTCGGCGGTCAGCGGCAAGGTCCTGCAGGACGGCAAGGCCGTCGCCGGCGCCACCGTCGAACGCGAGTTCCGCTGGGCCTGGAAGGACGAGACCGGCACCGACAGCGCCACCACCGGCAACGGCGGCGAGTTCGCGTTCCCCAAGGTCGAGCGCAGCTCCTTGCTCGGTTCGCTGCTGCCGCACGAGCCGGTGGTGCGGCAGAGCCTGACGATCAAGGTGAACGGCAAGGCCTACGAGGCCTGGCTGCTGAACAAGCACAACTACGACGACAACGGCGAAGTCGAGGGCAAGAAGCCGTTGCGCCTGGTGTGCCGGCTGGAGGCCGCGCCCGCGCGGCATGCCGGCGGCTACTACGGCATCTGCGAACTCGAATGACACCTCCGGGAGGATCTGCCCACCATGCCCGTCCTCACACCCGTCCAGGCCGGCGAGATCGCGCGCGGCGTCTATGACCTGCGCACGCAGTCGGTCGGCGACGCGCTGAAGACCGGCATCGGCACGGACGGCCTGTTCGCCGTCGACGACGGCTCGGCCTTCAAGGGCACCAGCGGCGCGCTGATGTTCCGCAAGCTGTCGACCTTCGGCTACATCGCGCGCGGCGTCGGGCCCTTCAACACCGAGGTGCTGATCGCCACGCGCGGCACCGCGACGCTGGCCGACTGGGTGACCGACGCCAACATCGCGATCCAGATCGGCCCCGGCGGGATGCCGGTGCACGCCGGCTTCCACGAGACCTGGAAGTCCTTCGCCGCCGAACTGCACGCGTTCTTCCGCGACCACAACCCGAGCCGCGTGCACTGCGTCGGCCACAGCCTGGGCGGTGCGCTGGCTGCGCTCTCGGCCGACTTCGTCAGCGCGCGCGGCATCGCGGCGGTGGAGCTCTACACCTTCGGCAGCCCGCGCGTGGGTGACGGCCTGTTCGCGCACGCGCTCACGCGGCGCATCGGTGCCGGGTGCATCCACCGCGTCTCGCACCCGTCCGACCCGGTGCCGATGATCCCCCTGTTCCCGTTCTGGCACCTGCCGTTCGGCGCCGCCGGCCTGGGCATCGCACGCGGCAGCCGCGGCCTGGTCAGCGCCGGCGCGCACAGCATGGCGTCGTCCTACCTGGCCGCGCTGCGCGAACACAGCTGGACCACGCTGGCCGCCGGCAGCGCCAAGGCCGACGACGCCCTGCGCACGCAGAGCTGGCTCGAACGCGCGGCCGAAGGGCACGGGGGCTTCGTGATGGGCTCGGCCACGCTGCTGTCGCTGATCGGCAAGGCGCTGGCCTGGCTGATGGCCAGGGCCGGGCAGCTGGTGATGGGCGGCGTGGGCACGACGCTGACCGTCGGCGCCACCGTGCTGGACCAGATCGCCTGGCTGCTGTCGCGCGCGGCGCAGCTGTCCAGGGACATGGCCGGCCACATCAAGACGCTGATCGGCGCGATCTTCCGCTTCCTCGGTCGCAAGGTGGGCGAGGCGGTCGACGTCACGGTCGCCTTCATGCGCTGGCTGCTCGAGACGCTGTTCGGCACGTTGCGCGCCGTCGGACAACGCGCGTTGTCGATGCTCAACCGCTGAACCAGGGCACGCACCGGGAACCCACGATGGACGACATGCAGAGCACCGAACTGCGCCGCCGGGCCCACGCGGCGGGCCTGGGCATCGACTGGTCGCGCGAGGACGACCATGCCGTGGCGAGCTTCGTCGCCTGGGCTGCGCCGTCGCAGGCGGAGGAGAACGCACCCAGGGCGTACCCGCTGGCCCGTCGCGCGACGGCCGCCGCGCCGGCGCCTGTCGCGGCGCGCCGCGCCGCGGCCGGCCCGGTCCGCGGCGCCGGCCGCGGCGGCGGCCTCGCAGGACACGCTGTCGCCCGACGTCGACGCGGCCGCGACGGCGCGCAACCTGCGCGAAGCCGCCAATGACGGCGTGCCGTTCTGCGAAGAGTGCGCAAGGGCGGCCGGGCGATGAGCGAGGCCCGCATCGACCAACATCCGTGGCTGGACCTGATCTGGCCGCGCGGCGCGGCGTCCCCGTCGGCCTGGGCGGTGTTCGACTGCGCGCGCGACCCGGCGATCTACCGCATGCTGCTCGGCTCGCGCCTGGAGTACCGCTGTCTGTACAGCGGCGCCGTGCCGCGCGAGCTGGAGGTTGTGGCGCCGCACCTGGTCGAACTGCCGCCCGGCCATCGCCTGGCGCAGCAGTGGCTCGACGACGGCCTGGGCCGCAGCTGGGGCGTGGCGCTGCACACCGCCGATCCGGCCAATCTGCGCCACCAGCTGCGCAAGCTGCTCAAGGTGCGCGGGCCCGATGGCCGCAAGCTCCTGTTCCGCTGGTACGACCCGCGCGTGCTGCGCGCCTTCCTGCCCACCGCGGATGCGGTGCAGATGGCGGGCTTCTTCGGCGACATCACCGCCTGGATCTGCGAGGACGCCGGCGGCGACCTGCTGGAGTTCCGGCGCGACCCGCGCGGCGCGCTGCAGCGCCGCCGCGTGGCGGCCCCGGTGCTATCCTGACCGGCAGATCATTCGAGCGAAAAGCAGCTGCCCAATGCTAGTGGTGCGCAGAAGCCAGCTGGACGCGATGCTGTTCAACAGCCCGCAGCTGCTGGTGGCCGACATCGAGAAGCACCTGCGCGAGTTCCGGCCGCAGGTGGTGGCCGCCTATCCCCGCCCCTACCTGCGCTGGGTGATCGAAGACAGCGTCTCGATCGCGATCGGCTTCGGCATCGACGACGTCCAGATGCTGAGGGTCTTCGTGCGCCTGCGCTGGGACATCGCACCCGGCTACTTCAGGCAGCCGCAGATCGCGGCCGTCCTGGCGGACCAGTCGATGAGCGCGTTGCAGCGCTTCGAACGCCTGGCCGGCGCCGACTTCGCGCCGGCCTGGACCGATGCGCTGCGGTTCGACGATCCGGCGGAGTGGCGCCAGCGCTTCTGGGACGAGGTCGCGTGACATGAGCGAGGCCTACCAGGACGCGCTGGCCGAGCAGGCCAAGAAGAACGTGTGGGACACGCTGGCCGAGGAGGCCAAGAGCATGTCCAAGATGGAGTACGCCTCGATCGCGGCCGACGTGGCCGGACTGTTCGACCCCACGCCCATCAGCGATGCCGTGGGCGGGGTGCTGTCGCTGGCGCAGGGCGACTTCATCGGCGCGGGCCTCTCGGTGGCCAGCATGATCCCCTACGCCGGCGATGCCATCGCCAAGCCGCTGAAGATCGGCAAGCGCGCCCCGAAGACGGCCAAGCTGCTGGAGAAGGTGCTGCAGCGCGGCGACAACCTCGCGAAGATGGGCGCCGACGCCCTGCGCGAGACCTTCAAGCTCTCGGAGGTGGCGGCCGCGCGCAAGAAGGCGCTGGAGCGCGTGCAGCAGGCGATGCTCGACGCGCGCAACAAGGTGCCCGGTTGCCAGGACTGCAAGAAGCTCGTCGACAGCGACGGCACGCGGCGGGTGCTGCAGATGCCCGAGTCGGGCGGCACCTGGAAGACGCCCACCGGCGGCGCGCCCGAGAGCGGCAACGGCGTCTTCCGGTTCGACGAGCCGAAGAAGCTGCCCGACGGCCGCGTGGTCGACGAGATCGAGTTCCGCAACGGCGCGCCCAACTTCGACGACTACGTGCAGGGCCAGAAGCACGACCTGTGGGAAGTGACCGGCGACGCCGCCACCGACGGCCGCGCGCTGAAGAAGCAGATGCGCGAGGTCGATCCTTCCTGGGAGCCGCCGGCCAAGGACCAGTTCGTGCTGCACCACTTCGAGGACGGCAAGGTCGGCTACGTGCCGCGCGAGATCCACGACAAGGCGATCGGCGGCGTGTCGCACACCGGCGGCAACTCGATGACCAACAATCAGCTCTTCTAGCCGCAGCGTCGAGCCACCATGCCCTTCGCCATCCCCCCCGCCACGCTGGCCTACTGGCGCCGCAAGGCCGTCGAGCCGGTGACCGACGCAGACCTGCGTTCGATCGAGACCCGCCTCGGCCTGCCGGCGCCGGCGGCGTACGTCGAGTTCATGAAGACGTACGGGCCGGTGCCCTTCGACGACGAGATCGACTGCCGCTTCGACTACCGCCTCGACGGCGCCGGCCAGCAGGTGCGCCGCAGCCAGGTGATCTCCTTCATCAAGTCGCCCGCTCAGGCCCTGCGCTACTACGACGGGCTGCAGGGCGACAAGCGCCTGAGCATGCCGCCGCAGCTGCTGCCGTTTGCCATGGACTATGGGCAGGGCGAACTGCTGATCGAGTTCGGGCCTTCGGCGGGCCGCATCTTCTACTGGGACTTCGATGCCCACGACTGGGAGGGCGGCGCCACGCGCCTGGGGTTCGTGGCCGACGACCTGGTCCAGTTCATCGCCAACCTCAGGCCCTTCGACGCCTGATGACCGCGCTGGCAGCCTGGGAGCGGCTGGTCTCCTGCGACTTCGAACAACTCCCGCCCGCCGTGCAGGCGCTGCACCTGTCGCGGCCGCTGCGGAGCGCGCCGGTCCAGGCGCACGGCCGCGGCTACCGGCTGCATGCGCCCGAGGCCTTCGCCGAAGCCGCCGCGGTGCCGGTCTTCCCCAAGCTGGGCATCAAGAGCTGGCGCGATGCGGGCGGGCTGGGTGTGGTCTACGAAGGCGTGTCCCCGCTGGCCGTCGTCGGGCCGCTGCTGCGCGCGCCGACGCCGGCACAGCGGCTGATGGCGCGCGCCTGGCAGCGGGCCGGCCGGACCCTGCAGGTGCACCTGTGGCCCTACCTCGACTTCGTCGACGTCACGGAAGCCCGCTTCCTCGTGCGGGCCGGCGTGGCGCGGCGCTCGAGTGCGTGCCTGCGCGGGACGTCCGCACCGCAGTACGAGCAGAACGCGGTCCGGATGGCGCGGCTGGCCGAGAAGGTGGCGCAGCAGTTGCCGCCCGCGCCGTGGATCGTCGACCTGGCACTGCTGCCGGACGACAGCCTGAAGGTGGTCGAGGTCAACCCGGCGCTGGGGCCGCGCGAGCTGGCCGAACTCGAGCGTTCGTGAGCCGAGGGCCGGCCCGCCGCCGGGCCGTTCGTCAGTCGGCGCCCGGCAGGCCCGCCAGCGGCCGCGGCGGTTGAGCGATCGACTGGAAGCGCATCAGCGTGGCCGCGTTGCGGTGCTTGTGGCTCATCAGCGGCATCAGGCCGGCCTCCATCAGCGCCTGCCCGGCGCGTTCGCCCAGCAGGTGCTCGGCGCAGGGCAGCAGGGCCTTCTCGCCGCCGTCGTCGTAGGTGTAGGCGGGCAGGTCGGCGACCTCGTTCTCGTCGCCCGGCTGCATCGACCAGCCGTTGGTCAGGAACGCGCGGCCGATCAGCAGCGCAGCGGCCAGCGAACCTGCACCCCACAGCAGGTGTTCGTGCTCGGGCCTGCCGCCGCTGAACTCCTCGAACGCGAAGGTGCTCAAGGGATCGCTGCGCTTGCCGTAAGGCAGCCGCAGCAGCACGCGCGGCGCCACGAAGCCCAGCCACGGCGCCGCCTCGCTGCCGCGCAGCGCGGCCCAGCCGGCCAGCGCGGCGGGCTCGGCGGTGGCGAGGGCGGTGTCGCCGGCGGCCAGCAGCGGGCCACCGGCCTGCGAGGCCAGCAGGCCCAGCGCGGCGGCCAGGCCGATGTCGGCGTCACCCGGCCCGAAGTGGTACAGGCCCACCAGCAGGTGCCACGGTTCGCCGCCCGGCACATTGCGCCAGCGGTCGGCGATGACGCGATGCAGTTCGGTCTCGGCCAGCCGGCCCTGCGAGGCCACCACGTCGGCCAGCAGTTCCTCGCGCGAGACGTCCAGCAGGTGCAGCTGCAGTTCCTCGTCGAGATCCAGGCTCGACACCAGCCACATCGCGCCGCGCCAGGCGGCCTCCAGCGCCTGCAGCGCCGGCGTGTGCAGCAGCGTGCGCATCTCGGCGCTGATGGCCGCGTCGACCGAGGCCACCAGCTGCGCCTGCTGGGGCTGGATGTTGGCCACCACGTGCGGCGCGACGATGCGGCGGATGAAGGCGTCGACCCCGGTGGCCGGCGCGGCGGCCGGTGCCGGCGCGGCCGCGGCTGCGGGCCGGCCGCCCAGCAAACCGGCGAGCAGGTCGCCGCCCGCCGGTGCCGCCGTCGAGGCTGCCGCCGGTGTTGCGCTGACACCGAGGTCGGCCGCGGCGCCGGCGAACTGCGCCGGGTCCATCAGGCGCTGGCGCATCTGGCGCAGGGCCGCGAACACCGGCACGCGGGTGTAGAGGCTGTCGGGATGGAAGTGCTCGAGCTCCGAGAACTCGATCTCCTCGTCGTTGACGCGCAGCGCCGGGCCGATGCGCTCGAGCACCGCGTCGAAGTTGTCGGCGTCGAGCCGGTGGGTGGCGCGGCCGGCCAGCGGCGGGCGGTCGGCGGCCGGGCGGCCGCTGAAGTCGCCCAGCAGCAGCAGGCGCATCGGGCCGCGCCCGCCGCGCGGACGCGCCGGCTGGGGGTTGAAATCGAACTGAAGTCGTCCGGGCATCACGGGCTCCGCGCCAGGTTCGTGGATGGGGCATGCGCCGCGCCGGCGCGCCATCCTCCGGATGCAGCAGATCGCGCAAATTCAGCTACCGGCTCTAGGGGGCGTTGCGGCTTGTCGCCCCTGGTACTTTGCTTCAGAGTCCGGGTCCGACGCAATCGATATTCACATGTGTGCCACACCCCATCAGGCGGCTGCGGCGCCGGCACGGCAGCTGCAGCAGGCGATGCAGCTGCACCAGGCCGGCCGCCTGGACGATGCCGAGCGGCTGTACCGGCGCCTGATCGCCGCCAACCCGCGCCATGCCGACGCGCTGCACCTGCTGGGGCTGGCCTACGCGCAGCGCCGTCGCTTCGACGATGCCGCGCGCCTGATCCGCCGCGCCGTCGACCTGATGCCTGCCGAGGCGCTGTTCCACATCAACATGGGCAACGTGCAGGTCGAGCTCGGCCGCGGCGAGGAGGCCCTGGCCAGCTTCCGCCGCGCCCACGAGCTGCAGCCCGACCGGCCCGACGTGTGCAACAACCTGGGCGTGCTGCTGTCGCGGCGCGGCGAGGTCGAGGCCGGTGAACGTCTCCTGCTGCGCGCGGTGGAGATCGACCCCGCCAACGTCGACGCTCGCAACAACCTGGCCAACCACTACCTGCGTCACGGCAAGGTGCATGAAGCGCTCGAAGCCTGCGTCCAGGGCCAGCTGATCGCGCCCCGCAACCCGACGCTGCGGCGCATCCTCGGCGTGGTGTACGCCGGTATGGGCCGCAACGAGGATGCCGAGCGGCTGTACCGCGCGTGGCTGGACGACGAGCCCGGCAACGTCGAGGCGCAGTTCCGCCTGACGGCCTGCACCCAGCAGGGCGTGCCCGAGCGCGCCCCGGACGCCTACGTCGCCGAGGCCTTCGACGCCTTCGCCGAGAGCTTCGACGCCAAGCTGGCGTCGCTGTCGTACCGCGCACCGCAGCTGGTGGCCGAGGCCGTGGCGGCCCACGCCGGTGCGCCGGCTGCCTCGATGGACGTGATCGACGCCGGCTGCGGCACCGGCCTGGTGGGGCCCCTGGTGCGGCCCTGGGCGCGCCGCATCGTGGGCGTCGACCTGTCCACGGGCATGCTCGCGAAGGCCCGGATGCGTGGCGTGTACGACGAACTGGTCGCGGCCGAGCTGGTGGCGTTCCTGCGTGAGCGTCCGCGCGCCTGCGATCTGCTGGTGTCGGCCGACACGCTGATCTACTTCGGCGCCCTGGAGGGCTTCATGGCGGCCGCACACGACACGCTGCAGCCCGGCGGCCTGCTGGTTTTCACGCTCGAGTCGCATTCGCAGGAGGCGCAGGCGCCGGACTACTGGCTGCGCAACCACGGCCGCTATAGTCATCGCGAGGGCTACGTCGACGGGGCCCTGCGCACCGCGGGCTTCGAGCCGCTGGAGATCCGGACCGTGGTGCTGCGCACCGAGGCCCTGCAGCCGGTCGCCGGCTGGCTGGTGTGCGCCCGCAACGGCCGGTCGAACTGAAGAGCCTGCATCACCGCTTCGAGGAACCATGCCCGAATCCACCCTGCAGATGGTGCTCAGCACCAGCCCCCCGAGCGATCTGCACTTCCGTTCGATGTCCGGGCGCGAGGAGGTGTCGCGGCTGTTCGAGTACCAGGTGGTGGCGCTGTCGGAGAAGCACGACATCGCGGCCGACGACCTGCTGGGCCACAACGCATCGGTGGAAGTCGACCTGGGCGACGACGGCAAGCGCCACTTCCACGGCCTGATCGCCGCCTTCGGCATCGAGGGCGTGGACGGCCGCTACTTCAAGTACCGGCTGACGCTGCGGCCCTGGATCTGGCTGATGACGCGCTCGGCCGACATCCGCATCTTCCAGGACAAGACCGCGGCCGAGATCATCAAGGCCGTGCTCGGCGAGTACACCGGCACCGTGAAGGACGAGCTGCAGGGCACCTACGCCCAGCGCAAGTACTGCGTGCAGTACCGCGAGACCGACTTCAACTTCGTCAGCCGCCTGATGGAGGAGGAGGGCATCTTCTACTTCTTCCGCCACTCGGCCGACAAGCACGAGCTGGTGCTGGGCGACGCGTCGAGTTCGCACCAGCCGGTGGAGAACTTCGCCGACGTCCCGTTCGCCGACGACGTCGGGCACACGCTGGGCGAGCCGGTGATCTCGCAGTGGCGCATGCGGCACGAGATCCAGAGCGGCAAGTTCACGGTCAGCGACTACAACTTCGAGACCCCGTCCACCAGCCTGAAGAGCACCACGGCCACCACCACGCACGGCCACGCCGAGGCCACTCACGAGGTCTACGACTACCCCGGCCTGTACCCCGAGAAGGCCAAGGGCGACGCGCGCGCCACCATCCGCCTGGCCGAGGCCGACGGCCGCCACGCGCGCTTCATCGGCCAGGGCAACACGCCGGGCCTGGCGGCGGGGCACAAGTTCTCGCTGGTGCAGCACCCGCGGGCCGACCAGAACGCGGGCTACATCGTGCTGTCCACGCAGGTGCAGATGCGCCAGTCGGGCTACGAGTCGGGCGACGAGGAGTCCAGCTTCGGCTGCAGCTTCGAGGCCCAGAAGTACGACGTGCCGCTGCGCCCGCAGCGCCTCACGCACAAGCCGGCCGTGGCCGGCCCGCAGACCGCGGTGGTGGTGGGCGACGGCGATGCCGGCGACATCATTGCCGACAAGTACGGCCGCGTGAAGGTGCAGTTCCACTGGGACCGGCTGGGCCAGAAGAACGGCCAGAGCTCGTGCTGGATCCGCGTCGCCAGCCCCAGCGCCGGCAACGGCTGGGGCTTCATCTCGCTGCCGCGCCTGGGGCAGGAGGTGGTGGTCGACTTCCTCGAGGGCGACCCCGACCAGCCGCTGATCACCGGCCGCGTGCACAACGCCGAGCAGCTGCCGCCCTACGTGCTGCCCGACAACACCACCGTCAGCACCTGGAAGAGCCGCAGCAAGCAGGGCGGCGCGGCCGACTTCAACGAGATCCGCTTCGAGGACAAGGCCGGCAGCGAGTACGTGCTGTTCCACGCCCAGAAGGACCGGCTCGAGTTCGTCGAGAAGACGCTCAAGAGCAGCATCGGCGAGCACGAGCACCGTTCGGTCAAGGAGAACCGCAAGGAGAAGATCGAGGGCGAGTACCACCTCAAGGTGGTCAAGGACGTCAAGCAGAAGATCGACGGCAAGATGAGCCTGGGTGTCGTGAAGGACATCCTGATCAAGGGCGACGGCATCTACAGCCTGAAGACCGCCAAGGACATCACCGGCGAGGCCGGCACCGCGATCTCGCTCAAGTCGGGCACCGAGATGCACCTGAAGATCGGCACCAACCTGGGCGCCGATGCGGGCCAGAACGTGCACATCAAGGGCGGCATGAACGTCGTCATCGAAGGCGGCATGCAGGTCAGCATCAAGGCCGGCGGCTCCTCGGTGGTGCTGGGGCCCGATGGCGTCTCGATCACCGGCGCGATGGTCAAGATCAACTCCGGCGGCTCGCCGGGCTCCGGCAGCGGTGCGAGCCCCGTGGCGCCGACCGACCCCGACGCGCCGGAGGATCCCGAGATGCCCGAAGACCCGCTGTCGCACCGCTAAGAAGCCCCACAGCGGATGCTGCCGACGGATCTCGAGGCCCAGGAGGCCGCCGCCTGGACGGGCTTCCTGCAGCGCCTGGGCGAACACCTGGGCGCGCAGTGGCCGCTGATGCAGGAGCGGCTGGGCGACCGCCTGCCGGCCTTCGTCGACCTGTGCGCGCAGCAGACGCTGCAGCGGGGCTTCCGGCGCGCTGCGAGCGTGGCGCGCATCGCCAACCTGTGGTTCGTCTGGGGCCCCGCGTTCAACGAACGGCCCGGCTTCGAATGGGCCGCCGCGTTGCTGGCGCAGCCGCCCGAGCAGGAGTGGCTGGTGGTGCACCAGCTGGTGCAACGCTCGCTGCAGGAACTGGGCCGGCTGCAGAGCCAGGGGCAGGCGCGCATCGAGCCGGTGGCGCTGGCCGGGGCCGACCAGCGTCTGATCGACACCTTCGGCCGCCTCGGGCGCCAGGGCGAGCTGACGCCGCGCGAGCCGCCGCCGGTGCCGCTGGTCGCCTGCGACCTGGAGGCCGTGGAACTGCGCCTGCTGGAGCCGGCCGTCACGGAACAGTACGCCTACGTGGCCGGCAGCTGGCAGCGTGCACCGCTGGCGACGCCGGCGCCGATGCGGGTGGACGCCTCGAACCCCGCGCCGCGCCTCGTGGCGGTGCTGGGCCACCCGCCGGGTGTGAAGCCGCGCGCGATGGTGCAGCTGCGCTCGCGCAGCCACACCGTGTGCGACGGCGACGTGCACCCCGCGCTCGGCTTCGGCGGCACCCACGGCCGCTGGCGCTGGGTGGGCCACGAGACGCGCGCGGTGAGCTGGCCGGTGCAGGCGCTGGCGCAGCCCGGACCACCGCAGGGCCCGGGCTCGGCCATCGCGGAGGAGACCTCGCCCGACATCTACAAGCTCGACCTCGACGTGTGCGGCCTGCGCGACGAGGGGGCGGCGCTGGGCAGCCTGCAGACGCAGCTGTGGGCCTGGCCGGCGGCGCAGTGGATGCTGAACGTCGAGCGCCAGGCCGCCGAGCTGCAGCCGGTGCTGGCGGGCCGCGAGCCGGCGCAGCGCCATGCCACGCGCATCGCGGTCGAGAGCGATGGCCAGCCGCAGGACGCGGCGCCGCTGCGGCGTCGCTTCGAGCAGGGACTGGACGGCGCCACCGCGCAGGGCCTGCAGACGCTGCTGGCGACGCTGGGTGCGATCGAGGGCGTCGCCGCGGTGGAGCTCGAGGCGCGTCTTGCCCTGCTCACCGGCCGCGCCGCGTTCACGTGGGGCTGGGCGCTGGGGCCGACAGGCATGAACGCGCGCGCCTTCATGCGCCTGCTCGGCGCGCTGGAGATGCAGGCCGTGCAGGCGGAGCTGCATGCCCAGGGCGAACTGGCGCTGGCCGGCGGCCGTGCGCGGCTGCGGCTGCACTGCACGGGCAGCGCCCCGCTCGCGCAGCAGCTGCGCCGCGAGGCGGCCGAGCCGCCACTGGCGCCCACGCTGCTGCCGGCCAAGGCCGCGTTCAAGCTGCCGTTCACCGCCGAGCTGACGCCGCTGGCCACCGACACCGGCACGCTGCTGCAGCTGGCCGGGCCCTGCACCGGGGCGCTGGTGGGCGAGGCAGGCCTGCGGCCCCGCCTGTCGGGTGGCAGCGGCTGGGAGTGGTACGCCTCGCTGCGGCTGGAACCCGCCGCGCTGCCGGTGCTGGTGCTGGACCCGGCGCTGGGCACGCGGCAGTTCGAGCACCCGCTGTGGGACATGAAGCCGCTGCTGGACTGGAGCGTGGGCTGATGGAGCGCTTGCTGGTTCTCCGCTTGGAAACCGCCGGCGTGGCCGCCGAGGCGTCGCTCAACGGCGTGCCGCTGGCGCGCACGCCGGCACGCGGCGGCGCTGTGACGGTTCCGATTCACGAGTACACCGCCGCCGGGGCCAACCAGCTGAGCCTGGTGATCGCGCCGCCGCCGCCCGGCGGCATCGCGGCGCCCGAACCGCTGCTGAGCAACGGCCAGCGCGGCGCCAGCCTGCGCCTGCTGCTGCCGCGCGTGGGCCAGGTGGCGCATCCGGAGAACGCGCGCACGCTGGCGCAGATCGACTGGGCGCCGCTCGACGGCGAAGTGACCGAGGTGCCGCACACGCTGCAGCAGGTGGTGGACCTGCCGATCGCGTTCCCGCGCTGGCGCTGGGTCGACGCGCCGCCGGTGGCCGACACGCAGCCGCTGCTGGCGCCGGCCGCCGCCTTCCTGCAGGGCCTGACGCTGGGCCTGCTGAAGGGCGACGTGGAGCCGCTGGTGCTGGCCGCGCGCGTGCGCTTCGAGGAACTGGCGCAGGCCTACCAGCGCAACCTGGCCGACGACGTGATGCGCTTCAAGCAGGCGATGCAGGCCCTGCATGCGGCCCAGCCGCTGCAGCCGGCGATGCCCAAGGCCGACGCGCTGCTGCTGCGCCCGCTGGCCGGCGGCCGGCTGCTGGAGTGCCTGCGGCCGGACGGCGAGCCGCTGCTGCAGAGCCCGGTGGCCGGCGGCGGGCGCGTGACCTGGCCGCTGCGGCTGGCGGTGATCGAAGGCCGCTTCTATGTCGTGCGCTGACGGCCACGCCGCACCGCGGGCGGCTATGCTGCGCGCCTGGTCCACACACGGAGCCGCTGCATGATCGTGCTGAGGGTGCTCAGCTACAACGGTGCCCCCGCCGACGGGCAGCAAGCCCAGTTCGACGAGATCGGCGGCACCATCGGCCGCGCCGACAGCAACCAGCTGGTGCTGCCCGATCCCGAGCGCACGATCTCGCGCGTGCATGCGCGGGTGGTCTTCCGCGCCGGCGGTTATGCGGTGGTGGACAACGGCAGCAACCCGATCAGCGTCAACGGGCAGGTGGTGGGCGCCGGGCGCGAGCATCCGCTGCGGCCGGGCGACCAGCTGCTGATCGGCGGCTACGTGATCGCGGCCAGCGCCGCCGCGGCGCCGGCCAGCGCCGACCCGTTTGCCGATCTCTTCGGCGACGCGCCGCTCGGCATGGCCGCACCGCCTCCGCCGCCGCCCCTGGCGTCACCGGGGGCGCGCACCGGCAGCGGTTCCACGGCGATGTGGCCCGCGCCGTCACCCGCTGCTCCGCGGCCGGCGCCCGTGCCTGCGGCGCCGGCGGCCCTGACGCCGGGCCACATCCCCGACGACTGGGACCCCTTCGCGCCCGATCCGGTGGCGGCACCGCCGGCCGCGCCGCTGGGTGGGGGTCTCGGCGGGGGGCCGCGCGACACGCTGGTGGCCGACGTGCCGCTGGGCGGCGCCGACAGCCTGGACGATCTGTTCGGCCTGGGCAGCGCCCCGAGCAGCGGCGACCCGCTGGGCGCGCCGCCGGCCGTGCAGCAGATGGCCAAGCCCAACATGGCCGCGCACGGCGATCCCCTGCTGTCGCTGCAGCGCACGGCGTCGATGCAGCCGGCCTCGGCCAGCGACCACGCCTCCGAACTCAACACGCCGATGCAGCTGACGCCGGCGCGTGCGGCACCGCTGCCGCCGTCGGCTCCGGCGCCGGCGCCGCTGCCCAGCGGCGCGGTGTTCTCGTGGAACGACCCGCCGCGCGACGGTCGCGTGGTCACGCTGCCCGGGGCTGCGGCAGCGCGGCCGCCGTCGCTGCCGGTGGATGTCGATCTGCTGGGCTCCCTCGGTGCACCGCCCCCACCGCCTCCGCGCGCGCCGGCCGCTGCGCCGGCAGCGCCCACGGCGCCGGCCGCGCGTGCGCCGGCGGCGGGCGATGCCGACCTGCTGGCCGCCTTCCTGGCCGGCCTGGACAGCCCCGGCCTGCGCATGGACTCGCTCACGCCGCACCTGATGAAGCTCATCGGCCAGCTGCTGCGCGAGAGCACCCGCGGCGCGGTGGAATTGCTGGTGGCGCGCGCGGCGCTCAAGCGCGAGATGCGCGCCGAGCTGACGATGATCGTCTCGCGCGAGAACAACCCGCTGAAGTTCTCGCCCAACGTCGACGTCGCGCTGCAGCACCTGCTGGGCCCGCCGGCGCCGGGCTTCATGCCCGCGGCACCCGCGGTGCGCGACGCCTTCGACGACCTGCGCGCCCACCAGCTGGGCGTGATGGCCGGCATGCGCGCGGCGCTGGACGGCGTGCTGCAGCGCTTCGACCCCGCGCTGCTGGAAGCCAAGCTCACCAAGAAGTCGGCCATCAACAGCATCATCCCGGCCACGCGCAAGGCCCGGCTGTGGGAACTCTTCCAGGAACTCTTCGGCCAGCTGCAGGCCGAGGCGCAGGATGATTTCGACGAGCTCTTCGGCAAGGCCTTCCTGAAGGCCTACGAGGACCAGCTCGACCGGCTGCACAACGAGCGCGGCCGGCGCTGAACGCCCCAGGAGACCCGCGATGCTGGCCTTGGAAGTCGCCCTGATGTCCGACCGTGGCGGCCGCAAGTACAACGAGGACGCCTGCGGCCACTGGCACTCGCGCCAGCACCTGTGCTGCGTGCTGGCCGACGGCGCCGGCGGCCACGGCGGCGGCGACATCGCGTCCAAGCTGGCGGTGCAGGAACTGATCGGGCGCTTCTCGCTGCAGCCCTCGGAGCGCGCGGCGGAACTGGACCGTCTGCTGCGGGTGACCAACGACGTGCTGATCGGCCAGCGCGTGCCCGGCACGCCGCGCCAGGACATGCACAGCACCGTGGTCTGCCTGGTCATCGACTTCATGAACCACCGCGCGCACTGGGCCCATTCGGGCGACTCGCGCATGTACTGGTTCCGCGGCGGCCGCGTGCTCGACCGCACGCGCGACCACAGCCTGGTGCAGGGCCTGGTGGACTCCGGGGTGCTCACCGACGACCAGGTCCGCACGCACCCCAAGCGCAGCGAACTGCGTTCGGCGCTGGGCATCGCACCCGAGGTGCTGGAGGTCAGCGCCGGCGAGGGCCGCCAGGACGTGATGCCGGGCGACGTCTTCATGCTCTGCACCGACGGCCTGTGGGAATACCTGGACGACGGCGTGCTGGAGCGCACGCTGTCGGCGGCGCCGAACCCGGGCGCCTGGCTGGGCGAACTGGGTGCCGAGGTGAAGAAGGCGGCGGCCCACAAGACCAGCCACGACAACTTCAGCGCGCTGACGGTGTGGACCCGCGCGGCGGACGGCGCCTGAGGCGGCGCGCACAGGAGAGGAAGCGATGGCCAACCAATGTTGCATGGGCGCCGTGATGCAGTGCTCCCAGGGCGTGGCCCCCAGCACGCTGATCCCCACGCCCAAGACCGTGATGACGAGCTACATGATGGCCGCCAACATCATGGACTTCGTGCCGATCCAGAACATCCCGCCGTTCGGCATGTGCCGCAGCCCGGCCAACCCGATGGTGGCCGCCGCCACCGCGGCGGCCCTGGGCGTGCTGACGCCGATGCCGTGCATCCCGGTGCCCACCGGGCCCTGGATCACCGGCGCACCCACCGTGCTGCTGTGCGGGATGCCGGCGCTCAACGACAGCTCCAAGCTGATGTGCGCCTGGGCCGGCACCATCAGCATCAACTTCGCCGGGCAGGCGACGCACCAGATTCCCTGAGCGCCGGAAGGCGAACGGCCCGCCGAGGCGGGCCGTTCGAGGCGGGGTGGGGCGGAGTCAGTTCGGCGGCGCGGCGCGGCCGATCTCGACGCGGCGGTTCTCGGCGGCGAACGGATCCTTGGCGTTCTTCGGCGCATTCGAGCCCACGCCCACCGGAGCGATCATCGCCGGATCGGCACCCAGCTCGACGAGGAAGTCGCGCACGGCCTCGGCACGCTTCTGCGACAGCGTGAGGTTGGCGGCGGCGACGCCGGAGGCGTCGGCGTGGCCTTCCACGCGCACCACCTTGCCGGTGCCCTTCTTGGTCTTCAGCACCTCGGCGAAGACCTCGAGCTGCTTCTTCAGCGTGTCGGGCAGTTCGGCCGAGCCGAGCTTGAACGAGTTCGCCGGCAGCGAGTAGCGCACCGCGGGCTTGAAGCCCATGCACTTGAAGCCGGCGGCCTTGAGCTGTTCGCAGGCCTCTTCGGGGAACAGGCCTTCGGCGACGGCCTTGGCATCGGGCACGGTCTGGCCCATGTCGACGGCCTCCTGCGCGAAGGCGGGCAGCGTGGCGGCGACGGCCAGGGCCAGCGCACAGCGGGCGAGGGTGAGGGGCAGTTTCATGGTGGGTCTCCCGGGTTGGGGATGGCGCTGAGACTGCCAAAAATGATACGCCTCGTCACCAAGACCGACCATCCCCAAGGGGAAGGGAGCGGGTGCACGACGCCTCGTCGTTTTGGTGAAAAAGCACGGGACAAGCCTCGGTGACGGGGTGCGCGGGGCCGTGTATCGTTAGGCGATCGGCCCGCGCGCGGCGCGGCTCGGGCGCCGCCACACAAGAGACGCAGGACCGCATCCCCCAATGACTTGGCACAACAAGGTGATGTGGACGGAGGGCATGTTCCTCCAGCCGCAACACTTCCAGCAGCAGGATCGTTTCGCCGGCCGCCAGCTCGATGGCCGCATCGCCACCGCGGTGGCCTGGCCCTGGGGCTTCTTCGCGCTGCAGATGGACGACGCGGCGCTGCTGCAGGGGCGCATCCAGCTCACCGCCGCGCGCGGCGTGCTGCCCGACGGCCTGGCCTTCAACGTGCCCACCGACGACGCCGCCCCGCCCGCGTTCGAGGTGCCGATGGACACGCGCGACCAGATCGTGGTGCTGGCCGTGCCGCAGTCGCGCCCGGGTGTCGCCGAAAGCGATGCCGAGGCCACCGAGACCGCGATGCCGCCGCGCTGGCGCGTGTCCGACATCGGCGTCGCCGACGTGCATGCCGCCAGCCTGCGCGAGGCGCCGGTGCTGCTGGGGCGCCTGAACCTGCGCCTGATGCTGGCGCGCGATGTCAATGACGGCTACACCGCCTTGGGCGTGGTGCGCGTCGTCGAAAGGCGGGCCGACGGCCGCGTGGTGCTCGACACGCAGTACGTGCCGCCGATGCTGCACGCGCCGGCGCACCTGGTGCTCGACGGCTGGCTGCGCGAGGTGCAGGGCATGCTGCACCAGCGCGGCGAGGCGCTCGGGGCCCGGCTGGCGCAGCCGGGCCGCGCCGGCACCGGCGAGATCGTCGACTTCCTGCTGCTGCAGGTGATCAACCGCTTCCAGCCGCAGTTCACGCACCTGCAGCGCCTGCCGGTGCTGCACCCCGAACGCTTCTGGGACCTGGCGCTGTCGCTGGCCGGCGAACTGACCACCTTCCGCGAGACGCGGCGGCCGCCGCCGTATCCCGAGTACCGGCACGACGACCTGCAGAACTGCTTCCGCCAGCTGATGGCCGACCTGCGGCAGTCGCTGTCGATGGTGCTCGAGCAGACCGCGATCCCGATCGACCTGCAGGAGCGCAAGCACGGCATCCGCGTCGCGGTCATCGCCGACATCGAGCTGCAGCGCACGGCGATGTTCGTGCTGGCGGTCAACGCGCAGATGCCCGGCGAGGCGCTGCGCATGCGCTTCCCCACGCAGGTGAAGATCGGCCCCGCCGAGCGCATCCGCGACCTCGTGAACCTGCAGCTGCCGGGCGTCACGCTGCGCGCGCTGCCGGTGGCGCCGCGCCAGATCCCGTACCACGCCGGCTTCACCTACTTCGAGCTCGAGACACGCGGCAACGAGATGTGGAAGCAGCTCGAGAGCTCGGGCGGCCTGGCGATGCACATCGCCGGCGACTTCCCCGGCTTGGCCATCGAGTTCTGGGCCATCCGTGGCTGACGCCCCAGCGACGAATCACTGAAGGTTTTTGCGATGAGCCCTGACGATCCGCCGCCCGACCCCTTCGCTGCCTTCGAAGGCGACCGCACCGTCATCAAGCCCAGCGCCGGCCGCGGCGCCGCACGGCCCGGCGCACCGGCGCCGCCGCAGCCGGCCGCGGCACCGGCGATGCGCGCCGAGGCGCTGCCGCTGCCCGACCTGCCGCCGCACGCCAGCCTCAACCCGTTGGTGCAGGCCGCGGCGCCGCTGCTGTCCGCCGCACCGCGCCTGCGCGCCACGGTGCGCCACCCGAACCCGGCGGCGCTGCGCGTGCAGCTGGTCGAATCGATCAAGCGCTTCGAATCCGTGGCACGCGCGCAGGGCCTGCCGACCGAGCAGGTGGTGGCGGCGCGCTACATCCTGTGCACGCTGCTCGACGAGTCCGCGTCGAGCACGCCCTGGGGCGGCTCCGGCGCCTGGAGCTCGCAGAGCCTGCTGGTGGCGTTCCACAACGAGGCCTGGGGCGGCGAGAAGGTGTTCCAGCTGCTCACGCGGCTGGCGCAGAGCCCGCGCGAGCACCGCAACCTGCTGGAGCTGATGTACGCGGTGCTGTCGCTCGGCTTCGAGGGCCGCTACAAGGTGGCCAACGACGGCAAGGCGCAGCTGGACAGCGTGCGCGAACGTCTGGCCACGATGCTGCGCGACCTGGCCGGCCCGGCCGACCGCACGCTGTCGCCGCAGTGGCAGGGCGTCGCGGCGGCGCAGCCGCGGCTCACCGACGGCATCCCGCTGTGGGTGGTGGGCGCGGCCCTGGCTTTCCTGCTGCTGGCGCTGTTCCTGCTGCTGCGCCTGACGCTCAACGCGCAGACCGACACCACCTTCGCCGCGCTGCAGAGCATCGACGCCGCGGTGCAGCCCGCGCCGCCCGCGCCGCCGCCCGCGGTGCCGTTGCCGCCGCCGCCGCCGCGCCTGGCGCAGCTGCTGAAGGCCGACATCGACGCCGGCCTCGTGGAAGTGAAGGACCTGGCCGACCGCAGCATCGTCACGCTGCGCGGCGACGGCGTGTTCGACCCCGGCAGTGCCGACGTGTCGAGCCGCTCGCGCCCGCTGTTCGAGCGCATCGGCAAGGCGCTGAACGACGTGCCGGGGCCGGTGCTCATCGCTGGCCACACCGACAACCAGCCCATCCGCTCGCTGCGCTTCCCGTCGAACTGGCACCTGTCCAAGGACCGCGCGGCCAGCGCGAAGGCGGTGCTGGCCGGCTTCGTGAAGCCCGACCGGCTGACCGCAGAGGGCCGCGCCGACACCGAGCCGGTGGCCGACAACAACAGCCCCGAGGGTCGCGCGCGCAACCGGCGCGTGGAGATCACGCTGCTGGCCGCGAACCCCGTGAACTGACGCCATGAAACGCTTCTTCCAATGGCTGATCAGCCCGCTGGTGATCGGCGTCATCGGGCTCCTGGCGCTGTCGGCGCTGGTGTGGTGGGTGCTGCCGCTGATCCCCTGGGGCGAGTCGCATCCGTTCGATTCGATCTGGCTGCGCCTGGCGATCCTGCTGGTGCTGTGGGGCCTCTTCGCGGCCTGGCAGGGATGGAAGGCCTACCGCCGCCGCAAGACCAACGCGGCGCTGCTGGCCGGCCTGGGCGCCGGCCCGTCGGCCGCCGACAAGGAAGCGCAGGTGCTGGCGCAGCGCTTCAACGAGGCGGTGGTCAAGCTCAGGGCCGCGCGCGGCAGGAACTGGTGGGGCGGCGGCACCTATCTCTACGAGCTGCCCTGGTACGTGTTCGTCGGCGCGCCGGGTTCGGGCAAGACCACGGCGCTGGTCAACGCCGGCCTGCAGTTCCTGCTGGGCGACCCCGCCAAGGGCGGCAAGGCCGTGCAGGGCGTGGGCGGCACGCGCAACTGCGAGTGGTGGTTCACCGCCGACGCGGTGCTGATCGACACCGCCGGCCGCTACGCCACGCAGGAGAGCGACCGCGACGTCGACGCCAGCGCCTGGGACAACTTCCTCGCGCTGCTCAAGCGCACGCGGCCGCGCCAGCCGATCAACGGCGTGCTGCTGACGGTCAACGTGCAGGACCTGCTGCAGCAGGGCGGCACCGAACGCGCCGAACACGCGGCCAAGCTGCGCGCGCGGCTGCAGGAACTGCAGACCAAGCTGGGCGTGCGGGCGCCGGTCTACGTGCTGGTGACCAAGGCCGACCTGCTGGGCGGCTTCAACGAGAGCTTCGAGGCGCTGGACAAGGACGGCCGTGACCAGGTCTGGGGCTTCACCTTCGATGCCGACCTGGCGCCGGGCGAAGACCCGATGGCGGCGTTCCCGGCGCTCTACCAGGGCCTGCAGCAGCGGCTGGTGTCGCAGCTGGTCGACCGCCTGGAGGGCGAGCGCGACGTGCTGCGCCGCTCGGCGATCTTCGCGTTTCCGCAGGAGTTCGCGGCCCTGCAGCCGGTGCTGGCCGACTTCCTGCGCCAGGTGTTCAGCGGCGGCGGCCAGGTGGAAACCGCGCCGCGCGTGCGCGGCGTCTACTTCACCAGCGGCACCCAGGAAGGCTCGCCGATCGACCGCGTGATGGGTGCCCTGGGGCGCAGCTTCGGCATCGAGTCGCGCGGCGCCGCGGTGGCGCCGGGGCGCGGCAAGAGCTTCTTCCTGCACCGCCTGCTCAAGCAGGTGGTGTTCGCCGAGCGCGGGCTGGGCGCGCACAACCCGGTGGCCGAGCGGCGCCGGCGCGTGCTGCGGCTGACCGCGATGGCGGCAATGGCGGTGTTCGCGGTGGCCGTGGGCGTGGGCTGGGCGATCAGCCGCGCGCGCAACCTCGACCACGCGGCGCAGGTGGCCGAGCGGCTGCCCGCCATCAAGCAGGGCGTGGCCAGCCTGCCGCCGCCCACCAGCGCCGACGTGGCCGCGCTGCCGGTGCCGCTGGCGCAGCTGCACGACGCCGCCCGGCTCGAGGCCTTCCCGATCGACTCGCCGCCGTTCCTGAACGGGCTCGGCCTGTACCAGGGCGAGAAGCTGGATGCCGGGGCGCAGATCGCCTACCAGCGCCTGCTGCAGAAGGCCCTGATGCCGCGCGTGGCGCGCCGGCTGGAAGAGCGGCTGCGCGCCGCCAACCGCGACAACCTCGAGAACGCCTACGAGGCGCTGAAGTCCTACCTGATGCTGCACGACCCGCAGCGCTTCGACGCCGAGGCCCTGCGGGCGTGGATCGGTGTCGACTGGGACGCCAACTACGGCCGCATGCCGCCCGAGCAACGCACCCAGCTGGATGCGCACCTCGATGCGCTGCTCGCACTCGGCGCCCCCAGGGCCTCCCTGGCCCGCGACGACAACCTGATCGCCGGCGTGCGCGAGCTGCTCGCCGCCTTCCCGCTCGAGTACCGCGTCTACAGCCGCATCCGGCGCCAGTACAAGCCCGGCACGGTGCCCGACTTCACAGCCGCCGGCGCTGCCGGGCCCAACGGCGCCCAGGTCTTCGTGCGCACCAGCGCCGAGCCGCTGTCCAAGGGCATCAGCGGCTTCTACACGAAGGAAGGCTACAAGCGCGTCGTGCTGCCCGGGATCAAGAAGGCGCTGCCGCAGCTGGCCGCCGAGGAGAGCTGGGTGCTGGGCCTGAAGGCCGACCCGGCGCGCATCCGCGATGCCACGCTGGGCACCGGCCTGACCGACAAGGTGAGGCGCCTGTACTTCGAGGACTACATCAAGGCCTGGGACAAGTACCTCGACGACGTGAAGCTCGTGAAGCTGAACGAACCCGAGCGCGCGCTGGCGGTGACCCGGCTGCTGGCCGGTGTCGACTCGCCGCTGGCGTCCTACATGCGCGGCATCACCGAGCAGACGCGCCTGGTCGAGGCGCCCAAGCCCGCCAACGCCCTCACCGCCGCGGCGGACAAGGCGCGTGCCGACGCTGCGGCGCTGGCCGGTGCCGCGCCGGCCGCCGACGGCGGCTCCGGCGGTCCGCTGGAGCGCATGGTCGACGACCACTTCGCGAACATCCACCGCCTCGTCACCGGCGATCCGGCGCCGATCGCCGGCACGCTGAAGCTGTTCGCCGACCTCAACGCGCAACTCGCCGCCGTGGCGGCCGCCAAGGCCAGCAAGGCGCCGCCGCCGCCCTCGGGCGGGGCCGAGAAGGTGAAGGCCGAGGCCGCCCAGCAGCCCGACCTGGTGCGCGGCATGGTGGAGCAGGCGGCCGACGCCACCATCGGCCAGAGTCGCGGCGCCGAGCGCGAAGGCCTGACGGTGGAGCTGAAGCCGATCACCGACTTCTGCACACGCGCCGTCACCGGCCGCTACCCGTTCGCCACCGGCAGCAAGGCCGACGTGCTGCCGGAAGATTTCGGCCAGCTCTTCGGCGGCGGCGGGCTGATGGACGACTTCTTCCAGCGCCGCCTGGTGCCGCTGGTGGACCAGAGCACGCCGACCTGGACCTACCGCCCGCTCACCGACGGCAGCCGCCCGGTGTCGCCGGCGTCGCTGGCCGAGTTCCAGCGCGCGCAGCGCATCAAGGAGGTGTTCTTCCGCGCCGGCGGCAAGACGCCGGCGATCCGCCTCGAGCTGCGGCTGTCGGAGCTGGAGCCTTCGCTGAAGGAACTCGTGTTCGACGTCGACGGGCAGGTGCAGAAACTCACCTCGGCCGGGCCGCCCATCAGCATCAGCTGGCCCAGCACGCGGCTGTCCTCGACGATCAAGATGACCACCGGGCTGGGCACCGCGGGGCCGCAGGTGATGACGGAAGGCTCCTGGGCGCTGTTCCGCCTGTTCGAGCAGTTCCGCATCGAGCCGGGCGACCGGCCCGAGAAGTTCAGCGTGATCATGGCGCTCGACGGCAAGCGCGCGCGGCTGGAGGTGTTCTCGGCCAGCGTGTTCAACCCGTTCCAGCTGCGCGAGATCAAGCAGTTCCGTTGCCCCACGGCCCTGTGAACGCGGCCGCGCCCCCGGGTTGGTACGGCAAGCTGCCGTCGCTGGGCGACTTCGCCTCGCGGCGGCTCGAAGCGAGCTTCATCGACCCCTGGGACGCCTGGCTCGCGAGCGGCCTGCTCGCGTTGCGCGAGGCGGCGCCCGACGCCTGGCTCGACGCCTACCTGTCCTCGCCGAGCTGGCGCTTCCTGCTGATGCCCGGCGTGCTGCCGGGCGCGGCGGGCGCCTCGGGCTGGGCCGGCGTGCTGATGCCGTCGGTCGACCGGGTCGGCCGCTACTTTCCGCTCACCGTGGTGCTGCCGCTGGGTCCCGAGGAGCCGGCGCACAGCGGCCAGGTGGGGGCGCTGTGGGGCTGGCTGGCGCGGCTGGACGAACTGGCACGCGACGCGCTGCACGACGACTGGTCGGCCGACCGGCTGGAGGACGAGCTGGCGCGCATGGCGCTGCCCGATCTCGGTGCGGCCGCCGCCGCCGGCGTCGAGCCGCCGGGTGGCACCGGCATGCTGGTGGAGTGCGCGCCCGGCAGCGACGCCGCGGCGCAGATCGGCACCGAAGCCCAGCGCCTGTGGGCCCCGCGCGCGGCGGGCCGCGCCTGGTGGCAGGCCCGGCCGGACGATGCGCCGGCGCGACTTTTGCTCTCCCGCGGGCTTCCGGCCGCGTCAACCCTGGGCCGGCTCTTCGGCCCCGCTGCGACAATGTGAGCATGACCCCAGACGACGACGACAAGACCGTCATCCGGCCGCCGGGTTCGCCGCCGACCGGCTTCCAGCGCACCGAGTGGTCGGCCGGGCAGGCGAATCCGGGCCAGCCGATGGAACGCACCCAGGTCTTCGCACCGCCGGCCGCCGGCGAACCCGACATGGGCGGCAACCTGCCGGTGGGCACGCGCCTGGGCGAATTCGAGATCACGAGCCTGGTGGGCGAGGGCGGCTTCGGCATCGTCTACCTCGCGCACGACCACTCGCTGCAGCGCCGCGTGGCGCTCAAGGAGTACATGCCCTCGTCGCTGGCGCAGCGCACCGGCGGCAGCCAGGTGCAGGTGAAGAGTGCGCGCCACAAGGAGACCTTCGAGGCCGGCCTCAAGAGCTTCATCAACGAGGCGCGCCTGCTGGCCAGCTTCGACCACCCGTCGCTGGTGAAGGTCTACCGTTTCTGGGAAGCCAACGGCACCGCCTACATGGTGATGCCCTTCCTCGAAGGCACGACGCTGAAGGACGTGCTCAAGGCCATGCCCGAGCGCCCCGACGAGGCCTGGCTGCGCTCGGTGCTGGGGCCGCTGACCGAGGCGCTGCTGGTGATCCACGCCGAGCAGTGCTACCACCGCGACATCGCGCCCGACAACGTGATGCTGCTGCCGAACCTGAACCGGTGGCTGCTGCTGGACTTCGGCGCCGCGCGCCGCGTCATCGGCGACATGACGCAGGCGCTGACGGTGATCCTGAAGCCGGGCTACGCGCCGGTGGAGCAGTACGCCGAGATCCCGGGCATGAAGCAGGGCGCGTGGACCGACGTCTACGCGCTGGCGGCCGTCGTGTACTTCGCGATCATGGGCCGCACGCCGCCGCCGTCGGTGGGCCGGCTGCTCAACGACACCTACGTGCCGCTGGTGCAGGCCGCGGCCGGGCGCTACAGCGAGGCCTTCCTCTCGGCCATCGACCGCGCGCTGGCGGTGCGGCCCGAGGAGCGCACGCAGAGCATCGGCGAGCTGCGCCAGGACCTGGGCCTGGGCGACGTGGCCTTCGATCCGTACACCACGCGTCCCCTGCCCAACAGCACCGAGATCCCGCAACGCACCCAGGTGCCCACCGCGATGCGCACGCAGGCCGTGCCGTCGCCGCAGCCGCTGATGCAGCCGGCGCCGCCACCGCCGCGCCAGGCGGCGGTGCCGCCGCCTCCCGCGCCATCGGCCACGCCGGCCGCGGGCGGCCCGGCGAAGAAGGGCAACGGCGCGCTGATCGGCGTGGGCGTGGGCGTGGTGGTGCTGGGCGCGCTGGGCTTCGGCGCCTATGCGCTGTTCGCGCCCAAGCCGCGGCCCGCGCCACCGCCGGTGGACATCGCCGCCGCGCCCGTGCCCGCGCCGGCACCCGCGCCGGTTTCGACCACGCCGCCCCCGGCACCGCTGCCGGCGCCGGCCCCCGTGCCGGCCCCGCCGCCGGCCACCTACGACGTGCCCCAGGTCTTCGCCGCCATCGCCAAGGCCCAGAGCCCGGGCTTCGACGTGCGCCTGCAGACCAACAAGACCAGCTACCGCATCGACAAGGACGAGCTCAGCTTCACGATCCAGAGCGAGAAGGAAGGCTACGTCTACGTCTTCATGTGGGGTGCCGACCAGGTGCTGATGCAGCTGTACCCGAACATCAAGCAGGGTTCGCTGAAGGTGAAGAAGGGCCAGGTGCTGCGGCTGCCGCAGGCGCCCGACGTGTTCCTCACCGCCGGGCCGGCCGGCGCGACCGACCTGCTGGTGATGGTGTCGCCGCGCCAGCGCGACCACTCCGACATGCGGCCGAAGAAGGACGGCGCCTACCGCGTCTTCCCCACCGGCTCGGAAGCGGCCGCGCTGGCCGCCGCGGTGCCGGGCCCGCTGCCGGCGATGGCCGGCAAGGCCATCTGCCCGGCCAACGCCCCCTGCGAGGACGAGTTCGGCGCCGCGCTGGTGCGGGTGGACGTGGTCAACTAGCGCGGCATGAACAAGGCCTTCGTCAAGGAGAACGAAGGCGGCGACGAGGACGACGAAACCCCCGGCCTGCCGCCTCTGCCGGCTGGCACGCGCAACTACGTCACCCCGGCCGGCTACCGGCGCCTGCGCGAGGAGCTGATGACGCTGCTGGACGTCGAACGCCCGAAGATGGTGGAGACCGTCTCGTGGGCGGCGAAGAACGGCGACCGCAGCGAGAACGGCGACTACCTCTACGGCAAGAAGCGCCTGCGCGAGATCGACCGCCGCATCCGCTTCCTCACCAAGCGGCTCGACATCGCCGAGGTGGCCGACCCTTCCGCCCACCACGGCAGCGACCAGATCTTCTTCGGCGCCACCGTCACCTACGCCACTGCCGCCGGCGAGGAGCGCACGATCACCATCAAGGGCATCGACGAGGCCGACAACCTGCACGGCGAGGTGAGCTGGATCGCGCCGATCGCGCGCGCGCTGCTGAAGGCGCGCGAGGGCGACGAGGTGCAGCTGGTGACGCCGGGGGGCGTCGAGAAGATCGAGGTGATCGAGGTGCGCTACCCGGAGCCCGGCAGCACCTGAGCAGGCTTCAGCTGAAGCGGGTGCGCGAGACGCGCAGCACCACCGGCGAACGCCGCAGGGTGCGGATGACGTCGGCCAGGTGCACGCGGTCACGCACGCTGATGAGCAGGCGCAGTTCGGTCTGCTCCTGCGCCGTTTCGCCGTCCATGTCCAGGTGCGTGATGTCGGCCTCGGCCGTGCTGACGGCGCTGGCCACCTGGGCCAGCACGCCCTTGCCGTTCTTCACCAGCACGAACAGCGCGGTCTCGAAGGTGCGCGTGAGTTCCTCGGCCCAGTCCACCGCCATCCAGCGCTCGCTGTCGCGCTCGAACAGCCGCTTGCCGGTGGGGCAATCGGCGGTGTGCACCAGCAGGCCCTCGCCGCGGCCCAGGTAGCCGACGATGGCGTCGCCGGGAATCGGCCGGCAACAGGGCGCGAACTGCACCGAAGCCCCTTCGCTGCCGTCCACCAGCACGATGCCCTGCACCGGCGCCGCGTCGTCCTGGCCGTAGCGGCCTAAAGTGAGCGTCACGGCGTCGGGCTTGATGCCGCGTTCGCCCATCATCTGCGCCAGGCGCTTGGCGACGATGGTGGCGATCTTGCGGCCGAGGCCGATGTCCACCATCAGTTCGCCGCGGTTGCGGTTGCCGCTCCAGCGAGTGAGCTGCTGCCACAGCGCCGCGCCGTCCGCGTCGGCCGGGTCGGACGAAGGCATCTGCAGCCCTTCGCCGCGCAGCGCCTGCGCCAGCAGCTTCTCGCCGAGGGCGCGCGACTCCTCGGTCTCCATGCTCTTCAGGTGATGGCGGATCTTGCTGCGCGCGCGACCCGTGCGCACCATGCCCAGCCAGGCCGGATTCGGCTTGGCGCCGGGCGCGGTGATGATCTCCACCACGTCGCCGCTCTTGAGCTCGGTGCGCAGCGCCACCGGCTCGCCGTTCACCTTTGCCGCCACCGTGTGCTGGCCGACGTCGGAGTGGATCGCGTAGGCGAAGTCCACCGGCGTGGCGCCGCGCGGCAGCGCCAGGATCTTGCTGCGCGGCGTGAAGACGTAGACCGCATCGGGGTGCAGGTCGATCTTCACGTGCTCCAGGAACTCGGCCGAGTCGCGCGTCTCGTCCTGGATGTCCAGCAGGCTCTGCAGCCACATCGCCGACATCTTCTGCGCGTCGGCCGCGGCGTTGGCCTTGGAGCGGTCGCCGGTCTTGTAGATCCAGTGCGCCGCGATGCCCTTCTCCGCCACCGCATGCATGGCCTCGGTGCGCACCTGGAACTCCACCGCGGTGCCCAGCGGGCTGACGAGCGTGGTGTGCAGGCTCTGGTAGCCGTTGGCCTTGGGGATCGCGATGTAGTCCTTGAAGCGGCCCGGCACCGGCTTGTAGAGCTGGTGCAGCACGCCCAGGGCCACGTAGCAGTCGGTCAGCGTCGGCACCACGATGCGGAAGCCGAAGATGTCGCTCACCTGCGCGAAGCCGGCGTGCTTCTCCTTCATCTTGCGGTAGATCGAGTAGATCGTCTTCTCGCGCCCGCTCACCGCCACCTTCAGCTTCTGCTGCGCGAAGCTGCGCTCGACGTCCTTCTGCACGCGCTCGACGATGTCGCGCCGGTGGCCGCGCGCGCGTTTCACCGCCTTGGCCAGCGCGCCGTGGCGCCACGGGTACAGCAGCTCGAAGCACAGCTCCTGCAGTTCGCGATAGGTCTGGTTCAGGCCCAGCCGGTGCGCGATGGGCGCGTAGATGTCCAGCGTCTCGCGCGCGATGCGCTGGCGCTTGTCGGCCGCCATCGCCTGCATCGTGCGCATGTTGTGCAGCCGGTCGGCGAGCTTGATCAGGATGACGCGCACGTCGCGCGCCATCGCCAGCAGCATCTTGCGGAAGCTCTCGGCCTGGCTTTCCTCGCGCGTGTTGAACTGGAGCTTGTCCAGCTTGGTGAGGCCGTCGACGATTTCCGCCGTCGGTGCGCCGAACTTCTCGATCAGCTCGGCCTTCGTGACGCCCTGGTCCTCGATCGTGTCGTGCATCAGCGCGGCCATGATGGCCTGCGCGTCGAGCTTCCAGTCGGCGCACAGGCCGGCCACCGCGATGGGGTGCGTGATGTAGGGCAGGCCGCTGGCGCGGAACTGGCCCAGGTGCGCGGCGTCGGCGAACTTGTAGGCCTCGCGCACCTGCTTGATGTCGGCCTTGCCCAGGTAGGACAGCTTGTCCAGCAGCGCCGCGAACGACGACACCTCGGCCGCCGCCGGCTGCACCTGGACCAGCGGCGCGCGTTGCAGCCCCTGCAAGGCGGCAGGCAGCAGTTCGGCAGCGAGCGAACGCAGGCTCATGACCCGAATTTAGCGCGCTTTGCCGGCGCCACGCCCGCGTGCGCCCAAAGCACAACGGGCGCCCCGCTTGCCCGCGGGGCGCCCGTTGCGACTGGAAACGAAGGCGGGGCCTAGACCGGCACCTTGCGCAGCATCTCGACACCCACCTCGCCGGCGGCGATCTCGCGCAGCGCGGTCACGCCGGGCTTGTTCTTGGTCTCGATCTTGGGCGCATGGCCCTGGCTCAGCATGCGGGCCCGGTAGGTGGCGGCCAGCACCAGCTGGAAGCGGTTCGGGATCTTGACGAGGCAGTCTTCGACGGTGATGCGGGCCATGGTGTCCTTGGGGTCTGTCAGACGAGGCCCAGCGCGGCAAACACCTGGGACCGGTTGCGCGCCTGGGCGGCGTACTTGAGGCGCTGCGAGTGAACGACCGTCTTGAGGTCGAAGAGCGCCGTCTCGAACAAGCTGTTGATGATAACAAAATCGAAGTGGCGGGCCTGGGCCACCTCGGTGCGGGCGTTGGACATCCGCGTGGCGATCACGTCGGGGTGGTCCTCGCCGCGGCGGTTCAGGCGCTGCGAGAGCTCCTCCCAGCTGGGCGGCAGGATGAAGATCAGCACTGCGTGCGGGAACAGCTTCTTGATCTGCAGCGCGCCCTGCCAGTCGATCTCGAGCACGACGTCATCACCATGCGAAAGGCGGGTCTCGATGGCCTTGCGGCTGGTGCCGTAGAGGTTGCCATGCACCTCGGCGTGCTCGAAGAAGTCGCCGTGCTCGATCATCGAGCGGAACTCGGGCTCGCCGATGAAGTGGTACTCGCGGCCGTCCACCTCCTGCCCGCGCGGCTTGCGCGTGGTGTGGGAGACGGAGACCGCGAGCTTCGAATCGAGCTCGAGCAAGGCCTTCACGAGGCTGGACTTGCCCGTGCCGCTGGGCGCGGCCACGCAGAAGAGATTGCCCGGCGTTTCCATCGCGGAATTGTCCACGATGCGCCGCGCCGGGCGGCGGGCTTACTTGGCAGCGGCGGCCACCAGCGCCGTGGCGGGCTTGGCGGCACGCTTCGGCACGAACACGTCCAGCGGCGACTGGCCTTCCTGGTTCAGGAAGCGCAGTTCGCCGCTGGCGATGGCTTCCAGGGTCTCGGCCTTCACTTCGGCGCGGGTGCGCTGCGAGGTGGCCGCCAGTTCGACATGCGGCAGGCTGCGCTCGCCGGTCTCGACCTGGCCCTTGGCGCGGGCGTCCAGGTACTCGGCGATGACCTGGGCGCGGGTCACGGTGGAGGTGTTGGGCTGCGGCAGCTGGAACTCGGCGCCATCGGCATGGGCGACACCGGCGAAGGCGAACGACAGGGCGGCGACGGCGAAATAGGTCTTCATGGTTCGGTCCTCTGAAAAGGTTGTTGGTTGGAGGCCGGCTCACTGCCGACCACGGAACGAAGTCTGGAAGCCCAAAGTCACGCCACCCGCACGCCAAGATGACAAATTCGTAATCCAGCGCCAGCCCGCGAAATGAGACGATTCGTGCCATGCGCCTGCTCGTGGTCGAAGACGAAGTCAAGCTCGCCCAGTACCTGCACAAGGGGCTGAGCGAGAACGGCCACGTGGTGGACGTGGCGCACGACGGCATCGAGGGCCGGCGCCTGGCCACCGGCGGCGAGTACGACCTGGTGCTGCTGGACCTGATGCTGCCGGGCGTGGACGGATTCGGCGTCCTGGCCGCGCTGCGCGGCGCCGGCAAGGCGACCCCGGTGCTGATGCTGACCGCGCGCGACAAGGTAGAGGACCGCGTGCGCGGCCTGGAGCAGGGTGCCGACGACTACCTGGTGAAGCCCTTCGCGTTCTCCGAGCTGCTGGCGCGCGTGGGCGCGCTGCTGCGCCGCGGCTCGGCCGGGCACGCCGCGCAGCCGGCCACCAGCCTGACCCTGGCGGACCTGGAGATCGACCTGCTGGCCCGCCGCGCCGCGCGGGCCCAGCAGCGCCTGGACCTCACGGCGAAGGAATTCAACCTGCTGGCGCTGCTGCTGCGCCGGCGCGGCCAGATCCTGTCGCGCACGGTTCTCGCCGAGCAGGTGTGGGACATGAACTTCGACTCCGACACCAACGTGGTGGAGGTGGCGGTGCGCCGCCTGCGCGCCAAGCTCGACGACCCCTTCCCCACCAAGCTGCTGCACACCGTGCGCGGCATGGGCTACGTGCTCGAGGAGCGCTCGGCATGAGCGACCTGCCCGTGGTCGGCCGCTCCATCAGCCGCCACCTGTCGGCCTACCTCGTGCTGCTGACGCTGCTGGGCCTGGGCTTCGTCAGCATCGTCGTGTACTCGGCCACCGCGATGCGGCTGCATGCCGCGCAGGAAGAGGCGCTGGACGACAAGCGCAAGCTGCTGTCGGAGTTCGTGCGCATCGCGTGCCTGAAGGGCGAGGTCGAGCTGCGCCACAAGCTGACGCTGTTCGAGCCCGTGCGCAGCGGCACGCGCATGGAGCTGACGCGCAGCGACGGCAGCCTGCTGTACCGCGACGAAGGGCTGGCGGGCGCCGGCGCGCACCTGCGGTCCGCCCGCTTCCAGGTGGAAGCACCCGAAGTCGCGGGCGGTGCCGTGCACGGCCTGCTGGCGATGGACGTGACCCACGACGAACGCATGCTCGCCGGGCTGGCGGGCACGCTGCTGGTCACCACGCTGCTGGGCGCCGCGATCACCGGCGTCGCGATGCACCGCCTGGTGCGGCGCGACCTGCGCCCGCTGGCGCTGCTGGCCGCGCAGACGCGCGGGATCTCGCCGGAGCGGCTGGACCAGCGCCTGCAGCTCGACCGCCCGGCCGAGGAGCTGCAGCCGCTGATCGAGCAGTTCAACGGCCTGATGGGCCGCCTGGAGCGCGCCTACACGCAGCTGGAAGGCTTCAACGCCGACGTGGCGCACGAGCTGCGCACGCCGCTGGCCACGCTGATCGGCGAGACCGAGGTCGCGCTGTCGCGCGAACGTCCGGCCGCCGAGCTGCGCGAGACGCTGCTGTCGAACCTGGAGGAGATGCAGCGGCTGTCGGCCCTGGTCAACGACATGCTGTTCCTGTCGCATGCCGACCGCGGCGCGGTGGCGCGGCGCGGCGCGCCGGTGAGCCTGGCCGCGCTGGCGCAGCAGGTGGTGGAATTCCACGAGGCGCCGCTGGAGGACGCCGGGCTGGCGCTGCGCGTGGAAGGCGATGCCACGCTGCCGGTCGACGAGCCGCTGTTCAAGCGCGCGCTGTCGAACCTGGTGGGCAACGCGACGCGTTTCGCGGAGCGCGGCTCCACGGTGCTGGTGCGCATCGCCGCGCAGGCCGCACAGCCGGGCGAGGTGCAGGTGCTCGTGCAGAACCAGGGTGAGCCCATAGCCCCGCAGCAGCTGCCGCGGCTGTTCGACCGCTTCTTCCGCGGCGACGATTCGCGCTGCTGTCCCAACGAGCAGCACCACGGGCTGGGCCTGGCGATCGTGGCCGCCATCGCGCGCATGCATGCGGGCCGCACGCTGGCCGAGCACGAGGCCGGCGTCACGCGCGTGGGCTTCACGCTGGCCGCCGGCTGAAGCCCGTCAGGGCGCGCCTTCGCAGGGCACGCGCGGCAGCGTCAGCGTGAACAGCGCGCCGCCCTCGGGTGCATTGGCCGCGGCCAGCTCGCCGCCGTGCTGCTCGACGATGCCGTAGCTGATCGACAGCCCGAGCCCGGTGCCGGTGCCCACCGGCTTGGTGGTGAAGAAGGGGTCGAAGATGCGGCCCAGGTTCTCCGGCGCGATGCCGGCGCCGTTGTCGCGCAGCGCAAGCGCCAGCGTCTGCGGGCCGGTGGCCAGCGTGATCCACAGGCCCGGCTGTCGCGTGTGTTCGCTGGCCGCGTCGTAGGCGTTCTGGATCAGGTTCATCAGCACCTGCAGCAGCTGGCCGGCGCTGCCGTGCACGCAGCACGGCTCGCCCGCCTGCCAGTGCACGGTGAAGCTGGGCGCCGTGCCCTTGCAGACCCAGTGGATCGCGCGCTCGATCACGCCGTTCAGGTCCACCACCGCGTGTTTCTCGCGGTCCACCGCCGAGAAGCGGCGCAGGCCCTGCACGATGTCGGCGGTGCGCTGCGCGCCTTCCAGCGTGCCTTCCATCAGCGACGGCAGGTCGGCGCGCAGCGCGTCGATGCGCAGCTGGCGCCGCAGCGCGGCACATTCGTCGGCCGACGCGCCGCCGTGCAGCGCGTCCAGGTAGCGGCCCAGCCGCTCGCTGTAGCGCTGCATCGCGTGCACGTTGCCGAGCACGAAGCTGATCGGGTTGTTGAGCTCGTGCGCCACGCCGGCCACGAGCCGCCCCAGCGAGGCCATCTTCTCCGAATGCAGCAGCTGCTGCTGCGTGCGCTTGAGCGCCTCGTGGGCCTCGCGCAGCGCGTGGTAGGCGCGCTTGAGTTCACCCATCGGCCGGCCCACCAGCACGTGGCCGACGCGCCGGCCGGCGGCGTCACGCCGCGGCGTCACGTTGAAGTCCACCGGCACCGGCGCACCGCTGGCGCCGCGCAGCGACAGTTCCACCACCGCGCCCGCAGCCCCGCCGTCGGCCTGCGCCAGTGCCGCGGCCAGCTGCGCGGGCGCCATGCCCTCGGCCAGCAGCGCGGCCAGCGGTGTGCCGCGCAGCGCGGCGTCGCCGATGCCGGTCAGCGCGCACAGCGCGGCGTTGGTCTCCTCGATGCGGCCGTCGCGGTTGATGGCCACCAGCACGTCGCTCATCGCCGCCAGCAGGCTGAAGATGAACTGCTGGCTCTGCTCCAGCTCGTCGTTCTTGGCCTCGAGCGCGATCTCGTCGGCGACCAGCTTCGAGTAGACCTCGTCCATCTTCTGGATCACGTCCAGCCAGGCCGCCTCGTCGACCGCGGCCGTGGGCGGCGGCTGCTGCACGACGGGGCGCTGCGGACGCGAACTCATGGCCGCGCATTCTGCGGCATGGTCCGGCGCCGCAGCACTGGCAAGCGAGCCTGCCGAAGCGCAAAGCGCGCTGGCAGCTTGCTTTGCAGCGCCGCGCGGCCGGGCTCGTCACGAGCTTCGCGGGCGCCGCATTTCCCTTGTCGCATCAAGCACTTGCCGCGGCTGCTCGGTGTTTTCCCCCGAGCGGCCCGGCGCGGGTACGCAACTTGTGACAAGGGCTGCACCCACCCGAACACACAAGGAGACGAGGGGCCATGGAGACCTTCTACGACGTGATGCGCCGCCAGGGCATCTCGCGCCGCAGCTTCCTGAAGTACTGCTCGCTCACCGCCACCTCGCTGGGCCTCGGGCCCGCCTTCGTGCCGCAGATCGCGCATGCGATGGAGACGAAACCGCGCACCCCGGTGCTGTGGCTGCACGGGCTGGAGTGCACCTGCTGCAGCGAGAGCTTCATCCGCAGTGCGCACCCGCTGGCCAAGGACGTGGTGCTGTCGATGATCAGCCTCGACTACGACGACACGCTGATGGCCAGCGCCGGCCACCAGGCCGAGGCCATCCTCGAGGAGGTGATGGCCAAGTACAAGGGCAACTACATCCTGGCCGTGGAAGGCAACCCGCCGCTGAACCAGGACGGCATGAGCTGCATCATCGGCGGCAAGCCCTTCGTGGACCAGCTGCGCCACGTGGCCAAGGACGCCAAGGCCATCATCAGCTGGGGCTCCTGCGCCAGCTGGGGCTGCGTGCAGGCCGCCAAGCCGAACCCGACGCGGGCCACGCCGGTGCACCAGGTGATCACCGACAAGCCCATCATCAAGGTGCCCGGCTGCCCGCCGATCGCCGAGGTGATGACCGGCGTCATCACCTACATGCTCACCTTCGACCGCCTGCCCGAGCTCGACCGCCAGGGCCGGCCGAAGATGTTCTACAGCCAGCGCATCCACGACAAGTGCTACCGCCGGCCGCACTTCGACGCCGGCCAGTTCGTCGAGGCCTTCGACGACGAGAGCGCGCGCAAGGGCTACTGCCTCTACAAGGTGGGCTGCAAGGGCCCCACCACCTACAACGCCTGCTCCACGGTGATGTGGAACGAAGGCACCAGCTTCCCCATCAAGGCCGGCCACGGCTGCATCGGCTGCAGTGAAGACGGCTTCTGGGACAAGGGCTCGTTCTACGACCGGCTCACCAACATCCACCAGTTCGGCATCGAGGCCAACGCCGACAAGGTGGGCGGCACGGTGGCCGGCGTGGTGGGCGCGGCGGTGGCCGCGCACGCGGCGGTCAGCGTGCTCAAGCGCGTGGCCACGAAGAACGAATCCAACGAGACGGTCTGAGGAGAGACAAACACATGGGCGCCTACGAGACCCAGGGTTTCAAGCTCGACGACAGCGGCAAGCGCGTCGTCGTCGACCCCGTGACCCGCATCGAGGGTCACATGCGCTGCGAGGTCAACCTCGACAGCAACAACGTGATCCGCAACGCGGTGAGCACCGGCACGATGTGGCGCGGGCTGGAGGTGATCCTGAAGGGCCGCGACCCGCGCGACGCCTGGGCCTTCGTCGAGCGCATCTGCGGCGTCTGCACCGGCTGCCACGCGCTGACCAGCGTGCGCGCGGTGGAGGACGCGCTCGGGATCAAGATCCCGAAGAACGCGCACCTCATCCGCGAGATGATGGCCAAGACGCTGCAGGTGCACGACCACGCGGTGCACTTCTACCACCTGCACGCGCTCGACTGGGTGGACGTGGTGTCGGCGCTGAAGGCCGACCCGAAGAAGACCAGCGAGCTGCAGCAGCTGGTGTCGCCCGCGCACCCGCTGTCCTCCGCCGGCTACTTCCGCGACATCCAGAACCGGCTCAAGAAGTTCGTCGAGAGCGGCCAGCTCGGCCCCTTCATGAACGGCTACTGGGGCAACAAGAGCTACGTGCTGCCGCCCGAAGCCAACCTGATGGCGGTGACGCACTACCTCGAAGCGCTGGACCTGCAGAAGGAGTGGGTGAAGATCCACACCATCTTCGGCGGCAAGAACCCGCACCCGAACTACCTGGTGGGCGGCGTGCCGTGCGCGATCAACATCGACGGCGACGGCGCTGCCGGCGCGCCGCTGAACATGGAGCGGCTGAACTTCGTCAAGGCGCGCATCGACGAGATCATCGAGTTCAACAGGAACGTCTACATCCCCGACGTGCTGGCCATCGGCACGATCTACAAGCAGGCCGGGTGGCTCTACGGCGGCGGGCTCTCGGCGCTGAACGTCAGCGACTACGGCGAGTACCCGAAGGTCAACTACGACAAGAGCACCGACCAGCTGCCGGGTGGCGTGATCCTCAACGGCAACTGGGACGAGATCCACGCCATCGACCCGCGCGACCCCGCGCAGGTGCAGGAGTTCGTGACCCACAGCTGGTACAAGTACGGCGACGAGACCAAGGGCCTGCACCCCTGGGACGGCGTCACCGAGCCGAACTACGTGCTCGGGCCCAACACCAAGGGCACGAAGACGAACATCGAGCGCCTGGACGAAGGCGCCAAGTACAGCTGGATCAAGGCGCCGCGCTGGCGCGGGCATGCGATGGAAGTCGGCCCGCTGTCGCGCTACATCCTGGCCTACGCGCACGCGAAGAAGGGCAACAAGTACGCGCAGCGGCCGAAGGAGCAGCTGGAGTTCTCGGCCCAGATGATCAACAGTGCGATCCCCAAGGCGCTGGGCCTGCCCGAGACGCAGTACAGCCTCAAGCAGCTGCTGCCCACCACCATCGGCCGCACGCTGGCGCGTGCGCTCGAAGGCCAGTACTGCGGCGAGATGATGCTCGACGACTGGCACGAGCTGATGGCCAACATCAAGGCCGGCGACCGCGCCACCGCCAACGTCGAGAAGTGGGACCCGAGCACCTGGCCGAAGGAGGCCAAGGGCGTGGGCACGGTGGCCGCGCCGCGCGGCATGCTGGGCCACTGGGTGAAGATCAAGGACGGCAGGATCGAGAACTACCAGTGCGTGGTGCCCACCACCTGGAACGGCTCGCCGCGCGACGCCAAGGGCCAGATCGGCGCCTTCGAGGCCAGCCTGATGAACACGCCGATGGCCAACCCCGAGCAGCCGCTGGAGATCCTGCGCACGCTGCACAGCTTCGACCCCTGCCTGGCCTGCAGCACCCACGTGATGAGCCCGGACGGCCAGGAGATGGCGCGCGTCACCGTGCGCTGAAACGAAAGACGGAGACCACGACGATGAAACGACTCGCTCTTGCGTTCTCGCTGCTGGCCGCCGCCGGCACCGCGGCCGCCCACTCGGGCCACGACCACGGTGTCAGCGCCTTCGCCGGCCTCGCGCATCCGCTCGGCCTGGACCACCTGCTGGCGATGGTGGCCGTGGGCCTGTGGTCCGCGGCGGCACTGCCCCTGGAGCAGCGCCTGCGCGGCCCGGCCAGCTTTCTGCTGGCGATGCTGGCCGGTGCCGCGCTGGGCACCGCGCTGCCGGCGCCCGCCTTCGTCGAGGCAGCCATCGCCGCCAGCGTCGTGCTCTTCGGCCTGCTGATCGCTCGTCCGCGCCTCCTGCCGGCCCTGCCTGGCCTGGCGCTGGTGGCGGCCGCCGGTGCGCTGCACGGCTGGGCGCACGGCAGCGAACTGCCGGCCGCGGGCGGCGTTGCGGCCTATGCCTTCGGCTTCGTCGCCACCACCGCGCTGCTGCACGCGGCCGGGCTGGGCCTGGGCCGGCAACTGCTGGCGCTGCCGCAGCGGCTGGCGCGCTGGGGGCAGGGCGCCATCGGCGGCGGGCTGGGTCTGGCGGGGCTGGCGCTGATCGCGCAGGTCTGAACGGGAGGCCCACGCGATGAGCACCTCCACCGATCTCGCCGCGGCCACCGGCGTCGACGCCGCCGCGGTGGCCGCCGGGCGCCGCATCCGCTCGGTCTACGTCTACGAAGCGCCGGTGCGTGTGTGGCACTGGGTCAATGCGCTGGCCATCACGGTGCTGGCGGTCACCGGCTACTTCATCGGCCAGCCGCTGCCCACCACGCCGGGCGAAGCGAGCAGCCAGTACCTGATGGGCTACATCCGCTTCGCGCACTTCGCCGCGGGCTACGTGTTCGCGGTCGGGCTGGTGGCGCGCATCTACTGGGCCATCGTCGGCAACCACCATGCGCGCGAGCTGTTCACGCTGCCCGTGTTCAGCGCCGCCTACTGGCGCGAGGTGCTGACGATGCTCAAGTGGTACAGCTTCCTGATCCCGCGCCCCGGGCAGTACGTGGGCCACAACCCGATGGCGCGGCTGGCGATGTTCTTCGGCTTCTTCTGGCTGTCGCTGTTCATGCTGTTCACCGGCTTCGCGCTGTATGGCGAAGGGCTGCAGCACGGCTCGTGGGCCGACAAGCTGTTCGGCTGGGTGATCCCGCTGTTCGGCCAGAGCCAGGACGTGCACACCTTCCACCGGCTGGGCATGTGGGCGCTGGTGACCTTCGTGATCCTGCACGTCTACGCGGCGATCCGCGAGGACATCATGGGCCGCCAGAGCATCGTCAGCACGATGATCTCCGGCCACCGGACGTTTAAAGAATGAGCGACGACCGCGCCATCGTCGTGCTCGGCATCGGCAACCTGCTGTGGGCCGACGAAGGCTTCGGCGTGCGCTGCGTCGAGGCGCTGGCCGCCGGCTGGCGCTTCGGCCCGCAGGTGCAGCTGGTGGACGGCGGCACGCAGGGCCTGTACCTGCTGCAGCATGTGCAGGCGGCCACGCACCTGCTGATCTTCGACGCGGTGGACTACGGCCTGGAGCCCGGCACGCTGAAGCTCGTGGAAGACGACGAGGTGCCGCGTTTCCTGGGTGCGAAGAAGATGAGCCTGCACCAGACCGGCTTCCAGGAGGTGCTGGAGCTGGCCCGCTTCACCGGCCACTGGCCGCAGCGCGTGCTGCTGGTGGGCTGCCAGCCGGCCGAGCTGGAAGACTTCGGCGGCAGCCTCACGCCATTGGTGAAGGCCGCACTCGAACCGGCGCTGGCCGCGGCGCTGGAACGGCTGCGCGCCTGGGGCGCCGAGCCGCAACCCGCGCCGCGCAGCGACGCGCCGCTGACCGTGCCGGTGCTCGCGATGGGCGCCTACGAAAGCGGCCGGCCGCCGGCGGAAGCCGCCTGCCGCGTGGGCGACGAGCGCTTCATGCCGCCGGTCGGAGCCGTTTGAGATGTGCATCGGCTGGCCCATGCAGGTGACCGCCGCGCGCGCCGGCTTCGCGCGGGTGCAGCGCGGCGGCGAGCAGCGCGAGGTGCGCACCACGCTCGTCGAGCCGGTGCATCCCGGCGACTGGCTGCTCGTGTTCCTGGACGACGCGCGCGAGCACCTGGCGCCGGAGCGCGCCGCCGAGATCGAGGCCACGCTGGCGCTGGTGGAAGCCGCGCTCGGCGGCGGCAGCGGCAGTGGTGCCGCGCCTTTCGAACTTCCCTCGGCGATGAGCGCCGAACAACTGCAGGCCCTGCGATGAACGTGACTTCCGAAGCTTCCACCGGCGCACCGCCGCTCGTCTGCCGCCTGGGTGCCGCACCGGGCAGCCACTGGCTCGACGCCACCGGCCTGGAGGCCTTCCTGGCCCGCGGCGGCGAGCAGGTGCTGTTCTTCCAGGGCGACCCGATCCGCTTCCCCGAGGTGCTGGACATCGCGGTGGTGCTGCCCGAGCTGCGCCGCCACTTCCGCGACCGCTTCGAGATCGGCCTCGTCGCACGGGCCGACGAGGACGCGCTCGCCAAGCGCTACGGCGTGGTGCACTGGCCGTCGCTGGTGTTCCTGCGCGACGGCCGTTTCGTCGACACGGTGCACGGCATGCTCGACTGGGACGTCTACCTGCAGCGCCTGCAGCAGGTGTTCGAGAAGCCGGCCTCGCGCCCGCCGATCGCGCTGCACGCGGCCGCGCCCGCCGCCGGCTGCCACTGAAGAAGGGAATCGACGATGAACCGCGGCAAGCCCGTTCCCATTCCCGTGGTGGCCTTCGGTCCTGGCAGCCAGGAGGAGGACGAAGGCCTCGAATACATGCACATGCCGCAGGGCATGGAGACCTACCGCCCGCCCAGCGTGCCCGAACCGGAGGACCTGGTCGGACGCCAGGGCGCCTTGCGCGCGCTGCATGCGGTGCGCGCGGCGCTGGCCGGAGAAGGCCCGGCCGTGGTGCCGCTGGAAGGCCTGCAGCCGGACGAGCGCACCCTGATCAACCAGGTGCTGGGCGAAGGCGAGGTCAGCGCGCAGTGGCTGGCCGACGAAGGCCGCGACAAGGCCTGCGCGCAGGTGCAGGAGTCGGTGTTCGCCGGCGTCTGGCGCGTCATCGAGACCGGTGCCGATGGCCGCTCCAGCGACCGCATCGAGGTCGGCGCGATCCCGCGCGTGCTGCACCACGCCGCCGCGCTCGACGCCGAGCTGCCACCCGAAGTGAGTGCCACGCCACCCGAAGGCGTGCTCAACGCCAACCACGTGCTGGCCGAACTGGCGCAGCACCGCGCCGCCTGGCGCCCCGGCCAGCCCAGCGAGGTGGTGAACCTGACGCTGCTGCCGATGTCGCCGGCCGACATCGCCTGGATGGACCACGTGCTGGGCACCGGCCGCGTCTGCATCCTGTCGCGCGGCTACGGCAACTGCCGCATCACCAGCACGCGCGTGCCGCACACCTGGCGCGTCGTCTACTACAACTCGCAGGACCACGTGATCCTGAACACCGTCGAGGTGGGCGCGCTGCCCGCGGTGGCCTGCGCGGCGCCGGAAGACCTGGCCGACTCGCACGAGCGCCTGGTGGAGGTGCTGCAGTGGGTGGCCGGGCCGTGATGCCGCGCGCCGGCTTCGAGGGCAGCTACCTCGGCGACACCACGCGCCTGCCGCCCGACGCGAAGCTCGAGTGCAAGATCTGCTGGTGGGTCTACGACCCCGCGAGTGGCGACGCCGACTGGCAGATCGCCCCTGGCACGCCCTTCGCGGCGCTGCCCGCGCACTGGCGCTGCCCGCGCTGCGACGGCGCGGCCGAGCAGTTCATGGTGATCGACGCATGAGCGCGGCCCTGGCTCCCCGCGTGCAGGCGCTGGAGGCGACGTTCCGGCGCATCGCCAGCACGCGCATGGCCGGGCTGCCGCTGATGCACCCGTGGCTGAGCGTCGAGGCGGTGGACTTCGCGGTGCAGGAAGACGGCCTCGCACTGGGCGCGCTGGTCACGCCTTGGTTCCTGAACCTGGTGCGGCTGCCGCTGCACGCGGCCGCGGCCGAGGCGCTGCGGCCCGGCCCCGGCGACGGCGAGGACATCGCTATCGGCGGCTGGACGTTCCGCTTCCTCGGCCACGACGAGCCCGGTCTCGGCCGCTACGCCGCCGCGTCGCTGGTGTCGCCGATGAGCGAGTTCGCCGACCAGGCGGCCGCGGTGGCCACCGCGCGCGCGCTGCTGGAAAAGCTGCGCCCGCGGCCGGCGCGGCGCGGCTTCCTGTTCGGCTCGGCCGCCTGAGCGATGAGCACCTGGCCAGCTCCGCTGTCGCTGCGACTGCAGCCCGGGCGCCGCGAGACCATCGTGCGTTCGCCGCGACCCGACCTGCCGGCGCTGCTGGCGCTGGGCCAGCCGGCGAGCAGCCTGCCGGAACGCATGGCCGCGCTGCACGCGCTGTGTGCGCACGGCCACCGCCTGGCGGCCACGCTGGCCGTGCGGGCCGCGCACGGTGACGTGGCCGCCTGCAGCGGCACGGAACGCACGGCGCTGCGCCACGCGGTGGCGCGCGAGCAGCTGCTGCGCATCGCGCACGACTGGCCGCGGCTGCTGCCGGGCGCGCCGTCGGTGGCTCCTGCGCTCAACGACTGCCCGCTGTGGCTGCGCACGCTCGCACCGGCGCAGCAGCTGCAGGCGCTGCCGCACTGGCTGCAGCAGCGCTGGCTGGGACGTTCCGTCGCGTCGTTGGCACTGGCGCTGGAGGCGCCGGACGCCGCGGCGCGCGCGCTGCAGTGGGCGCAGGGCACACCCACGCCACTGGCCGCGCTGCTGGCCGCGGTGCTGCCGCGCGCGCTGGCTCTGCACACGGCGACGTCGCCCGGCGACGAGCCCGACACCGGCCCATGGTACCGCCGCCGCCGTGGTGATGCCGCGGCCGCCGACAATGCCGGCATGCGCCTGCTCGCCCGCCTGCACGACCTGCTGCGCCTGGCCGAACCCGGCGGCGACGACTGGCTCTGGGTCCAGTCCTCGGCCGGCGAACCCGGCGAGGGCCATGCGGCTGTCGAGGTGGGCCGCGGCCTCTTGCGCTACCGCGTGCGCGTGGATGCCGCAGGCGTGCTGCGCTCGCTGCACCTGCAGGCACCCACCGACGCCAACTTCCACCCGCACGGCGTGCTGGCGCGCGCGCTGCGCGATGTCCACGATCCCGCCGACGCCCGCCTGCTCGCGGTCGCCTTCGACCCCTGCGAGCCGTTCGACGTGGTGATGCAACCGGAGCCCGCCCATGCATGAGCTGAGCCTCGCCGGCGGCGTGCTGCGCGTGGTGGAGGACGCCGCCGCGCGCGAAGGCTTTGTCCGCGTGCGCCGCCTCACGCTGGAAGCCGGTGCGCTGGCCGGCGTGGAGCCGCGCGCGCTGCGCTTCGCGCTCGAGTCGCTGATGCCGGGCACCTGCCTGGAGGGCGCGCAGATCGAGATCGAGGAGCCGCCGGCGCCGGCCTGGTGCCACGGCTGCTGCGCCACCGTGCAGGTGCGCAGCCGGCTGGACGACTGCCCGGCCTGCGGCAGCGCGCGCCTGATGCCCACCGGCGGCACCGAACTGCGCGTGCGCGAGCTGATCGTGCACGACGCCTGATCACGAACGAGACAAGGAGACATCACGATGTGCGTGGTCTGCGGCTGCGACGGCCCCGTGGGTGAGCCTCATCACCACCATCACCCCCACGATCACCACCACCATGCCCACACGCACGGCGACCTGCACTACGGCCTCGGCCGCGCGCGCGTCTCGGTGCCGGGCCTGGACGAAGGCCGCGCGATCCAGATCGAGGCCGACGTGCTGGGCGCGAACGACCGCTTCGCGCACGCCAACCGCGCGCACTTCGGGGCCCACGGCGTGGCGGCGTGGAACCTGGTGTCCAGCCCCGGTTCGGGCAAGACCACGCTGCTCACGGCCACGATCCACGCGCTGCGCGCGCGTGAGCCGGCCCTGCCGATCGCGGTGATCGAAGGCGACCAGCAGACCACGCACGACGCCGACCGCATCCGCGCCACTGGCGTGCCGGCGATCCAGGTCAACACCGGCAAGGGCTGCCACCTCGATGCGCAGATGGTGGCCGAGGCCTTCGAGCGCCTGCCGCATGGCGATGCACCCGCGTCGCTGCTGTTCATCGAGAACGTCGGCAACCTGGTCTGCCCGGCGATGTGGGACCTGGGCGAACGCGCGAAGGTGGCGATCCTCTCGGTCACCGAAGGCGAGGACAAGCCGCTCAAGTACCCCGACATGTTCGCCGCCGCGCGGCTGATGGTGCTGACCAAGGTGGACCTGCTGCCGCACCTGGACTTCGACGTCGCGCGCTGCATCGCCTATGCGCAGCGCGTGAACCCGGGTATCGAGGTGCTGCTCGTGTCGGCCAAGAGCGGCGTCGGCATGGACGCCTGGCTCGACTGGCTGCTGGATGACGCGCGCAGCCCGGCCCCCGCGCCGCTGCCGCGCCCGGCCGGGCAGGTGCCCTCGTGCAGCGCCTGAAGCTGCCACGCCCCGCGCCGGCCACCGTGCTGGCCACCGGGGCCTTCCTGAAGAACCGCGCCTGCCTGCTGCAAGGCGACGAGGTGCTGTGGTCGGAACCGCACGGGGATCTCTCGACGCCCGAGGCACGCGCCGCGCTCGACGGCTCCATCGCCGAACTGCTGGCCGCCGCGAAACGCTCGGTGGTCGCCTTCGCGCACGACCTGCACCCGGACTTCGCCAGCACCCACGTCGCGCTCGAATGGGCTGAACGGCTGCACCTGCCGGCGCGCGCGGTGCAGCACCACCACGCACACCTCGGCGTGGTGATGGCCGAGCAGGGCTGGAGCGACGACACCGTGTGCGGCTGGGCGCTCGACGGCGTGGGCCTGGGCAGCGACGGGCGCGCCTGGGGCGGCGAGTTGCTGGCCGCACGCTCGCAGGGCTTCGATCGGCTGGCCCATCTGGCACCACTGGCGCTGCCGGGCGGCGACGCTGCCGCGCGCGAGCCCTGGCGCGTGGCGGCCGCGGTGCTGCATGCGCTGGGCCGCGGCGCCGAGATCGTGCCGCGCTGCGGGCCGCTGGCCGGCGAAGCGCTCGCCGGCGGCGTGGCCGGGCTGCTGGCGCGCGGCCTGCGCTGCCCCACCAGCAGCGCCGCCGGCCGCTGGTTCGACGCCGCCGCGGCGGCGCTGGGCCTGGCACCGCGCCAGCAGGCCGAGGCCGAAGCGGCGATCGCGCTCGAGCGCGCCGCAACCTTCTGGCTCGAAGACCACACGATGCCGGCGTTGCCCGAGCCGACGCTGGACCTGCACGCGCTCGTCGGCACACTCTTCGACGAGACCGACACCGGCCGCGGCGCGGCGCTGTTCCACGGCGCGCTGGCCGCCGCCCTCGTCGACACGGCCGTGCAGGCCGGCGCCACGCGCCTGGTGCTCGCCGGCGGCTGCTGGCACAACCGGCTGCTGTCGCGGCTGGTCGACGAAGGCTGCGCGGCGCGCGGCATCACCCCCTGGCGGCCGCGTGCCGTCGACTGCGGCGACGCCGGCCTGGCCCTGGGCCAGGCCTGGCTCGTTGCGCACAGCCTGAACCCGGAGATACGCTGATGTGCCTGGCCCTGCCCGCAAGACTGGTCGAGCGCCGCGGCGCCGACGAGGCCGTCGTCGAACTCGGCGGCGTGAAGAAGACCGTCTCGGTGGCGCTGGTGCCCGATGCGGCACCCGGCGACTACGTGATCGTGCACGTCGGCCACGCGATCGGCTTGATCGACCCCGTGGAGGCCGAACGCACGCTGGCGCTGTTCGCGCAACTGCAGCAGCAACAACAGCCGCGGGAGGCCGCATGAAGTACATCGACGAGTTCCGCGACGGCGACGTGGCGCAGGCACTCGCCGCGCGCATCGCCGCCGAGTGCGAGCCGGGCCGGCGCTACGCCTTCATGGAGTTCTGCGGCGGCCACACGCACGCCATCGCGCGCTACGGCATCGCCGAACTGCTGCCGCCGGCCATCCGCATGATCCACGGCCCGGGCTGCCCGGTGTGCGTGCTGCCGATCGGGCGCATCGACCAGGCGATACGCCTCGCGCTGGAGCACAACGCCATCGTCGCAACCTACGGCGACACGATGCGCGTGCCGGCCTCCGGCGCCTTGTCGATGATGAAGGCCAAGGCGCGCGGCGCCGACATCCGCATGGTCTATTCGGCCGCCGATGCGCTGCAGCTGGCGCGCGCGAACCCGGAGCGCCAGGTCGTGTTCTTCGCGATCGGCTTCGAGACCACCACGCCGCCGACGGCGCTGGTGGTGAAGCAGGCCGCGGCCGAGCAGCTGCCCAACTTCAGCGTGCTGGCCTGCCATGTGCTGACGCCCAGCGCCATCGCTCACGTGCTGGAGTCCGACGAGGTGAAGACGCTGGGTACGGTGCCCATCGAAGGATTCGTCGGCCCGGCGCACGTGAGCATCGTGATCGGCTCCAAGCCCTACGAGCCCTTCGCCGCACAGCACAAGAAGCCGGTGGTGATATCGGGCTTCGAGCCGCTGGACGTGATGCAGTCGATCTGGATGCTGGTGCGCCAGGTCAACGAAGGCCGCGCCGAGGTGGAGAACCAGTTCACGCGCGCCGTCACGCGTGAAGGCAACCTGGCGGCGCAGCGCGCGGTGGCCGAGGTCTTCGAGCTGCGCGAGAGCTTCGAGTGGCGCGGCCTGGGCGAGGTGGGCCACAGCGCGCTGCGCCTGAAGCCCGAGTGGGCGGCCTTCGACGCCGAACGGCGCTTCCCCATCGCCTACCAGGCCGTGCCCGACCACAAGCAGTGCGAGTGCGGCGCCATCCTGCGCGGCGTGAAGCACCCGCGCGACTGCAAGCTCTTCGGCACCGTCTGCACGCCCGAGAACCCGATGGGCTCGTGCATGGTGTCGTCGGAAGGCGCCTGCGCGGCGCACTGGACCTATGGCCGATTCCGGGACATCCCGGTGGTTGTGGAGGCCGCATGAGCACCAAGAAGGAATACCTGCGCCCGCTGGACTTCAGGCAGGGCCGCATCGACATGAACCACGGCGCCGGCGGCCGCGCCGGCGCGCAGCTGATCGACGAGCTGTTCGCGCGCGCCTTCGACAACCCGGCGCTGCGCGCCGGCGACGACGGCGCGGTGGTCGACCTGCCGCCGGGCCACCGCGTCGTGATGGCCACCGACGGCCACGTGATCTCGCCGCTGAGCTTCCCCGGCGGCGACATCGGCTGCCTGTCGGTGCACGGCACGATCAACGACGTGGCGATGATGGGCGCGGTGCCGTTCGCGCTGTCGGCCAGCTTCGTGCTGGAAGAGGGTTTCGAGCTGGCGACGCTCAAGCGCATCGTCGAGTCGATGGCGGCCGCGGCGCGCGACGCCGGCGTGCCCATCGTCACCGGCGACACCAAGGTGGTGGAGAAGGGCAAGGGCGACGGCGTCTTCATCGCCACCACCGGCCTGGGCGCGCTGCCCGCCGGCCGGCGCATCGGCGGCGCGCAGGCGCGCGCGGGCGACGTGCTGCTGCTGTCGGGCTCGATCGGCGACCACGGCGTGGCGGTGCTGTCGCAGCGCGAGTCGCTCGGCTTCGAGGCCACCGTGAAGAGCGACACCGCGGCGCTGCACGGCCTGGTGGCCGCGCTGCTGGCGGCCGTGCCCGAAGGCGCGGTGCACACGCTGCGCGACCCCACGCGCGGCGGCCTGGCCACCACGCTCAACGAGATCGCGCGCCAGGCCGGCGTGGGCATGCGGCTGCAGGAAGCGGCGATCCCGGTGCACGCCGAGGTCGAGGCCGCCTGCGAGCTGCTGGGGCTGGACCCGCTCTACGTCGCCAACGAAGGCAAGCTCGTCGCCGCGGTGGCGCCGGAACACGCCGATGCGGCGCTGGCCGCCCTGCGTGCGCACCCGCTGGGCCGCGAGGCGGCGCGCATCGGCACCGTGGTGGCCGACCCGCAGCGCTTCGTGCAGCTGGCCACGCGCTTCGGCGGCCAGCGCATCGTCGACTGGCTCACCGGGGAACCGCTGCCTCGCATCTGCTGACCGTGCCGTTACGATGGCTGCGCCGATGAGCGCTTCCGACACCGACGAAGACGCCGCCCGCCCGCTGGTGCTGGTGGTCGACGACGAACTGCGCTCGCAGGAGGCGATGCGGCGCACGCTGGAAGACGATTTCCGCATCCTGACCGCCAGCGACACCGCGGCGGCGCGCGAGCTGCTGTCGCGCCACGCCGTCACCGTGATCCTGTGCGACCAGCGCATGCCGGGGCAGAGCGGCGTCGACTTCCTGAAGCAGGTGCGCGCCGAATGGCCCGAGGTGGTGCGCGTGGTGATCTCGGGCTACGCCGACAGCGAGGACATCATCGCCGGCGTCAACGAGGCCGGCATCTACCAGTACGTGCTGAAGCCCTGGGTGCCGCAGCACCTGCTGGACACGGTGCGCGGGGCGGTGGAGGCGCAGCGCCTGCACCAGGGCTTGCACCGGCTCGACCTGGACCTGCGCGCCGGCGCGCCCGCGCTGCGCGCGCGCCTGTCGGACCGGCTGCGCCAGGCCAGGAGCGTGTTCGGCTTCGAGCGCATCGTGCGTGCGCCGGGCAGCCCGCTGGATGCCGTGTGCGCGATGGCCGAACGCATCGCGCGCCACGAACTGCCGGTGCTGGTGCTGGGCGAATCGGGCACCGGCAAGGAGCTGATGGCGCGCGCCATCCACTACGCCAGCCCGCGCGGCGCCAAGCCCTTCGTGGTGGAGAACTGCGCGGCCATCCCCGACACGCTGCTGGAGAGCGAGCTCTTCGGCCACAAGCGCGGCGCCTTCACCGGTGCCACCGAAGACCACGTGGGCCTGATCCAGCGCGCCGACGGCGGCACGCTGTTCCTCGACGAGATCGGCGAGACCTCGCCGCTGTTCCAGGTGAAGCTGCTGCGCGTGCTGCAGGAAGGCGAGCTGCGGCCGGTGGGTGCCACGCGCACGGTGCCGGTGGACGTGCGCGTGATCGCCGCCACGCACCGCAAGCTGGAGGAGGAGGTGCGCGCCGGCCGCTTCCGCGAAGACCTCTACTACCGCCTGGCCGGCGTCACGCTGCAGATGCCGCCGCTGCGCGAGCGGCCCGGCGACATCGTGCCGCTGGCCGAACGCCTGCTGGCCGACGCGGCCACCGAGCTCGCGCTGCCGCCGGTGCCCTTCGACGACGACGCGCGCGCGGTGCTGATGGGCTACCCCTGGCCCGGCAACATCCGCGAGCTGCGCAACGAGATCGCCCGCGCACTGGCGCTGGGCGACGGCCGGGCGCTGCACGCGTCCGACTTCTCGGCGCGCCTGCTGCAGGGCCAGACCGGCCGTGCGCAGACACCCGACGCCGCGGCCGCGCTGCCCGCGCAGGGCACGCTGCAGGAGCGGCTGGACGCCATCGAGGCGATGCTGCTGCGCGAGGTGATGCTGCGCCACCGCTGGAACAAGACCCGCGCCGCGGCCGAACTGGGGCTGTCGCGCGTGGGCCTGCGCGCCAAGCTGATCCGCTTCGGGCTGGAAGCGCGCAGCGGCGTGGAGAAACACTGATGCTCAACGTGCTGTGGCTGCAGAGCGGCGGCTGCGGCGGCTGCAGCATGTCGCTGCTGTGCGCCGACACCACCGACTTCCCCGCGCTGCTGCAAGCCGCCGGCGTGCGGCTGCTGTGGCACCCGTCGCTGTCGCTGGAGAGCGGGCATGAGCTGGTCGAGCTGCTCGATGCCTGCCTGGACGGGCGCGAACGGCTCGACGTGCTGTGCGTCGAAGGCGCGCTGCTGCGCGGGCCCAACGGCACCGGGCGCTACCACCTGATGGCGGGCACCGGGCTGCCGATGACGCAATGGGTCTCGCGCCTGGCCGCGGTGGCGCAGCAGGTGGTGGCGGTGGGCAGCTGCGCGGCCTGGGGCGGCATCAGCGCCGCGGGTGCGAACCCCACCGAGGCCTGCGGCCTGCAGTACGAGGACGACCGCATCGGCGGCCTGCTGGGCGCGGCCTTCCGTGCGAAGAGCGGGCTGCCGGTGATCAATGTCGCCGGCTGCCCCACGCACCCGGGCTGGGTGGTGGACACGCTGGCCGCGCTGGCCGCCGGCCTTCTGCATGCCGAAGACCTGGACACGCTGGCGCGCCCGCGCTTCTATGCCGACCAGCTGGTGCACCACGGCTGCACGCGCAACGAGTACTACGAGTTCAAGGCCAGCGCCGAGAAGCCGTCGGACCTGGGCTGCATGATGGAGCACATGGGCTGCAAGGGCACGCAGGCGCATGCCGATTGCAACAGCCGGCTGTGGAACGGGCAGGGCTCGTGCACGCGCGGCGGTTATGCCTGCATCAGCTGCACCGAGCCCGGCTTCCAGGACCCGGGCCATCCTTACGACCGCACGCCGAAGCTGGCCGGCATCCCCATCGGCCTGCCCACCGACATGCCCAAGGCCTGGTTCGTCGCGCTCGCCTCGTTGAGCAAAAGCGCCACGCCGCGGCGCGTGAAGACCAACGCCACCGCTGATCACGTGCTGGTGGCGCCCGTGGCGAAGAAGACGCGGCTCGGCTGACCGGCAAGCGCGCTGCCGGTGGCGGTGCCGAAACGGACGGCTCCGCAGCGCAGCATTCCGCGGCTGCCGGGGCAGGTGCGCGGCACGGATCTTGAGCAGCAGCGCCTCATGCTCGACCGCTTCACCGTCTCCCAGCGGCTGCTGTTCGCCTTCGCCGGCGCCAGCCTGATGTGTGCCGCCATCGCGGTGCTGGCCATCGTGCAGGTGCAGTCGCTCGCGGCCGCGCTGGGCACGCCCGAGGCGCAGGCCGCCAGCCGCCAGGCCGCGTGGCTGGTGGGCGGGCTGGCGGCTGCGGCGTCGGCGGGTGGCGTGGTGCTCAGCCTGTCGATCGTGCGCGGGCTGGATGCCTCTCTCGGCGCCGAGCCGCGTGTGCTCGGGGCCTGCGCGCGGCGCGTGGCCGATGGCGACCTGGCCGGCGTGCCGGCGGCCGGTGGTGCGCGCGGCGTGATGGCCGACCTGGCGCGCATGCAGGCGCAGCTGGTGCAATTGGTGGGTGCGGTGCGCGACGAGGCCGAGGCCGTGCACGCGCACGGCGGCAGCATCGCCGACGACAGCCGCGCGCTGGAAGCCGCGGCCTCGGGGCAGTCGCGTGCGCTGGCCGAGGCGGCGCGTGCGCTGCAGCAGGAGGCGCTGGCGGTGCAGCGCGGCGCCGACGCCACCCAGCAGGCCGCGCTGCAGGCCGGCGAGGCGCGCAGCGGCGCCCAGCAGGCGCAGCAGGTGATGAGCGAGGCGGTGCAGCGCATGCAGCAGGCCGATGCCGGTGCGCGGCGCATCCACGAGGCCGCGCTGCTGATCAACCGGCTGGCCAGCCAGACCGGCGTGCTGGCGCTCAATGCCGCCGCCGCGGCCAGCCGCGCGGGCGCGGCCGGCGCCGAGTTCTCGGTGGTGGCGCACGAAGTGCGCGCGCTGTCGGTGCGCTGCACCGAGGCCGCCGCCAACGTGCGCGCGCAGATCGACGACGCGGTGGCGCAGATCCAGCACGGCCGCCGCCAGGTGGAGCAGGCCGGCGCGGCGATGAGCAGCATCGTCGGTGCCGCCGGCACGGTGGCCGAGCGGCTGGCGGCGCTGGCGGCCGAGAGCCAGGCGCGGGCGCGCGCGCTGGCCACGCTGGGCAGCACCACCTCCACGCTCGACGCGCAGACCCGCGAGGGCGCCGCGCGCACCGCGCGCAGCGGCGAGGCCGCGCAGGTGCTGCTGCGGCGCTCCACCCGCCTGGTGCAGGCGGTCACCGCCTTCCGTCTCGCGCCAGCCCCGGGCGCTATGCTCGCCGACGATGCAGACCCCACCCGCCACGCGCCTGGTCGTCGGCCCCTTCAACCGCGTCGAGGGTGACCTCGAGGTCCGGCTCGACCTGCGCGACGGCGCAGTGACCGAGGCGCGCGTGGTGGCGCCGATGTACCGCGGCTTCGAGAACATCCTCGAAGGCCGCGCGCCGCACGACGCGCTGGTGATCGTGCCGCGCATCTGCGGCATCTGCTCGGTGTCGCAGTCGGTGGCCGCGGCACGCGCGCTGGCCGACGCGGCCGGCGTGGCGCCGCCGCCCAACGGCCGCATCGCCACCGACCTGATGCTGGCCACCGAGAACCTGGCCGACCACCTGACGCATTTCTATCTCTTCTTCATGCCCGACTTCGCGCGCGAGGCCTACGCCGGGCAGCCCTGGTTCGACGAGGTGCGGCGCCGCTTCGAGGCCGGCCGCGGCGAGCAGGCACGCGCCGCGGTGGCAGCGCGCCAGCGCTGGTTCCAGATCATCGGCACGCTGGGCGGCAAGTGGCCGCACACGCACAGCGTGATGCCGGGCGGCAGCACGCGCGCGATCGACGCCGCCGAGCGGCTGCGCCTCTTGGCGCTGGTGCGCGAGTTCCGCGCCTTCCTGGAGCGCCACACCTTCGCCGCTTCGCTGGAGGAAGTGGCCGCGCTGGCCGACGAGGCCGCGCTCGAAGCCTGGCATGCGGCCGACCCCGCGCGTGGCGACCTGCGCCTCTTCCTCAGCGTGGCCGCCGGCACCGCGCTGGACCGCCTGGGCCGCGGCCCGGGCCGCTACCTGAGCCACGGCAACGCCAGCGCGCCGGCCGGGCTGTGGGACGAAACGACGCAGGCGCTGTCGAGCGTGGACCTGGCCGGCGTCACCGAGGACACGCACCACAGCTGGCTGGCCGACGACGGCCAGCCGCCGCGCCACCCGTCGATGGGCCTGACGCGGCCCGATGCCGAGAAGGCCGGCGCCTACACCTGGAACAAGGCGCCGCGCCTGCAGGGCCGCAGCTGCGAGACCGGTGCCATCGCGCGCCGCCTGGCGGCCGGGCAGCCGCTGGTGCGCGCCGCGGTGGCGCGCTGTGGCGGCACGGTCTACACGCGCGTGCTGGCGCGGCTGGTCGAACTGGCCGAGGTGGTGCCGCAGATGGAGCGCTGGCTGGGCGCGCTGCAGCCGCGCGAGCTTTTCTGCGAGAGCGACGTGCTGCCCGAGGCCGGCAGCGGCGTCGGCCTCACCGAGGCCGCGCGCGGGGCCCTGGGCCACTGGCTGCGCATCGAGCGCGGCCGCATCGCCGGCTACCAGATCGTGGCGCCGACGAGCTGGAACTTCTCGCCGCGCGACGCGGCCGGCCAGCCCGGCCCGCTGGAAGCGGCGCTGGTGGGCACGCCGGTGGGCGCGGGCGAACGCACGCCGGTGGCGGTGCAGCACGTGGTGCGCTCGTTCGATCCGTGCATGGTCTGCACGGTGCACTGACAGACCCGGCCGGCTTCAGCCCGGCCCGGCGACGAACTCTCGCAGCACCGCCAGCGCCTCCTCGGGCCGGTCGCGCCAGGCGCCGTGGCCGGCGCCTTCGAAGACGGCGAGCCGGCCCCAGGGCGCGGGAATCGCGGCGGCGATCTCCTGCGCGTCTTCCAGCGGCGTCACCGGGTCCTGCGCCCCGGCCATCACGAGCACCGGGCAGCGCACGCGGGCCAGGCCGGGCAGCAGCTGCATCGTCTGCTGCTCGCCGCTGGCGCTGGCGAACAGGATCTCCTCGTTGAACACGGTGCGGGCCCGCGCGTCGGGGTCGGCGGGCGTGGTGTTGTAGACGTCGCGGCAGTGCCGGTTGTAGGGCGCCCAGGTGGCGGCGCTGGGCGCGGTCCAGAAGCCGCGCGCAGCGGCGCCGGCTTCCGCGCCGCCCAGGCGCGTGAAGGCCGCCACCTTGCGTTCGAGCCCCAGGTGGTGGCTGGTGCTGGACAGCACCACGCGCGCCGGATGTTCCGGGTGGCGCGCCAGGTAGCGCTGCGCCACGAAGCCGCCGAAGCTCTGGCCCAGCACCACCGGCTTCACGATGCCGAGCGCGTCGCACAGCCGCACCACGTCATCGGCGAAGGTGTCCAGCGTCCACTCGGCGGCGGGCCGGCGGTCGCTGCGGCCGTGGCCGCGGTGGTCGAAATAGATCACCTGCGCGATGTCGGCCAGCCGGCTGAACAGCGGCTTGAAGCTGGAATGGTCGTAGCCGGGGCCGCCGTGCAGCAGCACGAGCGTGGGCTTCTCGCGCATGCGCGCGCCGTCCGGCACGAGGCCTGCGCCCTCCACGTCGACGTAGAGGCGCAAGCCGGGTTCGATGGTGACGAGCATGGCCGTGATGGTCTCACGCGGCGAGACCCGCTATCGTCCCAGGCATGTCCTCCCATGCGTGCCTGGCCCTCTCGCTCGCGCTGCTGTCCATGCTGTTCGCGGCGGACGGTCTCGCTCAGAAGCGGATCGCCATCACGATCGATGACGTGCCCGCCCAGTCCGCGACCCCCATCTCGGTGGAAGAGGCGGCGCTGATCAACAAGACCATGCTGGGAGTTCTGAAGCGCCGGGGCGTGAAGGCAGTCGGCTTCGTCAACGAGAACCTGCTGCTCGTTCCCGGGAAGGTCGATCTGGGTGTGCAGATCCTCGACGACTGGCTCGTCGCCGGCATGGAGCTGGGCAACCACAGCTTCGGACACGTCGGCATGTGGGGCACGCCGCTCGCGCAGGTGCAGGATGCGGTCGTGAAGGGCGACGTCCTGACCCGCTGGGTCAGTGCCCGGCGCCAGTCCCCCGTTCGCTACTACCGCCATCCGTACACACAGACGGGCAAGGACGAACAGGAGCGCCAGAGCTTCGAGGCGTTCCTCGCTGCCAGGGGCTACACGGTCGCGCCCTTCACCATCGAGCACGACGACTACGTCTACGCCTGCGTCTACGACAAGCTGGCCCTGTCGGCGCGGCGGGACCTGCAGGCGAAGGTGGTCGCGGAATACGACGATCACCTCAGGCAGGCCGTCGGCACCTTCGAGCGCATGTCGGCGCAGCTGTTCGGGCGCCAGATTCCGCAGGTGCTGCTCATCCACGCCACGCGCCTCACCGCAGCGACGCTTGATGCAACGCTGTCGACCCTGAGCGAGCTGGGGTACGGGTTCGTGACGCTCGAAGAGGCCCTGCAAGACGAGGCGTACCGCACTCCCGCGGCGGCCAGCGGGCGCTTCGGCCCTTCCTGGATCGCCCGGTGGGCGCGCTATCGGGGGGTCAGGCTGGCCGCGTACGGCCAGGCCGATCCCGCCGGTGAAACCGCGGGCCTGTACAAGCAACTCTGCGGCTCGTGACCGAGGCGCCAGGAGGAGACGCCATCGTGGATGAATCAAGCCCGAGCAGACAGTACCTCGTGATCTCGCGCGGCCAGTGGGACGAGACGGCCTCGAAGCAGGACGTGCAGGACGCCATCGACCGGTTCTACGTCTGGTACGAGCGGAATCTGGCGCTGGGAAGGATGAAGCCCGGAAGCCGCTTGAAGAGCGAAGGCAAGGTCGTGTCGCGCAGGTCCATCACGGACGGACCGTTCGCCGAAGCGAAGGAACTGGTGGGAGGCTTCTGGTTCATCGTCGCCAGCAGCCTGCAAGAGGCGGCCGCGCTGGCCGCGGAGAACCCGTGCCTGGCCTACGGCCTGAGCACCGAGGTTCGTGAACTCGAGGAAGCGAGGGCACAGGCCGAGGTGGCGACGAACGAGACACCATCCGCCTGGCGCCGCGAGCGCTGACGGCTCGCCGCATCTTCACCCGGCGGGACCGCGCTCGGCAGCCCGGGCTCACTCCACGTTCTGCACCTGCTCGCGCATCTGCTCGATCGCCACCTTCATCTCCACCGAGATCGAGGTCAGCTCCAGCGCGGCCGACTTGCTGCCCAAGGTGTTGGCCTCGCGCTGCAGTTCCTGGATCAGGAACTCGAGCCGCTTGCCCAGTTCGCCGCCGCTCTTCAGGAGCCGCGTGATCTCGTCGAGGTGAGCGCCCAGGCGCGCCAGTTCCTCGGCCACGTCGATGCGGATCGCGAAGCTCGCGGCTTCGGCCAGCGCCCGTTCGTTGAGGGTCTGGGCGGGGATCTGGGCGCCGGCCTGAACCGTGGCCAGCGCCTCGTTCCAGCGTTCGACGAAGCGGGCCTGCTGGCGCTCCACCACCTGCGGCACCAGCGGGCGCGCCTGGGCGGCCAGCTCCTTCAGGCGGGCCACCCGCTCCAGCAGGATGGCCGCGAGGCGATCGCCTTCGCGGGCGCGCGCGTCGCGCAGGCCCTCGATGCAGCGCCTGGCGGCGTCGAGCGCGGGTTCGTCCAGCTTCACCGGGCTCGCGCCACCCTTGCACCAGTGCAGCACCTCGTTGACCGACAGCTCGCGCGCCTGCGGCAGCCAGCCCTGGATGGCCGACTGGTGGTGCGCCAGCCGGTTGAGCTGGTCGGGCGTGGGCATCGGCAGGGCTGAATCGGCTTCGCGGCTGGTGGCCACGCGCAGCTCGATCTTGCCGCGGCGAAAGGTTGCGGTGAGCAGCTCGCGCAGCGCCGGCTCCAGGCCGCGCAGCTCGTCGGGCAGGCGCAGCGCCAGGTCGAGGAAACGGCCGTTCACCGAGCGGGCTTCCACGGTCACGGATGCAGCGGATCCTGCCGCTTCCGACCCCGCGTTTGCGTACCCCGTCATGCTATAAACCGCCATTCCCCACCCTCTGAAAAGCCTGCCCGATTATGTCGAAGCCCAAACCAGCGCCGTTGCCTTCGGGCACCGTGGTGGGCGGGTACACGATCGTGAAGAAGCTGGCCGCCGGCGGTTTCGGCGTGGTCTACCTCGCCGAAGGCGAGAAGCAGCAGCTGGTGGCCATCAAGGAATACCTGCCGGCCTCGCTGGCCGAGCGCTCGCCGGGCGAACTGACGCCGCGCGTCAAGCCCGACAAGCAGCCGCTGTACCGCCTGGGCCTGAAGAGCTTCTTCGAAGAAGGGCGTTCGCTGGCGCAGATCAGCCACCCGTCGGTGGTGTCCGTTCTCAACTTCTTCCGCGAGAACGAGACGGTCTACATGGTGATGAACTACCTGCAGGGCGACACGCTGCAGGACTTCATCGTCACCGCGCGCGATCTCAAACGTGACAAGGTGTTCCGCGAGAGCACCATCCGCAGCCTCTTCGACGAGATCCTGCGCGGCCTGCGCATCGTGCACCAGCACAAGATGCTGCACCTGGACATCAAGCCGGCCAACATCTT
>JBGAHJ010000043.1:0-12893 GCA_044226255.1 Rubrivivax sp.
GCGTCGTCGGCGCAGGCACTGGCCAGCGCTTCGGCGAAGTTCGCCTGGTCCTCGTCGTCGGGCCAGGCATGCGTGGCCTCCAGCCGACGGGCCAGCGCGAGGAACACCGCGCGGTGGCTGCGACGCTGCGCCAGCAGCTCTTGCGGCGTGCAGCGGGCCTCGACGAACTCGCGCACCACCACCAGCAGCTGCAGGCGCTGCGGCGCGCCGGGCGGCACCTGCAGCAGCGAGTCGCGCACCAGCGCATGCACGCCGGCCTCGACGGCTTCGCCCGGCAGGGCGGCCTGCAGCTGCGCCAGCGTGAAGCCGCCGCGGAACGGGCACAGCTGGCGCAGCATCGCGCGCGCGGCGTCGTCCAGCAGCCGCCAGCTCCATTCGAGCGCCGCCTCCAGCGAGACGTGGCGTCCGGCCAGGCGCTGCCGCATCTGCGGCCGCGCCGCCAGCCGGATGCCGCGCCGCAGCGCGTCGGCCATCGCCCACGGCGCCAGCGTGCGCACCTGGGCTGCCGCGAGCTCGATCGACAGCGGCAGCCCTTCGAGCAGCCGGCAGACCTCCACCACGGCCCGCAGGTTGTGGCCATTGAGCGTGAAGCCGTCGCGGGCGGCGCCGGCGCGGGCCACGAACAGCGCGACGCTGGGGTTGGCGCGCGCGACGTCGAGCTCGTCGTGTTCGCCGGGCACGGGCAGCGGCGCCAGGGCCCACACGCACTCGTCGGCACGCGCCAGCGCCCGGCGCGACGTCAGCAGCAGGCGCAGCAGCGGCAGCTCGCGCAGCAGCGGCGCGAGCACGGCGTCGCCCGCCTCGCCCACCAGGTGCTCGAAGCCGTCCAGCACCAGCAGGGCACGGCGCTGCTGCAGCCACTCGATGACCTGGGCGACCGCCGGCCGGCCGTCGGCGCGCAGGTCGAGCCCGGCGCGGATCTCGTCGAACACCTGCTCGGCGCTGCGGCAGTCCTCCAGCCGGGCCACGGCCACGCACTCGAAGCTGCGCTGGCCGCGCGGCACTTCATCGGCCAGGCGCGACTTGCCGCAACCCGGCGGGCCGACGAGGTTCACCAGGCGGTGCGTGGACAGCGCCACGCGCACCGCCTCCAGTTCGGCCTGGCGGCCGACCAGCCGTGTCGGGTGCGCCAGCGCGGGCGCGAAGCCGGGCGCCGGCGGCGAAGTTGCCAGCAGCGGCTCGTCGGCGTCGTCGGGATCGGCCTCGGTGACGGCTTCGATGTCGGCCCGTTCGCGCAGCGCCGCGAGGCGCTCGCGCTCGACGTCGATCCATGGGTCGTCCATCCCCGGCAGCAGGGTGCCGCCCCAGGCCGCGCGCGCGGCGGCCCACTCGCGGCGCTCGACGTGCTGTTCGAAGCGCCAGACGTCGACGTCGAAGGCTTCCACGTTCAGGCGCAGTTCGTCTCGGTTGGCCAGCACCGGCAGCACGCGCGCCGCGCCCACCGACTTCAGCAGCGTGTTGAGCTTGTTGAGCACGCGGCGCAGGCGCTCGCGCAGCAGTTCGGGGTCGTCGAGGTCGGGCCACAGCTCGGCGGCCAGCCGGTCGCGCCCGTGGGCCACCCGCGGCCGCAGCGCCAGCCGGGCGAACAGCAGGCGCACCGCGCGCTCGGCCGGCCGCGGCAGTTCGTGGTCGCCGTTGCGCACGTGGAGGTCGCCCAGCAGCCGCACGTGCCAGCGCCCGCTGGGGCGCGGCGCGCGGGACGCGGGCGGCTCGTCGGCTTCGGGCGGGCCTTGCATCGCGGGTGGGCAGGTGGGGGTGCCTCGGCGGTTTTGGACGATGGTAGGCGGCGGCTTCCGGTTGCGCATCGACTGACCGGATGAGACAAGCGGCGCGGGCCCCGCACTCAAGTTGGGCACGGGCGCGCCGAAAGCGAGGTGTTGTCCCCCCGACCGGCCTCATGAGCGCCCCCCTGCCTGCCACCGTCGTGCCGTTCGACCCGTCTGCCGAACGCGCCGTCGTCACCAGCACGCTGCTGCGCAGCGCCGGCCGGCTGATGCTCGGCCGCGACGAGCGCAGCGTGGCCACGGCGGTGTGCCGCACGCTCGCCCAGGCCAGCCCGCACATCCCGGTGGCATGGACCTGGTTCGGGCCGATGGACGCCGAGTACCTCGTCCCCGACATCTGCGCCGGCCGCGCCGCCGACTACGCCCGCACGCTGGTGATCCGGCGCGTGCGCGAGCCGGTGCCCACGCTGAGCTCGCCGGCGCCCTTCGACGTGCCGCCGGCGGCGCTCTACGGCCCCTGGCGCCAGGCCGCCGAAAGGCACGGCATCCGGCATGCGCTGTCGCTGCCCCTGCCTTCGGGGCTGCCCGGGCAGGGTGGCCTGTTCGTCGTCTATGCCGACCGGCCGGACTACTTCCAGCAGGTGGGCACCGGCCTGTTCGAGGCGCTGGCCGAGGTGCTGGGCTCGCTGCTGACCCTGGCCGCGGAGCGCAAGGACCTGGAACGCGCCTGCTACCGCGACGACCTCACGGGCCTGCTCAACCGCAGCGCCGAACCCCTGGTGGCGCGGCGGCTGCGCCGCGATGCCGATCTCAGCGCGAAGAGCAGCCTGATCCTGGTGGACATGGACAACCTGCGGCGCATCAACGCCGAGCGTGGGAACAGCGCGGGCGAGCACGCCCTGCGCGCCGTGGCGCAGGCGCTACGGCGCGCGCTGCGCCGAGGCGACGAGGCCCTGCGCTGGGACGCCGAGTCGTTCCTGGTGCTGCTGCCCGGCACCGCGCGCCCGCAGGCCTTGCGTGCGGCCGAGAAGCTGCGGCGTGCCGTGCAGGAAGGTGGCCTCGCCATCGGCCTCACCTGCTCGGCCGGCGTGGTCGAGCTGGGCGAGGGCGAAGCGCTGGCCGACGCGGTGCTGCGCGCGGCGGCCGCGGTCTTCACCGCCAAGGCCGCCGGCCAGAACCGCGTGCAGGCGGGCTGAACGCCTTCAACGGCCGCGCAGGAACAGCGCGTCGAGCTCCCTCATCGTCACCTGGCGCCAGGTCGGGCGGCCGTGGTTGCAGGTGTCGGCGCGCTCGGTGGCTTCCATCTCGCGCAGCAGCGCGTTCATCTCGTCCAGCGTCAGGCGCCGGTTGGCGCGCACCGCGCCGTGGCAGGCCATCGTCGCCAGGATGTCGTCGCGCGCGCGCTGCACGACGCGGCTCGCGCCGGCATCGGCCAGCTCGGCCAGCACCGAGCGCGTCAAGTCGGCCAGATCGGCGTCGGGCAGCGCCGCCGGACGGCTGCGGATCACCAGCGTGCCGGCGGCGAGCACGCTGACGTCCAGCCCCAGCTCCAGCAGCGCGGCGCCTTCCGCTTCCGCGGTGGCGATCTCGGCCGGCGTGGCCGCCATCGTCTGCGGCACCAGCAGCGGCTGCGAGGGCAAGGCGCCCTGCCCGCCGGCTGCGCGCTTGAGCTTCTCGTAGACGATGCGCTCGTGCGCCGCGTGCATGTCGACGACCACCAGCCCGTGTTCGTTCTCGGCCAGCACGTAGACGCCGCCGATCTGCGCCACCGCGCGGCCCAGCGGCCACGCGGCCGCCGGCTCGGCCGGCAGCGGCGCAGCCTCGCGCAGGCCGGCCCAGGCGGTCAGCCCGCCGCTGCCCTGCGGCGTGCGCCAGGGGCCGGGGTTGTCCTGCACGGCGGGCGGCGCGTCGCGCAGCGGCAAGGCAGGCTGGTAGGCGGCGGTGGGCCAGGCCGGCGCCAGCGGTGGCGGCGCGGATGCCGCCTCGGGCGCCGCCGGCGCCGCGGCCACCGCCCGCGTCGGCGCCAGCGCCTCCTGCACCGCATGCAGCAGCGCCTGGTGCACCGCACGGCCGTCGCGGAAGCGCACCTCGATCTTCGTCGGATGCACGTTCACGTCCACCAGCTCGGGCGCGATCTCGACGAACAGCGCATAGGCCGGCTGGCGGCTGCCGTGCAGCTGGTCTTCGTAGGCCGCGCGCACGGCGTGGGCGAGCAGCCGGTCGCGCACGAAGCGGCCGTTGACGAACAGGTACTGCTGGTCGGCACGCGCCCGCGCCGCCTCGGGCTGGCCGACGCGGCCGTGGATGGCCAGCGGCCCGCGCTGCGACCGCAGCTCGCGGCTGGCGGCCACGAAGTCGGCGCCCAGCACGTCGGCCCAGCGCTGCGCCGGCTCGGCGGCGCGCCACTGCGCGGCCAGGCGACCTTCGTGCCACACCGCGAAGCCGACGTCGGGGCGCGCCAGCGCGTGGCGGCGCACCGCTTCCAGCGCGTGGGCGAACTCGGTGGCGTCGCTCTTCAGGAACTTGCGCCGCGCCGGCGTGGCGAAAAAGAGCTCCAGCACCTCGACGGTGGTGCCCGAGGCGCGTGCCGCCGGCGCGATCTCGCCGCTGCGGGCCGACAGCCGCCAGGCATGCGCGGCGTCGGCCGTGCGGGTGACCACGCTCATGTCGGCCACCGAGGCGATGGCGGCCAGCGCCTCGCCGCGAAAGCCCATCGTGGCCACGGATTCCAGCTCGGCGAGGCTGGCGATCTTGCTGGTGGCGTGGCGCTTCAGGGCCAGCGGCAGCTCGGCTTCCTCGATGCCGCAGCCGTCGTCTTCCACCACGATGCTGCGCACGCCGCCGGCCAGCAGCCGCACCGTGACGGCCTGGGCGCCCGCGTCGAGCGCGTTGTCCACCAGCTCGCGCACCACCGAGGCCGGCCGCTCCACCACCTCGCCGGCGGCGATCTGGCTCACCAGTTCGTCGGGCAGCTCGCGGATGCGACGCCGGGCGGCGGAGACGGAGACCCGCCGCGGCGACAGCACGGAATTCATGGCGACGATTGTAGAAGCGGCATCGCTTTCGGCCTCGGAACGCGGTAAAAAGCACCAGACTTCGGGACGGGCGTTCGGCGAGTGCCCTGCCACACACTTCAAATCTTCACGTTGGGACTTTCCATGCTTTCCTACTTCGCCGAACTCGTGACCCGCACGGACGAGGACCGTCGCGGTTTCGAGACCCATCCGGTCGTCGTCGCCGCGGTGGCCGATGGCATGACGGTGGAGCGTTATCGCGCGCTGCTGCTGGAGCTGTATCACGTGGTGTGGCACTTCAACCCGGTGTGCGCGGCCGCTGCCAGCCGCATGGACGACCGGCTGCAGGCCATCCGCCACTTCCTGTACGACCACATGCAGGAGGAGAAGGGCCACGAGGAGTGGGTGCTGAACGACCTGGACGCCATCGGCGTGACGCGCGGCGACTCACGCGCGCACACACCTTCGGTGCACACGCTGGCGCTGAACGGCTACAACTACTGGGCCGCCGACCGGCGGCATCCGTGCAGCTCACTGGGCATGCTCTATGCACTGGAAGTGATTGCCTCGGTCTACGGTGGCCCGTTCGCGTCGGCCATCCGCGAGTCGCTCCTGCTGGACGGCGACCGTGGCGTGTCCTTCATCGACTCGCACGCCACGATGGACGCCCAGCACATGGCGGAGTTGCGCCAGATCCTCAACCAGTTGCCCGACGAAACGGCCCTGCAGGCCGTGGTGGAGTCCGCCCGTGTCAATTTCCACCACTTCACGCGCATCATCGAAGCCATCTGACGACGCGGCCGGACCGTCCGACTTGAGCCCTTCCGAGCCCGCGCCCGCGGTCGGCGTCGCCGGCCTGCTGGGCCGCCCGTTCAAGACGCTGCGGCTGGAGTGGAACGAGGAGCTGCGCCTGCTGCGCGTGCGCACGCACGTCAAGCCGATCCAGTGCTACAGCCTGGCGGCGATGGGCGAGCTGCAGACCATGCTGTCGGACATCAGCGCCAACCCCGGCCTGGTGCGCCACTTCGTGCTGAGCTCCGACGTGCCCAAGGTCTTCAACTTCGGCGGCGACCTGGCGCTGTTCGTGCTGCTGGTGCGCGCCGGCGACGTGGAGTCGCTGAAGCTCTACGGCCAGCGCTGCGTCGATCTCGTCTGGTGGATGGAGAACGCCGCCAACCTGGGTGTGCACACCACGGTGCTGTCGGCCGGCGACACCCTGGGCGGCGGGCTGGAGAGCGTGCTGCCCTTCCACCGCATCATCTTCGAGCGCAGCGCGCAGGCCGGCTTCCCCGAGGTGCTGTTCAATCTGTTCCCCGGCATGGGCGCCTGGGACTTCACCATCCGCAAGGGCGGCTTCGCGGTGGCCAACGAGATGATCCTCTCCGGGCGCCTGTACAGCGCCGAGGAGCTGCACTACCGGCGCCTGGTCGACGTTGTGTGCGAGGACGGCGAAGGCGAGCAGGCGATCGAGCGCGTGGTGCGCGACGTCGACCAGCGCCACCGCGGCACCATCGCCGCGCTGCGCGCCCAGCGGCTGGCCGCGCCGGTGAAGTACGAGTCGCTCACCGCCATCGTCGAAATGTGGGCCGAGAGCGCCCTGAGCCTGACCGACCGCGACCTGCGCCTGATGGAACGCCTGGCGCGTGCGCAGGCGCGCAAGGCCGGCGGCGCCGAGGAAGGCGCGGTGGAAGAGATCAAGCGCATGGAACTGGAGAACGCCTGGGGCGAACGCCGCACCGGCGTGGACCGCCGCGTCACCGGGCTGGATCGGCGCGTGCGGACCTGATGCCTTCAGCGCGCTGCCGCAGCGCGCGTGCATCGGCGGCATGCGGTGCGGCATCGGCCGCCAGGGCCAGCAGCGCGAGTGCTTCGTCGATGTCACCCAGGCGCTCGTGGGCGCGCGCCATCGCGGCCAGCGCGTGCGGGCGCAGCGGCGCCGGCACGGCGGGCGCCAGCTCGTGCAGCCGCCGCAGCGCTTCTTGCGGCGCCCCGGCCTCGGCCAGCGCCACCGCATGGCCCAGCCGCGGCGCGGCCGACGGGTCCAGCTGCAGCAGCCAGCCGTAGTAGCCGGCGATCGTCGCCCAGTCGGTGCGCGCGTGGTCGGGCGCGGTGGCGTGTTCGGCCGCGATGCCGGCCAGCAGGTGCCAGCGCGACAGCCGCTCGGCGCGCTGCGCCGCCTGCAGGTGCACGAGGCCCATGCGCACCATGCCGGCGTCCCAGCGGTCGCGCGGCTGGCCGGGCAGCAGCACGATGTCGCCGGCGTCGTCGAGCTGGCCCGACAGGCGCGCACCGTGCAGCAGCAGCATCGCGGCCAGCGCGTCGGCGTCGGCGTGCGCGGCGGCGGGATGCGCGGCCAGCGCGCGCGCCAGGCGGATGGCCTCGCCGCACAGCGTGGTGGCGGCCCGGCGCGCGTCGCCCTGCGTGCGCGTGCGCAGGCGGGCGCCGGCGTGGAAGGCCAGCGAGAGCGCGGTCAGCACCGCGTCGCGCCGCGGCGCCAGTTCGTGGCCGGCCGGCAGGCGCAGCTGCTGCGGCGCGATCTGCTCGCGCGCCCGTGCCAGGCGCTGGGCCAGCGCCGCTTCGCTGCACAGCAGGCCGGCGGCGATGCTCGCCAGGTCCAGGCCCGCCAGCGCCCGCAGCGCCACCGCCACCTGCGAGGCCGGCGGCAGCGCCGGGTGGCAGGCCGCGAACAGCAGCGCCAGTTCCTCGTCGTCGAGCTCGCCGCCGAAGCGGCTCTCGTGCGCCGCCTGCGCCGGCAGCAGCGCGGCGGCGGCGTCCTCGTCCTCCGGCCATGGATCGTGGCGGCCGCCGGCGCGCAGCGCGTCGATGGCCTCGTGGCGCGCCACGCGGTACAGCCAGCCGGCCGGGTTCGCCGGCACGCCCTGCGCCGGCCAGACCTCCAGCGCGCGCAGCGACGCCGCCTGCACCGCGTCCTCGGCCAGCGCCAGGTGCGTGAGGCCGAGCGAACGCGCCAGGTGCGCCACCACGCGCCGGCGCTGCCCGGCCAGCACGGCCTGCAGGCCGGCAGCGGCCGTGATCACGTCGGTTCGATCTGCCGGATCTCGATCCACTGCGTGCCGCGCAGGTGCGGGCAGGTCTGCGCCAGTTCCTCGGCCTGTGCGTAGGACTCGGCGTTGACGACGAAGTAGCCGCCCACGACGTCGTGCGTCTCGGCATACGGGCCGTCGGTGGCCAGCGGCTGGCCGCCGGCCAGGCGCAGGTGGCGGCCGCCGTCGTCGGCCAGCTTCTGGCCGCCGGCGAGCAGGCCGCGCTGGGCCAGCCCGCCGGCCCAGGCCTTGTAGCGCGCAATCATTTCCTGCATCTCGGCCGGACTGACGTCCACGTAGTCGGCCGGGCGCTCGTGGAGGATGAGGACGTACTGGTGCATCGTGGGACTCCTGTGCGGCGCGCACGGGATTGTGGGCGCTCAAGGCCGAGACGAAGCCGCTCGCCGCCGGATGACGGCGCCGCGATGCTCGCAAACCCGCAGCCCGTAGCGAGGGCCTACAGACCTTTTCCGCAGTGCTGGCAGAAACGGGCTGCGGCCAGCACCGGCGTGCCGCAGTGCGGGCAGAAGCGCGCGCCACGCGCCGGCGCGGCCGCGGGCGGCACCCGCTCGGCCGCGCGGCGCGCCTTCGCCTTCGCACGCGCGGCCAGTGCGGCCGGCGTGGCCGCGGCCGGGTTGGCGACGAGCTTGCGGGCGAAGTCGCGTGCCAGCGTCGTCCACACGGCCGAGGCGGCCGGGTTGGCGGTGAGCGTCAGCAGCACGCGGCTGCCCGGGCCCTGCGGCCCGTCGGCGTAGAACACCGAACGTGCCTGCACCGCGCTGCTGCGCAGCGCCATGTCCTCCACGCCCACCGGCGTGCCGCCGCGGCTCCAGCCGGGTGCGTCGCTGGCCTGTTGCGGCGCGGTGCCGGCCAGGCGGAAGAAGCTGCCCTTGAACTCGAGCCAGGTCAGCGTGGAGTCGACCTCGATGCGGCTCCAGAGCCCGTGCGCCACGCGCAGCGCCCAGCCGCCCGCCAGCACCGCCACCACGCCCAGGCTGGCGGCGGTCCACGGCAGCGCGGCGTGGGGCAGGTGCTGCCAGGCCGAACGCAGCCACAGCCCCGCGCCGCCGGCGGTGAGCACGAGCCCCAGCCCGCCCAGCAGCAGCAGCCAGGCGGACGGCGCGGGGCCGCTGCGGCGGTCGTTCACCGCCATCGGCTGCGTCTCCTCGAGCACCGTGGCGGTGAAGGCACCCTCCTCGGCCGCGCCGTCGATCTTCGGGGCCTGCCAGATGTAGCGCCGGCTCGGCACCCCGTCGGTCCAGCGCCGGCCGAGTTCGCGGTCCACCTCGCGCAGCAGCAGCGACGGATGGGCGTCGAACGCGACCTCGACGTCTTCGTGCGCCGAGCGCATCGCCAGCGGACGTTCCAGCCGGCCGAGCGCCGCCACCAGGCCCATCAGTTCGAGCGCCAGCGCGACGCCGGCACCGGTCAGCGCGGCCAGCGGCAGCTGGTAGCGCTCGAACTTGTCCAGGATCGGCAGCGCGCCGGCCGCGAAGGCCAGCACCGCCGCGCCCACCCAGCCGACACCCAGCGCCAGCGCCAGCCCGGCCGGCGACAGCAGCGGCCGGTCGGGGTCGAACTGGTGGCGCAGCGCGACCGCGCCGCCCACGGCCATCAGCAGCAGCGCCCCCATCGCGGCACCGCCCGGCCGTGGCCAGAACAGCAGCCCGAGCGCCGCCAGCCCCAGCCCCAGCGCCAGCAGGCCGTGCGACAGCCGCGCGCCCAGGTAGGCCTGCAGCCCGCCCGGCGATGAGCCCAGTGCGGGCGCCAGGCGCAGCAGCGGGCCGCGCCAGGGCCCGCTCACCTCCAGCGGGGCTGCCAGGCCCCGGCTCACCGACTGCAGCAACGCCGCGGCGCCGGCGCCGCTGCCCGAGGCCTCGCGCGACACCTCGCCGGCCAGCGAGGCCGGCTGGCCGGGCTGCAGCAGCATCTGGCGCTGGCGCAGCGCCTGCAGCAGGTTCACGACGGCATTGCCCAGCATCAGCAGCGCGGCCAGCACCAGCGGCCAGGCACTGCCGGGATCGGGCAGCTTCTCCAGCGCGACCACCGGCGTTTCGCTCTCCAGGCTGCCGGCCACGGCCGCCATCGAGAGGCCCGTCAGACCGGCGACCGCCAGCAGGACGGCGCGGGCGATCAGGAACCGGTTCTCAGTGCCGAAAGGCGTGGGGAACTCGAAGGCCGGGCCATCGTGCCTCCACCGGTACGCCATGCCGTCTCCATGCAATGTGCTGCGGGGATTCTGCATCACGCATGGCGCCGCCCCGGGATGCGGCGCGGACCGCCGCGCCGCGCATGCTCAGCCGGCGTGCCGGCGCGCCGCCCAGTAGGTGGCGCCGTCCGGACCGTAGCGCTCGGCGTGGGGCTCGGCATGCGCGAGCTCGAAACGGTCGCCCGGCTTCAGCGCCCGCTCGGCGCCGCGGCAGGCCAGCACCATGCTGCCCTGCACCACCAGCGCCTGCACCGCGAACGGGTGCGTGTGGGTGTCCAGCACCTGGTGCGGGTCCCAGCGGCGCTCCAGCACCTCGTCGAAGCCCTGCGCCAGGGCTTCGGCCCGGAAGGCCTCGAAGTCGAAGGTCGGGCTCATCGCGTGCTGCCCGCCTTCAAAGGGCCAGGTCGACGTCGCCGCCACCCGCCGGCCCGCCGGCGGCGGTGCCGCAGCGGCCGCAGAAGCGGCTGTCCGGCGCCAGCGGCGCGCCGCAGTGCGTGCAGTGGCGGCCCGCTGCCGCGCCCAGCGCCGGCGTGGCCACGGGCGCCACCAGCCCCTGCGGCAGCGGTGCGGCGGCACCGGCCAGCTGGTTGGCGGCGGCCAGCTGCTGCAGGCGGCGGCCATCCTCGCTGGCGCCCGGCACCACCAGGCTGCTCTGGGCCTGCGCGAACTGGCGCACCTGCTGGGTCCAGCCGCGCGCGGCGTCGATGTCGCCCGTCATGCCCACCAGCGTGCGCGCCCCGATGGCCTGGTCGCGGTAGGCGAAGATCACCGAGCGCACCTGCACCACCCAGGCGCGCAGCGTCATCGACTCGACGTTGACCACCGTGCGCTCGCTGCGCACGCGGTCGGTGAACTGGCTGCCCAGGCCCACCTGCGCGCGTGCATACGAACCGCTGAAGTCCAGCCAGGTGAGCGTGCTCTCGAAGTCGAGCCGGCCCCACAGCTGGTGCGCCACCCGCATGCCGTAGCCGCCGACGATCATGAAGATGAAGCCGATGGACGCGGGCGACCAGCTCTCGGGCATGCCGCTCTTCAGCTCGGTGCCCAGGCGCAGCCACAGCAGCGCGCCCACCAGCGTGAGCACGAGGCCCAGCGCGTCCAGCAGGGCCAGGCCGTAGAAGCGCGGGAACGCCAGGCAGGTGCCCCAGTCCATCTTCTTCACCGCCTGGGGCGGCATCGGCTGCGTCTCCTCCAGCGCCACGGCGGTGAAGTTGCCGGCCTCGCGCGTGGGTTCCACCACCGGGGGCTGCCAGATGTAGCGGCGGTTCGGGATGTTCTGCGCCCAGCGGCGCTGCAGCTCGCGGTCCACCTCCTGCATCAGCAGGTTGGGGTCGGCGTTGAAGCTCACGGTGCCCTGGTCGTTCGCGGTGCTGGCCGGCGGCGGCTCGTCGACATGCGCATGGCCGGCGAACAGACCGATGGCCTCGATCACCACGCTGGCCAGCAGCAGCACCAGCGCGATGCGCGGCAGCGCCAGCCCGTCCAGCCAGGGCGGCTGCGGCAGTTGCGCGGCCACGCGCCCGATCAGCACCGTGCCCACCAGGCCGAACACCAGCAGCACCGCCAGGCCGATGGGGCCCAGCGCCACCGTGCCGCCGGGGCCGGCGATGTAGGTGCGCAGGATCAGCACGCTGCCCAGCAGCAGGTACACCAGCGCCGCCAGCGACTGCGCCGCCGGGTTCGGCGTGATCATCCAGGTGACGCCGAACAGCAGCAGCAACCCGCCGGCGGCCAGCAGGTTCGCGAAGCGCACCTGCACGAAGTCGCGCAGCGGCTTGGGCGCCGTCACCAGGTGGCGCGAGATCGAGTACAGGATGCCGTTGAGCGCACCGCTGGGTTCCACCAGCGCGATGGCGCCGTGGCGCAACTGCTCGACGATGGTCTGCGCGCGCGGGCTGCCGCCGTGCGCCTCGCGGGCCACCTCGGGCGCCAGCGACGGCGGCTGGCCGCGGCCGAAGAACACGCGCAGCTGGCGCGCGGCGCGCGCGAACTCCAGGATGCCCCACAGCACCAGCAGCGCGCCGGCCACCACCAGCAGCACGAAGCCGCCCTGCGCGGTGTTGACGCGCTGCACGTTGACCGCTTCGCCGGCGCCGCGCGCCATCACGAGGAGCGCGATGCCGCCTAGCAGCAGCACGAGCCCGCGCGCGGCGAGGAACTGGTTCTCGATGCGGTACGGATTCGGAAAGTCGAAACTCGCACCTTGGGTGCTGTATTCGAAGGCCATGTGTCCCTCCAGGGTCCTCGTGGCGCCGATTCTGCCGTGCCGTCGGGCCGCTGCGGGCGGGATGGACCCTTGTCGCTACATGCTGCGCCGGTACTGCCCGCCCACCTCGAACAGCGCGTTCGTGATCTGGCCCAGGCTGCAGCACCTCACCGCGTCCATCAGCACCGCGAACACGTTGCCGTTGGCTATCACGGCCTGCTGCAGGCGCTTCAGCTGCGCCGGGGCGTCGGCGGCATGGCGGGCGTGGAAGTCGGCCAGGCGTTGCAGCTGGCTCTGCTTCTCTTCTTCGGTGCTGCGCGCCAGCTCGATGTGCTCGGGTACGGGATCGCCCTGCGGGTTGCGGAAGGTGTTCACGCCGATGATGGGGTACTCGCCGGTGTGCTTCAGCATCTCGTAGTGCAGGCTCTCCTCCTGGATCTTGCTGCGCTGGTAGCCGGTCTCCATCGCGCCCAGCACGCCGCCGCGCTCGGCGATGCGCTCGAACTCCGACAGCACCGCCTCCTCGACCAGCTCGGTGAGCTCGTCGATGACGAACGCGCCCTGGTTCGGGTTCTCGTTCTTCGCCAGGCCCCACTCGCGGTTGATGATGAGCTGGATCGCCATCGCGCGCCGCACGCTCTCCTCGGTGGGCGTGGTGATGGCCTCGTCGTAGGCGTTGGTGTGCAGCGAGTTGCA
>JBGAHJ010000044.1:0-12023 GCA_044226255.1 Rubrivivax sp.
GCTGCCGCAGCGCCTGAGCCTGGGCCTGGCGCTGGGGGCCGCGCGGCCGCTGCAGGGCGGCGGCGGCACGGTGGCCACGGCGTACCTGCCCGTCACCGCATGGCTTGACCCGACGCTGCAGCTGCATGCCAACCTGGGCGCCGACCACGAGCCGCAACTCGGCTCGACGCGCCGCCTGGGCCTGGCCGCCGAGTGGGCGCCGAACGAGCACTGGAGCTTCACGCTCGAGCGCAGACTGCAGCTGCGCGACTGGCGCAGCCGCGCGGGGGTGCGCTACAGCTTCACGCCGACGCTGTCGGTGGACCTGGGCGTCGCCCGCGCCGCCGGCCATGCGTTGCTGGCGGCGGGCTTCAACTGGGAGTGGGAGCGCTGAAGGCCCGCGCCGGGCTCAGCCCTTGCTCTTGCCCGGCCGGCCGGTCTTGATCGAGGGCACCGCCGCGAGCGCCGCGATCAGCGCCTCGTCCGGCAGCGCGGCCAGCAGCTTGATGCCGGCGCGCAGCAGCTCGCTCTTCTTCGCCGGCCTGGCCAGCTGCACCAGGCGCTGCTTCACGGCGTCCAGCACCTGGTACTCGCTGCGCGGGATCGTGAAGCTGTCGCGCACGAGCTTGTGCTTGGGCGGCTTGGCTGCGGCCATGTCGGCGGCGGGCTGGGTGCTGGGCTGGGCGTCTGCGGGGCCCTCGGCCGGCACGGCTTTCGCGGCGGGCTTGGCAGCCTTCGGGGCCGGCTTGGCCTTCGGCTTGGAAGGCGCCTTGGCCACGACCGGCCTGGCCGCTGCCTTGGGCGCGCGCTTGGCGGCCGGCTGGGGCTTGGCGGAGGCGGTGGTGGGGGCGGCGGTCTTGCTCATGCGGGTGCTCCGATCGAAACGTGATAAACCGTATAAACAGTATATGACTTATCGGTGCGTCTCCGGATCCGGCCGCGCCAGCGGGCAGCGGGCCACCAGCCGCAGCGGCGCGCCGGGCGCCGCTTCGCGGAACACGGCGATGGCCCGGGCCTGCAGCGGCACGGCCAGCGCCGGCGCGAAATGCGCGCGCGCGCGCTGCAGCAGCGCCTGCCCATCGGCCGGGTGCGGGTCGCTCAGGCTCAGGTGGAAGCGCCAGTGCGCGAACACGTGCGGGTAGCCCCAGCGCAGCAGCAGCGGTTGCAGCGCGCTGCGTGTGGCGGCCGGCAGGCGGTCCAGTCGTGCGGCCGCCGCGGCTTGCGCCTCCGGGGCGCGCCAGGGATCGAGCGTGCGCACGCAGGCGTCGGCCAGCCGGCGCAGCGGCGACCCGTCGGGTACCGGGTCCACCGGCCGCAGCGCGAGGAAGTCGCCGAGCCAGGCCACCTGCAGCGGCGGCAGCGCGAAGTCGGGCCTGCGTGCGGCCAGGGCATGCACCGCGGCGATGAAGGCGGCCTCTTTGCCAGCGTCGCCAAGGTCGCCGGCGCTCTGGCTGCGCAGCGCCATCGGCGCCTTCAGCGTCGCGTGGAAGCCGTAGCGCCAGGGCGCCTGCGCGAAGGCGGGTGCCTGGCCGGGTGCGTCGGTGGACGGGTCGCGTCCGAGCCAGGTGCAGCCGGCCTGCCACAGCGGATGATCGGGCGCGGGCACCCAATAGACGGCAAAGCGCGCGGCCATGGAATTCACCGTGCGCCGGGTTCGTCGGCGAAGGCCGCGCCGTCGATGCTCAGCTGCACCGCGTCGGCCGCGAACAGCGTGCGGCCGGCCTCCACTGGCCGGCCCAGCGCATCGACGTTCAGGTACTGCACCACCAGCACCGGCTGCGCCGGCGGGCGCGCCAGCGCGTCGGCCTCGGCTGCGCTGGGCAGGCGGGTGCTCACCGTGCTGCGGGCGCGGGTGTAGTCGGCGATGCCGCAGGCGGCCAGCGCGGCGCTGATGCTGCGGTGGCGCTCGAAGCCCGCCAGCACCTGCGTGCAGCGGGGCAGCGGAAAGGCCGCTGTGGACAGCCCGATCGGCCGGCCGCGCACCACCGCCCGCGTGTACAGCAGCTGCACCGGGCTGCGCGCGCCCAGGCCCAGCGCGGCGGCCCATTCGCCGGCCGGCGCGCGCTCGTGGGCCAGCAGGTCGCGCCGCGCGTTGGCGCCTTCGGCCGCGAGATTGGCAGTGAGCCGGGTGCGGCGCTTCAGCGCGTAGTCCAGCACCAGTGCGCGCACGTAGGTGCCGCTGCCCTGGCGCACCTGCACATGGCCCTCGTGTGCCAGCGCCTGCATGGCCTGGCGCACCGTGTGGCGATTGACCGCGAAGCGCTGCGCCAGCTGCGATTCGTTCGGCAGCCGGGTGCCCGGCGCCAGCCGGCCGCTGGTGATGTCGGCGCGCAACTCGGCGGCGATGGCCTGCCAGCGGGTGGGCGCGTCGGGCTCGGCGTCGGCACCGGGGAGGGCGGAGACGGTGGGGTCGGGCAGCTTGGCCATGCGTGCGGCGGTGGTCGTCAAGAAACGGTCACGGGCGATCCGGATACTGCCGCGATCCTAAAGTCGTCTAGATGACATCGGCATGACTTCCTCACCGTCGACCGACAGCGCGCAACGCCAGCAGTGGCTGTCGGTGCTGGTGCATGCGCCGCGTGCGGCGCTGTGCGCGCTGGCAGCGCAGTGGCTGGCCGGCCACCGCTTCGAGCTGCTGCGGGCGCCGGAGAGCGGCCTGCTGATGCTGCGCGGCCGCATCGGTGGCGATGGCGACCGCTTCAACGTCGGCGAAGCCACCGTGTCGCGCTGCGTGGTGCGCCTGCGCGGGCCGGACGGCTGCACCACGGTGGGCGTGGGCTACCGGCTGGGGCGCGACCTGGAGCGGGTCCGTTGGATCGCCGAGTTCGACGCCCTGCTGCAGCAGCGCCTGCACCAGGCCGACGTGCTGCGCGCGGTGATCGCGCCGTTGGCCGCCCAGGTGGCCGCGGCGCGGGCGGCCGAGGCGCAGCGGGTGGCGGCCACGCGGGTGCGCTTCTTCGAACTGCAGCCGGGGGTGGCGGCATGACCGGCGCGCTGCTCGACCTGGAACCGGGCCTGGCGCAGCCGGTGCACGATGCCCAGGCGGTGTTCCGCACCGTGTTGCAGGCGATGGCGCGGCCGGGCCGCGTGTTCGCGCTGCCCGAAGCGGTGCTGCAGGCCGTGGGCCGGCCGGCCGACCGCGAGGGTCGCCCGGTGGGCGCCGGCCTGTCGGCCTTGCTGCCGACCCTGCTGGACGCCGACACCAGCGTGCGCCCGCTGGGTCGCCTGGCCAGCGGCGCGCTGCGCGCCTGGCTGCGCTTCCACACCGGCGTGCGCGAGCCCGCCGACGACGCCGCGCCGGCGGACTTCACGCTGGTCGCGGCCGCAGACCTGCAGCCGGCGCATTGGCAGGCCCTGCCGCTGGGCAGCGACGAGCTGCCGCAGCGCGGCGGCACGCTGGTGGTCGAGGTCGACGCGCTGGGCGACGCGGCCGGCGCGGGCCTGGCGCTGCAGCTGCGCGGCCCCGGCATTGCGCAGCAGCAGGCCTTGCGCGTGGACGGCCTGCCACTGGACTTCTGGCACCACCGCCAGGCGCTGCAGGTGCAGTTCCCCTGCGGTTTCGAGTTGATCCTGCTGTGCGGCGGCCGGGTGGCCGCGCTGCCGCGCAGCACGCGCATCAGCTGGGAGGACTGAAGCGATGTACATCGCGGTGAAAGGTGGCGAGCAGGCGATCGAAGCCTCGCGCGCCCTGATCGACGAACGCCGGCACGGCGACGGCACGCAGCCGCCGCTGCCGGTGGACGGCCTGTCGCAGCAGCTGCCGCTGGCGGTGGCGCGGGTGATGGCCGAAGGCTCGCTGTACGACCCGGCGCTGGCCGCGCTGGCCCTGAAGCAGGCGCTGGGCGACAGCGTGGAGGCCGCCTTCCTGCTGCGCGCCTACCGCACGACCCTGCCGCGCTGGGGCGTCAGCGAGCCGCTGGACACGGCGGCCATGCGCACGCAGCGCCGTGTCTCGTCGGTGTTCAAGGACCTGCCCGGCGGCCAGCTGCTGGGCGCCAGCTTCGACTACACCCAGCGCCTGATCGACTTCACGCTGGCGGACGACACGCCTGCGGCCGCTGCCACGGCGCCGTCATCGCAAGCGGCCGAAATGAGCGGCCACGCGGCGCCGCCCGAACCGCCCCCCGCGCTGTTCGCGCTGGTCGAGCAGGGCCTGCTGGAGGCCAACCCCCGCTCGCCCGACGACCCGCCGCCGCCCGACATCACCCGCGACCCGCCGCTGTACCCGCTGCCGCGCGCGGCCCGGCTGCAGATGCTGGCGCGCGCCGACGAAGGCTGGCTGCTGGGCCTGGCCTACGGCACGCAGCGCGGCTATGCCAACAGCCACCCGTTCGCCGGCGAGATCCGCCATGGCCACGCCAGCGTGATGCTGCAGCCCGACGAGCTGGATGTCGCCATCGACATCGGCGAGGTCGAGCTGACCGAATGCCAGATGCTCAACCAGTTCGCCGGCGGTGCCGGGCAGCCACCTCAGTTCACCCGCGGCTACGGCCTGGCGTTCGGGCATGCCGAGCGCAAGGCGATGGCGATGGCGCTGGTCGACCGCGCGCTGCGTGCCGACGAGCTGGGCGAGCTGCGCGAGGCCCCGGCGCAGCAGCAGGAGTTCGTGCTGCCGCAGGGCGACAACGTCGAGGCCTCGGGCTTCGTGCAGCACCTGAAGCTGCCGCACCACGTGACCTTCGAGTCCGAGCTGCAGCTGCTGCGCGCGCTGCGCGAGCCCCACGCGCCCGGCGAACCGGCCCCGGAGGGCGAGCACGCATGAACGGCTACAACTTCGCCTACCTGGACGAGCACACCAAGCGCATGATCCGCCGTGCGCTGCTGAAGGCGGTGGCGTTGCCCGGGCACCAGGTGCCCTTCGGCGCGCGCGAGATGCCGCTGGCCCATGGCTGGGGCACCGGCGGCATCCAGGTCACGGCCGCGGTGATCGGCCCCGACGATGTGCTGAAGGTCATCGACCAGGGCTCGGACGACACCACCAACGCGGTGAACATCCGCCAGTTCTTCCACCGGACGACCGGCGTGCGCTGCACCGAGCGCACGGCCGAGGCCACGCTGATCCAGACCCGCCACCGCATTCCGGAGCGGCCGCTGACCGAGGACCAGATCCTGGTCTACCAGGTGCCGCAGCCCGAGCCGCTGTACCGGCTGGAGCCGCGCCGCGCCGAGACGCTGCAGCTGCACGCGGCCCAGGAATACGGCCTGGTCAACGTCAAGCTGTACGAGGACATTGTGCGTTGGGGCCGCATCGAGACGGCCTACGACCATCCGGTGCGGGTGGCCGGGCATTACGTGATGTCGCCCTCGCCGATTCCCGGCTTCGACAACCCGAAGATGCACCGCATGCCGGCGCTGCAGCTGTTCGGCGCCGGGCGCGAGAAGCGGCTGTACGCGATTCCGCCCTACACCGAGGTGCAGAGCCTGGACTTCGAGGACCGGCCCTTCGAGGTGCCGCCGCAGCACGAGGCCTGTGCGCTGTGCGGCTGCACCAGCAGCTACCTCGACGAGATGCCCCAGGCCGACGGCACGGCCTTGTTCACCTGTTCGGACACCGACTGGTGCCGCGAGCAGCAGGAGGCCCGCGCATGACGGCCGCCGCGCACACCGCGCCGCTGTTGCGCGTGGAGGCCCTGAGCCACCGCTATGCCGGTGCCCGCGAGGGCCGGCTGGCGGTGCGCGAGGCCAGCTTCGAGCTCTACCCTGGCGAGGTGATGGCCATCGTCGGCGAGTCGGGCTCGGGCAAGAGCACGCTGCTGTCCTGCCTGGCCGGCCGGCTGCAGCCCTGCGGCGGCACGGCGCGCTACCGCGATGCCGCCGGCCGCTGGCGCGACATTGCCGGGCTGACCCCGCGCGAGCGGCGCGAACTGGCGCGCACCGAATGGGGCTTCGTCGAGCAGAACCCGAACGAGGGGCTGCGGCTGCAGGTGAGCGCCGGCGCCAACATCGGCGAACGGCTGATGGGGCAGGGCCTGCGCCACTACGGCAGCCTGCGTGCGCGGGCCGCGCACTGGATGGCGCAGGTGGAGCTGCCGGCCGGGCGCATCGACGACTCGCCGCGCGCGTTTTCCGGCGGCATGCGGCAGCGGCTGCAGATCGCGCGCAACCTGGTCACGGAGCCGCGGCTGGTGCTGCTTGACGAGCCGACCTCGGGGCTGGATGTCTCGGTGCAGGCACGGCTGCTGGACCTGATCCGCGGGCTGGTGGCGCGGCTGCACCTGTCGGCGCTGATCGTCACGCACGACCTCGGCGTGGCGCGGTTGCTGGCCCAGCGCACGCTGGTGATGCGCGAGGGCGCGATCGTCGAGCAGGGGCTGACCGACCGCGTGCTGGACGATCCGCAGCATCCGTACACGCAGCTGCTGGTGTCTTCGGTGGTGGCGCCATGAGGAGCCTGGCATGAAGCCGCTGCTGCGCGTGGAGCGCCTGAGCAAGTCCTTCACGCTGCACCTGCGCCAGGGCCAGGTGCTGCCGGTGCTGAGCGGGCTGTCGCTGCAGTTGTCGGCCGGCGAGTGCGTGGCGCTGGTCGGTGCCTCGGGCCGCGGCAAGAGCACCTTGCTGAAGTGCCTGTATGGCAGCTACGCGGTCGATGCCGGCGCGCTGTGGTTCGAGGCCGAAGCCGGGACCCTCGACCTGGCCCAGGCCACGCCGCAGCAGTGGCTGGCGCTGCGGCGGCGCGAGATCGCCTTCGTCAGCCAGTTCCTGCGCGTGCTGCCGCGCATCGGCGCGCTGGACATCGTGGCCGAGCGGCTGCAGCAGGCCGAGGCTGGCGAAGGCCTGCCGGCCGACACGCAGCAGGCGCGCGCGCAGGCCATGCGCGAACGGGCGGCCGCGCTGCTGGCGCGGCTGAACCTGCCCGAGCCGCTGTGGGCGCTGCCGCCGGCCACTTTCTCGGGCGGCGAACAGCAGCGGGTGAACATCGCGCGCGGGCTGGTGCAGCCGGCGCGGCTGCTGCTGCTGGACGAGCCCACCGCCTCGCTCGACGCGGCGAACCGCCGCGTGGTGATCGAGCTGATCCATGAAGCCAAGGCCGCCGGCAGCGCGGTGCTCGGCGTGTTCCACGACGAAGAGGTGCGCGACGCGGTGGCCGACCGCTGCGTGGCCCTGCAGCCGGAGCCGGCGTGATGACGATCGATGAGACCATCCTCAGCGGCGCGCGCATCGTGCTGCCCGACCATGTGCTGCCCAACGGCAGCGTGCTGCTGCGCGGCGGCCTGGTGCACGAAGTGAGCGGCAGCCCGAGCCGCCTGCCGCAGGCCGTGCAGCTGGACGGCGACTGGCTGCTGCCCGGCCTGGTGGAGGTGCACACCGACAACCTCGAGCGCCATGTCACGCCACGGCCGCGCACGCACTTCCCGATGGCCGCGGCAGTGCCGGCGCACGATGCCGAGATGGCCGCGGCCGGCATCACGACGGTGCTGGACGCCATCGGCGTCGGCGACCCGTATGACGAGGGCTTCCGCGCGCGCGACCAGAGCGCGCTGCTGCAGGTGCTGGACGCGCTGGAAGCCGGCGGCGCACTGCGCGCCGACCACCGCGTGCATGTGCGCGTGGAGCTGCCGGCGCCGAACGCGCAGGCGCTGTTCGAGCCCTTTGCGGGCCACCCGCGGCTGGCCCTGATCTCGCTGATGGACCACACGCCGGGCCAGCGCCAGTGGCATGACGTGGAGCAGGCGCGCGTCTTCTACACCGGCCGCAAGGGCTGGAGCGACGCGCGCTTCGACGAGGAAGTGCGGCTCGCGCCCGAGCGCCAGGCGCTGCATGCACGGCCGAACCGCGCCTGGTTCGTGCAGTTCGCGCGCGCCCATGGCGTGCCGCTGGCCACGCACGACGACACCACCGAGGCGCATGTCGACGAGGCCCATGCCGACGGCGCGACGATGAGCGAGTTCCCGACCACGCTGGCGGCCGCGCAGCGCGCGCGCCAGCTCGGGCTGGCGACGGTGGCCGGCGCGCCGAACGTGGTGCGGGGCGGCTCGCACTCGGGCAACGTGGCGGCGCTGGACCTGGCCCGCGCCGGCGTGCTGGACGCGCTGTCCAGCGACTACGTGCCGGCCAGCCTGCTGGGCGCGGCGTGGGTGCTGCAGCGCGACGCCGGCTTCGCGCCGGCCGAGGCGGTGCACCTGGTCAGCCGCGGCCCGGCGCTGGCCTGCGGGCTGGCGGACCGCGGCGCGCTGGCACCGGGCCTGCGCGGCGATTGCATCCGCGTGCGCGAGGTCAACGGCCAGCCGGTGGTGCTGGCCTCCTGGCGCGGCGGGCGGCGCGTGTTCTGAGCCCGGCTGGCCGGCCGTAAGGCCCCTTGCGGCGTCAGGCCGCGTCGAAGGCGGCAATCGCGGTGCGCGGCGGCGCATCGGTCGGCAGCGCCTCGCCGGCCAGCACCAGGTAGTAGGCCAGCGAGGGCGTGCGACGGCCCGGTTCCTTGGCGGCATCGTCCCAGCGGCGCAGCAACAGCGCGTCGGCGCCGAAGGGCTCGGCGTCGAAGGCCGCGCATTCGGCCGGGCTCATCGGCCCACCCTGCAGCGCCAGCGAGTGGATCGACGCGGGCGACAGGCCTTCGCGATAGCCCGGATCGCGCGCCACCAGGTAGCGCTTGGCGGCCACGTGCAGGCGGATCGGCTCGGTCACTGCCGGGCCGAAGTGCTGGCCCAGCCAGGGCAGGGCGCGCAGCTCGTGGCCGTCGTCCGTGCGGTCGTCGGCGGCCAGGCCTTCATGGAAGTGGCCGATGTCGTGCAGCAGCGCCGCCGTCACCAGTGCCGGCGGGGCGCCGGCCCACTCGGCCAACTGCGCGCATTGCAGCGCATGCTGCAGCGCGGTCACCGCTTCGCGGCGGCTGCCGTCGTACAGGGTGTCGCCATAGTCTGCAAACAGCGCGGCCAGGCACTGCAGCACCGGGCGCTCCTCGTCATGCGGGTTCATCGTCGGGTCTCCGTTCACACGATGCGCTTGCGCAGCTGGGCCGAGAGCAGGTCGATCACCGAGACCGAGACGGCCAGCATCAGCAGCACGGTGGCGGTCTGCGCGTACTGGAAGCCGCGGATCACGTCCCACAGCACCATGCCGATGCCGCCGGCGCCCACCATGCCCACCACCGAGGCCGAGCGCACGTTTGATTCGAAGCGGTACAGCGCATACGACACCCACAGCGGCAGCACCTGCGGCAGCACGCCGTAGATCACCTCGTGCAGCGCGCTGGCGCCGGTGGCGCGGATGCCTTCCACCGGCTGCGGGTCGATGGCCTCCACCGCCTCGGAGAACAGCTTGCCCAGGATGCCGGTGGTGTGCACCCACAGCGCCAGCACGCCGGCGAAGGGCCCGAGGCCGACCGCGACGACGAACAGCAGCGCGAACACCATCTCGTTGATCGAGCGGAACAGGTCGAGCAGCCGGCGCACCGGCTGGTGTACCCAGGCCGGCGTGAGGTTGGCCGCGGCCAGCAGCGCGAGCGGCACCGAGCCCAGCACCGCCAGCGCGGTGCCCCACAGCGCGATCTGCAGCGTGACGACCATCTCCTGCAGGTAGTGGCGCCAGTCGCTGAAGTCCGGTGGGAAGAAGCCGCGTGCGTACTCGGCCATGTTGCCGGCGTCGCGCAGCAGGTCCAGCGGCCGCATGTCCGCGCCCTGCCAGCTGGCCGCCAGCAGCGCCAGCAGCAGGCCCCAGGCCGCGCGGCCCGTCCACGAGGCGCGCGGCGACTGCGGCATTGGCGGCTGCGACCCCGACGCGAGGGCCGGCGCGGGCAGGCTCGGGTTCATCCGGCGCTCACTGCGTCTGCGCGACGGTGCGGCCGAGTTCGGCGATGCGGCCGTCGATCTCCTTGAGCTTCTTCGCCTTCTCGTCGGCGGCGAGGTTCGGGTCGCTCTCGATGCGGGTGCGCTCGCGCGCCAGGTCGATCTGGCGCACCGGCACCAGCTGGGCATTGCTCGAGGGGCGGAAGGCGCTGTAGCCGATGGCCTGCAGGATCTGCTGCTCGCGCGCATCGCGGCCATAGCCCAGCAGGAAGCCGCGCAGCTGCTGCTTGGTGCCGGCGTCGAGGTCCTTGCGCCAGACCATCGGGTCGCTCGGGATCAGCGGCGAGCGCCACACCTCGCGCAGCTGGCCGATCTTGTCGCCGTTGGTGATCTTGAAGCGGTCCCAGTTCTCGGTGTTGTTGGTGGCCACGTCGACCTGCTTGTTGAACACCGCCAGCAGGTTGGTCTCGTGGTTGGCGCGCACGGTGCGCCTGAAGTCCTTCAGCGGGTCGACGCCATGCATGCCGAAGGCGTAGAGCCCGGGCACCGCGGTGCCGCTGGTGGAGTTGGGGTCGCCGAAGCCGAGCGACAGGTTCGCGCGTGCCTTCAGCACGTCGTCCAGCGTCTTCAGCGGGCTTTCGGCGCGCACCACCAGCAGCGAGTAGTAGCCCTCGCTGCCGTCCTTGCCGACCACCTTGGCGAACACCTCGCCCTGCGAGCGGTCCACCGCCTCGATGGCGGACTTGTTGCCCATCCAGGCCACCTGCACCTTGTTGAAGCGCATCGCCTCGATGATGCCGGCGTAGTCGGTGGCGAAGAAGGCGTTGACCTTCAGGCCGGTGGCCTTGCTCAGGTCGTCCAGCAGCGGCTGCCAGGCGGTCTTCAGGTTGCTCGACGATTCGGTGCTGATGAAGCCGAAGTTGATCTCGCGCGGCTGGGCCTGCGCGGTGCCGAACAGCAGGGCGGCCGCGGCCGCGGCGAGGGAGACGAGCGTACGACGTTGCATGGTCGGGGTCTTTCGTGGTGAGGAGGGGACAGCGAGGTGACTGCGCTCAGGCCGCCTGCAGCGCGGCGGCCAGCGGCAGTGCCTCGGGTTCGGGGTCGGGGGTGGTGGCCGGTGCCAGCAGCTCGGAGGCCTCGGCGCCGTACAGCTGGCGCAGCCGCTCGGCCGTCAGCGCGGCCGAGGGGCCGTCGTACAGCACGCGGCCGGCGCGCAGCGCCACGGTGCGCGGGCAGTAGCGCATCGCGTAGTCCACCTGGTGCAACGAGACGATCACGGTGACGCCGCGCTGCTGGTTCAGCGCGGCCAGCAGTTCCATCACGCGGGCGCTGGAGGCCGGGTCGAGCGAGGCGATGGGTTCGTCGGCCAGCACCAGCTCGGCGCCCTGCACCAGCGCGCGGGCGATCGCTGCGCGCTGCTGCTGGCCGCCCGAGAGCGTGGACGCGCGCTGCCAGGCGCAGGTCTCGATACCCACGTCGCACAGCGCGGCCCAGGCGCGCTGACGCTCGGCCTCGTCGAAGCGGCCGGTGCAGCCGCGCCAGGTCGGCATGCGGTGCAGCGCACCGGCCAGCACGTTGCTCATCACCGAGAGCCGGTCCACCAGGTTGAACTGCTGGAACACGGTGGCGATGCGGCTGCGCTGCGCGCGCGCGTTCGGTGCCAGCCGGCCGCCCTGCTGCAGCACCTGGCCCAGCACCTCGACGCGTGAGGTGCTGCCCGCATCGGCGCGGTGCAGCCCGTTCAGGTGCCGCAGCAGCGTGGACTTGCCCGAGCCCGATGCACCGAGCAGCGCGATCATCTCGCCGCGCTGCACCGTCAGGCTCACATCGGCCAGCGCCTGGCGCTGCCCGAAGCGCTTGCACAACCCGCTCACCAGCACGGCGGCTGTCTGCATCGTGACTCCTTGGTGGACCGCCGGCGATGGTCGTGAGCTGCGGTGACGTCGTCGTGACAGGCGCCGGGGCTCAGCGCCCGGTTTCCTTCAGATAGGTGGCGCGGGCCGCGACCGCCTGGTTCGCGAAGTCGCTGAACACGCCGTCGACGCCGGCCCGGAAGAAGGCCAGGTACTCCGCCACCGGGTCGCCGCCGTAGGCGCCGGCCAGGTACTTCTTCTCGCTGCGGAAGGTGTAGACGTGCACGAACAGGCCGGCCTTGTGCGCATCGGCGATCACCGCGTTCGGTGCCACCGAGTTCACGTCGGCCAGCGCGCCGGTGTAGGGCGTGCCGTCGGCGTTCTTGTCCTTCCACGGCGAGACCTTCAGGGTCATCACCTGCGGCTTCCAGGGGCCGATGCCGTCGGCATAGGTCTTGATCTCGGCCAG
>JBGAHJ010000045.1:0-11817 GCA_044226255.1 Rubrivivax sp.
CCGCTGTCGATCGAAGCGCAGATGGAAGCCCGCACGCTGATGCTGGCCTCCAACAACGTGCTGTTCCCGGCCAACGGCGAACCGTCGATCGTGCCGTCGCAGGACGTGGTGCTGGGCCTGTACTACGCCACCCGCGAGCGCATCAACGGCAAGGGCGAAGGCATGGTCTTCACCGACCTGCTGGAGCTGCAGCGCGCGCTGGACAGCGGCTCGGTGGAGATCACCGCGAAGATCAGCGTCATGCTGACCGAGTGGAGCAAGGACGCGAACGGCGAGTTCGTGCCCGAGACCAAGCTCGTCGACACCACCGTCGGCCGCGCGCTGCTGTCCGAGATCCTGCCCAAGGGCCTGCCGTTCTCGAACATCAACAAGGCGCTGAAGAAGAAGGAGATCTCGCGTCTCATCAACGCGAGCTTCCGCAAGTGCGGCCTGAAGGACACCGTGGTGTTCGCCGACAAGCTGCTGCAGAGCGGCTTCCGGCTGGCCACGCGCGCCGGCATCTCGATCGCCATCGACGACATGCTGGTGCCCAAGGAGAAGCACGGCCTGATCGAGCGCGCCGAGAAGGAAGTGAAGGAGATCGAGCAGCAGTACGTCTCGGGTCTCGTCACCGCCGGCGAGCGCTACAACAAGGTGGTGGACATCTGGGGCAAGACCGGCGACGAAGTCGGCAAGGTCATGATGAGCCAGCTGTCCAAGCAGAAGGTGCAGGACCGCCACGGCAAGCAGGTGGACCAGGAGTCGTTCAACTCCATCTACATGATGGCCGACTCGGGTGCGCGCGGCTCCGCGGCGCAGATCCGCCAGCTGGCCGGCATGCGCGGCCTGATGGCCAAGCCTGACGGCTCCATCATCGAGACGCCGATCACCGCGAACTTCCGCGAAGGCCTGAACGTTCTGCAGTACTTCATCTCCACGCACGGCGCCCGCAAGGGCCTGGCGGACACGGCGCTGAAGACCGCGAACTCGGGCTACCTGACGCGTCGCCTGGTCGACGTGACGCAGGACCTCGTGGTCACCGAGAACGACTGCGCCACCCAGAACGGCATGAACCGCCGCGCGCTGGTGGAAGGCGGTGAGGTCATCGAATCGCTGCGCGACCGCATCCTGGGCCGCGTGACCGCCATCGAGGTGCTGCACCCCGAGACGCAGGAATCGATGATCGACGCGGGCACGATGCTCGACGAGGACCTGATCGACACCATCGAGGCCGCCGGCGTCGACGAGGTGAAGGTCCGCACCGCGCTGACCTGCGACACGCGCTTCGGCATCTGCGCCAAGTGCTACGGCCGCGACCTGGGCCGCGGCGGCCTGGTGAACGTGGGCGAGGCGATCGGCGTGATCGCCGCGCAGTCGATCGGCGAACCCGGCACGCAGCTGACGATGCGCACCTTCCACATCGGTGGTGCGGCGTCGCGTGCGGCCGTGGCCTCGAGCGTGGACGCCAAGAGCGACGGCATCATCGGCTTCAACGCCACGATGCGCTACGTCACCAACGGCAAGGGCGTGCTGGTCGTGATCTCGCGTTCCGGCGAGATCGTCATCAGCGACCCGCACGGCCGCGAGCGCGAGCGCCACAAGCTGCCGTACGGCGCCACGCTGAACGTCAAGCCCGACCAGAGCGTGAAGGCCGGCACCGTGCTGGCCAACTGGGACCCGCTGACGCGCCCGATCATCACGGAATTCGCCGGCCGCGCGAAGTTCGAGAACGTCGAGGAAGGCGTCACCGTCGCCAAGCAGGTGGACGAAGTGACGGGCCTGTCGACGCTGGTGGTCATCGACCCGAAGCGCCGCGGTGCCGCGAAGGTGGTGCGCCCGCAGGTGAAGCTGCTGGACGCGGCCGGCCACGAGGTGAAGATCCCCGGCACCGACCACTCGGTGACGATCGGCTTCCCGGTGGGCTCGCTGATCCAGGTGCGCGACGGCCAGGACCTCGCCCCCGGCGAAGTGCTGGCGCGCATCCCGATGGAAGGCCAGAAGACGCGCGACATCACCGGCGGTCTGCCGCGGGTGGCCGAGCTCTTCGAAGCCCGTTCGCCGAAGGATGTCGGCACGCTGGCCGAGATCACCGGCACCATCAGCTTCGGCAAGGAGACCAAGGGCAAGGTGCGCCTGCAGATCACCGACCCGGACGGCAAGGTGTACGAGGAGCTGGTGCCCAAGGAGAAGAACATCCTGGTGCACGAAGGCCAGGTGGTGAACCGCGGCGAGCTGATCGTCGACGGCGCGGCGGATCCGCAGGACATCCTGCGCCTGCTGGGCATCGAGGAACTGGCGCGCTACATCGTCGACGAGGTGCAGGACGTCTACCGCCTGCAGGGCGTGAAGATCAACGACAAGCACATCGAGGTGATCGTTCGCCAGATGCTGCGCCGCGTGCAGATCGTCAACCCGGGCGACAGCGGCTACATCGCCGGCGAGCAGGTCGAGCGTTCGGAGCTGCTGGACACCAACGACGCGCTGCGAGCCGACGGCAAGGTCACGGCCACGCATGCCGACGTGCTGCTGGGCATCACCAAGGCCTCGCTGTCGACCGACTCGTTCATCTCCGCGGCCTCGTTCCAGGAGACCACCCGCGTGCTCACCGAGGCTGCCATCATGGGCAAGCGCGACGAGCTGCGTGGCCTGAAGGAGAACGTGATCGTCGGCCGCCTGATCCCGGCGGGTACCGGCATGGCCTTCCACGAGGCCCGCAAGGCCAAGGAGGCGATGGACGAGAGCGAGCGTCGCGCCATTGCGCTGCAGGAAGCCGAGGAGCTGGCGGCGGTGCAGATGGCCAACGTCGACGCGGCGGCCACGGCCGGCCCGGTGGGCGGCGACGCCGAGTAAGGGCGACCACGACCCGGCTGGCTTCGGTCAGCCATCAGGAAGGGCGGCTTCGGCCGCCCTTCTTCCTTTGCGCGTTGAAGGCGATGAAGCACGCGGTCGCCAGCGCCAGCGGCAGCAGGTAGTACAGCGCCCGGTAGGCCAGCAGCGCCCCCAGCAGCGGGCCCTGCGGGACGTGCCCGTCGAGCAGCAGCATGAACACCGCCTCGAGCACGCCCAGGCCCGCCGGCACGTGGGTGAGCACCCCGGCCACCGCGGCGGTCAGCAGCGCACCGAGCACCATCGGATAGGGCACGCGCTGCTGCAGCAGCACCCAGACGATGCTGGCGATCAGCGCCCAGCCCGCTGCCGCCAGCACCAGCTGCAGCAGCGCGAGGCGGCCCGACGGCAGCGTGAACGCGTGGCCGCGAAGCCGCCAGGTGCGGCCACCGGCGGCGAAGCAGGCCGTCACGTAGCCGAGCGCCACCAGCAGCAGCGCGCCGCCGGCCGCCGGCAGGGCCGAATGGGCGAGGCCCCAGCTCGCCGGCAGGTCGGGCGGCGCCAGCAGCAGCACGCTGCCGGCCAGTGCCGCGTAGCCCACCCAGTTGGTGAGCATGCTGAGCAGCAGCACGCGCGTGACGGTCGGCGCGTCGAGCCCGAGGTTCGAGTAGAGGCGGTAGCGGAATGCGACGCCGCCCACCAGCGCGCCCAGGTTCAGGTTGAACGCGTAGGACATGAAGCCCACCGACGCGCTGCGCCACGCCGGCAGGCCGTGGCGCGTCTGGTGGCGACCGATCAGGTCGTAGCTGCTGTAGAGCGCATGACTCAGCGCGCACAGGCCGCCGGCCATCCACAGCGTGGTGCCGGGCAGCGATCGCAGCGATTGCCAGGCCTCGGCCCAGTCCACCCGCTGCGACAGCCGCACCAGCAGCACGGCCACCACCAGCAGGAAGAGGCGTCCCAGCCAGCGCCTCAGCGCTGCGTGCGACCGCGGCCTGGCCTGCGGCGCCGGCGCGGCCTCAGCGTGCATGGCCTTCCGCGGACGGGCCGGCCGCGTCGGCCACCGCGCCCGAACGCCGGAACAGCTTCAGCCGCGGCACGTGCCGTGGCAGCCACTCGGCCCATGCGGGGAAGTTGCGCATGAAGTGGAACACCAGCGTGGCCCGCAACTGCGCCCACGGGCGCCAGCCGGCGGTGCCCCGCGGCACCTCCACGCGATGGCAGGCATGGTCGATCAGGTGCTGCAGCCGCCCGGCCAGGTGGTCCGCGAAGCCCGCGTCGCGCAGGATGACGTTGGCCTCCAGGTTCAGCGACAGGCTCAGCGGGTCGAGGTTGCTCGAACCCACCGTGGCCCAGTCGTCGTCGACCACCGCCACCTTGCCGTGCAGCGGGCGCTCGCAGTACTCGTGGATCGTCACGCCGTCGGCGATGAGGTGCTCGTACAGCAGCGACGCCGCCTTGCGGGCCAGCGGCACGTCGGGCTGGCCCTGCAGGATCAGCTGCACGTCCACGCCGCGCCGGGCCGCTCGGCGCAGCTCGTGCAGCATGCGCCAGCCGGGGAAGAAGTAGGCGTTGGCGATCAGCACGCGCTTGCGCGCCGCGCGGATCGCGATGCGGTAGTGGCGCTCGATGTCGTTGCGGTGGCGCACGTTGTCGCGCGTGACGAGCATCGCCTGCGCCGGGCCGGCCGGCGCCGGTGCGCGCGGCGGCTCGGGCCGCGCGCTGCGTATGGCGCGCAACGCGAAGCGCCGGATCTCGTCGACGACGGGGCCGCGCAGCGCCACCGCGTAGTCCTGCTTGGCCTCGGGGCCGAAGTCGGCCAGGTGGTCGGCGGAATAGTTGATGCCGCCGATGAACGCCTGCTCGCCGTCCACCACGACGATCTTGCGGTGCATGCGGCGCAGCACGTTCATGCGCATGCCGAACCAGGGCTTGCCGGGATCGAAGGTGCGCAGGTGGACGCCGGCCTCGGCCAGTGCGTGGATGAAGTGCTCGCTGAGGTCGGGCGAGCCGAAGCCGTCGATGAGCAGGTCCACCCGCACGCCGCGCCGCGCGGCTGCGCACAGCGCCTCGTGCAGGGCGAGCCCCACCTTGTCCTCGAACAGGATGAAGGTCTCCACCAGCACCTCGTGCCGCGCGGCCCGGATCGCCTCGAACACCGCCGGGAAGAAGGCCTCGCCGTTCTCGAGCAGCCGCGCGTCGTTGCCGGGCAGCCAGCGGGTCTTGCGCAGCGGCCTCACAGCGTCACCTCCGCGGCCAGCGGCGCATGGTCGGAGAGTCGCGACCACGGGTGGCGCGGCAGCGCCACCGGCCGGTGCGCGTGCGCGTTGCGCACGTAGATGCGGTCCAGGCGCAGCAGCGGCAGGCGGGCGGGAAAGGTGCGCGCGGCGCGGCCCTGCGCGCGCACGAACACCTCGTCGAGGCCGGCGCCGCGCTTGAGCACGCGGTGGGCGCGATCACGCCAGTCGTTGAAGTCGCCGGCCACCAGCAGCGGCGCGTCGGCGGGCACCTGGCGCGCGACGATCTCGCACAGCAGCTCCAGCTGGCGCCGGCGGTGCATCTCCATCAAACCCAGGTGCACGCAGATCGCATGGATCGTCGTTGCCTCGCCCGGCACGCTCAGCGTGCAGTGCAGCAGCCCGCGTGCCTCGTGCCGGCCCACCGAGACGTCGTGGTTCTGGTGCGCGACGATCGGGAACTTCGACAGCACCGCGTTGCCGTGGTGGCCGTTCGGGTACACCGCGTTGCGCCCGTAGGCGTACTGCGGCCAGATCTCGTCGGCGAGAAACTCGTAGTGCGGCGCGGCCGGCCAGCTGGTGATGCGCCGGGAGTGGCGATCGTGCGTGCCCTGCACCTCCTGCAGGAACACCACGTCGGCGTTCACGGCCCGCACCGCGTCGCGCAGCTCGGGCAGCACGAAGCGCCGGTTCATCACGGTGAAACCCTTGTGCGTGTTGACGGTCAGCACGCGCAGCTGCAGCGACTTCTTCATGCCTCGGCCTTGGTCGGAGACTCGGGCTCGTGCACCTCCGGCAACGGCGGCACCACCGGCCCGCGGCGCGCGCCGACGATCATTTCCTTCAGCCATGCCAGCAGCACCGTGGAGTAGGCGCGCTGGTCGCTTTCGGACGTCAGGCCGTGGTCGGCGCCGTCCAGGCAGCGGTAGGTGAGCGAGCGGGTGTGGGTGGCAGCCTCGCGGTAGCTCGTGAGCACCGCCTTCGGGATGATGGTGTCCTGCTCGGACTCGATCAGCAGCATGTCGCCCTCGAACTGGCGGCAGGCGCGCAGCGCGCGGTTGTCGCCGGGGGGCACCGTGGTCTGGCGCCAGGTGCGCAGGTCATAGGCCTTGTGAAGCGCGAGCTTCGGCGTGTCCCAGCCGTCGTCGTGGTACAGCGCCGGCGCGCGCAGCGCGAGCCACTTCACCGGGCGCAACGTGCTGAGGATGGTGCCGAGATAGCCGCCGTAGCTGCTGCCGACCACCGCGATGGCCGACGGATCGACGTGGCGGCGGTGGACGAGCGTGTCGTAGGCCGCAAGCACGTCGCGCAGGTTGTCCTCGCGGGTGACGGTCTCGAACTGCTGGCGCGTGCGGGCATGGCCGCGCAGGTCGAACGTGAGGCAGACGCAGCCGAGCGCGGCCACGTCGCGGGCTCGTGCCTGGTACTGCTCCTGGCTGCCGCCCCAGCCATGCACGAAGAGCACGCCGGGGATCAGGGTGCCCGGCGTGACGAGCGTGGCCGCGATGCGACCGTTGTCGACCGCGATCTCGAGCGTGTCCTCAAGCGTGGACATGCGCCGCCACCAGCACGTACTTCGTCAGGCGCCCGGCGTGGGCGTCGACGCCGGAGTAGGTCACCTTGGCGCCGGACGGCAGCCGCACCGCATCACCATAGACCTCGACGGTGGAGGCCCGCACCCGCTGCAGGCGCGGTTCGTCGCGGAAGGCGTGCAGCGCGGCTGCCTCGGCGCCGCTGGCGCCACCGATGCGCCACGACTGCTCCAGCACGCCGGTGTGCTCGCGGCCCGCGGCGTCGCGGCCCTGGATCACGTCGTAGTTGCAGCGCGAGGCGAACATGCCGGTGAAGCAGTCCAGCGCCGCGTGGTGGTAGACCAGCGCCTGCTGCACGGCGGTGTGCATCGCCGGCTCCAGGCCCAGCTGCAGCAGGCTGTCCATCGTGCCGCGTGTCACCAGCAGGCTCGAGCCGCCGTAGACCGACTGCCCGTGGTTGTTGCGGGTGAGCGACTGCACGCCGATGTAGCAGGCCCTGAGCTCGCCCACGACGACCTGGCCGACGCTGTAGGTCCTGGGCTCGTTCAGGTCCAGCTCCAGCACCAGGCCGTGGGCGGCCAGCGTTTCGGCGTCGAAGGTGGCCAGGCGCGATTCGAAGTCGTCGCGGTCATGCGCCACCCACTGGCCGCCGCCGCCCACGCCGCCGGGGTCCTTCAGGCGCACGGCGCCCGTCGGCGCCAGCCGGTCGAAGGCCTTGCGCGCGTCGCCCGCGCTGAACACGGAGTAGCCGGGCAGCACGGCCGATCGGTTGCGCTCGCCGCAGGCGCGGCTCCAGCCCACCGGAGCAGCGGTGGCGTCTTCCACCAGCGGGTGGGAGATCAGCTTGGTGGCGACGAAAGGGTGCGGCACCACGCCGCCGAAGAGATCGTCGACGCCGGCGATGCCCAGCCGGCGCGCTTCGGCCAGGCTGGTGATGGTCTCGGTGGGCACCAGGTAGGCCGGTGCGGAGCCGTCCGGCTGCGCCGGCAGATCGCCGCCGAACTCGCCGCCCAGCAGCGAGGCCAGCGAGCGGGCCACGTGCGACTTGGTCACGGCGTCGTGGCTGTCTGCGGACTGGCCGGGATTCGACCGGTGGAAGAACACGGTCGGGCGCGGGGCATGGCGCGGCGCGTCGAGCGCCAGGCGGTTTCCAACGGCTTGCTGCTGCATGGCTCACCTCGTGAAGGGCAATGCAGGCAGTTTCATCAGGCGCCTCGGGGGTGCCTGTCGGGCGCCGTCGCCGGCGGCTGTAGGAGAAGGGCGCTAGAGGGTCCAGCGGCCGGGTGCCATCACCTGCACCCCCAGCGCCGCGGCACGACGCCGCAGCCGCAACAGGGCGCGGTCGTGCGTGAGCAGCCAGTGCGCGCCGGCGGCGACGGCCAGATCCAGGAAGACCTGGTCGTCAGGATCGGTGCAGCGCAGCGCTGGCATCGTGGCCGGCGTCGGCAGGACAATGGCATGTCGATCGAATTCGGAGAGCAAGCGCTCACAGTCCGGATTCCAAGACTGCAGCGTCCGGTACCCCAGCGTGCGCTCGAACTCGTCGCGCATCGGGCCGCAGCAGAGCCAGCGCACGGTGCCGGCGGTCAGCGCTTCAGCCAGCGCCGCCGTGCCGGGATCGGCAAAAAGCAGCCAGTCGAGCACCACATTGGTATCCAGAACCAGGGCGTCATTTGCTGGCATCGGCGCGGCGGAATATACTAGAAGGCTTTTCGGCGAACTTTGCCCCGTGGAGCCGTTTTCGAACGGCATTCGGTTCAGGGCTGCGCCGGGGGAAGAAACCACCCACAGTAGCTTCAAACGGGAACAAGTTACTCATGCCCACCATCAACCAGCTCGTGCGCCAAGGCCGCCAGGCCGAGGTCACCAAGAGCAAGTCGCCGGCGATGCAGAACTCGCCGCAGCGCCGCGGGGTCTGCACCCGCGTCTACACCACCACGCCGAAGAAGCCGAACTCCGCGCTGCGGAAGGTCGCCAAGGTGCGCCTGACCAACGGCTTCGAGGTCATCAGCTACATCGGCGGCGAAGGCCACAACCTGCAGGAGCACTCGGTGGTGCTCGTGCGCGGCGGCCGCGTGAAGGACCTGCCGGGCGTGCGCTACCACATCGTGCGCGGCTCGCTGGACCTGCAAGGCGTCAAGGATCGCAAGCAGTCGCGCTCGAAGTACGGCGCGAAGCGCCCGAAGAAGGCTTAAGACAAGCCGCACCGTTGCGGCCGGCCTTCGAGGGCCGGCCGAGTAAGTGAAGGGCCTTGATGACCCTTCGCGGCACCGGTCTCGCAGCCGGCGCCAACTGAAACCGAAGAAGGAAGACTCCCATGCCACGTCGTCGCGAAGTACCCAAGCGCGAGATCCTGCCGGACCCGAAGTTCGGCTCCGTCGACCTGTCCAAGTTCATGAACGTCATCATGGAATCGGGCAAGAAGGCGATCGCCGAGCGCATCATCTACGGCGCCCTCGACCAGGTCGAGAAGAAGGCCAACAAGGATCCGCTCGAGATCTTCATGGTGGCGCTGAACAACATCAAGCCGATGGTCGAGGTCAAGTCCCGCCGCGTCGGCGGTGCGAACTACCAAGTTCCCGTGGAAGTTCGCCCCGTCCGCCGGCAGGCCCTGGCCATGCGCTGGCTGAAGGAAAGCGCCCGCAAGCGCGGCGAGAAGTCGATGGCTGCCCGTCTGGCCAACGAACTGCTCGAGGCCAGCGAAGGCCGTGGCGGCGCCGTGAAGAAGCGCGACGAAGTCCACCGCATGGCCGAAGCGAACAAGGCGTTCTCGCACTTCCGCTTCTAAACCTGTCTTCCGGCCGCCTTACGGGTTAACACCAACCCGCAAGGCGGCCCCTGCATTTGGAGATTCATCATGGCCCGCAAGACCCCCATCGAGCGCTACCGCAACATCGGTATCTCAGCGCACATCGATGCCGGCAAGACCACCACCACCGAGCGCATCCTGTACTACACGGGTGTGAACCACAAGATCGGTGAGGTGCACGACGGTGCGGCCACGATGGACTGGATGGAGCAGGAGCAGGAGCGTGGCATCACGATCACGTCGGCTGCGACCACCTGCTTCTGGAAGGGCATGGACCTGTCCTTCCCCGAGCACCGCTTCAACATCATCGACACCCCGGGGCACGTCGACTTCACCATCGAGGTGGAGCGTTCGATGCGCGTGCTCGACGGCGCCTGCATGGTGTACTGCGCCGTGGGCGGCGTGCAGCCGCAGTCGGAGACCGTCTGGCGCCAGGCCAACAAGTACAAGGTGCCGCGCCTCGCGTTCGTCAACAAGATGGACCGCACCGGCGCCAACTTCTTCAAGGTCTACGACCAGATGAAGACGCGCCTGAAGGCCAACCCCGTGCCGGTGGTGATTCCCATCGGCGCGGAGGACAACTTCACCGGCGTGGTGGACCTGTTCAAGATGAAGGCGATCATCTGGGACGAGGCCAGCCAGGGCATGAAGTTCGAGTACCGCGACATCCCGGCCGAACTGCAGGCCGACGCGCAGAAGTGGCGCGAGCAGATGATCGAGGCCGCCGCCGAGGCCAGCGAAGACCTGATGAACAAGTACCTCGAGTCGGGCGAGCTGACCGAGGAAGAGATCAAGCAGGGCCTGCGCACGCGCACGATCGCCACCGAGATCCAGCCGATGCTGTGCGGCACCGCCTTCAAGAACAAGGGCGTGCAGCGCATGCTGGACGCCGTCATCGAGTTCCTGCCTTCGCCGGTGGACATCCCCCCGGTCACGGGCACGGACGAGGACGAGCAGCCGGCCAGCCGCAAGGCCGACGACGGCGAGAAGTTCGCTGCCCTGGCGTTCAAGCTGATGACCGACCCCTACGTCGGCCAGCTGACGTTCGTGCGCGTCTACTCGGGCGTGCTGAAGAGCGGCGACTCGGTCTTCAACCCGATCCGCGGCAAGAAGGAGCGCATCGGCCGTATCCTGCAGATGCACGCCAACCAGCGCGAAGAGATCAAGGAGATCCTGGCCGGCGACATCGCCGCCTGCGTGGGCCTGCGCGACGTGACCACGGGCGAGACGCTGTGCGACCCCGACAGCGTGATCACGCTCGAGCGCATGGTGTTCCCGGAGCCGGTGATCAGCCAGGCCGTGGAGCCCAAGACCAAGGCCGACCAGGAGAAGATGGGCGTGGCCCTCGGGCGCCTGGCGGCGGAAGACCCCTCGTTCCGCCTGCGCACCGACGAGGAGAGTGGCCAGACCATCATCTCCGGCATGGGCGAGCTGCACCTGGAAATCATCGTCGACCGCATGAAGCGCGAGTTCGGCGTGGAAGCCAACGTCGGCAAGCCGCAGGTGGCCTACCGCGAGACGATCCGCAAGCCGGTGTCGGACGTGGAAGGCAAGTTCGTGCGCCAGTCGGGCGGCAAGGGCCAGTACGGCCACGTCGTGCTGAAGGTCGAGCCGCAGGAGCCGGGCAAGGGATTCGAGTTCGTCGACGCCATCAAGGGCGGCGTGGTGCCGCGCGAGTTCATCCCGGCGGTGCAGAAGGGCATCGAGGACACGCTGCCCAACGGCGTGCTGGCCGGCTACCCGGTGGTGGACGTGAAGGTCACGCTGACCTTCGGTTCGTACCACGAGGTGGACTCGAACGAAAACGCGTTCAAGATGGCCGCGTCGATGGGCTTCAAGGACGCCTGCCGCAAGGCCAACCCGGTGATCCTGGAGCCGATGATGGCCGTCGAGGTGGAAACGCCGGAAGACTACGCCGGCTCGGTGATGGGCGACCTGTCGTCCCGCCGCGGCATGGTGCAGGGCATGGACGACATGCCCGGCGGCGGCAAGATCATCAAGGCCGAGGTGCCGCTGTCCGAGATGTTCGGCTACAGCACCACGCTGCGTTCGATGTCGCAGGGCCGCGCCACGTACACGATGGAGTTCAAGCACTACAGCGAAGCTCCGAAGAACGTCGCCGACGCCATCATCACCGCGCGCGGCAAGTAACAAGAGGAAGAGCGGGCGGTCGCTTCGCGAGCCCTTTCCTTTTAGACGGTCTTCGCCGGGGTTCCCGCCTGCTGCCAGTGGCAGGCGGAACCGGGCTCCGGCGGAAACCTAAAACCAACGCACTGGCACTGCTCTTTTCGAGGAACGAGAAATGGCAAAAGGTAAGTTCGAACGCACCAAGCCTCACGTGAACGTGGGGACGATCGGTCACGTGGACCATGGCAAGACGACGCTGACGGCGGCGATCACGACGATCCTGGCGGCCAAGTTCGGCGGCGAAGCC
>JBGAHJ010000046.1:0-11445 GCA_044226255.1 Rubrivivax sp.
GTCACCGGCTTCAATTCCTGGCACGGCGTCACCAATCCCGGCGCGGCCTTCGGCGCCGCGTATGCCGCGGAATTGGGCAACCGCATGACCTTCGCGCTGTTCATCGACGGCCAAGGCACGCAGTTCTCGATCAGCCAGCTGAGCTTCAATGCCGTCAGTTCCGACCCCGGCAACCTGCTGGGCTTCGGCTTCCCGAATGGCTACACCTACAGCGACGGCTATGTCGGCATCCGGTTCGGCGCCGATGGCAAGCTGGGGGGCGGCGACGACCTGTACATCACCAGCGGCGCGGATACGCAGTTGGTCGACGCACTGGCCGGTCGCGGCAGCGGCAACAGCTTCGCGGCCTATTGCCCGCCGGCGCCGGCGGTGTGCGACGACGCGGCCCAGGCCGCCGCGATCGCCGATGCGGCCGCAGCCTTCGGCCCCGGCCAGGTCAGCTTCACCGGCACCTACACGCTCAACAGCGTGACCGGCGGCCCGCTGGCCAGCGGCAGCGGCAGCTTCGACATCGTGACGCCCGCCAACGGCGTGCCGGAGCCGACCAGCATCGCGCTCGCACTGGCCGGGCTGGCCCTGCTGGGCGCGGCCCGCCGCCCGCGCAGCGCGCCTGACGCGGCCAGTTAGGCTCAGCCGCCGCTGCGCTTCGGGTCGCGCCAGACTGGCCCTTGCAGGCGGTCCGGGCGGGCCACCGAGCGGCGTTCACACACCCAGGTAGCGCTGCAGGATGTCCGGCTGCGCCTTCAGCTCGGCCGCCGGCCCCTCATGCACGATGTGGCCGTTGTTGATGATGTACACGCGGGTGGCCAGCGCCAGCGTGGCGGCCAGGTTCTGCTCCACCAGCACGATGGTCTGGCCGGCGCGCGCCAGCTCGCGGCAGGCGCGCACCAGGTCCCGCACGATCACCGGGGCCAGGCCCTCGAAGGGCTCGTCCAGCAGGATGATCTTGGGCTCGCGCACCAGCGCGCGGGCGATCGCCAGCATCTGCTGCTCACCGCCGGAGAGGTCGGTGCCGCGGCTGCCGCGGCGCTCCTTCAGGCGCGGGAACATCTCGTAGACGCGCTCCAGCGGCCAGCGGTTCCTGGCCGTCAGCCCGGCCAGCAGGAGGTTCTCCTCGACGTTCAGGCTGCCGAAGATGCGCCGGTCCTCGTGCACCAGCTGCATGCCTTCGCCGGCGATGCCATGCGACTTCAGGCCCGCCAGTTCCTTGCCGTCGAGCCTGACGCTGCCGGTGCGGGGCCGCACCACGCCCATCAGGCTCTTCAGCGTGGTGGACTTGCCGGCGCCGTTGCGCCCCAGCAGCGCCACCACCTCGTGCTTGTCCACGCGCAGCGAAACGTCGAACAGGATGTGGCTGTCGCCGTAGTAGCTGTTCAGGTCGGTGACTTCGAGGAGGCTCATGCCACGGCCTCCTCGTCGTGGATGCCGCCGAGGTAGGCGTCCTGCACCGCGGGGTTGCTGCGGATCTCGTCGGGCGTGCCTTCCACCAGCAGGCGGCCTTCCTGCAGCACCGTGACCTTGCCGACCAGTTCGAAGAGTGCGTCCATGTCGTGATCGATGACGATCATCGTGCGGCCGGCGGCGATGGACTTCAGCAGCGCCACCGTCTCGGCGCGTTCCTGCGGGCTCATGCCGGCCAGCGGCTCGTCCAGCAGCAGCAGGCTGGGCGATGTGGCCAGCGCCAGGCCGATCTCCAGCCGCCGCTTCTCGCCATAGGCCAGCTCGGACACGGGCGTGTCCAGCCGGCCGCTCAGGTGCACCAGAGCGGCGGTGCTGTCCACCTGCGCGTGCAGGCCGGGCACCCTGGACAGCGACTTCAGCAGGTCGAGCCGGAACTTGCCGCGCAACTCGCCCATCGCCGCAATGGCCAGGTTCTGGCGCACCGTGAGGCGGTCGAAGAGCTGGTTGATCTGGTAGCTCTTGGTCAGGCCCAACTGACAGGCGTCGGTGACGTGCAGCGCGGTGATGTCCCGGCCGTCGAAGACGATCCGGCCGGCCGTGGGCTTGACCTCGCAGGTGAGCATCTTGAAGAAGGTGCTCTTGCCCGCGCCATTCGGACCGATGATGCCGCGGATCTCGCCATGGTCGACGCTGAAGTCGATCTCGCTGTTGGCCAGCAGGCCGCCGTAGCGCTTGCTCAGGCCCTCCACGCGCAGGATGGGACCGCTGCTGCCGCGCGTGGCCTTGTGGGCCAGCGGCGCTGCCGGCACGGCCGGTGCCACGGGCGCCGGCGCCGCGGCGGCGGGCGGTGCTGCCGCCTGACGCGGCCGCAGCACGCGGTAAAGGCCGACGATGGCCCCCACCAGCCCGTGGCGCAGGAACACCACCAGCAGCACGAAGACCACACCCAGCACCAGCTTCCAGGTGGCGCCCAGGTTCAGCGTGGTCTGGAAGAAGTCGCTCAGGAACAGCCACACCGTGGCGCCCAGCACCGGGCCGAACAGCCAGCCGGCGCCGCCGATGGCCGTCTGCATGACGATCTCGCCGGAGGTCGCGAACATGAAGGCGTCGGGCGGCATGAAGCCCTGCAGCATGCCCAGCAGGCTGCCGCCGAAGCCGGCGTACATGGCCGCGACGACGAACACCGTGTGCTTGTAGCGCTGGATGTCGTGGCCCAGGGCCTGCGCGCGCAGCGGGTTGTCGCGGATGGCGCGCAGCAGCAGCCCGAAGGGCGAGCGCACGATGCGCAGCGCGATGACGATGCCTATGAAATACCAGAAGGCGAAGAAGCCGTACATCGTCAGGTTGCTGTCGAAGGTGAAGCTGGTGAAGCCCAGCTTCAGGTTCGGCGAGGGCACGCCCGGCAGTCCGTTCTCGCCGCCGGTGTAGGCCGACAGCGGGTTGAACTCGAGGAAGAAGAAGACCTCCGAGATCGCCACCGTGATCATCGCGAAGTAGATGCCGGTGCGTCGCAGCGCCAGCAGGCCGATCAGGTAGCCCACGATGCCGGCCACCACCGTGCCGGCGAGCGCGGCGGCCACGGTGTTGTCGAACGAGGTCTGCGTCAGCAGATAGGCGGCGAACATCCCGCCGGTGCCGAAGAAGGCGGCCTGGCCGAAGGACAGCAGCCCGGTGAAGCCGAACAGCAGGTCGAAGCCGATGCCCACCAGGCCCCAGATGAGCACGCGGTTGAGCGTGGTGGGCGAGAAGCCCAGGTGCGGCAGCACGAAGGGCGCAGCCACCAGCGCCAGCAGCGTGAGGATCTCGACGGTGTAGGAGTCTTTGCGGGTCGGCATTGCAGCGGCCAGCCTTTATTCGCGTCCGGCCGTGCCCAGCAGCCCATAGGGGCGCAGCACGAGCACCAGGGTCATCGCGACGAACAGCATCACGTAGGAATAGGCGGGGTCGACGATCGAGGTCAGGCTGATGATCTGCCCGGCGATCAGCCCGCCCAGCACGGCCCCGGGGAAGGAGCCGACGCCGCCGATCACGACAACGACGAAGGTCTGCACCAGGATCGCGTCGCCGACGTCCGGCGCGATGGCCACCACCGGCGAGTTGACGACGCCGGCAAAGCCCGCGGCCATGGCCCCGATGCCGAAGACGAGCATGAACACGCGCTGGATGTTGATGCCCAGCGAGTCCACCATCACCGCGTCCTCGATGCCGGCGCGCACGATCATGCCGATGCGGGTGCGGTACAGCACCAGGTACAGCGCCAGCAGCGCCACCGCCACGATGCCCAGCAGCGCCAGCCGGTAGGTCGGATAGACCATGAAGCCCAGCGGCGTGATGCCCGCCAACAGCGCCGGCGGCGGCACGGTCTTGGACAGGCTGCCGAAGACGAAGCGCACCGCCTCGACGAAGACGATGCCCAGGCCGAAGGTGACCAGCAGCTGGTCTTCCGCCGGCCGGTCGTAGAAGCGGCGGATGATGAGCTGCTCCATCACCACGCCCACCACCATCACGAACAGCGAGCCGGCCAGGATGGCCAGCAGGAACGAGCCGGTGTGCGTGTAGGCCATCCAGCCGGCGTAGCCGCCCAGCATGAACATCGCGCCATGCGCGAGGTTGAGCACACCGAGCGTGCCGTAGATGATGGTCAGGCCCGAGGAGATGAGCGCCAGCAGCGCGCCCAGCACCAGGCCATTGAAGCACTGCGAGATGAAGTTGGCCCAGTTGAGCACGCTGTGTCCGTCCTGCTCTTCGTTCGGTCGGGTCGGGCGCGGCGGGCGGGCCCGCGCGCGCCCGGCCGGCGGCGCATCAGGTGTAGTCGCCCAGCTTGCAGCCGAACTCCTCGGGCTTCTGGATCACCTTTTCGCCGGGCACGACGTCGACGACTTCCCAGAAGTCCTCGTCGTTCTTCATGTCCTTCTTGGCCTTGCCGCGCACCAGCACCACGGGACGCACGCACTGGTGGTCCTGCGGGCGGTAGTGCACGTCGCCCAGCAGCGAGGGGATGGTCTCGCCCTTCTCGAACTGCTTGATGACGTCGGGCGGGTAGAAGCTGCCGGCCTCGGTGACCATGCGCGCCCAGTGCGCGAAGCTGACGTAGGCGTTCTCGGCACCCCACTCCGGCCGGTACCCGTACTTCTTGCGGAAGGCCTCGACGAACTGCTTGGCCAGCGGGTACTTGTCCTCCAGCGTCCACCAGAAGTCGGTGGCGGCCAGCACGCCGGCGGTGATGTCCACGCCGGCCTCGCGTGCGATGAACGGGATCTGGTAGGGCAGCACCAGCGTCATCTTGGGCAGCAGGCCGAACTGCTTGGCCTGCTGGCTCGACAGCACGGCGTCGCGGCCCCAGTTCACGTTGATCAGGAACTCGGCGCCCGAGTTGGCGATGTTCGTGAGGTACTGGCTGAAGTCCTGCGTGCCCAGCGGCGAGACCTGGTTGGTCACCACCGTCCAGCCACCTTCCTTGGTGACGAAGTCCATCACCGACTTGGTGGTGGTGTGGCCGTAGGTGTAGTCGGGCGTCATGAACGCTGCCTTGCGGTTCTTGCCGAACTGCTTGAGCATCACCGGCCCGATGGCGTTGGCCGCCATCTCGCCGAAGAAGCCCTGGCGGAAGCCGTAGCGCACGCAGTCCTTGCCGGTGGTGTCGTTCGAGCCCGAGATGCCCGGCATGTACAGGATCTTCTCGCGCTGGGCGAACTTGTTCATCGCGACCGCCACCGCCGACGAGGTCGACCCCGTCATCAGGATGACCTTGTTCTGGTTGATGAAGGTCTGCGCGGCCTGCAGCGCCTGGTTGGGCTTGGCGGCCGAATCGGCCGACTTCAGCTCGATCTTCTTGCCGAGCACGCCGTTGTTGATCTTCGGCGCGAGCTTCTTCATCAGCTCGTGGTTGGTGTTGATGTGCTCGACCGCCAGCTCCCAGCCCTTGAGCTCGTCGGCGCCCTGCACGGCATAGGTGCCGGTCAGCGGCACGGCGGCGGCGATGTAGATGCTGCCGCCCTGCGAGCCCGCGGGCCAGGTGCCGATGGCCGGCTTGTCCTCGGCATGCACCCAGCCGATGCTGCCAAGGCCCGGGATCATGGTGGCGCCACCGACGCCGGCGGCCTGCAGGATGCGGCGGCGCGACAGGCCGGGCGCGTTCCGGCGGGGGGATCTGGACGACGACATGGGCTTCGCTCCTCAGCTTGAGATTCAGGGCAGGGGCGGCCCGGCCGCCCCGTGACGCCCCCTCGGCGGGGGTCACCGATCATGGCCGCCGGTCGTCAACAGAACAACAACTCATTGACCTGCCTCAAGAATTTTGTAAATACTTCAAGCAAATGACGACAGCACCGTGGATTCTTGACCTTGCGCCGCAGCATCGGCGGTGGCGGTGCGCAGCTCGCTGATCGGCGCCAACCTGCGCGAGCGCCGCCGTGCGCGGGGCGTGACGCAGGCCGCGCTGGCGGCGCAGGTGGGTATTTCCGCCTCGTACCTGAACCTCATCGAGGGCGACAAGCGGCCCATCGGCGGCGCACTGCTCAAGCGCATCGCGGACGCGCTGGGCGTGGACCTGGCCGAGATCGACGGCGCCGCCGAGCGCCGCCTGCTGGCCGACCTGGCCGCGCTGTGCGGCGAGCCGCTGCTGGCGGACCTGCAGCTCGAGCCGCGCAGCACCCACGCGCTGGCCGGCCGCCACCGCGCCTGGGCGCGCGCGCTGGCGCGGCTGCATCGCGCCTGGGTGGACCGCGGCCAGGCGGTGAACGCGCTCTCCGACCGCCTGCAGCAGGACCCCTTCCTGCGCGAGGCGGTGCACAGCCTGCTCTCGCAGGCCACGGCCATCCGCTCGTCGGCCGAAATCCTGCAGACGGTGCAGGACCTCGACGCGGTCCGCCGCACGCGCTTCCTGGCCATCGTCGAGCAGGAGAGCGCGCGCCTGGCCGAGGTGGCGCGTTCGCTGGCCGCCTTCTTCGACAAGGACGCCGCCGCCACCCGCTCGGTCACGCCGACCGAGGAAGTGGACGACCTGCTGGTGGACCACGACAACCATTTCGCCGAGCTCGAGCAGGCGGCGGACGACTTTCTCGCCCGCTCCGGCGTGGCCGCCGACGGCAGCGAGGCCGCGCTGGCCGCCTACCTGCGCGAGGTGCAGGGCGTCACCGTGCGCCAGCAGCCGGTGGCCACCTTGGTGCGCGGCGAGCTGCGGCCGATGGCGGCCTACGACGCCGCCACCCGCACCCTGGTGCTGGCGGACGAGGCGGTGCCGGCCACGCGCCGCTTCGAGCTGGCGCGGCTGGCCGTCGAGCTGCACACGCAGGGCCGGCCGGTGGACGATGTGCTGGCGCACTACGAGCCCTTCCTGGAAGCGGCGCTGTCGCTGCACCACGACGTGGACCGCCTGGCGCAGCGCTTCGGCGCCAGCTTCGAGCAGGTGTGCCACCGGCTCGTGACGCTGCGCCGGCCCGGCGCGGCCGGCCTGCCCTTCGCGCTGATGCGGGTGGACGCGGCCGGGTTCACCAGCAAGCGCTTCCCGCTGCCGCGGCTGCCGCTGCCGCGCCACGGGCCGGCCTGCCCGATGTGGGCCGTGTACCAGGCGCTGCACGTGCCGGGCACCATCGTGCGGCAGCTGGTCGAGCTGCCCGACGGCCAGCGCCTGCTGCTGGTGGCGCGCACGGTCGAGAAGAGCCGCCCGGCCTTCGCGATGCCGCGGCGCCTGCAGTCCATCATGCTGGCCTGCGACGCGCTGCACGCCGACCAGACCGTCTATGGCGCGGGCCTGGACCTGGGCTCGTCGGCGCCCGCGCTGCCGGTGGGCCCCAGCTGCCGGATGTGCGTGCGCACCGACTGCGTTTACCGCGCCGAGGCGCCCATCCTCGATCCGGTGGCCGGCCCCTGAGGGGCTAAACTGCCGCGCGCATCTGCCCCGGACCCCCGGGGCCACAGGAAACACTGGCGATGGCCACGTGCGTGCTGATCGCGGAAGACGAGCCCCACATCGTCGAATCCCTGAGCTTCGTGCTGGAGCACGCTGGCTTTGCCGTGCGCACGGCGCTGGATGGCGAGGCGGCACTGCGCGAGTTGCGCGCCCGCGCGCCCGACCTGCTGATCCTGGACCTGATGCTGCCGCGCATGAACGGCTTCGAGGTGCTGAAGGCCGCACGTGCCGATCCGGCACTGAAGTCCATCCCGGTCATCGTGCTCACCGCCCGCGGCCAGGCGCAGGACCGCCGCCTGGTCGAGCAGATCGGCGCCGAGGGCTTCATGACCAAGCCCTTCTCCAACCGCGAGGTCGTCGAGCGCGTGCGCGAGCTCGCGGCGCGCTGAGCGGCTGCCCGCAACGGTGAAGATGCCCAGCCCCGCCGGCCCGCGGCTGCGCGACACGGCGGCGCTGCTGCCGGTGCTGGCGGCATTCCTGCTGATGCCGCCGGTGATCACGCTGTTCACCGGGGCGCGGCACGTGCTGGGCGTGCCGCTGCTGGTGGCCTACCTGTTCGGCGTATGGCTGGCGCTGATCATCGCCGCGGCACTGCTGGCACGCCGGCTGGGGGCCGCCGAGGACGCGGGCACCACCGACCCCGCGCCGGCCGCCGCCGAGGCGGCAGCGGCCGAGGCGGCAGCGGCGCCCCCGCCGCGCTGAGCGCGCGCCATGCTGTCGGCCAACCTGGTGCTCGTCACGGCGCTGCTGTACGTGGCGCTGCTGTTCGGGGTCGCCTTCTTCGGCGACCGCCGCGCGCGCAGCGGCCGCACGGGCTGGCTGCAGTCGCCGCTGGTGTACACGCTGTCGATCTCGATCTACTGCACCTCGTGGACCTTCTACGGCGCGGTGGGCTCGGCGGCGCGCGGCGGGCTGGAGTTCGTCACCATCTACCTGGGCCCGACGCTGGCCTTCATCGGCTGGTGGGTGCTGCTGCGCAAGATCGTGCGCATCGCCCATGCGCAGGGCATCACCTCGATCGCCGACATGGTGTCCTCGCGCTACGGCAAGAGCACCGCCCTGGCGGCGCTGGTCACGCTGATCGCGGTGGTCAGCACCACGCCCTACATCGCGCTGCAGCTCAAGGCCATGACCACCAGCTTCGAGGTGATCAGCAACAGCGGGCCCGACACCCTGACCGGCCCGCGCGACGCCGGCTCGCAGTTCCAGATCGCCTTCTGGATCGCGGTGGGCATGGCGGTGTTCACGGTGCTGTTCGGCACGCGCAACGTCGATGCCAAGGAGCGCCACCATGGCGTGGTGGCGGCGATCGCGATGGAGGCGATCGTCAAGCTGGCGGCATTGCTGGCCGTGGGCCTGCTGGCGATGTTCGGCGTGGCCGACGGCCCGTCGCAGATCTTCGCGCTGGCATCGCCCGAGATGCTGCACGCGCACGACGCCTTCGGCCCGCGCTGGGTGGCGGTGACGCTGCTGTCGGCCGGCGCGGTGATCTGCCTGCCGCGCCAGTTCCAGGTGACGGTGGTCGAGAACGTGGACGAATCGCACCTGCGCACCGCCGCATGGCTGTTCCCGCTGTACCTGTTCCTGCTGAGCCTGTTCGTTCTGCCGATCGCCATCGCGGGGCTGACCTTCCTGCCCGCCGACGCCAACCCCGACATGTTCGTGCTGACGCTGCCCATCTGGGCCAGCCGCCACGACCTGGCGCTGCTGTCCTTCCTGGGCGGCTTCTCGGCCGCCACCTCGATGGTGATCGTGGCCTGCATCGCGCTGTCCACCATGATCTCCAACCACATCGTGATGCCGCTGGCGATCCGGCTGGGCTGGGTGTCCAACGGCGCCAGCGGCGAGATCCGGCGCTTCCTGCTGGCCAGCCGCCGCTTCAGCATCTGCCTGATGCTGGCGCTGGGCTTCACCTACTTCCGGCTCGGCGGCGACGGCGACGCGCTGGCCAAGATCGGACTCATCGCCTTCGCCGGCGCGGTGCAGGTGCTGCCCAGCCTGGTGGGCGGGCTGTTCTGGCGCCAGGCCAACGGCCTGGGCGCCTTCGCGGGGCTGCTGGCGGGCGCGGCGCTGTGGGCCTACACGCTGTTCCTGCCCAGCTTTGGCGGCCACCTGGTGCTCTCGCAGCAGGTGCTGGCCGACGGGCCCTTCGGCATCGGGCTGCTGCGACCGCAGGCGCTGTTCGGGCTGGTCGGCCTGGACCCGCTGGTGCACGCCATCTTCTGGAGCCTGAGCGCGAACACGCTGCTGTTCGTGCTGGGCTCGCTGTGCCGCGACCCGCACCCGCTGGAGCGGCTGCAGAGCGCGCTGTTCGTCGATGTGTTCCGCACGCCGGCGGCGGCCACGGCCGGGCTGCTGCGACGCTCGGCGGCCACGCGCGATCTCAGCGCCATCGCGCATCGCATCCTGGGCGTGGAGGCCGCGCAGCGCCTGTTCCGGCAGGCCGCGCAGCAGCAGGGCCGGCCGGGGCAGGCGCCGGTGGCCGACGACGCCTTCATCACGCAGCTGGAGCGCACGCTGGCCGGCAGCATCGGCAGCGCCTCGGCGCACGCGATGATCTCGCAGGTGGTCACCGGCCAGACGCTGAGCCTGGACGCGCTGGTGCGCATCGCCGACGAGACGCAACGCGTGCGCGAGTACAGCCGCCAGCTGGAAGAGAAGTCGCGCCAGCTCGAGGCCACCGCGCTGCAGCTGGGCAAGGCCAACGAGCAGCTGCGCCAGCTGGACATCGAGAAGGACCACTTCCTCAGCCAGGTCAGCCACGAGGTGCGCACGCCAATGACCTCGATCCGCTCGTTCTCGGAGGCGCTGCTGGACGGCGGCGGGCTGGATGCCGAGCGCTCGCGGCGCTTCCTGCGCATCATCCACGACGAGAGCCTGCGGCTGACGCGGCTGCTGGACAGCACGCTGGAGCTCAACCTGCTGGAGCACGGCGAAGCGCCCTGGCAGCTGGAACGCGTCGATCCCGAGCAGGTGCTGGTGCAGTCGATGGGGGTCTGCCAGAGCCTGGCCGATGGCGCGAAGGTGGCGCTGGAGGCGGGCCCGCGGGTCGAGGGCGTCGAGGTGCTGGCCGAGGCCGACCGGCTGAGCCAGGTGTTCATCAACCTGATCGCCAACGCCGTCAAGTACAACCACAGCGCCGAGCCCTGGGTCCGCGTGAGCAGCCGGGTACAGCAGGGGCGCTACGAGGTGCTGATCGAGGACAACGGCCCCGGCATCCGCGCCGACGAGCGCGAGCTGATCTTCTCGAAGTTCCGCCGCGGCTGGGCACACACGCAGACCTCGGTGCCCGGTGCGGGCCTGGGCCTGGCCATCAGCTGGCACATCATGCGCCGGCTGGGCGGCGAGCTGGCGCTGCAGGACAGCCCGGGGCCGGGCGCGGTGTTCCGCGTGGCACTGCCGCTGGCGCCGCGCGCGCCGGGCCGCTAGCTGCCGCTGCGGTTCGGATCGCGCCACGCGCGCTCGAACGGCAGCCGCCAGGCGTGCGGCGCGATCAGCTGGTGGATGGACTTCGGCCCCCACGAGCCTTCGGGGTACAGCCGCACCGGCGGCGGCGATTCGAGCAGCGGCTGCGACACCTGCCACAGCCGCTCGATGCCTTCGGCGGTGGTGAACAGTGTGCGGTCGCCGCGCATCGCGTCGAGGATCAGGCGCTCGTAGGCTTCGAGCACCTCGCCGGCCAGGCCCGTGTCGCGCATCGCGAACTGCAGGCTCAGCTTGTCCAGCCGCATGCCGGGACCGGGCCGCTTGCCGTAGAAGCTGAGCGACATGCGCGAGGCATCCGCCAGGTCGAAGGTGAGGTGGTCAGGCCCCTGCGCACCGACGCCCGAGCCGGGCGGGAACATGCTCTTGGGCGGTTCGCGGAAGGCGATCGAGATGATGCGCTGGCCCTCGGCCATCTTCTTGCCGGTGCGCAGGAAGAAAGGCACGCCGGCCCAGCGCCAGTTGTCGATGTAGCACTTCAGCGCGATGAAGGTCTCGGTCTCGGAGGCCGGGTCCACGCCTTCCTCGCCGCGGTAGCCGGCGTACTGGCCGCGCACCACGTCGGCCGGCTGGATCGGCAGCATGCTGCGGAAGACCTTGTTCTTCTCCTCGCTGATCGGCGCCGGCTCCAGCGCCGTGGGCGGCTCCAT
>JBGAHJ010000020.1:0-103195 GCA_044226255.1 Rubrivivax sp.
CTGGCGCACTCCACGCAATGGCGGGGGCGCGTCGATCTGGCCTACATGGCCGAACTGCTGCAGGCCGAAGCGCATGCAGTGGCCCGCGACCTGGAGGATCGCGGCCTGATCTACCGGAATCCGGAAACCGGCGACCACGAAACCGCCGACGCCTACCTGTCGGGCAATGTGAAGCGCAAGCTTCACGCGGCGCTGGCGGCCGGCACGGCCTACGAGTCGAACGTCCGGGCCCTGGAACGAGTCATCCCGGAAGACCTGCCCCCCGCGTCCATAGAGCCCAGGCTGGGTGCGGTGTGGATCCCGGCCGAGACGGTCGAGGCCTTTATTCGCGAGGTCCTCAAACTGCGCGGCGCCGCCGTGCAGTACCTGGCCAAGGCCGGCACCTGGTCGGTCCAGGTCAACAAGTACGAAGCCCAGGGGAACGTGACGTGCTCGCAGGAGTTCGGCACGTCCCGCATGAACGCGATCGAACTGGTGCTGTGCTCGCTGAACGTGCAGACGCCGACGGTCCGCGACCCGCATCCCGACCGCGACACCTACGTCGTCAACAAGCCGGAGACGGTGGCGGCGCGCGAGAAACTGGGCCTGCTGAAGGAACGCTTTGCGGCCTGGGCCTACGAGGACCCGCAGCGCCGCGAGAGGCTGTGCAGGATCTACAACGATCTGTTCAACTGCTCGCGCCAGCGCGAGTTCGACGGCTCGCACCTGAAGCTGCCGGGGTTCTCCCGCTGCTTCGAACTGCATGCCCACCAGCGCAACGCCATCTGGCGCATCGTGCAGTCCGGCAACACCGGGCTGTTCCACGCGGTGGGTGCTGGCAAGACCGCCGTCATGGTGGCGGCCAGCATGGAACTGCGGCGGCTGGGCCTGGCTGCCAAGCCGGCACACATCGTGCCGAACCACATGCTGGAGCAGTACACGGCCGAGTTCGTGCGCCTGTACCCCTGCGCAGCGGTCCTGATGGCCACCAAGGACGATCTGGTCGGCGACCGCCGGCGCGAGTTCGTCTCCCGCATCGCCACCGGCGACTGGGACGCCATCGTGATGACGCACTCGACCTTCGAGCTGCTCGGGATGTCCGTGGCCTACACCACACGGCACATCAAGGCCATCATCCACGACCTGGAGATGGCCGTCCGCATATCGGGGTCCGACGATCGGTCTAACCGGATCGTGAAGCAGCTGGAGCGGATGAAGAAGGCCTGGAAGGTGCGCCTCGACCGCCTGGCGAACGAGAAGAAGAGGGACGACTTCCTGAGCTGGCAGTCGCTCGGCATCGACTGGTTGCTCTACGACGAGGCCCACCTCGCGAAGAACCTATGGCGCCATACGAAGATGGCGCGAATCGCAGGACTGCCGCTCGCCAACTCACAGCGGGCGTTCGACCTGTACCTGAAGACGCGCCACACGATGAGCCTCTACCGGGGCCAGCATCGGGGCGTGGTCCTGTCCACCGCAACGCCGGTGGCCAACAGCATGGCGGAGATCCACACCTTCCAGCGCTATCTGCAGCCCAACACGCTGGAGGCCCTGGGGCTGGAGCAATTCGACGCCTGGGCAGCGACCTTCGGCGAGACTGTCACCGCGCTCGAGATCGCACCTGACGGCAGCGGCTACCGCCTGAACACGCGATTCGCGCGGTTCATCAACGTGCCGGACCTGATGGGCGTGTTCTGCGAGCTGGCCGACATCCGCACGAGGGAGATGCTGAATCTGCCGGTGCCAGACCTGCGGGGCCAGAAGCCACGGACGGTGACATGTCGGCCGAGCGGCACGCTCAAGGCGTACGTGCAATCGCTGGTGCGCCGCGCGGAGCGGCTCAGGACCGACCGCATCGATCCGCGGGTGGACAACATGCTGAGCATCACCAATGACGGCCGCAAGGCTGCGCTGGACATGAGGCTCGTCGATGCGACCGCCCTGGCCGATCCAGAAGGCAAGGTGGTGAAGTGTGCCCACGAGGTGCACGAGATCTGGCAGCGAACCGCAGGGAGCAAGTGCGCCCAGTTGGTGTTCTGCGACCTGTCGACACCGAAGGGCGGCAGGGAATTCAGCGTCTACGAGGACCTTCGGGATCACCTCGTCGCACAGGGCCTGCCCGCCGACGAGATCGCGTTCATCCACGACGCCGAAACCGATGCCCAGAAGGCAAGGCTGTTCCGCCGGGTCCGCGAAGGCTCGGTGCGTGTCCTGCTGGGGTCGACGCAGAAGATGGGCATCGGCACCAACGTGCAGAAGCGGCTTGTCGCCCTGCATGAACTCGACTGCCCATGGCGACCCTGCGACGTGGAACAGCGGGAAGGCCGCATCCTGCGGCAAGGCAACGATTGCGAGGAAGTGGAGATCGTCCGCTACGTCGCGGAGGGCAGCTTCGACGCCTACAGCTGGCAGACGGTGCTGACCAAGGCGAAGTTCATCGCGCAGGTGATGAGCGGCGACAAGGGCCTGCGTTCCATCGAGGACGTGGAACTCGCGACGCTGAGCTATGCGGAGGTCAAGGCGCTTGCCTCGGGCAATCCGAAGGTGATCGAGAAGGCCGGCGTGGATGCCGACATCGCGCGCTACTCGTCGCTGTTCATGGTGTGGCGCAACCAGCGCTATGCCAACGAGTCGGAAGTGGCGCACCTGCCGATGCGCATCAAAAGCAGCGCGAAGCTGCTCAAGGCGCTGACGAGTGACGCCGACACTGCTGCCAGCCTGCTCAAAGCAGGGGACCTGGTGGCTACGGTCCATGGTCGAACGCACCGGGGTCCGGAAAGCCTGGGCGATGCCCTGCGGACGGTGATCAGGATGGCGCGCGCGAGCGTGTCGGCCCGGTCTACCGAGGAACTGCTGGGCGCGGTCGGCAGCTTCGAGCTCTGGGTCTTCATCGGCCGTGAGTTCGACGATGTGCACCTGCACCTGAAGGGCGAAGCCATTCACGACTGCCGGTCCTGCCAGACGGGTCCGGCGCTGTACCAGGCCCTGCGCGACACGATCCTGGCCATGCCGGACCGGCGCCTGGAGACCGAGCGCAAGCTCGCGTCGACAAGGCGTCGGCTGGACGAACTGCGCGAGGAACTGGGCAAGCCGTTCGAGCACGAGGAACGGTTGACTGCACTCCTGGGACGGCAGCGCGCGCTGGCTGCCGAACTGGACCTCGACAAGGACGAGGCCGGCACCCAGGGACTGGAAGCATCCGAAGAATCGCTGGCGGCCTGAGGCTGCCGTTCCGACCCCATCGCGTCTGCGGTGGGGTCGCTCTTTTTCCGTGGACTCCAAGTGGCCATTGCGGGCAGCACCGGCATCGTCGATGTCGCAGGATCACTTGGTCGAAGCTGGTCAGATGAGCTGCTTTGCTTGACTGCGAATGAGGGCGGCGATCCAATGGATTCGGCCGTCGCGTTTCGCTGCCATCGACGGTGAGGTTCGGCTGCAGGCCCCTGCTGACAACGCCACCTGTTCCGAACCCTGAGCAGCCGTTAGAGGTCGTGACCCTCCATCCGATAGAACCGACCCTGTCGGTCAAGCCGTCTCATCGGCTGACTCTGCATCGAGCACCACTCCTTTCAGGCCGCCCACTGGGCTCGTGCCGCTGCCGCGCTGTCCTTGCGACAGAGCGTCCTTGAATCTGCGCCGCGCGCGCAGGAAGCGCGCTGCTTCGCGGTGTTCCCTGGAACGTGACCACCCTCCCACGACGGCCAAGGCCGACGGGCGCGAGGATTCGTTCATGACTCGTCCAGCAGCTCCGACTTCGTCCTGTTCCCCGCGCACCGCACATCGGACTGGTCGCCCGCGCGAGAACGTGTCGACGCATCCCTGGGACGAGTGGCCAGTGCGTCGTTTTGGCCTTCACCGATCACAAGCGCCTCAGTAGCCACCCGGCACCACACCGCAGGCGCCCCGCCCACCGTTCATTTCCATTTGAGACAACCCTCCAACCCGAACCTTCAGCCCACCCAACCACCGTCAATGTCTCCCGCACCTTCTGCTCGACTTCTTCGAGACCGATTCCGCCAAGATGGCCGTGGCATCGGGACCTCCCGCTGCCAGGCAGGCAGCCTTCGACGCGAGCTCAGTGCACCTCCAGGGAAGAAATTGACGCCAGTGCCACCTTCCGGAGTCGATCATGAGCAGCACCAGCCGCGACAGACCATCCGCACCGGCCTCTCATCCCCATACCTCAGCTGACGAAGTTCGTCAGCCTGAGGATGCGCCTGCAACACTCCCGCGAACCGCTGCCCATGCCGGCTGGATACCGTTGCGACCGACCATACGCCGAGCCCAACTGCGACAGATCGTGCCGCTGGCAGACACCACGATCTATGACATGGAGCGACGCGGCGAGTTTCCGCGAAGGTTCCACCTGACCTCGCGCTGCGTTGTTTGGGATCTCCGAGAAGTCGAAGCCTGGATCGACTCTCGACGCCAGGCATCCGATCTCGCCCAGATCAAACTGGCGCCACCGCCCGACGTACGGCAGAGACGCAGCAGGCCCGTCAGATCAGCGCCTGCGTCGTGATGACCTTCATCGATGGCGGCAGCAGGGTTGGCGTATGGGGCTTGCCCGCGACCCATGCGTCGATCATGTCGGCCCACTCCTGGAGCATGTGTCGACGCTGTTCTGCGTACTCGGCCTTGTTGTAGACCCCGCGCGAAGATCGCCCGTGCTCATGCGCTAGGCACTTCTCGATCCAGTCGCTGTTGAAACCCAGTTCGTTGAGCATCGTCGAGCCCGTGCGCCGCAAGTCGTGCACGGTGAAGCTCTCGAGCGGCAGGCCCTTCGCCTTCGCTCGCTCGACCACCAGGCCGGTGACCCGATTCAGCGTCGCGTTGGACATTGGCTTGTCGGCGTCGTACCGCGAAGGCAGGACGTAGGCCGACCCTCCGGCGCAGGTGTGCAACGCGATCATGATGTCCAGGGCCTGCTGCGACAGATACACGCTATGGGCCTTGGCGCCCTTCATCCGTTCCTTGGGAATGGTCCAGAGTGCGTTGGCGAAGTCGACCTCATCCCAGGTGGCCTGGATCAGTTCGCTCTTGCGCACCAGCGTCAGGAGGATCATCCGCAACGCAAGCCGGATCGTGGGGTAAGACGCCACGAATTCGAGTTGCTGGTGCATCAACCGGATTTCCGTGGGCGACAGTGCGCGATCCTTCGGGACGAAGGTCGCAATCGAAGAAGGCCCGACATCGTCTGCCGGGTTCGCCACCTTTTCGCCATGCAGGATCGCGAAACCATAGATCTGCTTGACGATGTCGCGGACATGGACCGCGGTGGCCGGCGCACCGCGCGCCTTGACCTTGTTGCACAGTGCTCGCAGATCGTCCGCCGTGATCTCGGTGAGCATCCTGTTCTTGAACGCGGGAAGGATGTCGCGCGACAGCACACTCATGCGCATCGACCGCGTGCTCGCTGCCATGCGTGCCCCAGCCGCCCACTGATCGCTGAACTCCTGGAAGGTCTGCGCCTCAGCGAGGCGGCGCTTTTCGCGCTGCTTCTCTTGCGCCGGTGACCGGCCCTCCGAGATCGCGCGCCGGGCATCCAAGCACCGTTCGCGCGCGACCGCTAGAGAAATGCCGTCAGCGCCGTAGCGACCCAGCGTCAACGTCTCCCGGCGTCCGTTCAGCCTGTAGTCGAAGCGAAAGCTGATCGTCCCCACCACCGACACAGTGACGTACATGCCGTCGCGGTCCGCCACCTTGTACACGGCGTCCTTCGGCTTGAGGTGCTTCAGCGTGGTCTCGGTCAGCATCGCCGATCCTCCTCGAAGCGGAGAATTTTACCGTCAGAGACCGGAAAAGCTCCAATCGGCCGGAAACCCGCATGGATCCTAGCTTTCTTGAACTTTTTTTACCGTCAGACCCTGAAAACGTCTGACGGTAAAAATTCAGCGAGCTTGGTGGCGCTTCCGATGACCGTCAATTTCATCGTCAAAAATTCTTGCTTGCCGCCGATAGTCACCGATAGTCTTAGAGACTATTGTCTATATGAATCAATAACTTAACAAACTTCTCCGATAGTCGGCGAAAGGTACCGAGAGGCCCCAAATCATTCCCACTCGATCGTCGCCGGCGGCTTGCTGCTCACGTCGTAGGCCACGCGGTTGATGCCGCGCACCTCGTTGATGATGCGGCTCGAGACCTTCTTCAGCAGCGGGTAAGGCAGTTCGGCCCAGTCGGCCGTCATGAAGTCGCTGGTCTCCACGGCGCGCAGCGCGACGACGTAGTCGTAGGTGCGGCCATCGCCCATCACGCCGACGCTCTTCACCGGCAGGAACACCGCGAAGGCCTGGCTGACCTTGTCGTACCAGGCGGCGTTGCGCAGTTCCTCGATGAAGATCGCGTCGGCACGACGCAGGAGATCCGCGTACTCGGCCTTCACCTCGCCCAGGATGCGCACGCCCAGGCCCGGGCCCGGGAACGGGTGGCGGTAGACCATCTCGTGCGGCAGGCCGAGTGCCACGCCGAGCTCGCGCACCTCGTCCTTGAACAGGTCGCGCAGCGGCTCCAGCAGCTTGAGGCCCAGCGTCTCGGGCAGGCCGCCGACGTTGTGGTGGCTCTTGATGGTGGTGGCCTTCTTGGTCTTCGCGCCGCCGGACTCGATCACGTCGGGGTAGATCGTGCCCTGGGCCAGCCACTTCGCGTTCGACAGCTTCTTCGCCTCCGCCTGGAACACCTCGACGAACTCGCGGCCGATGATCTTGCGCTTCTGCTCGGGGTCGCTCACGCCCTGGAGGTGGCCCAGGAACTGCGCGCTGGCGTCCACGTGCACCACCTTCGCATGCAGCCGGCCGACGAACATCTCCATCACCATCTGCGCCTCGTTCAGCCGCAGCAGGCCGTGGTCGACGAAGACGCAGGTGAGCTGGTCGCCGATGGCGCTGTGGATCAGCGCGGCGGCCACGCTCGAATCGACGCCGCCCGAGAGGCCCAGGATCACCTCCTCGCGGCCGACCTGCTCGCGGATGCGCGCCACCGCCTCCTCGATGTGGTCGCGCATGATCCAGTCGGCCCTGGCGCCGCAGATGCCGAGCACGAAGCGCTCCAGCAGCTGGCGCCCCTGCACCGTGTGCGTCACCTCGGGGTGGAACTGCACGCCGTAGTAGCCGCGGCTCTCGTCGGCCATGCCGGCGATCGGGCAGCTGGGCGTGCTGGCCATCAGCTTGAAGCCGGGCGGCAGCGCCGTGATCTTGTCGCCGTGGCTCATCCACACCTTCAGCATGCCGTGGCCTTCGGCGGTGCGGAAGTCCTCGATGCCGTCCAGCAGCTTCGTGTGGCCGTGCGCCCGCACCTCGGCATAGCCGAACTCGCGGTGCGTGCTGCCTTCCACCTGCCCACCCTGCTGCACCGCCATCGTGAACATGCCGTAGCAGATGCCCAGCACCGGCACGCCGAGATCCCACACCGCCTGGGGCGCGCGCAGCTCATGCTCCTCGTAGGTGCTGGCATGGCTGCCGGAGAGGATGATGCCCTTCGGCGCGAACTCGCGGATGAAGGCCTCGCTGACGTCGTTGGGGTGGATCTCGCAGTAGACGTGCGCCTCGCGCACGCGACGCGCGATCAGCTGCGTGACCTGGGAGCCGAAGTCGAGGATCAGGATCTTGTCGTGCATGGCGGTTCGCTCAGGCGGCAGCGGCGGGCTGCTCGGCCCGCAGGCTGCGTTGGCGACGGAAGTGACGGATGGCGACGATGGCGCCGACGCCCTGCAGCGCGGCGCAGAAGAAGAACGGCAGGCCGATCCAGACGTCGCCCGGCGGCCGGTGCGACACCAAGCCGAGCAGCGGCGCGCCGATGGCCGGCGCCAGCACCGCCATCAGGCTGTTGAGCGACGCGATCGAACCCATCGTGCGGCCCTGCTCCTTGGGGTCGGTGGCGTTGGACATCAGGCTCTGGATCGAGGCCTGCGCGCCGCCGGCGATGATGTTGCCGACGATGATCACGGCGAACATCATCCAGCCCTCGCTGGCCAGCCCGAACCCGAGGTAGGTGCACATCGACGCCAGCAGCCCCACCGAGGCCAGCTTCTGCGGCGAGAAGCGCGCCAGCAGGTGCTTGAGCAGCACGCCCTGCACCAGCGCCGACATCAGGCCGACCGTGAACAGCGACCAGCCGTTCTGCGCCGGACCCCAGCCGAACTTGAAGGTGGTGTACAGCACCCAGCTGGTGTGCAGCGTGAACTGCGCCAGCGAGGCCAGCGCGATCACCAGCACCAGCGGCCCCACGCCCTGCAACTGGGTCAACCCGCGCAGCGCGGCCAGGGGGTTCGCGCGACTCAGCTCGAACGGCCGGCGCTTCTCGGGCGGCAGCGATTCCGGCAGCACGAACCAGCCGTAGAAGCCGTTTGCGATGGCCAGCGCACCGGCCACGAAGAACGGCAGGTGGATGTTGATCGAGCCCAGCAGCCCGCCCATCACCGGCCCGAGAATGAAGCCCAGGCCGAACATCGCGCCGACGAGCCCGAAGCGCCGCGCCCGCTCCTGCGGCGGCGTGATGTCGGCCACGTAGGCATTGGCCACCGCGGCGTTGGCCTGCGTGGCGCCGCTGACCAGCCGCACCGCGATCAGCATCCACAGCGCGGTGGCCAGGCCCGTGACGACGAAGCTGATCGCCATGCCGGTGAAGCCCATCAGCAGCACGGGGCGGCGGCCGTAGCGGTCGGACAGTGCGCCGAGCACCGGCGAGGCGACGAAGTTGGCCAGCCCGAAGGTCAGCGTCACTGCACCGAACCAGTAGGCCTGCTCCGAAGGCGACGCGGTGAAGGTGCCGACGATCAGCGGCAGCACCGGCACGATGAGGCCGATGCCGACCATGTCGATCAGCACCGTGATGAGGATGAAGGGCATCGCGGGCGACCGCGTGGCGGCCGCCTGCGCGCTGGCGTCAGCCATCGGCTACTCCGCCCGGTAGTTGGGCGCTTCCTTCGTGATCTGCACGTCGTGCACGTGGCTCTCGCGGATGCCGGCGGCCGTGATCTCGACGAACTCGGCCTTTGCGTGCATCTCGTCGACGGTGCTGCAGCCGCAATAGCCCATGGCGGCGCGCAGGCCGCCGGCCATCTGGTAGACGATGTTGATCATCGACCCCTTGTACGGCACGCGCCCCTCGATGCCCTCGGGCACCAGCTTGTCGGCGTTGGGGTTGGTGGTCTCGTCGTTTTCCTGGAAGTAGCGGTCGGCGGAGCCTGCCTTCATCGCGCCGATCGAGCCCATGCCGCGGTAGCTCTTGTAGCTGCGGCCCTGGTAGAGGATGACCTCGCCCGGCGCCTCCTCGGTGCCCGCGAACATGCCGCCCATCATCACCGTGCTGGCACCGGCGGCGATGGCCTTGGCGATGTCGCCGGAGTAGCGGATGCCGCCGTCGGCGATCAGCGGCACGCCGCTGCCCTTGAGCGCGCCGGCCACGCTGTCCACCGCCATGATCTGCGGCACGCCGACGCCCGCGACGATGCGCGTGGTGCAGATGCTGCCGGGGCCGATGCCCACCTTCACCGCATCGGCGCCGGCCTCCACCAGCGCCAGCGCGGCCGCACCGGTGGCGATGTTGCCGCCGATCACGTCGACGCCGGGATAGTGGCGCTTGACCCAGCGCACGCGCTCGATCACGCCGGCGCTGTGGCCGTGCGCGGTGTCGACGACGATGGCGTCGACGCCGGCCTTCACCAGCGCCTCGACACGCTCCTCGGTGCCCTCGCCCACGCCCACCGCGGCACCGACCCGGAGCTTGCCCTGCGCATCGCGCGCGGCATTGGGGAAGTCGGTCTGCTTGGTGATGTCCTTCACCGTCATCAGGCCGCGCAGTTCGAACGCGTCGTTGACCACCAGCACGCGCTCCAGGCGGTGCTTGTGCATCAGCGCCTTGCCCTCGTCGAGCGAGGCACCCTCGCGCACCCAGACCAGCCGTTCGCGCGGCGTCATGATCTCGCGCACCGGGGCATCGAGGCGGGTCTCGAAGCGCAGGTCGCGGTTGGTGACGATGCCGACCACGGTCTTGCCGTCGAGCACCGGGAAGCCGGAGACGCCGTGCTGCTTGGACAGCGCCATCACCTCGCGCACCGTGGCGCCGGGCGCCACCGTGATGGGGTCGCGCAGCAGGCCCGACTCGTAGCGCTTCACGCGCGCCACCTCGGCCGCCTGCTGCCTGGGCGTGAGGTTCTTGTGAACGATGCCGATGCCGCCTTCCTGGGCGATGGCGATCGCCAGGCGCGCCTCGGTCACGGTGTCCATCGCGGCGGACACCAGCGGCAGGTTCAGGGTGATGTTGCGGGAGAGGCGGGTCGCGAGGCTGGTGTCGCGGGGCAACACCTGGGAGAAGGCCGGCACCAACAACACATCGTCGAAGGTGAGCGCTTTGCCGAGTAGGCGCATGCAGGAAGCTCCAGACGCAAAAGCGGATTATAGGGACGGTGTGCAATGCGACCGGCCCGCAGGGCGTCGGCTCACGCCCGGTGACACTCCCGCTGCCGCGCCGCCGCGCCGGCCCCCTACACTTAGGGGATGCACACCGCCGCGCCCCGCCCCGTCCTGCGTCTGCTGCTGGCCGCCACCGCGCTGGCCCTGGCTGCGTCGGCCGCCCAGGCCCAGTGGAAATGGCGCGACAAGACCGGCCAGGTCAACGCCAGCGACCGCCCGCCGCCGATGGACGTGCCCGAGAAGGACATCCTCGCCCGCCCCACGCCCGACGCGCAGCGCCGGCCCGCGCCCGCCCCGGTGGCCCCGGCCGCCTCCGCGGCGCCGGCCAAGGGCCCGCTGGAGCGCGAACTCGACACGCGCAAGCGCCAGCTCGAGCAGGAGCAGTCGGCCAAGGCCAAGGCCGAGGAAGACAAGACCGCGGCCGCACGCGCCGAGAACTGCCGCCGCGCCCGCGGCCACGTGGCCGCGCTCGAGTCGGGCCAGCGCATCGCCCGCACCAACGACAAGGGCGAGCGCGAGATCCTGGACGACCGCGGCCGCGCCGACGAGATGCGCCAGGCGCGCGAGGTCATCGCCTCCGACTGCAAGTAGCCGCGCAGCGCGTTCAGCGCGCCGGGTACTTCTCGCGATGCCGCGCGTAGCGCTGGCGCCGCGCTTCCTTCGGATCCACCTGCAGAGGGCGGTAGACCTCCACCCGGTCGCGCTCGCGCAGCACCTGCCCGTGTTCCTTCGCCTTGCCCCAGATGCCCACGCGCAGCCCGTCGGCCGGCAGCGCGTGCCGCTGGCGCAAGCCGCTGGCTTCGAGCGCCTGCGCCAGCGTGGTGCCGGCCGGCAGCGTGAGGGCGACGAGGTCGGTCACGCCGGGCGCCGGGCAGTACACCACCTCGACCTGGATGGTGGCTTCAGCGGGCGCCATAGACGGCCTCGGCCCGGCGCACGAAGGAATCGACGAACGTGTTCGCGATGCGGTCGAACACCGGGCTGACGACGGCCTCGAGCGCCTTGCCCGAGAACGCGTAGCGCAGGTCGAACTCGATCTTGCAGGCGGCCTGCGGCGCGTTGCCCAGCGGCTTGAAGAGCCAGGCGCCCTCCAGCAGCGAGAACGGCCCGTCGACCAGCTGCACCGCCACCGATTCGTCGGGCCGCTCGATGTTGCGCGTGGTGAAGGTCTGGCGCACGCCCATGTAGTGCAGGCCGAGACGCGCGGTGACGCCGTCCTCGTGGCGCTCGACCACGTGCGCGCTGTCGCACCAGGGCAGGAACTGCGGGTAGGCCTCGACGCGGGTCACCAGCTCGTACATCTCGCGTGGCGAGTACCACAGCAGAACCGACTTGCTCACCTGCTTCATACAATGGCGAACATTCTAGAAGCGCGTTGAAAGGGCCTGCCCCGGCCTCATCTGCGTGACCCTATGGCCCACATCGCCGAAAACCGCCGCGCCCGACACGAATACAGCATCGAAGAGCAGTTCGAGGCCGGCATGGTGCTGTCCGGCTGGGAGGTGAAGGCCATCCGTGCCGGCCAGGTGCAGCTGACCGACGGCTACGTGCATGTGCGCGACGGCGAGCTGTACCTGATCGGCTGCCGCATCAACGCGCTGCGCACCGCATCCACCCACGTGCACCCGGAGGCCGACCGCACGAAGAAGCTGCTGATGCACAAGGCCGAGATCCGCCGCCTGATCGGCAAGGTCGAGCAGAAGGGCTTCACCCTCGTGCCGCTGAACCTGCACTACAAGGGCGGCCGCGTGAAGGCCGAGATCGCGCTGGCCAAGGGCAAGGCCCAGCACGACAAGCGCGAGACCGAGAAGAAGAAGGACTGGGAACGCGAACGTGGGCGGATGATGAGACACAAGGTCTCATCAGGTCCGAAGGACTGACCCGCGCCAGCGGGTCACGCCCAGGTCGGGCGCAGCCCAGAAGGGCCGCCTGATGCGGCAGGTCTCGTCCTCAGGCGCCAAGGACTGACAGCGCCTGCGCCAGGTCGGCGCGCAGGTCCTCCACGGCTTCCAGGCCGATCGAGAAGCGGATCAGGTGGCCCTTCAGGTGCGGCTTGTCGCGGTGCTGGGCGTCGCGCATCAGCGCCAGGTTGTAGGGCACCACCAGGCTCACCGGGCCGGCCCACGAGTAGCCGATGCGGAACAGCCGCAGCGCCTCGACGAAGGCGTCGGCCCGGGCCGCGTCGTAGCGCTCGTGCAGCAGCACCGAGAACAGCCCGGCCGCCAGCGTGCAGTGCTCGCGCCAGTGCCGGTGCCCGGGTGAGTCGGCCAGCGCGGGGTGCAGCACGCGCGCCACCGCGGGCTGCGTCTGCAGCCACTGCGCCAGCGCCAGGCCGGCCCGCGCCTGCGCCTCGTAGCGCAGCGCCAGCGTGGGCAGCGCGCGCAGCACGGCCTCGGCGTCGTTGCCGGCCACGCCCAGGCCCAGGTGCATGTGGCTGAGCTTCAGGCGCTGGTGCAGCGCGTCGTCGCGCGTGACGATGGCGCCCATCAGCACGTCGCCGCCGCCGCTGGGGTACTTGGTCATTGCCTGGATCACCACGTCCGCGCCCAGCTCGAAGGGCCTGAACGCGATGCCGCTGCCCCAGGTGTCGTCCATCGCCACCGTGACGCCGCGTGCGCGCGCCGCCGCCGCCAGCGCGGCCAGCGGCGGGAATTCCATCGTCACCGAGCCCGGGGCTTCGATCCAGATCAGCTTCGTGCGCGGCCCCAGCAGCGCCACGGTCGCGTCGACGTCGAGCGGGTCGTAGAGCCGGTGCCCGATCCCCCAGCGCGCCAGCTCGCCGCGCGCCAGCGCGAGGCTCGGGCCGTACACGTTGTCGGGCAGCAGCACCTCGTCGCCCTGGCTCAGCAGCGCCTGGTTCACGAGCGCGATGGACGCCAGGCCGCTGGGCACCAGCAGGCCGTGACGGCCACCTTCGACGGTGGCCATGCGCTCCTCCAGCAGGAAGGTCGTCGGCGTGCCGTGCAGGCCGTAGGTGTAGCCGCCCTTGCTGCGCCAGTCGCGCGCGCGCATCGAGGCGACGTCCTTGAAGATCACCGTCGAGGCCTTGTGCACCGCGGGTTGCGGCGCCTGGAAGCCGGCGGGCGGTTCGTAGGCGTGGTGGATCAGCTGCGTGGACAGCGCGCGCTCGTCCCGGTCGGTCATGCCGGCACCCCGACGAGGTCGTGGCCCTCGGTGCCGACGATGCGGGCGCGCGTGAACTCGCCCACCTTCAGCGTGCGGCTCGCCTTCTCGGGCGGCAGCAGCCGCACCACGCCGTCGATCTCGGGCGCATCGGCGTAGCTGCGGCCCACGCCGCCGCGGCGGCCCAGGGCCGGCGCGTGGTCCACCAGCACCTGCATCGTCGCCCCGATGCGCCCGCGCAGCTTCGCGGTGGACACCTCCTCGGCCACCGCCATGAAGCGGGCGCGGCGCTCCTCGCGCAGTGCGGCCGGCAGCATGCCCGGCAGCTCGTTGGCGGCCGCGCCTTCCACCGGCGAGTACGCGAAGCAGCCCGCGCGGTCGATGCGCGCCTCGCGCACGAAGTCGAGCAGCGCCTCGAACTCGGCCTCGGTCTCGCCGGGGAAGCCGGCGATGAAGGTGGAGCGCACCACCAGCTGCGGGCAGATCTCGCGCCAGCGCAGCAGGCGCTCGAGGTTGCGCTCGCCGCTGGCGGGACGCTTCATGCGCCTGAGCACGTCCGGGTGCGCGTGCTGGAACGGCACGTCCAGGTACGGCAGCACGCGGCCCTCGGCCATCAGCGGCAGCACCTCGTCCACGCTCGGGTACGGGTACACGTAGTGCAGCCGCACCCACGCGCCGTGGGCTTCGGCCAGTTCGCCGAGCTTCGCGCAGAGCTCCAGCATGCGCGTCTTCACCGGCTGGCCGTCGAAGAAGCCGGTGCGGTACTTGACGTCGACGCCGTAGGCGCTGGTGTCCTGGCTGACCACCAGCAGCTCCTTCACGCCGCTGTCGAACAGCGCCCGCGCCTCGTTCAGCACGTCGCCCACCGGCCGCGAGACCAGGTCGCCGCGCATGCTGGGGATGATGCAGAAGGTGCAGCGGTGGTTGCAGCCTTCGCTGATCTTGAGATACGCGTAGTGCCTGGGAGTCAGCTTGATGCCGGCGATGCCCCTCGCTTCGGGCACCAGGTCGATGAACGGGTCGTGCGGCTTGGGCACGTGCGTGTGCACGGCGTCCATCACCTCCTCGGTGGCATGCGGGCCGGTGACCGCCAGCACCTTGGGATGCACCTGGCGCACGAGGTTGCCGCCGCCCTCGCCGGCCTTGGCGCCGAGGCAGCCGGTCACGATGACCTTGCCGTTGGACGCCAGCGCCTCGCCGATGGTGTCCAGGCTCTCCTTCACCGCGTCGTCGATGAAGCCGCAGGTGTTCACGATCACGAGGTCGGCGCCCTCGTAGCTCTTGCTGGTCTCGTAGCCTTCGGCGCGCAGGCGCGTCAGGATCAGCTCGGAGTCGGTGAGCGCCTTGGGGCAGCCCAGCGAGACGAAACCCACGGTCGGCGCACGGCCGCCCTGGCCGGCCTCGAGGGATTCGGTGGTCTTGGATTCGGTCATCGCGCGATTTTCGTGCATCGCGCGGCGGTGCGCCGGCGCCCTACTTCTTGGGCGCGCCGGGGAAGCCCGCCATGCCGGGGAACATCGCGCCGGCCTGCTGCATCTTCTCGAACACCGAGCGGCTCTGCTCGACGTAGGCCGACATCATGTTCTGCAGCGCCGGCGCCTGGCCGGTCATGAACTGCGTCCACACCTCGGGGCTCAGGTGGCGCGGGTCGTACAGGCCCTTGCTCTGCTCCAGGAACTTGGCCTGCATCTCGGCGAAGGCGGCCATGTTCTTCTCGAGCAGCGTGCCCATCACGCCCTGCATCGCATGGCCGTAGAAGCGGATGATCTGCGACAGCGTCTGGGTGCTGAACATCGGCACGCCGCCGCTCTCCTCCTCGAGGATGATCTGCAGCAGGATGCTGCGCGTCAGGTCCTCGCTGCTCTTGGCGTCGCGGACCTCGAAGTCCTCGCCGGCGAGCACCATCTGCTTCACGTCGGCCAGCGTGATGTAGCTGCTGGTGCGCGTGTCGTACAGGCGCCGGTTGGGGTACTTCTTGAGGATCCGCACCGCGGTGCTGGCTTCGTCACCCTCGGTCTTCTCCGGGGCGCGGCGTTGTGCGGACATGCAGGCTTCCTGAAGGCTGGTTCGGGCAAATTCTAGGAGGCGCCTTCGTGGGGTCGGCCGCGGGGTTACCCCCGCCGCGCCGAGGGCGCCCCGCTGGCCACGAAATGCGGGTTCTCGAAGCCTGGCTTGCCGTAGCGCAGCGGCGCGCCCTGAAGGTCGCTCACGCTGCCGCCGGCGGCCGCCAGCACCGCATGGCCGGCCGCCGTGTCCCACTCCATCGTGCGCCCCAGCCGCGGGTACAGATCGGCCCGCCCTTCGGCCACGAGACCGAACTTCAGCGACGAACCCGCCGGCAGGTGGGCGACCACGCGGCGGCCCTGCAGGAAGGCGCCCAGCTGCGCCTCGTCGCCGTGGGAGCGGCTGCTGGCGACCGTCAGTCCCTCCGCGGGCGCCGGGCGGCAGCCGATGGCCCGACGCCCGGCGCCGTCCTCCACCCACGCACCGAGCCCGCACGCGCCGGCGTACAGGCGCTGCTGCACGGGCACGTAGACCACACCGAGCACCGGCTGCCCGTCGGCGATCAGCGCGATGTTGACGGTGAACTCGCCGTTGCGCGCCACGAACTCGCGCGTGCCGTCCAGGGGGTCGACGAGCCAGAAGCGCGGGCCGGTGGCGGCGCACTCGCCGCGCGACACCGCCTCCTCGGCCACCACCGGCCAGCCAGGCGTGAGCGCGCGCAGGGCCGGCACGATCAGCGCCTCGGCCTGCTCGTCGGCCGCGGTCACCGGCGAGGCGTCGGCCTTGTGCGCGACGGCGAAGTCGCCGTCGTAGACGTGAAGGATCACCGCGCCGGCCTGGCGGGCCAGGTTCTCGATCGCCGTCAGCAGCGGGCGCAGAGGGGCCCCCTCGAATGGGGTGGGGTCGTTGCAAACACTCATTTGAGGGGTGGGTCAGCAGGGCAGGCTTGTGAAAAGGTCACGGGCAGCGGACCCTCCGGGTCACGGCAATTTCATGCGCAGGCCTCAAGATTCGCACATGGACGCACAAGCCCTTCCGACCCCCAGCACGATCGAACTGACGGCCCCGCCGCCGCCGATGCGCCGCCGCCTCCACGTGCCCACCGAACCCCTGGTGTTCGCCGCCGTGATGCTGGTGCTGATGCTGGGCCTGGCCCGTGCGCTGCCGGAGCCCGCCGCACCTGCCGAGGCCGGCACCAGCGGCCACAGTGTGGTGATCCAGGCCGCGCGCTGAGCGCCGCGGCCCCGCTCGTTCCTTCCGGCCAGTCACTCTTCAGTCCGCACCCGCCACGGTCGTCGCCGGGCCTCTCACGGTCACCGAGCCACGCCCCAGGGCCCACCACAGGGCCCGCTTCAGCAGGCGGTACACCCACCGGATCAGCAGCAGCGTCAGCACCGCCTCGAAGAAGGTAGTGACGAACGCGAACAGCGCATTCCAGCGCCCGGCGCGCGCCTTGAACTTGGCGATCATGCGGTCGCGCGAGACCTCGATGCTGTCGTAGAAGCTCGGGATCACCAGCAGAGTCAGCAGCGTGCTGGTGATGGTGCCGCCGATGATGGCCACCGCCAGGGGCCGGTAGAACTCGCCGCCCTCGCCCACCCCGATGGCCACCGGCAGCATGCCGGCGATCAGCGCGAAGGTGGTCATCAGGATGGGGCGCAGGCGCTTGCGGCCGGCGGCCATCAGCGCCTCCTCGCGGTCCACGCCCTGGGCCTCGGCCGCGCGCGCCGCGTCGAGCAGCAGGATCGCGTTCTTCGCCACCAGGCCCACCAGCATGATGATGCCGATCAGGCTCATCAGGTTGATCGTGCCCTTGGTGGCCAGCAGCGCGAGCACCACGCCGATCAGCGACAGCGGCAGCGAGATCATCACGGCCAGCGGCGCGGTGAACGAGCCGAACTGCATCACCAGCACCAGGTACATCAGCATCACGCCGCTGAAGAGCGCGATGACCATGTTGCCGAACAACTGCTGCTGGTCGCGCGCGGCGCCCGCCAGTTCAAGGCCGTAGCCGGGCGGGTAGTCCATCGCACGCGCGATCTTCAAGGCGTCCGAGGTCACCTCGCCGGCGGAACGTCCCTGCGCGTTGGCGGCCACGTTGATCTGGCGCTTGCCGTCGCTGTGCTGGATCTGGCTCGGCGCACGGCCCATCGTGACGGTGGCGATCTGCTCCAGCGGCACCAGCCGGTTGCTGCCGCTCACCGCGACCGGCAGGCGTTCGATGTTGCTCGTGTCGACGCGGTCGGCCGGATGCAGGCGCACGGCGACGTCGCGGGTCTCGCCGGCGGGGTCGATCCAGTCGCCCACCTCGACGCCGGCAAAGGCCACGCGCAGCGCCTGCGCGGCGTCGTTGGCCGAGATGCCCAGCGTGTTGGCCAGCCCGCGGTCGAGCTCGATCTTCATCTCCTGCTGCGGGTCCTGCTCCGACAGGCTCACGTCGACCGCACCCGGCACGCTGCGCAGCTTGTCCATGAACTGGCTCGTGATCTCGAGCAGCTTGCGCGAGTCGGGCCCGGTGAAGCGGATCTGCACCGGCTTCTGCGCGCCGCCGTTGAGGTCCTCCAGCACCGTGTACTCGGCGCCGACCAGGCGCGTGACCAGGCCGCGCATCTCGGTGGCGATCTGCGACGCCGAGCGCCGGCGCTCGGTGCTCTTGCCCAGGTCGATGAAGACGCGGCCGCCACCCGGATTCACGCTGCTGTTGGTGGCCTTGACCTCGGCGATGGTGCGCGCCTGCGCGGCCGCGGCCTCCACCTTGAGCTTGGCGTACTCCAGGCTGCTGCTGGCCGGCGTGCGCACCTCCACCATGATCGTGCCCGAGTCGGTGGTGGGCAGGAAGCTCGAGCCGCCGAACTTCACCTGGAGCAGGATCGCCGCCACCAGGCTCAGCAGCGCGAAGCCGGCCATCCACTTGCGGTGGTGCAGCGCCCAGGCGATCACGCGGCCATAGCGGTCGGCCTGGTGGTCGAACCACTCGTTGAAGCCGCGCAGCCAGCGCGTGATGCCGCGTGCCGGCGCGTGGTGGTGGCCCGGCGGGTCGCCCCAGTAGGCCGACAGCATCGGGTCGAGCGTGAAGCTGATGAACAGGCTCACCAGCACCGAGGCCACGACCGTCAGGCCGAAGGGCCGGAACCACTGGCCCGAGACGCCCGGCATGAAGGCCACCGGCACGAAGACGCAGACGATCGAGAACGTGGTCGCCGCCACCGCCAGGCCGATCTCGGCCGTGCCGTTGAGCGCCGCGGTGCGCCGGTCCTCGCCCATCTCCATGTGGCGCACGATGTTCTCGCGCACCACGATCGCGTCGTCGATCAGCACCCCGATCGCCAGACTCAGGCCCAGCAGACTCATGAAGTTGAGCGTGAAGCCGCACAGCCATACCGCGATGAAGGCCGCGATCACGCTGGTGGGCAGGCTGAGCGCGGTGATCAGCGTCGAGCGCCACGAGTTCAGGAACACGTAGACCACCAGCACCGTGAGCCCGGCGCCGAAGATCAGCGCCTCGACCACGTTGTTCAGGCTGTTCTGCGCGTCCTTGCCGCCGTCGCGCGTGATCTCGAGCGTGGTGCCCTGCGGCAGCGTGGGCTTGATCTCGTCGACCAGCTTGCGCACCGCGTCGGCCACCGCCACGGTGCTGGCCTCGCGCGTGCGCGTGACCATCAGGCCCACGTTGGGGTTGCCGTTGCGCAGCGAGTAGCTGCCGATCTCGGCGAAGCCGTCCACCACCTCGGCCACCTGCGACAGCCGCACCAGTTCGTTGCCGCGGCGCTTGATGACGACCTGGCCGAACTCCGACGGGTTCTCGATGCGCCCGACCAGCCGGATGCTCTGGTCCTCCAGCGTGCCGCGCACCTTGCCCACCGGCGCGGCCGCGTTCTGCGCCCGCAGCGCGGCCACGACCTCGGTGACCGAGACGTCGAACTCGCGCAGCTTCTCGCTGCGCAGCAGCACCGACAGTTCGCGCTTGAGCGCGCCGTTGACGTTGACCACCGCCACGCCCGGCAGGCCGCGGAAGCGGTCGGAGAGCTGGTCCTCGGCCATGCGCGAGATCGCCGCATGCGTCTGCGTGCTGGACGACAGCGCCAGCTGCATGATGGGCTGCGCGGAAGGGTCGACGCGCTGCAGGATCGGCTCGCGCATCTCCACCGGCAGCTTGTAGCGGACCGAGGCGATCGCGTTGCGCACCTCGTCGGCCGCGATCACCATGTTCTTCTCGAAGGTGAAGAACAGCACGATGCTCGCACTGCCCTCGCTGGCGGTGCTCTGCAGCCGGTCGACGCCCGAGATGCCCTGCAGCGCCTTCTCGATGCGGTTGATGACCTCGCGCTCCACCGTGTCGGGCGAGGCGCCGGGATAGGGAATGCTGACCACGAGCACCGGCGGCTCGACGTCGGGGAACTGGTTGACGCGCAGCTTGGACAGCGCCAGCAGGCCCAGCGCCATCAGCGCGATGATGATCACCACCATCGCCACCGGGCGCTTCACGCTGAAGTTGGAGAGGAACATCGGGTGGCCTCCTCGTGCCTACTTCGCCGCCGCGGCGCTGGCGGCCGCGCCGGAGGCAGCCGGTTTCGCGAACTCGAAGCTCTGGCCGTCGACCAGGGCACCGCCCGGGTTGCGCACCAGGCGCTCGCCGCCCGCCAGGCCCGACAGCACCACCCACTCGCCGCGCCGCGGATCGCGCTCGCCGAGCTTCACCGGCACCTTGACGAGCTTGCCGTCGCCGACGCGCCAGACGTGCGCCACGTCGCCCGCGCGCACCACCACGTTCTCGGGCAGCATCAGCCCCTGCTGGCTGCCGGTCTCCACGCGCCCCTCGGCGAACAGGCCCGCCACCCGCGGTGCGCCGGCGGGCGCGGCGAAGTCGACGATCACCTCCACCTGGCGCGTGGTGGCGTTGGCGGCGGCGTCGATGCGCCGCACCTTGCCCGTGAACTCGCCCTGCGTGTAGCCGTTGACGCGGAACGTGACCGCCTGGCCGACCTTCAGCTCGCTCATGCGATCGGCCGACACCAGGCCCTCGAAGCGCATGCTGCGCGGGTCGATCACCTTCAGCAGTTCCTTGCCGATCTGCACCGTGTCGCCCACCGAGGCCTTGCGCTCCACCACCACGCCGTCGAAGGGGGCTCGCACGTTGGTGCGCTGCTGCTGTTGGCGCGCCGAGACGACGCGCGCACGCGCCGCCACCAGGTCGCTCTGCGTGTTGTTGCGCCGCACCTCGGCGTCTTCCAGCGCGGAGGTGGACGTCATGCCCTGCGCCTGCAGCGTCTTCAGGCGCTGCACCTGGCGCTCGCTCTGCTCGAAGGCCTGCGTCAACGCACGCACCGACTCCTCGGCGGACGCGAGGCTGTCGCGGATGGCGGTGTCATCCAGGCGCATCAGCAGGTCGCCCGCGCGCACCGGATCGCCGTTCTCCTTCAGCACCTGCAACACCACCGCGGCCACCTCGGCGCGCAGGTCGGCCTTGCGCTCGGGCTGCACCGAACCGGTGACCACCGGCCCGCTGGCCAGCGCGCTGGGAACGAGCGTCAGCACGTCCTCGGCCGCCAGCAGCAGCTTGGGCGGCGGCCCCTTGGCCGCGGCCGACGCCTTGCCGGCACCGGAGGCCGCGGGGCCGGGAGCGCCGGTCTTGTCGGACTTGCCGCAGGCCGCCAGCACGAGGGCGGCCACGATCAGGGGCAGCGAAGAGCGCATCGGTACGTGCGGACGCCACCCTTGCGGTGGCGTCTCTGGATTTCGAGAAGCCGCGAGCGTACCGCGCGGACCCCCGGCGCTCCAGCCGGCTGCGACGAAACAGCGCCGCTGCGGCGCGAACGGTGCGGCCGGGCGGCGGGCGGTCAGGCGGCCGTGTCGCGCCGCTTGCGCCAGGCGAGCAGCTCGCCGACGAAACCGCGCCGGAACCCGACCACGCAGACGACGAAGATCGCGCCGATGATCACGGTGACCCAGGAGCCGACGCGGTCGGCCAGGAAGTTCTGCAGGCCGATGATCGTGAAGGCACCGATCACGGGCCCGGCGAAGGTGCCCATGCCGCCCAGCAGCGTCATCAGCACCACCTCGCCCGACAGCGACCAGTGCGCGTCGGACAGCGTCGCGAAGCCGAGCGCCAGCGTCTTCAGCGAGCCGGCCAGGCCCGCGAGCGTCGTCGACAGCACGAAGGCCAGCAGCTTGTAGCGGTCGACGTCGTAACCCAGCGAAACCGCGCGCGGTTCGTTCTCGCGGATGGCCTTCAGGATCTGCCCGTACGGCGAATGCACGATGCGGATCACGCCCAGGAACACCGCGACGAAGATCGCGAGCACCAGGAAGTACATCGCCAGGTCGCTCTGCAGCGGGATCAGCCCGAACAGCTTGCCGCGCGGCACGCCCTGCAGGCCGTCCTCGCCGCCGGTGAACGGCGCCTGCAGCCAGACGAAGTAGATCATCTGGGCCATCGCCAGCGTGATCATCGCGAAGTAGATGCCCTGGCGCCGGATCGCGATGAAGCCCACCACCGCGCCCAGCAGCGCGCCGGTGCCCATGCCGGCCAGGATGCCGAGCTCGGGCGTCCAGCCGGCCGAACGCACCAGCCAGCCGGTGACGTAGGCGGCCGCGCCCAGGTAGGCCGCATGGCCGAACGACAGCAGACCGGTGTAGCCGAGCAGCAGGTTGAAGGCGCAGGCGAAGATCGCGAAGCACAGCGCCTTCATCATGAACACCGGATACAGGCCGATGAAGGGCGCGGCGATCAGCACCGCCAGGCCTGCCATCCAGGTCAGCCGGGCCTGGCGCGCCAGGCCGGCCGCAGCCGCTTCCGCGGAAGGCGCCGCGACCATCACTTTTCCTTCCCGAACAGGCCGGCCGGCCGGATCATCAGCACGATGGCCATGATCACGAACACCACGATGCTCGAGGCCTCCGGGTAGAACACCTTCGTCAGCCCTTCCACCAGCCCCAGCGCGAGGCCGGTGAGGATGCTGCCGAGGATGGAGCCCATGCCGCCGATCACCACCACCGCGAACACCACGATGATCAGGTTGCTGCCCATCAGCGGCGTGATCTGGATGACCGGCGCAGCCAGCACGCCGGCCAGCGCCGCCAGGCCGGCGCCGGCGCCGTAGGTGAGCATCACCATCATCGGCACGTTGACGCCGAAGGCCTGCACCAGCGCCGGGTTCTCGGTGCCGGCACGCAGGTAGCTGCCCAGGCGCGTGCGCTCGATCGTCCACCAGGTCGCCAGGCACACCAGCAGCGACGCGAACACCACGAAGCCGCGGTAGTTCGGCAGCACCATGAAGCCCAGGTTGGTGGCGCCCTGCAGCAGTTCGGGCACCGCGTACTGCTGGCCCGAGACGCCGAACTGGTCGCGGAAGATGCCTTCGGCGATCAGCGCCAGGCCGAAGGTCAGCAGCAGGCCGTAGATCGGGTCGATCTTGTACAGGCGCTTGAGCAGCGTGCGCTCGATGGCGACACCCAGGGCGCCGACGACCAGCGGCGCGATGACCAGCGCCCACCAGAAGCCGATCTCGAACTTGTCCATCGCCAGGAAGGCGACGTAGGCGCCGATCATGTACAGCGCCCCGTGCGCGAAGTTGACGATCCCCAGCAGCCCGAAGATCACCGCCAGGCCCAGGCTCAGCATCGCGTAGAACGAGCCGTTCACCAGGCCCAGCAGCAGCTGGCCCAGGAAGGCCTGCAGCGGGATGCCGAAGATCTCCATGTCAACCGCGCGCGCCGGTCACTTCCAGGCGGCGCACTTGCTTTCCGCCTTGGTGGTCCAGGCCTCCTCGCCCTTGAAGGTCTGCACCACGTTGTAGTAGTCCCAGGGCTCGGTGGACTTGGCGGGCTCCTTCACCTGCATCAGGTACATGTCGTGCACCATGCGGCCGTCGTCGCGGATGAACCCGCCCTTGGCGAAGATGTCGTTGACCTTGGTCTTCTTCATCTGCGCCAGCACCTTGTCGGAGTCGTCGCTGTTGATGGCCTTCACGGCCTGCAGGTAGTTCAGCGCCGCGGAGTAGTCGCCGGCCTGGATGCTGGACGGCATGCGCTTGACCTTCTCGAAGAACTTGCGGCTCCAGGCGCGGGTCTCGGCGTCGCGGTTCCAGTACCAGCTGTCGGTCAGGTACATGCCCTGCGTGGTCTTCAGGCCCAGCGAGTGGATGTCGTTGATGAACACCAGCAGGCCGGCCAGCTTCATCGTCTTCGTGATGCCGAACTCGTTGGCCGCCTTGATGCTGTTGATGGTGTCGCCGCCGGCGTTGGCCAGGCCGAGGATCTGCGCCTTGCTGCCCTGCGCCTGCAGCAGGAACGAGGAGAAGTCGCTGGCCGAGAGCGGATGCTTCACCGAGCCCACCACGTTGCCGCCGGCGGCCTGCACCACCTTCGTGGTGTCGGCCTGCAGCTGCGCGCCGAAGGCGTAGTCGGCGGTCAGGAAATACCAGCTCTTGCCGCCCTGCTTCACCACCGCGTTGCCGGTGCCCTTGGCCAGCGCCACGGTGTCGTAGGCCCAGTGCACCGTGTAGGGGTTGCACTGCTCGTTGGTGAGCGCGGAGGTGGCCGCGCCGATCGCGATGAAGAGCCTCTTCTTCTCGGCCGCCACCTTGGCCATCGCCAGGTTGGTGCCGGAATTGGTGCCGCCGATCAGCAGGTCCAGCCCCGCGGTGTCGAACCACTCGCGCGCCTTCGCCGCGGCCACGTCGGCCTTGTTCTGGTGGTCGGCATACATCACCTCGATCTTCTTGCCGGCCACCGCGCCGCCCATGTCGGCCACGGCCATCTTGATGGCCTCGACGCCGGCACTGCCGTCGATGTCGGAGTACAGCCCCGACATGTCGGTGATGATGCCGATCTTGATCACGTCGCCCGAGATCTGGGCGTGCGCGGGCAGCACGGCGGCACAGGCCAGCGTGGCGGCAGCGACGAGTTTCTTCAGCTTCATGAGAGTCAGTCTCCTTCGGTGGATCGGGGATCAAGCTTCCCGCCACGGATCCGGCTTCGCCGGTCCGCTGGCGGACGGCCCCCTCGGGGGGTAGCGAGCGATAGCGAGCTTGGGGGCTCCATTCAGACACCCAGGTATTCGTGCAGGCGCTCCATGCGGGCCGGCAGTTCGGCCTGCGTGAAGCTCTGGATCACCTCGCCGTGCTCGACGACGAGGAAACGGTCGGCCAGCGGGGCCGCGAAGCGGAAGTTCTGCTCCACCATCAGGATCGTGTAGCCCTGGCGGCGCAGGCTGGCCACCATCTCGGCGAGCTTCTGCACGATCACCGGCGCCAGGCCCTCGGAGATCTCGTCGAGCAGCAGCAGGCGCGCGCCGGTGCGCAGGATGCGCGCCACGGCCAGCATCTGCTGCTCGCCGCCCGACAGGCGCGTGCCCTGGCTCTGCGAGCGCTCCTTCAGGTTCGGGAACATGCCGTGGATCTGCTCCACGCTCATGCCGCCTGGCGCGAGCGTGGGCGGGAGCATGAGGTTCTCCTCCGCCGAGAGGCTCGAGAAGATGCCGCGCTCTTCCGGGCAGTAGCCGATGCCCAGCCGCGCGATGCGGTGCGTCGGCAGGCCGATCGTCTCGACGCCTTTCACCTTCACGCTGCCCTTGCGGCTGCCGATCAGGCCCATGATCGCGCGCAGCGTGCTGGTGCGGCCGGCGCCGTTGCGGCCCAGCAGCGTGACCACCTCGCCTTCGTCGACATGGAAGCCGATGCCGTGCAGCACATGCGACTCGCCGTACCAGCCGTGCAGGTCGCTGACCTCCAGGAAGGGCATCGGCATCAGTGCGCACCCTGCAGTTCGGTGCTGGCGCTGCCCATGTAGGCCTCGATCACCGCCGGGTTCTTCGAGACTTCGCTGTAGGGGCCCTCGGCCAGCGTGGCGCCGCGCTGCAGCACCGTGATGGTGTCGGCGATGCTCGCCACCACGCTCATGTTGTGCTCGACCATCAGCACAGTGCGGCTGGCCGCCACCTTCTGGATCAGCTGCCGGATGCGGTCCACGTCCTCCAGGCCCATGCCCTGCGTGGGCTCGTCCAGCAGCATCAGCTTCGGGTCCATCGCCAGCGTGGTGGCGATCTCCAGCGCACGCTTGCGGCCGTAGCTCAGCTCCACCGCGGTGAGGCCGGCGTACTTGTCCAGGTCGACCTGGGCCAGCAGTTCCAGCGCGCGGGCGTTGAGCGCATCGAGCGAACGCTCGGAGCGCCAGAACCGGAACGAGCTGCCGAGCTGGCGCTGCAGCGCCACGCGCACGTTCTCCAGCACCGTGAGGTGGGGAAACACCGAGGAGATCTGGAACGAGCGGATGACGCCGCGGCGTGCGATGTGGGCCGGTGTCTCGGCGGTGATGTCCTGCCCGTCGAACAGGATCTGGCCGGAGGTGGGCACCAGGAACTTGGTCAGCAGGTTGAAGCAGGTCGTCTTGCCGGCGCCGTTGGGCCCGATGAGCGCATGGATGCTGCCGCGGCGCACCTTCAGGTTCACCTGGCTGACGGCCACGAAACCCTTGAATTCCTTGGTGAGGGCGCGGGTTTCGAGGATGGTGGCTTCGCTCATGGGCTGCGCGGCATGTTAAGGGAGCACAGCACGCAATCCGGCGTTTCGGCCCCACAGCAAGGCTGCTCGAAAACCCGGTCATTCGGGCGATCCCGGAGACACCACGCACCCTCTTCGAGCGTCCCAGATCGTGGGACCGCACCAGCCTCCGCGCAAGGTGCCGTCTTGCCCCGCGCGGCAGTCGCGCCGACCATTCGTGCCGTGCGATGGCGCTGGCCTCAGAATGCCGCGCCCCAACAAGGAGACACGACATGCAAAGACGAACCCTGCTCGGCGCCGCGGCCGCGCTGACCCTCGCGACCCAGGCCCGCGCGCAGGACGCGTGGCCCAGCAAGCCGGTGAAGCTGATCTGCCCGTTCCCCGCCGGCGGCACCAGCGACATCATGGCGCGCATGATCGCCGCGCCGCTCACGAAGGAGCTCGGCCAGCAGGTGATCGTCGAGAACATCGGCGGCGCCGGCGGCACCATCGGCACGCTGCGCGCCGTGCAGAGCACGCCGGACGGCTACACGATCATCCAGACCGGGGTCGGCCAGAACGCCGTGGCGCACGGGCTCGACCCCAAGCTGGCCTACGACTCGATGCGCGACTTCATCCACATCGCGCAGGTGCATACCGGCCCCAACGTGCTGGTGGTGCATCCGGACCAGCCTTTTCGGACGTTCGGCGAGCTGATCGACTACATCCGCAAGAACCCGGGCAAGATGAACTACGGCTACACGCCGGCGGCATCGGGCCACATGGCGATGGAACTGCTCAAGCAGGTGGGCGGCGTGAAGGGGCAGCCGCTGTTCATCGTCGGCATCCCCTACCGCGGCGGCGGGCCGATGATGCAGGACCTGCTGGGCGGACAGATCCCGATGATGTTCATCAACCAGGACGTGGCGCTGCCGCACGTGAAGGCCGGCAAGCTGCGTGCGCTGGCCGTCACCAGCCTGGAGCGCAACCCGCTCTATCCGGACACCCCCACCATCGCCGAGGCCGGCGTGAAGGGCTACGAGGCGCTGAGCTGGTCGGGTCTATCGGCCATCAAGGGCACGCCGGCGCCCATCGTCGCCAAGCTCGAGGACGCGATGAAGAAGATCATGGCCAGCGCCGACATCAAGCAGCGCCTGGAATCCGTGGGTTTCGTGGTGCCGCCGCCGGGCGCGGCCGCGTACACGAAGTTCGTGAAGAGCGAGATCGCGCTCTGGACCAAGGTGATCCAGACCGCGGGCATCAAGCCCCAGTAATTTCGGAGAGTGCCGATGAGCGCCGATCGCATCGAATGGATCCAGCTGTCGCTGGTCTTCCTGCCCCTGGCCAGACCCATCAGCGATGCGAAGGTGCTCACCGGCCGCCAGAAGCCGCTCACCGAGATCGCCTTCCTGTTCGCCGAGATCCGCTCGCGCGACGGCCACGAAGGCGTCGGCTTCTCGTACAGCAAGCGCGCCGGCGGCCCCGGGCTCTATGCGCACGCGAAGGAGATCGCGCCGAACCTGATCGGCGAGGATCCCAACGACATCGCGCGCCTGTGGGACCAGCTCGTGTGGGCCGGCGCCAGCGTGGGCCGCAGCGGCATCTCCACACAGGCCATCGCCGCCTTCGACAACGCGCTGTGGGACCTGAAGGCCAGGCGCGCGAAGCTGCCGCTGGCCAAGCTGCTGGGCGCGCAGCGTGACTCGGTGGCCTGCTACAACACCTCGGGCGGTTTCCTGTCGAGCCCGATCGAGGAGGTGCTGAGGAACGTCGAGGCTTCGCTCGAGACCGGCATCGGCGGCATCAAGATCAAGGTCGGCCAGCCCGACATGAAGGCGGACCTGGCGCGCGTGGCCGCGGTGCACAAGCTGATCGACGGCCGCGTGCACATGATGGTCGACGCCAACCAGCAATGGGACCGCGTCGCCGCGATGCGCTTCGGCCGTGCCGTGGAAGACCTGAACCTGACCTGGATCGAGGAGCCGGTCGACGCCTACGACGCCGAGGGCCACGCGATGCTGGCCGCAGCGCTGGACACGCCCATCGCCACCGGCGAGATGCTCACCAGCGTGGCCGAGCACGCCGAGCTGATCCGCCTGCGCAGCGTCGACTTCATCCAGCCCGACGCGCCGCGCGTCGGCGGCATCACGCAGGCGCTGAAGATCATGGCGCTGGCGGACCACGCGCGGCTGCGCATGGCGCCGCACTTCGCGATGGAGATCCACCTGCACCTCAGCGCGATCTACCCGCACGACACCTGGGTCGAGCACTTCGAGTGGCTGGAGCCGATGTTCAACGAGCGGCTCACCATCAAGGGCGGCCGCATGCACCTGCCGGATCGGCTGGGGCTGGGTTTCTCGATCAGCGAGCAGACGCGGCGCTGGACGGCCGAGAAGGTCGAGGTCGGCAAGCGGCCCTGACCGAAACGAAGAGGGCCGCGTTTGCGGCCCTCTTCCTTTTCAGCGTTTGTTCTTCGCGCGCCACTCGGCGAAGGCCGTGCGGTTCGCTTCGTCGGTCGGCGGATAGAGGCCGAGGATGCTCTGCCCTTCATTCACCTTCTCGGTGACGAAGTCCTCGAAGGCCGTCATCTCATGCGCTTCGGCGGCCACTTCGTCAGCGATGCCGGCAGGAATCACCACCACACCCTCGCTGTCGCCCACGACGATGTCGCCGGGCCACACCGGTGCGTCGCCGCAGCCGATCGGCACGTTGATGTCGAGCGCCTGGTGCACGGTGAGATTGGTCGGCGCGCTCGGCTGCTGGTGGTAGGACGGCAGCGGCAGCCGTGCGATCTCGGGCGAATCGCGGAAGCCGCCGTCGGTGACGATGCCGGCCACGCCGCGCTTCATCAGCCGCGTCACCAGGATCGAACCGGCGGAGGCCGCGCGAGGGTTCTTGCGGCTGTCGATCACGAACACCGCGCCGGGCGGGCACTCCTCCACCGCCTTGCGCTGGGGGTGGGCGCGGTCGTTGAACACGGTGATCGGGTTCAGGTCCTCGCGCGCCGGGATGTAGCGCAGCGTGAACGCCGGGCCCACCATGTTGGGCTTGCCCTGTGCGAGCGGGTGCACGTCCTGGATGTACTGGTTGCGCAGGCCGCGCTTGAACAGCGCCGTGCACAGGGTGGCGGTGCTCACGCCCATCAGCTTCTCGCGGGTCTCGGTCTTCATCGTCGCTCTCGTCGAAAGGGGATCAGTCAGCCTGCAGCCCGGTGGGCAGCGGCACGTTCAGCCGGGCCGCGCAATCGCGCAGCGCCGCGGCGGTCGCAGGGTCGTAGCGGATGCCTTCGGCCTCGGCCTGGTCGATGCCGCGCGCGGCGGCATCACCCGGGATGCGCACCGGCTGCTTCGGGTTCACCGGCCGGTTCGCGCGGCAGCGCTCGGTGAAGAAGTCGGTCTGCGCGGCGAAGGCGTCGGCGCCGGCGAAGAGCTCGGGGTCGATCACCTGCAGGAACACGTTGCCGCCCCAGCGCGCGGGCGCATCCTTGCGGCCGTGGCCGGCCAGGCCCTGCGACAGCGCCTCGATCATCAGCGCCAGCCCGAAGCCCTTGTGGCCGTACTCGGTGCCGCCCATCAGCTGCAGCGAGCCGCGCGGGTCGGCGTGCTCCAGCACCGCGGGGTCGGTGGTGGGACGGCCGTCGGCATCGAGCAGCCAGGGATGTTCGAAGGACTCGCCGGCGGCGTGCTTCTGGCGCGTCATCGAAGTCGTCGTGATCGACGCGCAGATGTCCACCAGCACCGGGTTGGGCTTGCCGGGGTAGCCCACCGCGAACGGGTTGGGCGTGAACAGCGCTTCGGTGCCGCCGTAGGGCGCGACCCGCTGGCCGGCCGGATCGGAGTTCGCGATCAGCGCGACGTAGCCGAGGTCGGCCGCCTGCTTCACCAGCGCGGCCAGGCAGCCGATGTGGTGGCTGCGGCGGATCGCGATCGCCGTGATGCCCGCCTTCGACGCGCGCGGCAGCGCGGCGTGGATGGCCGCCTCCACCAGCCACAGCCCCGGCAGGTAGCGGCCGTCCCACACGGCGACGTGGCCGTTGTCGGTCACGATGCGCGGCTCGCCGCTGACGGTCATCCCGCCCTTGGCGATCTCGGCCAGGTACAGCGGCGCCATCGCCAGGCCGTGGGTGCGCCGGCCCATCGCGTCGGTGAGCACCTGCAGGCGCGCGACGCTGGCGGCCTTGGCCTCGTCCATGCCCGCCGCGCGGTACAGCGCGACGGCGAAGGCCTCCAGCGCCGCGATGCTGGCGGGCATGGTCAGACGTTGCCTTCGAGCTGCGTCCCGGCGCGCTGGATCACGCCGGCCCAGCGCTTGGCTTCGCGCGCCAGGAACTCGGTGGTCTCGGCGGGTGTCGAGGTCATCGCCTCGGCGCCGGCGGCCACCAGCTTCTCGCGGATGTCCGGCGCGCGGATCACGGTGATCAGGGCCGACGCCAGCTTCTCGGCATGCGCCTTCGGCAGGCTCGTCGGCACCGCCACGCCCTGGTAGGTGCCCGATTCGAAACCCTTCACGCCCTGTTCGGCGATGGTGGGCGCGCTGGACAGCAGCGCCATGCGGGTGGCCTTGCTGATGCCCAGCAGCTTCAGCCGCCCGGCCTGCACCAGCGGCCAGGTGGCCAGCATGCCGTTCAGGCACAGCTGCGTGTTGCCGGCCGCGGTGTCGCCGATGGCCTGCGAGCCGCCGCGGAACGGCACGTGCTGCCACTTCATGCCGGTGGCCAGCGCGATCTCCACCACGCCCAGGTGGTTGGCCGAGCCCGATCCCGACGAGGCGACGTTGATCGCCTTGGTCTTCGAATACGCCACCAGTTCGCCGATGTTGTTCGCCGGCACCGACGGGTGCGTCACCAGCAGGTGCGGCGAATAAGCCAGCATCGTCGCGCCCTTCAGCTCGCTGGGCTTGTAGGGCATCTCCTTGGTCACCAGCGGGCTGATGGCCAGCGAACTCATGTCCGACAGCAGCAGCGTGTGCTCGTCGTTGGCCTGCGCCGTGGCCGCAGCGCCGATGGCGCCGTTGGCGCCGGTCTTGTTCTCCACGAACACGGTGGTGCCCAGGGCATCGCCCAGCGGTTTGGTGATCAGGCGCGCAATCACGTCCGAGGTGCCGCCCGGCGGGAACGGCACGATGATGCGCAGCGGCTTGCTGGGCCACGCGGCCGCGAAGGCCGGCAGGCCGAGGCCGGCGGCGGCGAGTGCGGCGCCCGAGGTGATGAGGCTGCGGCGGGTGGTCATGGTCTGTCGTCTCCTGTCGTCGATTCGGGTTCAGTAGATCAGCGGCTCGGGCACCGGGGCGCCGAAATCCTTCTCCAGGAAGTCGAAGTCGCAGCCCTGGTCGGCCTGCAGGATGTGGCGGCCGAACATCCAGCCGTAGCCGCGCTCGTAGCGCGGTGCCGGGGCCTTCCACGCGGCCCTGCGGCGCGCCAGTTCCTCGTCGCTCACCTCGAGGTGGATGCGCCGCGCGGGTACGTCGACCGTGATGCGGTCGCCGGTCTGCACCAGCGCCAGCGGCCCGCCGATGGCCGCTTCCGGCGCGCAGTGCAGCAGGCAGCCGCCGTAGCTGGTGCCGCTCATGCGCGCGTCGGAAAGCCTCAGCATGTCCTTGACGCCCTGCTTCAGCAGCTTGGTGGGGATCGGCAGCATGCCCCACTCGGGCATGCCGGCGCCCTTCGGGCCGGCGTTGCGCAGCACGAGGACGTCGTCGCCGCTGACGTCGAGGTCCGGGTCGTCCACCGCCTTCTTCAGGCTCGGGTAGTCGTCGAACACCAGCGCGCGGCCGGTGTGCTGCAGCAGGTGCGGCGCGGCGGCGCTGGGCTTGATCACCACGCCGTCGGGCGCCAGGTTGCCCTTCAGCACCGCGAGCGCCCCTTCGGCGTAGATCGGGTTCGAGACGGGCCGGATCACGTCGCGGTCGTAGACCTCGGCGCCGGCGATGTTCTCGCCGGTCGTGCGGCCGTTGACCGTGCGCGCGTCCGGCTTCAGGTGCCCGGCGATGGTGTTCATCAACCCCGGCAGGCCGCCGGCGTAGAAGAAGTCCTCCATCAGGTACCTGTCGCCGCTCGGCCGGATGTTGGCGATGACGGGCACGCGGCGGCTCGCGGCGTCGAAGTCGGCCAGCGTCACGGGATGGCCGGCGCGGCGCGACAGCGCGACCAGGTGGATGATCGCGTTGGTGCTGCAGCCCATGGCCATCGCCACCGCGATGCCGTTGTCGAAGTTGTCGCGCGCGAGCAGCTTCGTCGGCGTCAGGTCCTCCCAGGCCATCTCGACGATGCGGCGGCCGCACTCGGCGCTCATCCGGATGTGGTTGGCGTCGGCCGCGGGAATCGACGACGCACCGGGCAGCGTCATGCCGATGGCTTCCGCGATGCCCATCATGGTCGCGGCCGTCCCCATCGTCATGCAGGTGCCGTGGCTGCGCGCGATGCCGGCTTCCATCTCCTGCCAGGCCTGGTCGCTCAGGCGGCCGGCGCGCCGCTCGTCCCAGTACTTGAACGCGTCGGAGCCCGAGCCCAGCACCTGGCCCTTCCAGTTGCCGCGCAGCATCGGCCCCGCGGGCAGGTAGATGCAGGGGATGCCCATCGAGAACGCGCCCATCAGCAGGCCGGGCGTGGTCTTGTCGCAGCCGCCCATCAGCACCGCGCCATCGACCGGGTGGCTGCGCAGCAGTTCCTCGGTCTCCATCGCGAGGAAGTTGCGGTAGAGCATGGTGGTCGGCTTGACCAGGCTCTCGCTGAGCGAGATGGCCGGCAGTTCCAGCGGAAAGCCGCCGGCCTGCAGCACGCCGCGCTTGACGTCCTCCACGCGCTGCTTGAAGTGCGCGTGGCACTGGTTCGCGTCGCTCCAGGTGTTGACGATGGCGATCACCGGCTTGCCGACCCAGTCGGCCGGGCCGTAGCCCATCTGCATCACGCGCGAGCGGTGGCCGAAGGAGCGGAAGTCGTCGGGCAGGAACCAGCGCGCGCTGCGCAGTTCGTCGGGCTTCTTCTTCGTGGCGGTCATGTCATTCCCAGCGCAGGTGGTAACCGCGGCCGGCGTAGTCGAAATCGACCAGTTCGCCGATCGGCCGGTCGGCCACCGCGGGCGCCGCATAGTAGGCGCGAATCTCGCGGATCAGCCCGCTGGCCCTGTCGAACACGTACCACTCGTCACCGCGCTGCGCGGTGCCGGCCTTGCGTTTCCAGTGGGTCCATTCGACCACGGCCTCGTCGCCGTCGGCGCCGACGAGCACCTTCTCGACCGTCCACTGCGAGCCGAGGTGCTCGACGCACCAGATCCACCTGCGCGCGATCGTGTCGGCGCCGCGCCAGGGAACCCCGGGAAGGCCGGGCGGGAAGTAGTGCACCGCGTCGGGCGTGAAGCAGGCCAGCAGCGCGGCGTGGTCGGCCGCGTTGCAGGCGTCGAAGTAGCGACGGATGGTCGCTTCGTGCTTGTGCATCGGTGTCGCTCCTCAGCCCAGCGCGGGCCTGCCGGCGGCCAGCCAGCGCCGGTGCTCCTCGCGCGTCTCGGCGCTCGGCGGGTACAGGCCCCAGAGCGCCTCGCCGCGCTGCACGCGCAGCGCGAGGTAGGCCTCCAGTTCGTCCTGCGCCTCGCACAGGTCGGCCAGTTCCGCCGCCAGGTGCGCGGGGATCACCGTCACATTGTCGGCATCGCCATGGACCACGTCACCCGGGTAGACCGCCACCCCGGCACAGGCGATGGGCACCTGCAGGTCGGCCACATGGTGGTAGCTGAGCCGCGTGGTGGCGGTGATGCCGGCGCTCCAGGTGGGGAAGTCCATGGCCGCCAGTTCGGCGCCGTCGCGGAAGGCGCCGTCGGTGACCACGCCGCGCGCGCCGCGCTTCATCATCCGCGTCACCAGCATGTTGCCCATCGAGGCGGCCGTGGTGTCGTTGCGGCTGTCGATCACCATCACGTCGCCGGGCAGCGTGCGTTCCACGCCCACCCACTGCAGGTTGTCGGCGTTCGGCGTGGTGGTCAGCGTGGCGTAGGTGTCGATGTCCTCGCGCGCCGGGATCATGCGCAGCGTGAACGCGCGGCCCGCGAAGCGCGGGGCCCGCGCGCCCTGCAGCGGCCGCAGGCCCACCAGCACGCACTGGCGCAGGCCCTTCTTGAACAGCTGGGTGGTGATGGAGCCGCTGCTCAGCCGCGCCAGCCGGTCCAGCACGGCGTCGGCGACGGCAACGGGCTCCCGCGCGGGTGCGGGCAAGGGCGTGACGGGCGGTTGCATGATCGGCCGTTTCCAGCTGGCGGGACTGCCCGCGGTGGGGGCGATGCTAGGAATCGAGTCCGGCAATGCCAAGCGCGGCCACAATGCCGGCGTGTTCGACGTTCCATCCACTGGGAATGCCTGCCCGAACGCCTGAGAAACCCTCGGACGGCACCGGCGCACTGGAAAAGGCGCTCGACGTGCTGGACGCCATCGGCCAGGCGCCGGCCGGCCTGAGCCAGGCCGAGCTGGCGCAGCAGCTGGCGCTGCCGCGCACCACGCTGTACCGCCTGCTGGGCACGCTGTCGGCGCGCGGGCTGCTGCGGCGCGACCCGCTGCGCCGCGTCTACTGCCTGGGGCAGCGCTGCTTCGAGTACGCCCGCGCCGCCTACGCGATGCCCGATCTGGTGGCGGCCGCCACCGCCGAGCTGCGCGCCCTGCGCGACATGACCGGCGAGACCGTCTACCTGGCCGGCATGGACGGGCACGACGCGGTGGCACTCGAACGCTGCGACGGCATGCACGGCCAGCGCTCGCAGAGCGCCCTGGGCCAGCGCAAGCCGCTGCACGTCACGAGCCAGGGCAAGGCGATGCTGGCCGCGATGCCGGTGGCGCAGCGCGAGGCGCTGGTGCGCGAGATGACCCTGGTGGCAGTGACGCCGCACAGCATCACCGACCGCCGCCGCCTGCTGGCCGACCTGCGGCTCACCGCCACGCGCGGCTTCGCGATCGACGACGAGGAGATCGTGCCCGGGGTGCGCTGCTGCGGCGCCGCCATCGTCGATGCCGCGGGCCAGGTGCGCGGCGCGATCAGCGTGGCCGGCCCGGCGTTCCGCCTCACCAGCGAGCGCGTGCAGCTGCTGGGCCCCGAGGTGGCCGAGGCGGCGCGGCGCGTGGGCCTGCAGCTGCCGCCGGCCCGCACCGTGGTCGCGCCGCACGAGGTGGTGGCGGTGGACGGCGACTGGGCTTTCGACGGCGGCTGGCCGATCTGGCACGCCGAAGCGAACGAGCTGCTCTGGGCCGACACGCTGGCGCCCGCCGTGCACCGCACCGATGGCGCCGGCGACCGGCTGCTGGCGCACCTGGCCGCGCCGGTGCGCGCGATGCTGCGGCATGCCGGCGGGCTGGCGATCCAGACCCCCGAGGGCTGGCTGCTGATGGACCGCGCCAGCGGCGAGACCCAGCCGCTGGCCGGCTGGCCGCACCGGCCCTTCACCGCCGCCTGCAGCGCGCCCGATGGCACGCCCTGGGTCTGCGTGGCCGACGGCGAACGCTGGCGCGTGCTGCCGCTGACCGGCGCGGCCGCGGCGGCGGCGCCGGGCTGGCGCCTGTCCGAACCCGCCACCGCGATGGGCTTCGACCCCGGCGGCGAGCGCCTCTTCATCGCCGCCGCCGGCAGCGGCACCTTGCAGCTCGCCCACGCCGGCAGCCCCACGCTGCGCCGCCTGGCCACGGTGCCCCGGGGCTCGGGCCAACTGGGAGGCCTGGCCGCGGACCGCCAGGGCGGCGTGTGGCTGGCGCTGCGCGGGGGCTGGAGCGTGGCGCACTTCGCCGACGACGGCAGCATGGACCGCGTGGTGGCGATGCCGGTGCCGAGCCCCACCGCGCTGGCCTTCGGCGGCGACGACGGCGGCACCCTCTTCATCACCACCGCGCGCGACCAGCTCGGGCGCGAGGCGCTGGACGCGGCGCCGCAGTCGGGGCGGCTGTTCACGCTGCAGCCGGCGGGTTGATCAGAACTTGCGCACCTCGATCTGGTGCTTCTGCAGGGCGTAGCCCAGTTGCCGCGGCGTCACGCGCAGCAGCCGCGCCGCCTTGGCCTGCACCCAGCCGCACTGCTCCATCGCCCAGATCAGGCGTTCACGCTCGCCCTCGGGCGGCGCGTCGTCGGCGGGCTGCGCGTCGTGCCGCGACGGGCTCGGCGGCAGCCTGCGCGTCGGGCCGATGCGGGTGACCCCGTCGTCGTCGGTCTCGGCGTCCGCCGGGACAGGCACCGGCGGTGCACGGCGTATGGCCTCCACCGGCACCACCGCATCGGCCTTGTCCAGAAAGTGCAGCGTCTGCGTCAGGCATCGGTTCTGGCGGCAGGGGAAGGCCAGGTCGCGGATCACGTCGCCCGAGACCATCGTCGCGGTGCGTTCGACGCAGTTCTCCAGCTCGCGCACGTTGCCCGGCCAGTAGCAGCTGGCCAGCACCTTCATCGCCTCGGGCGTCACCTTCAGCTGGCGGCGGTTCTCCTTGTTGAAGCGGTCCAGGAAGTGGGCCACCAGCAGCGGGATGTCGTCGCGCCTTTCGCGCAGCGGCGGCAGGAAGATGCTGACGACGTTGATGCGGTAGTAGAGGTCGGCGCGGTAGTCGCCGCGCTTGACCATCGCTTCCAGGTCGCGGTTGGTGGCGCAGATCAGCCGCACGTCCACCTTCACCGGCCGGCTGCCGCCCACGCGCTCGAACTCGCGCTCCTGCAGCACGCGCAGCAGCTTGGCCTGGAAGGCGGGCGAGATGTCGCCGATCTCGTCCAGGAACAGCGTGCCGCCGTGCGCCAACTCGAAGCGGCCCTTGCGCTCGCCCACCGCGCCGGTGAAGGCGCCCTTCTCGTGGCCGAAGAGCTCGCTTTCGAGCAGCGACTCGGTCAGCGCAGCGCAGTTCAGCTTGATGAAGGGCGCTTCCTTGCGCGTGGACAGGAAGTGGATGGCGCGCGCCACCGCCTCCTTGCCCGTGCCCGACTCGCCGCGCAGCAGCACCGTGGCACGCGACGGGGCGGCCTGGTGCACCTCGTCGAACACGCGCTGCATCGCGCGCGACTCGCCGATCACGCTGTCCAGCGCCCGTCGACCCCGTGGCTCGCGCGCCAGCGCCTTCTGCAGCCGCGTGGTCTCCTGCTGCAGGCGCAGGTGCTCGTCGCGCACCGCGCCGTGCAGGCCGGCGGCCTGCGCCAGCAGCGTGGCCACCATCGTGAGGATGCGCTGGTCGTCGGTGAGGCGGGCGCCGCCCAGCACCTCGCGCTGCGCGGCCAGCACGCCCAGGTTGCCGCGGTCGGTCTTGAGCGGCACCACGGCGAACGACAGCATCGTGTCGGCACGCGGGCTGAAGGCGCCGGTGCGGTCCACGAATTCGGCGCACTGGGTGACGTCGGGCACCACCACCGGCAGGCCGCTCTGGAACACGCGGCCGATCACGCCTTCGCCCACCTTCCAGCGGCCACGCTCCTCCTGGTCGCGCGACAGGCCCACCGAGCTGTGCACGCGCAGCTGCCCGGGCTGCGATTCGTCGGGCATAACGATCATGGTGCGTGCCAGGCCCACATGGGCGGTGAGCACGTTCATCGCGGCCCGGAATGTCCGATCCACGTCCAACGAACTGCCCAGGATGCGGCAGATCTCGTAGACCGTGATGAGTTCGACGTGGGACCGCTCCGCCATCGACGCCCGTGTCAGCATGTGCGCACCCTCCTACGGCCTGACGAAGCGCAACCGACGCCCCAGGGCGGTACACCGGTCACGCACCGCGTGCAGCGGCGCCTCGTTTTCGGGCGAAACCCGCGTGGGCGCGGCCGCACGCTGTGGCAGGTGCAAGATGCTTGCCGGGTGCTCAGGCGCCGGCGCAGGCGGCGACCAGCCGGCGCAGCTCGGTCACGTGCTGGGCCTCCTCGGCCGCGAACTCGCGCGCCATGCGCACCGTCTCGGGGTCGCGCGAGGTGGAAGCCACCATCGCGTAGTAGGCGTGTCCGCGCAGTTCACCGTCCAGCGCCAGCTGCAGCGCGGCGGCACCGTCCATCTGGGCGTCCACGCCGGCCCAGTCGGCGGTTTCGGGCGCGATGCCGTCGGGCCACTCGTAGTCCTCGGGGCCCATGCGGGGCAGCGTGCGAAAGCCGCCACGTGCCTGCGCCTCGGCCAGGTGCAGGCGCGAGTAGTGCGCCATCCTCGCGAAGAAGCTGCGCAACTCGGCCTGGCCCTCGGTGCCCATCGCGGCAGCCAGTTCCTCGTAGCGCCGGGCGGCCTCGCGCTCCAGCGCGATGGCGTGCACCAGGAAGCGTTCGATGTCCTGCATCGCCAGCCCGCTCAGCCGAACTTGAACAGGATGCCGTAACCGCCCCGTGGGTACTCCCACGCGACGTTGCGGTGCTCCGTGCAGATCACCCGGCAGCTGCCGCATTCCAGGCAGCCGTCGGTGATCAGCGTCACCGCGCCGTTGCCTTCGGCCTTGTAGCAGCTGGCCGGGCAGATGAAGGTGCAGCTCTGGTCCTTGCAGTCGTTGCTGCAGATGGCCGAGTCCTTGATCTGGATGTGCGGCCGGCCATGGTCGACCTTGTAGCGGTTCTGGAACAGCTTCTCTTCGACATTGACGGCGGTGCTCATCGGAAGGCCCTCCAGAGTTTGAATGCGTCACCCACCAGGCCACCCAGGCGGCGGGCCGAACGGAAGCTGCCGAAGATCTGGCGCTCCTTGGTCTTCTTGTCGACGCCGTCCACGGTGAACATCGTCTGCGCCGCACGGTTCACCAGCTCGGGGTAGGTGGTGAAGAAGTGCGGGCTGGTGTGCAGCACGTCGGGCATGTCGCGGTACTTGTGCAGGTCCTTCATCACGAAGGATGCGTCCAGAGCCTTCTTGTAGGCCGAGAGCGTCTTCGCGTCGGCCGGCCTGCCGGCGGCCTTGGCGGCGATCACGGTCTCGGCAGCCAGGCGGCCGGTGGTCATCGCCAGGTTGCTGCCCTCGCGATGCGCGGCATTCACGAAGCCGCCGGAGTCGCCGACGATCATCCAGCCTTCGCCGTAGACCTGCGGCACCGCGTGAAAGCCGCCTTCCGGGATGAGGTGGGCGCAGTACTCCTTCATCTCGCCGCCGGCGATCAGTGGTGCGATGCTGGGGTGCGCCTTCAGCTTCTCCAGCAGCGCATAGGGCTGCGTGCGCTTCGGGTTGCTCCTGAAATCGGACAGCAGGCAGCCCACGCCGATGGTGAGCGACTCCTTGTTCGTGTAGAGGAAGCCGGTGCCCACCATGCCTTCGGTGACCGTGCCCATCATCTCGATGACCACGCCCTCCTCGTCCTTCACGTTGAAGCGCTGCTGGATCGTCTCTTCCGGCAGGAAGAGGATCTCCTTCACGGCGAGCGCCACGTTCTTGGGCTGCAGTTCGCCGTGCAGCCCGGCCTTGCGCGCCAGCGTGGAATTCACGCCGTCGGCCAGCACCACCACGTCGGCATACACCTCGCCACCCTGGCGGTCGCAGCGCACGCCGATGCAGCGCCTGCCGTCCATCAGCAGCTCTTCCACCGTGGTCTCGCAGATCAGCATCGCGCCGGCCTCGCGCACCTTGCTGCTGAACCACTTGTCGAACTGCGCGCGGATGATGGTGTAGCGGTTGTAGGGCGGCTTGTTGCAGTCGTCGCTGCGGTAGTGCGTGCCGACGAAGCTCCTGTCGTCCAGCACCCAGATGCGCTGCTCGATGACATGGCGCTCCAGCGGCGCGTCGTCGCGGAAATCGGGGATCACCTTCTCCAGCGCGTCGGCGTAGAGGATGGCGCCCTGCACGTTCTTGCTGCCCGGGTACTCGCCGCGCTCGATCTGCAGCACCTTGAGCCCGGCCTTGGCCATCGTGTAGGCCGCCGTGTTGCCGCTGGGGCCGGCGCCGACGACGATCGCATCGAATTTCTCAGCCATGTCGTGCTCCCTTCAAGCTGCTTTGCGGATGCGCTTGTCCAGATGCGTGCGGAAGGTGCTGGTCAGCACCGGCAGCACCTGCATCGCGTTGCCCACGATGCCGTGGTGCGCGAAGTCGAAGATCGGTGCCGTGGGGTCGGTGTTGATGGCCACGATCACGTCCGACGCCTCCATGCCCACGCGATGCTGGATGGCGCCGCTGATGCCGCAGGCGATGTAGAGCTTGGGCCGCACGGTCTTGCCGGTCTGGCCCACCTGGCGCTCGGCCTCGCACCAGCCGGCCTGCGTCACGGCGCGCGTGGCGCCCACCTCGGCGCCCAGCACGCGCGCCAGCTCCCACACCAGCTTGAAGTTGTCGGCGTTCTTCAGGCCCTTGCCGCCGCTGACGATGATGTCGGCGTAGGCCAGGTTCACCGTGTTGCGGTTGGCGTCGGGGATGAAGTCGAGCAGCTTGGTGACGATGTCGGTTTCCACCATGCCCAGCGGCATCGTCACGATGTCGCCGCTGCGCGTGGCGTCGCGGCGCGGCATCGGCATCACGCGCGGGCGCACGGTGGCCATCTGCGGGCGGTAGGCCAGCGTCATGATCGTGCACAGCAGCGAACCGCCGAACGTGGGGCGCGTGGCGGCCAGCGCGCGGCCGTCGATGTTCAGTTCGGTGCAGTCGGCGGTGAGGCCGGTCTGCAGCGTGGTGGCCACCGATCCCGCCAGGTCACGCCCCATCGTCGTGGCGCCCAGCAGAAGGATTTCCGGCTGGTGCGTGTTCACGAGGTCCGTCAGCCCCTTCGTGAACGGCTCGTTGCGGTAGCCCTGCAGCACGGGGTCGCGCACGAGGTAGCAGCGGTCGGCGCCGTAGGCGTAGGCCTCCTTCGCGTGGCTCTCCAGCGCGTCGGCCGGGCCGCCCAGCAGCACGCCGGCCACGCCCACCTGCAGCTTGTCGGCCAGGATGCGGGCCTGGCCCATCAACTCCCAGCTCACCGGGTGCACGTGGCCGCGGTCGTGCTCGATGAACACCCAGACGCCCTTGTAGGCCTTCAAGTGCTCGGGCAGCTCGGTGTTGCGGCCGGCGCGGCCGGCGGCCTTCGGGGCGGCCGGTGCCGCGGGCTTGGGTGCTTCGCTCATCGCAGCTCCTTCAGGCGCTCAGGCGCTCCACGGTTTCCTCTTCCAGCGTGGGGTGCTGGGTGAAGATGCGCTCCAGCAGGTTCAGGCAGACGTCCTGCACGCTGCTGTCGGCCACCGCCTGCAGCTGCGCCTTCTCGTTGCGCGGCGTCGGGCCGAACACCTTGCTGACGATGGTGGGCGAACCCTTCAGGCCGATCTTCGTGACGTCGCCGATGCCGGCCTCGTCCTTGTTCCACTTGCGCACCGGGCTGCGCGCGGCGCGCAGCATGTCCTCCATGGTCGCGAAGCGCATCTCGTTGGTGCCCTCCAGCATGGTGATCAGCGAAGGCAGCGTGGTGTCCAGCAGCTGCACGCCGCCTTCGGCGCGGCGCTCCACCTGCAGCCGGCGCGCGTCCAGGTCCACCGCGACGATGCGGCTCACGTAGGTGAGCAGGTTCATGCCGAGCCGCTTGGCCACGCCCGGGCCCACCTGCGCGGTGTCGCCGTCGATGGTCTGCTTGCCGGTGAACACCAGGTCCACCTGCTGCTCCTGGCCGATGACGCGGATGGCCGAGGCCAGCGCGTACGACGTGGCCAGCGTGTCGGCCCCGGCGAACGCGCGGTCGGTGACGAGGATGGCGTCGGTGGCGCCGAAGCTCAGGCACTTGCGCAGCGCCTCCTCGGCCTGCGGCGGGCCCATGCACAGCACGGTGACACGGCCGCCGAACCGGTCCTTCAGGCGCAGCGCCTCTTCCAGCGCGAACAGGTCGTAGGGGTTCACGATGGCCGGCACGCCCTGGCGCATGATGGTGTTGGTGACCGGGTGGACGCGGATCTGCGCCGAGTCCGGCACCTGCTTGATGCAGACGACGATGTGCATGCCGTTCTCCTCAGCGGCGCGCCAGCGCCAGGCTGCCGCGCAGCGACTCCAGGCTCACCGAGCGGCTGCCGTCGGCTTCCTGGAACACCTTGAACACCTTCTCCTGCGCCGGCGTGGAGCGCACGAAGTCCTGGTAGGCGTCGCGCAGCAGCTCGCGGTAGCGGCGGAACAGCCCGATCTCGTCCAGCCCCGCGAGCCCTTCGGCCGCGTGCAGGTACTGGTAGAAACGCTTCAGGATGTGCAGCCGGTTCACCTGCACCACGCGCTCGTCGAACGGCACGCCGAAGTGGCGCAGGAAGTCCTCGGCGCTGGACAGCGACTTCAGGGTGTTCAGGAAAGTCTCCATGGGGCGCCTCCTTCAGGCTTCCAGGTAGAAACGGGTCAGCTCGTCGCGGGTGGGCTCGCGCTTGGTGGCCAGCACGTGGCGGCGGATGCTCGCCAGCAGCCGCGGCACGTGGGTGCTCTCGACCTGCAGGCCGATCTGCGCATAGCCGTTCAGCACCGCGGCCGCGCCCGAGTGCTTGCCCAGCACCAGGCGGTGGCGGCGACCCACCTCTTCCGGCGCGAAGGTCTCGTAGTTCGCGCGGTCCTTCAGCAGGCCGTCGACGTGGATGCCGCTTTCGTGGCTGAACACCGCGTCGCCGACGATGCACTTGTTGGCCGCCACCGGCCGCCCCGAGGCACGCGCCACCAGCGCGCTGATGGCCGGCAGCGCGGCGGTGTCCACCCCGCACTCCAGCCCGTGCAGGTGGCGCAGCGCCATCACCACTTCCTCCAGCGCTGCATTGCCGGCCCGTTCGCCCAGGCCGTTGACCGTGGTGCTGACGTGCGTGGCGCCGGCCCGCACCGCGGCCAGCGTGTTGGCGGTGGCCAGCCCCAGATCGTTGTGGGCGTGGATCTCGATGCCTATGTCCACCGTGCGGCGCAGCGCGGCCACGAGTTCGTAGGTGGCGAAGGGGTCCAGCAGGCCCAACGTGTCGGCCACGCGCACGCGCACCGCGCCGGCCTGCTGCGCGGCTTCGGCCGTGCGGCGCAGGAATTCGGGGTCGGCGCGCGAGGCGTCCTCGAAACCCACGCTGACCGTGGCGCCACCGTCGGCCGCCCGCTGCACGCTGCGGGCGATCATCCCCAGAACCCATTCGCGGCTGCGCTGCAGCTTGCGCGCGATCTGCAGGTCCGACACCGGCACCGCCAGGTGCACGATGTCGGCGCCGCAGCCCAAGGCCGCGGCGATGTCGGCATCCGCCATGCGGCCCCAGACCATCGTGCGTGCGCGGCGCACGGTGGCGATGGTGGCGCGGATCAGCTCGCACTCGTGCGCGCCCATCACCGGAATGCCCACCTCGAGTTCGGGCACGCCGGCAGCGTCCAGCGCGGCGGCGATGGCCAGCTTCTCGTCGTCGGTGAAGGCGACGCCGGCGGTCTGCTCGCCGTCGCGCAGCGTGGTGTCGTTGACGGTGACGGTCGGAAGGGCACGGGCGTTCACGGTCGGCCTCTCATTCGCGCGCATGGTTCTTCGTGTAGCGCGGCAGCTCCACCACCAGCGCCGGCCCCTTCACGCGCACGCAGCAGGCCAGGCGCGACTGCGCGTCCAGGCCCCAGGCGTCGTCGAGCTGGTCTTCCTCTTCCTCGTCGGCCGGCGCCACGTGCTGGGCGCCTTCGCGCAAGTGAACGTGGCAGGTGGCGCAGGCGCACACCTTCTCGCAGGCGTGCTCGATGGCGATGCCATGCGACAGCAGCTCGTCCACCAGCTTGCGTCCGGGCTTCGCGTCGAACTCGAGCCCGGCGGGGCACAGGTCCGCATGCGGCAGCACGCGCACGTGGGTGGATGGCCTGGCATCGCTCATGCGGCCACCTGGTCCAGGCGCTGGCCGGCCAGCACGGTGCGCACGCGCGCGTCCATGCGACGCGCGGCGAACGCGGTGGTGGCGCGGTTCAGCTCGTCGGTGGCGGCGCGGATGGCGTCGCGCAGGCTGCGGTGCTGCGCCGGCAAGGTGCCCTCGCCTTCGGCGCACTGCTCCAGCGCGTCGGCCACGCCCTGCATCGCGCGCAGGATCTGGAACTGCTCGGCGCGCGACAGCAGCGCCTCGCCGTCTTCGGCCAGCGCCGCTTCGGTGGCGTCCAGCAGCCGGCGGGCGTCGATCTCGGCTTCGCGCAGCAGCCGCGCGGCGGCATCGGCCTCGGCAGCGCCCAGCGAGGCCTGCAGCATCGCCGTCACCTGCTCGGTGGCCAGGCCGTAGCTCGGCTTCACCTCCACCTGGGCGTGGGCACCGGTGGTCTGCTCCACCGCGCTCACCGAGAGCAGCCCGTCGGCATCGATCTGGAAGGTCACGCGGATGCGCGCGGCACCCGCCACCATCGGCGGAATGCCACGCAGCGTGAAGCGGGCCAGGCTGCGGCACTCGGCCACCAGCTCGCGCTCGCCCTGCACCACGTGCAGCGCCATCGAGGTCTGGCCGTCCTTGAAGGTGGTGAACTCCTGGGCGCGCGCCGTGGGCACCGTGCTGTTGCGCGGAATGATCTTCTCCACCAGGCCGCCCATGGTCTCGATGCCCAGCGACAGCGGGTTCACGTCCAGCAGCAGCGGCGCGCCGTCGCTGCCGCGGTTGCCGGCCAGCTGCTCGGCCTGGATCGCGGCGCCCAGCGCCACGGCCTGGTCGGGGTCGATGCCGGTGTAGGGCTCGCGGCCGAAGAAGCGGCGCACCGCGGCACGCACCGTGGGCATGCGGGTGGAACCGCCCACCAGCACCACGCCGTCCACCTCGTCGGGCTTCAACTTGGCGTCGCGCAAGGCGCGCTTCAGCGGAAGCAGCGTGCGCTCCACCAGCGGCCGCACCAGGGCATCGAAGCCTTCGCGGGTGAGCGTGGCGGCGGCGATGCTGCCGTCGGCGCGGCTCGCCGTCATCGTGACCGATGTCTGGTCGGTCAGCGCCTCTTTGGCGCGCCGCGCGGCGGCCAGCAGCGCACCAGGCTCGGCGCCGATCCAGCCACCGGTCTCGGCGGCGAACCAGCGCGCGACGAGCTGGTCGAAATCGTCGCCGCCCAGCTGCGCATCACCCGCGGTGGCCACCACCTCGAACACGCCGCGCGTCAGGCTCAGGATGCTGACGTCGAAGGTGCCGCCGCCCAGGTCGTAGACGACGTAGAGGCCTTCGCTGCCGGAGTCCAGCCCGTAGGCCACCGCCGCCGCGGTGGGCTCGTTCAGCAGCCGCAGCACGTTCAGGCCGGCCAGCCGCGCGGCTTCCTTCGTGGCCTGGCGCTGCGCGTCGTCGAAGTAGGCCGGCACGGTGACCACCGCGCCGACCAGCGCGCCACCCAGCGCCGCTTCGGCACGTTCGCGCAGCACGCGCAGCACCTGCGCACCCACCTCCACCGGGCTCTTCACGCCCTGGCGGGTGCGGATGCCCACCGCGCTGTCCGAAATCGAATCGACGAGGTAGGCCAGCTCGTGCCCTGCCACATCAGCCAGCGCGCGGCCGATCAGCCGCTTGGCCGAGGCGATGGTGTTGCGCGGGTCGGCCGCGGCCTGAGCGACCGCCTCCGCTCCCACGCGCACCACGCCGTCCTCGGCGAACTGCACCACCGAAGGCAGCAGCAGCCGGCCTTCGGCATCGGACAACACCGTCGGCACGCCGCTCTTCAGCGTGGCCACCAGCGAGTTGGTGGTGCCGAGATCGATGCCCACCGCCAGCCGGTGCTGATGGGGCGCCGCCGCGCGCCCGGGTTCGGCGATCTGCAGCAGCGCCATCGCCGGCTCACACCGCGAAGGACTCGCCGCAGCCGCAGGTGGCGCTGGCGTTCGGGTTGTGGAACTTGAAGCCCTCGTTGAGGCCTTCGCGCACCCAGTCGAGCTGGGTGCCGTCGAGCATCGGCAGGCTGCGCGCTTCCACCAGCAGCGTGACGCCTTCGCTCTGGAACGAGAGGTCGTCGGCCGTGGTCGCGTCGGCGAACTCCAGCGCGTAGGCGTAGCCCGAGCAGCCGCTGGTCTTGACGGCCACGCGCAGGCCGACGCCCGAACCGCGCTGGCTGAGCGCCTTGCGGATCTGCGTGGCCGCCTTCGGTGTGACGCTGATGCCCATCGCCGTGCTCCTTGTCAGACCGAGAACGAGCTGCCGCAGCCGCAGGTGCTGGCCGCGTTGGGGTTGCGGATGACGAAGCGCGCACCTTCGAGGTTGTTCTCGAAGTCGATCTGCGCGCCCACCAGGTACTGCAGGCTCATCGCGTCCACCACCACGGTGACCGGGCCCTTCTCGACGCGCAGGTCGTCGGCCTTGCGCTCGTCGTCGAAGGCGAAGCCGTACTGGAAGCCCGAGCAGCCGCCGCCGGTGACGAAGATGCGCAGCTGCAGCGCGGGGTCGCCTTCCTCGGCGATGAGCTCGGCCACCTTGGTCACCACGCTGTCGCTGATGACGATGGGGTCGGTGCCCTCGGGCCAGGTGGGCATCGTGGCGGGCGCGGTCATCGAGGGCGTGGTGGCGCAGGAAGAACCTTGCGACTGGCAGGCGGACATGGCTTCTCTCCTTCTTGGCGGTGTGACGTTCAGCTCGGCGTGCAGGCGGGCTGCTCGCTGACGAGTTCGTGGGTGGCGCCGTGGCGCGTGCGCCAGTCGGCCACCGCGGCCTTGATCGCGTCCTCGGCCAGGATCGAGCAGTGGATCTTCACGGGCGGCAGCGCCAGCTCCTCGGCGATGGCGGTGTTCTTGATGGCCAGCGCCTGGTCCAGCGTCTTGCCCTTCACCCATTCGGTGACCAGCGAGCTGGACGCGATGGCCGAGCCGCAGCCGTAGGTCTTGAACTTCGCGTCCTCGATCACGCCGGTGCTCGGGTTCACCTTGATCTGCAGCTTCATCACGTCGCCGCAGGCCGGCGCACCCACCATGCCGGTGGCGACGGTGCCGTCCTGCGCGTCGAACGAGCCGACGTTGCGCGGGTTCTCGTAGTGGTCGATGACCTTGTCGCTGTACGCCATGGCTTTGCTCCTAGTGTTCGGCCCAGGTGACGGTGTTCAGGTCCACGCCGGCCAGGTGCATGTCCCACAGCGGGCTCAGCTCGCGCAGGCGGGCCACGGTGTCGCGGGTCTGCGCGATGGCGGCGTCGATGTCGGCGGCGCTGGTCATGCGGCCGATCGAGAAGCGGATGGAGCTGTGCGCCACCTCGTCGGGCAGGCCGAGCGCACGCAGCACGTAGCTGGGCTCCAGGCTCGCCGAGGTGCAGGCCGAACCCGAGGACACCGCGATGCCCTTCATGCCCATCAGCAGCGACTCGCCTTCGACGAACTGGAAGCTCACGTTCAGGTTGTGCGGAATGCGCTGGTCGAGGCTGCCGTTGACGCGGATCTCGGGGATGGACTGCAGGCCCGCCAGCAGCCGGTCGCGCAGCGCGCGGATGCGCTCGTTCTCCACGCCCATCGCTTCGCGCGCCAGGCGGTAGGCCTCGCCCATGCCCACGATCTGGTGCGTGGGCAGCGTGCCGCTGCGCAGGCCGCGCTCGTGGCCGCCGCCGTGCATCTGCGCCTCGATGCGCACGCGCGGCCTGCGCCGCACGTACAGCGCACCGATGCCCTTGGGGCCGTAGGTCTTGTGCGCCGACAGGCTCATCAGGTCCACCGGCAGCACGCTCAGGTCGAGGGGCATCTTGCCGGTGGCCTGCGCCGCGTCGACGTGAAAGAGGATGCCCTTGCTGCGGCAGAGCTTGCCGATGGCGGGCAGGTCCTGGATCACGCCGATCTCGTTGTTGACGGCCATCACCGAGACGAGCAGGGTGTCGGGCCGCAGCGCCGCTTCGAGCGCGGCCAGGTCCAGCAGGCCGTCGGCCTGCACGTCGAGGTACGTCACCTCGAAGCCTTCGCGCTCCAGCTCGCGCATCGTGTCCAGCACCGCCTTGTGCTCGGTCTTCAGCGTCACCAGGTGGCGGCCCCTGGCCTTGTGGAACTGCGCCGCGCCCTTGATCGCGAGGTTGTTCGATTCGGTGGCACCGGAGGTGAAGGCGACCTCGCGCGGATCGGCGCCGATCAGCGCGGCCACGTGCTCGCGTGCGATCTCCACCGCCTCTTCCGCCGCCCAGCCGTAGGCGTGGCTGCGCGACGCGGGGTTGCCGAAGCGCTCGTAGAGGTAGGGCACCATCGCCTGCACCACGCGCGGGTCGCAGGGCGTGGTGGCCGCGTAGTCCAGGTAGATCGGTTGGCTGCTGCCGCGAACGGGGTCCATGCGATGGGGCTCCTGGTCGGTGGTAGCCCCCTCATCGCACAAGCCGTGCCAGCCCGCGAATCGTGGCGCGACAAGCACTTGCGTGCGTCGCGCCACGTACCGATGTTGGTTTTGTCGTGATGACGACGCGCTGCCTCAGTCCGGCTGCGGCACCAGCGGGCACACCATCGCGTAGTCGACGTCGACGATCTTCACCAGCGCGCGGTTCGCCGGGTTGTTCACCGCCCGCAGGAAGGTCAGCACCTTGCCCTTCAGGTCGGCGATCGTGCCGGGGTCGTCGAGGACCTTGATGTCCATCTCCTCGTTCAGCGGCAGCGCGTTCAGCGCCATCTGGTCGTTGGCGTTCATCGCCAGGGGATGGTTGGTCAGCCGGAAGATGATCTTGTCGGCATGGGCGGCCCAGATGGCCTGGCCGCCGACGACGTTGCACAGCACACGGGCAGGCCTGCCGACGGAGTCGAGCGGCGGCACATCGGCCAGCGCCAGCGTGGGGGCGACGGCCGCGGCGACTGCGGCAGCCCGGAGGGCGAAGGGGAACAGGGCTTTCATGGTGGGGCTCCAGGGTGGGTGGGAATCGATCCGCCGCCGGCACCGCCCCGGTCGTCCGGTCTCGGTGCCTCATGCGGCAAGCCGACGATGCGGCCGCCCGGCGCCCGGGTCACTCGGTACCCGTACCCGGATACCGGGGCGCACCACCCATTTCACGCGTCAGGGCTCGGGGCCCATGCCCTACTCGGGCCCGAAGCACAGCGGCTGATCCGTGCACACCGAGCAGCTGGGCGACTTGCACACGAAGACCTGCTCGCGCTCGCACAGCTGCTTGTAGAGGAACTTCTTCCACTTCATGTCGCGGTCGTTCTTTGCCGCGAGGGCCGGGAACCAGTGCCCCATCAGCGCACCGAGTTCGGCGCGCGAGGACAGCTGCAGGTCCTGCCAGAGGTGGTTGTCGCCCAGGCAGGCCACGGCCACCGTCTCGGCCATGGCCGCGATCTGTTCGGACGTCCCCGCTGCGGGTTCGGCGTGCTCCATCAGCAGGGCGCGCACGTCGTCCACCTCGTCGCCGCGGGCGCCGCGGCGCGCCTCGGCCAGCGGCACCGGCCGCGCGGCCGAACCGGCGCTCAGACGCTGACCGCCGCGTGCGTGTAGCACTTCTTGGGGCAGATCTTGGAGCATGCGGTGCACCCGATGCACAGTTCCTGGTGGGCGATGGTCATCACCTTCTTCTCGTATTCCTCTTCCTCGTCGCCGTCCGGGTCCAGCACCACGCGCTCGCCCTCCTCGTCCAGCCCCACGAGTTCCAGCACGCCGCGCGGGCAGACGCGGAAGCAGCGCCCGCAGCCGATGCACTTGGCCTCGTTGATGGCCTGCACGAAGGTCGGCGTCCAGGTCTTGCCCGAAGGCAGCGTGACTTCGAAGGTGGCACTCATGGGCTCACTCCGGCCTGGGCGTCCGCCAGCGCCTTGCGGGCCGCGATCAGCGACGCATGGGCCTCGTGCGCGGTCTTCGCGACGTCCGGAATGCGCTCCCAGTTCGTCGGCAGTTCCTCGCTGAGGTCGTGCAGGTCCATCTTGGCCTGCGTGGCCTTGGCGTTGAGCTTCTTGACGTCGGCCTTGAGGGATTCGATGTCAGCCATAGGTCGCCACCTCCCTGTACTTCTCGACCATGCCCACGCCTTCGGTCACCAGCTTGTTGCCGGCTTCGGCCAGCTTGGCCAGCGTGGGATAGCCGAAGCGGTGCACGTCGCGCAGATAGCGGTTGACCACGATCAGCCGGCCGGTGGTGAGCACGGTGCGGCCGAAGCCTTCGTGGCTCATCTTCGTCATCGGGCTCACCATGCAGCCGGTGGCGCGCTCGATGGCCAGGCCCACGGCGTTGTGGAACAGGTCCATGCGCCACAAGGTCTCGGGGTCGGGGTCGCCCATCATCGGCAGCGCGCGGCGTTGCTCGGCGGTCAGGATGAAGGGCTCCAGCAGGCGGGCGTCGCTCTTGCCTTCCCAGGTGCCGTGGGTGTCCTGCGCGCGGATCTGCTTGATCAGCTCGCGAATGAAGCCGTCGGCCAGCAGGGCTTCGTCGGTGGGCGCTTCGGCCACGGTGTCGTTCATTGCGCGGATTCCTGTTCGTCGTCGAAGTCGAGGCTGCGTGCCTGGCCCTTCATCAGCGCCTTGCGCAGCCACGGAGGCGGCGTGCCCTTGAGCACTTCCTGCAGCCTGTCCAGGATGTCCAGGATGGGCTCGGGCTGGTTCACCTTCACCGGGTGGATCCTGTGCGCCACCACGCGCGCCGCGGCGCTGCCGCCGATGGCGGCCACGTAGACGATGGCGCAGTCCTTGATGGCTTCGAGCTTGGGTGCCAGCTTGTCCTCGTTGCCGTCTTCGGCCAGGTCGTCGCCGAAGCCGAAGTCCTGCACGAAGGCGTAGCCGGCCGGCTCGATGTCATAGACAGCCAGGTGGCGGGCCCAGCCGAAATGCGCGTCCACGCGCTGCTGGTCCTGGGTGGCGAAGGCGACTCTCATGCTTCGGCTCCTGTGGTGGCGGGTTGCACGCGGGCGGCCGCGAGCGAGGCTTCCGGCAGCGGCCAGCTGGCCGGGCCGTGGTGCGGGATCTGCTCGATCAGCTGGTTGGCCACCGCGTTCAGGAACTCGCGCGTGCCGCGGTAACCCACCATGCGCACATGCGCATTGCCCACGCGGTCGAACATCGGGATGCCCAGGCGGAACAGCGGGCGCTGCAGCCGCTCGGCAGCCTGGCGGCCGTGCGAATGCGTCATCAGCAGGTCGCAGCCGGCGGCCTGCGCGAGCTGCTCGAAGTCTTCCAGGTCACCGATGACGACCTCGTTGCAGGGCATCTGCGCCAGCAGCAGGCTCTGCGTGGTGGTGACCACGGCACCGAGCTCGCCGCCCATCTCCACCAGGAAGCGGCCGGCGGCCCACAGCAGGTCGGGCTCGGCGCCGAGCGCGATCTTCACGTGGCCGGTGTGGAAGTGCGCGTCCAGCATCGCGTCCACCAGCTGGCTGCGCTGGCGGCGGATCCTCGCCGGCACGTCGCGGCCCGAGATCGCGGCCAGCTGCGCGACGAAGGCGTCGGTGGCGGTGAGGCCGGTGAGGCGGTCGAACAACGTGAAGGGCACGCCGCAGCGCGCCTGCAGCGCCTCGGCCGCCGGGCGCATCTGCTCGCCGATGGCCAGCGTGTGAACCGCGCTGCCGAGCGACTGCATCGCTTCCACGCTGCAGCCGCCCAAGGTGGTGCCGAGCCAGCTGTCGGGGATGTGGCCATCGAGCGAGCCGCTCATGTCGGGCACGAAGGTGGCCGTGAGGCCGAAGGCCTCGATCAGCTCGCGCAGCTCGTCCAGGTCGCCCGGCGTGAGGTGGCAGCCTGGCAGCACGGCCACGTGGCCGGCACGCCGCGGTCCGCCGATGCGCGGCAGCTGCGACACCAGCGCCTGCACCGCCCGGGCCCAGCCGTCCTGGAAGGCGCCCGTGTAGTCGGGCGTGGAGACGTAGACCAGCTCGGTGTCCGCCAGCTCGGGGTGGCGCTGGCGGATCAGCTTCAGGTGGCCGTCGACGTCGTCGCCCTTGGTCTCGGTGAGGCCGGTGGAGCAGATGGCGATGATGCGCGGCGCCGCCCGGCTGCGGATGTTCAGCACCGCCTTCTCGAGGTTGTCGAAGCCGCCCATCACGGTGGTGGCCTCGTTCATCGCGGTGGTCTGCAGCGGGATGGCTTCCTTGAAGTGCCGCACCAGCAGCACCACACCGAACGAGGTGCAGCCCTGCGAGCCGTGCATCACCGGCATGCAGCGCTCCAGGCCCATGAAGGCGTAGCTCGCGCCCAGCGGCTGGCTCATCTTCAGCGGGTTGACGGTGCAGGCCTTGCGGCTTTCGGTGACGTGGGCCATGGCGGCTCCGTGGCGTGATACGAGCCGCCTTGCACGAACAGTGCCAGTGAAGGAAGCCCGCTGAATCAAGCACTTGCCGTCGTTCACCGGCCGCAGGCTTTCCGACAAACGCGACGATCCGGCGGGCGAGGATCGACAAGGCGATGGACGGCGGCCGCCTGCACACCCGCCGCCCGGAGGATGCCGGCCCCTCGCCGGGCACCTACGGTTCGCGTCATGCCGAACGCTCTGATGCGCCGTCGCTTGTCCGCCCTGGCCCTGCCCTTCGCGATGCTGTGGCAGATGGCTTGCACGGGCGCCACCGCAGCACCACCCGCCGCCCCGGACCTGGCAGGCGCCTGGGCCCGCCGCGCGGCCGACTGCGGCAGCCCCGAACTGGAGTTCGGCGCCGACCGGCTGACGGTGAGGCTCAGCGCCGACGGCACGCCGGCCGGGTTCGAGTACCCGGGCGTGAGCTACCGCCGGGAGGGCGCGCGCATCACCGCCGTGCTGGGGCAGCGGCACCCCTACTCGAAGACCGCCAGCGGGACCGAACTCGAGTTCACGCTCGGCAGCAACGCAGCCCAGCTCGAGCTGCAGCGCCGGCCGCCGGCCGGCCCGATCCGATTCGTGCGCTGCCGCTGAAACCCGTCACCCAGGAGGAACCACCCATGCCCATCCAGTCCAGCGACTACCTGTCCAAGCACTTCCGGCTCTCGGAGCTGACGCGCACCAGCAGCAAGCTCAACAACAAGCCCACGTCCTGGGCCGTGATCGACCGCCTGCGCGACCTCTGCGTCAACGTGCTGGAGCCGGTGCGCTCGCGCTACGGCCGCGCGGTGATCATCCACAGCGGCTACCGCAGCCCGGCCGTGAACAGCGCCATCGGCGGCAGCACGAGCTCGCAGCACATGAAGGGCGAGGCGGCGGACTTCCATGTCGCCGGCCACACGGTCTACGACGTGGCGTTGTGGATTAGCGAGAACCTGGAATACGACCAGCTGATCCTCGAGAACTTCGTGCCCGGCTCGGGCTCGTCGGGCTGGGTGCACTGCTCGTACGCCAAGGACAACCGCGACCAGGAACTCACCAAGTTCAAGGGCTCGAAGACCTACTACCCCGGCATCCTGCTGTACCCGGAGGACGCGGCCTGACGCCGCGACCGCTCAGGCCGGCAGCGCCGCGGCGCCCTGCGTCTCCCAGGGGGCCGGGGCGCGCACCTCCTGCCACATCGGGTTGAACAGCGCCTTGTCGATCTCGGCCACCATCGTCACCATGCCTTCGTAGCCGGCGAAGGCGTGGTGGCGTTCCTGGTTGATGTCCATCCAGGGCATGCGCGCCTTCAGCGCCACGAACTGGCTGCGGCCGCCGCTGAGCATGATGTCGGCCTTGGCGTCGCGCAGCATCGCGTACATCTCGCGCGGGCTCAGGTCGTCGATCATGTGCGCGTCGTCGCCCATGATCTCCTTGATCTTTTCCTTGTCTTCCTGGGTGCTCTTCTTGACGCTGGTGCCCACCACCTCGAGGCCGGCCTCCTGCAGCGCCGAGACCACCGACCAGCTCTTCACCCCGCCGGTGATCAGCAGCACGCGCTTGCCGGCCAGGCGCTCGCGGTAGGCGCGGATGCGTTCCCAGGCGCGCAGCTCCTCGGCCGCGATCAGCGCCTCGGTGCGCGCCTTCAGCGCTTCGTCGGCCCCGCGCTCCACCAGCAGACGCGCGATCTCGCGCAGCGTGGTGCTCATGTCGCTGATGCCATAGAACGAGCCTTCGAAGTACGGGATGCCCCAGCGCTGCTGCATGCGCGTGGCGATGTTGATCATCGACTTCGAGCACACCATCATGTTCGCGCGCGCCCGGTGCGCGCCGGCGATCTCGTTGTAGCGCCCGTCGCCCGAGATGCAGGACAGGACGCGCACGCCCAGGGCGTCGAGCAGCGGCTTCACCTGCCACAGTTCGCCCGAGAGGTTGTACTCGCCGATGATGTTGATGTCGGTGGGTGTCAGCCGCTCGGGTTCCACGGTGCCGATCACGTGGTCCAGCAGCGCCTCGGCGCCGAGCTTGTTGCCCAGGTTCTTGGGGCCGGCGAAACCCGGCGCGTCCACCGGGATCACCGGCAGCCCGAACTTCTCGGTGGCGCGCTTGCAGACGGCCTCGATGTCGTCACCGATCATCGCGGTGACGCAGGTCTGGTAGACGAAGATCGCCGGCGGCCGGCGCCGCTCGGCGATCTCGCGGATCGACTTGAACAGCCGCTTCTCGCCCCCGTACACCACGTCGAGTTCGTTGATGTCGGTGGTGAAACCGCTGCGGTAGGTCTGCGGGCCGCTGCTGGCGCTGTGGCGGTTGTCCCAGGAGTTGCCTTCGCAGGCGATGGGCCCGTGCACCAGGTGCGCCACGTCCACGATGGGCTGCAGCGCGATCTTCGCGCCGTCGAAGGCGCAGCCGCCGGCGGCCGCGCCCGGCGTCAGCTGCTTGGTGCAGCCCTTCTTGCGCTCCTTCTCGCTCTTGCCCTGGTTGATGTCGCAGCCGGGCTCGTCGAAGACCTGGGCGATCTTGGCGTTCAGCGAGGGCGACATGCAGACCTCCGTGGGTGTGTTGGGCAGGCCCTTGCAGGAACAGTGCCACCGTGCAATGTGCGAGGAATCAAGCACTTGGCGCGGATCTCGCGCGTCGCGCCCCGTGCCGATGGCGGGAACGCGACAAAGGCCACGTCAGCCTTCGGCGAGGGCCTCGGTCGCGATCAGCTGCTCGCGCAGCGCCAGGCGAGCACGCCAGCCGGCGCCGGCCCACAGCGGGCTGGCGTCGTCCTCCAGGGCGAGCACGGCACTGGGCTCGTCGGGCCAGATCTGCAGCGGCCAGGCCGGCGGGCCGCCGCGGGCGGCGAGCTTCGCACGCAGGTCGTCGCCGTCGAAGGCGAACCACGCGCGCGGCGGCGCGTCGTCCGGCCACTCGAGCAGGTAGATCACTCGACGCCTTCGGCGAAGGCCTTCTGCCAGACGACCTGGCGCAGGCGTTCGCGCACGGCGCCCTCGCTGCCGTCGAAGCGGTCCTGCGCGCGGCGCAGCGCGGCCTGCGCCACGGAGGCCTCGGCCAGCGTCAGCGGCAGGCGGCCGCCGACGTGCGTCGCGCCGGGTACCGCGCGCAGGATGGCGGCGCGGTTCGGATGCTCGCTGATGACGACGAGCGAGTCGGCTTCGGGCCGGCCGTCCAGGCACAGCCAGCCCCCGATCACCTCGACGCGGCGGCCGTCGAGGGTGGTCTTGACGAGTACGGCGTTGCTGTCCATCAGAGATTCACGAGGATGTCCTCGTGCCGTACGATGAACTGGCAGGCCAGCCGCCAGGGCGGCGGCACGTCGCCGGTCTCGGCCGCCGCGATCTGCTCGGCGGTGATCTTGCCGGCGAAGCGCAGCACCGTCTTCTCCTTCTCCGTGAGAGCAATGCCGTAGGGCGCCTTGCCCGAGAGCACGGTCACCTGCACCTGGCAGGAGCCGCACTCACCGTTCTCGCATTCGAACTGCAGCGGGATGCCGTGCGCCTGGGCCACCGAGAGCAGCGTCTTGGTGTCGCCAGCAACGGCATAGACCGTCACGTCCTTCTTCATGCGTGGGGAGCTGAAGGTCACATTGGCCATGAGAGCCTCGATGCAAGGTCTTCCTTTGCCGAGCCGCGCGGCGCCCCCTCGAGGGGGAGCGCCGCAAAGGCGCTGCGGGGGTGGGCCGGGTCAGCGGATGATGTCGTACGAGTAGTCGGTCTTGCCCGGCACGATGGTGTTGGCGTCCAGCGTCTCGAAGAACTCGTCCAGCAGCATCGTCAGCACGCGCAGGCCGCCTTCGTAGCCCCAGGTGGGGTAGCGGTGGTAGTGGTGGCGGTCGAAGATGGGGAACACCAGGCGGATCAGCGGCACGCCGGTGTCGCGCTCCAGGTACTTCGCGTAGGTGTTGCCGATCAGGAAGTCCACCGGCTCGGTGAACAGCAGCGAGCGCAGGTGCCACAGGTCGCGCTTCGGATAGACCTTGCCGCCCTTGCCGAAGGGCGAGGCGTCCAGCACGGCCTGCACCTTCTTCGCCCAGTCCTCGTTGCCGTTGGTGGCCAGCACGTGGGTGGGCTCGGCGCCCAGCTCCAGCAGGAAGCGCGTGGTGCCGATCATCTGGTCGGGGTCGCCGTACAGCGCGTACTTCTTGCCGTGCAGGTGGGCCTGGCTGTCGGCCATCGCATCGATCAGCTGGCCGCGCTCCAGCTCCAGCTGCTGGGGCACCGGCTTGCCGGTGAGGCGGCTCAGCGCCATCAGGAACTCGTCGGTGCCGGCCACGCCCACCGGGGCGTTGAGCACCACCACTTCCTGGCCCTTCTCCTTCAGGTACTTGATGGTCTTCTCGCAGCAGAACTCCTGGAACACGATGGTCGCCTTGGCGTTCAGCGCGCGCTCCACCTCGGCCTTGGTGGTGCCGCCGGCGTACATGCGGAACTCGCCGTCGGTGGGCGTGTTCCACAGCTCGGACGGGTCGCAGAGCACGGTGACGTCGGCGCCGAACAGGCTGAAGATGCGCCGCATCTCCTTCATGTTGCCCACCACGAAGCCGTCGAAGCCGCCGATGAAGTTGATGCTCTCGTCGGGCGTGCGCTGCAGCGCCGGCGTGGTGCCGCTCTTGCCGTCCCAGAAGTGCTGCAGCACGCCCAGCAGCGCGTTGTCGTAGCCGGTGACATGGCTGCCCACGAAGGCCGGCGTGTGCGCGAAGGGCACGTCGAACTCGGCCGGCACGCTGCCCTTCTCCTTCGCCGTCTTGATGAAGGCGTTGAGGTCGTCGCCGATCACCTCCGCCATGCAGGTGGTGCTGACGGCGATCATGTCGGGCTTGTACAGGTTGAAGGTGTTGGCCAGGCCGTCCACCATGTTGTTCAGCCCGCCGAACACGGCGGCGTCTTCCGTCATCGACGAGCTGACGCAGGAGGTGGGCTCCTTGAAGTGCCGGCTGAAGTGGCTGCGGTAGTAGGCCACGCAGCCCTGGCTGCCGTGCACGAAGCTCATGGTCTTCGCGAAGCCGTTGGCCACGTACACCGCGCCCAGCGGCTGGCAGGCCTTGGCCGGGTTGACGGTGAGCGCTTCGCGGGCGAAGTTCTTGTCGCGGTACTCGGGCGTCTTGGTCCAGTTGCGGATCTCGTCGATGCGCACATCGGCGTGGTTGAACTCGAACTGGCGCTTGTCGGCGAAGAGCTGCTGGTACTCCGGCTCGCGGAACAGCATCTCGTGGTCGATGACCTTGTCGGCGTTCTGGGGCATGTCGTTCTCCTGCAGGGTTGGGCGTGGGGCGCGTCAGGCCGCGGTCTTCCAGGGCGCGTTCTTCGCCAGGCCCCAGATCGGCGAGCTGATCGCCATGTCCATGTCGCGGGCGAAGATCGCGAAGCCGTCGTAGCCGTGGTACGGGCCGGAGTAGTCCCAGCTGTGCATCTGCCGGAACGGCACGCCCATCTTCTGGAACACGTACTTCTCCTTGATGCCCGAGCCGATGAGGTCGGGCTTGATCTTGTCGACGAAGGCCTCGAACTCGTAGCCGGTCACGTCGTCGTAGATCAGCGTGCTGTCCTTGATGTAGTGGGTGGTGCGCTGGTAGTCGTCGTTGTGGCCGAACTCGTAGCCGGTGCCCACCACTTCCATGCCCAGGTCCTCGTAGGCGCCGATCACGTGGCGCGGGCGCAGGCCGCCCACGTACAGCATCACGGTCTTGCCGGCCAGGCGCGGCTTGTACTTGGCCACCACCGCGTCCACCATCGGGCGGTACTTCGCGATCACGCGCTCGGCGTTGGCCTTGATGGTGTCGTCGAAGTGGCTGGCGATCTCGCGCAGGCTTTTCTCGATCTGCGTCGGGCCGAAGAAGTTGTATTCCACCCAGGGAATGCCGTACTTCTCTTCCATGTGCCGGCTGATGTAGTTCATCGACCGGTAGCAGTGCAGCACGTTGAGCTTGGCCTTGGGCGTGTTCTCCAGCTCGGCGATGGTGCCGTCGCCCGACCACTGCGCGATCACCCGCAGGCCGATCTCCTCCAGCAGGATGCGGCTGCTCCAGGCGTCGCCGCCGATGTTGTAGTCACCGATGATGGCCACGTCGTAGGGCGTGGAGACGAACTCGCGTTCCTTCTTGGTCTTGCCTTCGAACACCCAGTCGCGGATCGCGTCGTTGGCGATGTGGTGGCCCAGGGACTGGCTCACGCCGCGGAAGCCCTCGCAGCGCACCGGCACGATGGTGTGGTTGTCGTACTGCGCGCTCTTCTTCTTGCTGACGGCCTCGATGTCGTCGCCGATCAGCCCGATGGGGCACTCGCTCTGGATGCTGATGCCCTTGTTCAGCGGGAACAGCTCCTGGATCTCGTCGATGATCTTGTCGAGCTTCTTGTCGCCGCCGAAGACGATGTCCTTCTCCTGGAAGTCGGAGGTGAACTGCATCGTCACGAAGGTGTCGACGCCGGTGACGCCGATGTAGTAGTTGCGGCGCGCCGCCCAGCTGTACTGGCCGCAGCCCACGGGGCCGTGGCTGATGTGGATCATGTCCTTGATCGGGCCCCACACCACGCCCTTGCTGCCGGCGTAGGCGCAGCCGCGGATCGTCATCACGCCGGGCAGGCTCTTGATGTTGCTCTTGACGCCACAGTCGGGCTTGCCTTCCTCGAAGGTGCCCAGGTGCTTGGCACGGCGCTTGGCCATCTTGTCCGGGTAGGCCTTGAGGACCTCGTCGATCAAGGCCTTGTTGGCGGCCTTGCGCTCTTCAACGGTCATGGTCATGGTCTTGCTCCTGGGCACGCTTGAGGGGTTAGGCCGCGAGTTCGGCGGCGGACTTGCCGACCTGGCTCTCGTCCACGGTCTTCATGATCCCGTGCTCCATCAGCAGGTCTTCCAGCTGGTCCATCGTGATGGGGGTGGGGATCGTGCCGTTGCCGGCGTTGGCGTGGATCTTCTTGGCCAGGTCGCGGTACTCGCCGGCCTGCTTCGATTCCGGCGCGTACTCCAGCACCGTCATCCGGCGCAGCTCGGCGTGCTGCACGATGTTGTCGCGCGGCACGAAGTGGATGAGCTTGCTGCCGAGCATCTTGGCCAGGCTCTCGGCGAGTTCCAGTTCCTTGTCGGTCTGGCGCTCGTTGCACACCAGGCCGCCCAGGCGCACGCCGCCGCTGTTGGCGTACTTCAGGATGCCCTTGGAGATGTTGTTGGCCGCGTACATGGCCATCATCTCGCCGGACATCACGATGTAGATCTCCTGCGCCTTGTTCTCGCGGATCGGCATCGCGAAGCCGCCGCAGACCACGTCGCCCAGCACGTCGTAGCTGACGTAGTCCACGCCGTCGTAGGCGCCGTTCTCCTCGAGGAAGTTGATCGAGGTGATCACGCCGCGGCCGGCGCAGCCCACGCCGGGCTCCGGGCCGCCGCTTTCCACGCAGCGGATGTCGCGGTAGCCGATCTTCATCACGTCCTCGAGCTCGAGGTCTTCCACGCTGCCGGCTTCGGCGGCCAGCGAGAGGATGGTGTCCTGCGCCTTGGCGTGCAGGATCAGCCGCGTGGAGTCGGCCTTCGGGTCGCAGCCGACGATGAGGATCTTCTGGCCCATCTCGGCCAGTGCCGCGAGGGTGTTCTGGCTGGTGGTGCTCTTGCCGATGCCACCCTTGCCGTAGAAGGCGATCTGTCGCAGTGAAGCCATTTCGGTGTTCCTTTGAGAGTCGATGAGAAGTTGACGAAGTGAGGTCACGGTCGTCGGTTTCTCATGCCGGCTTCGGTGCCCGATGTGGTCTTCTTCGAAGGTGCCTCAGGGCCTGACATGGATTCCGCGCAGCCTTCCCATCGCAACGGCCGTGCCAACCTGCGTGTCGAGCGCAAGTGCTTGTTTTTCATAGGGAAGCGCGTCGAAAGGTGGGCGACGAACGCGCGCTTTCGAATGTTCGAAACCCGACAAAGGACGACGGACCCGACGCGCGCCGGAGCCGCCGCCGGCCGCACGCACCGAGGGTGAAGGTGCCGCAGCGTCGCGTGGTACGGCCGTTGCTTTGAAGGCCCCCATGAACGCTGCACTGCCGCTTGTCGCCGCGCCCGTGAACCCGCACTACGAACGCTTCGGCGGCCGGGCTGCGGTGGTGGCGCTGGTGGACGCCTTCTATGCGGCGATGGACACGCGCCCCGATGCACGCGCCATCCGCGCGATGCACGCCGCCGACCTGGCGGAGACCAGGCGCGTGCTCGTCACCTACTTCTGCGAATGGCTCGGCGGCCCGCGCGACTACAGCGCCAGCCGCGGCACGCCCAGGCTGCGCCGCGCGCACGGGCCCTTTCGCATCGACAGGGCGGCGCGCGATGCGTGGCTCGCCTGCATGCAGCAGGCACTGGCCCAGACCTGCGCCGACACCACGCTGCGCGCCGACCTGATGGCGGCCTTCGGAAAGATCGCCGAGCACCTGCGCAACACAGACACCCCCTGAAGGAGTTGATCCATGACCGCCTCTCTCGCCGACACCGCCCTCGCCCGCCTGGATGCCGAGGGCCGCCTGCTCAACAGCGTGCTCAAGGGCGCGACGAAGAAGGCCGGCCGCTTCGGCTTCCGCGGCGACATCGCGCTCAAGTTCGCCGCCAAGCGCGCCGACGAAGCCCGACCGCCGGAGATCAGCTCCGACCAGGTGATCGCCGTGGCCCACGCCGGCGAGTCGCACATCGCCTTCCTCGCCGGCTTCCTGCTCAGCTTCGAGTACATCGCGCTGCTGGCCGAGGTGCTGGGCGATGCGCTGTCGTCCAAGGGCAGGTACTTCCTGTTCGTCGACAACATCGACATCAGCAAGAAGTACCAGCTGGACTACGGCGGCGCCACCTTCTATGTGCTGCCCATCGACGAGAGCACGGTCTACAACGAGCTGCTGGCGCTGCTGTACATCGAGAAGAACGACCTGAAGAAGCTGGACACGGCCGGCAAGACCGACGCGGTGGCCGACCGCGCACTCGCCTTCAGCGCCAGCTTCGAGAAGATCACGTTCGAGCAGGGCGTGGCCGCGATGGGGCCGGTGCGCAACATCTACGAGAACCGCCCCGTGTGAGCCGCGATGACGGCGGGCACCCCTCGCGCTGGAGCACCACCAACCTGGTCGGCCTGCCGGCCGGGGTGCTGGGTTCGCCCGCCTTCAACGCCCATCCGCAGCCGCTGCACATCGGTGGCGCACGGGCCGGCAACCGCGGCCTCTTCGCCTTGCTGGCGCAGGCCGAAACCGCGGGCGAGGCCAGCGCCGTGTTCGAGCACTACATGACCATGGCCTTCGGCCTGGCGCGCCCGGTGGACGACACGCCGGTCCACCCCGAGCGGCGGCGCTGGCGCTCCAGCTACCTGAAGCTGCTGCAAGGCTGGGGGCTGGACGCCAACGGGCCGGCCGGCGCGGTGCTGAAGGGCTGGGTGGAGAGCCGCTTCGGCCTGGTGCCGGCCTTCCACGGCGCGCCGCTGGCGCGCTTTCCGTCCGCGGCCTGGGTGCGCTACCTGGAGCAGAAGGCCGCCAGCCGCTTCCACAACAACAACATCCTGCAGCAGCTGGACCTGCTGTTCGAGTTCAGCCAGTGGATGCTGGTCCGCTTCGGCCTGCTAGGCGCAGGCCCGCATGCCACGCTGTGGCGCGGCAGCCATGACCTGGCGGTGCAGCTCGTCGACGGTTCGCTGCGCGAGCGCCGCTGCACGGTGCGGCTCAACAACGTGGTCTCGTTCACCACCGAGCGCGAGGCCGCCGGGTGCTTCGGCAGCTGGGTGATGCGCGCCCGCGTGCCGCTGGTCAAGGTGCTGCTGGCGCCGGGCGTGCTGGGCGGCACCGCGCTCGCCGGCGAACAGGAGGTGCTGGCGCTCGGTGGCGACTACGAGGTGGAGGTGGCCTATGGCCCCTGACGATGCGGCCGCCCGCCTGCCCGAACGCGTGGACCGCGCGCTCGGCGCCTACCTCGGCCTGGCACTGGGCGACGCGCTGGGCGCGACGGTCGAGTTCATGACACCGCGCGAGATCGCCCACCGCTTCGCGCGCGACGGCGGTGTGCACGACGCCATCGTGGGTGGCGGCTGGCTGAAGCTGCCGCCCGGTGCGGTGACCGACGACACGACGATGAGCCTGGCACTCGGCGACGCACTGCTGGAAGGCGAGCGGCTCGGCCGACCGCTGGACACACAGCTCGTCGCCGAGGCCTTCGTGCGCTGGTGGCGCGGCCGGCCGGTGGACTGCGGCAACACCTGCCGCCGCGGCATCCAGCGCTACCTGCGCGACGGCAGCCTGCAGGGCCCGCCCAGCGAAGCCGATGGCGGCAACGGCGCGCTCATGCGCCTGTTGCCCGCCGCGCTGGCGACACTGGGCGACGACGACGCGTTCGAGCGCATCGCGCTGGCGCAGGCGCGCATCACCCACCACCACCCGCTGTCCGACGCCGCGGTGCTGGGCATCGGCCACCTGGTGCGGGCGCTGCTGCGCGGCGAGGCGCAGGCCGCGCTGCGACGGCGCATCGACGCCTGGGTGTCCCGCCACCCGGCCTTTGCGTTCGAGCCCTACCCCGGCCGCGCCAGCGGCTACGTGGTGGACACGGTGCAGACCGTGCTGCATGCCTTCACCGCCTTTCCGAGCGGCGAGGCCGCGGTGGTCTGGGCGGTGAACCGCGGCGAAGACGCCGACACCAATGGCGCACTCGTCGGCATGCTGGTGGGCGCGCGCGATGGCGCCAGCGCCCTGCCCGCGCGCTGGCTGCAGCGGCTGGACCGCGACGTGCGCCGCGCCGTCACCGACCAGGCCTGCGCGCTGCTGGCGCTGGCCCCGCCAACGCCGCGTGCCGCCTGCACCGCCTGACCTCCCGAAAGGAAGCACCATGCCCCTGTACGACTACCACTGCCCCGCCTGCGGCGCCGACTTCGAACTGCTGGTGCGCAGCAGCACGGTGCCGCAGTGCCCGCACTGCCAGGCCACTCAGCTCGAGCGCCAGCTCTCGCGCATCGCGCCGGCCGGCACGTCGGCCGCCCTCATCGCCGGCGCGCGCCGGCAGGCGGCGAAGGAAGGCCACTTCAGCCACTACTCGAAGGCCGAGCGGGCGAAGCTGCCGAAGTAGCGCGGGGCTGGCTCAGGACGTCCAGGCGAACAGCGCCGGCTCGCGCTGGCGCAGCGTGGCCAGCAGCTGCAAGGTCTGCGGCACGAGGCCGTTCACCGCGTACCAGATCTCCTCGCGCCGCGGCTGCACGCCGCGGCGCAGGCGGTCGTGCAGCGCGGCCCAGCCGGCCCAGTCCAGCGGCGCCAGCTTGCGGTGCAGCAGCGGCGTCACGTTGCCCAGAGTGTGCGCCATCACCATCAGCTGGGCCTCCACCGCACGCAGCGTCAGCGTGCTGGCGAAGAGCTCGTCCTCGCCCTGCATCTCGCGCGTCAGCGTCTGGATGGCCTGCCCGGCATCGACGACGATGTCGTGCAGCGAGCGCTGGTACACGAAGTCAGAACCCGGACAGCGCGCCGGGAATCTCCACCGTCACCGGTTCGGCGCCCAGCAGCACCTGGCAGGCCAGGCGCGACTTGCTGCTCACGCCCACCAGCGTGTCGAGCTTGGCGTTCTCGGCCGGCGTCATCTTCGACACCGTCTTGCGCCCCTCCTGGATGAACACATGGCAGCCGCCGCAGCCGGCGTTGCCGCCGCACTTGATGGCGAGCTGGATGCCGGCGTCGACCAGGGCCTTCAGCAGCGAGGTGCCGGGCGCGACGTCGAGGGTCTTGTTCGCGGGAAGCAGGGTCAGCGTGGTCATGCAGGTCTCTCTCGGTTCACGGGGATTTCAGGCCGCCAGCGCCGCGTGGCCGCAGAGTTCAGCGGCCACCGCGTGCAGCGGCTGCGCGATGCGGGTGATGCCGGTCTCTTCCAGGAAACGCCGCTCCATGCGCGTGGGCTCCTCGGGCAGCACGGCGAAGTGCGGGCCGCCGCTGCGCTTGAGGATCTGGCGCGCGAAGGCACGCGGCAGCTGGTCGTTGAAGCGGCAGCCCAGGAACACGAAGCCGAGCACCGCGCGGCGCTGCTGCACGGCGGCGGGGATGGGCGTCTGGATGTCGATCTCGGTCAGCACCTCGACGAAGTCGCTGTCCGAGACCAGGTAGTTGGAGGCCGGGCCGTGCCCGCCCCAGGGCTTGTAGTAGGCGGTGGTGGGCGCCGGCGCTTCGGCCAGGGCCTGGCCGTCGGCCGCGTACCAGCCGGTCCAGCGGCCGAAGTGTTCGCTCTGGCTGAGGCCCTGCACCTCGGCCCAGTCGCTGCGCACGGCGAGCGCCTGGCGCAGCGTGTCGTCGTACCAGGTGTCGACGATCAGCGGCGCCGGCAGCGCGGCCAGCCAGTGGTGCAGCGGCGACGGTGCGGCGGCACGCGCGAAGGCCTCGTCCATCAGCCCCACCAGCGTCTTGCGGTGCTTGAAGTTCTCGATGAACTGCGCCACCGCGGTGACGCGGCTGCGGATCTTCCCCGGCACCGAGCTGCGCGCAGCCAGCACCGCGGCCAGCGCCAGCGGGTCGGCCGGAGGAAGCGGGCCATCGCACAGGGCCAGCAGGCCGGGGCCCAGGTAGGGTGCGAGCCGGCCTTGCGCCAGGCCGTCGGCGACAGGGGTGGGCAAGCGGTCGAGCGTGGTGATGTCCATGGCCGGCGTGCTCGGTTTCAGTAGATGGCGGCACCGGCGCCCACGTTGACCGACGAGTCCTTCATCGTCTGCACGATGAATCGCACGTGGTCGGCGGTGAGACCGGCGTGGAAGGGCAAGGCGATCGCACGGTCGGCGATGCGCTCGGTCAGCGGGAACTGGCCGCGCTGCGTACCGCCCTGCGTGTAGTGGAACTGCTGGTGCAGCGGCTGGCAGTAGCGCGCCGCCTCGACGCCGGCCTGCGCCAGGTCCTCGGCGATCTGGTCGCAGGCACTCGCGGTGAAGCGCTTGCCCAGGTGCACGACGTAGAGCATCCAGTGCACCGCGTCGACGTCGGGCCCCACGTAGGGCGGCTTGATGCCTTCGAAGCTCTGCATCTGCTCGCGGTACCAGGCCTCCACCTGCCGGCGCCGTTCCAGCAGCTCGGGCAGGCGGGCCAGCTGTGCGGCACCGAGCGCGGCCGTGAGTTCGGAGATGCCGGCCTGCAGCGGCACGCGCGCGCCGGCCGAGACCGAACGGCGGTCGGCCAGCGTGCGGGCGCGCAGCTGGCGCAGCTCGGCGGCCAGCGCCGCATCGTCGGTGAGCACCATGCCGCCTTCGCCGCAGCAGAGTGCCGAGGGCTGCGAGAAGTCGAACACCGCCGCGTCGCCGAAGCGGCCCACGCCGCGGCCGGCGTAGACGGAACCGACGGCCTCGGTGCTGTCTTCGATGAGGAACAGACCGCGCTGCGCCGCCAGCCGCTGCCACGGCGCCCAGGCCGCCGGGTGGCCATTGACGTTGCCGACGATCGCCGCGCGCACCTCGGGGCCCAGCAGCGGCTCGGCGCGCTGCGGGTCGAGACAGCCGGACCAGTAGTCGATCTCCGAGAAGCGCGGCGTCGCGCCGGCCAGCGCGATGGCATGCGGCACCTGGTGCCAGCCGTAGGGCGAAGCCAGCACGGTGTCGCCGGGGCCCAGCCCCAAGGCGCGCAGCAGCAGCCAGGTGCCCACGGTGCCGCTGGACACGGCCACGCCGTGCGCGCGGCCCTGCGCTTCGGCGAAGCGGCGCTCGAAGTGCGCCACCATCACGCCACCCGACAAGCGCGGCTGCTGCAGCGTGGCTTTCACCAGCTCGGTTTCCACCTCGCCGACATCGGGGCTGGACAGCAGCAAGCCTTCGCCGGGCAGCTCGATCTCCTCCACGCCTTCCAGCGGCAGCGCGGCGCCCATGGCTTCAGTCCCCCGCGAGGCGGCGCGCCTCGACGGTGATGGGCAGCGTGGTGCCTTCGGCCATCTCCGGCAGCGCCAGCTGCCAGCCGTTGGCCAGCGTCACCGTGCCGCCCCACAGGCCCGGCAGCTGCTGCTCGACGATGGGTTCCTCCAGGTCCTTCTTCGGCACGTAGGCCGACAGCGAGCCGGACGAGGTCCTTCGGATCATCACTTTCATGCGGTGGGCTCCAGCGCGGATTGCGGATTCAGCAGCGGGGCCAGCGCCTGCAGCACGGCGGCGATGGCGGTGTCGATCTGCGCCTCGGTGCTGCCGCGGCCCAGCGAGAAGCGGATGCCGGCCTTGGCCCGCGCCGGCGTCTCGCCCATCGCCAGCAGCACGTGGCTGGGCTGCGTGCCGCCGGCGCTGCAGGCGGCGCCCGACGAGGCAACGACGCCGGCGCGTTCCAGCCGGTTCAGCACCAGGTCGGCATCCAGCTCGGCGAAGCGCAGGCAGCTGGTGTTGGCGATGCGCGGGGCGGCACGGCCGTAGAGATGGGCGCCGGGCAGTGCGTGCAGCAGCGCGCTCTCGAGCCTGTCGCGCAGCCGGGCCACACGCTCGAGGTCGGCCTCCAGCGTGGGCGCCATCGCGTCGCAGGCGGCCGCGAAACCGGCGATGCCGGCCACGTTCTCGGTGCCGCCGCGACGCTGGCGCTCCTGGCGGCCCGGCAGCAACGCGGGCAGCATCAGGCCCTTGCGCACCAGCAGCGCGCCCACGCCCTTGGGGCCCTGCAGCTTGTGCGCCGAGGCGACCAGCAGGTCGATGCCGCTGCCGGCGAAGGTGAACGGCGCCTTGCCGACGAGCTGCGTGGCATCCACGTGCAGCCAGGCACCGGCGCCCTGCGCCAGCGCCGCCACCTCGGCCAGCGGCATGCGCACGCCGGTCTCGTTGTTGGCGCCCATCAGGCTGACCACGGCCACGTCGGGGCCGATGGCGGCGCGCGCGGCGTCCAGGTCCAGCCGGCACTGGCTGTCGACGGCCAGCGTCGTCACCGGCACGCCTTCGGCGCGCAGCCGCGCGGCCAGCGCCATCAGGCCCGGGTGTTCCACGGCCGACAGCACCCAGCGCGGCCGCCCTTCCGCGGCCCTGGCCTTCAGCGCGCCCAGCACGGCGCTGTGGTTGGCCTCGGTGGCGCCGCTGGTGAAGACCAGCTCGTTGGCGGCGCAGCCCAGGCGTGCGGCCACGCGCACCCGCGCATCGGCCAGCACGCGGCGCGCCGCCTGCCCTGGGCCGTGGGTGGACGATGGGTTGGCCCAGCTGCGCTCCAGCGCATCGACCATCTCGCGCAGCACCTCGGGCGCCGGCGGCGTGGTGGCGTTGTGGTCCAGGTAGATGGCCGGCGGCGTCATGGCCAGTACACCCGGTCTTGGTCGCTGCACACGAGCGCCAGCGCGGCGGCCAGCGTGGGCGTGCAGCAGCAGGCCCGCCAGGCACCAGCGGCGTGGTCGCGCGCGTGCAGCAGCCAGCGGCCATCGGCCAGCGGCTGGAACCAGGCGATGTCGATCTCGCCGCCCTGGGGGTCGATGTTGCGCGAGCAGTTGGGGCTGGCGATCTTCCAGCCCGGGCCTTCCGGCAGCACGCGCGGCTGCACGTAGCGGTAGCGCGCGCGGCCGGCCAGCGCGGCCTGGATGCGCGCGGCGTCCAGCGAGATCACGCGGCCGCCGGCCGCGGGCCGCCGGGCGCGGCGCGCGGGCTTCACGGCAGCGCCTCCATCACGCCGGGCCGCGGGCCGGCCGCGGCGGCCGCGGGGTTCACCGGCTGGATCTCCTCTTCCAGGCAGCCCAGCACCACGAGGCCGAAGTCCACCATGTACAGCGGCACGTTGGCTTCCTCGTGGCGGCCCACCTGCACGATCTCGCCGGGGCCGCCGGTGGCGATCAAGAGGGCGTCCTCGGGTGCGTCGGGCAGGCTGCCGTCGTTGTAGAGGTCGACGGCGGCGCGCACCTCCCAGCCCGGGCTGTAGCGCGGCAGACGCGGTTCCACGGGCAGCGGCGGCTTGCTCATCGGGTGCTCCTTGGTCGTCAACGCAACTCGTCCAGCCGCGCCGCCTGCTCGCCCAGGCGCTCCTGCAGCAGGGCCATCACTTCGGACGGCAGGTGGTCCAGCGTGCACAGCTCCTTGGCGCGCATGCCCACCTGCACGCCGCTGTCCACGAACTCGACGGCGTAGATGTAGAACTGCTGCAGGAAGGTGCCGATGCTGCGCACGTAGCCCAGCTCGCCCTTGTGCACCAGCACCGCGCCGATGTCCTTGCCGGTGTAGGTGCCGTCGTTGCGGATCACGCCGCGGCTCAGCACCCGTTCGCCCATCGCGAAGCGCGGCGGCGCGGCGATCTCGATCACGTCGTCGTCGCGCACGATGTCAGCCATGGGGGGCCTCCCCGGCGCCGAGCCGCGTGGCCACGGTGTGCGCCACGATCACGTCGTCGTCGCGGTCGAACAGGCCCAGCAGCGGCAGCGGCAGGCGCTCCGCCACGATGCGGCGCACCACCTCGGAAGGGTCGTGCGCCAGGCGGCGCAGCGCGGGCAGCTCGATGCGGCGCGCCACCTCGGCGCGCACCTGGGCGTCGGGGTCGTCGGCCATCGTGGGCAGCAGCGGTGCCGGCAGGCGGCGCGCGACGGTCTCGCGCACCTGGTAGTCCTCGTCGCCGCGCATGGCCGGGAGGCCCGCCTCGGCGATGCGCATCGCCACGCGGATGCGCACCTCGCGGTGCGGATCCAGCCGCAGCCGCGGCAGCCAGCCGGGCTGGATGCGCAGCGCCACCTGCAGGCGCACGGTCTCGTCGGGGTCGTCCACCAGCGCCGGCAGGCCGGCCACGGGCAGGTAGCGTGCCGCGATGGCGCGCACTTCGAAGTACGGGTGCTCCACGTGCTGCTGCGCCAGCTCGCGGTGGGTGCGGAAGAAGCGGTCGATGCGGCGCGCGTAGGCATCCTGCATGCAGCTGCGGCCCGGCTCGCAGCCGCCTTCGCGCTGCAACGCCTGGTGCGGGCAGGCGCTGCAGTCCACCGGGCGGCCCAGCCAGTCGCGCATCGGGATGTCGTTCCACGCGGCGCCCGACGGCTGGAAGAAGGCCCCGGCGCTCACCGTGCGCCTCCTACAGCGGCGCCGCGCCGGCGCGCGCCCGCGCCCACGCGGCGGCCCCGCTGGCGAACAGCAGCGCGGGGGCGTCGTCATCGTCGGCACCCACCAGGGCCCGCACGCGCACCGCTTCCAGCAGCGAACCACCGACGCGATCTTCCGGGTCCAGTTCGGCCAGCAGCGCCAGCGCGTCACGCGCTTCCACGTCGTCATCCAGCCGCAGGCTGAGGTAGGCGTAGCCCTTCAGCACGAAGAGGTAGAAGCGCGAGCGGGCGTCGGTCTTCGCGTCGGCCAGCGGCCGGCGTGGCACGTCGCGCCATACGGTGGGCAGGCCCAGCGCCTGCGCGGCCACCACCAGCGCGCGGCGCGCCACGTCGCGCGCGGCATGCAGCCGGTGGCCGTAGAAGTGGTGGCGGTACAGCGCGATCAGCACCGCCGGGTGATCCGGCGCCAGCGCCGCGGCGCGCATCAGCGCGGCCATGGTGCCGGCGGCGTCGTGCGCGCGCAGGGCACCGGCTTCGGCCAGCGCAGCCTCGGCGGCCGGGTGCAGGCCGTGGCCGAGCACCGCGCTGTCGAAGCCGTCGTCAGCGTCCATGGCCTCAGGCTTTCACCATGCGCCTGATCGAACCCACCGCCACCGCGGTCTCGGCCGGCGGCGCGGCGGCATCGCCCGAGCTCGAGCAGCCGCAGGCCGCCTGGTTCGGGTTGATGAACGCGAGGCCGGCCGAGGTGGGCGTCTCGGTGAAGTCGATGGTCACGCCGTCCAGCAGCAGCCGGCTCTGCGCAGGCAGGAACAGGCGCGTGGCGCCCACCTGCACGTCGGCATCGCCGTCGCGCGGCGTGGCCTCCACGCTGAACTCGCTGCTGTAGCCCGAGCAGCCGCCCGGTGCCACCGTCAGGCGGAAACCGCCGGCGGGATGCGCGGAGAAGCGCACCATGCGGCGGATGAACTTCTCGGCCGCGGGCGTGATCGTGAGTGACGGAACCAACATCTCATGTCTCCAAATCGTGCGGGATTGGGGCCGCGGAGCAAGCGCAACCCAGCGGCCGCCGCGGAACCGGCTCCGCCGGGCCGCTGGCGGCGCCCCCTCGAGGGGGAGCGCCGAAGGCGCTTCGGGGGTGGGCCATTACGCCTTCTTGATGCAGCCGTCGACCGGGCACACGGCGATGCACTGCGGCGCGTCGAAGTGGCCTTCGCACTCGGTGCACTTGGCGGGGTCGATGATGAAGGTGCCGCCCTTCTCGCGGATGGCGACGTTGGGGCACTCGGGCTCGCAGGCCGAGCAGCCGGTGCACATCGAGGCAATGATCTTCAGGGCCATGGCGGTCTCCTCAGGATGAAAGCTTCAGGCAGCGGCTGCTTCGCCGCCGGTGTAGGCACCCTGGCGGATGCGGGCGTCGCCACGCGCCTGGTGCACGATCTCGCCGCGCGCGATGCGCTCGCGGTAGCCGGCGAACCAGCCGAGCGCGGCCTTCTCGATGAACTCGTGGGCGTATTCGTCCACCGGCTCGATGCCGGCCGCCTTCAGTTCGTCGCGCGGGCAGGCGCCAATCTTGGACACCAGCACCGCATGGCAGTCGTTGATGGCGTTCACGATGGACGGGAGCTGCTCGTCTTCGCCGTAGCCGCCCTGGCAGTAGAGGTCGACGCGGCGGTGGCCGACGAACAGGGCTTCCTTCGCACCGACCTCGAAGATCTGGAACTCCGTGGCGTGGCCGAAGTGCTGGTTGACCTTGCCGCCGCCCTCGGTGGCCACCGCGACGAGCACCTTGATGCTGCCGCCGGCCATCGATTCGTCCCACGCGTCGGCCAGCGCATCGACCTTGGCCTGGTGCTGCGCCACACGCTCGGCTTCCACCTTCTCCTGGTAGGCGCGCCGCTTGTCGATGTCGTAGACGATCTCCATCTGCTCGATCTTGTCGAGCGTGAACTCCTCGCTGCGGTCTTCGCCCAGCAGGCCGACCGCGTCGGCGCGGCACTGGCGGCAGTGGCGCATGAGGTTGGCGCCACCCGCGCAGGCGTCCTGCACGGCCTTGAGCTCCTGCGCGCTGGGGCCGCGCTGGCCGGTCAGGCCGAAGTGCGTGCCGTGCTCGGGCTCGCTGATCAACGGCATGATGTTGTGCAGGAAGGCGCCGCGCTTCTTCACCTCGCGGTTCACGTCGATCAGGTGCTCGTCGTTGACGCCCGGGATCAGCACCGAGTTGATCTTCGTGAGCACACCGCGCGCGGTGAGCATCTCCAGGCCCTTCATCTGCTGCTCGTGCAGGATGCGCGCGGCCTCCACGCCGGTGACGCGGCGGTGATTCCAGAAGATCCACGGGTAGATCTTCGCGCCCACCTCGGGGTCGACCATGTTGATGGTGATCGTGACGTGGTCGATGTTGTGCTTGCAGATCTCGTCGACCATCTCCGGCAGCGCCAGGCCGTTGGTCGACAGGCACAGCTTGATGTCCGGCGCCTTCTCGGTGAGCTGGCGCATGGTCTCGAAGGTCTTCTTCGGGTTGGCCAGCGCATCGCCCGGGCCGGCGATGCCCAGCACCGTCATCTGCGGGATCTCGCTGGCCACCGCCAGCACCTTCTTCACCGCCTGGTCGGGCGTCAGCTTCTGGCTGACGACGCCCGGCCGGCTCTCGTTGCTGCAGTCGTATTTGCGATTGCAGTAGTTGCACTGGATGTTGCAGGCCGGCGCCACCGCCACGTGCATGCGCGCGAAGTGATGGTGGGCCTCTTCCGAATTGCAGGGGTGGTTCTTCACCTTGTCCCAGATCTCGGCCGGCATGTCGTCGGGCCCGCCCGACGAACCGCAGCTCGCCTTGCCGGCGCCGCCGCTGCTGCCGCAGCCACCGCCGCTGGCCGGCAGTTCGATGGCCGGGCTCATGGCCGGCTTGCCCTTGCGCAAGTCGCCGATGGAGACGAAAGCCGCGTTGCTCATTCGAGGTCACCCGTCGGTTGCTGGTTGAGGGCGCCTATTGCGAGAGCCGTGCCAGGCAGGAAACCTCGTCAGATCAACGACTTAGCGTTGGTCGGTGCGGCACGCCCTGTGCGGATCTCGACAAAGCCAACAACGGCCTGGGAGGTGTTGCTCACCCGGCCGACTGGGCCGTGCGGCCTGGTTTCCGTGTGCCTGCCGCAGGTGGTGGCCGCGCTCGCGGGCAAACGAAAAGGGCCCGACGTTGCCGTCGGGCCCTTTTGCCGATCCTGGTAGGCGCGAGTGGACTCGAACCACCGACCCCCACCATGTCAAGGTGGTGCTCTAACCAGCTGAGCTACGCGCCTGGAGAGCCCATCAGTATATACGACGCGAGGCGGGTCTCTTCCCGCCGCCTACTTGCGCCGCGCGTGACGAACGCCCGGCACCGCGCCGATCTGCGCCAGCACCGATGCGAGTCGCGCGGTGTCGCCAAGCTCGACCGTGAAGGTCATCCACGCGGTGCGGCGGTCCTTCGCGCTCTGCGTGTGCACGCCGGTCACGTTCATCTTGTCCTTGGCGAAGATCTCGGTGATGTCGCGCAGCAGGCCCGGCCGGTCGTCGGCTTCGATCAGCACGTCCAGCGGATAGACCGCCGAGCGCTCGCCCCCCGGATTGCCCCAGGCGACGTCGATCACGCGGCCCGGCGCGCTCTGCGCCATCTGGCGCAGGTTGCTGCAGTCGCGCCGGTGCACCGCCACGCCCTTGCCGCGCGTGACGAAGCCGCTGATGGCGTCCGGCGGCGCCGGCCGGCAGCAGCGCGCCAGGGTCGTCAGCAGCGAGTCCATGCCGACCACCAGCACGCCCCCTCGACCGTCCTGCGCGCGCGACCGGTGCAGCTGCACCTGGTCGTCGGGCGGCGGCTCGGCGGGCTTGAGCAGGTTCTCGATGTGGCGCAGCGAGTACTCGTCCTTGCCCACCACCTCGAACAGCGCGTCGGCGTCCTTGAAGCCGAGCTGCTCGGCCAGCGCGTCGCGTTCCATCGCGGTGCGGCCCAGGCGCTGCAGCAGCTTTTCCACCGCATCGCGGCCGCGCGCGACGGTGGCGGCCATCTGCTCGGCGTTGAACCAGGCGCGCACCTTGGCCTTCGCACGCGGGCTCGCCAGGTAGTGCAGCTCGGGGTTCAACCAGTCGAGCGACGGCCCGCCCTCCTTCGCGGCCACGACTTCCACCGTCTGCCCCGACTGCAGCGGGGTGTTCAGCGGCACCATCGCGCCGTTCACGCGCGCGCCGCGGCAGCGGTGGCCCAGGTCGGTGTGCAGGCTGTAGGCGAAGTCCACCGGCGTGCCGCCGGCGGGCAGGTCGATGATGGTGGCCTGCGGGGTGAAGACGTAGATGCGGTCGTCGAAGGCGGCGCCGTCCCGCGGCCCTTCCTGGCTGGCGAAGTCGCGCTCCCAGGCCAGCAGTTCGCGCAGCACGGCCTTGCGCGCTTCGGCGATGCGCTCCTCGAACTCGCCGCTGGCCAGCACGCCAGCGTAGCCCTTCACGCCCGCCTCCTTGTACATCCAGTGCGCGGCCACGCCGTGCTCGGCATGCTCGTGCATCGCGCGCGTGCGGATCTGCACCTCCAGCGGCCGGCCGTCGCCGCCCAGCACCACGGTGTGCAGGCTCTGGTAGCCGTTGGCCTTCGGCCGCGCGATGTAGTCGTCGAACTCGCCTTCCAGCGGCGACCAGGCCTCGTGCACGCGCGCGAGCGCCGCATAACACGCGGCCACGTCGGCCACGATCACGCGCAAGGCGCGCATGTCGAGGATGCGCCCGTACGCCAGCCCCTTGCCCTGCATCTTCTTCCACACGCTGTACAGGTGCTTGGGCCGCCCCTGCACGTCGGCCCCGATGCCCGCGGCGGCCAGCAGCGCGGCCAGCTGCTCGCGCGCGGCCTGCACCGAGAGCTCGCGCTCGGCGCGCTTCTCGTCGACCAGCCGCGCGATGCGCTGGTACTCCTGCGGCTGCAGGAAGCGGAACGACAGGTCCTCCAGCTCCCACTTCACCTGCCAGATGCCCAGCCGGTTGGCCAGCGGCGCGAACACCTGCAGCGACTCGGTGGCCAGCTCGGCGGGGCACGGCCGCCTGCTGGCGGCGAACCAGCGCAGCGTCTGCAGGCGCGAAGCCAGGCGCAGCAGCACCACGCGCAGGTCGCGGCCGAAGGCCAGCAGCATCTTGCGCACGCGCTCGGTCTGCAGCGCCTTCTGCCCTTCGCCCACCTGCGCGCTGCGCGCGGCGCGCTGGATCTGCACCAGCTTGCGCGTCAGCGTCACCAGGCTGGCGTAGCTGTCGCCGAAGGCCTTGCGCACCATCTCCTCGGGGCGAGAGAGGTAGTCGCCGGCGTAGACCAGGTAGGCCGCGGCGCACAGCGCCGGCCCGCCGCCCATGCTGCGCAGCACGGCGGCGGTGCCGTCGGCGTGGCCGAGCGCATCCTCGCCGGTGTCGAGCACCTGGCCGGCAAGCAGCGGCTCGGCGAAGGCGCGCGCGCGCTGCGCCGGGTCGCCCTCCAGGCCGCCCTCGGCGCTGGCCAGGTGGACGATGGCGGCCGTGCCCTCGGGGGCGGCGGCCTCGGCGGTCTTCATGGACCGAGCAGGAAGTCCCGCACCGCGGCGCGCTGGTCGGCCGCCACCAGCGTGGGTGCGTGGCCGACGCCGGGCAGTTCGCGCAGGTGCGCGCGCGGGCCGCGCTGCGTCATCGCCTGCGCGGTCTCGGGGCTCAGCAGGTCGCTTTCGGCGCCGCGCAGCAGCAGCGTCGGGGCGGTGATGCGGTCCCAGGCCTGCCACAGCAGCGCCTCGCCGGCGGCCATCAACTCGGGGGTCGCGGCGCGCACCGGTACGGCGATGGCCGGGTCGTAGTGGGACTTGAAGCCCGACACGCCGTCCTTCGTGGTGGCGACGAGCTGCGGCCGCGTGAGCGCCAGCCATTCGGCCGGCGTGTGCGGCCCGAAGCTCTGCGAGACGCTCCACAGCGCCGCCGCGGCCTCTTCCTCGCTGCGCCAGAAGAGCGGCAGCCCGAGGTAGCCGGCGATGCGCTGGATGGCCTCGAAGCGGATCGCCGGGCCGACGTCGTTGAGTACCAGCTTGCGCACCGGCGTGTTCGGCAGCGAAGCCAGGGCCATGCCGATCAGCCCGCCCATCGAGGTGCCCACCCAGTCTACCTGCTCCACGCCCAGCCGCGCCACCAGCGTCACCATGTCGGCCACGTAGGTGGGCACCTGGTAGCCCATCGGGTCGGCCAGCCAGTCGCTCCTGCCGCGGCCCACCACGTCGGGGCAGACCACGCGATAGTGGGAAGCCAGGTGCTGCGCCAGGACATCGAAGTCCCGACCCTGGCGCGACAGGCCATGCACACAGACCAGCACACGCGGGTTCGCGGGGTCGCCCCACTCCACGTACGCCATGCGGTGCAGACCCTTGGAGTCCAGGCACTTGACAGTGCCGGCGCGCGGTTCGGTCATGTTCGGTTCAGGCTGGGTCCGATAATGGAAGGCATCGTATCAACGCCTTGCAGGAGCCACCGCGCATGCTCAACGGAAAGACCGCCCTCGTCACGGGTTCCACCAGCGGCATCGGCCTCGGCATCGCCAAGACGCTGGCCCTGCACGGCGCCCGCGTGATGCTCAACGGGTTCGGCGATGTGGAAGCCGCGCTGGCCGAGGTGCGCGAGCACGACGCCGGTGCGGTCTATCACGGCGCCGACATGAGCAAGCCCGAGCAGGTGCTGGACATGGTGCGCCAGTGCGAGGCCCAGCTGGGCAGCTGCGACATCCTGGTCAACAACGCCGGCATCCAGCACGTGGCCAACGTCGAGGACTTCCCGCCCGAGAAGTGGGACGCGATCATCGCCATCAACCTCAGCTCGGCCTTCCACGCCATGCGCGCCGCGCTGCCCGGCATGAAGCAGCGCAACTGGGGCCGCATCATCAACATCGCGTCGGCCCACGGCCTGGTGGCCAGCGCGGGCAAGAGCGCCTACGTGGCGGCCAAGCACGGCATCGTGGGCCTGACGAAGGCCGCCGCGCTGGAGAACGCCACCACCGGCGTCACGGTCAACGCGATCTGCCCCGGCTGGGTGCTGACGCCGCTGGTGCAGAAGCAGGTCGATGCCAAGGCCGCCGCCGAGGGCCTGAGCAACGAGGACGCCAAGCGCCGGCTGCTGGCCGAGAAGCAGCCGTCGCAGCAGTTCACCACGCCCGAGGAACTGGCCGAGCTGGCCGTGTTCCTGTGCTCGCCGGCCGCGAACAACGTGCGCGGCGTGGCCTGGGCGGTGGACGGCGGCTGGACCGCCCAGTAGGCGCGCTACTTCATCTGCACGCTGCCGCTGACGCTGGCCGTCACGGTGGCCTTGCCGCCTTCCACCGGCAGGCCGGCGTCGCCGGCCATCATCGCGGGCGCCGCCGCCGCGCGGGCATAGGCCATCGGCACGCCGCCGCCCTCGGCGCTGACGTTGACCTCGCGCACCGTGTAGCCGCTGAAGCCGAACTGCTTCGTGACCGCGTCGGCGCGCTGGCGGAAGCGCTCGATGGCCATCGCGGCCACCTCGTTCTCCACCTTCTGCCGCGCCTCGCGCGACAGCGAGAACACCACGCGGGCGATCGTCAGCGTCTGCACCTTGGCCGTCAGCGCGGCGATGGCCTGCGTGTCGCGCCCTTCGACGATCAGCTCGGTGCTGCCCTGCCAGCCGTTGATGCCGCCCTTGGGGGCATAACGCGGCGACAGCGAGAAGGCGCCGGTCTGCACCTCCACCTGGCCGGGCTTGGCGACCTTCTTGGCTTCGTTCAGCGCGGCATCCAGTGCCTGCTTCAGCTGGCTCTGGATCTGCGCGGCGTCTGCACCGTCGCGCGTGGTGCTGAAGGTGACCGACAGCCAGTCCTTGGTGACCTCCAGCGACGCGGTGGCGCTCAGGCTCACCACGTTCTGGGGCACCGGCAGCGTCTGGGCGCCAGCGCCACCACCCGCGGCCAGGGCGGCAGCGGCGCAGGTCAGGGCCCATGCTTTGCGTCTCATCGAAGTACCTCGGAAGTGAGTGGGGTGTCAGGCCGCGCGCGGCGGCGAATCGCGGGTTGTGGCACGGAGGGTCCGTACCGGCTTCGGCCAGCGCCGAAAGACTTGTAACAGATGGTCAGGTGCCTGGGAATGGCCCGGTCCGAGGACCCCACAATGCGCCTGTTACAAATTGGGGAGCTGCCCATGACCACACCCGCCAACGCCCGCGCCGATCGGATCGTCGTCGTCGACGACGATGCCCGCATCCGCGACCTGCTGCGGCGCTACCTCGCCCAGGAAGGATTCGACGTCCTGCTGGCCGAGGACGCGAAGGCGCTCAACCGCGTGCTGACGCGCGAGACGGTCGATCTCATCGTGCTGGACCTGATGCTGCCTGGCGAGGACGGCCTCTCCATCTGCCGCCGCCTGCGCGCCGCCAACGACCTCACGCCGATCATCATGCTGACCGCGAAGGTCGAGGACGTGGACCGCATCGTCGGCCTGGAGGTGGGTGCCGACGACTACCTGCCCAAGCCCTTCAACCCGCGCGAGCTGCTGGCCCGCATCCATGCGGTGCTGCGCCGCCGCCCGGCGCCGGAAGCGCCGGGTGCTCCGTCGAAGGAAGCGCAGGTCGTCACCTTCGGCCCGTTCGAGTTCGACCTCTCGCTGCGCCGCCTGTCGAAGAACGGCGAGCAGATCGCATTGACCACCGGCGAGTTCAGCATGCTGAAGGCGCTGGTGCGGCACCCGCGGCAGCCGCTGTCGCGCGACAAGCTGGCGCAGCTGGCGCGCGGCCGCGAGTTCGAGCCCTTCGACCGCAGCCTGGACGTGCAGATCTCGCGCCTGAGGAAGATGCTCGAGCCCGATCCGGCCCAGCCGCGCTACATCCAGACCGTCTGGGGCGTGGGCTACGTGTTCGTGCCCGATGGCGCGAACTGAGGCGGCTGCCCGCCCTGCCGTGGCCAAGCCCTCGGCGAAGGCGCGGCCCAAGCCGGTGCGGCCCAAGGCGGCAGCCCGCAGCAGCCGCACCTACAGGCCCAGCCCGCTGGGCCTGAGCCTCTTCTGGCGCACGTTCTTCCTGCTGGCCATCCTGCTGGCCGGCGGCGTGATGGCCTGGCTGCAGACGCTGCGCGCACTGGAGTTCGAGCCGCGCGCCGTGCAGGCCGCGCAGCAGACCGCGGGCCTCGTGAACATCGCCCGCGCGGCGCTGAAGACGGCCGACGGCATCAACCGCGTGGCGGTGCTGAAGGGCTTGACCACCCAGGAGGCGCCGCGCGTCAGCCCGCGCGAGCCGGCCGACGTGTGGGAGACCTACGAGGTGGACCGCTTCACGCGCCGCGTGGGGCAGGAGCTGCGCAACGCGCTCGGCCCCGATGCCGTGGTGGCGCGCAGCGTCAACGGCCAGAGCGGCATGTGGGTCGGCTTCTCGATCGACCGCGACCGCTACTGGCTGCAGGCCGAGCCGGCGCACGGCGGCCTCATCAACCGCGAGACCTGGCTGATCTGGATCGGCATCGCGCTGCTGGCCACGCTGCTCGGTTCGGTCGCCATCGCCAGCCTGATCAACCGGCCGCTGAAGCAGCTGTCGTTCGCGGCCAGCCGCATCCGCGAGGGTGACCTCGACTCGCGCCTGGACGAGAACACGCTCACCAGCGAGATCCGCGAGGTCAACATGGGCTTCAACCGCATGGCGCGCGAGCTGGCGCGCGTGGAGGAGGACCGCGCGGTGATGCTGGCCGGCATCAGCCACGACCTGCGCACGCCGCTCGCCCGCCTGCGCCTGGAAACCGAGATGAGCGTGGAGGACGACGAGGCCAAGCGCAACATGGCGATGGACATCGACCAGCTCGACGCCATCATCGACAAGTTCATGGACTACGCGCGCCCCGGCGAGACGCAGCTGAAGCCCGTGAACGTGGCGCTGCTGATCGACCGCGAGGCGGCGGTGTTCCGCGACCCGACGCAGATCCGCGTCACCGCGCGCGTGGTGCCCGACCTCGTCGTGATGGCCGACGAGACCGAACTCGGCCGCGTCTTCCTGAACCTGTTCGAGAACGCCCGCCGCTACGGCCGCGGCACCTACACCGGCGTGGCCGAGGTCCACGTGACGTACCAGAAGACGGGGCCCTGGGCGATCGTCAGCGTGCGCGACAACGGCCCCGGCGTGGCGCCCGAGAAGCTGCAGCAGCTGACCACGCCGTTCTTCCGCGGCGACGCCGCGCGCACCGCGGCCACCGGCGCGGGCCTGGGCCTGGCGATCGTCGACAAGGCGATGCAGCGCATGGGCGGCAGCCTGGAACTGGCGAACGCGCCGGACGGCGGCCTCGTGGCCCACCTGCGGCTGCGCCGCGCGATGCCGGAAGACCTGGCCGCGCAGCCGGCGCCGACGACCAAGCAGCGGCGCTCGACGATCTAGCGCGTCAGCCGACCGCGTGCCGCTCGGGGTTGCGCACCAGCAGGCACACCGCGCGCGTCTCGATCGCACGGCCCTCGCCCACCGGCCCCATCCTCTCGGCCGTCTTGGCCTTCACGTTCACGGCGTCCACCGCGAGGCCCAGCGCCTCGGCGATGCGCTCACGCATCGCGCCGATGTGCGGCGCCATCTTCGGCGCCTGCGCAACGATGGTGCTGTCGACGTTGACGATGGCCCAGCCGGCCTCGCCGACGCGCTGAACCGCCGCCTGCAGCAGGCGCACGGAATCGGCGCCCTTGAAGGCCGGGTCGGTGTCGGGGAAGTGGCGGCCGATGTCGCCCAGGGCGGCGGCACCCAGCAGCGCGTCGGTGATCGCGTGCAGCAGGGCATCGGCATCCGAATGACCCATCAGGCCGTGGCTGTGCGGGATGGTCACGCCGCCCAGGATCAGCGGGCGGCCTTCGACCAGGGCGTGGGTGTCCCAGCCTTCGCCGACCCGGAACGAGGGTGCGTTCATCCGCGTGTCTCCAGCAGCCGGCGTGCAAACGCGAAGTCGGCCGGATAGGTGAGCTTGAAGTTCTCCACCTCGCCCTGCACCAGCAGCGGCGAGTGGCCGAGGAATTCGATCGCGCTGGCCTCGTCGGTGACCTCGTCGCCGGCGGCCGCCAGCGCCACCTGCAGCGTGCCCAGGCGGAACATCTGCGGCGTCTGCGCCAGCCACTTGCCGCTGCGGTCCAGCGTCTCGGCCACGCGCCCCTGGGCGTCGGCCCGCTTCAGCGTGTCGGCCAGCGGCAGCGCCAGCAGGCCGCCCACTTCGTCGGGCAGGCAGGCGTCGATCAGGCGGTCGATCAGCTCCGGGCGCACCATGCAGCGCGCCGCGTCGTGCACCAGCACCCAGTCGCCGTCGCTGGCGCCGTGCAGGCGCAGCGCGCGCAGGCCGGCGTTGACGGTCTCGGCGCGCGTGGCCCCGCCGCTGCGCGCCACCCAGCCGGTGAATCCTTCGACGTGCTGCTCGAAGAGCTTGTCGTCCGGCGCCAGCACCACCAGGGTGCGTTTGATCCGCTTCACGGCGGCCAGCGCCTGCAGCGTGTGCTGCACCACCGGGCTGCCGGCCAGCGGCGCGTACTGCTTGGGGCCGCCGGTGCCGGCGCGCTGGCCGATCCCCGCGCAGGGCACGACGGCATAACAGCGCGGGGGACTGGACATGGCATGGATTCTAGAATCGAGCCGCGTTCACCGCCCCGTCGCAGCTTCGGCGGGGCGCTTTGCTTTTTCGCCCTTCGATGCAACTGCCTTCCATCGCCGCCGGCAAGCGCTTCACGCTGCCCCGCCCCACCGGCTCCGCCGACGCGCTGCTGCTGGCGCGCCTGGGCCGCTCGCACGCCGACGCGAAACGGCTGCTCGCGGTGTTCACCGCCGAGCCGGCCGACGCGCAGCGCCTGGCCGACGAGCTGGCGTTCTTCGAGCCCGGCCTGCGCGTGGCGCTGTTCCCGGACTGGGAGACATTGCCCTACGACACCTTCAGCCCGCACCAGGACCTGATCTCCGAGCGCCTGGCCACGCTGTGGCGCATTCACAGCGCCGACCTCGACGTGGTGCTGCTGCCCGCCAGCACCGCCCTCACCCGCCTGTCGCCGCCCTCGTTCCTGGCCGGGACGACGTTCAACTTCAAGCAGAAGTCGCGGCTGGACGAGGCGAAGCTGAAGTCGCAGCTGACGCTGGCCGGCTACCAGCACGTGAGCCAGGTGGTGTCGCCCGGCGAGTACGCGGTGCGCGGCGGGCTGATCGACCTGTTCCCGATGGGCAGCCTGGTGCCCTACCGCGTGGACCTGTTCGGCGACGAGGTCGACTCGATCCGCACCTTCGACCCCGACAGCCAGCGCAGCCTGTACCCGGTGCCCGAGGTGCGCCTGCTGCCCGGCCGCGAGTTCCCGATGGACGAGGCGGCGCGCAAGGCCTTCCGCGCTCGCTGGCGCGAGCAGGTGGAAGGCGACCCGACGCGCAGCCGCGTCTACAAGGACATCGACCAGGGCATCGCGGCCGGCGGCATCGAGTACTACCTGCCGCTGTTCTTCGACCAGCCGGGAACCATCTTCGACTACCTGGGCGCCGATGCGGCCGTGGTGCTGCACGGCAAGGTGGACGAGGCGCTGGAGCGCTGGTGGGCCGACACGCGCGACCGCCACCGTTTCCTGCAGCACGACCCCGAGCGCCCCATCCTGCCGCCGGCCACGCTGTTCATGCCGGCCGAGGAGTTCTTCGCGAAGACGCAGCCGCATGCCACGCTGTCGCTGCGCGGCAGCGACCCGGTGGAATGGGCACGTCCGCTGCCGGACCTGTCGATCGACCGCGGCGCCACCGAACCGCTGGGGCTGCTGCAACGCCATATCGACGGCACCAGCCACCGCGTGCTGCTGGTGGCCGAAAGCGACGGCCGCCGCGAGAGCCTGCTGGAGCTGCTGCGCGACCACGGCATCCGGGTGCCGTCGGCCGACTCGCTGCAGGACTTCCTCGGCGGCGACGAGAAGGTCGCCATCGCCACCGCGCCGCTGGCCGAGGGCTTCCACTGGTTCGAGCCGGAGGCGGCCACCAGCGTCCAGTTCGTCACCGAGACCGAGCTCTTCGCCACCACGCCGCAGGCGCGCAAGCGGCGCAAGCAGGAGCAGGTGTCCAGCGTCGACGCGCTGATCAAGGACCTGTCCGAGCTGAAGATCGGCGACCCCGTGGTGCACCTGAACCACGGCATCGGCCGCTACCAGGGCCTGGTCAACATCGACCTCGGCGAAGGGCCTTCCGAGTTCCTGCACCTGGAGTACGCCGACAAGGCCACGCTCTACGTGCCGGTGGCGCAGCTGCACCTGATCAGCCGCTACACCGGCGTCAGCGCCGAAGAGGCGCCGCTGCACAAGCTGGGCAGCCCGCAGTGGGACAAGGCGCGGCGCAAGGCCGCCGAGCAGGTGCGCGACACCGCGGCCGAGCTGCTGAACCTGTACGCACGGCGCGCCGCCCGCGAAGGCTTCGCCCACCGTTTCAGCCCGCACGACTACGAGGCCTTCGCCACCAGCTTCGGCTTCGAGGAGACGGCCGACCAGCGGGCCGCGATCCACGCCGTCATCCAGGACATGGTGTCGCCGAAGCCGATGGACCGCCTGGTGTGCGGCGACGTGGGCTTCGGCAAGACCGAGGTGGCGCTGCGCGCCGCCTTCGTGGCGGTGCACGGCGGCAAGCAGGTGGCCATCCTCGCGCCGACCACGCTGCTGGCCGAGCAGCACTACCAGACGCTGGTCGACCGCTTCGGCAAGTGGCCGGTGAAGATCGCGGAACTCTCGCGCTTCCGCTCGCCGAAAGAGGTGAAGACCGCGCTCGAAGGCATTGCGGCCGGCACGGTGGACATCGTGGTCGGCACGCACAAGCTGCTGTCCAGCGACGTGAAGTTCCAGCGACTGGGGCTGCTGGTGATCGACGAGGAGCACCGCTTCGGCGTGCGCCACAAGGAGGCGATGAAGGCGCTGCGCGCGGAAGTGGACGTGCTGACGCTCACCGCCACGCCGATCCCGCGCACCCTGGGCATGGCGCTGGAAGGCCTGCGGGATCTCTCGGTGATCGCCACCGCGCCGCAGCGCCGGCTGGCGATCAAGACCTTCGTGCGCAACGAAGGCAACTCGGTGATCCGCGAGGCCGTGCTGCGCGAGCTCAAGCGCGGCGGCCAGGTCTACTTCCTGCACAACGAAGTGGAGACCATCGAGAACCGGCGCCAGAAGCTGGCCGAGCTGCTACCCGAGGCGCGCATCGCGGTGGCCCACGGCCAGATGCCCGAACGCGAGCTGGAGCACGTGATGCGCGACTTCGTCGCCCAGCGCCACAACGTGCTGCTGTGCTCCACCATCATCGAGACCGGCATCGACGTGCCCAGCGCCAACACCATCGTGATCAGCCGCGCCGACAAGTTCGGCCTCGCGCAGCTGCACCAGCTGCGCGGGCGTGTCGGCCGCAGCCACCACCAGGCCTACGCCTACCTGCTGGTGCCGGACGTCGAGGGCCTCACGAAGGCCGCGGCGCTGCGCCTGGAGGCGATCCAGCAGATGGAGGAGCTGGGCTCGGGCTTCTACCTCGCGATGCACGACCTGGAGATCCGCGGCGCCGGCGAGGTGCTGGGCGAGAACCAGAGCGGCAACATGATGGAGGTGGGCTTCCAGCTCTACAACGACATGCTGGCCGAGGCGGTGCGCTCGCTCAAGAGCGGGCGCGAGCCCGACCTGCTGAGCCCGCTGAACGTCGCCACCGAGATCAACCTGCACGCGCCCGCCCTGTTGCCCGACGCCTACTGCGGCGACGTGCACACGCGGCTCAACCTCTACAAGCGGCTGGCGATGGCCGAGAAGCCCGAGACCATCGATGCGCTGCTCGAAGAGATCACCGACCGCTTCGGCAAGCTGCCCACCCAGGGCCAGACGCTGTTCGACACCCACCGCCTGCGCGTGCTGGCCAAGCCCTACGGCGTGCTGAAGATCGACGCCGGCCCGAAACTCATGAACGTCACCTTCCGGGCCAAGAGCCCGATCGACCCGCAACGCATCATCGAGCTGGTGCAGAAGAACCGCAGCATCAAGCTCGCCGGCAACGACAAGCTGCGCATCGAGCGCGAGATCAGCCAACCGGCCGACCGTGCGCACTACCTGCGCGACCTGCTGCGCCACCTCGGGCAGCCGCTGAAGGAGCAGGCATGAGCGCGGCCCGCGAGTTCGAGCCCGGCCTGTGGCTGCGCGGCTTCGCGCCCCCGCTGCGGCTGGCCGACTTCAAGCTGGCGGCCTTCGACATGGACTCGACGCTGATCGGCATCGAGTGCATCGACGAGATCGCCGCGGCGGCCGGGCGCAAGGCCGAAGTGGCGGCCATCACCGAAGCGGCGATGCGCGGCGAGATCGCCGACTACGCCGAGAGCCTGCGGCGCCGCCTGGCGCTGCTGCGCGGCGTGCCGGAGGCGGCGCTGGAACAGGTCTATGCGGAGCGGCTGCGGCTCAACCCGGGCGTGGAAGCCTTCGTCGCCGCGTGCCGCGAGGCGGGCCTGAAGACGCTGCTGGTCAGCGGCGGCTTCACGTTCTTCAGCGAACGCGTGCGGCAGCGGCTGCAGCTCGACTTCGCGCGGGCCAACGTGCTGGAGATCGCTGCGGGCCAGCTCACCGGCGGCCTGGTGGCGCAGCCCTGGGGCACCATCGTCGATGGCGCGATGAAGCGGCAGACGCTGCTCGAAACAGCGGCCCGGCTGGGCATCGAGCCGGCGCAGACCCTCGCGGTGGGCGACGGCGCGAACGACCTGCCGATGATGGGCGCCGCCGGCCTGTCGATCGCCTTCCACGCCAAGCCCGCGGTGCGCGAGCAGGCGATGCTCGCGATCACCGAAGGCGGGATGGACCGCGCGCTGGCGGTGCTGCGGCCCTGAGCCCTATTCGCCGAACACCAGCTGCACGCGGTGCACGCGCGCGCTGGGCAGCGGCTCGAAGCGCCACTTCTCGAGCGCCGACGTGATGTAGCGCTGCCAGCTGCGCGGCGCGGGCGAGGCCAGCGCCACGGCGGAGACGGTGCCGTCCTCGCGCAGCGTCAGGTCGGCCAGCACCTCGTTGACGCGGCCGGCCTCGTTCTGCAGGCGCGTGGGAATCTCGGGCTCGACCATCGTCACCAGCGTCGGGCGCACGTTGGCCGGTGCCAGCGGAATGGCCTGGGGCGCCACGGCCTTGGCCGTGACCGGGGTGGCTTCGAGCGGCTGGGCGATCTCGAGCGACGGCACCTCGCTGCCGGCCGGCGCAGCCATCGTGGACGACGACATCACCTTGGACGGCGGCGGCTCGGGGGCGGGCGCAGGCGCCGCCTGGATCGGTGCGGGCGCGGGCGTCGCCGGCTGCGGTGCGCCCGCCACCGTCGCCGTTGCGCTGCCGCCCGACACCGCCGGTGCCGTCCGCGCCGGGGCATTCGCATTGGCCGGTGCAGGAGCAGCCGCTTCACCGGTGCGCGCCGCGGTACGCCGCACGGCGGGGTCGGCCACCGGCTCGGGGGCGCTCTCCTCGGGTTTGCGCTTGATCTTGCCGGCCTGGAGGATCACCCGCAGCGGGTTTTCGGCCATGCGCTGCGCGCGCTCCATCGCGGCCTTGGCTTCGGCGCTCTCAGGCTTGGCGGCGGGCTGTTGCTGGGCCCAGGCAGGCGCGCTGGCGGCCATCAGAAGCGAAGCTGCCGATGCAAATGACTTCCACACGACGACACCTCTTGCGGTACAGCGCAATTCACTCATTCTAGGGATATCCATGCAAAAGTTGTGCACAGAAGTACCCCTCCGTTTTCGGCAGCGCCGCGCGGACCTTGAGGGCCAGATTTTCAGAGTTCGATCTGCGCCCAGGCCTTGTCCAGCCGCTTGGCGCTCACCGGCTGCGGCGTGCGCAGTTCCTGGGCGAACAGGCTGACGCGCAGTTCCTCCAGCAGCCAGCGGTAGTCCTCCAGCCGGGCGTGGGGAGCCCCGCGCAGCTCGGCCAGCTTGCGCAGGAAGCGCTGCTCCAGGGGGCGCAGTTCCGCCAGCCGGGTGGCATCACGCGCCGGATCGGTGCGCAGCTTGTCCAGGCGCAGCGTCACGGCCTTCAGGTAACGCGGCAGGTGCTGCAACGCCGCCCAGGGGGTCGTCAGCAGGAAACGCTTGCCCACCAGGCGCTGCAGCTGCGCCTGCACGTCGTCGACCACCTCGCGCGGCGGCCGGCTGTCCTTCAGCTTGCGCAGCGCGGCAGCGTGTTCGGTCAGCACCACGCCGGCCTGGCGCGCCACCTCGGCGGCCACCAGGTTCAGCCGGGCGCGGCCTTCGTCCACGCGCACCTTGAAGCCGCGCTCGTCCGTCGGCAGCGGGTCGGCCAGGAACGCGCGGTCCACCGCCACGTCGATGATCTGGGCGCGCAGTTCCTCCAGCGTGCCCAGCGGCATGTAGGCGGCGCCCATCGCCGTCAGCCCCGGGATGTTCTTCTCCAGGTACTTGAGCGGCTCCTTCAGCTGCAGCGCCACCAGGCGGCGCAGCCCCGCCCGGTGCTGGGCGGCCGCGGCCTCGGGCTCGTCGAAGACCTCGATCTCGACGTGCGTGCCGCGGTCGATCAACGCCGGAAAGCCGACCATCACCTGGCTGCCGCGGCGCACCTCCATCAGCTCGGGCAGCTCGCCGAAGGCCCAGGCCGTGTATTTCGCGGGTTCGGCGGCAGGCGCCGGCGGCGGCGGCGCGGCGACGCGCGCGGCCACGCCCGGCGACGCCGGGGCCGCCATCGGCGCCGGTGCGGGCGCCGCGGCCGCCGTCTTCAGCACCGCCAGTGCCTGGAACGCGCTGCGCGCCTGCGCGCCCAGCTCGGCCTTCAGCCCGGCCAGGTCGCGCCCCATGCCCAGCTGCCGGCCGTGTTCGTCGACGACGCGGAAGTTCATGAACAGGTGCGGGCTCAGCTGCTCGAGCTTGAAGTCGTTGCGCTGCACGGCGAGCTGGGTGCGTTCACGCACCGCCTTCAGCAGCACGTCCAGCAGGCCGCCCTGGCCGAAAGGGGTGAGCTCGCAGAACTCCGCCGCGTAGTCGGGCAGCGGCACCAGGCGCGAACGCGGGCGCTGGTGCAGCGTCTTCACCAGGGCCAGCACCTTGGCGTGCAGCATGCCGGGCACCAGCCACTCGCAGCGCTCGTCGCTGACCTGGTTGAGCGCGTAGATCGGCACGGTCACCGTCACGCCGTCCTTCGCATCGCCGGGCTGGTGCAGGTAGCTGGCCGCGCAGTCGATGCCGCCCAGCCGCAGCGTGCGCGGGAACGACTCGGTCGTGATGCCTGCGGCTTCGTGCCGCATCAGCTCGTCGCGCGTCAGCTGCAACAGCTTCGGCTGCTTCTTCACCTCGTCGCGGTACCAGCGCTCCAGCGTGGCCCCGCTGTGCACGTCCTTCGGCAGCTGCTGCTCGTAGAAGGCGTGGATCAGGTCGTCGTCGACCAGCACGTCCTGGCGCCGCGCCTTGTGCTCGAGCTCCTGCACCTGGGCGACCAGCTTGCGGTTGTGCGCCAGGAAGGGCAGTCGCGTCTCCCACTCCTCGCCCACCAGCGCCTCGCGGATGAAGATCTCGCGCGCGGCCGCCGGGTCCACGTTGGCGTAGTTGACGCGGCGGTTGTTGTAGACCACCAGGCCGTAGAGCGTGGCGCGCTCCAGGGCCACCACCTCGGCCGCCTTCTTCTCCCAGTGCGGCTCGAGCAGCTGGGTCTTCAGCAGGTGGCCGGCCAGCGGCGGGATCCAGTGCGGCTCGATCGCGGCGATGCCGCGGCCGAAGAGCCGCGTGGTCTCCACCAGTTCGGCCACGACGATCCAGCGCCCCGGCTTCTTCGACAGGTTCGCCCCCGGGTGGCGCCAGAACTTGATGCCGCGCGCGCCGAGGTACCAGTCCTCGTCCTCGCTCTTGCAGCCGATGTTGCCCAGCAGCCCCGCCAGCAGCGACAGGTGCAGCTGCTCGTACGTGGCCGGCGCGGTGTTGAGCCGCCAGCCGTGCTCGGCCACCACGGTGTGCAGCTGCGAGTGGATGTCTCGCCACTCGCGCACGCGGCGCGGGTTGATGAACTGCTCGCGCAGGCGCTGTTCCTGCTGGCGGTTCGTGAGCTTGTGCGGATGTTCGTCTCCGTGCCCGCGGCCCTGCTCGATCCACTTCCAGAGTTTCAGCGTGCCGACGAACTCGGAGCGTTCGTCGTCGAACGGCTTGTGCTTCTCGTCGGCCGCCTGCGCCTTCTCCAGCGGACGGTCGCGCACGTCCTGGCCGGACAGGGCCGACGCGATGATCAGCACCTCGGTCAGCGCCTGGTTCCTGCGCGCCTCGAGGATCATGCGGCCGACGCGCGGATCCAGCGGCAGCTTCGAGAGCTCGACGCCGGTGGGCGTGAGCTCGTTGGCCTCGTCCACCGCGCCCAGCTCGGCCAGCAGCGCGTAGCCGTCGGCTATTGACCTCTTCGGCGGCGGCTCGACGAAGGGGAAGTCCTCCACCGTGCCCAGGTGCAGCGCCTTCATGCGCAGGATCACGCCGGCCAGCGAGCTGCGCAGGATCTCGGGATCGGTGAAACGCGGCCGGCCGGCGAAGTCGTCCTCGCCGTAGAGCCGGATGCAGATGCCGTTGGCCACGCGCCCGCAGCGCCCCGCGCGCTGCTGCGCGGCGGCCTGGCTGATGGGCTCGATCTGCAGCTGCTCGACCTTGTTGCGGAAGCTGTAGCGCTTCACGCGCGCCAGGCCGGCGTCGACGACGTAGCGGATGCCGGGCACCGTCAGCGAGGTCTCGGCGACGTTGGTGGCCAGCACGATGCGGCGGCCGTTGCCGGGCTCGAACACGCGGTCCTGCTCGGCCTGCGACAGGCGCGCGAACAGCGGCAGGATCTCCGGCTGCGGACCACCCTTGGCGTGCTGCAGCAGGTGGCGGCGCAGATGATCCGCAGCCTCGCGGATCTCGCGCTCGCCGGGCAGGAAGACGAGGATGTCGCCCGGCCCTTCGCGCCACAGTTCGTCCACCGCGTCGGCGATGGCGTTGTCCAGATCGAACTCGCGGCTCTCCTCGAACGGCCGCCAGCGCTGCTCCACCGGGAAGAGCCGCCCAGAGACCATGATCACGGGCGCCGGGCCGCGGATGCTCGCGAAGTGGTTCGCGAAACGCTCGGCGTCGATGGTGGCCGAGGTGACGACGATTTTCAGGTCGGGCCGCCGCGGCAGCAGCTGCTTCAGGTAGCCGAGCAGGAAGTCGATGTTGAGGCTGCGCTCGTGCGCCTCGTCGATGATGATCGTGTCGTAGGCGCGCAGGTCGGGGTCGCGCTCGGTCTCGGCGAGCAGGATGCCGTCGGTCATCAGCTTGACCGATGCGCCGGGCTGCAGCCGGTCCTGGAAGCGCACCTTGTAGCCCACCACCTCGCCCAGCGGCGACTTCAGCTCGTCGGCGATGCGCTTGGCCACGCTGCTGGCGGCGATGCGGCGCGGCTGCGTGTGGCCGATCAGGCCGGTACCGCCGGCACCGAGGCCGCGGCCGAGCTCGAGCATGATCTTCGGCAGCTGCGTCGTCTTGCCCGATCCGGTCTCGCCGCAGACGATCACCACCGGGTGCTCGCGGATGGCGCGCGCGATCTCCTCGCGCCGGGCCGAGACCGGCAGCGATTCGGGATACACGATGGGCGGAACGGGGTGGGCCTGCACCGGTTTCGGCGCCGCGGACCGGGTTGGTTTCGTCACGGGGCGCGGATTATGGTGCTGCACAATCGTGCCCAGCATGAGCCTCGTCTTTCCGCACACCTTCGTTCCCTGGTTCCGCGCGGTCGCGCCCTACATCCACGCCTACCGCGGCAAGACTTTCGTGGTGGCGCTGGCCGGCGAGGCCATCGCCGCGGGCAAGCTGAACACCTTCGTGCAGGACCTCTCCATCCTCCACGCGATGGGCATCAAGCTCGTGCTGGTGCACGGCTTCCGGCCGCAGGTGACCGAGCAGCTGGCGGCCAAGGGGCACGTCTCGCGCTACCACAAGGGCATCCGCATCACCGATCCGGTGGCGCTGGACGCGGCGCAGGAAGCCGCCGGCCAGCTGCGCTTCGAGATCGAGGCCGCGTTCTCGCAGGGCCTGCCGAACACGCCGATGGCCAATGCCACGGTCCGCGTGGTCTCCGGCAACTTCCTCACCGCACGGCCGGTCGGCATCGTCGACGGCGTCGACTTCATGCACAGCGGCCTGGTGCGGCGCGTCGACCAGGCGGCGATCAGCCGCGCCATCGAGAGCGGCGCCCTGGTGCTGCTGTCGCCGTTCGGCTTCTCCCCCACGGGCGAAGCCTTCAACCTGACGATGGAAGACGTGGCCACCGCCACCGCCATCGCGCTGCAGACCGACAAGCTGGTCTTCATGAGCGAGATGCCCGGCATCCGGGAGAAGCCCGACGACCCCGAGAGCGCCATCGACACCGAGCTTGCGCTGGCCGACGCCAAGCGCCTGCTGGGCACGCTGCCGGTGCCCGAGAAGCCCACCGACACCGCCTTCTACCTGCAGCACTGCGTGAAGGCCTGCGAGGGCGGCGTGGAGCGCAGCCACATCCTGCCCTTCGCCACCGACGGCGCGCTGCTGCTGGAGGTGTTCACGCACGACGGCGTCGGCACGATGGTGGTGGACGAGAAGCTCGAGAGCCTGCGGGAGGCCAGCTCCGACGACGTGGGCGGCATCCTGCAGCTGATCGAGCCCTTCGAGCGCGACGGCACGCTGGTGCGGCGCGAGCGGCACGAGATCGAGCGCGACATCACGCAGTACAGCGTGGTCGAGCACGACGGCATCATCTTCGGCTGCGCGGCCCTGTACCCCTACCCCGAGTCGCGCACCGCCGAGATGGCCGCGCTCACGGTCTCGCCGCTGTCGCAGGGCCAGGGCGACGGCGAGCGGCTGCTCAAGCGCATCGAGCAGCGCGCCCGCGCGCTCGGGCTGGACAGCATCTTCGTGCTGACCACGCGCACGATGCACTGGTTCATCCGCCGCGGCTTCCAGCCCGTCGACCCCGACTGGCTGCCCGAGGCGCGCAAGCGCAAGTACAACTGGGACCGGCGCTCGCAGGTGCTGGTCAAGAAACTGAGTTGAGAGGAAGACGACATGACCACCACCCGCATGGTGCAGTGCACCTACCTGAAGAAGGAAGCCGAAGGCCTGAGCTTCGCGCCCTACCCCGGCGAACTGGGCAAGCGCATCTACGACCACATCTCGAAGGAGGCGTTCGAGCTGTGGAAGCGCCACCAGACCATGCTGGTCAACGAGAACCGCCTGAACCTGGCCGATGCGCGTGCACGGCAGTACCTGGCTCGGCAGATGGAACAGTTCCTGTTCGGGGGCGATGCCGACAAACCGGCCGGTTATGTGCCGCCCTCCAATTGAGGGAGCCCTGCGAACGGACGTGCTATTTCGCGTGGGGCGCGGTTATATTCGCCCCCGTTCTTCCTGACAGTCCCCGGAGCCCCGATCGATGGCCAAGACCCTGAGCGACCTGCTGGCACAGAAGGCCGCACTGGAAAAGCAGATTGCGGAGTTCCAGAAGGAAAGGCGCGGCGAAGCCATCGCGAACATCAAGGCGCTGATGGCCGAATACGGGCTCACGGCCGCCGACATCGCCGGCAGCCGGCCCGCCAAGGGTGCCGCGGCGACGCCGGTGGCGCCTGCTGCGCCGGCGAAGAAATCCAAGGCCGCAGGCCGCAAGGTGGCCGCGAAGTACCGCAACCCGGCGACGGGCGACACCTGGTCCGGCCGCGGCCTGAAGCCGCGCTGGCTCGTGGCGGCAATGGCTGGCGGCAAGACGCTGGCTGACTTCGCGATCTGACCCGTGGCGGCCCGCCTCATCAGCGGCCCCACCCCCCTGACCTGCCGTTCCCGATGCTGAACCACGGCCCCGCCGAGCATCCCCTGCTCGACCGGGTGGCCGGCTGGCACGCCCTGTCCCAGCTGATCCTGCGCAGCGCCGCCGTCGCGCTGGCCGCCCTGCTGCTCGCCTACCTGGGCGCCTTCGCGCTGCGCCTGCCGCCCTGGGCGGCGATCGCGCTGCCGCTGGGCCTGGCCCTGGCCGCCGCACGCCGCTGGGGGCCGTGGCCGGCGCTGGGCGCCGCCGCGGGCGTGGGCATCGCGCTGGCCGCGCTGCCGATGCCGGCCTGGCTCGCGGCCGCGGCGGCATCCGCGGTGTGGCTGGCGGCGCTGGGCGCGCGCGGCCTGCTGGGCTATCTCGGCTTCGACACGCGGATGGAACGCGCACCCGACGTGGCCATGCTGGCCGGCACCACGGTGCTGGGGCTGTCGCTGCCGGTGGGTGCGGTGCTGGCCCTCGCGCTGCCGGCGCCTGCCGGCGAAAGCACCCTGGCGTCCTTCCTCACGGGCTGGTGCGTGCTGGCGCTGGGCGCCACCACCACCGCGGCGCTGGTCCTGACGCTGGACCGCAGCGCGCTGCAGTCGCTGCAGCCGGGCGGACTGCTGCGGCGCACGTTCACCAGTGTGGCCGCGCTGGCCGCCACCGTGTGGCTGCTGTGGCTGTCACCGGCGGTCGGCCCGGGCCTGGCCGCAGTGGCCTTCTTTCTGCCGCTGGTGGTGCTGGCGATGCTGGCGCTGCGCGAGCAGCTGGCGCTGGCGGCCACCGGGCTGCTGGCCACCGGGTTGCTGGCCGCTTCGCAGGCCGGCGGCGCCACGGCGACGCTGGCCGCCTGGTACGCGGCGGCCCTGTGCCTGGTGCTGATGGCCCACGCCGCCACGATGCAATGGCGCGGCCGCGCCCACCGCTGGGAATGGGCGCTCGACGGCTCGCGCCTGGGCGTGGCCGACTGGCACCTGCAGCTGCAGGACAGCTTCGCGTCGGCGGCCTGGCGCACCCTGTCGGGCCATGGCGCGCGCAACTGGTCGCCCGAGGACTGGCAGGCCCAGGTTCACCCCGACGACCGCGCCGACCTGGCACGCGCCATCGCCGCCCTGAGCGCCGGCGAGGCGGGCCGCGCCGGCATCGAGATCCGCATGCCGCGCGGCACCGGCTGGCGCTGGGCCGAGGCGACGCTGATGGTGATCGAGCGCGACGTCGCCGGGCGCCCGCTGCGCCTGCTGGCCACGCTGGCCGACATCCAGGACCGGCGCGAGGCGCTGGAGCGCCAGCGCATGTCGGCCAGCCTGTTCCAGCACCTGCACGAAGGCCTGCTGATCACCGACCCCGAGCTGCACGTGCTCGATGCCAACCCGGCCTACACGCAGATCCTCGGCGTGCCGCGCGACGAGCTGCTCGGCACCGTGCCGTCGCTGCTGCGCCCGACGCCGGCCGACCCGGTGGCGCGCCAGCAGCGCGCCACCATGTGGGCCAGCCTGCGCGACCAGGGCAGCTGGCGCGGCGAACTGATGGAGCGCCGCCGCAACGGCGAAGCCTGCGTGCTGCAGGCCACCATCTCCACCGTCTACGGTCCGGGTGCCAACGGCGAGCAGACGCTGCGCTACCACGTGCTCGTGATCAGCGACATCACCGAGCAGCAGGCGCAGCGCGACCAGCTCGAACGGCAGGCCCACTTCGACGAGCTCACCCGCCTGCCCAACCGCACGCGCCTGGGCCAGCTGCTGGACGACGCCATCCGCGCGGCCGACCGCGACGGCTACCTGCTGGTGGTGTCCTACCTCGACCTCGATCGCTTCAAGCCGGTGAACGACCGCTGGGGCCACGCCGCCGGGGACCGGCTGCTGTCCGAACTGGCGGGCCGCCTGCGCGGCGCTTTGCGCAGCCGCGAAGGCTGGACCGATTCCGCGGCCCGCCTGGGCGGCGACGAATTCGTGCTGCTGCTGCGCGCCGGCACGCTGGAGGAAGCGCGGCTGGCGCTGGACCGCGTGCTGCGCGTGGTGTCCCAGCCCTACCTCATCGACCCGGCGCACGAGCCGGTGCAGATCACGGCCAGCATCGGCGCCACCGTCTACCCGGTGGACCGCAGCGACGCCGACACGCTGCTGCGCCACGCCGACCACGCGATGTACGGCACCAAGCAGAGCGGCCGCAACGGCTACCAGTTCTTCGACCCCGAGCAGCGCCGCCGCACCGAGCAGCGCGTGATGGCGATCGGCCGCATCCAGGAGGCGCTGGACCAGCAGGAGTTCGTGCTGCACTACCAGCCCAAGGTGGACATGCGCAGCGGCAAGGTGCTGGGCTTCGAGGCGCTGCTGCGCTGGGAGCACCCGCAGCAGGGCCTGGTGGCGCCGCTGCAGTTCCTGCCGATGATCGAGAACACCGGGCTGTCCTCGCGCATCGGCGACTGGGTCATCTCCCGCGCGCTCGAGCACCTGGCGGCCTGGCGCCGCACGGGGCTGGACATCTCGGTCAGCGTGAACGTCTCGGCGCGGCACCTGCAGGAGTCGGACTTCGCGCTGCGTCTCACCGAGCTGCTGGCGCGCCACGCAACGCCGCTGGCCACGCACCTCGAGATCGAGATGCTCGAAACGGCGGCGCACGCCGACATCGAGGCCACCTCGGCCCTGCTGGCCCAGTGCCAGGGCGCGGGCGTTCGCTTCGCGCTCGACGACTTCGGCACCGGCTACTCCACGCTGACCTACCTGAAGCGGCTGCCGGTGGACGTGCTGAAGATCGACCGCAGCTTCGTGCACCACATGCTCGACGACGCGCAGGACCGCGCCATCGTCGAGGGCGTGATCGGCCTGGCGCGCACCTTCGGCTGCACCGTGGTGGCCGAAGGCGTCGAGAGCCCGGCGCAGGCGCGCATGCTGCTGGAGCTGGGCTGCGACATCGGCCAGGGCACCGGCATCGCGGCGCCGATGCCGGTGGCCCAGGTGGCCAACTGGGTGCGCGAGTACAAGGGCATGTTCGCGCTGGCGCCGGCAGCGCCGCCCGCAGCGCCATCGGCCGACGGCGGGGTCAGTAGACTGGGCGGGTGATACCCGCCGGATTCCTGCAGGAGCTGATTTCCCGCGTCGACATCGTCGATGTCGTCGGCCGCCACGTCGAGCTCAAGCGCGGCGGCGCCAACTTCATGGGGCTGTGCCCCTTCCACGGCGAGAAGTCGCCGAGCTTCTCGGTCAGCCCCTCCAAGCAGTTCTACTACTGCTTCGGCTGCGGGGCGAGCGGCGATGCCATCCGCTTCCTCACCGAACACCTCGGCCTGTCCTTCGTGGAGGCCGTGCGCGACCTGGCGCAGGGTGTCGGCCTGGAAGTGCCCGAGGAGCAGGTCAGCCCCGAGGAGCGCCAGCGCCGCGACACGCTGAGGCAACGCCGCCTCAACCTCGGCGAGGTGCTGGCGCGCGCGGCCGACTTCTACCGCACACAGCTGAAGGCCAGCCCGCGCGCGATCGACTACCTGAAGCGGCGCGGCCTCACCGGCCAGATCGCCGCGCGCTTCGGCCTGGGCTTCGCCCCGCCGGGCTGGAAGGCGCTGGCCGGCGTGTTCCCGGCCTACGACGACCCGCTGCTCGAGGAGGCCGGCCTGGTGCGGCAGCGCGACGCCGACGACGGCGGCGGCGAGGACCGCGGCCGCTACGACTGGTTCCGCGAGCGCGTGATGTTCCCGATCCGCGGCCTGGACGGCCAGGTCATCGGCTTCGGCGGCCGTGTGCTCGACGACAGCAAGCCCAAGTACATCAACTCGCCCGAGACACCCGTCTTCAGCAAGGGCCGCGAGCTGTACGGCCTGTACGAGGCCCGTCAGGCGCTGCGCGAGAAGGGCTACGCGCTGGTGGTCGAGGGCTACATGGACGTGGTGGCGCTGGCGCAGAGCGGCTTCGGCAACGCGGTGGCCACGCTCGGCACCGCCTGCACGGCCGACCACGTGCAGAAGCTGTTCCGCTTCACGGACTCGGTCGTCTTCAGCTTCGATGGCGACGCCGCCGGCCGGCGCGCCGCGGCGCGGGCCCTCGAAGCGGCGCTGCCGAACGCCACGGACCTGCGCACCGTGCGCTTCCTGTTCCTGCCGCCCGAGCACGACCCCGACAGCTACGTGCGTGAACTCGGCCCGGACGCGTTCGAGCAGCAGGTGGCGCAGGCCGTGCCCCTGTCGCGCCAGCTGATCGAGCTGGCCTCGGAGGAGGCCGACCTGAGCAGCGCCGAAGGCCGCTCGCGCATGCTGGCCAAGGCCAAGCCGCTCTGGCAGGCGCTGCCGGACGGCGCGCTCAGGCGCCAGCTGCTGCCGGAGCTGGCGCGGCACGGCCAGCTGGAGCTGGCCCAGCTCGCCGACCTGTGGGGTGAAGCGAAGGCAGCGCCGGCGCCACGCCCCCAGGGGCCGCTCAGGCTGGTGCGACGGGGCGCGATCCGCGTGCCGCCTTCCGGCCCGGCCGACGTGGCGCTGCGCCTGCTGCTGCAGCATGCCGACTGGTGGGACGAACTCGGGCCCGATCACCAGCAGCTGCTGCACGAACTCGGCGGTCCTCACGGCGAGGTGGTGCAGTGGCTGGAGCGCCAGCTGATGGACCATGGTCCGCTCAGCTGGTCGGCCCTCGACCAGGCCATGGCCGAGGAGCCCTGGGCCGACACCGCGCGGAGCTGGGTGCGGGCCGGCCTGGGCGACGAGGCCTATCGTTTCGACGAGTTGCCGCGCATCCTGTCGCTGCTGCTGCTGGAGATCCTCAAGCAGGAGGCCGACGCGATCATGGGCGAGCCGGCGCCGAGCGCCGAAGACCTGGCTCGGTACCGCGGACTGATGGAGCAGATCGTTGCGATCAAGGCCGCGCGCATCGCGAAAGGTCCGTGACGGGACACCGCTCCACCGAGGTGAATCCGGTATAATCCTCGGTTTGTCGAAAACGGCAAGAGTGAGCAGCAGCACCTGAAGGCCCCGACCGCCCGCGACACGGGTTCATCAGAAGGTCACCGCTTCCGCAAGGGCTGCACACCATGAGTTCACGCGAACTTGCCCGTTCCGTATGCGCGCAACGCCCGCCGAGCCCCGGCTTGCTCTGGCGTTGAACAGCCGCATATGCCCTTGCCTGCCGCCTCCGCTCTTCCTCAAGGAATCGCATGACCGCCAAGAAGCCTGCCGCCAAGCCCGCTGCCACGCCCGCCGCCAAGCCCGCCAAGGACCATCACGCCGCCCCCGCGGCGACGAAGGCCAAGGCCGCGCCGGTCGCCGAGCCGAAAGCCGCGGCCAAGCCGCTGGTGAAGGGTGCCAAGGCGGAGACCACGAAGCCGGCTGCCGCCCCTGCGAAGCCCGCCAAGGCCGAGGCCAAGCCGGCCGCGAAGGCCGCTCCGGCCAAGCCCGATCCCAAGGCGGGGAAGGCTGACGCGAAGGGTGCCAAGGGCAAGAAGGGTGCCGAGGCCAAGGCCGCCCCGGCCGAAGAGGAGGACCTGGGCGACATCGAGGCCGAGTTCGAGGGCGAAGCCGAAGTCGAAGGCGAAGCCGAGGTCGAGACCGAAGAAAGCGCGCAGGCCGCCAAGGCCAAGCCGCTGCGCATGAAGGTGTCGCGCGCGAAGGAGCGCGCGCTGATGCGCGAGTTCGGCCTCGACGAGACCGCGCTCACCGAAGAGGAAGCCGCCAAGCGCCGCCAGGAGCTGAAGACGCTCATCAAGATGGGCAAGACGCGGGGTTTCCTGACGCACCAGGAAATCAACGACCACCTGCCCGAGAAGCTGGTCAACGAGGAGATCCTCGAGGCCATCGTGTCGATGCTCAACGACATGGGCATCGCGGTCTACGAGCAGGCGCCCGACGCCGCCACGCTGCTGATCGCCGGCGGCGGCACCAGCACCGCCACCGAAGAGGAAGCCGAAGAGGCGGCCGAAGCCGCGCTGTCCACCGTCGACAGCGAGTTCGGCCGCACCACCGACCCGGTGCGAATGTACATGCGCGAGATGGGCACCGTCGAACTGCTCACCCGCGAAGGCGAGATCGAGATCGCCAAGCGCATCGAAGGCGGCCTGCAGGCGATGATGCTGGCGATCAGCGCGTCGCCCACCACCATCGCCGAGATCCTGTCGATGGCCGACCGCATCGCCGCGGGCGAGATGCAGATCTCGGAGGTCGTCGATGGCTTCATCAGCGACGACGAGGCCGACGACTACGTGGCCGAGGAAGACTTCGACGAGTTCGACGAAGAGGACGACGACGACGGCCAAGGCGGCAGCAAGGCGCTGACCAAGAAGCTCGAGGAGCTGAAGAAGCAGGCGCTCGAGAAGTTCGACGTGCTGCGCGCGCACTTCGACAAGATGCGCAAGGCCTACGAGAAGGAAGGCTACAAGTCGACCTCCTACAACAAGGCCCAGCACAGCATCAGCGACGACCTGATGACGATCCGCTTCACGGTGAAGACCATCGAGAAGCTGTGCCACATCCTGCGCAGCCAGGTGGACGACGTGCGCCGCTACGAGCGCGAGATCCGCAAGATCGTGGTCGACAAGTGCGGCATGCCGCAGGACCACTTCATCAAGACCTTCCCGCCCAACGTGATGAACCTGAAGTGGGCCGAGAAGGAGATCGCGCTCGGCAAGCCCTACAGCCCGGTGCTGCAGCGCAACCTGCCGGCCGTGCAGGAACTGCAGCAGAAGCTGACCGACCTGCAGGCGCGCGCCGTGGTGCCGCTGGACGACCTCAAGGACATCAACAAGAAGATGAACGAGGGCGAGAAGGCCAGCCGCGACGCGAAGAAGGAGATGATCGAGGCCAACCTGCGCCTGGTGATCTCCATCGCGAAGAAGTACACCAACCGCGGCCTGCAGTTCCTGGACCTGATCCAGGAAGGCAACATCGGCCTGATGAAGGCGGTCGACAAGTTCGAATACCGCCGCGGCTACAAGTTCTCGACCTATGCCACGTGGTGGATCCGCCAGGCCATCACGCGCTCGATCGCCGACCAGGCGCGCACCATCCGCATCCCGGTGCACATGATCGAGACGATCAACAAGATGAACCGCATCTCGCGCCAGCACCTGCAGGAGTTCGGCTACGAGCCGGACGCGCCGACGCTGGCCGAGAAGATGGAGATCCCCGAGGACAAGATCCGCAAGATCATGAAGATCGCCAAGGAGCCGATCTCCATGGAAACGCCGATCGGCGACGACGACGATTCGCACCTGGGCGACTTCATCGAGGACACCAACAACGTGGCCCCGGTGGACGCCGCCATGCAGGCCGGCCTGCGCGACGTGGTGAAGGACATCCTCGACAGCCTCACGCCGCGCGAGGCCAAGGTGCTGCGCATGCGCTTCGGCATCGAGATGAGCACCGACCACACGCTGGAAGAGGTGGGCAAGCAGTTCGACGTGACGCGCGAGCGCATCCGCCAGATCGAGGCCAAGGCGATCCGCAAGCTCAAGCACCCGAGCCGCTCGGACAAGCTGCGCACCTACCTCGACAACCTCTGACGCACCGCCTTTCGAGGGAACGGGCGCTGGAAATGGGCGGACTACACTCGCGCGAGCCATGACGCGCATCTCCGACCGCACCGTCCTGTTCGCCGATCTGCGCGGCAGCACGGGGCTGTTCGAGAGCCTGGGCAATGCCGAGGCCACCTCGGTGGTCACGCACTGCGTCAATGCGCTGGGCACGCCCGTCGACGGCCACCAGGGCCATGTCGTGAAGACGCTGGGCGACGGCCTGATGGCGGTGTTCGACGAGCCCGCGCAGGCGGTGGCCGCGGGCATCCAGATGCACGACGTGCTGGAGGCCATCGCCTCTCGCGCCGGTGAACGCGGCGCCTCGTCGGGCCTGCGCGCGCTGCGCCTGCAGGTGGCGATGGCGCGCGGCGAGGTGGTCGAGATGTCGGGCGACTGCTTCGGAGATGCGGTGAACGTGGCCGCCCGCCTGCTCGACCACGCCGGGGACAACGAGACGCTGATCACGCAGGACGTGATGCAGGGCCTGGCGCAGGAGATGCAGTCGCGCTTCCGCAGCCTGGACAAGCTGGTGCTGCGCGGCCGCGTCGAGCCGGTGCAGGTGCACGTGCTGGGCGGCCGCCGTGGCGGCGGCTTCGATCCCGCGGCCACGCTCTTCGGCGGCGACATCACCGCCTCGGTGGCCGAACCCGATGGCCTGCGGCTGATCTGGGGCGGCCAGCACCGCGTGTTCGCCAGCGAGCAGATGCCCGTGGTGCTGGGCCGCAGCCCGCAGTCGGCGTTCTGCGTCGACGATTCGCGCGTCTCGCGCTCGCACGCGCGCCTCGACTGGCACGGCGGCAGCTTCCAGCTCACCGACCTCAGCTACAACGGCACCTACGTGCGCTTCAACGACGGCGAGATCGTCAGCCTGCGCCGCGGCAGCTGCACGCTGCACGGCAGCGGCAGCATCGGCCTGGGCAGCTCGCCCAGCGACCCGGCTTCGGCCTGCGTCAGCTTCGACGTGATCCGCTTCGCCGACACGCAACCGCAACCCCTGCTGCCGCTGCGCTGAACGGAGCACGCCCATGCGCCTGCTCTACATCGACGACGACCGCATCAACACGCTCCTGTTCATCGAGGCCTGCCGCTTCGCCGACGGCGTGGAGGTGGAGGTCGCCGGCACCGGCGCGGAAGCGCAGGAGCTCGTGCGACGCTGGAAGCCCGACCTGCTGGTGGTGGACCTGCACCTGCCCGACACCAACGGCTACGACCTGCTCGCTGCGCTGCGACGCCAGCTCGACGATCCCGCCCTGCCCGCCTTCCTGTGCACCGCCGACGACGAGACCGAGGTCTCGGAGCCGGCCCGCAGCGCCGGCTTCGCCGGTTGCTGGCCCAAGCCCGTGGACCTGTCCACGGTGCTGGCCGAGCTGTCGCGCCGCAGCGCCGGCGCGGGGCCGGCCGCATGAGGTTCCGGCCCGAACCGCCCCATCGCCACGGCCAGCCCGCCCGCCCGGCGGTGCTGGTGGTGAACCTGGGCTCGCCCGACGAGGCCACGGCACCGGCATTGCGCCGCTACCTGGCCGAATTCCTGTCCGACCCGCGCGTGGTCGAGATCCCGCGCATCGCCTGGCTGCCCATCCTTCACGGCATCATCCTGCGCACGCGGCCGGCGCGCTCGGCCGCCAAGTACGCCAGCGTCTGGATGCCCGAAGGCGCGCCGCTGGCGGTGTGGACGCGCCGCCAGACGGAAGCCCTGGCCGCCGAACTGAGCGGCACGCACCCCGGCCTGCTGGTGCGCCATGCCATGCGCTACGGCAACCCCTCGGTGGCGTCGGTGCTGGATGCGCTGCGCGGCGACGGCGCCACCCGTGTGCTGGTGCTGCCGATGTACCCGCAGTACGCCGCCGCCACCACCGCCAGCGTTGCCGACGCGGTGATGGCCTGGGCCCGCGGCGCACGCCGGCAGCCCGAGCTGCGTTTCATCGGCGAGTACCACGACGACCCCGGCTACATCGGCGCGCTGGCCGACCGACTCACCGCGCACTGGGCCGCCAACGGCCGTGCCGATCAGCTCGTGCTGAGCTTCCACGGCGTGCCCGAGCGCTCGCTGCTGCTCGGCGACCCGTACCACTGCCAGTGCCACGTCACCGCGCGCCTGCTGGCCGAACGCCTGCAGCTCGAGCCCGCGCGCCTGCGCGTCACGTTCCAGAGCCGTTTCGGCAAGGCGAAGTGGCTCGAGCCCTACACCGAGCCGACATTGCGGGAGCTGGCGGCCCAGGGCGTCAAGTCGGTCGACGTGATGTGCCCGGGCTTCGTGGCCGACTGCCTGGAGACGCTCGAGGAGATCGACCAGGAAGCGCGCGAGGCCTTCCTGGAAGCCGGCGGCGAGCGCTTCGCCTACGTGCCCTGCGTCAACGACTCACCCGCGTTCGTGCGGGCGCTGGCCGATCTGGCACGCCGCCACCTCCAGGGTTGGCCCGCGCCGGCGGGCGCCGCCGATCTGCAGGCTCAGCGCGAGCGCGCGCGGGCGATGGGCGCCAGCGAATAGGACGGCGCGGTCGCCATCCGGCGGCGCAGCAGGGCCAGCGCCGCCAGGCCGCCGGCCAGCAGCAGTGCGATCGAAGGCTCGGGCACCTGCGTGATCATCCAGCGGCCGGTGCCGATGTCGGCGCCGCCTTCGAAGCATCCGGAGGAGTAGCCGTTGCCCTTGGGGGCGCACACCGACCAGCCGCCATCAGCCGCGGTGCGGAAGAAGAGGCCGTCGGCGAACTCGACGCTGAAGGCCAGCGGCACGCTGGCCATGGGCCCCAGCTGACCGCCCGCCGACGTGATCGAGGCGGCGTCGAAGACACGGCCGGCCGAGAGCGTGTCGGTCGGCCCGGTCAGCGTGAACATGTCGACCAGGTTGGAGCCGGTGTACCAGAGCGACTGCACGTGGCGTGCTTCGATCGCGCTGCCCGGCACGTAGTCCTGGAGCGTCAGGCGCGCCATCACCGGGAACCCGACGCTGCCGCTGGCGGCTGCGCAGGTGCTGCAGTCGCCGCCGAAGAAGTACGTCACCGTTTCCTGCGCCTGCGCGCCGGCGCTCCAGCACCCGGCCACGATGGCGGCGATGCGGGCAAGCGGAATCCAGGTGCGACGGCTCATGGGCATGCGGTGGGTCTCGGAAAGCGCGCAGCCTAGCGGCCGGGCCCGCTGCGGCGCGGGCCGGAATGCACGCGGCGGCCGGTTCCTCCCGGTGGAGGGAACCGGCCGCCGCGAATAGCGTGCTTTTTACCGGCCGAGCTGGCGCTGCTCGAACAGGTAGTCGGCGCCCTCGGCGTGGCGGGCATCGCGTGCGGGGCCGTAGCGCGGGGTCTGCGGCAGGCGCTTGGTGACGTCGTCGCGCACCTTGTCGAACACGTTGCCGCCGACGCGCCAGTTGTCCAGGCCCTGCAGCGTGGCCATCAGGCTGCTGGAGAACGGCGAGTGGCCGCCCGTGGCCCCGTCGGCCACCGGCTCGTCGCCGCCCGAGGACATCACCACCGTGGCACGGCGCTGCAGCAGCGCACGCGGGTCGGCGTTGCTGCCGACCTGGATGCGCTTGTCGCCGACCAGGCTGCCCGAGAAGCAGCTGTCGGAGATCAGCACCACCTGCTGCGCGCGCAGGCTGCCCAGCAGGCGGCCGATGTCGCGGTTGCTGATCCAGGTCTCCGGCCGCTCGGCGTCGGCCGTGGCCGGGATCCAGTAGCCCTGGTTGGTGCCGTCGACCACGGTGCCGTGGCCGGCGTAGTAGACGACGACCGAGTCCTGCGGCCGCACCTGCAGCGCCAGCCGGTTCAGCAGGCCGACCATCGCCTCGCGGCCGGCGTCGCGCACGATCAGCGTCTCGTAGCCCAGGCGCTGCTCCAGCACGCGGGCCACCGCGTCGACGTCGCGGCGGGCATTCTCGAGCGCCGGGATGCGCTCGTCGACGTAGTTGTCGATGCCCACCAGCACCGCGATCTTGCGCTGGATCTGCGGCAGGCTGGCCTGCTGCACGGCGCGTGCGTTGGGAATCGGCGGCGGCTGCAGCACCGGCTGCGCCGCCTGGCGCACGCGCGGCGGCACCCGCGGCTCGACCGGCCGCGGCGGCGGCATCGTCGCGCCGACGACCGGCGTGGGCAGCGACGCGGCGGTCGGCGCCGCCGCTGCAGGCAGCGTGGGG